>CAVYKN010000019.1:0-553263 GCA_963769115.1 uncultured Acidimicrobiales bacterium
TCAACGGTCGGACCGAACGGCGGGACCTGCTCCCATTGGCAGGGATCGGCGTAGACGGTGGCCACGTCGGCAGTGACAAACCCGAAGAGGGGGTCGCCCTTGACCACTCCCCAGCCGCTGTTCCAATAGTCGCTGTTCTCCCAACTGGCCGGCATGGTGACCGTCCAGGAAACGTCGCCCTCCCACCCAGGGAAGACACCGGTCTCCGTCGTGGGCGGAACGGTGGTCGGTGTGTCCGCTGGCGCCGGGCTCTCATCGTTGCCGGAGTTCGTGCCGACGGCGTATGCGATGCCGTCACTCCGATGACGGCGACGGCGGCAGCGGCAGCCGTCACCAGGCGTCGACGGTTTCTGCCTTCGTTGGTGGGTGAGCCGTCGGACACGTAGGTCTCCTTCATCGGGGCGAGGTCGGGCGGGGGCTCGAGACGAGCGCCGGTGGAGATGAGATCGGTCGTTGTGGTCATCCTGATTGACACTTGCCAGGCGTGCGTGCAAGACGCTGGCGCAGTGCCTCCGCCTGTGATGGGTCGGGGGAAACGCTCATCTCGTCGTAGTGGTCAGTCATGTCAGATCTCCGGTGAGGTGGCTCCGAAGTTCGTTTCGCGCTCGCGCAAGCAGCGTGTATGTGGATGAGACCGACGACCCCAACATCTGGGCGATCTCGGCGACAGGGAGGTCGTCGACGTAGGCCAGCATCAGCACCACCCGATGCTCGGCTGAGCAGACCGACAGATGATCGAGCACCTTGCTCGCCGACAGCTCCACGGACTCGGACTCGCGGGCACCGGCCCAGACCAGCCGCAGCTTGCGTTGCAGCCTCCGTTGGCGGCGCCATGAGTCCAGATAGCGCGAGCGGGCGACGGAGAGCAGGAACCCGACGTCGCCGTGTCGGCCTGTCCCTGAGCGAGCCGATCGACGACGGTCAACCAGCTGTCTTGCGTGAGATCCCACGCCTCATCGCGGTTACCGCCACACAACCGCAGCAGATAGCCGTACACCACAGGCAACGCCCGATCGTAGAAGTCGTCGAACAGACGCCATCGAACACCTTCGTCGGAAGGTCGGCGTCAGCGCTCATCACACCCCTTACAACGAACGAGCCCCCGCAAATTTCCAAAAGAATTTCTGCGGAACACTGCCCTTCCTAGTTTCGCCTCTAGCCCGCGGGCCTCTCACCGGTGGCGAGACGTCCGTGTTGGCGTTCTGGCCGACAACGCCCAATGAGTTCACCCGGTGGCACGCGCGATCTCCGTCGTTCTGCACGCGCAGCGGCCCTCGACCGGTGGTTGACCGAGGGCCGCCGCTGGTCGCCTCCCGCTTCCGCTCGTGGGTGGCGACGTTCTGTGCCGAGCTCAGGGGGCGCGCCGGCTCCAGCGGGTGACACCTACCGGGCCGTCCTCTCGGTGGTCGAGCCCGGCGCGGTGGGCAACCTCCCGGCCCTCGGACCAGGCGCCCTCATGCACCTGCTGCGAACCGTCGGCGTACTCGATCACGAGTTGCTCGAGGCCGGTGACCGGGTTCGTGCCGGCCGTGATCGCGACGAGGGTGGCGAACTGCTCGGGCATGGCGGACCCCCGCGGAATGACTCGGCCCCGAGTTAGTACGGCGGTATCAATGCACACTGGCTCAGGTCTGAGTTAATAGGTGGCCGCTTAGGGTTCGGCCTCAGTGGGAAGGAAGGTCGACGTGGACGATCTGGTCGGAGCGGCCGAGATCGCCGACCGCCCGGGAATTGCCTACGTCGAGACGATCCACTCCTGGCGTCGCCGGCTACCCGGACTTTCCCCAGCCCGTCGCGGAGCTCCGCCAGGCCCTCATCTGGTCATGGCCCGACGTGGAAGCGTGGGCGAGGGCCACTGGGCGCCTGCCGGGTTAGTCCGTGGTCACACCGTGGTCAACGGATTCCGTGATCACAGGCCCGGATCGGCCATCACCACGGCGAGCCGCCGAAGCCCGAAAATGTCTGTTGACCAGGACAGCACTGGACCCGTCGGTACAGGGCAGCATGGCCTCCCGGGGGTTCGATTCCCCCCAGCTCCACGAGTCCAAGGATGGCCATCTACCCGGCGGCCGCGGTCGAAGGTCGTGGCGGATTCGCCGACCTGTACGTGCGCACGGTGACGGACGTTTACTCGTATCTCATGAGCCGCGTCCGTCGTCGGTGGGGTTCTCCGAGCCGCTGGCCGAGGGTGGTGGTTCGTCGAACTCGTCGTGGCGCCGGTACCAGAACGACAGCGGCGCCTGGGGCCAGCCCTCGGGGACTTCCTCGTCGGGGGCCTGCCCGCCGTAGGGCGTGAGGGAGAACAGGCTCCAGACGCTGCCGATCTTCTGGACCATCGGTCCGTGCTGGAGGAAGTAGGTGCGGTAGATGTCGTCGCCCGAGCGCAGGAAGACGTTCAGGCCGAACCATTCGTCGACTCCGAAGTCAGCCGAGAAGCGCTCGGTGCAGATCGTGTACCAAGGCACCTCGGTCCAACCCATGCGTTCGGCGTAGCCGCGCAGGTTTGCCTGCGGTGCCGGGGAGGCCATGGCGAAGGTGATGTCGCGGGCGTGCAGGAGGCCGAGCTTGGGGATGCCGTCGGCGAAGGAGGAGCAGCCTGCACAGCCGGCGTCGGGCCAGCCGTCGACTCCCTCCTCGAAGTAGAACCGGTACAGGATCAGTTGGCTGCGCCCGTCGAACAACTCGGTCAGCGACCGCTCGCCGTCTGGGCCCTCGAAGCGGTATTGGTGCTCGACTCGCACCATCGGCATGCGTTTGCGGGCAGCGGCGAGCTTGTTCATCGCCGTGGCGACGGACTCTTCGCGTTCGGCGATCGTCGCCAGCGCGGCGTCCCATTCGGTCTGGTTGACGACAGCAGGGCGGGCGAGGGTCATTGCTGTGCCTTCGTCGTGTCCGGTGGCCCGTCGAGGATCGTCGGGACGTACTCGGGCAGCTGAGTGCGGCCGTCGAAGGTGCGGCTGCTGATCATCTCGAGAGCAACGTCGGGGTACGCGTCGTAGATGCGCTCCCGACCGGTCTTGCCGGTGATCACGGGAAAGACAACGACGCGGAAGCGGTCCGCCAGGCCCGCGTTCAGCAGCGAGCGGCACACGCTGAGGCTGCCCATGGTGCGCATGGACGTGGAGCCGGTGTCCTTCATCTCCCGCACGGCCTCAACCGCGTCTTGGTCCACGAGTTGCGTGTTCGGCCACGAGAGCGGCTCTTTCAATGTGCTCGAGAAGACGATCTTCGGCAGGTCCGCCAGCGCATCAGTGCCTGGCTCGCCTGAGGCCGCGAATCCGGACATGGCACGGTACGTGGTTGCGCCCATCAGGATCGTATAGTCCCCCTCTGGCTGCTCCTCCAACCATCCGAGGTACTCGGGCCCTTCGAGCCCCCACCAGCCCGGCCAGCCCTCGGCGGCACCGTAACCATCGAGCGACATGATGAAGTCGATCAGCAGTTCTGGCATCGTTGCTTCCTTTCGATTTACAGCTCGGCCCTACGGATCATTGAACGCGAGATGGCGTACTGGGCCGATCCGGGCCACGACCAGCCCGGCGAGATCAACACGTGGGACGGCGGCCGCGGCGTCTACTTCGACGACCCCAGCGGCCACCGCCTCGAAATCATCACCCGCCCATACGGCACCGGCGGAACCACCGCGGCCCACCCCCACCCGCTCGTCGCCGAAACGACCTCGGACGATCGGCGGCACTGAACGCGACCAACCCACCATCAGAAGGAACGCAACGCTCATGTCGAAGGTTCTCGTCGAGCTGAACGTGTCGCTGCAAGGCAACCTCACGAGCCCCCGGGAGTTACTGCCTCGCGATGTGACGCGTCATGACGGAGCCGATCCGATGAGGTCCAACCAACAGAAGAACAGGAACAGCCATGTCACTCACCCGTGTCCACAACTTCTCCGTCTCACTCGACGGCTTCGGGACCGGTGACGGTCAAAGCCGCGACGCACCGTTCGGCCACGCCGGCGAGCGGCTGCACGAATGGATGTTCGCCACCCAGTGGTGGCAGGCCGGGTTGACGCCCACCAACAGCGGCGGAGTCGACGACGCCTTCGTCGAGCGGCACGGGCCTGGGATCGGCGCCGAAATCATGGGCGCCGCGAAGTACGGCTACCCCGGCTGGCACGAGGACCCCCAGTGGAAGGGCGCGTGGGGTTCTAACCCACCGTTCCACACGCCGGTCTTCGTCCTGACCCATCACACGCGCCCGTCGATCGAGATGGAAGGCGGCACGACGTTCCACTTCCTCAACGCCCCACCTGCCGAGGCGCTCCAGGCGGCCCGCGAGGCCGCCGACGGCAAGGACGTACGCATCGGCGGAGGACCCACCATGCTCCGCGACTTCCTCGCTGCCGGACTCGTCGACTACGTGCACATCGTGGTGGTCCCCATCATGCTCGGACGAGGCAAACGTGTCTGGGACGGACTCGAGGGCCTCGAGAACAACTACAAGATCGAGTCCACCCCGTCGCCCAGCGGCGTCACGCATGTGACGTTCACCCGTGCAGGTCACTGACCCGCGTCGGACATCTGGTCCTCCTGGTCCAGCCGCTGATCCTGGGCCGCGGAGAGGCCCTGTTCGACCAGCTGCCGGAGGCCCGGCACCTCGAGCTCCTCGATCCTCGAGGCCACACCGTTCCCCAGCGGCGTCGTGGTCCACGTGTACCGACCCCACCACACCTAAGTAGAGAGGAGTGCTCCATGGGCATCGTGCAGGCACAAGCGAACATGTCGCTCGACGGGTACGTCGCTAAGCAGGACAACACCATCGGCCGGCTGTTCGACTGGTTACAGAACGGCGAGGTCGCTATCCCGACCCCCGCTGGGGACTTCACCGTCCACCTCACCCCGCCGAGCGCCGAGCACTGGCAACGGTGGGTGCCCTCACTGGGTGCGCTGGTCTGTGGTCGGACGCTATTCGACGTGACCGACGGCTGGCAGGGTCGGCACACTCTCGACGTTCCTGTCGTGGTGGTGACGCATCAGGTACCCACAGAGTGGGTCGAGGCGCATCCGGACGCGCCGTTCTTCTTCGTCACCGACGGGGTGGAGGCGGCGGTCGCACGTGCCCAGGACCTCGCCCGCGACCGCGTCATCGCGATCACCGGGGGCACCATCGCCCGGCAGTGCCTGGACCTCGGGCTGCTGGACGAGGTGGCCATCGACCTGGTGCCGGTGGTGATGGGAGAGGGCAATCGCCCCTTCTTCGGCCAGCTCTCATCCGACGATGTGATGCTCGGCAACCCGACGGTCTGCGTCCAGGGTGACCGGGTGACCCACCTGGTGTTCCCAGTGGTGGCCCGACCGAGATGACCTGGCCCGCCCGCTAGCTCAGCGGATCGCTGCCGTCGGCACCCGTACGATTCGATTCTCCCGTTCGTCGAACTACTCGCCCTCTCAGAAAGCGGGACTCCTATGAAGTCACCTTGGAAGTCGTCCGCCACCCTGGACCCCGACGCGGAGTACGTCGTGCTCGCGTCGATGATCCCGCCTCGAAGTCGCCGGTCGACGTGGCGGTTGTTCCGAGGCTCACGATCCGTCGGGAAGCAACTCGATTCAGCCGAGGGCCTCATCGGCTTCTCGCTGCTGGCGCGTCCACTACGCAAGCAGTACGCGACCCTGTCGGTGTGGCGGGACGAGGCGGCACTATCCGCATTCGCCGCTACCGAACCGCATCGCCAGTTGATGCGTGAACTCGCCCCGGAAATGGGGACCACGAAGTTCGTTCGCTGGACGATCTTGGGAGCGAACGGAGGACCGTCGTGGCGCGACGCACTTGAGCGCCTCAGGTGAGAACTCCGTCAAGGGCGGCGGAATTTGGACCCCCTGGCGTCGGCTGAAAATTGACACCCCCTGCGGGGGGGTTGGGTCGGTGGAGGGACTGCCGATCGAGGTCCGATTGCAACCGCGGTCGGCGTCAAGACTGCCACCTCGGCGGGGTGCGGGGGTCGGGCATATAGGCGCAGTACGTCCCGGTGCGGATGGTGCGGCTGAGATGCTCGCCGAGCTGGAGATGGCGGTCGGCCATCCGAGTGATCGCCTGGCGGATGGCGCGGGTCACGCCGGCTCGAGCACGCTCGGATGCGGACGCGGCTCGTCGGCTTCGACCGCCCAGGCCCACGGCGCGCGAGAGTTCTCGAAGAAGGAAGTCGCGTTCGGACTCGGCCTGGGCGGCTCGCTCACCATCCCCCATCGCCCGAGCCTGCTCCATGTCGTCATCGATTTCGGCGAGGCGTCGGCGGTACGCGTTCTTGGCTTGCGTGTCGAGCATCTCGCCCGCGTCGCCCAATGCGGATCTCGGCAGGTGAGCGGTTTGGTCACTGTCGACGTGTGGGACGCTGCCGGTCTCGGCGGCCACGAGATCCAACACGTGGAATTCCCGGCCCGGGTCGGCGAGGAGCCGGGCCAGGTAGTGCATGCCCTTGAGGTCGCGCACACGGACGGTGAGCCCGTCGAAGATCACCGTCCAATAGTCACCCTCGCGACGACAGACGTTGACACTCCCCGGCTGCCCGTCGAGCGCATCGCGGTCGACAGCGTCCGTTGCCGGGAGAACCGGCGGCGCGGCTTCGATCCCGTCGAGGATCGTGTGGGCCGCTTCGCGTTCCAAGTCGGCGCGCTGGTGGCTGCCGCTGGCGTGGTGTGCGTCGGCGAGACCAAGGCGGGCGGTCGCCGCCTCGTAGGGGGCGCCAACTTCGTTCCACAGTCGCACCGCCTCCGACAGGGACTGTTCCGCCCCCGTTGCATCGCCCTCGGCGAACCGCACCCTTCCTCGGGCGTGGGCGGCGCCGGCTACCAGCGCTTTGCTCTCGAATCGGACAGAGACGAGATCGAGCTCGTCTGCGGCTGATCGGGCACGGTCGAGTTCGCCGGCCGCGATCTCGATCTCGACTTGCGCTTCGAGCAGCGGGGCGCGCTGCAGGTCGGTGTTCGGGGGTCGCTCCTTCGACGGCACCCGCACGGGATGCTCGAGGGCCTCTCGGATCGAGGCTGCCGCAGCGGCCACGTCACCTTGGGCAAGACGCACCAGCGCGAGACCCGGTTGGGGATCCCATCCGGCGCGATGAGCGGCCAGCAATGCTTGCTCTGCGCCGGAGATGTCTCCCTTGTGCAGTCGTATCCGTCCCAGCTCGTTCAGCGGCCACCCCAGCTCGCGCCGCAAGTACGGGCGCAGCTCCTCGCACGCCATCAGTGCCTGACTCTGCGCCTCGTGGCACGACCCGCGCAGCCTCAGGATCTCGGCGCGATGCACCCGGCAGCGACCGTGGAGGCTGCCGATGGCATTCGTCTCGCACCACCGCTCCATCGCCTCGGTCCACTGCTCGGCCACGTCATACAGGGCGAGGCCCTGCAGGGCACACACGAGCTCGCAATAGACGACCCCGGTCGACAGCGCATCGAGCTCTCCAGAGACGGTCGCCACGCCGGCCTCATCGAGCAACGCCAGGCCTTGCTGGACGTCGCCGTCCAAGATGAGTAGCCGGGCTTCGGCCACCCGTCCGATGGCGCACGCCGCCGGGTCACACATCGCACCCACCTCGATCGCCCGCCGGGCCCACCGCCGAGCGCCGGGCACGTCGCCGGTCAGCATCCGCTCGTAGGCGCGGACGACCCCAAACCACGCGTGCGCAGGCGTGTCCTCGTGACCTTCGAGCAGCCGCTCGGCGCGTGCCAACCAGCCCCGGACCGGAGCCATCAGCGCCGTGTCGAAGAGCAGGTGCATCGCCACACGAACGGCGGCACCTGCGGCCGCGACCTCATCGCCAACCTGGATGCAGGCGGCGTGGGCGCGTTCCCACACCTCGATGGTCACATCCAGGTGACCCGCCGCGTAAGCGACCTCGCCGAGCACCGGCAGATCGGCAGGAGTCAACAGACGGTCCGCGTCCGCCTCCATGAGGAGGTCGAAAGCCTGCTGCCAGTCGCCCCCAGATGCCGCGGCACGTGCACGCTCGACGACGCCGAGGCCCGCGCCGTCGCTCATCGCACGCCTCCCGAATCCGTGACCCGATCGGACTCCGGTATCAACCGGTGCCGAACGTAACCATGAGGGTTACCGCCGTAACAGTCTTGCTCACGCACCTCAGTTGGGAACCACCCGCCCCCAGAGCACCGGGCAACCCCGAGGAGGACTCATGACGAACGCAACCACCACTTCGACGCAAGAGCCGATGTCCACTGACATCGAGCAGATCCCACGATCCGGAACTGTGTCGACGAACGGGCAGGAGCTGTACTACGAGATACACGGCGACGGCCCACCACTCGTCCTGGTGATGGGGATCGGATACGACTCCTCGCTGTGGACGCTGCAGCAAGTCCCCGAGCTCTCCACCCACTTCCGTGTCGTCCTCCTCGACAACCGCGACGCCGGCCGCAGCTCCCGAGCCGACCACGCGTACACCATCGCTGACATGGCTGACGACGTCGCCGGTCTACTCGATGCCCTCGATATCCACCGCACCCATCTGCTGGGCTTGTCGATGGGCAGCATGATCGGGATGGAGTTCGCGCTGCGGCACGCGGACCGTCTCGATCGCCTCGTGCTCGCTGGACCGGGCGCGGCCCCCGCTCGGAGCGCGGTCGACCCGATCTCCATCTGGAACTGGGTCAAAGCCAACGACGCCAGCGGAGAGGTGTTCGGCGCTCAACAGTTCACCTGGCTGTTCTCCTCCGCCTTCCTCCGCAACCAGCAGGCGTTCCAGGACACGATCTCACTCCTGGCGAGCAATCCGAATCAGCTCGATCCGGAGGCATACGACCGCCAAGCGCAGGCCTACCTGCAGTTCGACGCCCTCAACCGGCTCGGCGGCATCACCGCCCCGACCCTGGTGATCGTCGGCGAGCAAGATCTGCTGACACCGCCGTGGGTCGCCCGCGAGGTGGCCGGCGGGATCCCGGGAGCCCGATTCGAGATCATCACAGGCGACGGGTCATCCCACGTCATGCCGCTCGAGCGCCCAGCCGACTTCAACCAGCTGGTGGTCAACTTCCTGGCTGAGTGATCGCGCCGGCGACACCCGCCGAACAACCGACACCAACCAGGAGAAGCAATGCGCTGTGCGATCGTGATGTGATCGGCGACGTCACTGATCGACGATGGAACGATGAGAGCGCGACGCGCCGCCGTGAGGTCATCGGGTGAACGTGAGGTGGGTCACGCCGCGGGGCGTCGAGACTGCCTCCACGTCGTACTGCTGCTCCAACCCCTCCAGGCCGTCCCACAGCCGAACACCGCGGCCGAGCAGGATCGGCACCTGCACGACGTGCAGGTGGTCGACGAGACCGGCGGCGATGAACGCGCGCATCATGGTCGGGCCCCCGCCGATGCGGACGTCCTGACCGGCGGCTGCGTCCCGCGCCACCTCGAGTGCATCCGCTGGCGCGGCGTCGAGGAAGTGGAACGTCGTACCACCCTCCATCTCCAGCGACGGGCGCTGACGGTGGGTCAGGACGTACGTCGGCGTGTGGAACGGCGGGTTGTCGCCCCACCACCCGCGCCACTCCGGGTCGTCTTGCCAGCCCGGAGGTCCGAACTTGCCCGCGCCCATGATCTCCGCACCGATCCCGGGTCCGTGCCGTTCGGCCATCGCGTCATCGACACCCTCGGTGCCACCCGACTGGCCGAGGATTTCGCGGCGGGCGAACCGGGTGGCGAGCAGCCACTCGTGGAGCCGATGCCCGGCGTGGCCGAACGGCGTGTCGAGGGCCTGCCCCTCGCCGGTGGCGAACCCGTCGAGCGAGATCGAGAAGTTGTGGATGCGGACGCGCGACATGGCGGCTCCTTCGGGTGGTGGTGGTCGGTCAGATCGGTTGACCTGTCCCGTGGCGAGATCTCATCGGCCGTGGGATTCAGGCGACCCCGAGGTGGTGAGCGAGCTTCTGCATCGTCTGCAGACCGAGCTCGACCGCGCCGAAGCCGAGTTTTGCATCTCGCTGCTCGACGGTTGGGTGGAGCTGCCGCAGCGTCAACACCGTCTTTCCATCGGCTTGTTCGTCGAGGGTCAGCGTCACTCGGAAGCGTGCCGGGTCATCGTCGGCGTCGGATCCGTGATCCAGCACCAACCTCTCGACTGGAACGACTTCGAGGTAGTCGAAGCGATTCGTGAACACGGTGCCGTCTCCGGAAACCATGTCGAAGCACGCTCGACCTCCCGGGCGCACGTCCATCTCTCGGACAGTGCAGGTGAACCCATCGGGACCAAACCATTGGCAGAAGGCATCCGCATCGGTCCACGCCGCGAACACCGCTTCGCGTGTGGCGTCAAGAACTCGAACGAGGACGATCTCACGATCGAGAGCCCACGTCGTCGGATCGGTGATGGACGGGGTACTGCTCATGGCTTCTCCAATGTCGGTGGGGATGCGGTTCGGTCAGATGTGCGCCGGAGGTGCGCATCGAGCCGGTCGAGACGGTGCTCCCACGCAGCGCGTGTGTGCTCGGCCCATGCGGCGATCTCGACCAGAGGCTCCGGCCGCAGCCGGCATGGCCGCCGTTGTCCATCTCGGCCGCGATCGATCAGACCCGCCCGCTCGAGGACCTTCAGATGACGGGAGATGGCCGGGAGACTGATCGGGAACGGCTCGGCCAACTCGAGGACGGTTGCCTCGCCGTCGGCCAACCGACGCACGATCGAGCGCCGCGTAGGGTCCGACAAGGCCGCGAAGACGACGTCGAACCGATCGGGGGCCGTCACGGTCATCGTTGCCGTCGCTCCTGCAGATACTTCACAGATTGGTTATTTAACAGAGTGGCTACATATAGTCAAGGACGCCCGGAGCGTCGCCGCGGCACATCGCTCCATCGCTCAGGTCGGGTTGCGGTAGCGGAGGTACACGACGCTGCTGGTGAACCGGCGCTCTTGTCGGCCGCCTGCCAGACCTTCGCGAAGTCGGCCATCGGCTCCGACTGTGTGGCCAGGGTGGCGTCGGTGTCCCAGACGGCCATCGTCTCGTACATGCGCCGCCCGTAGAGGTAGGTGCCGACAGGGCGCACGAGATCGGTGATGAACCTGAAGACGTCCGCGTCGGGCGCGGTCCAGTCGAAACTGCCGCTTGCGTCCTCGATGTAGCCGTCGAGAGACACGTTCGCGATGTAGATGAGCTTGGCCATCATGCGGTGGGGTCGAGCGGTGGGTGCTCGAGGACGCGGGGCCGGTACTCGACCAGCTGGATGCGGCCGTCGAAGGTGCGGTTGTCGATCATCTCGAGGGCGACGTCCGGGTAGCCGTCGTAGATGCGTTCTGCGCCCGTCGCGCCGGTGATCACAGGGAACATCACGACCCGGAAGCGATCCACGAGTCCGGCTCGCAGCAGCGACCGGCACAGGCTGACGCTGCCGATCGTGCTCAACAGGCCCGAGCTGCCCTGCTTCATCGCCCGGACGGCTTCGACCGCGTCCTCGCGGACGAGCGTGGCGTTGGCCCATGTGAGCGGCTCCTCGAGCGAGGCGGAGAACACCACCTTCGAGGCTCGCGTGAGTTCGTCGACAGAGGCCTCCTCGTCGGCGTTGAACTCGGCCGTTCCCGCTGGGGTCTCTCCGGCAGCGAAGCCCGACATCAGCCGGTAGGTGTTCGCTCCCATCAAGTACGTGACCTCGGGTTGCTCACCCAGCCAGGCGAGGTACTCAGGGCCCTGTAGACCCCAGAAGCCGGGCCAGCCGTCCGCGGACGCGTAGCCGTCGAGGGAGGTGATGAAGTCGACGAGGAGTTCTCGCATGCTGGTGTCCCCTTCTTGAGTATCGGGTGGCCGCTCCTGCCTTCGCTACCACGGCGGCACGAGGTTGGACGGGCGGCGCCTCGAGAACTCATCGCCCGCGCGCGACCGGGTCGGCGGGGCACATGTTGACGTTGGGCACCGTCTCAAGGTGCCGATCGAGGACGCTGCATCCTCGGATCCTGCGTGGAGTCGGCATACATGGGAGGGCAACCACGATCGATCGCCTCGGGGCGCAGTTCGTAGTGCCAGGACTCGTTGGCGTAGATCTGGCACAGCCCGTACTCGGCGCCACGTTCGGACAGCCACGCCGTGGCATCGAAGGAGCCGACATCAACCGCGTTCCCGGACACGTGAGCGGACGTGTCCGCAGTGGCAACCCATCGGGCAGCTTCGTCTTCGGACCCGAACTCGGTGACCGCCTCACGAAGCAGCTGATTCTGGTATTCGGGGGAACGCCATCCGCTGTTGACGTAGAGCTCGATGCCGTTGTCAGCGGCGTCGGTAGCGGCTTCGCGCAGGACATGGAGCAGATTGGGGTCGAGGTTGGCGACGCCGGCAAACCCGTCATCAAACACCGTCACGCCGTCGGGCAGGGCACCGTCAGCCTCGGTGACGGCACCGCCAGCCTCGGTAGTACCACCCTGCTCGTCGCGAAGGGCTTCGCTCAACGAGGGCGCGGATGACGCTGCCGGGCGATGGACGAAGATCCCGATGATCGCAGCGGTGACGACGAACAGGCCGACGGCGGTGGGCCTCGTCGTCCTGCGGGTCATCGTCCTTGCTGACGCCGTTCGACTCATGCTGCCAGTCAAGGCAGCCTGGTGTTGCCGGCATGTCTGTGGTTTTCGGTATGCCGACGATATGCACCGGCTCGTAGCATCGAGCTCAGGGGCAGGCCGGTCTTGGTCCAGGAGCGTGACTCGTAGCGTCGGTGCAGTCCTATGGCCGTCAGGTGCGTTCAGCCATCCCGGACGCGCAGGCCCGGCCAGCGTCGCTCGAGGAGCGTGGCATCGCCGCCGCCGAGGCGGGACTTCCACACCTTCCTTGTCGACGCCGCCGCCCAGCGGTCGATCTCGCCGAGGCGGCTTCACAGAGGAGGAAATGATGCGTGTGTTGGTCGTCGAGGATGAGCCCTACATGGCAGAGGCCATTCGCGACGGGTTGCGCCTGGATGCGATCGCTGCCGACATCGCCGGTGACGGTGATACCGCGCTGGAGCTGCTGAGGATCAACGCCTACGACATCGCCGTCATCGACCGTGACATTCCCGGGCCCTCTGGCGACGAGATCGCCGAACGCATCGTCGCTTCCGGGAGCGGTATGCCGATCCTGATGCTCACTGCTGCCGACCGGCTCGACGACAAGGTCTCCGGCTTCGAGCTCGGAGCCGACGACTACCTCACCAAGCCGTTCGAACTGCGAGAGCTCGTGCTCAGGCTCCGAGCACTCGACCGCAGGCGTGCACACAGCAGGCCCCCTGTGCGTGAGATCGCAGGTCTGCGGCTGGATCCGTTCCGTCGCGAGGTCTACCGGGACCGCCGCTACGTCGCGCTCACCCGGAAGCAGTTCGCGGTGCTCGAAGTCCTGGTTGCTGCCGAAGGCGGTGTCGTCAGCGCCGAAGAACTCTTGGAACGGGCGTGGGACGAGAATGCGGACCCGTTCACGAACGCCGTGCGCATCACGGTCTCGGCGCTGCGCAAGCGGCTCGGCGAACCCTGGGTCATCGCCACGGTCGCCGGCGTCGGATACCGCATCGACACCGGACCAGACGACCGAGGTGAGGGGGGCGAACGTGGATAGGGCGCCAGGTTTGAGCGTTCGCCTCAAACTCACGCTCAGCTACGCCGGGTTTCTGATGCTTGCAGGTGCCTTGCTGCTCGCGGTCGTGTGGGTGTTCCTGCTGCGCTACGTGCCCGACGTGATCGCCAGCCCGATGGCTCGGGCCCGACCGCTCCGACCTCCAGCAAGCCTTCGTCCCGAAGGCGGCCGCGGCCCTGGCGTTCCTGCTGGTGTTCGGTCTCGTGGGAGGGTGGATCCTCGCCGGCAGCATGCTCGCGCCGCTGACTCGCATCACCCATGCCACACGCTTGGCCGCGGACGGATCGCTGTCCCACCGGATCCAGATGGAGGGCCGCAACGACGAGTTCCGCGAACTCGCCGACGCCTTCGACACGATGCTCGCCCGGCTCGAAGCACACGACGCCGAACAGCAGAGGTTCGCAGCCAACGCCTCCCATGAGCTGCGTACTCCGCTGGCGATCACGCAGACACTGCTCGAGGTCGCCCGCAACGATCCGAACCGCGACACCAGGGAACTGGTCGACCGCCTTCGCTACGTCAACACCCGAGCGATCGAACTCACCGAAGCATTGCTCCTGCTCAGCCGGGCCAACCAGCGCTCCTTCGCCCAGGGTCCCGTCGACCTGTCACTCCTGGCCGAGGAGGCCACCGAAACACTCCTTCCCCTGGCGGAGAAGCACGGCGTCACCATCGAGACCTCTGGCGACATCGCCTCGACGATCGGCTCACACGCGCTCTTGCTCCAGATGACCACGAATCTCCTGCACAACGCCATCGTCCACAACCTCCCCGAACACGGCATCGTGCAGGTCAACACCACCATCAACCCCGGGTCCGTCTCGCTCACGGTCGACAACACCGGCGACACGCTCAGCCCACACCTGGTCTCGACACTCACCGAACCATTCCAGCGCGGCACTCAACGCATCCGCACCGACCACGCAGGTGCCGGCCTCGGACTGGCAATCGTCAAGAGCATCACCCAAGCACACGAGGGAACGCTCACCATCACCCCACATCCCGACGGCGGGCTCCGCGTCACGGTCCAACTACCCGCCGCACCGCCTCCGGGGTGATCCACACCTCGTCGACGGTCTGGTGACGGGTCGCCCGAACCCGACAGCGGCTGCCCGTCACCCTCTGCAGGACTGCGTCTGCAGGTACCGCACGCATTCGTCCTCGGTGAAGCCTCGGGTCACGCGCCGATGTCCGCGGACACGACCTGGCACGATCGCGGCGTCGACGGTCGGGTTGGTGCTGCGGCTGCGTTGCGAGTTGACCGCGCAGGGCGCACCGGTTTTCATCGCAGGCATCGCGGGTATGTGCGACAGATCACGACGGAGGTGAACTGATGGCTGAACTATCCGCCGAGAAGCGGGAGAAGCTGCCTGCGAAGGACTTCGGATTGCCAGAGAAGGCACGCACGAAAGAGGCCAAGAAGGAGTCGGGCAACTATCCGATGCCGGACGAGGCCCACGCCCGCAACGCCAAAGCCCGCGCCGCCCAGCAGCGCAAGGCTGGCAACCTGACGAAGGCAGAAGAGGAACGGATCGACCGCAAGGCCGACAAGAAGCTCGACAACTGACCGAAGGCCGCCGAACATCGCCGGTCGATCCCCACCCGGTTCGATGACGCTGGCGCGCAGACTGCGGTCGTGCTGTCGTCGCCTCCCGGGCCGGGCTCAGCGCCACGGACGAGTGTGTGGACGATGAGATCGTGTGGCGTCGAAGCGGAGCTTGGCCAACTCCTACGAGTCGGAGTGTGGCGCGCCCGACGCGCGGTCGGGACGTGTCATGTCACCCGTCGCCGGGGTGCCATCGGCGCGTGCGTACCGCACGAGGACGGCGCCGCGAGGAGACGTGATCGCCGGTTCGACGAGGGTGAGGTTCGACGGAACGGTGCCTTCGGCGAAGACCTGCTTGCCCGTCCCGAGCAGGATCGGGTAGATCCAGAGCGACAGTCGGTCGAACAGGCCTTCGGCGATGAGCGTCTGCACCAGGTCGAGACTGCCGATCACGTGCACGTTGGCGTGACGTTCGCGGAGCTCGGCGACGCCCGACGCCAGATCGGCGCCGAGCAACGTGGAGTTCGCCCACTCGAGCGTCGGCGTGCCCCGTGACGCGACGTACTTCGGAACCCGGTTGAAGAGCCGAGCGATGTCCGAATCGACGCCCTGGTCCTGATGGGGCCAGTAGGAGGCGAAGATGTCATAGGTGCGTCGACCCAGCAGCAGTGCGTCCAGTCCCTCCATGCCGGCACCGACCTGCTCGCCGACCACGTCGTCGAGCAAGGGCGCCTGCCAACCTCCGAAGGGGAACCCGCCCTCGGTGTCCTCCTCGGGTCCGCCCGGGGCTTGGGCGACGCCGTCGAGCGTCGTGAACAGGTCGATGTGGATGAGTCCCATGGTGTGCTCCTCTCAGGCTTCTGATGCTTCCACCATGACAACGAACGCCGCTCTCCGATTCGACACGTCCCGTGGGTCTCGGGGGCGCGACCATGGGGCCCTTCGAGAAGCGAGGGAGCATGACGATCTTCGAGGACCTGCGAGAGAGCCACGCGGTGCAGCGATCGCTCGTTCGCACCATGACGAACGGTCGGGCGTCCGCTGCGCATCGTCGTGTCGCGTTCCTCGCGCTCGCCCACGAGCTCGACGCCCACGCCACGGCCGAAGAGCGTCACTTCTACGTACCGCTGCTGATGGACGATGCGGGGCTCAGTGTCAGCCGACATGCACTCGCGGACCATCACAAGGCCGAGGAACTCGTCGAGGAGCTGCGAGGCGTCGATCCCACTACCGATCGATTCTCCGAGCTGGCCCGAGAGCTGTCCAAGGAGGTTCGTGACCACCTGGAGGAAGAGGAGCACGGGA
This sequence comes from uncultured Acidimicrobiales bacterium, assembly GCA_963769115.1. Classification (GTDB taxonomy): domain Bacteria; phylum Actinomycetota; class Acidimicrobiia; order Acidimicrobiales; family Ilumatobacteraceae; genus DASTFY01. The sequence continues at coordinate 16,393 of CAVYKN010000019.1, forward strand.
CCTTCCAACTAGCAGGCAAGCTGCTCTCCAAGACGCGGCAGAAGCAACTCGCGAAGGACTACCGCACCGAGTACGCCAAGCGCGGTGGCCCTTTCACGATCTGAAGACCCGGACATGACTTCGTCCGCACATACATCAATCTAGATTGATCGGATCGTTCGGCCGGGGTACTGTGAACATGTGGAGCCGATCACCGCAGGTGGTTCCCTTGTCGACGAGCCGCCGGGGTTCGTGAGTCTGATCGCACACCCGTTGCGCTGGCGATTGCTACGCGAGCTGGTGCGCAGCGATCGGACGGTCAAGGAGTTGACGCTGCTGCTCGGCGAGCCTCAGAACCTGGTGTCCTACCACCTGCGTCTGCTCCGCGATGGCGCTCTTGTGGCGGCGCGGCGGAGCTCGGCGGACGGGCGCGACAGCTACTACTCCATCGACCTCGTCGCCTGCCGAACCAAGCTCCGCGAGACGGGCCAAGCGCTGCATCCTGCGCTCACGTTGGAGTCGGCGCCGTCCGCCCGTCAACCGATTGGGCGAACGCGGCGCCGACCGCGGGTGCTGTTCCTGTGCACGGGGAACAGCGCGCGCTCCCAGATCGCCGAGGCGCTTCTCGAACGCAAGTCAGGCGGCCTCATCCGAGCCGCCAGCGCTGGAAGCCATCCGAAGCCGCTTCATCCCAATGCCGTCCGCGTCCTGCGAACGCGTGATATCGACATCAGCGGGAACCGCACCAAACACGTTGAAGAGTTCATCGCGCAGCGGTTCGACACCGTCATCACTCTGTGCGATCGCGTTCGAAGGGTGTGCCCGGAGTTCCCGTTTGAACCTGAGCGTGTGCATTGGTCCGTCCCCGACCCGGCGGCTGAGGGTGCGACCAATCGTTCCTCATACCCAGCATTCGAGCGCACAGCAGTCGAGCTCGAGACACGCATCGACTTCCGCCTGCTTCAACTCGCAGGCAACACCACGACAGGCAACACAGCAAGGAGATCCGAGCATGACGAACGATGAGACCGTCAACGTCCGCTACATGGTCGACGACGTCGACGCGTCGATCGCCTTCTACACCGAGCTTCTCGGCTTCGAGCTCCTGACGAGCGCGGCGCCGGCGTTCGCCGACGTCAAGCGAGGCAGCCTCCGCCTCTTGCTGTCCGGGCCGAAGAGCTCGGCGGGCCGACCGATGCCGGACGGCGCGACACCGGGACCGGGAGGTTGGAATCGGATTCACCTGATCGTCGACGACATCGACACCGAAGTCGGACGCCTCCGAGACGCCGGCGCCCCGTTCCGCAACGACGTCGTGGAGGGGCCGGGCGGGAAGCAAATCCTGATCCAGGACCCGTCCGGCAACGTCGTGGAGCTGTTCCAGCCTGCGGCTCGCTGATCACTCAGACGGCCGGACGACGCCGGCCCTTCGAGTTCCGGGGAACCCGATGACCGATCGCCCGGATCCTGGACGTTCGACTCCACTCGAACGCCGGTTGGGTTTGGCCGACGCGGTGACGATCGGTGCGGGGTCGATGATCGGCGCAGGCGTGTTCACTGCCTGGGGCCCTGCTTCGGACGCGGCGGGGACCGGCCTCCTCATCGGCCTCGTGGTCGCAGCGGGAGTCGCGTTCTGCAACGCGACCTCCTCGGCCCAGCTCGCCGCCGTACACCCGGAGTCCGGCGGCACCTATGTGTACGCCCGCCGTCAGCTCGGACCGTTCTGGGGTCACCTCGCGGGATGGGGCTTCGTCGTCGGCAAGATCGCCTCCTGTGTCGCCGTCGCGCTGACCGCGGGCACCTACCTGTGGCCGGATCACGGGCGACTCGTCGGCGTCGCCGCGGTCGGCGCGGTGGCCGTCGTGAACATCGGCGGCCTGACCCGCACCGTCCTCATCACCAAATGTCTCCTCGCCATTGCCCTGATGGCGCTGGCCACGGTCGCCGTCGCCGGCTGGTCGAATCCGAGCTCCTCGCTCGCCCACCTCACCCCGATCGACGCCTCCCTACCGGGTGTCCTCCGCTCCGCCGGGTTCCTCTTCTTCGCCTTCGCCGGCTACGCCCGGATCGCCACCCTCGGCGAGGAGGTGCGCGAGCCAGACCGGATCATCCCCAAGGCGATACCTCGCGCCCTCGCCGGCGTCCTGGTGATCTACACCGTCGTGGGCGTCACACTGCTCGCCACAGTGCCCATCGATGCCGTCGCGGCGAGCGACGCACCGCTCAACCTCGTGGTCAGTGCCTCGCGATTCGAGCGGCTGACGCCGATCGTGAGTATCGGCGCCGGCATCGCCGCGCTCGGCGTACTCCTCAATCTCGTGCCCGGCGTCAGCCGCACCGTCCTCGCGATGGCTCGGCGAAGGGAACTGCCGAGCTGGCTGTCGACGATCGACGAACGCCGCTCACTGCCCGTGCGCGCTGAGGCCATCGTGACCGCCGTCGTGATCGCGCTCACCGCGACGCTGGACCTTCGGGGCGCGATCGGCTTCTCCGGCGTGACGATCCTCACCTACTACGCGATCACCAACGCCGCCTGCCTGACTCTGCCCCGGAGTCAACGACGCTGGCGCAGCTGGATCAGCGTGGTCGGACTCGCCGGCTGCGTCATCCTCGCGGTCCTGCTCCCCCTCGCCGCGATCATCACCGGAGCTGCCGTCCTCGTCGCCGGCATCGTTGTCCGCCGACTGGCTGCGACGTCCCGTCGTCAGGCGCCGATGTAGTCCGCGAGGTGCTCGCCGGTGAGGGTGGAGCGGGCGGCGACGAGGTCGGCGGGTGTGCCCTCGAAGACGATGCAGCCACCCTCGTGGCCGGCGCCGGGGCCGAGGTCGATGATCCAGTCGGCGTGCGCCATGACCGCCTGGTGGTGCTCGATGACGATGACCGACTTGCCGGCGTCGACGAGCCGGTCCAGGAGGGCGAGGAGCCGTTCGACGTCCGCGAGGTGGAGGCCGGCGGTCGGCTCGTCGAGGACGTAGACGCCGCCCTTCTCGGCCATGTGGGTGGCCAGCTTGAGCCGCTGCCGCTCACCGCCGGACAGCGTCGGCAGCGGCTGGCCGAGGGTCAGGTAGCCGAGCCCGACGTCGGCGAGCCGATCGAGGATCGTGTGGGCGGCGGGAGTACGGGCCTCGCCGTCATCGAAGAACTCCTCGGCTTCCGTCACCGACATCGCGAGCACCTCGGCGATGTTCCGCCCGCCCAGCGTGTACTCCAGCACCGACGCTTGGAACCGCTTTCCCTCACAGTCCTCGCACGTCGATTCGACCGTCGCCATGACGCCCAGGTCGGTGTAGACGACGCCGGCTCCATTGCACGTCGGGCAGGCCCCCTCGGAGTTGGCGCTGAAGAGCGCCGGCTTCACGCCGTTGGCCTTGGCGAATGCTTTGCGGATCGGGTCGAGCAGTCCGGTGTACGTCGCCGGGTTGCTCCGCCGCGAACCGCGGATCGCACCCTGGTCGACCACCACCACGCCGTCGCGGCCGTCGATCGAGCCGTGGATCAGGGAGCTCTTGCCGGAGCCGGCGACCCCCGTGACCACACACAGCACCCCGAGCGGGAGGTCGACGTCCACGTCGCGGAGGTTGTTCGTCGAAGCACCCCGGACCTCCAGCGCACCGGAACGTGAGCGCACCTCGTCCTTGAGGGTCGCCCGGTCGTCGAGATGGTGACCGGTCGTGGTGTCACTGGCCCGCAGCCCCTCCACGGTGCCCTCGAAGCAGACTGTGCCACCCCCCGCGCCGGCGCCGGGTCCGAGGTCGACGACGTGGTCGGCGATGGCGATGGTCTCCGGCTTGTGCTCCACGACGAGCACGGTGTTGCCCTTGTCCCGCAACTGCAGCAGCAGGCCGTTCATCCGCTCGATGTCATGCGGGTGCAGGCCGATCGTGGGCTCGTCGAAGACGTAGGTGACGTCGGTCAGCGACGAGCCGAGGTGGCGGATCATCTTCGTGCGCTGCGCCTCACCCCCGGACAGGGTCCCCGACGGCCGGTCCAGAGCCAGGTAACCCAACCCGATCTCCGAGAACGAGTCGAGCAGGCGTTGCAGGCCGATGAGCAGCGGGGCCACCGACGGTTCGTCGAGGCTGCGGACCCAGTCGGCCAGGTCGTCGATCTCCATCGCGCACACGTCGGCGATGTTCCTCCCTTCGATCTTCGACGACCGGGCTTCCTTGCTGAGCCGGGTTCCATCGCACTCCGGGCAGGTCGTGAACGTCACCGCGCGCTCCACGAAGGCCCGGATGTGCGGTTGCATCGCGTCGACATCCTTGGACAGGTACGACCTCTGGATCTGCGGGATCAGGCCGGTGTACGTCAGGTTGATCCCCTCGACCTTGATCTTCGTCGGCTCCTTGTGGAGGAGGTCGTACAGCTCCTTCTTGCTGAACTTGCTGATCGGCTTGTCCGGATCGAAGAAGCCGCAGCCACGGAAGATGCGGCCGTACCACCCCTCCATGCTGTAGCCGGGGATCGTGACCGCGCCCTCGTTGAGCGACTTGCTGTCGTCGTACAGCGCGGTCAGGTCGAAGTCGGTGACCGAGCCCATGCCCTCGCAGCGCGGGCACATGCCGCCGAGTCGGGTGAAGGTCGCCTTCTCGGTCCTCGTCTTGCCGGCACCGCGCTCGACCGTGATCGCACCGCTGGCTCTCACCGAGGGGACGTTGAACGAGTACGCGTTGGGTGGGCCGATGTGCGGCTGGCCGAGCCGGCTGAAGAGTATGCGCAGCATCGCGTTGGCATCGGTGGCGGTGCCGACGGTGGAGCGTGGGTTCGATCCCATCCGCTCCTGGTCGACGAGGATCGCGGTGGTCAGTCCTTCGAGCAGATCGACGTCGGGCCGCGCCAGCGTCGGCATGAAGCCCTGCACGAAGGCGCTGTAGGTCTCGTTGATCAGCCGCTGCGAATCGGCGGCGATCGTGCCGAACACCAGTGAGCTCTTGCCGGAGCCGGAGATGCCGGTGAACACCGTCAGCCGGCGCTTGGGGATCTCGACGCTGACGTCCTTGAGGTTGTTCACCCGCGCGCCTTGCACGCGGATCAGGTCGTGGCTGTCAGCGACGTGCAGCTCAGGCGCCTGCTTGTCTGTCCTCTTGGCCGTGCTCATCGGTCGGTTCAGCGGACCTCGAAGATGCGGATCATGTTCCCCGCGGGATCACGGAAGGCGCAGTCGCGGACGCCCCACGGCTGGTCGGTCGGCTCCTGCACGACGTCGGCGTCGGCGGCCTGCAGTTGCTCGAACGTACCGTCGAGATCGGGCGTGGCCAGGTTGATGCTGGCGAAGGTGCCCTTGGCCATCATCTCGGCGATCGTGCGGCGCTCGTCGTCGGTGATGCCCGGATCGGCGCCAGGAGGGTGCAGGACGATGGACGTGCCCGGCTGGTTGGCGGGGCCGACCGTGATCCAATGCATCCCCTGGTACTCGACGTCGTTGCGGACCTCGAAGCCGAGGGTGTCCCGGTAGAAGGACAGCGAGGCGTCCGGGTCGTCATGCGGGAGGAAGGTCTGGTGAATGGTGATGTCCATGGAGATCATCCTGACTGTGGCACGCCGGCCGATGCTTCTCGATTCCTGACCGGTCTCGTCACCCGCCTCGCCACGCACGGTGGCATCCCCTCGAGGGCGTGCGTCGCCTGGCGCCGGTAGGTGCTGGGTGGCACGCCGACCAGCTCGGTGAAGCGGGTGCTGAAGGTGCCGAGCGACGAGCAGCCGACCGCGAAGCAGACCTCGGTGACGCTGAGATCGCCGCGTCGGAGCAGCGCCATCGCCCGCTCGATGCGCCGCGTCATCAGGTAGCCGTACGGCGGCTCACCGTAGGCGAGCCGGAACTGGCGGCTGAGGTGGCCCGCCGACATGTTCACACCGCGGGCGAGCGCCTCGACGTCCAGCGGCTCGGCGTAGTCCCGGTCGATCCGGTCGCGGACTCGGCGAAGCAGCGCCAGGTCGCGCAAGTGCTGCGCGTCGGCCGGCCTGCTGGTCACCTTCGCGATCGTGCCACGTCGAGGCAGGTCGCGAGACCCCCTGACCTCATCCCTCGTGGCCTCGGATCTCGGCGGCATCGACCCGGTCGCGTTCCGCGATGAAGTGGGAGGCCACGTGCAGGCCCGGAGGTCTGAGGCATTCGCGCCGTCTGCGACTCATCCGACTCAGGCCTCCGCCGCGGAGTCCCTGCTCACGCTCGACAGTGCCGAGACGGCCGGGCGGTCAGTCCGGACGGTCCAGGAAGGCCGCCAGCTCGGCGGCGAGATCCTGGGCGTCGTCGCACGCGCCGTCGATGAAGCTCGACTTGCGTCGCCGCAGGAAGGGAGCGCCGATCAGATACATCCCCGGCGAATCGACGACACCGCCGTCATGACGGACCAGCCCCTTGGCGTCGAGGACCGGCACGTCGAGCCACGAGTAGTCCGGTCGGAAGCCGGTCGCCCAGATGATGGTCTTGATGGCCCCGCTGGTCAGATCCAGGCCGAGCAGTGACTTCTCGGGTACGACTGTCGGCTGCGAACCGGTGCGGCGGCGGGACGACGTCGTCCAGGCCGTTGGCCGTGGCCCACTCGTCAAGGGTGTCCAGCAGACGGTTGAGCTTGAGATCCGCGAGCTCGCACTTGTTCCGCAGTGAACCGGAGAACTGCGCGCCGCCGTCGCGGATGCCGGCGAGACGGCCGACCAACGTGACGCCAGTGCTCGTCAGCGCGTTGAGGTCGAAGTTGGCGCGCTCAGGTGACCCTGCCAACTGCATCGACGGCACACGGCGCGCCCGCACGATGTCGTCCACCTCGTCGTAGCGCTCGTCGAGCACACCCGCTGCGTCCATCCACCAGTGGATGTCCCGGCCCCTGTAGTCGCGCGGTCCTCGCACGTGCTCTCCCACCGCCAAGGTCACCGGGCGGCCGGAGCGCTGGACCTCGTGGGCGATCTGCACCCCGGTGGCCGACGCGCCGACGACCATCACCCCACCCTCGGGCAGCGCCTCCGGGTTGCGGTACGTCATCGGCGTGAGCGTCGCGATCGCCTCCGGCACCCCGTCAGCAATCGCGGGGACCTTGGGCACGTTGAACGCCCCCGTGGCCAGCACGACGGTCCGGCACTCCCATTCGTCGTTGTCGGTCGAGACGAGATAACCGTCGTCGGCCCGGCGGACCGACGTCACGGTCGTGCCGGTGCGCACCGGGGCCGCGATGTGCTTCGCGTAGCCGGTGATGAAGTCCACGACCTCCGGCATCGTCATGTACCCGTCAGGGTCGTCGCCCTGATAGGAGTGGCCGGGCAGCCGGCACTGCCAGTTCGGGCGTGAGGAGGCGGAGCGAATCCCACCGCTCGGACCGCCACGAGTTGGCGACCTCGCTCCGCTCGAGGACGACGTGGTCGATCGACCGCTCGGACAGGCAGCGGCTCATGGCGAGGCCGCCGTGGCCGGCCCCGATGATGACGGTCGTAGTTCGCACGGCGTTACGCCCGTGGCCGTGCGACGGGGCTACTTGACTTCGACCTGCACGTCCGTGGGGTTCGTGATGATGTCGTACACGGCCGAGCGCTTCTGCGACTGGGCAACGAGTGCCTGGATCTCAGCGGGCGTGGCGTCGGCATCGATGTCGTACGTCACCTTGATGCCGCTGAAGCCGTTCCGGACGTCGCTGTCCACGCCGAGGATGCCCCGCACGTCCATGCCGCCCTCGATGGTCGCGGTGACCTTGCGCAACTGGATGTCGCGATTCTGAGCGACCGCGGCGACGCCCGCCGTCAGGCAACCGGCCAGGCCGACGAGCACGTACTCGACCGGCGTCGCACCGTTGTCCTCGGAGGCGAAGATCTCCGGATGATCGACGTCGAATGAGTACTTCGTGCGGTGTTGCTGCTCCTCACCGAGGCCGAAGAAACCCTCGACCTCGTTGTTGCTGTGCGTACCGTTCTGCCACTCGCAGGTGGCGCGCCACATGAACTGCGCGGCTTCCGGCGCTCCTCCGAGCGCCTCTCGGGCGTCCAGCAGGGCCTGCACGTTGACGCCGTTGTTGACGGGGGTTTCCGTAGCGGACACTCGATCTTCTCCCTTTGCAGGGGCATGCCGAGAGGGCGATCCCCTCGGGGCCCGGCACCGGCGCAAGTTCACCGCTCCCCAGACTCGACTGTCAAGGGGATTGCCGGACCCCGATCCGGGGACACCACGAGCGGACCCCGGTGGTCCTGGGCCATCGGTCAGACGTGGTGCGGGGAGCGTTTAGGGTCGATCCCCTGCTGACCACGCCGAGGAGGGGCCGTGCCCGAGGCAACGCGACCAGGCGCTCGAGAAGCTGACCGCCGCGCTGACCGCCGGGCGCTGACCGGCCCGGTGGCAGTCACCGCCGATGGCTGAGGAGACCGGCCTCGACCCGTTCCCGGAAGATTGGGACCGGGGGTTGGCCGTCGTCGCCCACCCCGACGACATGGAGTACGGCGCCGCGGCCGCGGTGGCCCGCTGGACCCGGCAGGGCAAGTCGTTCGGCTACGTCCTCGTGTCGGACGGGGAAGCCGGCATCTCGACGATGAGCCCGGCGGACGCGGGACCGATCCGCCGGGATGAGCAGCGGGCGAGCTGTGCGGTCGTCGGGGTGACCGAGGTCGAGTTCCTCGGCCGGCCGGACGGGACGATCGTCGAGGGCCTCGAGCTGCGAGCCGACCTCGCCGGGGCCATCCGCCGGCATCGCCCCGACGTCGTCGTCTCCATCAACTTCCGCGACTCGTGGGGCGGGCCGAGCTGGAACCACGCGGACCATCGCGCTGTCGGTCGAGCACTCCTCGATGCGGTGCGCGACGCCGCCAACCCATGGGTCTTCCCGGACGACGGGCCGCCGTGGGATGGCGTCCGCTTCGTGGCGTTCAGCGGGAGCCCGCAGCCCACGCACGCGGTGGACACGACGGCCACGTTCGACCTCGGCGTGCAGTCTCTGGCGTCACACCGCACCTACCTCGAGCACCTCGGCGGTGACATGGCCTCGCCGGACGAGTTCCTCCGCGGCGCGGCATCGGCCGCGGGGGCCCGCTTCGGCGTCGAGCTGGCGGCGACGTTCGAGATCATCGGCTGAAGTCACTTGCTCACGGTGGGTCTACGGGCTTGCCGCCGGCTCGCCGGCGTGGACCAGGACCCGACCCGCGGTCCCGTCCACCGTGACCATCGACCCGTCGGGGATGAGGTCGCAGGCCCGCGTCAGGTTCGCCACGCACGGGAGCCCGTACTCGCGGGAGATCATCACCGCGTGGGCGACGACGCCACCCGTCTCGACCACCACGCCTCCGATGATCGAGAACACCGTCGTCCAGCCGGGGTCGGTCGCCACGGTGACGAGGATGTCGCCGCGCTGGAGACGGCTGATCTCGCTCAGCGACCGGCAGACGCGTGCCCGCCCGGTGACCCGGCCGGTGCTGGCCCCGATGCCCCGCAGCGCCCCGTCCCCGTCGACCTGGTCGTCGTCGAACGCCTGCCAGCCCCGCAGGTACTTGGGCGGTTCCTGGTGTGAGTACCGCTCGTAGACACGCCGGCGTGACCGAACCCGCAGCTCGATGTCCCGCCTCGTGAGCTCACCGGCGTCGGCAGCCAGCATCTCCTGGCGGCCGAGGAAGAACACGTCGTCGGGATCAGCCAGCAGCTCATGGGCCATCAACCGCCGCGCGATCGCCTCGTAGAGATCGCGCGAACGGGACATCGTCTTGTCGTTGTAGAAGCGCTCGAAGTCGCGGTAGTAGACGTAGTCCTGGACGACATCGACGAACCAGCCGAACACGTCGGCGCGGTCGGCGGCCGGACGTCCGGACATCCGGTGCAGCTCCACCAACCATCCGAGCTCGTCGATGCGGCCGGCGTCCAGCGGCGCACCGCGCAGGCGCTCGACACACGCCGCTCTGGTCTCGAGCATCAGTTCGCGCAGCCGGCGCTCGTGGCCCTCGGGCGAGTCCTCGTCCCCGAGGGGGATCATCGGACGGATGACGTCGAGCACCCGGGCCGGATCGTGGCGCCACCTCGGGTGATAGGCGTCGCGCTCGGCCCCGCCCCGGTGGCCATAGGCGGCGACGAACGCCTCGAGCTCGGCCCAGAAGGCGCGCCCGGCGTCGTCGCGGTCGAGCTCGGCGAGGACCTCGGTGTTCGGCTTCGACCGGACGAGCTCGGCCAGGCGCGGGGACGCCTTCACAGCGCGAGACAGCCTCCAGACGGCGATGTTCTCCTCACTGGTCTTCGTCTGGAGACCGCCCATCAGCCGGTTGCAGAGCTCGCCGTCGCCGTCGTCGAGCCAGGCCGCGCACAGCGTCCGCAGAGCCTGAGGCAGCATGAACAGGTAGATCGTGAACGGCAGGACGACGTTCTCGCCGAAGCGTGATCCCTCCCGCGATGCCAGCTGCGCGGCGAAGATCTCCTCGACGGTGGCGTGATCGAGATCGAACCGACGCCAGAACGCCTCCTCCGCATCCGTCCAGCGCTGCAGTCCCTCGTAGATCACTGCCGTCGTACCCAAGAGCGACACGTCGGGCGCGGTGGTGTGCAGGTGGCGGAGGAGCGCGAGGAACTCGTCCCAGTCGAAGGACATGTCCCTGATCTCCTCGCGCTCCTCCGCCGGGAAGGGCCAGAGCGTGGCCTCGTCGCGGGCGAACGGCGGGATGAACCGCCGGATGCGCTCCCGCTCGAACGCGAGGTTGTAGTAGGCGCGGGCGCCGTACCAGCGGAAGAACGGGAAGTCGGTGAACGAGTCGGGCGTGTACTCGAGGTAGCTCGACGTGCCGGTCATGTTCAGCGCGGCCACCTTGAGGCGGGTCATGCCGAGCTGCAGGTACGTGTAGAACGACGGTGTCGACGGACCCGTCTGCACCTCGTCGGAGTAGGCCCTCGACCAGACCCAGCGTTCGTCGTACATCGTGGCCAGCGCCGCCGGCGTCTTCCAGAGCTCGAGGCCGCGGGAGAAGTCGAGGTTCGCGCCCGTGATCTCGCGGGCCTGGAGGATGGCGAACCGACCGCCGGCCCATCCCCACTCGATGTCCTGCGGGAAGCCGTAGTGGTCCTCGATGCGCTGCCCGATCGTGCACAGCTCCCGGACGTGCTCGTCGGCCAGCGACTGGATCCCCCGCAGCTCGTCGGGCACCGGTGCTTCGACCGAGCCGTGCCCGGCTCGGTGGCGGATGGTCATCAGCTCCTTGTCGGCCACCTTCCGGTCGACGACCTCCTGGGAGTCCTTGGCGACGACGAGCTGGTCGGGGTTCACCCGGCCCGAGACGATGGCCTCGCCGAGGCCCCAGCTCAGGTTCAGGAAGTGCTCATCGGGGTTCGACGTGACGGGGTTGGCCGTGAACAGGATCCCCGAGACCTCCGACGGGAACATCTCCTGGACCACGACAGCCAACCAGACACGCTGGTGGTCGAAGCCGTGGGTGTGGCGGTAGGCGATCGCACGATCGGTCCAGAGCGATGCCCAGCAGCGCTTGACCGCGTCGACGACCCGCTCGGCGCCCGAGACGAACAGGAACGTGTCCTGCTGGCCGGCGAACGACATGCCGGGCAGGTCCTCGGCCGTCGCCGACGAGCGCACCGAGACCGACGGGGCTCGGCCAAGGGTCGATGCCAGGTCCCGGTAGGCGGCGGCGATCTCCTCGGCGATGACCGCCGGTGTCGGTTGGTCCAGGAACAGCGTGCGGATGGCCGCCGCGCTCCGCTCGATGCCCGCCGGGTCGTCATAGTCGATGCCGCCGAGCAGTACGGCGATGCGCTCGGAGAGCGCGTTCGTCGCCAGGAACGACCGGTAGGCGTCGGTCGTCACGCAGAACGCCGCCGGCACGGGCACGCCCGCGGCGACGAGCTCGCCGAGGTTGGCGCCCTTCCCACCCACCAGAGCGACGTCAGCGGCACGCACCCGGTCGAGCGTCTGCACGTACCTCGTCACGGCGCCTCCGTTCCTGCAATACTTATGCCACCGTAAATATGACGAGCCGAACAGTCAACCGCACCGAACGGAAGAAGGCTCCCGTGAAAGGGGTCCTTTTCGACCTGGGCGGCACGCTCTTCAGCTATGAGGCTCGCGAGCGGATGAGCGGTGCCACCGGCGCTGCCCTTCGTCGCCTCGGTCTGGACCCAGCCGCGGCCGATGTGCAGGCGGCCCGTCGCGCCGCTTCCGAAGCGGTCCACCGTGAGTACGCGGCGCGATCCTCCTTCCTGCACGCCGACCTCTTCCGCGACCGCGTCACGCACACGGCGGCGCTGCTCGGTGTGGACGTCCCCGACGACATCCTCCACGAGTTCGCTGTCGAGAACGTCCGCAACATCATCGACCACCTGATACCGAAGGCCGACGCGGGATCCACGCTCCGAGCCCTGAAGGAACGGGGCCTCTACTGCGCGGTGGTCTCCAACGCCGACGACAGCTGGTTGGAGCCGGCGATCCGGCGCCACGGGCTCGACGCCGTCCTGGACGACTGGACCAGCTCGGAGGAAGCCAGCTCGTGCAAGCCGGACGTGGGGATCTTCACCCACGCCTTGCGCAAGGCCTGTCTCGAACCGGGCGACGTTCTCTTCGTCGGCGATTCGCTGCACCACGACGTCGCCGGAGCCCGTGCCGCGGGGATCCGGGCCGTGCACGTCACCGGGCAGGGCCCCACCCCGCTGACCGACGGGCTCGACGCCGGGGCGCCGGACTTCGAGATCGAGCACCTCACCGAGCTGCTCGCCATCGTCGACGACCTCAACGGGCCATGACGCCACGGATCGCCGGTCCACGCCGTCGTGGACGGCCGCGGTCCACCGCCACCTCGTCGGGCCTCGAACCGCGGGAGGAGATCCTGCGCCACGCGGCAACGCTCTTCTCCTCCAAGGGAGTGGGCGCGACCCGCCTCAGCGACATCGCGGCGTCGGTAGGGGTTTCGCCGCCGGCCATCTACTACCACTTCGACAACGTCGACGCGATCGTGGAGCAGCTGCTCACCTACGTCGTCGAGGAGTCCGCGGCGTTCGCCACCGCAGCGGCCCTGGAGCACGGCACCGCGGCCGATCGCCTCCGCGCCCTCGTGGAGCAGCACGTGGAGCGGTTGACGGCCGGGCCCTACGACGTCTGGTTCGTGGCAGGGATGTCGGACGCCGAGCGGGCAAGGTTCCCCGCCGTGACCCGCCAGGCCGTGCGCTGGCGCCAGGCCGTCGCCCGGCTCGTCCAGGAGGGCGCCCGCTCCGGCGAGCTCCGCTCGGTCGACCCGCAGCTCGCGGTCGCCGCCCTGTCCGGGCTCGTCTACGGCGCCCTCGAGCTCCGCCACCGGGGCGTCGACGTCGACGCCACCCGGGTCGCCGACCTCGCCGTGGCCGCGCTCGACTCCTGAGATCTGGTTTTGCGGCTCCCGCCCGGGAACCCTGTCACAGGGGCTGGATACGGTGGAGGCCCCACCTGCGGAGGAGGCCACATGACCACCTTGTCGGACCGGCCGAACACGGCCCTCGTCGTGATCGACGTGCAGAAGGGCGTCGTCGCCGGCGCCCACGGGCGCGATGACGTCATCAGCAACATCGGCACCCTCGTCGACAAGGCCAGGGCCGAGGAGGTCCCCGTGATCTGGGTCCAGCACAACTCCGACGATCTTCCTCAGGGCAGCGAGGAGTGGCAGTACGTCGACGAGCTCCAGCGGGAGGAGTCGGAGCCGCTGGTCCACAAGCGCTACGGCGACGCGTTCGAGGACACGGACCTCGAGACCCAGCTGGCGGCGCTCGGCATCGGCCGGCTCGTGGTCACGGGCGCGCAGACCGACGAGTGCGTCCGATCGACCCTGCACGGCGCGTTCACACGCGGCTATGACGCCGTCCTCGTCGGCGACGCGCACACGACGGAGGACCTGTCCGAGTGGGGCGCTCCGCCGCCGGACAAGGTGATCGCCCACACCAACCTGTACTGGTCGGCCCATTCCGCACCGGGCCGGACGGCCGGCGTCGTCGGGACGGCGAACGTCAGGTTCGACGCATCAGAAGAGGTGGCTGCCTCCTAGCGGGGCGTCGCGACGTACAGCCGCCGCGACGCGGTCGGCCGGGCGTCGTCGCGCCACCTACCCGACTGACGTCAACGTCGTCGTCGGGCTCGGCCGCTGCGATCGGGCATCGACGAAGGACTCCTCGGCCACCTGGTGGGCGTAGATCTCGGGACCGAGCATGGCGATGAGGCTGCTGGTCTGGGTCGCCATGGCCCGCAGCGCGGTCAGCTTGCGGTCGAGCTCCCGGCCGCAGAGCCGGACGTGCACGGCCAGCCGGTCCGCCGGCACGCCCACGGGACGCTCGTCGGTCATGTACATGTCCCACTGCTCGTAGAGCTCCCCGAACTCGTCCAGGTGCTCCACCGTCGGGGCGGCGTAGAGGAGCCGGCCCGGGCGGCCGCGGTCCTCCCAGGCCCGGGTGACCCAACGGTGCACGGCGATGTGATCGGCGTGGAAGGTGATCCCGTCGGGCCCGAAGGTCAGGATCGTGTCGGGGCGCACGTCGTCGAGCAGCTCGGTGACGCAGGCCACCCCGGCGTGGTCATGATCGGAGAGGCCGCCGTCCGGAAGGCCGAGGAAGTGGTGCTCGTCGACGCCGAGGACGCTCATGGCCGCCTCGGCCTCCCACCGGCGGACCTGACCGAGCCGCAACGGGGGCCAGGCGTGCGGATCGGGCGTGCCCCGCTCACCGGCGGTGGCCGAGACGCACACGACGCGCTGGCCGTGGTCGCGTGCCGCGGCCATGACGCCGGCTGCCAGGTACGTCTCGTCGTCGGGATGCGCCCAGATCGACAGGATGGTCCCCAACGAGGACGGATGGCTCGTGATCACCCGGGCAGCGTGCACGGCGTCCCTCCCACGCCGCTCTCATGCGCTGCCATGCCGTGGGAGCCGATGGCAGCGCCGTGAGAGCGGACAGGCGCAACGTCCATGCCATGAGCACCACCCTGATCATGCCCACTGCATCCGCCCACTCCGCGACCAGCCTGCCGACCGACATGCTCGAGCAGTTCCGCTCCCGGGCCGGCACGCTCGACCAGGCCAACGCCTACTTCGAGGAGGACCTGGCCGAGCTGCGGTCCTTCGGCTATCTCGCCGCCGCCGTGCCCGCCGAGTTCGGCGGGTGGGGTCTGAACGTGGCCGAGCTGGCCACCAGCCAGCGCCGCCTCGCCCGCTACGCCCCGGCCACCGCGCTGGCCATGACGATGCACACCTACTGGGTCGGCATCGCCGCCGAGCTGGAGCGGGCCGGAGACCCCTCACTGCGTTGGATCTTCGACGCCGCGCTGAACGGCGAGGTGTTCGCCGCTGGTCACGCCGAGGCGGGGAACGACATCCCCGTTCTCCTCTCGACCTGCCAGGCCGAGCGCGTCGACGGCGGCTACCGGCTGACCGGCCGCAAGCAGTTCGGCTCCAACGGGCCGGCGTGGCGCTGGCTCGGTGCCCACGCCATCGACGCCAACGCCGCCGGCGGACCGCAGGTCGTGCACGCCTTCGTCGACCGGGACTCCGACGGCGTGACCGTGGTGGAGACCTGGAACACCCTCGGCATGAGGCCGACGCAGAGCCACGACACGATCCTCGACGGCGTGTTCGTGCCCGATGACCACATCGGGCGGGTCGTCCCCGCGGGTGACGGCAGCGACCTGTTCATCGTGGCGATGGCCATCTGGCCGCTCTCGCTCATCGCCGCCGTGTACCTCGGGATCGCCGACCGGGCCCTCGAGCTCGCCGTCGGCGGCGCCCGGCGGAAGACGTCGATGGCGATCCCGCGCGGCGCCTACGCCTACAACCCCTTCGTGCAGCACCAGGTCGCCGAGATGTACCTGGAACTGGACGCCGCGTCGGCGACCCACGAGCGCTTCGTCGCCGACTGGGTGGCCGGTGCCGACCACGGGGACGAGTGGGTTCCCAAGGTCTACGCCATGAAGTGGCGCTCGGTGGAGGGGGCGAAGCGGGTCGTCGACGTCGCGCTCGACGTGTCCGGTGGCGCCGGCATGTTCACCGGCAACGAGCTGGAGCGCCTCTACCGTGACGTGCGCTGCGGCGGCTTCCACCCCGGCAACGACGCCTTGACGCACGAGCTGGTGGGCAAGGCCGTGCTCGGCATCCTCACCGAGCAGCCGAGGTGGTGAGCGGTCGCGAACGAGCTTCACAGCGCCCGGAGCGCGTGCTCGACGGCGGCATCGCCGTCGAGCGCCGCTCCGGCTCGGCGCGCCGACTCGTAGGCATCGTCGCCGAGCGCATCGCGCAGCCGGGAGCTGAGCTGATCGAGCGCCACCGCGTCGGCGCCGAAGATGCGGTGGCCCGCCGACGTCGCCCGCACCGCACCCTCCAGGACCGCGGCGTCGCGATGGCGGCCGAGCCGGGACAGCAGCCCGGCGATCGACCGCAGCATGGTCCACTGCGTCGACCACATCCCGGCCCGCCGCCAGTGGTCGATGAGACGGCGGTATTCCTCGGCGGCGGCGAGTGGATCGCCGACCCGGGCGTCGATCGAAGCCTTCGAGGCGGCGGCCAGACCGGTGATGAACGATGCGTGCGTGAGCTCGGCCAGCCGCAGCGCCTCGGCGTACCGCTGGCGGGCCCGCTCAGGATCGACCGCCAGGTCCGCCTCGCCGGCGCAGTACCAGACGTATGCGGCGTACGGCGTGGGACGGTCGGCGACCTCGGCGAGGAGCTCGGCGGCCAGCTCGGACGCGGCCGGGCTGCCGGCGTAGGCGAGGGCGAGGAGCCTCGACGAGCTCGACAGGAGGCGCTGCCCCGTGTCGTCGGTGGCGGCGTCGGCGGACCTTTGATACCAGGCCGCTGCTTCCTCGAGCCGTCCCTCGAACAGCTCGTAGCTGGCCCACGTCGCGAGGGCGGCGGGCGAGATCGTTTCCCCCGCCTGCTCGGCCAGGTCGAGGGCGCGGGCGCTCCGCACGCCGCTCTCTGCGACATCTCCCGCCATCCACGCCGCGTACGCGGCGATCACCCAGACATGCGAAGCGACGGGGCTGCGGTCGTCCGGGTCGTAGCTCGGTGACCCGCTCGGCCCACGAGAGGACGTCGGGACGCAGACGGAGGAACCCGTAGTGCAGCAGGCGACAGACCAGACGACCGGCGAGCTCGACGTCTCCGTGGTCGAGCAACCAGGTGAGCGCGCTGCGCAGCTCCGGGACCGCGGCGTCGAACTCGGCCAGCACGGGCAGGCCGGGCTCGAGCAGCCGCCGGTTGGCCTGCGCCAACCATTCGACCTGATATCGCGGCATGGCGCTCGGCCACGGCATCGGCCCGGCCGGCACGCGCCAGCTCCTCCGCCCCGAAGGCCCGCAAGGTCTCGAGCAGGACGTACCGCCGGTCCGGCGCCCGCATGACCAGTGAACGCTCCACCAAGCTGGCCAACGCCTCGGCCGTGACGCGGGCATCACCTCCGCAGACCGCGGCGGCCGCGGCGGCGTCGAACGAACCCGAGAACACCGACAGATCCGCGAACGTCTGCTGGAGGTCCTCGTCGAGCAACCCGTACGACCACGACACGGCGGCGCCGAGCGACCCGTGCCGGTCCGAGCTGCGGAAGCCCGACGACAGCAACGCGAAGCGCTGGTCGAGGCCCGCGGCCACCTCCCCGAGCTCGTGGGTGTGGAGGCGGGCGGCGGCCAGCTCGATGGCCAGGGGCAGGCCGTCCAGCCGCCGCACGATCTCGGCGACGCAGGCGAGCTCCGTCGCGTCGGGATCGAAGCCGGGCACGACCGCCCGTGCCCGCTCCACGAACAGCAGCACCGCGGGTGCGTCCTCGTCGCCGGCGGGCAGCGCGGGCACGGTCCGGACGTGCTCCCCGCCGACCCGGAGCCGCTCACGGCTGGTGGCCACCACCCGGACGTTCGGGCTGCGGGCGAGCAGCCGCTCCACGAGCTCGCGCGGTCGGATCGAGCACGTGCTCGCAGTTGTCGACGAGCAGCACGATCTCGGCCTCGCCCAGGACGTCGACGACGCGGTCGACGAGGGATACGCCAGGACGGGCGTCGATCCCCAGCGCCGCGGCCACCACATCGACGGCCGACCCCGCGCCGGAGGTCGCCAGCTCGCACATGACCACCGGGCGATCCGGCCGTGCGGCCAGGAGCCGGTGCCCGACCTCGGTGAGCAGCCGGGTCTTGCCGACCCCACCGGGACCGACGAGCGTCACCAGCCGGCCGGCGTCGACCGCCTGGATCACGTCGGCGGCCAGCGCCTCCCGGCCGATGATCGAGGTCGCCGGCATCGGCAGGCGGCTCGCCGGCTCCCACATGGCCTCGCCGGCTCCCGCCAGCAGGGCGGCATGCTGCGCCGCGAGCGCGGGCGACGGCTCGATGCCCAGCTCGTCGCCGAGCAGCCGCCGGAAGTCGTCGTACACCCGCAGGGCGTCCGCCTGCCGGCCCGCCGCGGCCAGCGCCGCCATCAGCAGCGCGCGGGGCCGCTCGCGGAGTGGCTGCTCGTCCGCGAGGGCCATCAGGTCGGCGACCAGACCGTCGGTGTCGCCGAGCGCGAGCCGCGACTCGGCCCTCACCTCGCGGACGCGCGTCCTCAGCTCCTCGAGCCGGGCCGCTTCCGCGCGTCCGTCGTCGACCTCGTCGAGCTCGGGATAGGCGGGTCCGCTCCACCGGGCCAGCAGGGCGTCGAGCTCCGACAGCGCCGCCCCGTCGGCCATCGCTGCGGCGTCGAGCAACGACGGCAGGCGGTCCGCGTCGAGATCGATCCCCGCGGCGGTCGAGCCGGTATCCGTCACCGACGGCCTCGATCACGCCGTCGGGCATGGCACGGCGCAAGCGGAACAGGTGGTTCTGGAGGGCCGCCACAGGATCGGCCGGCAGCTCCGAGGGCCACAGGACCTCGACCGCGGAGTCCACGGACACGACCCGCCCCCGACGGAGCACCAGCAAGGCCAGCAACCGCCGCTGGAGCGTTCCGACGGGTGTGACGTCGCGACCATCGGCGTCGAGGAGGCGGATCGGGCCCAGGACCTCGACGCACAGACGTTCGCGGCCGGCCACGGCCGCTACGGCGCGGGACGGTAGGTGCAGACCTGGACCCCGGTACCCGCGGTGACGCACCTGACGAGCTCCATGGGCCGGGCCACGCCGTCCTCGGGGAAGATGCCCTTGCCGCCACCGAGGAGGATCGGCTCGATCATCAGGTTGAGCTCGTCGACCATCCCGGCGGCGAGCAACGCCCTCGCCAGGCTGGCGCTACCCATGAGCATCAGGTCCTGACCGTCCTGGTCACGCAGTGCCGCGATGTCACCGATGGCGTCGTCGGCGGAGAGCAGGGAGGTGTTGTTCCACGTCAGATCGTCCGGCGTCAGCGTCCGCGAGGCCACGTACTTCTTGATGGAGTTCATCTCGTCGGCGAACGGGTCACCGGCACGATCAGGCCACGCTCCCGCCATGACCTGCCAGGTCCGGCGGCCGAAGAGGAGCGCCTCCGCGGTACCCATGAGCTCCCCGATCGTGCCGCCCATGACCTCCGGATCGAAGTACGGCATGGACCAGCCACCGTGGGCGAAGCCGCCGTCGGTGTCCTCCTCCTTCCCGCCAGGTGCCTGCACGACACCGTCCAAGCTGATGAACTCGTTCACGACCACTCGCATGTCGCTCCTCCTCGTCGGGGATCAGTCCCGCGCTTGCCAGGTGCAGATGCAGGCTTCGTTGCCCTCGGCGTCCGCGAGGACCCAGAACGCCGGCGCCCTGTCGTCCGACACGAGCCGGCCCCCGGCCGCCAGCGCCGCGGCGATGCGCTGCTCTGCGACGTCGTGGGGGACGGTCACGTCGACGTGGATGCGGTTGCGCTGCGGGCGAGGGGCGTCCATCTGCTGGAACCAGAACGCAGGCCCGCGGCCGAAGGGATCGACGCTGTCGCCCCCCTTGCCCGCCTTGTAGCCGAGCACGGCCTCCCAGAACGGCTGCACCGCAGGGATGTCGAGCGCATCGATGGCGATCTCGAGTTGCGTCACCGCTGACGGCTCCGCGTCGAGACCGAGCTCGGCGGCGATGGCCGAGATGGTGCGGGCGAGCGCGACGTCGCGCTCCGAGAGCCCGCCGGTGTCGTGGCTGGTGAGCAGGACGTGCACCCGGGGATAGGTGACCGTCAGGTCCGGATGGTGGTTCACCTCGTCGGCAGCCGTGCCCACCCGGGTGGCGAGGTCGAGGCCCTTCGCCATCGACCCGGTGCGGAACGACGTCTGCAGCGTGTTCAGCAGCACCCGCCAATCGTCCAGTCCCTCGCTCTCGCTGACCTGCGTCGACGTGAGCTCGTCCTTGTTCTTCTCCATGCCGTCCACCTTGCCAAAAGATCCGGGGCCGGCAACAGGGGGTGCCCGTCTAGGGTCGTGCCATCCCGCAGCGCGCAGATCCCTCCGCAGGGCGCACGGAGGTCCGGCAACTCACCCGCGACGAGGCTCGGCGGATCGCCGTCCGGGCCCAGCTGCTCGACGCCGATCGGCCGGATGACCTGCTCACGGTCGTCGAGCGGCTGACCTTCCTCCAGCTCGATCCGACGGCAGTGGTCGCGCCGAGCGCGGATCTCGTCGCCTGGAGCCGGATGGGGAGCGCCTACGAGCCCGTCCAGCTGCAGCAGGCGCTCGAGCGCGACCGCACCCTCTTCGAACACCGGGCCCAGCCCATGGAGACGGAGCCGGTCATCGCCATGGTCCGCCCGACGTCGGACCTGGGGCTGTACCTCGCCGACATGGCTGCCTGGCCGTCCAGCACCCGCTCCCGCGAGTGGCTCGCCGCCAACGACGGGTTCCGCCGCCGCGTCCTGGACCTTCTGGCCACATCGGGCCCGCTCTCCTCCCGCGACATCCCCGACACCTCCGAGGTGGCGTGGGCGTCGTCCGGCTGGACGAACGACCGGAACGTCACGCAGATGCTCGAGTTCCTGGCTTCGAAGGGCGAGGTGGCGGTCAGCGCGCGGCGAGGACGGCAGCGCCTCTGGGACCTGGCCGAACGCATCTACCCCGCGGGAACAGAAGCGCTGCCGTCGGACGTGGCGCGGGCGCGCCGGGACGAGCGACGGCTCAGGTCACTCGGCGTCGCCCGCCCGCAGGTCGTGGGCGAGGCCGGCGTCCCCGCGGAGATCGACGGCGTGCCGGGACTCTGGCGGCTGGACCCCGGCGCGACGGCAGAGGGCTTCAAGGGGCGCACGGCGATCCTGTCGCCGTTCGACCGGCTCATCCACGACCGTGTGCGGGCGCAACAGCTGTTCGACTTCGAGTACACGCTCGAGATGTACAAGCCGAAGGACAATCGGCGCTGGGGGTACTTCGCCCTCCCCGTCCTCCATCAGGATCGCCTCGTCGGCAAGATCGACGCGGCCGCGAACCGGGACACCTCGCGCCTCGACGTGCAGGCCGTCCACCAGGACATCGCCTTCACCCGGGCGATGACCCGGGCCGTGGATGCCGAGCTGGCGGCGCTGGCCGCGTGGCTCGGACTGGACGGTGTGCGCCGCCCACCGGGGTGAGCTCAGGCGTCGGCGATCGACCGGGCCGCCCGCAACGCTTCGTCCGTCTCGGCCAGCAGTCGCTCGACCAGCGTCGCCGCGGGCGCGACATCACGGATCACACCGGCCGACTGCCCGCTGAACGGCAGCAGGTCGTGACCCCCGCCCGAACGGACAGCGGCGAGGAGTGCCGGACCGAGCGTGGCCGGGTCGACGCCGGCGGGATCCTGTTCGAGTTGGTCGATGAGCGGCGTCCGGAGACATCTCGGCGCGAAGGGGGTGCCGTGCTGCGGCAGCGTGAACGGCGGCATCACACGCTCTGAGTGCGGGACCTTGACCGCGTCGTGCGCGTCGGCGGCGACGATGCGTTGCTTCCACTCCTCGGCGATGGCCATCTCGGTCGACGCGAGGAACCGGGTCCCGAGGCTCACGCCCTGGGCACCGAGGGCCAGCGCAGCGGCGATGCCGCGCCCGTCGCCGATCCCGCCGGCGGCGACGACCGGGACGGTGCCGGCCAGATCGACGACCGCCGGCACGAGCGCCATCGTCGACACCCATCCCGAGTTGCCGCCGGCCTCACCACCCTGGGCGATGAGGAGGTCCGCGCCGGCGTCGAGGGCGATGGCGGCAGCGTCCGTATCCCCCACCGTCTGCATCCAGAGGACCCCCCGGTCGTGCGCGGCGGCGATGAGCTCGCCGGGGATGCCCATGTGGAACGAGATGGCCACGGGACCGAGCTCCAGGGTTGCGTCGAACGCATCCTGGTCGAAGGGCCGTCCGGTGTGGTTGACGGCGAACGGGCGATCCGTCAACGAGCGGAGCCGCTCCCATTCGGCGGTCAGCTCGTCGACGCTGCGCACCGCGGTGCCGACGCTGCCCAACCCGCCGGCGTTCGACACGGCAGCAGCCAGCTCGACCTCATCCCACGGGCCGAACGGCGCCAGGATGATCGGAACGTCGATCCCGAGCAGGTCACAGATGCTCGACCGCATCGACGATCAGTGAAGCACGCCAGGTGGCCCTTGGCGACCAGCTGGTCGGAACATCGCCCCACGGGACGATTGGCGCCGTGGCCAGCGGTCCGATCGATCTGCAAGGCTGCCGCGGTTGGTTCGGGGCGACGGGAGGAGGTCAGCAGTGTCCGATGGGGTCACCGACTGGCGGACCTACGGGCTGCGCGACCTTCCACCGATGTCGGCCCGCTCTCGCGTGGAGCACTCTCCTCCCCCGATCCAGGAGATCGTCGACGAGCGACTGGCCTGCCTGGCCGAGCCCTTCCGCGGGGTGACGACCGACGGCACGCCGCGAGACGGCCTGCACCGCCTCGACCAGCGGGCGGGCAGCACGGCCCCCATCATCGAGGCCGCTCTCCGGTTCCTGGACGCGCTGCACCCCGAGCAGCGGTCCAGGGCGACGTTCCCGATGGACTCGGACGCGTGGCGCATGTGGATCAACGTCCACATGAACTACTTCCGCCACGGCGTGATGCTGGAGGACCTGTCGCAGCCGACCCGCGACCTCGCGCTCGCCCTCATGGCGACCACGCTCTCGGCGAGCGGCATGACGCAGGCGCGCAATGTCATGCGGGTGAACGAACTGGTCGCCGAGATCTCCGGCCGGCCGGACGAGTTCGGCGAGTGGCCCTATTTCGTCTCGATCTTCGGCTCCCCCGGCACCGGCGAGCCCTGGGGCTGGCAGCTCGACGGACACCACCTCAACGTGAACTGCGTGGTGCTCGACGACCGGATCGTTCTGACACCGACGTTCATGGGATCAGAACCCTGCCGGTTCGTGGACGGTCCGCTGGCCGGGATCTCGATGTTCGCGGCGGAGGAGCGTGGCGGGCTCGACCTCATCCGCTCCCTCGATCCGGCGCAGCAGGCCCGCGCCATCCGCTACCCGTCGATCATGCCGGGCGAGCTGCCGCCCGAGCTGGAGAACCTGTTCGACGGGCGGATCGAGGCGGGTGCCTGCCACGACAACCGCGTGCTCGCCTACCAGGGCGTCCCCGCGGTCGATCTGAGCGATGCCCAACGCCACCTGCTCGTGTCGCTGGTCGGCACATACGTCGGGCACATCGCCGACGACCACGCGTCGGTGCGGCTGGCCGAGGTCACGGACCACCTCGACGAGACCTGGTTCTCCTGGTACGGCGGCACGGGCGAAGCCTCGCCCTTCTACTACCGCGTCCACAGCCCGGTGGTGCTGATCGAGTTCGACCACCATCCCGGCGTCGTGTTCGACAACATCGAGCCGTCACGGAACCACATCCACACGGTCGTGCGCACGCCGAACGGCGGGGACTACGGCGCGGACCTTCTCCGTCAGCACCACGAGCGCTACGACCACTCGGGTGGCGACCACCACCCGCGAGAACGATCCGACCAGCACTGAACGGAGGCACCGATCCATGCCGTACGACGCGTCAGACCTGCGAACTGCCCTGGCCTCCAAGCCGGCCTCGAGCGCCGGCACCGGCGCCAACATCCCCGCGCAGTACTTCGAGTTCGGCGAGCTGCCACCCGACGACACCTCGGTCAGCGGCGCGGCCACGTGGTGGACGCGGAGCCAGAGCATCGTCGTGGGGTTCACGAAGGCGGCCTCCGGCGCGGTGCTGGAGCGCTCGGGGCAGCCGGACGAGTACGTCGTGCTGGTGGTCGACCCAGGTGCGTCGGTCGAAGCGGTCGCCGGTGAGGACCGGGTGGCCGCCGTGGGCCGCGCCCTGCTCGTGATGCCCCCTGGCGCCAGCTCCGTCACGGCCACCTCCGACGCCACGATCGTCCGGTTGTTCACCGCCCAGTCCGAGGATCTCGCCGCCCGCTGCCGCAACGCGGACGCGTACGCGGAGGCCGACCCGAACGTGGCACCGTTCGCGGCGTGGCCGTCGTCGCCCGACGGCGACCGGATCCGCGCCTACGACATGGACGCCATCACCGCCGACCCGCAGCGGTTCGGCCGCATCCTGCGCTGCTCGACGTTCATGGTGAACTGGTTCTTCGACGCCAAGGGGCCGCGTGACCCCTCCAAGCTCTCACCTCACCACCACGACGACTTCGAGCAGCTCTCGCTCCAGCTCGCCGGCGACTACGTCCACCACATCCGCACGCCATGGACGCCGGACCTCGGGCAGTGGCGCGACGACGAGCACCAGGCCTGTTCGAGCCCGGCCGTGACCGTCATCCCGCCGCCCGCCATCCACACCTCCCAGGCGGTGGGCGAGGGCTCGCACCTGCTCATCGACATCTTCGCCCCGCCGCGGTACGACTTCTCCGCCCGGCCTGGCTGGGTGGTCAACGCCGGCGACTACCCCATGCCGGCGGACGCCGCCACGGAACCAGTGGGTTGACCAGCCCGCGCCCGACGACCAGCGGGGTCACCGGCTCGGTTCGACATGGCGGCCGAGCGTCCGATGCCAGGCGTTCGACGGCAGGTGCGGGTGGAGCGCCGCCATGCCGAGGCCGTACTTGCTGATGGCCGAAGGTCGCACGTGCAACGACCACAGCGCGCGATCGAAGTCACCGACGGTGCGGTCGCCCTTGGTCTCGATGACGATGAGCTCGCCTACCCCGACGCTTTTGGCCGGCCGCCCCGGCACGCAGCACTCCAGGCCGACGTCGATCGTCACCCTGCTGGTGCCCACGACGAGCGTGCTGCGCCCATAGCCGGTGCGCAGCGCCGGGCCGAGGTGCGCCAGGTGCGGTCGGACGAGCGGGAACCCGTGGAGGAACGCCAGCGATTCCTCGCTGAGTCGACCAGCATCGCCGAGCGCGATCTCCGAGCGGCGCTTCTCGGTCCGGCCTGTGCGGGTCCTGAACTTGGTCTCGATCCAGCAGCGACCGGAGTCCACGTACGTCCGGGTCCTGACCTTGAAGCGCCGAGGCCGGCGCCGCGCCGCGTCGAGGTAGCTGTCGAACCCGGGCGTGTCGAAGTAGAGCGACTCGTAGGCGAACCGGCGACGTCCGTCGATGTCCAAGACCTCAGGGCGGGCCGGGAGGAGCTCCAGCGCCGCGGCCAGCTGGCCGGAGGTCACGAGGTACTTCCGCTCCGTCCGGGTCTGCCGCTCGGCGAGCGCATCGAGCTCGTCGAGGGTGACACCAGGCAGGTCGTCGAGGGCGGAGAAGCTCACGGTGGCTGGTGCGTCCGGTGGGGCGATCACGGACGCACTCGGAACTCGGCACTGACGAAATCGGGCCGGCCCGAGGGTTGGCCGCGCCGCTGCTCGTAGCGGACGTCGACGACCGTGGTGTCGGTGACCAGGTCCAGCTTCCGCACCGCGATGCGATGGACGTGAGCGCCGAGAAGCTCCTCGAGGCGGTCTCGCAGCTCGAGCTCGTCCGGATAGGCGCGGTCGAGCGTCACCGTCTGGTGGCGGTAGCCGCCGAACAGCCGGGGGTGATCCCCGACGAGGACGGCGACGACGATGGCCGCCATGAGTGCCGGGCTCACCCAACCCGGGGTCACCGCGAACCCGCCGAGCAGGCCGAGGGCCAGCGCGGCGAAGTAGTAGGCGATCTCCGGCTGGTCCAGTTCGGCGGAGCGGAGGCGGATGATCGAGAGCACGCCGAACAGCCCCAGGCCGAGTCCGGCCGAGATCTGGGCCGACGACAGCGCTTGCGTCACGCCCAAGACGCCCACGTTGATCCCGAGGTACGCCACGACCATGTCGCGGCGCCGGTGGCGCGGGAAGTAGAGCCCGAACACGAGCACGGTGATGGCGACGGCGTCGATGGCGAACAGGGCGGCGAGGGACATGGGAGCTCCGGGCTGGTCGGTGGGTCCGCGACGGTGAACGTCGGTTGGCCTCCCGGTGTACGCCCGGAACCTGAGCGTCAGCCAAGAGCCGACCGTGAAGTGCTTGGGTGCGTCGGTTCCGGCCGGCTTTCTCAGCGTTCTCTCGGCCAACACGGGGCCGGTCCCCATGTTCAAGCCGTTCGATGGCGCCATGACTGCCTTCCGTCCTGTCCATCCGGCCATCGCCGTCGTCACGCTCGCCCTGCTGACTGGGTGCACCGCCGCCAGCGTCTCCGCCGCCGGGACGTCGTCGAGCACGGCACCGGCGGAGGTGACCCCGACGACGACGGCGGCAGCGACCGAAGCCGACACGACGGAGTCCGCGGGGACGGATGCCGCCGATGCATCCACGGCCGACCTCGGAGCGGTCGGCACCCTCGACAGCACCCAGGTGCACGAAGTGTCGCTGTCCTTCGACGACGCCGACTATCAGGGCATGCTCGACGCCTACACCTCCACAGGGGACAAGGAGTGGATCGAGGCCACGGTCACGATCGACGGCGAGACCTACGAGCGTGCGGGCATCCGCCTCAAGGGCAACTCCTCCCTGCGCAGCCTGCTGGGCGGCGGACGCGGTCCGGCGTCACGCGTGTCGGCCGACGACCCGACCACGCTCCCCTGGCTGATCAAGCTGGACGAGTTCGTCGAGGACCAGCAGCACAACGGGCTGACCGCACTGGTCGTCCGGTCCAACAACTCGTCCACGGCACTCAACGAGGCGGTGGCGCTCGAGCTGCTCGACCTCGCCGGGTTGGCCTCGCAGGACGCCGTGGCCACGTCCTTCAGTGTGAACGGCAGCGAGCCCGTCCTCCGTCTGGTGATCGAGAACCCCGATGACGCCTGGATGGCCGAGCAGCTCGACGCCGGCGGCGCCCTGTACAAGGCGGAGAGCAGCGGCGACTACACGTACCGCGGCGAGGACCCCCAGGCGTACACCGAGGTGTTCGACCAAGAGGCCGGCGACGAGAACGCCGACCTCACGCCGCTCATCGAGCTCCTCGACTTCGTCAACAACGCCGACGACGCCACCTTCGAGGCGGAGCTGGAGAGCCGGCTGGACGTGGACTCCTTCGCCACCTATCTGGCCATGCAGGAGCTCTTGGACAACTTCGACGACATCGACGGACCCGGGAACAACTCGTACCTGTACTACGACACCGAGACCGAGCAGTTCACGGTGGTGCCCTGGGACTACAACCTCGCCTTCGGCACCGGCCCTGGAGGCGGACCGGTCGTGCGCGGCGTCGCCCCGGGGGGCGGCGAGATGGTCCCGCCGGCGGGCGGCGAGATGCCTGCGCCGCCAGGTGGTGAGAGGCCTGCGCCGCCCGGTGGCGAGCTGCCCGAAGCGGCGGTTCCGGGTGGAACGGGTGAGCAGGGTGCGCCGCGCGGTCCAGCCGGGCGCACGAACCCGCTCGTCCAGAGGTTCCTCGCCGTCGAGGCCTGGAACACGCTCTACGAGACCCGCCTGGAGGAGCTGCGCGAGTCGCTGTTCGGGAGCGGCGTCGCCGCCGACGTGCTGGCCGCCTGGCAGGACATCGTCACCTCGAGCGGGCTGGTGGACGCCGACACCGTGACCTCCGAGGCCAGCGGCATCGCCGATCAGCTGTCGTGACGGATGGCCGCCCACCGGAAGGCACCGTCTGTGGCAGGGTCCTGCCATGACACCGATCGAGCGGTTCCGGCAGCTGCACGCCGACGGCGTGTTCGTGATGCCCAACCCCTATGACGCCGGGTCGGCCAGGGTCCTCGCCGCTCTCGGCTTCCCGGCCCTGGCCACGACCAGCAGCGGCTTCGCGGCGACGCTCGGCCGCCTCGACATGACCGTCGACCGTGACGAGATGCTGGCCCACGTCGCCGTGATGGCCGGCGCCACCGACCTGCCCCTCAACGCCGACTCGGAACGGTGCTTCGGCGACGATCCCGCCGGCGTCGAGGACACGGTGGAGCGGATCGGCCGGGCGGGCGCGGCCGGTTGCTCGATCGAGGACTGGAACCCGGAGACGGGTGCCATCGACCCCCTCGAAGTCGCGACGGAGCGCGTGCAGGCGGCAGCCGCCGGCACCGCCCGTCACGGCGTGGTGCTGACCGCCCGCTGCGAGAACCACCTCCACGGCTTCGACGATCTCGACGACACGATCCGCCGGCTGGTGGCGTACCGCGACGCGGGCGCCGAGGTCGTGTACGCACCCGGGCTCATCGACCTCGGACAGATCCGGCGCATCGTCGTCGAGGTCGGCGTGCCGGTCAACGTCCTGCTCCGGCCGGGCGGACCCACCGTCGCGCAGCTCGGCGACGTGGGCGTGCGGCGCATCTCGGTCGGGGGCACGCTGGCTCGGATCGCGCTCGGCGCCCTCGCCGACGCCGCCCGCCACCTGCTGGCCGACGGGCAGTACGCCCCGGACGAGCCCGCCCTCGGCGGGCGGCTGGCGGCCAAGGCCTTCGCTCCTCCCGCCGAACGGTAGGAGCCGGCGGCCGGCCGGCTGGTACGCCGGGTTCTCTGCCATTCTCACTTGGCCGGGTAGCGTGCCCGGGATGGAGGACGTGGACCAGGTCGCCGCCACGCGGCTGCGCGCCCACGGCCAGCGCTACACGAAGAACCGGCGGGAGCTGATGGACCTGCTCGCCGCTGCGGCATCGCCGCTCACCATCCCCGAGATCCTCGATCGCCGCCCTGGGCTGGCCCAGAGCTCGGTGTACCGCAACCTCATGCTGCTCGAGCAGTCAGGCCTCGTGCAGCGCATCGTGACGAACGATGACTGGGCCCGCTTCGAGCTCGCGGAGGACTTGACCGAGCACCATCACCACCTGATCTGCTCCAACTGCGGCGTCGTGCGCGACTTCACCGTCCCGCCGCAGGTCGAGAAGTCGGTGGCCACCGCCTTCGCCGTCATCGCCGACGAGACCGGCTTCCACCTCCAGCACCACCGGCTCGACCTGGTCGGCGTGTGCCCGACCTGCGCGGCCTGACCGGCGCTCACGCCCCCGCTCGGGCCGTCACCGCCCGGCGGACACCGGTGGCGGCCAGCGCGACGAGGAAGACGGCGATGGCCAGCACGACGATCGTGCCTCCGGACGGCGTGTCAGCGTGGAAGGACACCACCACGCCGGCCACCGCGACGGCGACGCCGAGGCCCATGCCGACCAGCGCGGTCCCCCGGAAGCTCCGGCTGAACAGCTGTGCCGTCGCCACCGGCACCACCATGAGGGCGCTGACGAGCAGGACACCGATCACGCGCATTGCGACGACGACGGTGAACGCAGTCAGCACGGCCAGCAGCAGGTTCAGCGGCACGACGGGCAGGCCGGTGGCGCGCGCGAACTCTTCGTCGTTGCTCACGCTGAACAACGCCCGCCCGAGGACGGTGGTGACCAGGAGGACCACGGCGGTCAGCGCCGCGAACACGGCCACGTCGGACCAGCTCGTGGTCGTGATGCTGCCGAACAGGTAGGCGTCGAGGTTGCGCACCCCTGACGGCGCCCGGCTCACCAGCACGACGCCGGCGGCGATGCCTCCGTAGAAGAGCACGGCGAGCGCGATGTCACCGCTCGTCTGGCCTCGCACGCGGATGAGCTCCAGCAGCACCGCGCCGGCGGTGGCCGTGAGCAGGGCAACTCCGACCGGCGCCCGGTCGAGCACCAGGCCGAGCGCGACACCGGTCACCGCGACGTGACCGAGACCGTCACCGATGAGCGCCAGGCG
This sequence comes from uncultured Acidimicrobiales bacterium, assembly GCA_963769115.1. Taxonomy (GTDB): domain Bacteria; phylum Actinomycetota; class Acidimicrobiia; order Acidimicrobiales; family Ilumatobacteraceae; genus DASTFY01. The sequence goes on from CAVYKN010000019.1 coordinate 46,268, forward strand.
CCGCTGCACCAGGAAGATCCCGACGGCCGGCGCGGCCAGGCCCACCAGCACGGCCGCCACCAGCGCACGGCGCATGAACTCGAACTGCCAGAGGTCCACGGGCTCAGGGCCACGGCCCGACGCCGCGCGCGGGCTCGCTGGGAGGATGCGGATCTTCGTCGCCATGGCCCAGGGCCTCAGCCGGGACGTGTTCTGGCGGACCGTCGCTCACGATCGCACCCGCCTCGAGCCGGGCGACCCGGGTGATGAGCGGAGCGAGCGGGCCGAGCTCGTGCAGGACGACCACGATCGTCGTTCCCGTGTCGAGCAGTCCGGCCATGATCCCGGCCAGCGCCTGGCGGCTCGGGCGGTCGACGCCGGCCAACGGTTCGTCGAGGAACAGGACCTCCGCCCGCCCGGCCAGCGCCCTGGCCACCAGCGCCCGCCGTTGCTGGCCGCCCGACAGGGTGGCGACCGGCGCGCCCGCGCGGTCGGCCAGGCCAACAGCGGCGATGGCGTCGTCCACCGCCCGCCGATCGCTCCCCTTCATCCGCCGGCCGAAGCCGGAGCAGGCGAGTCGTCCGGACGTCACGACCTCCCTGACGGTCGCCGGGATGGGGCCGGCCGCCTGCTGGCGCTGAGGCACGTACCCGACCCGACCGCGGTCCCGCAGCTGCCCGCCGAAAAGTTCGACCTCGCCGCCGAGGCGTTCGCACAGACCGAGAATCCCCTTGACCAGCGTCGTCTTGCCCGAGCCGTTCGGACCTACCAGCGCCACCACCTCGCCCCGCTCCACGACGAGGTCGGCCTCGACCGCCACCTGCCCGCGGTAACCGAAGCGGCCGTCCGTCACCCGGACAACGAGGTCGCTCACTGGTGCACCATCTGATCGTGGGAGTGGTCATGGCCGTCGCCGTTGCCAGGTGCACCAGTGAGCTGTCCGCCGCTTCGCGTCGGACACCGCACTGTGACATGGAGCTCGCTTTGCTCGCTCACTGGCAGCCCTGGCCTTCCCGCAGTGTGGCCAGGTTGGCCCGCATGGCGCTGAAGTAGTCGATGCCGTCCGCGTCCTCGGGCAGCCCTTCGAGTGGGTCGAGCACGGCAGTCGACGCTCCTGTCTCGGCGGCGACCGCCTCCGCCACCGCCGGGCTCACCAGGCTCTCGTGATAGATGGTGGATACGCCGTGCTCGTCCACGAACTGCGAGATCTTGGCCAGATCGGCGGGCGTCGGCTCGCCCACCGGGTCCACGCCCGCGATGCCGACCTGGGTGAGGTCGTAACGGTCGGCGAGGTAGCCGAAGGCGTCATGGCCGGTGACCATGGTCCGTGAGTCGCAGTCCGCCAGGCCCGCGGCGAGCTCCGAGTCGAGCCCCTCCAGCTCCCGTCGGAGCTCGGCGGCGTTGGCCTCGAAGGCGGCCGCGGACCCCGGGTCGAGCTCACCGAGCCTGGCGGCGACCTGGTCGGCGACGTCGGCGAGGCGGAGGGGATCGAGCCAGAAGTGCGGATCAGCACCGTGCTCGTCGCCTTCGGCCCGGGCGGCGTCCGAGCCGCTGGTGGGCAGGTCGAGGCGGGCGAACTGCCCGACCTCGAGCGCACGGCCACCGGCCTCGCCTTCCACGGCGTCGTCCACCGCCGGCGAGAAGCCGGCCAGGTACAGAACGAGGTCCGCGTCGGCCACGGAGGCGACGTCGCGAGGCGACAGCTCGAGGTCGTGCGGCTCGACCCCGGGCGGCGTGAGATCGCTGACGGCCACGCGGTCGCCGCCGACCCGCTCGGTCACGAAGGCCAGGGGGTAGAAGGAGGCGACGGCCTCGACCGCCCGCTCCGAAGCCGGGTCACCACCTGCATCGCTGCCGCACGAGGACAGGGCGGCCGTCACGCAGAGGGCCGACCACACGGCGAGCGCGACCGGGCGTGAGCGGCGGGCCACGTCGTCAGGCTATCAGGGAACGATTCTCACTCCTGTTCCGAGGGACCGCCCTCACGCAAGGCCGCCCCGCTCACGCGAAGGCCGGGCCGGGCACCTTGGCCAGGCAGGAAAGGTCGACCGGCGCGGTGGGATCGTCGAGGAAGGCCACCTCGACCGAGATCGCGCAGGGCTCGCCGGTGACACCGTGGCCCTGGTTCGGCCACAAGCCGAAGGTGGCGTTGTCGAGGCGGCCGGCCACCGCTTCGGTGCCGGCAGGTGGGGTGACCGGGTCGTACAGCCCGGCCAGGACCAGGGCCGGGATGTCCGACACCACGGGCTCGTTGAAGGAGTCCGACGTCGGCTCCACCGGCCACTCCGAGCAGATCACGTCGGTGACGAGCAGGGCCGTCCGCCCCGGATCGGCGATCGCCTGCTCGTCCAACGACTGATCGAGGCCGGCGTTGTCGGCGCAGTTCACCGCGGCCTGCATGCCGTCGGAGAACTGGGTGGCGAAGCCGACCCCGCTACGGATCAGCTCGGGCACGACGCCGGTGTCGCCGGCGGCCAGCCCCTCCAGGATCGACGGCAGCAACGGGATGAGGGCGGCGTCGTAGAGGGCGTCGAACAGTCCTCCGATCGCGTCGTCACCGGTGATGACGAACGTCCGCGGGCCGCCGCCGTCCTCGAGGTCGACGTCGACCACGATGGGATTGGCGTTGTAGCGCTCGTTCACTGCGTTGATCGTGGCGGCCAGATCGGGATGGGCCGCGGCACATGTGGCGTCGGCCGCGCAGCCGTCCGCGAGTTGCTGGAACGCCCGCTCGGCGTCGACCGCGGTCTGGCCGATGCCGCCCGCCGTCACGTCGTACACCGAGTCGAGGATGACCGAGCGCACGTGCTCGGGCGCCGACCGCATCGCCGCCAGCGTGAGCCGGGCGCCGTAGCTGACGCCGAGCAGGTTCCAGCTGTCGTACCCGAGGGCCTCCCGGATGGCGTCGAGATCGCGCACGCTCGCTTCGGAGTCGTAGTCGTCCAAGTCGACACCCGTCGCCTCCAGGCGCTCCCGGCAGGCCGCGTAGGCGGCGACGATGGCTTGGCGCTCGACGTCGAACGGCTCGACCCGCTGGAGGTTGGCGACGAAGGCCTGGTCGCGTTCGGGACACTCGAGGCTGGGCTGGGCCTGTCCCGTTCCCCGCTGGTCGTACAGCACGATGTCCCGTTCCCGCCCCAGTACTGAGTGGCCCCAGTAGCGGGCGCCGCCGAGCGCCTCGCCCCCCGGTCCGCCCGCGGGGATGACGATGGCGTCGTCGCGCCGAGCTGGTCCCGTGGCCGGCAGCACGGCGATGGGCAGCGAGAGCCGGGAGCTGGACGAGTCCGACCAGTCGGCCGGCACCTCGAGCCGGTAGCACCTGGCGGCGGCCGGCATGCCCTCTGGGCAGGGCCAATCCGTCCGGCTGGTCGTGATCGGGGCGGTGGTCGAGGTCGTGGTCGAGGCGCTCGGGGTTGCCGTGGTCGTGGGCTCCACGAGGGTGGAGGGAGGGCTCGCGCCGTCCGACGTGGTGGCGTCGGCCGTGTCGTCCGCGGCGTCGCCATCCCCACCGGCGCAGGCCATCAACACCAGACAGCAGCCGACCGCCCACGCTCGCAGGCCCATGCGTGGATGATCGCACGCCGCGCAAGCCGCCCCTGGGCGACATCGGCCGGCCGGTTCCGTGACTGCGACGGTGCCATGATGCACGTGTGGGTGGGGCACCGGGCGGACTGCGGGCGGCTCGCGTGGCACTCGTCACCGTCACCGTCGCCGCGCTCTCCGCCTGCGCCAGCGGCGACACGGGCAACGGCGCCGAGAGCCCCGCGGCCAGCGAGCCGGTCGCGACCGTCGCCACGACCGTGGCCACCACCACGACGGCGTCGCCCACGCCGTACTACGTCTCGATCGGCGACTCCTACGCCTCCGGCTACGAGGCCGGTATCGGGAACACGGACAACGGCTTCGCCTACCAGGTCGCGGACGAGGCGGCAGCCATGTCCCATCCCTTGGAGCTGATGAACTTCGGCTGCGGCGGTGCGACGACGATGTCGGTCCTGGAATCCGTGGGCTGCTCGGCCGAGGGCCTCGGGCCGGGAGCGACGCCGTACGACGGGCAGACGCAGCTCGAGGCCGCCGAGACGTTCCTCCGTGACCACCCGGGGGAGGTCGACCTGATCACGGTCTCGATCGGCGGCAACGACGTGACCGCGTGCGCAGTCACCCCCGATCCCGTCCCCTGCGTGACCGCGGCCGTGGAGGACATCAAGATCAACGTCTCCGAGATGCTGCAACGCCTGCGGGCGGCCGCCGGCCCGGAGACCCTGATCGTCGGCACGACCTACCCGGACGTGATCCTCGGCGAGTGGTTGCGGGGCACGCCGGAAGGAGAACAGCTGGCTGAGCTCTCCGTGACGGCGTTCAAGCAGCTCATCAACCCCGCCCTTCAGGCCGCGTACACCGGGGCCGGCGGCACGTTCGTCGATGTCACCGCCGCCACCGGTGCGTACGGGCCGATGACCGAGCTCACCGCGCTCGAGCCCTACGGCGACATCCCGGTCCCCGTGGCCAGGGTGTGCGAGCTCACGTCGTACTGCGCGGAGCGTGACATCCATCCCAACCCGGAGGGGTACCGCCTCATCGCCGATCTCGTGGTCGACGCCTACCTGTCGTCCATGCCGGGCGGGGCGGGCGGGTAGCGCGCCGCTCGGTACGCGTAGGGTCGGCGTCCATGCTCGCCGCCACCGCCACCGCCATCGATCCCGACGACCCGCTGTCCGGCCTGGCAGTCGGCGAGCGACCCGATCCTGAGCCGCAGTCGGGCTGGGTGTCGGTCACGGTGCGCGCCGCCGCGCTCAACCACCACGACCTGTGGACGCTCAAGGGCGTCGGCATCGCGGAGGACCGGCTCCCGATCGTGCTCGGATGCGACGCGGCCGGCGTCGACGAGGACGGCAACGAGGTCATCGTCCACTCCGTCATCTGCTCCCCCGACTGGCAGGGAGACGAGACACTCGACCCTCGTAGGTCGTTGCTCTCGGAACGATACGACGGGACCCTGGCTGAGCGGGTGGTGGTCCCCAAGCGCAACCTCGTGCCCAAGCCGGCCTCGCTCTCGTTCGAGGAGGCCGCGTGCCTGCCGACGGCCTGGCTGACCGCCTACCGCATGCTGTTCGCGCAGAGCGATGCGAAGCCCGGCGACACCGTCCTCGTACAGGGCGCCGGCGGCGGGGTGTCCACGGCGCTGATCGCGCTCGCCCGCGCCGCGGGCTACCGGGTCTGGGTGACCAGCCGCAGCGCCGAGAAGCAGGAGAAGGCCGTCGAGCTGGGCGCCCACGAGGCCTTCGACTCCGGTGCCCGCCTGCCCAGCCGGGTGGATGCCGTGTTCGAGACCGTCGGCGAGGCGACCTGGAGCCACTCGCTGAAGTCCCTCCGCCCGGGCGGCACGCTGGTGGTGTCCGGGGCGACCAGCGGGCCCAACCCGCCCGCCGACCTCACCCGGGTGTTCTTCCTGCAGCTCCGGATCATCGGCTCCACCATGGGCACCCGCGAGGAGCTCGAGCGAGTGGCCCGGTTCTGCGACGTGACGGGCGTGCGGCCGTCGATCGACGCCGTCCTGCCGCTGGCCGACGCCTCGGACGCCTTCGCCCGCATGGCGGGCGGTGACGTGTTCGGGAAGCTGGTGCTGACGCCCTGAAGGGCCCCGCCGTCAACCGCCGCCGGAACCTCGGCGGGACGGCGCCGAGTTGCGGGAGTACAGGCGCAGCGCCACGTCCACCGTCACGAGAGCGGTCAGGAAGCGGACCGAGATCGAGTCACCGCTGGTGGCCACGATCACGCCGCCGACGATGATCAGGGCGACGGCGAGGACGGTGGCGAGCTTCGGGTCGATGCGCATCCCACCATCCTGCCCGACCGGCTCTGGCCCGGCGGGACGAGCCGAGTGGGCGACGGGCGGGGCATGATGCTCGGGTGAGCGGTGGCACCCATCGTGGGCACGGGGACCATGCACACGGGCATGGGCACTCCCACGGCACGGCGGCCGCCCGCGCCGGAGCCCGGCACCAACGACCGCTGTTCATCGCGTTCGTCCTGATCGTCGGCTTCCTCGTCGTGCAGGTGGCGGTCGGCCTGGCCACCAGCTCGCTGTCCCTGCTGTCCGACGCCGGGCACATGGCCACCGACGCGCTCGGGCTGGGCATGGCGCTGGCCGCCATCCACGCCGCCTCCACCGCTCGCGCCAACCCGCAGCGGACCTTCGGCCTGTACCGGCTGGAGATCCTCGCCGCGCTGGCCAACGCCGTCCTGCTGTTCGGCGTCGCCGGCTACGTCCTCTACGAGGCCGCTACCCGGCTGGGCGAGGACCGCGAGATCCCGGCCGGGCCGGTCCTGGTGGTAGGGCTGCTCGGCCTGGCCGTCAACGTCGTGGCCTTCGCCCTCCTGCGGGCTGGTGCCAAGGAGAGCCTGAACGTGCGGGGGGCGTACCTGGAGGTCATCTCGGACATGCTCGGCTCGGTGGCCGTCGTCGTCGGCGCCATCGTGTGGGGCATCACGGGCTGGACCTGGGTGGACCCCGTGCTCGGCGCGGCCATCGGCCTGTTCATCCTGCCCCGGGCCGGACGACTGGGCCGCGATGCCGTGCGCATCCTCGTGCAGGCCGCGCCGCCGGAGATCGATGTCCACGCGCTCCGCCAGGACCTGGCCGGCATCCCGGGCGTGGTCGATGTGCACGACCTGCACGTGTGGACGCTGACCTCGGAGATGGAGGTGGCGTCGGCGCACCTGATGGTGCGGGCCGGCACCGACAGCCACGGCGTGCTCGACCAGGCACGTGTGCTGCTCGAGGAGCGTCACGGACTCGGGCACGCCACGCTCCAGATCGAGCCGGACGACCACCGGGGTTGCGACGAGCTCACCTGGTAGCCCGGACAGGACGGCGTCAGCGCGTGGCATCCTCTACGGTGAGCGACAGGTTCGCCGCGACGACCACCAGACAGCCCACGCGCGCCGCCGGGAAGGGAGCCAGTGATGCCATCGACCCAGCCGAGCAAGCCTTCTGCCGGTCCCCGCATCTCGCACCTCGTGCTCACGGTGAGGGACATCGACGCGTCGGAGCGCTTCTACACCGAGGTCCTGGGCTTCGAACGCTGCGGTGTGCTCGACGGTCCGCTGGCCCTGAGCGAGATGCGGTTCTTCCGGGCCGGCGAGAGCCACCACGACCTCGCCCTGGTGCAGGTCGGCAAACCTGACGAGGTGCCGGCACCGCCTGACGAGTGGGAGGGCTTCTTCCCGGCCCACGCCGTCGGCATCAACCACTTCGCCGTGGCCTATCCGGACCGGGAGGCTTGGATGGCCCAGCTCGCGCACCTGCAGGCCAGCGGCGTCCCGTTCGATCTCCGCGGCAACCACGGGATGACCCACAGCGTTTACGTGCGGGATCCGGACGGTCACAGCGTCGAGGTGCTGTACGACCTGCCGGCCGAGGTGTGGGAGGGCGATGTCAACGCGGCCCTCAACCACTTCGAGATGCTGCCGTCCGAGGGGCCGGAGTCCCTGACCGACGACACGGACTACCAGCGCTTCGAGCCTGCACGCGGCTGAGCGCGGCGTGCTGAGCGCCGCCCAGGCCGGGGAGGTCGCTCGCGCCTTCGGGCTCCACGAGCCGGCGACCCTGCACGGGCCGGTGGCCCGCGGCGAGCAGGGGCAGGTGTGGCGGCTCACGACCCCCGAAGGGGCGTGGGCGGTGAAGGAGCCCTTCGAGCCACCGGACGTCGAGGAGTCCGAAGGGTGCGCGCACTTCCAGGAGGCGGCCGTGCAGGCGGGAGTGCCGGCGCCTCGTGTCGTCCGAGCCGTCGACGGCACGGTCGTCGTCGACGTGGGGTCGGCACAGGTCCTCCTCTACGAATGGGTGGATCTCGGCCCGCGCACGACCGACCTCGATCCGGCGCTGATCGGGCGGGTGACGGCAGAGCTCCATCAGGTGCGCGTGGACGATTCCAACCCGGAGCACTGGTGGTACACCGACCCGATCGGCGCCGACGGGTGGACCGGACTGGTGGCCGAGACCGCGGCGGCGGGTGCGCCGTTCGCCGATGCGCTGGCCGCCTACCAGCCGGAGCTGGTGGCGATGGAGAGCCTGATCGAGAAGGCGGAGGTGCTCCGCTGCTGCCACCGGGACCTGTGGGCGGACAACGTCCTCCCGGCCGTCGGGGGTGGCGGCGGCGTGTGCGTCATCGACTGGGAGAACGCGGGGCTGGCCGATCCGGCCCAGGAGCTGGCGCTCGTCGTCTTCGAGTTCGGCAGGAGTGAGCCGGCCCGGGCCCGGACGCTGCTGCAGGCGTACGTCACCGGCGGCGGCCCGGGGCGCCTCGACCGGCCGGAGCGCTTCTCGATGGTGGTCGCACAACTCGGCCACATCGGGCAGCACGCGTGCCGGCAGTGGCTGGAGGCGTCGACGCCCGCCCAGCGTGAGCGCGCCGAGGGCCGCGTGGACGAGTTCCTGGAATCCGGCCGGCTCGACCGACGGACGATCGACGCGCTCGTCGGGGCCGCCGCAGCCTGAGGCCCGCGCCGCGCGATCAGGCCGGCGGCTGCCAGGGCTGCAGCCAGTCCGTGGCGGGCCATCCCTCCGCGCCCGCCATCAGCTCGTACATGGTGGCGCCGTCGATGGACTCGCGCACGATGTCGGCGTGGCCGGCGTGGCGACCGATCTCCTCCACCAGGTGCAGCAGCACCCACCGCAGTGTCCAGGCATCGACGTCCTGCGGGAACCACGGCACGCCCTTGGGGACGGGCACGGGATGGTCGAGCTCGAGGCCCCGGACGATCTCTTCGGTCCGCCCGGCCACGGCGTCGAGGTGCGCGAGCGCGTCCGCCAACGTCTCGTCCTGACCCAGGGTGAAACCGCCCTCGTACTGCTCGGCGCTCTCCTCCATCGAGCCTGATGACGGCTGTTGAAGGACGGTGTCCATCCAACTCAGCTCCATCGCGGCCACGTGCTTGACGAGCCCCCCGACGCTCAGGGTGCCGGCCGTCGGTGTCTCGCGGGCCTGGTCGTCCGTCAGGCCGTAGGCGGCGAAGCGGATGCCGTCGCGCTGCTGGTTCACGTAGGCCAGCAGGAGCTCGCGCTCATCGGTCAGCGGTGGAGCGTTTCCAGGCATGGGATCCTCCGATCGTCGCAGGGCTTTCGAGGATCATGGTGCAACACCAAACAGGTCAGCGTCTGACCGGTTCTGAGCCGTCTCTCCGCGGGCCGCGCCGAAGCAGGTCCGGCCCACCCACAGGTACCAGAGGGGCACGCCGATCGGTGGCGGCCATCGAGCTGGAGCGCTCACGGGGAAGTGTGAGCTGAACGCGCCGTTTTCGGCGCGTTCAGCACGGAGATCGGCCCGGCGAATCGGCGGCGAATCGGCGGACGAGCGAGGCGGGCGGAGCGGGCCGGGCGGCGCAGCGGTCGATCAGGCGGGGACGACCTCGACGACGCCGTTCATCCCGTACTCGTTGTGACCGGGGAGGTGGCAGGCGAAGATCACGGCGCCGGCCTCGTCGAACTGGTAGGTGGTCGAGGCCGTGGCGTTCGGCTCCACCGTCACCTCGCCGGGGCGCGGCGGGTGGACGGCCTCGGTGCCGGTGGCATGGCGGGCGTGGACGTCCGGCGGGCCGAGGATGAGCTCGTGTCGGATGGGGTCGTGGTTGCGCAGCACGAAGCGCACACGGGTGCCCTCCTGGACGCGGACCCGAGAGGGCGTGAACCGCGTGTAGTCGATGTCCAGCACCAGATCCACCTCGCCCGGGCCCAGCACCCCCGAATGCCCTCCCTCGGCCCGGTCCAGCCGGAAGGCGCCAACGGTCACGACCACCGATGCCGCGAGGGTCGCCGACAACGCCGCGGCCAGGCCCTTCACGCCACCGCCCCGCGATCACGGACCATGCGCCGCACCGCGAGCACGGCACCGAACGTGAGCACTCCGGCGACCGCTCCGACCCCGAACGGCCACAGCGACCGCCCATCGGCCGGTGGAGCGACATCGATCGACCGGGCATCGATCGACACGGCCTCGGGCACCACAGCGGCGGGCGCGGCGGCGGACACCGCCGGCGGCGCGACCGGCAACGACTGGATCCCGGCGTCCACCGGTGAGGGCGCCAGGCCTCGCTGCGCGGACACGGCCAGGTCGTAGTCGAGGTCGCCGGCGGAAGCCTGCAGTTGCAGGTAGGTCAGCCACATGGAGTCGGGCACCCACTCCATCCCCTTGTCGGAGCGGAGATCGGCCAGCAGCCCGCTGGTCGCCGACGTGCTGCGCTCCACGGTCAGGCCGGACCCGCCGGCCAGCAGCTGCGGTCTGTCGTCCGTCAGGAGGTAGACGTCGGCGTCGATCACCTGCGACGCGTCCGCACCCAGCCCGAGGATCCGCAGCGGCACCCAGGGCTGATCCGTCGGGATGGTCAGCATGATCGGCGTGCCGTCGCCGCTCTGCTGACCGAGCGCGGCCGCCCGGGTGGCGTCGAAGCGGGCGGCCATGAAGACCGGGCTGCGGGAGGCGTAGAAGTCGAGGATCTCCGGGGCGTCGGGGGTGAGGAAGAACCCGTTGTCGAGCGCCCAGCGCCCGACCTCGTCGCCCCCTCCCTTGAGGATGGTGATGTCGAGAGCGTCGATCTTCGTCTCGAGGATCACCTCCGCCGCCGCCAGCGCCTCGGTAGCGGGTGCCGCAGACGACCTGGCGACGTCCGCAGGTGGCGCGACCTCGAGCGCCAGCCGCTGGAGCGTCCAGTCGCCGCCCCGTTCGACCGTCGTGGGCACGTCGGGAAGCGGGATGATCGATCCCACCTCCTTGCCCTCGCCGACGAACTCGAACGACGTGACGTACCGCTCGACGCCGTCGTGGTACGCGGCCAGGGTCGACGTCCGCACCAGCTGGATGGTGCCGTTCTCCCCCACCAGCCCGCCGCAGGCGATGGCCGGCGTGACCAGCCCCACCACGGCGCCGACCGCCACGACACCTCCGACCATGAGTCGTCCGCGCATGCGAGTCCCCTTCCCCGAGGCTTCTGCGATGCGCGTTGGACGACCGGTCCCGCCGGTCGGTTCCCGACCTAACGGGCGACGGCGAACTGCACGGTGCCGAGCGAGGTGAACTCGGCGGCGATCACGTCACCGGGGCCGAAGCGGATGGCCTTGATGAACGACCCCGAGAGGATGACGTGTCCCGCTTCCAGGGGCACCCCGAAGCTGTGCAGCTTGTTGGCCAGCCAGGCCACGGCGTTGATCGGGTTGCCCATCACGGCCGACGCGACGCCGGTGTCCTCGATGACGGCGTTCTTCGTCAGGGTCACGCCGATGGAACGCACGTCGATCTCGCCGAGGCCGACGGGGTTGCCGCCGAGCACGACCAGGCCCGACGACGCGTTGTCGGCGATGGTGTCGACCAGGACCCCGCGCTCGTTGAAGCGACGGTCGACGATCTCGATGCAGGGCAGCACGAAGTCCGTCGCCCGCACGACGTCGGCCGCGTTCACCGACGGGCCGACGAGGGGCGAGTGCAGCACGAAGGCCAGCTCGGCCTCCGCCAGCGGCGCGAACAGCCGGTCGGTCGGGATGACCGAGCCCTCGGCCACGAACAGGTCGTCGAGGAGGACCCCGTAGTCCGGCTCGTTGATGCCGGCCGCCTCCTGCATCGGCCGCGACGTCAGCCCGATCTTGTGGCCCTTGAGGATGGCGCCGGACTGCAGCTTGGCCTCGGCGACGAGCTGGGAGATGCGGTACGCGTCCTCCACCTCGGCGTCCGGGTAGGTCACCGACACGGGCGGGATCGTGACGTGGTCCCGCGCCGCGCCCAGCAGCGCGTCGGCTGCCTCGTGTCGCTGCGCGTCATTCAGCACGGTCAGCCCTCCGACGGGTCCGGAGCCCGGCCCGCGGCCAGGATGCCGTCCACGAGCGCATGAGGTCGACTGCGATCCGAGTACACCATGTACGCCCCGATCCGGTTCGTCCTGGCCGAGGCCAGGTAGTTGCGTTCGTACAGATCGTTACGGGCTCCGAGCCCGGACCCCACGAAGTCCCACGCCAACCGGTACAGGGCGGCGCGCCGCTCGGCGTCGATGTCGCCGGCACCGTGCAGGAACTCGTCGATCAGCGGGCGGAGCCGGCCATCGTCGAGCATGGCCCGGCTGGGCGTGGCCAGCAGGTTGTGGCTGCCGATGGTGACGAGGATGTCGTTGACGCGCGGGAACCACACCGCCAGCTGGGCACGCATGGGGTGCAACGGTCGCCCGTCCGGGAACCACACGCCCTCGCCCCGGTCGTAGGCGTGCTCCTCGGCCAGGAGCACGGCGCTGCGGGTGATCTCGACGTAGCCGTGCAGCTCGCCGAGCATCTCGAGGGTGTGGGGGCTCGAGTCGTTGACGGCCTCGGCCATCAGCGAGGCGAGCCCGTAGGCGAACTCCAGCTTCGTGAGCGCCCGCAGGGTGGTCTGCTGCATGATGTTCGCCCACCAGGCCGTCGGCAGCATGACCCCGGAGTAGACCGCCGCGTCGCCGTCGATGAACACCCGGTCACGCGGCACCTCGACGTCGTCGAAGATCACGAACGCGTCCTGCTCGTCGAACCGGTACGACAGCGGACGGTCGAACGGATCGGCGCCCGGGGCCGAGACGCTGTCACGGCAGAGGAACACCAGTCCGGGCGTGCTGACTGGGATGGAGAAGCTGAGCGCGTACGTGTCGGGCGCGCCCGCAGGGAGGGGATGGCCCGGGTAGACGGCGATCTCGTCGGCGAACGGTGCCAGCGTGGCGAGGATGCGCGCGCCGCGGACGACGATCCCGTGCTCCGTGTCGGCCACCTTGTGGAGCGGCACCGGGTTGCCGGCGAAGGTGCTGTCCTTCAACCGGTCGATGGTCGGGTGGATGATGGTGTGGGTCAGCGAGAGGTCCTCGCGGGCCAGTTGCTTCTGGAACGTCTGCAGGTTGGCGACGCCCTCCTCGTTGCGCCCCTCCGGTCCCGCCCAGGCGCCGCGCTCCCCGCGAAGCCGGCGAACGTCACGTTCATGTAGTCCGGCGTCCGGCCCATCAGCCCGACCGTGCTCTCGGCGATGCGGACCAGCCCGTGGCGCCGCCGCTGCAGGTCCTCCTTGCTGCGGGGGATCAGGTGGCTGACGTTGACGGGCTCCCCGGTCGATGGGTCGGGCATCAGGCACTCGGCGGCGAACTCGTGCTGGCGGTCGAAGACATCGGCCAGAGCCCGGGCCGCGCCGGCCAGGGCCGGGTGCGTGGTGACGTCGTCGACGCGCTCGTCCCCGAGCCACAGCTCGCGGTCCGTCCGGCGCAGCCCCTTCAGGTACTCCTCACCCGTCCTCGCCGCCATCGAGGCGACCTCCTTGCCCTTCCCGCACAGCCCGCCAGACCCGTTCCGGTGTGATCGGAGTGTCGATGTGACGCACGCCGAGATGAGACACGGCGTCGATCACCGCGTTCTGGACGGCGGGGATGGCGCCGATCGTTCCGGATTCACCGAACCCTTTCGCCCCGAGCTCGTTGACGTAGGTCGGTGTCTCCATGTGCACGACCTCGAACATCGGGAGCTCGGCGGCCGAGATGACGGGGTAGTCGGCGAAGTTGGTCGTCACCGGGTTGCCGTCCTCGTCGAAGCGGATGGCCTCGAGCAGCGCCTGCGCGATGCCCTGGGCGAGTCCGCCGTGCACCTGGCCCTCGGCCAGCAACGGGTTGAGCACCTTGCCGGCGTCGTCGACGGCCACGTGGCGGACCAGGCGGATCTGGCCGGTGACGATGTCGACCTCGACCACCGCGACGTGGGCACCGAACGGGAACGTCGGCGTCGATGCGCTGAAGTCCGACACGCCGGACAGCGGCACGCGCGACCGCTCGGCAAGGGCTTCCCAGTCCACGGAGAGGCTCGGCGTCCCGGCGACGTGGAACGCGCCCCCGGCCGGGTCGAACACCACGTCCTCGGCGGAGGCCTCCAGCAGCTCGGCCACCTCCTGGCGAGCCGCCTCCACCAGCTTGTGCGAGGCGTCGGCGACGGCCGCGCCGGCGAGTTGCACCGATCGCGAGCCGACGGTCAGCCCGCCGACCGGCACCAGATCGGTGTCGCCGTGCACGACCTCGACGTCGTCCATGGCGACGCCCATGCGGTCGGCCACGATCATCGACCACACCGTGTCGTGACCCTGCCCGAAGGGCGTGGCGCCGCTGGTGACCTTGATGCGGCCACCGGGGAGGAGCTCGACCGACCCATACTCGGAGGACGGACCACCGGCCGTGATCTCCACGTACGCCGACAGGCCGATGCCGAGCTGCACGACGCCGCCCTCGTCGCGCCGGCGGGCCTGCTCGGCGCGGAGGGTGTCGTAGCCGGCGCTCTCCAGCACGCGCCGGAGCGCTTCCGGGTAGTCGCCCACGTCGTAGAAGGTGCCGATCCCCGTCGTGTAGCCCTCGAGGAACCGCGGCACGAGGTTGCGCCGCCTCACCTCGGCGGGATCCATGCCGATCTCGACGGCGAAACGATCCATCGCCCGCTCGATGGCCACCGCGGCCTCCGGCCGGCCCGCTCCCCGGAAAGCCGTGACGGGCGCGGCCGTCGTCACCACCGACACCGACGAGAAGCCCACGTTGTCGAGGTGGTACACGCCGGTGAGCATCCGCTGGGTCATCGCGGGGAGGAAGGCGCCCATGACGGGGTAGGCGCCGGCGTCCTGCACCACGTCGAGCTGGTAGGCGGTGACCAGTCCGTCGCGCGTGCCGCCGATGGTGAGGTGCTGGAGCTGCCCCCGCCCGTGGGGCATGGCCACCATGTTCTCCGACCGGGTCTCGGTCCAGCGCATCGGCCGGCCGAGTCGGCGGGCGAACCAGCCGAGCATCATCTCGTCCGCCTGGCAGCGGGACTTCGCTCCGAAGCCGCCGCCCACGTCGGGCACGATCACCCGGATCTGCTCGGGCGGCAGGTCGTAGACCGAGCAGAGGGCGTCGCGCGCCGGGTGCGCGCCCTGGCAGGCCGAGTAGTGGACGAGCCGTCCGTCGTCGGTCCAGTACGCGGCGCCCGAGCGGGGCTCGATGGGCGCTGCGGTCATGCGCTGGTTCTCCACCCGCAACGAGACGACGACCTCGCACCCGCTGAAGTCGGCCCGCCGCTCCGACTTCAGGCGGAGGGCGGCATTCGTCCCGACCTCCGGGAACAGCAGGACCTCGTCGGCGGCCGCGGCCTCCGGGTCGACCAGCGGCGGGAGGGGGTCGTAGTCCACCACCACGAGCTCGGCGGCGTCGGCGGCCAGGTACCTGTCCTCGGCCACCACGGCCACGATGGGCTCGCCCGCGAACCGCACGACGTCGGTGGCCAGCAGCGGCCGTCGCATGCCGTCGGGCAGCATGGGGAGCGTGTGGGCGATGAGGGGGAGGCCGAGGTCGGCGCTGGTGAACACGCCCAGCACGCCCGGCTGCTGGGACGGCCTCCTCGGTGTCGATGTCCACGATCCGCGCGTGCGCGTAGGTCGAGCGGACGTACGTCACCCACGCCGCGCCGTCGAGCACGACGTCCTCGACGTAGGTGGCGGCGCCGGTCAGGAAGCGGGGGTCCTCGATCCGCTGGACGCGGTTGCCGAGGATGCTCACGTCACCATCACATCGAGGTCATGAGGAGGCCACGGTCACGAGGGCGACGGGACGGCGTCCAAGGCCGCCTGCGCCGCCGCCTTCTCGGCGTCGCGCTCGGCCCACCAGTCGCCCCCGTAGGCGACACGGAGGATCCCCTCGGTGTCCTGCTGCGCCTGATGGCCGACGGCGTGGCTGGGGGCCGGG
The DNA here is from genome assembly GCA_963769115.1 of uncultured Acidimicrobiales bacterium. Classification (GTDB taxonomy): domain Bacteria; phylum Actinomycetota; class Acidimicrobiia; order Acidimicrobiales; family Ilumatobacteraceae; genus DASTFY01. The sequence goes on from CAVYKN010000019.1 coordinate 61,991, forward strand.
CACTCGGCCACGGTGTTGGTCAGCCGGCCCACGCCCGTGACCTCGACCTCCACCACGTCGCCCAGCTGCATCGGGCGCGAGTTGGCCGGGGTGCCGGTGAGGATGACGTCGCCGGGCAGCAGCGTGATGTGGCGGCACAGGTCGGCGAGGATGTAGTCGATCGGGAACGTCATCTCGGCGATCGGTCCCTCCTGGACCACTGAGCCGTTGATGTAGGTCCGCAGCGTCGACTCCCGGATGTCGACGCCCGAGACGAGGCCGGGTCCGATCGGGCAGTAGCCGTCCTGGCCCTTGACCCGCAGCATCGAACCGGCGTCGGTCTCCCGGAAGTCGTGCAGGCCCACGTCGTTGGAAGGGGCGAAGCCGGCCAGGTGGTCCCACACGTCCTCACGCGAGACGTTGCGCATGGGACGACCGATGACGGCGGCGACCTCGCCCTCGTAGTTCATCAACTGGCAGTCGGCGGGCCGGTACAGCACCCCTCGGTGGCTGTTGAGCGCGGTGGTCGGCTTCTGGAAGTAGGTGGGCGTGGTCAGCGCGGGGGCCCGGAACTCGACCCGCCGCGAGTCGTAGTTGAGGTGGATGCACAGGATCTTGGAGGGATCGCACGGAGGCAGGTAGGTGGCGGTGGACTCGGGCACCCGCCGACCGTCCATGAGCACCAGCTCGGTCCCGTCGTCGGACGGGCTCACCCACTGCGGAGTGCCACCATCGAGGATGCGGCGGATCTCGCGCCGCGGACCGTCGAGCACGCTCATCCGGGCCCCCTTTCGCTGGTGGCGGAGTGTACGTTCCTGGCCCCCGGCGGGCGGAAGCCGGTGCGTGCCCGTTGACCGCGGCCGTCGGCCGCGGTTGCCGTTGACACCGGGAAGGGCGGCCAGCATCCTCCGCCCATGACCGACACCGCTGACACCGTCGCTTCGGACTCGATCTCGCTGGCCGCCGCCCGACGCGTCCTCGACGCCGCGCTGGCCCACGCCGAGTCGATGTCCCGCGTCATGTGCATCACGGTGTGCGATCCCGCGGGCGACCCGGTGCTGAGCGCCCGCATGGACGGCGCGCCGCGGCTGACGGCCCAGATCGCGGCCGACAAGGCGTGGACGGTCGCCGGCTTCAACGGCGTGCCGACCCACGAGTGGTGGCCGATGATCGAGCACAACCCCGCGCTGGTCCACGGCATCACCAAGACCCCGCGGCTCGTGGTCTTCGGCGGCGGCGTGGCGATCCGCGTGGGAGGCCGCGTGGTCGGTGCGATCGGCGTGTCGGGCGGATCGTCAGAGGACGACCGAGCCGTTGCCGAAGCGGGGGCGGCCGCGCTCGGCTCCTGATCGGGTCGATCAGGGTGGCGGGTCGGCCTGGACCAGGGCCACCACGGAGAAGTGGGCGCCCTGGGGGTCGGCCAGCACGGCGAAGCGGCCGGGCGGGATGTCGATGGCCTCGGTCTGCGCCTTGCCACCGAGCTCTTGGGTCCGGGTGATCGCCGCATCGGTGTCGTCGACGGCGAAGAAGGGCATCCAGTGCGGCGGGATGCCAGCCGGGAAGTTCTCGTCCATGGTGAGCAGCCCTCCGACGCGACGACCACCAAGGACCCACATCCGGTACCCGTGGGCGCTCTGCGGATCGTCGACCGCCTCCCAGCCGAAGACCTCGCCGTAGAAGCGCACCGCCGTGTCGGGGTCCCGCGTGGCCATCTCGTTCCAGCAGAGCGTGTTCGGCTCGTTGACGACGGCGGCACCGATGTGGTCGGCCGCCTGCCAGACCGAGAAGGGTGCACCGACCGGATCGAGGAACATCGCCATTCGGCCCAGCGTCATGACGTCCATCGGCTCGACGACCGTGGTGCCGCCGGCTCCCGCCACCTTGGCCGTGGCCTCGTCGGCGCTCGCCACCGAGACGTACGTGGTCCAGTACGGCAGACCCGGCCCGGTCTGCGGGCCCAGCCCGGCCACCGATCGGCCCTTGTACGTGCAGTTCACGTACCCCCCGGTCTCCGGCGACCCCTCCGGGGTGTCCCAGCCGAACAACCCGCCGTAGAACGCGGCGGCGCCAGGGATGTCCGGGGTCCCCAGGTCCACCCACGAGGGCGTCCCGGGCGGGTAGGCGGTGACCTCGGGCATCGGCGTCCTCCTCGACCTCGCGGCTCGGGGCAGCGTAGGCACGGCCGAGCGGCCTCCTGAACGGTCGTTCCGTCAGGCGGCGTAGTGCACGGCGGCCGAGCGAAGGAGCCCGAGGCCCTGCAGCCCGGGAAGACGGTCGACCCGTCGGTCGAGGCGGGCCACCATGCCGCGACCCTCGTCCCCGCCGAACAGGTGGCGGACCATGAACCGCACCTCCGCCTCGGGCATCACGTCCGACCCGACTGGCCGCCAGAAGCGGCGCAGCGCGAGCCGCGTCAGCCGCTGGGCCCGGCGGTCACCATCCAGGCGGGCGATGGCCTGGTGGGCGTAGAAGTCGATGTGCCGGCCCTCCTGGCGCATGATCCGCCGCAGCAGCTCGGTCAGCACCGGGTGCCGGGCCTGGGCGGCCAGGCGGGCGTAGCCGGCCTGGGTCGTCCACTCGTTCACCGCGCCCCAGGTCATGTGGACGGCGGTGTACGGCGCGCCGACGACGGCCGACCCGACACCGTGGACCAGCGGGGCCACCCGGTCCCGCCAGCCGAGGCGCCGCCGCAACGGGGCGATGCGGCCGGCACCGGCCGGCTCGCCGTGGGCCCTGAGCACGGTGGCGATGGCCTCGCCGTGCCAGAACTCCTCGAAGGTCCACATCGTCAAGAAGGTCGTCATGTCGGGGTCCCGATGGGCCGGGGTGACGAGCAGGTCGCGCAGGTAGCAGACCGTGTGGTGCTCGACGTCGTGCATGTAGCGCAGGCACCGGAGGCTGTCGTCGTCGAGGGGATCGGCGCGGAAGGCGTCGAAGTCGATCCCGTCGAGCTCGACCCGCCCGGCATGGCGCTTGTAGGTCTCGAGGTCCAACTGCATGCCGGCTCTTCGTCGCCCACCCGGCCATGGATGGCCGCCGAATGATCGCCCGCGGCGATGATCCGCGCACGGCACGGCATCGAAGGAGGACGATGACCGCACGGGCCGGGGACCGTGTGATGGCGGTGCTGGCGCGGTTGCTGTTGCGCGTGTTCTTCCGGCGCATCGACGTCGAGGGCGCCGCCAGACTTCCCGCCGGCCCCGTCCTGCTCGTCGCCAACCACGTGAACGGCCTGGTCGACGGGCTGGTGCTGATGGCCGTGCTGCCGCGCTACCCCCGCTTCCTGGGCAAGGCGACGCTCTACCGCATCCTGCCGCTGGCGCCGTTCCTGCACCTGGCCGGCGTGGTGCCCGTGCACCGGACCACGGACGCAGCCAGCGGGCCCGACCGGGCCGTGACCCGCAACGACACCGCGTTCCGCGCCTGCCGGACGCTGCTCGCCCAGGGCGGCCTGGTGGGCGTGTTCCCCGAAGGCATCAGCCACGACGAGGCACGGCTACAGCCGCTGCGCACCGGCGCGGCACGCATCGCGCTCGGCGCCGCCTTCGACGACGGGGTGACCGGTGTCGAGACCGTCGCCGTCGGCCTCGTGTACGACGACAAGGCCCGCTTCCGCTCACACGCGCTCGTGCGCATCGGGGAACCCGAGGGGATCGAGGATTGCCGCGCCGCGTACGAGGAGGACCCGATCGTCGCGGTCCGTTCCCTCACCGCCCGTCTGGCCCGACAGCTCGGGCAGGTGGCGCCGATGTACGACTCACGCCGGCACGAGCTGGCCTTCCGGCGTGTCGCCTCGATCGTCGCCGACGGCGCGGCTCGACAGGACGACGTCGCCCGCGCGTTGGGCGTCGTGGCCTCAGAGGGTCCGGCGGCCGCCGCACGTGTGGCCGCTCTGACCGACGCCGGGGATGCCTACGAGGCTGACCTGGCTCTCGTCGGCCTCAGCGACGGGGATGTGGCCGCGGGGCTGACGGCCGGCAGCTACCGGCGGCGCCTCGGCCGGTCCGTGGTCGAGGCCGCGGCCACCGCCCCGCTGGCCGCGCTCGGCGCCGGCATCCATGCCGTCCCGTACGGGATCATGAAGCGGATCGGCGGCCGGCCCGACAACGAGGGGATGCGGGCCACCGTGAAGCTGCTCGGGTGCACGGTGCTGTTCACCGCCGTGTACACCGCGGCCGGCGTCGTCGTGGGCCGCCGGCGCGGCCCGGTCGCCGGCGCCGCCGCGTTCCTCGCCGGCCCTGTGAGCGGGTACGTGACGGTCCGCTGGGCGGAGCGCGTGCACCGGTTGGGCGGCGTGGCGCGGGCCCGGGCGGTGATGGCCGACCGGGGGGAGCTGGTCGCCGGTCTGGAGCAGCAGCGCGCCGACCTGATCGAGGCGACGGCGGCGCTCGTCAGCGTCCCGGCGCCAAGCGCGCGCTGACCTCCCGGCGCACCCGCTCGGCCAGCTCGGGCGTGAGCATCGAGCGTCCGTGACCGAGGCCGGGTGTCCACCACAGGGCCTTGGGCTCGCCGGCCCACGCGAACAGCGTCTCGGCGTGCTCGGGACCGAACACCCGCTCCTCGGGATCGTGGACGATGACGACGAAGCGTGGGGCGATGGCGGCCACCGCGGCATCGACCCGCTCGGGCTCGACCGCCGCCACGTCCACCCGTGTACCGCTGAGTGCCAGGAGCAGCACCTGCCCCCGCCGGGTCGAGAGCCAGCGCGAGAGGCGGACGCCGGACGGGCTGGCGAGATCCCGCCAGGCCGGGGCGGACACCGACACCACCCCCGCCACCGGGCTGCCCCGACCGGCGGCGAGGAGCGACGCCACACCGCCCAGGCTGACGCCGAGGGCCACGACGGGCCGCTCGGGGGCGAAGGCCTGCGCGGCGGCCACGGCAGCGGCGACGTCCCACGGCTCCTTCGCCCCCATGGTGCTGCGACCACCGGAGCGACCGTGACCGCGCAGGTCGAGGGCCAGGACGTGCGCCCACGACGACAACTCGGTCACGAAGCGGTGGATCTCGCGGCTCCGGGACCAGTTGGAGAAGCCGTGCACCACGACCAGCGAGGCGATGGCGTCGTCGGGTCCGGGGATCCGGACCGCGGCCAGCGAGGTGCCATCCGCCGACCGCAACCGCAGGGTGGTCGCGGGGGCCCGGTAGCGCGGCGCCAGCGGGTAGCTGCGGGCCCACCGCGAAACGCCGCGGGCGAACACCGTCGGCGAGCGGGTCACGTCCGGATGGTCAGCCGGGCGGTCCGGACCCCGCGCCGGCACGCCGCGCCCCGGCGTCGGCCGCGGTGACCGTCGTCGTGTCCCGGCCGGACCGCAGCAGGGTGCCCGGACGCCCGTCCAGCAGGTCCCCGCCGTGGACGACGGGCTCGCCGTTGACGAGCACGTGGCTGATGCCGACCGCGTCGCCGTAGATGCGACCCGCCCCTCCGGGCAGGTCGAACCGGGTGTGCACCGGGCCCGGCCCGATGGTGGTCGGATCGAACACGACCACGTCGGCATGCGCGCCGACCGCCAGCCGGCCGCGATCGACCAGGCCGTACAGCCGCGCCGGGCTGTCGGTGAGGTAGTGCACGGCCTCCTCGATCGGCAGCAGCTCCCGCTCCCGCACCGCCCGGGCCAGCAGCGTGGTCGAGAACGAGAACGAGTCGATCATGTCCAGGTGGGCGCCGGCGTCGGAGGCACCGACGACGGCGCGACCGTCCCGCCACACCTCGACCCGCCGGGCCCAGCTCGCCTCGTCCTGCCCCCGGTCCTGGTTGGCGATCACCGTCGTGAGCCCGTCGGCGATGGCGATGTCGGCCAGGGTGTCCCAGGGCGTGCGGCCGAGCTCGGCGGCGATGTCGCCGAGCGTGCGGCCCTGGTACTGCCGGTACTCGTCCGTGAACGTCTCCAGCAGGACGTAGGCACCCCAGTTGCCGATGGCGCGCATCGGGCCCTCGGTCGACTGCGCCAGCCGGTCCATCTCGGCCCGTCCGGCCGGGTCGCGCAGCATGGCCAGCTTCTCGGCGTCGGGCAGGGCCATGAGCCGGTCCCAGCCGTCGAGGATGTCGAGCACGAAGCCGCTGCGCAGGTTGAGCCGGAGCCGGAAGCTGTCCGGCAGGGTCAGGGCGATCACGGTCCCGCCGCGCTCGGCGGCGTAGTCGTAGCCGGACAGCTGGTGCTGCACGAGGTCCCAGTTCTGGGCGTAGACCTGCAGCAGGTTCCAGTTGAGCGGGCGGTCGGCGGCCGCGCTCATGGCGGCCATGAGCCCGAAGGTGTCCTCGCTGAACTGCCCCACGGCGGGGATGAACTCCAGCGTGGTGCCCGGGTGATCACGCACGACCGAGCAGAGCGCGATGAGCTCGTCCCGCGAGCCGTGCCGCGACGGCACCGGCCGTCCGGTGTGGTCGTTGTGCGAGGACGACCACGTGGAGGAGAAGCCCATGCCCCCGGCCGCCAGCCCCTCCCGCAGGAGGCGCTGCATGCCGTCCAGCTCCTCGGGCGTGCTCTCCCGCTCCGTCGACGCCTCGCCCATCACCACCCGTCGGAGCGCGGAGTGCCCGACCAGGAACCCGGCGTTGGGCATGAGCGTGCCGTCGAGGCGGTCGAGGTACTCGGCCGTCGAGCCCCAGTCCCACGGAACGCCCTTCTGCAAGGACTCGAGCGGCATCCCCTCCACCCGGGCGAGCATCCGCATGAGGTAGTCGCCGTCCTCAGGCGTGAGCGGGGCGATGGTGAACCCGCAGTTGCCCCCGAACACCGTCGTCACGCCGTGGAGCGGCGAAGGACTGAGCGTCGAGTCCCAGAAGGCCTGGGCGTCGTAGTGCGTGTGCACGTCCACGAAGCCCGGCGCCACGACCTGGCCGTCGGCCTCGATCACCCGGGTCGCCGGTTCGTCCACCTCGCCCACGGCGACGATGCGGCCGTCGCGGATCCCCAGGTCGCCGCCGACACCCGGTCGGCCCGAGCCGTCGACGATCAGGCCGCCTCTGATCACCAGGTCCAGCACGTCAGCCTCCGTCGACCGAGGACCAGAACCCCTCCAACAGCGCAGCCCCGGCCGCGGGGTCCTGGACCATCCACCAGTGCCCGACCCCCTCGAGCGTCTCCACCCGGGCGCCGGCCCGCTCGGCCGACCGTCTCGCCCCTTCGGCGTTCAGGAAGGGATCAGCCGTCGGGACGACGACCAGCCCGGGCTTGGGGATGTCCGCGAAGTCCGGACCCCACTCCTCCTGGACGCGGGTGGCCGACCGGTAGAGGTCGAGGATGCAACCGGCCATGGTCTCGTCGACGGCCCCCGCCATCGTCAGGGCATCGTCCTCGGGGACGCCGAAGGCCAGGAACACCCCGGCCCGGTCAGCGACCGGGCAGCGCCATCTGCTGCTCCCAGAAGGCCTCGCCCTGCTCCGGGGTCTGCCAGATCTTGGCGAAGTCGTGCCATTCGAACTCGACGTCGGCCAGGCCGGCGGCGTCGAGGACCCAACTCCGCACCAGGTCCGGGCGCAGGCTGACCAGGCGCAGGGTGAAGCCGCCGCCCCAGTCGTGGCCGACCAGATCGACCGGCTCCTCGATGGCCTCCACCTGCTCGATCAACCAGGCCGCGTAGTCGTCCATGGTGGCCCCGAAGCCGTCGGGCCTGGCCGTGCCGAAGCCGGGCAGCGTCAGCGTGACCACGTCCGAGCGGCTCAGGTGGGACCGGAGCGGGCCCCAGAGGCGCTCGGTCTCCGGCACCCCATGGACCAGGACGGCAGGCATGACCCGACCGTACCCGGTCCCTTTCCGTTGAAAAGGAGTGATCCAGCTGCCAGGGTGGCTGCGAACAGCTCGCAACAAGCACCCGCGCGTGCTGACGAAAGGGGACGAGGTGCACATACCCGACGGGTTCATCGACGGCAGGACCTCGATGGCCGGGGCGGTGGTGGCCGCCGGCCTCGTCGGCGTGTCGGTCAAGAAGGCGGCCCAGGACCTCGACGACCGCGAGATCCCCCTCGCCGGCCTGGTCGCCGCCTACATCTTCGCCCTTCAGATGCTCAACTTCCCCGTGGCCAGCGGTACCAGCGGCCACCTGCTGGGAGGCTGCCTGGCCGCGGTGCTCGTCGGCCCGTGGGTCGGGCAGCCTGTGCATGGCGGTGGTCTTCCTCGTCCAGGCCCTGGTGTTCGCCGACGGCGGGCTCACGGCCCTCGGGCTGAACATCATCGTCATGGGGTACGTGACCTGCTTCGTGGGCTACGGCGTCTTCCTGCTGCTGCGCAAGGTGCTGCCCGCCACCAGGGCCGGGGTGACGACCTCCGCGGCCGTCGCGGCATGGTTCGGCGTCATCGCCTCGTCCCTCGTGTTCGTCCTCTACTACGCCATCGGTGGTGCCGGCGATGCACCGGTGACGACGGTCGCGGCAGCCATGGTCGGCACGCATGCGCTCGTCGGCATCGGCGAAGCCGTGCTGACCGGGCTCACCGTCGGCGCGGTGCTGGGCGTGCGGCCCGACCTCGTCTACGGCGCCCAGGACCTGCGCCCCGTGCTCGCGCTCCGCGAGCCGGCCGTCGCGGTGGGGAGCGCGTCATGAGCGGGCCGACCAGGACGATGAGCAGAGGACGGACCACCGGGCTCTTCGTCGGGCTGGGGCTGGCGGTGGCGCTGATCCTCGCCTTCTTCGTCAGCCCGTTCGCCAGCTCGCAGCCCGACGGCCTGGAGAAGGTGTCGATCGACAAGGGCTTCGACGACACCGCCAAGGACCACGCCTTGGCCGACGCCCCGCTCGCCGACTACGGCGTCGAGGGCGTCGACAACGCCCGGCTCTCGACCGGGCTGGCCGGGATCATCGGCGTCGCCCTCTGCTTCGCCGTCGGTGCCGTGGTGTTCCTGGGCATCAGGACGCTGCGGTCCCGGCCGGGGTCCCCGCCGACCCCTGCGGCAGCCAGCCCCTCCGGCTGAGCGCAGGATGGGCGCGGGCCACGGCCACCGCTGGTTCGTGCACGGGTCGTCACCCGTGCACGAACTGGCACCGGAAGCCAAGGTCGCGGCGACGGTGCTCTTCGTCTTCGCCGTCGTCGTCACGCCGAGGGAGGCGTTCTGGGCCTTCGGGCTCTACGTGGCGATCATCGTCGCCGTCGCGGTGGCGGCCACCGTGCCCCTCGGCCGGCTCGCCCGCCGGCTCGTCATCGAGCTGCCGTTCCTGGCCTTCGCGTTCTTCCTGCCCTTCATCGGCGGGGGTGAGCGGGTGCAGGTCGGCTTCCTCTCGCTGTCCGTGGCCGGGCTGTGGGGGGCCTGGAACATCCTGATCAAGGGCACGCTCGGCGTGGCGGCGACGGCGCTGCTCGGTGCCACGACGACCGTGCCGGAGCTCCTGCGAGGGCTCGATCGCCTCCACATGCCGAAGCCCATCGTCGCCATCACCAGCTTCATGGTCCGCTACGGCGATGTCATCACCGACGACATGCGGCGCATGAAGGTGGCCCGGGAGTCCCGGGGGTACGACGCCCGCTGGCTGTGGCAGGTCCGGGCCGTGGCCACCTCGGCCGGCGCCCTGTTCATCCGCTCGTACGAACGGGGCGAGCGGGTGTACGTGGCCATGCTCAGCCGCGGCTACGACGGCGCCCTGCCGGATCTGCGGTCGGCGCCGGCGCCGCGGCGGGACTGGCTGGCCGCGCTGGTCGTTCCGGCGACCGCGGCCGTGATCTGCATCGTGGCGCTGGTGACGGCGTGACCCCGATGCCCGAGCCCGACGGGCCTGCGCTGGTCGTGCGGGACCTGGCCTTCGCCTATCCGGACGGCCGGCAGGCGCTGTTCGGCGTGGACCTGGAGGTGCCGCGGGGCGAGCGGGTCGCCATCCTCGGTCCCAACGGGGCCGGCAAGACGACGCTCGTGCTGCACCTCAACGGCACGCTCGGTGGCGGACGAGGCACGATCAGCGTGGACGGCCTGGCCGTCGAGAAGGCGAACCTGCGGGAGATCCGCCGGCGGGTGGGCATCGTCTTCCAGGACCCGGACGACCAGCTCTTCATGCCCACCGTCCGGGACGACGTCGGCTTCGGTCCCGCCAACCTGGGCTACCGGGGCGACGAGCTCGCCCGGCGGGTCGACGCCGCGCTCGACGCCGTCGGCATGTCCGACGTCGCCGACCGGCCACCCCATCACCTGAGCTTCGGACAGCGGCGCCGGGTGGCCGCGGCCACCGTGCTGTCCATGGACCCGTCGCTGCTGGTCCTCGACGAGCCCTCGTCCAACCTGGATCCCCAGTCCCGGCGGGAGTTCGCGGAGATCGTCCTGCGCCTCGGGCTGACGACCCTCATGGTCACCCACGACCTCCCGTACGCCCTGCAGCTCTGCCCCCGGGCGGTCGTCATGCACGAGGGCGTGATCGTGGCCGACGGGCCGACGCGTGACCTGCTCGCCGACGCCGAGCTGATGGCCGCCAACCGCCTGGAACTGCCGTACGGCTTCGTCCTCGCGGAGTAGGGGGAAGGCGATCGGCCCGGCAGAATGTCGGGCCGCGACCGGCGGGCGGCAGGCGGCCGGTGGCGGGTGGGAGAACGGACGGGATCGAGGCGGAGGGTGGCGCGTGGGTGAGGTGACGGCGGCGACCACGCTGGCGCGCGCCCGCGTGAGCCGGTACCTCGGTCTGCTGATCGCGCTCGGCGCCGTGGCCGGCGTGGTGGGGGCGGTGGTGGTCGCCACGCTGATCGGCGCGCAGCGCACGCGCACGGCGATGGACCGCCTCGTCGACGCGGCCAATTACCCGGCGGCGCAGGTCCGCGCCTATCAGCCCGGGCCGGAGCTCGAACAGATCGCCTCGCTGCCGGAGGTGGCGCAGCGGTGGGACGGCGTGCTCCCCATCGGCCGGGTCCTCGACACCGCGGACTGGTTCTACCCCTTCGCCGGATACGAGCGGCCTCCCGGCCACCTGGACCCGATCCTGGTCGACGGCCGGCTGCCCGATCCGGACAGGGCCGAAGAGGTGCTGGTCACCGAGGGGACGGCACGCGTCGACGGCTACGGGGTGGGCGACACCGTGCCGATTCGGGTGTTCACCGCCGACGACTTCGAGCGGCTCTTCGAGGAGACCACCGCCGATCCCAGCGGGCCCGGGTTCGACCTGCAGATCGTGGGCGCCGTGCGGGACCCGGGAGACCTCAGCCTGGGCGCCGACAAGTGGTTCTACGGCACGCCCGCCCTGGCCCGGGCGACGGAGGACGCCTCGCCGGCCCGGGCGACGTACCTGTGGCTGCGCGACGGCGCGTCCGCGGACGCCTTCTTCGAGAAGGCGGCCGCCATCGCCAACCCGACCGACGGGGTGGTCGACATCGTGGATCCCCGGCCCGAGCTGGGCCGGGTCGCCGAGGGGCCCACCAGGACGCTGGTGGCCGGTCTCGTCGGGTTCGCCGCCATCGCCTCGGTCGCCGGCGCGGCCACGCTGGCCCAGCTCCTCGGGCGTTCGCTCGGGCGGCCTCTGAGCGATCAGCAGACGCTCATGGCACTCGGCATGACCCGCCGAGAGCGGGTGTCCGCACTGGTCCTCCCCCACCTCGTCTCGGCGGCAGTCGCCGCCCTCGTCACCGCAGCCGGCGCCATCGCCCTGTCGGCGGTGTTCCCCATCGGCGCGCTGCGCATCGCCGAGCCCCATCCCGGCACGGAGGTCCACGTCACCGGCCTGGCTCTGGGGGCCGTCAGTGCGGCCCTCGTCACGCTGCTGCTGGCCGGCCTGGTGGCCTGGTACCGCACCAGGCCCGCGGCGGCGGCCCGCGAGCGGCGACCACTGCGGGCCTCGATGCTGGTCGCCCGGCTGACCCGTCTCGGGGCGGAGCCGGCGGCCGTCGTGGGCGCCCGCATGGCGACCGAGCCGGGCCGTGGCCGCACCGCGGTCCCGGTGCGGGCCACCCTGGTGGGCGTCACCGCCACCGTTGTCGGGCTCGTCGCCATCGCAACGTTCCAGCACAGCGTGGTCCGCACGACGACCGTGCCGGCCCGCTTCGGCGTCCCCGCCGACTACACGGTCGAGGTGGCACGGGACGACCTGGGCGCGATGGTGGACGACCTCGAGGACTGGCCGGAGCTCACGGCCGTCGGCGTCCCGTTCAGCACGAGCCTGACGGTCGACGGCACCTTCACCTACGGCTTCGCCATCGAGGAGCTCCGGGGCGAGTTCCCTCCTCCCCTGCTCAGCGGGCGGGCTCCGGATCGGCCCGACGAGCTGGCGGCCGGACCCAGCCTCCTGCGCCAGCTCGACGTGGAGATCGGGGACAGGGTGACGGTGTCCGGGGACAGCGGAGACCCGCTCGACTTCCTCCTGGTGGGCACGGCGCTCGCCCCGACCATCCAGAGCGACGACTACGCCGGCCAGGTGTGGATGACGGCGGACGGCCTGCGCCGCGTGGCGCCCGACCCGGAGATCATGGAGGTGTCGCTGCGCTACGCGCCCGGCACCGACCGCGCCGACGTGGCGCGCCGCCTCGACGCCGCCTATCCGGCCGGTGTCACCGACGAGAGCCCGCCGCCCGTTCCCGGCCCGCTGGTCACGCTGCGCGACACGGACGGCCTCGTGCGGGCCCTCGGCGTCTTCCTCACCTTCCTGATGCTGGCCCTCACGGCCAACGCGCTGCTGGCCGGCGTGCGCAACCGGGCGCCGGACCTGGCCATCCTCCGCAGCCTCGGGTTCTCGTCGCGCCAGACCAACCGCTCGATCGTCTGGATGTCGACCACCACCGTCGGCCTCGGCCTCGCCGTCGGCATCCCGCTCGGCCTGGTGCTGGGCGCCGTGGTCTGGCGCCGGGTGGCGGGCAGCCTCGACATCGGCCGGGACATGGCGGCGCCCTGGTGGTTCCTGGCCGTCCTGACCATCGCCATGCTGATCGCGGCGGCGGTGCTCGCGCTGATCCCGGCCCGCCGCGCCGCGAGGTTGCGCCCGGTCGAGGTGCTCCGCGCCGAGTGAGCGTCAGGTGCGGCGGGTCGCCGTGCCGTGGAGAAACGCCCAGTCGGTGGTCGCGCACCGCGCGTCCCAGCCGAGCGCGGCGAGGTCGTCCTCGAGCCCGGCCGGGGTCCAGTAGCGCTTCACGATGGTGAAGGCGCGGCCGTCGCTCAGGACGCGGGGCTTGCGCTCGCCGAGGCCCGGATAGGCGGCGTCGCCGACGGGGTCCGGCACATCGCGTGGGCCGTGGAGGGCGGCATGGTCGTTCTCCGCGTTGTCGCAGAACCACACCCGGCCGCCGGGGGCCAACGCCCGCTCCACCAGCGACCAGAACGCCTGCCACCGCGCTTCAGGGACATGCGAGATCCAGAAGCCGAAGACGATCGTCGGCCACCGCCGTGGCGGCTCCCAGGCGAAGAGGTCGGCCGTGATCTGCTCGACCCTGTCCGTGCCGTTGCGGGCGGCGTTGATGGCGAGGACCTCGGGCGAGGCGTCGACCACCGTCACGCGGTCGGCCCGGCGCAGGATGACCTCGGTGAACGTGCCGGTCCCCGCCGCCAGCTCCAGCACCTCACCTTGCGGATCGAACCGATCGAGGGCTTCGATCAGTTGATTCGTGTTGCCCTGCCAGTTCGCCGCGAACGCCGGCCCACGATCGAACCCGTTGGCCCGGTTCCACCAGTCGTCGTACTCGGGCGCGCGGGCCCGGTAGTAGGCCATCTGCTCGTCCAAGAGCGCGTCAATGTCATCGCCGTTGACCCCCGTCATGGCGGGCACGTTAACGGGGGTTGGACCGTGGGTGGACGACCGCCCGTCATCCACCCACCGTCACTGGTCCGCCCGACCGTCAGGCGTCGCAGTTCTTGAAGATCACCTTCTCCCTCGACAGGTCGATGGAGCTCGGCACGGCCGACGTGGTCGGGTACGTCTTGCCCCGGACCGTCGCCGAACCGTCCGCCGTGCGGGTCCGGAAGTTGAACCGGTCGATGATCTTGCAGTTGCCGAACTTCTGGACGACACGCCCCCTGTTGAAGTCGGCAGGGGCGTTGGCGTGGAGCTCGAACGACACCGGGTAGTTGGTGATCGTGACGCGGACGCCATGAGATGAGAGTACGCCTGTCCCGTTCCTGATACAGCAGAAGTTTCCTGTCTCCGGTCAGTCGGAGTTGCGCATGGCCTCGGCCGCCATCTCGAAGTAGTCGAGGAGGGCCGTGCGCACCTCGTCCGGCGACGTCATGGCGTCCACGGCCGCCCGCATGTGGACCAACCAGCGGTCTCGCTCGACCGGTCCGATGACGAAGGGGGCGTGGCGCATGCGCAGTCGCGGGTGCCCACGCTCGTCGCCGTACGTGGTCGGCCCACCCCAGTACTGGATGAGGAACAAGGTGAGCCGCCGGCGCGCCGGGGCCAGGTCCTCGGGGTGTGGATAGAGCGGCAACAGCACCGGATCGAGCGCGACGCCCTTGTAGAAGCGATCGACCAACGACTCGAAGAACTCCGACCCGCCGGCCAGCTCGTAGACGGTCACCTCGCCGTCGGACCCAGGCACGCGGGCAGTGTACGAAGGCGACCCCTGCCCTTAGGGTGCCCGCCATGGACCCCTGGATCGACCCGGACGTGGCCGAGTACGCCATCGCGCACAGCAGCGCTCCCGACGACGTCCAGCGGCGGCTGATGGCCGAGACCGCCGAGAAGCTCGGCGCCACTGCCGGCATGCAGATCTCACCCGACGAGGGCGTGTTCCTCGAGGTCCTCACCCGGGTCAGCGGCGCGCGCCACGCCGTCGAGGTCGGCACGTTCACGGGCTACTCGGCGCTCTGCATCGCCCGGGCCCTTCCTGCCGACGGCACGTTGCTCTGCTGCGACATCAGCGAGGAGTGGACGGCGATCGGCCGCCGCTACTGGGCCGAGGCAGGCGTCGACAGCAGGATCGACCTGCGCATCGGGCCGGCGCTCGAGACGCTGCGGGCGCTGCCGGCCGCCGCCCGCTTCGACATCGCGTTCATCGACGCCGACAAGTCGAACTACGCCGCGTACTACGAAGAGGTGCTGGCACGGATGCCGCCGGGCGGGTTGGTGCTGGTCGACAACACCATCTGGTCCGGCAAGGTGCTGGCTCCGCAGAGCGGGGACAAGGACACCGTCGCACTCGCCGCGTTCAACGCGGCCCTGGCCGCCGACGACCGCGTCGACGTCGTCATGCTGACCTTCCGGGACGGCGTGACCATGGCCCGCAAGCGCTAGCCCCACTCGCGAGACCTCAGGCGAACTCGGGGTCCTCCCAGCCCGGGAAGAGATCGGGGAGGCCGTCGCTCACGCGATCGGTGAACACCGCCGGCCGCTTCTCGAGGAAGCTGCTCACCCCTTCCGCGACATCGGCACTGCGGCCCCGGAGGAGGATGCCGCGCGAGTCGGCCCGGTGGGCCGCCATCGGATGATCGGCTCCCAGCAGCCGCCAGAGCATCTGCCGCGACAGCGCCACGCTGACCGGCGCGGTGTGGTCGGCGATCTCGCCCGCCAGCGCGTACGCGGCCGGCAGCAGCTCGTCCGGAGGGTGCACGCTGCGCACCAGCCTGCCGGCGAGGGCCTCGTCGGCGTCGAAGACACGGCCGGTGTAGACCCATTCGGCGGCCTGCTGCATCCCGACCAGGCGGGGCAGGAACCACGACGAGCAGGCCTCCGGCACGATGCCGCGTCGCGCGAACACGAAGCCGATGCGGGCCTGCTCGGATGCCAGCCGCAGGTCCATGGCGAGGGTCATGGTGATGCCGACGCCGACCGCCGGACCGTTGATGGCGGCGATGACCGGCTTGGTGCAGCGGTAGATGCGCAGCGTGATCAGCCCGCCGCCGTCGCGCGGCACGCCGATGTCGGTCTGGACGTCACTGCCACCCCGGGCGAACGTCTCCGCTCCCGCAGAGAGATCGGCCCCGGCGCAGAACCCCCTGCCCCGGCCCGGTGACCACCACGGCCCGCACGCCGTCGTCGGCGTCCACCCGGTCGAGCGCGTCCAGCAGCTCGTTCATCATGCGGCCGGTGAACGCGTTCAGCTGATCCGGCCGGTCGAGGGTGATGGTGGCGATCCGGTCGCTGACGTCGTACGCGATCTGCGTGTAGTCCATGCGCGGGCACGGTACCCGCGGAGCGCGCGGTGAGCCCGGGCCGCTCAGCCGGGGCTGACGTAGGCCAAGGGGTCGTAGGTCCGGCCGCCCACCCGCACCTCGAAGTGGAGGTGGGGGCCGCCGGCCAGCCCGGTCTGCCCCACGTAGCCGATGGTCTGGCCGCGGCTGACCGACTGCCCCGGCGACACGCCCACGGTCGACTGGTGGGCGTACACCGTGCCGACGCCACTGCCGTGGTCGATGATGACCGCGTTGCCGTACCCGCCGCGGGGGCCGGCCCACACGACCACGCCGCCGGCCGCGGCCCGGATCGGCGTGCCCGCGGGGGCCCAGATGTCGATGCCCTCGTGCAGCTTGCGGATGCCGAGGATGGGATGCATCCGCCAGCCGTACTTCGAGACGATCGGGTAGCCCGGGAGCGGGTAGCTCAGGTCGACGCCGATGCCAGGGGGTGGTCCTCCGCCCGCGTTGTTGGTGGTCGGCGGTGCGGTGGGGCTGGCTCCGCCTCCGGGAGCCGGCGCCGGTGCCGGTGCCGACGTCGGCCGGGGGCCTGCGCTCGGGGGCGCGGGTGCGGCGACCGGAGGCGGCGAGGCCGGTCTCCTCGTCGAGGGCCGCGCCGGCGAGGCCGCGGGTGCCGGGGTCTGCCGGGCCCGCAGCAGCTCGCCGAGCCGCGCCGACTCGGCCCGGAGCGTCCGCAGCCGGTTCTCGTAGTCCGCGCGCTTGGCCTCCACCTGCAGCACGAGCTGGCGCTGGCGCTCGGCCTCGGTGTCGGCGGCCGCCTTGGCCGCAGCTCGTTCGTCACGGGCCTTCTGCAGGTCGGCGCGCGTCTGCGCCACCTTGGACCGGGCAGCCTCGGCCTTGTCACTGGCCTCCGTCGCATCGTCCGTCAGGGTCTCGACCCGGGACTCCTGCCGCTCGACGGCATCGACCCGCTCGTCCTGGACGTCGTCCAGGTAACCGGCGTAGAAGCTCGACACGAGGATCTCGTCGGCCACCATGGCCTGGCCGTAGGCGCTGCGGACGGTCCCCCGCTCCCCGAACCAGACGTAGCCCGAGACGGCAGTGGCACGGAGGTTGGCACGGCGCCGGCTGAGCTCCTCCGTCGCTCCCCGAAGGTCCTCGCGGAGGGCGTCGCGGCGGGAGGCCGCGGTCTCGGCGGATGTGGTGGCCTTGTCGAGGTCCCGCTGGACGGCGGTGACGTAGTCGTCGAGCACCGCCAGCTGGCGGCCGAGCTCGGTGGCGTTGGCGCGCGACTGCTCGTAGGCGGCCACCAGATGGGCCTCCTCCGAAAGCGTCTCGTCGTAATCCTCTGCGAGCCGGTTGCGCTCCTGATCCACGTCGGACTTGCGTTCGGCTGGATCAGTGGTGGTGGGTCCGGAGCCTGCCGCCGAGGCGGGGGCGCCGGCGACCAACACCAGCGCAGCCAGGCCCACCCGGACCCTCCTGGGCACGGTCGAAGACCCTACACCTCAACCAGAGGTCGAGGAAAGGCCGGGCGAGGGGCTTTGTCCCTCCCCTGACGACTACACGTCGAGGAAGCGGCTGGCGGCGACGGCCGAGCCGATGGCGCCCACCATCATCCCCACGAAGAGAACGAGGAGCACGACCAGGTTGAACTGGGTCGAGGTGACCTGGAGCGCGGCGAGGTCGGGGATCTTCGGGATCACCCGTTCCTTCCAGAGGTAGTTGACGCCGTAGAGCCCACCGACGGCCAGCAGACCGCCGGCCAGGCCGTGGAGGAGGCCCTCCAACATGAACGGGATGCGGATGAACCAGTTGGTGGCACCCACCAACTTCATGACCTCGATCTCACGTCTTCGGGCGAACATGGCTGTTCGGATCGTGTTCCAGATGAGGACCACGGCCGTGAACAGCAGCACCACGAACATGGCGATCGAGACCACTCCCACCATGCGCGACAAAGCCTGTAATCGGTCGACGTAGTCCCGCGCGAAGCGCACCTCGATCACCCCCGGTTTCGTCAGCAACTGGTTGCCGACGGCCTGGATGATGTCGCTGTCATCCGTGCGGGGGACGACCTTGAAGTTGGGCGGGATGTCGTTGACGGTGAGGGATTCGGCGATCGTCTTCTGGTCGCGGAAGATCCGCTGGAACTCCTGGAACGCCGCCGGCTTGTCCAGGTAGATCGTCTTGGCGTCGTCGACCTGCGGGCTCTCCGCCAGCGCCGTGCGGACGCTCTGGATCTGGTCCTCGGTGGCGTCGGCCTTCATGAAGACGATGAACTGGACGCCGCCCTTCCATTGCACGAGCTGGTTGCCGACGCCCTGGCGCGCCAGCAGGGCCACGCCGAGCAGGAGCAGCGAGACCGCCGCCGTCAGCACCGCCGCCATCGTGAGCGTCAGGTTCCGGCGGAGGCTGGCGAACGTCTCGCGCAGCCAGTAACCGAGGCGGTTGAGCACTACTCGTACACCCCTCGGGCCTGGTCCCGCACGATCGTGCCCCGGTCGAGTTGGATGACCCGGCGGCGCATCATGTTGACGATGCGCTGATCGTGCGTGGCCATGACCACGGTGGTCCCCGTCTTGTTGATGCGGTCCAGGAGGCGCATGATCCCCTCGCTCGTCTGGGGATCGAGGTTGCCGGTCGGCTCGTCGGCGAGGAGGATCAGCGGGCGGTTGACGAAGGCGCGGGCGATCGACACCCGCTGCTGCTCACCGCCGGAGAGCTGGTGGGGGAAGCGCTCCTGCTTGCCGGCCAGGCCGACCAGCTCGAGGACCGCCGGCACCTGCTGGCGGATGACGTGCTTGGGCCGGCCGATGACCTCGAGCGCGAAGGCGACGTTCTCGAACGCCGTCTTGTTCGGCAGCAGCTTGTAGTCCTGGAAGATGTTGCCGATGTTGCGGCGCAGGTACGGCACCTTCGACGCCGACAGCTCGTTGATGCTGCGACCGGCCACCCAGATCGTGCCCCGCTCCGGTTGCTCCTGCTTGTTCAGCAGCCTCAGCAGCGTCGACTTCCCCGAGCCCGACGGGCCCACGAGGAACACGAACTCGCTCTTCGGGATGTCGAAGGTGGCGTCGCGGACCGCGACGACCTCAGTGGAATAGACCTTCGTGACGTTGTCGAGCTTGATCATCAGTGTGGCGTGGTGGGGGGTCCCGCCCGACGACCCGATTGGTCATCGTACCAGCGGGCCTCTCGCGAACCCGGTCAGGTCAGCGCCGGCTCCGTGCCCGGTCCGGGGACGTCCTCGCCGCCCGCGGTGGCTCGCTTCCAGCGCAGGTAGCCCTCCATGAACTGGTCGAGGTCGCCGTCCAGCACCGCGCTGATGTTGCCGCTCTCGATGCCGCTGCGGAGGTCCTTCACCATCTGGTACGGCTGCAGCACGTAGTTGCGGATCTGGCTGCCCCAGCCGACCTGGGCCTGCTTGCCGCCGGCGATGCGCTCCAGCTCCAGCTCCCGCTCCTCCTCCACCTTGGCGGCCACCATGGCCCGCAGCCGGTTCATCGCCTTCTCCCGGTTCTGCAGCTGGCTGCGCTCCTCCTGCGAGCTGGCGACGAGACCCGTCGGCTCGTGGATGAGCCTGACCGCCGACGAGGTCTTGTTGACGTGCTGGCCACCGGCGCCCGAGGCCCGGAAGACCTCCATGCGGATGTCGCTGTCGTTGAGCTCGACCGCGGCCGCGTCGATCACCGGCCACACCTCGACGGCGGCGAAGCTGGTCTGGCGGCGGGCGTTGCCGTCGAAGGGGCTGATCCGCACGAGCCGGTGCGTGCCCCGCTCGGCCGACATCAGCCCGTAGGCGTAGCGCCCCGTGATCGTGAACTCGGCCGAGAGGATGCCGGCCTCGGTCCCCTCCGAGACGTCGTCGACGGTCACACCGAAGCCGCGACGCTCGCCCCACCGCTGGTACATGCGCAGCAGAATCTCCGCCCAGTCCTGGGCATCGACCCCGCCGTCCTTGGCGTTGATCCGGCAGATGGCGTCGGCCTCATCGTGCTCGCCGGTGAAGAGGCTGCGCAGCTCCAACCGGTCGAGCTTCCCGCGTAGCCCGTCGGCGGTCTGTTCGATCTCGGGCTCCTGGCTCTCGTCGCCTTCCTCTCGGGCCAGCTCGTGGAGGACCTCCGCGTCCTCCATCTCACGCTCGAGCGCGTCGTAGGTGTCGAGGTCTTCCTTGACCGCCGCGTACTCCGCGTTGAGCCGCTTGGCGCGGTCCTGGTCGTCCCACAGGTCGGGCGCGGCGACGGCGACCTCGAGCTCGGTGAGCCGGGCGCGGCCGACATCGATCCTCAGGTACCGGTGCGCCTCGGCCACCCGTTCCCGGAGCGCGCGCAGGTCGTCGGTGAAATCCCTCACCCGTCAACGACCGTGGCAGAGCTTGTACTTCTTGCCCGACCCGCACGGGCAGGGCTCGTTGCGCCCCGTCTTGGACCACTCGTCGTTGACGACCGTCTGCTGCTTCGTCCGTGTGCCGGCCTGGGTGCCGGGCCCGGCCCCCGAGCCGCGGCCACCGCCCTGGGCGCCGGCGGCGACAGGCGCCGCCTCGTCTTGCACGAACTCCTCGGCCGGCAGCTCCCCGTCGGACACCGCGTGCTGCGCCGCGGCCTGGAGGGCGGTGGTCGTGTCGTCCTCGGCCGAGTGGGTGGCGACGTCCAGCACGGCCGGAGCGGCGGTCTGCTCCGCGGGCTGCACGACCTGCACGTGCATGACGTAGCGCACGAAGTCCTGCGCGATGCCGTGCATGAGCTGACCGAACATCTCGAAGCCCTCGCGTTGCCACTCGACCAGCGGGTCGCGCTGGCCCATGGCCCGCAGGTTGATGCCCTCCTGGAGGTAGTCCATCTCCTGGAGGTGCTCCCGCCAACGCTGGTCGATGATCTGCAGCATCACCTGACGCTCGACCTCGCGCATGACCTCGGGGGTGAGCTCCTGCTCGCGGCGCTGGTAGTAGGCCTCGGCCTCCTCCATCACGAGGATCTGCATGGCGTCCGTGCTGGCGCACTCGGCCAGCTGCTCGACGGTGATGGCCGAGGGGTAGAAGGTCTGCAGCTCGGCCTGGAGGCCCTCGAGGTCCCACTCCTCCGGTACCTCGGCCACGCAGTGCGCCTCGATCGTGGTGCGCACGGCGTCGTCGAGGTACTCCAGCGCCTCGGTCCGCAGGTCGGCCCCGGCCAGGATCTGATCACGGCGGCGGTAGATGACCTTGCGCTGCTCGTTCATCACCTCGTCGTACTTGAGGACGTTCTTGCGGATCTCGCCGTTGCGCTGCTCGACGGTGTTCTGCGCCCGCTCGATGGCCTTGGTGACCATCTTGGCCTCGATCGGCGCGTCGTCGGGCAGGGTCTTGCCCATCACCCACTGCAGGGCGCCGGTGGCGAAGAGGCGCATGAGCTCGTCGTCCAGGCTCAGGTAGAAGCGGCTCTCGCCGGGGTCGCCCTGGCGGCCGGCGCGGCCGCGCAGCTGGTTGTCGATGCGGCGGCTCTCGTGGCGCTCGGTGCCGAGCACGTACAGCCCACCGAGCTCGCGGACCTTGTCGCCCTCCGCTCCGCACTCGTCGCGGAAGCGCTCCAACAGCTCCAGGTAGCGGGCCTGCGCGGCGGCGCGCGCCTCCCGGTAGTCCTCGGGCATGTCGGCCAGGGGCGCCGGGAGGTTGTACTCCTCCACGAGCGTCTCGGGCGCGTGGCCCTCTTTCAGGACCTCCTCGCGAGCCAGACCCTCGGGATTGCCGCCGAGCGTGATGTCGACGCCGCGACCGGCCATGTTGGTCGCCACCGTGACCGAGCCCAGCCGGCCGGCCTGGGCGACGACGAGCGCCTCCCGCGTGTGCTGCTTGGCATTCAGCACCTGGTGGGGAATGCCCCGCTTCGTCAGCAGCGAGGCCAGGTACTCGCTCTTGGCCACGCTGACGGTGCCGACGAGCACCGGCTGGCCCGTTTCGTACCGGGCCTCGAGGTCGTCCACGACCGCGTCGAACTTGCCCAGCTCGCCCTTGTAGATGAGGTCCGCCTCGTCGGCCCGGACGACCGGCATGTTGGTGGGGATCGGTACGACCTGCAGGTCGTAGGTGTTCATGAGCTCGGCCGACTCGGTGGTGGCCGTGCCCGTCATCCCCGCCAACTTGTCGTACATGCGGAAGTAGTTCTGCAGGGTGATGGTGGCGAGGGTCTGGTTCTCTTCCTTGATCTTGACGCCCTCTTTGGCCTCCACGGCCTGGTGGAGCCCCTCGCTCCAGCGCCGGCCCTCGAGGATGCGGCCGGTGAACTCGTCGACGATCTTCACCTCGCCGGCCTGGACGATGTAGTCCTTGTCGCGCTTGTAGAGCTCCTTGGCCCGCAGCGCGGCCTGCAGCTGGTGGACCAGGTTCTGCTGCACCGCGTCGTACAGGTTCTCCACGGCCAGCTCGCGCTCGACCCGCTCGATGCCGGTCTCGGTGGGGAAGACGCTGCGCTTCTCCTCGTCCACCTCGTAGTCGACGTCGCGGCGCAGGCTCCGGACCACGGAGGCAAAGCGGTAGTAGAGCTTGGCCGCGTCCGCCACCCGGCCCGAGATGATGAGCGGGGTGCGGGCCTCGTCGATGAGGATGGAGTCGACCTCGTCCACGATGGCGTAGACGTGGCCCCGCTGGACCTTGTCCGCGGCCTGCGTGGCCATGTTGTCCCGCAGATAGTCGAAGCCGACCTCGTTGTTGGTGCCGTAGGTGAGGTCGCAGGCATAATCGAGCCGCTTCTCGGCCGGCCGCTCGCGCAGCCCGGGGATGACGAGGCCGACGGAGAGGCCCATCCAGCGGTGGATCTGGCCCATCCACTCCGCGTCGCGCCGCGCCAGGTAGTCGTTGACGGTCACCAGGTGGAGGCCCTTGCCGGTGAGGCCGTTGAGGTACGCGGGGAGGGTCGACACCAGGGTCTTGCCCTCACCGGTCTTCATCTCGGCGATCCAGCCGAAGTGGAGGGCGGCGCCCCCCATGAGCTGCACGTCGAAGTGGCGCTGCCCGATCACCCGGGAGGCGGCCTCCCGCATGGCCGCGAACGCCTCGACCAGCAGGTCGTCGAGGTCCTCGCCGTTCTCGAGCCGCTGGCGGAACTCGGGCGTCTTGGCCTGCAGGTCCGTGTCGCTCAGGGCCTTCATCTCGGCTTCGTAGGCGTTGATGTCGGGCACCAGCCCGGCAAGTGCTTTCAGCCGTTTGCCTTCACCGGCACGGAGGATGCGATCGAGGATTCCCATGCGGGGTCCGATGCTACCGGGCACCTGCTCGGCCGGACCGCGGGCCGGTTGGCCACCGAGCTGGCCCGGGAGTCAGACTCGGCCGCCATGGAACCGGCCGTGGAGCCCGCCCCCGAGCCTGCCGTGCGGAGCATCGACGCGGCCATCTTCGACCTCGGCGGCGTGGTCATGCGCAACGGTGGCCCCGGCGACTTCCAGCGCCGCTTTCCGGACCAGGATCCCGCGGTCCTGCTCCCGATCCTCATGGGTCCGTACCACGAGGACACGGACCATCCCTGGCACCGCCTCGAACGGGGCGAGATCACCCTCGAGGAGGTGCGCGAGGCCAATCGCGCCGCCCTCGCGGCAGCGGGCGTGGTCGCGCCGTTCCCGCCGGCGCCGCAGCTCGCCTTCGAACCGAACGAGGACATGCTCGCCCTCATCCGGGACCTGCGGGCCGCCGGCCTGCGGACCGGCCTCCTCACCAACAATGCCAGGGAGCTCCGGGCGCTCTGGTGGGATCTGTTGCCGTACGACGAGCTCTTCGACGACATCGTCGACAGCAGCGACGTGGGGCTGCGCAAGCCGAACCCGGCCATCTACCGGCTGGCTCTCGACCGGCTCGGGGCGACGGCACACCGCACCGCGTTCCTGGACGACATCGCCAGCAACGTTGACGGGGCCGAGCGGGTCGGCCTGCGGGCGGTGCTGGTGGAGCCGGACGGGCTGGAGGCGATCGCGATCGTCCGGGAGCTGGCCGGCCTGTCCTGACGACGGCGCTGCCGGGGCGGCGTGGGCGGCTCATGGCGTGGCCGCCGCCGCGATGCAGTGGACGGCTTCCGCTCCGGCAGCCCGGAGTGCGGCCTCAGCCGCCCGCAGGGTGGCACCGGTCGTGACGACGTCGTCCACCACCAAGACAGCGCCCCGCACGCGGCGCCGGGCCTCGAACGCCGGGCCGTCCAGGCGCTCGGTGCGGGTGCGGCTCGTCTGCGGAGGCCCCTCATCGGTCCGGCGGAGGAGGCGGCGGCAGGGCACACCGAGGCGCCACGCCACGGCCCGGGCCAGCACCTCGGCCTGGTCGTAGCCCCGCTGCCCGGCGGCGGCCCGATGCCGTGGGCGCCCACGTCACCACGTCCACTTGGTGGCGCCGCGCCCGCCGGGCCATGGCCGAGGCCAGCGACCGCGCCACCGGTTTGGCGTTCCCGTACTTCAGCGCCAGCAGCATCCGCCGCCCTGCCCCCTGGTAGGCCAGCACGGCGTCGATCGCGGGCCCGGGCGGCGAGTCTTTGGGCGCGGTGCCGGGCGCCGGCATCGGCACGACGGCCGCCGAGCAAGCCGCACACGGCGCCCGGCCCGGGCGCCGGCAGGCGGGACAGGTGGTCGCGAGCAGCACACCGTCGGTCTACCGAAGGGGTGTCGCAGGGATCCCGCTCCCACGCGTTCTCGCGGAGCTGAGTTGCGCATGCCGCAACGGAGCTCCGCGAGAACGGAGACGGTTCGTCAGTAGCGGTAGTGCTCCGCCTTGAACGGACCGGCCGGGTCCACGTCCAGGTACTCGGCCTGCTCATCGCTCAAGATGGTCAACTTCACCCCGAGCGCGTCCAGGTGGGCCCGGGCGACCTGCTCATCGAGTCGCTTGGGCAGCACGTACACGCCGACGGGGTACTCGGCCGTCCTCGTGAACAGCTCCACCTGGGCGAGGACCTGGTTGGAGAACGAGCAGCTCATCACGAAGCTCGGGTGTCCGGTGGCGCAGCCCAGGTTCACGAGCCGGCCCTCGGCCAGCACGATGACGCTGTGGCCGTCCGGGAAGGACCACAGGTCGACCTGCGGCTTGATCTCCAGCTTCGTGGCGCCGCTGCGGGCCAGGCCGGCCATGTCGATCTCGTTGTCGAAGTGGCCGATGTTGCAGACGATTGCGTTGTGCTTCATCTGCTCCATGTCGGCCGTGGTGATGATGGCGGTGTTGCCGGTGGCGCTCACGAAGATGTCGGCCGTGCCCACGACCTCGTCCATGGTCGTGACCTGATAGCCCTCCATCGCTGCCTGGAGCGCGTTGATGGGGTCGACCTCGGTGACGATGACCCGCGCCCCCTGGCCCCGCAGGCTCTGCGCGCAGCCCTTCCCCACGTCGCCGTAGCCCAGGACGACCGCTGTCTTGCCGCCGATCATGACGTCGGTGGCCCGGTTGAGCGCGTCGATGAGGCTGTGGCGGCAGCCGTAGAGGTTGTCGAACTTGGACTTCGTGACCGAGTCGTTCACGTTGATGGCGGGGAACAGCAACTCGCCGCGCTCGAACATCTGGTACAGCCGGTGGACGCCGGTGGTGGTCTCCTCCGTCACGCCCTTGATGCCGGCGGCCATGCGCGTCCACTTCGAGGGATCGCTCTTCAGCGAGCGCTGGAGCAGGCCGAGCACGATGGCCAGCTCGGGGTTCGAGGCCGAGGTCGGGTCCGGCACCTCACCGGCCTTCTCGTACTCGACGCCCTTGTGGAGCAGGAGCGTGGCGTCGCCGCCGTCGTCGAGGATCATGTTGGGACCGTCGGTCCCCTCCCAGCTGAGGGCCTGCTCGGTGCACCACCAGTACTCCTCCAGCGTCTCGCCCTTCCAGGCGAAGACCGGCACGCCTTGCGGGTCCTCCGGCGTGCCGTCGGGACCGACGACCACCGCGGCGGCCGCCTGGTCCTGGGTGGAGAAGATGTTGCAGCTCGCCCAGCGCACCTCGGCCCCGAGCTCGACGAGCGTCTCGATGAGCACGGCGGTCTGGATGGTCATGTGCAGCGAGCCGGAGATGCGGGCGCCGGCCAGTGGCTTGAGCGGGCCGAGCTCCGCACGCAGGGAGCGCAGGCCGGGCATCTCGTGCTCGGCCAGGTGGATCTCCCGGCGGCCGAAGGGAGCGAGGGAGAGGTCGGCGACCCGGAAGTCGCGGCGGGCAGCGATGGACGATGGCATGGGAGCCTCCACGATCGAAATGGGAAGGATCGTGGGCTGGGGCCAACAGGCACCGGGTCGAACAGCCCGCGGGACACCCAGGCTACCCGCCGCATCGCCACCGAATCGACATCGAATCGGTGGGAATCGACCCTGCGCAGATCTCTACCGAATCGATATCGAATCGGCGCGGAAGCGACCGGGGGGAGGTCTGTGCCGATCGCGCTGTTGGCGGCGCGATGGGCTCAGAGCTCGGAGACCAGCCCGGCCTTCATGGCGTCGAGCGCCGGGATGGGGCCGGGGTCGACCCCGGCGTCGGCGGCCAGGTGGAGCGACATCACGTCCCCCACCAGCACCAGGTCCATGAGCTGCGCCAGCGGCCCGTCGCCCTCGGCCTCGACCACGCAGATGTCGGCCACCACCTCGAGCATCTGGTCGTCCAACAGCTCGAAGCGCCGCCCTATGTCGTCACTCTCGAAGCCGTGCCGCAGCTCGACCAGGGTCAGCACCTGCCGCGTCACGTCACCGTGCTGGCCCCATCCGCACAGCTCGTTGTGGCAGACCTCGGGCAGCGTGTGGCAGAAGGCCGGCGCCTTGGCATTCTCGTTGACCTGGTTCTTCCAGCGGACGGCGGCGACGGCGCCGAGCGGCCCGGCGCCGTAGACCAGCGGCCAGGTGCGCCCGATGGTGCGGGCCAGCTCCTCGGCCTCGTTTCCGCCGCGGGACAGCGTCGCCGCCCGCCGCCTGAGCTGCACGACGGCCGCGGCGAGCTGCTCGCGGGCGCCGTCGAGGACGCCCGCGTCCTCGGCCACCGCCAGCACGGGCGCCACGATCGCCCCGAGGGCGGCTCGCGGCATCGGGATGGACGGATCGACGGCCAGCACGCCGCCACCGCCCGCCGCAGTCAGCGCGGCCAGTGGCCCGCCGGACGTCACCGAGACGAGACGGGCGCCCCGTTCCAACACCTCCGAGGCGGCGGCGACGGTTTCGGCCGTCGCGCCGGAGAAGGACAGCGCGATGACCATCGAGCGCGGGCCGACGAACGCCGGGCACAGCCGGGTCCTTCACGACGACGACGGGCACGGGGCTGGACGGGCCGGCCAGCGCGGCGAGCACGTCGCCCGCGATGCCGCTGCCGCCCATGCCCATCACCACGACGTGGTCGAGCTCGTCGACGGTCGGTAGCCCGGGCAGGAAGTTGGAGACCCGGCGGGTCGCCGCCTCCAGCTGGTCGGCCAAGCCGAACGTGACGCCCCACAGGCCCAACGTGTCCAGACGGCTGATGTCGAGCGGCTCGGTGGGCGTCGTCATGGCCATCGACGGGTCAGGGCTCGACGGCGACGGTGAGGGCCAGTCCCTCGTCGGCCACCTTGGCCAGCAGGCGCTCGTGCTCGGCGTCGTCGACGGTCTCGGCCTCGTCGACGAGCATCACTGGGATGCCCTCGCGCACGGCGTACCGGCGGTGCAACCGGGGGTTGTACAGCGCGTCCTCGTCGGCCAGGTAGTACAGGCCGCCCTTGTCGGTTGGGCAGACGAGGATCTGCAGGAGCTGGGGGCTGAGGCCCATCGATGTCCCCTCTCTCAGGGCTCGGTGATCAGCGCCAGGACCTCGGCCACCCGCAGGTCGCACGCCTCGCGGTCGTCGGCCTCGAGGTTCAGGCGCAGGAGTGGCTCCGTGTTCGACGGACGCAGGTTGAACCACCAGCGGCCGGCGTCCACCGTCAGACCGTCGAGGCGGTCCTGCTGGTTGGAGGCGTACACCCCGGCCACCCGCTCGAGCACCGCGGCCGGGTCCGGCACCTGGGTGTTGATCTCCCCCGAAGCGGCGTACCGCTCGAAGGGCTTGCGGGCGGTGGACAGCGGCACCTCGGCCTGGCTGAGCTGCTCCAGCACGAGCATCGTGGCGATGATGCCGGAGTCGGCCCGGTAGTTGTCTCGGAAGTAGTAGTGGGCCGAGTGCTCGCCACCGAACACGGCGCCGCTCTCGGCCATGATCTGCTTGATGTAGCTGTGCCCGACCTTCGTGCGGACGGGGATGCCCCCGTGCTCCCGAACGACCTCCGGCACGGCCCGCGAGCAGATGAGGTTGTGGAGGATGGTGGCGCCGGGGACCTTGTCCAGCATGCCCGCGGCGAGCATGGCGGTCGTGGTTGACCCCGACAGCCCCCGGCCCGTCTCGTCGACGACGAACACGCGGTCGGCGTCGCCGTCGAAGGCGAGCCCGAGGTCGAAGCCTCCCGACACGACACGCGCCTGGAGGTCGAGTTGGTTGGCGGGCTGGATCGGATCGGCCGGGTGGTTGGGGAACGTGCCGTCGAGCTCGCCGTACATCACCTCGAGCTCGACCTGGGGCAGGCGCTCGAAGATCTTCGGCACCACGAGGCCGCCCATCCCGTTGGCGGTGTCGGCGACGACGCGCAACGGCGCCACCGCGGCGGGATCGATGAACGACACCACGTGATCGGCGAACTCCTCCAGGAGGTCGCGTGTGGTGAGCGATCCGGGGGTGGCGGCCGGACCGGGCCCCTCGTCGTCGAGCACGGCCGTCGCGATGGCCTTGATGTCGGCCAGGCCGGTGTCGGCACCCACCGGCCGCGCCCCGGACAGGCAGAGCTTGACGCCGTTGTACTGCGCTGGGTTGTGCGACGCCGTGAACATGGCTCCCGGAGCGTCGAAGCGCCCGGCGGCGAAGTAGACGAGGTCCGTCGACACCAACCCGACGTCGATGACGTCGACGCCCTGAGACATCACGCCCTCCGCGAAGGCGGCGACGAGCTCGATCCCCGAGGGACGCATGTCGCGGCCCACGAGGACTGTCGGCGCCCCGGCGAAGCGGGCGAAGGCCACGCCGAAGGCACGGGCGATGGCGGCATCGAACTGGTCCGGCACCGTGCCGCGGATGTCGTAGGCCTTGACGATCTGATCGAGTGACATGCGGGGAGGCAGCGTAGAGCAGGCCTAGCCGGAAGCGGGCGGCGGACCAGGCCGCCCTTGTGAGGGCGAGGCCGGGGAGGCCGGCCACGGTGGAGCGGGCGGCGGGAGCGGCTCGCCCTGGTGCTCCTGCGGCCCGAAGACCTGGTCGGCCAGCGCCTCGAAGCGGTCGTGGTCACCGGTGATGTCCGTGAGATCGGGCTCCGCCGGTCGTGGCTCGGGCACGTCGACCACCTCAGCCACCTCGGGGACGGGCTCGTCGTGCCAGTGCAGCTCCCCGTCCTGCCACATGAAGGGGGCGGCCGTCGCAGGGGCGTACCGCACCGGCCCCTTGCGCCACAGCACGACCAGCAGCACCAGGCCGAGCAGGGTCAGGGCGTAGCCCAGGTACTCCACCCAGCTCGTGCCGTAGGTCAGCGTCACCTGGTTGGACGTCGGGACGACGACCATGAAGTTGGGCGCCACCCGGTACGGCCCTTCGGCCCCTTCCACGTTCCAGTTGGGGAAGTAGCTGGCCTTCACCAGCACGGGGACGCCGACCTGGTCGACGGAGAACGAGATCGAGTTGTCCGAGATCTGCAGGTCGCTGACCTCGACAGGCGGCAGCGTGGACTGGTCGATCGTTCCGACCGGAACGAGTCGGGCCAGCGTCCTGCTGTCGGTCTCGGGGCCCTCGGCGACGGCCTCGATGCGCTGCCACTCGGAAGGTCCGTCGCCGGCCGGCAGCGCGGCCCAGTCCTCGGGGTGCTGGAACCAGCTCGTGCCCAGCTCCAGCCAGCGCTCGCGCTCGTTGCCCAGGTGCAACGGGAGGAGCCCGTTGTCCATGCCCTCCACCACGACCGGGTTGGTCGTCAGCGGCACGACGAGGTCGCTGTTCGCCACCTCGTAGACGGTCCACGGCCCGACCTGCCGCAGCGCGGTGAGATCGGGGTTCGCGTCGGCCTGGGCCACGACCTCCGGGCGGAAGGCGAGGTAGTACCGGATGCCCAGGTCCTGCATGTAGCGCACGGCCAGGTCGACGTCGTTGTTGTCGTAGGCCAGGCGGCGCACCGGGTTGGACGCCTGCTTCGAGCCCGCGGCCGCGGTGAGGAAGTGGTACGGCGTCGTGCCGGACGCCTCGAAGTACAGGCCCTCCATGGAGCCGATGCACCCGTCCGTGAAGTACGGCAGCAGCATGAGCGCCATCGGGGTGCCGTAGCTCGACACGTCGCTGCCGGTCTGGTGCTCCCACAGGGCCCGACCGCAGCCCCGCTCCTCGCCGAGCTCCTGCATCGTGCCCACGATCGATTGGAACTCGCCGTACACGGACTTGCCCTCGTAGCCGGCGTAGTTCCAGCGGGCCCAGTCGTCCACGAATCCGGACTTCGTGCCCCGGAAGAACAACCAGTCATAGGTGGTCTTGCCGTCGTGCACACCGAAGCTGGCGAACGGGAGCCCGCGTTGGAAGTGGATGCCCCCGTAGACGAGCGACGCCAGCACCACGCCCACGAGCACGAACGATCCCATCGCCCACTGCGCGGTGGACGAGGCCAGCCCGTCGGCCCGGCGGGCCCACTGGAAGCGGCGCTCCTCGGACGGCGTGCGGGCCGCGCCGTCGCGCAGCTCGAGGCGGAGGTGGCGCACGACCAGCGCGACCACCTCGTAAACGCCGATGAAGGCCAGCAGGTACCGGGCCAGGTACATGAACGGCAGCAGGCGGGCGTTCCAGAGGTGGCTCTGCGGCCAGATGCAGGCCCACGCGCCGAACACCACGGCGACCAGGCCGAGGAAGGCCCCCGCCCGTCGCCCGCGGATCACGCAGCCGACGAGGCCGATGGCGGCCAGGCTGAAGATCAGGACGTCGATCCACGCCGCGTAGGGGAACAGCATCTGCCAGTACGAGTCCGGCTGGCCGTTCGGGGCGTTGCCGACGGGCCGCCGCTCGTACGTCATGTCGGTCATGAAGGCGCCGCCGAAGAGGAACGGCAGCGTCCAGAAGGCGGTGAGCAGCGCGGCCACCGGCGCCATCGTGAGCACGTAGCGGGTGCGCTTGCGGTCAGCCCAGAGCAAATAGAGAAGGACGGTCGCGACGACCGCGAAGATGCCCACGATCAGGTGGCAGAGCACGGTCAGCGCGAAGAGGAACGCGGCGAGCGCGCGGCCCTTGCCGGTGCGCATGCCGCGGGCGAGCACGCCCAGGTACAGCATCGCCAGGCACAGCGCGATGCTGAACGAGAACTCGCCCGCCATCGTCGACGCCACGTTGCCGCCGTAGATCGTGAACGACCAGTCGAAGAGGAAGAAGACCGCCGCCACCGAGAACAGCGGCGGGATCGGGAACGGCAGGCCGGCCAGGCGACCGAACGCCCAGCAGCACACCGGGAAGGCCACGAGGCCTAACGCGCTGACCATCTTGAGAGCCACGCCATAGGGCACGACGGTGTCCAGCAGCACCGTGAGGAGGCCCGGCAGCACCATGTAGAACTTGTACATGGGGAACCCGGCGTACCAATCAGGGGCCCAGCCGGACAGCCGCCAGTGCGGGAGGATGTGGTCGCGCAGGTAGGCGGGCGCCCACACGTGCGCGCCGAAGTCGCCACCCGTCGGCGTGTTGTTCTCCAGCACGAGCGAGGCGTGGATGTTGGCGAGGACATAGACCGTCGCCCCGCCGACCACGGCCAGCGTCAGGGCGAGCTGCACGAGCGAACGGTTCGACTGGCTCTGCCACCAGCGCCGGCGGGGACCGCGTTCGACGTCGTCGTCAGCGTCGTCCAGGGTGGCGGCGGCCCACAGCTCGTCCTCTTCGGCCGGAGGTTCCTCGACGGTGGGCTCCTCGACGGTGACGGTGGCCTCCGTGCCGTCTCCGTCCCCTCCATCGGGGGCAGCCGTGCCCGGCTCGACCACCGGGGCGGCGTCGACGGTGGGGCCCTTCGCGTCCCCGTTGGGACCCGCCTCGCCCTCGCGCTCCGAGGGGTTCGCCACCACGTCCGTCATCGCCCAACCATCCTCCCACCCAACGCCCAGGCCCGCGCGGTCACCTCGGGCGGCCGCCACCCCGGCCACGCTAGGTCGTCAGGAGCATCACCACTGCCGTGGCGTTGAACGCCGCGTGGGCGAGGATCGACATGCCGAGCCGCCCGGTGCGTTGGGCGCAGGTGCCGGCGATGAGACCGAACAGGAAGAGGCCCGGGATCTGCAGCACCTGGAAGTGCACGAGGGCGAAGAACAGCGAGGACAGCACCAGGGCCAGGCCGTCGTTGAGGCGGGCCTGGATGGACCGCATGAGCAGGCCCCGGAAGAAGAGCTCCTCGATGATGGGCGCTCCCACGACCACCATGACGACGAGCAGGAAGATCTCCGCGTCGCTGCCCGCGCGGTCGGTGAGGGTCCGGGCCTGCTCGCTGACGTCCCCGAGATCCCACGGCAGCAGCAGCTCCAGCGTCCAGTAGAGCGCCGGCACGAGGACGGCCTGGACGATGATCCCGATGGGCACGCCGAGCACGTCGAAGGCCCGGAAGCGCAGCCCGTAGTCGTCCCGCAGGCGGCCCGTGCCCCAGTGACGGCTGATGATGATCGTCGCCGCGAGGAGGCTGATCCAGAGGGGGACGAGGAGGACCGCGTCCAACCACAGCGGACGGTCCTCGGGCTGCGTCCCCGCGTACCCGGCCGCGGACAGGATGGCGATCTGGCCGCTGAAGGCGACCGTGAAGGCGATCAGCCAGGCGGCGAGCGCGTGACCGGCCTGGAAACGCGGCTCTCCGGGCGCGGGACGCACGCGGGGCCACGCTACACAGCCGCGCCGCCGAGACGAAGGTTGGTGCTCCGCCCCCCGAAGGTTGCCGTCAGCCGGCGAGCAGGGCGGCGGGCGCCAGCGCGAAGTACGGCCGGCGGTCCTCGAGGCGCCAGCCGTGCGGAACTCGCAGGCGCGCCGCGTGACGCTCGCACAGGTCGTAGCCGTGCGGGTCCCGCTCGCCCGAGAGCTCGTCGAGCCAGGCGAGCGACTGCGCGTACTGGTACGTGAGCGTGGCCGTCGCCACCTCGGCGCAGCCGGTCCGCGAGCAGTGACGGGTCACGGCGCGGACCCTACCGGCGGGTCCCCGCGTGCCGGGTGGATGCTGGGCCGAACCCGTGTCGCGACTGTCCTGTTCGACGGTGCGGGGAATGTCCCACCCCGTAGCATGGAGCCATGAGCAGTCTGCCGCCGCCGCCACCCCCTCCGCCTCCCAGCGGCCGCGGCCCGGGTGGACCGCCGCCCTCGCCGCCGAAGGGGCCGCGCCTGCCGAGCCGCCCCTCGGGGCAGGGCCAAGGTCAGGGGCAGGGTCAGGGTCAAGGAGGCGGTCAGGGCCAGGGGACGCGCAGCTCCGGTCTGCCCCGTTGGAGCATCTGGGTCCTGCTCGGGCTCCTCGCCGTCCTGCTCTTCGGTTCCCGGCTGATCCCGACCGACAACGGCAAGGAGATCAGCTACAACGACTTCCTCACCCAGGTCGACGCCGGCGAGGTCAAGCAGGCGAGCTACAACAACGCCTCGGGCCGCATCACGGGTGAGCTCACGAGCGGCGAGAAGTTCACCACCTCAGGTCCGACGCCGCTGCCCGACGACGTCCAGCAGCAGATCGTCGAGAACGTGCCCGACGCGTCGTTCAAGAGCCCGCAGTCGAGCTGGCTCGACACCATCGGGCTCTTCCTCCCGTTCGTGTTCATCCTCCTCATCTTCGTGTGGCTCCAGCGGCGGGCCGCCGGGCAGATGGGCAACGTGATGTCCATCGGGCGGACGCGGGCCAAGGCCTACACGGCCGACAAGCCGTCCACCACCTTCGCCGACATCGCCGGGTACGAGGGCGTGAAGCAGGAGATCCGCGAGGTCGTGGACTTCCTCCGCATGCCCGACCAGTTCAAGGAGATCGGCGCCCGGGTCCCCAAGGGCATCCTGCTCGTGGGTCCGCCGGGCACCGGCAAGACGCTGTTCGCCCGCGCCGTGGCCGGCGAGGCGGGCGTCGGCTTCCTGTCCGGCACCGGCTCCGACTTCATGGAGATGTTCGTCGGCGTCGGCGCCAGCCGCGTGCGCGACCTCTTCCAGCAGGCCCGCAAGATGGGCCGAGCCATCATCTTCATCGACGAGATCGACTCCATCGGCCGCAAGCGGGGCGCCGGGCTCGGTGGTGGTCACGACGAGCGGGAGCAGACGCTCAACCAGATGCTCTCGGAGATGGACGGCTTCGAGACCACCGAGGGCGTCGTCATCATCGCCGCCACCAACCGGCCCGACATCCTCGACCCCGCCCTTCTGCGGCCGGGGCGGTTCGACCGCCAGATCGTCGTCCCGCTGCCCGAGTACACGGAGCGGCTGGCCATCCTCCAGGTCCACTGCCGCGACAAGCGGCTCGGGCCCGACGTCGCGCTCGAGATCATGGCCAAGGGCACGCCCGGCATGAGTGGCGCCGATCTCGCCAACCTGGTCAACGAGGCCGCCCTGTTCGCCGTGCGCCGCGGGGCCAAGGAGATCGAGCGCATCGACTTCGAGTCCGCCCGGGACCGCATCATGATGGGAGCCCGCCGGGAGAGCCTCATCCTCACGACCGAGGAGAAGCGGGCCACCGCCTACCACGAGGGCGGCCACGCGCTGCTGGCCACGGTGCTCCAGCACGCGGACGAGGTCCACAAGGTGACCATCCTCCCCACCGGCATGGCGCTCGGCATCACCCAGACGATGCCGGAGGAGCGCCACGCCTACTCGAAGGACCACCTGCTCGATCGCATCTGCATGACGATGGGTGGGCGTGTCGCCGAGGAGCTGGTGTTCAACCAGCGGACCACGGGCGCCGCCAACGACCTCGAGGTCGCCACCCGCATGGCCAAGCGCATGGTGCGCGAGTGGGGCATGAGCGACCGCATCGGGCCGATGGCGTGGGAGAGCCAGGGGCAGGTGTTCCTGGGCGAGGACCTCATGACCGGCCAGCGGGAGTACTCCGACGACACGGCCCGCCTCATCGACGAGGAGGTGGCCCGCATCCTGCGCGAGCAGGAGGACCGGGCCCGGTCGCTGCTCGGCAAGCACCGGCGCGGCCTCGACCTGGTCGCCAAGTCGCTCCTGGAACGCGAGACCATCGACGGCGCGGACGTGGCCCGCCTGGTCCAGGAGGGCCTGTCGCCCGAGCCGACGCCCACGCCCGCCCCGGCCCCAGCCACCAGCTGACGCCGCCTCCCGCCGGCCCGCTCCCCCGCCCGGGGCGTTCTCGCGGGATCCAGGTGCCGTTCCGGGTTCCACCGCCCGCGAGAAACCCTCACCCTTCCGATCGCGGGTGGCTGAGGCACACACGCTCGCATGAACCTCGAACGCAAGCTCCACGCACTCGCCGCGCGCCAGCACGGCCTCGTCACCCGTGATCAGGCCGCCGACCTGGGCGTCGGCCGGCGCAGCTGGTACGGCCGGTTGCGGGCCGGCACCCTGCTGCCGGTCGGGCCTTGCGTCGCCGCCCTCCCGGGTGCACCGGCGTCACCAGAGCAGCGCATCCTGGCCGCGGTGCTGGCCGCCGGTCCGGGCGCGATCGCGTCGCACCGCTCGTCCGCGCACCTCTGGGGCGTCGAGGGCCTGGCGGATGCACCGGTCGATCTGACGTTCACCGACCGCAACCGCTCGCTCTCGCTCCCGGGCGTGTGCTTCCACAGCCCGACCGATGTGGGCGACCTGCGTCCGGTCGTGCGCGCCGGCATCCCCGCCACCAACCCGCTCAGGATGCTCGTCGACCTCGGGCAGGTCGCGCCCGCCGCCGTGCTGCCTGCGCTCCAGCACGTCTTGTTCACGGGGCTCGCATCGCGGTCGGCCGTGCACGCACTGCTGGAGCGTCACGGCCGCCGCGGCCGGCACGGTGTGGGGGCACTGAGGCAGGCCATGACCACGTGGGCCATCGGCGACCGGCCGCCGGACAGCCTGCTCGAGCTCCGCATGGCCAGCATCCTGCGCGAACACCGACTGCCGCCGGCCGAGTTCCAGTGCCGCGTGCTCGGGTACGAGGTCGACTTCGCCATCCGCCAGCACCGACTGATCCTCGAGTGCGACGGATGGGATGCCCACGGCCGGGACCGCGAGACAGTTCGAGCGCGACCGCGAGAAGGATGCGGTGCTCGCGGCCGCCGGGTGGCTCGTCCTGCGTTTCACCTGGCTCCGCATCACCCGCCAGCCGCGCTGGGTGGCATCGACGATCCGCGCCGTGATCACCGCCCGCCGGGCCGCCTGACCCGAGCCGGCATGGTTCTCGCGGGATCCAGGGGCCGTTCCTGGTCCCAGAGCCCGCGAGAACCGTTCGGGTGGTGGGGGCGCTCGGCCGGCGGGCGGGCCGCGATCAGCGCTCGGAGTTGTAGAGCCGCATGGTGATGGGGCCGAACACCAGCACCAGCCCGACGCTCCAGGCCAGCACCCACAGGACCTCGGTGCCGACCGGCGTGCCGTGCATGAGGCCGCGGGCGGCCGTCGCCAGGTGCGTGATCGGGTTGTTGTTGACGAACACCTGCACCCAGCCCGGCATGGTCTCGGGGTCCACGAACACGTTGCTGGCGAACGTGAGCGGGAAGAGGATCGTCATGCTGATCTGCAGCACGGCCTCCGGCGTGGGCATCTTCAGGCCGACGGCGGTCCACACCCAGGACAGGCTGAACGAGAACACCAGGAGCAGGGCGACGGCGAGCAGGACGCCGAGCACGCCGCCGTCGGGCCGGAAGCCGAGGATGATCCCGAGCACGATGATGACGGCGGAGGCCATGACGTAGCGCACCGTGTCGGCCATGAGCATCCCGACGAGGACCGCTGGCCGCCAGATGGGCAGCGAGCGGAAGCGGTCGAACACGCCCTTGTCGATGTCGGTGTTGAGGGCCTGCCCCGTGTACATGGTGATCCACGACACGGTCATGACGAGGATGCCCGGCAGGAGCGCCTGGAGGTACTCCTGCGGCGACCCGGCCAGCGCGCCCCCGAACAGGTACGTGTAGAGGAGCACGAACATGATCGGGAAGGCGGTCACGTCGAAGAGCTGCATCGGCACGTGCTTGATCTTCAACAGGGCGCGCCAGCCGAAGGACAGTGACGCGGCCAGCGCGGTGGCCCGGGGAGGACGGGCCCTGGTGGAGAGGGCGGAGTGGAGTGACTCCTCGACCAGGGCGAAGTCGGTCTCGATGGCGGTCATGCTGCGTCCTCCGTCGTCATCGCCTCATCGGCAGGGTGACCGGTGAGGGCCAGGAACACCTCGTCCAGGCTGGGTTGGCCGAGCGCGAAGTCGGTCACGCCGAGCCCGGCGCGGGACAGCTCTGTCAGCGCCACGCCGACACGCTCGGGGTCGGACGCGAGGGCCGACAGCGAGGACGGCTCGGAATCGAGCTGCACCGGTGTGCCGAGCACCCTCTCGAGGATCTCCGCGGCCCGTGCCCGCTGCCCCGGCTCCGCGAGCCGGATGTGGACGCTGCCCTCCCCCACCTTCGACTTCAGCTCCTGGCTGGTGCCCTCGGCGATGACCCGGCCGTGGTCGATGATGGCGATGCGGTCGGCCAACTGGTCGGCCTCGTCGAGGTATTGGGTGGTGAGGAGCACGGTCGTGCCCTCCGACACCAGCACCCGCACGATGTCCCACACCTGGTTGCGGCTGCGGGGGTCGAGCCCGGTCGTGGGCTCGTCGAGGAACAGCAGCTCGGGCGTGACGACGATGCTGGCCGCGATGTCCAGCCGCCGCCGCATCCCACCCGAGTACTCCTTGACCAGCCGACCGGCCGCCTCCGCCAGGCCGAAGGCGCTCAGCAGCTCGTCGGCCCGGCCCTGCGCGGCCCGCCGGTCCAGCCCCAGCAGCTTGCCGAGCAGCACGAGGTTCTCCTTGCCGCTCAGCTCCTCGTCCACGGAGGCGAACTGCCCGGTGAGGCTGACGCTGCCGCGGACGGCGTCGGCCTCGGACACCACGTCGTGGCCGAGCACCCGGGCCCGGCCCGCGGTCGGTTGCAGGAGCGTCGCCAGCACCCGGATCATGGTGGTCTTGCCGGCTCCGTTCGGCCCCAGGACCCCGTAGACGGTCCCGGCCTGCACGGCCAGGTCGATGCCGTCGACGGCCCGGGTCTCGCCGAAGCACTTGATCAGCCCTTCGGTCTCGATGGCCAGCGGTTTGGCTTCCACGTCCTCTTCCTCCAGTGCGCGCTCACCCCATCATCGTCCGGGGGTGCTACATCCCTTCAGGGGAATTCGACGCCGGCCGGCAGCCCGACTCATCGGTCGCGGAGCGCGGCGACGGCTGCCCTGAGGTCCTCCGCGGAGGCCGGGCCGATGAAGCTGGCGCCGACCACGCCGGCCGCATCGGCGACCAGGACCATGGGGACGGCCTCGATGGCGTACTTGCGGTGGAGATCGGGCTGCTCGGTGACCTCGACCTCGACCACCGAGACCTGTTCGCTCTGCAGCACCGCGGCGTTGGCGGCCACGGCCGCGCACGTGTGACAGGTGGACGACGTGAAGGCGACGACAAGGCAGGGGGCGTCGGGGCGGGGGAAGTCGGCCCGGTCGAGCTGGGCCGGGGCGCGGAACTGGGGCTGCGTGGGAGCCGCCGTGGGCTGCCGCCGGCGCAGCACCGCGGCGACGATCACGGCCACGACGACGAGGCCGACGGCGAGGAGCACCTGCTCCACGGGCTCAGCCCCTGAAGACGGGGAAGCCGAGCGCGTTGACCCGGCTCACCCGGTCCCCCGCGTCCGCGCGGGCACGCCACTCCACCACGACCGGCTGGCCGGCTTCGATGACCAGCGGGAACCCTCCGACCGTCTCGGGGACGGTGATGCTCGCGGCCCCGCCGGGCGGTACGGGCACGGCCTCCAGCCCCGGGATGGGCACCGCGCCGGCCGGCCCGATGGCCTTGACCGCGGCCGTGGTCTCGAGCCCGGCGGCGTTCATGACGACGATGACCCCGCCCCGCGCCGCGGGCTCCTCGATCACGTACCACTCGGGGACGGTGATCTGCGAGCCGAGCAGCAACGTGGTCACGGAAGTGTCGTCCAGCGGACGGGTGAGCAACCTCTCGACGACGACCGGCGTCTGGTCGCCGACCACGTTGACCACCGTGCTGTGCGGCCCGGCGGGCACGTCCGCCTGCCCGCTCACGTCGACGACCTCGAAGCTGGACGGAGGGACCACCACGCTCACGGGGATGGGGGGCGTGCTCCCGGCCGCGGGCAGGAAGGAGAGCTCGACGGAAGCGTCCAGATCGCCGGGGTTGAACACGACGAACTTCTCGCCGATGCCCTCACCCTTCTCGCCGTCGGGGAACCACCACGTGAGCTGCGGCTCCGCGGCGGCCAGGCCGGCCGCGAAGCCCCTGCGGTCCGGCTTGTCGGCCGACTGGATCCGCCCGGCCACGAGCCGCGCACCGCGCCCCTGCACGGCCGTCGAGACGACCTCTTCCCGCTGCGCCGCTCGCGTCAGGTCGTAGAGGCGGACCGACCGGCCGGGGACGACCGTGCCCTGCAGGTTGGGCGGCTCGAGCGTCCGCTCGAGCGTCGTCAGCGCGATGTCGACCACGGCGTCGTCCGGGAACGGGTTGTAGAGCACGAGCGTGAGCGAGGCGTCGGCCGTCGTCGTGCCGTCCGCCAGGTACCACGTGCTCGAAGCGCGGTCGGCACACGGGCTGACGGCCACGCCGGTCCGGCCGACGACGGTCTGCTCGACGACGACCCCACCCCCGTAGGTGGCGATGGTGGCGGCCGTGTTGGCGCCCGCGGCCAGCTCGCCGAGGTCCACCACGACCCGGTTGCGGGGCGGGACCGTGACCTGGCGCTCGGCCGTGGTGCCGGCCTCCGTGACGGCCGAGATCGTGACCTCGCGCGGGTCGTCGGTGCTGTTGAACGCGGTGATCGAGGTGGAGCGGCCGTCGGCGGTCGGGCCACCGGGGCAGAACCAGCTCGTCGACAGCAGCTCGCCGTCGTAGAGGGCGGGCGTGCTCTGGGACAGGGCGGTCTCGCCGTACACCGAGCGGGCGACGGCCACGGGCTCGTCCCGGTCGGCGACGACCACCGCGCCGACCAAGGCGGCGCCGAGGAGGACGAACGGAAGGCGGCGGGCGATCACGGTGACCGCTCCGAGGGCTCGAGCAGGTGCTCCCGGGCGTCGGCCGGATCAGCGGTCAGGTCGATCACGGTCACGGCCGGGCTGGCGGCCACCCGGCGCCGCGCCATCCAACGTCCGAACGGCGCACCGTGGCGCCAGGTCCGGATGAGCACCAGGGCCAGCACCCACAGCAGGATCTGGATCGCCACCAGGACGTAGCGCATCGGCGCCGTCCGGTAGCGGAACGCTCCTGCGCCGGAGGACGAGAGGTCCCAGGCCGTCGCCCAGCCGAAAGCGGTCCGCCGGGACAGCGCCTCGCCGTCGACGGTGAGCTCCCAGCGCGGGTCGATGGCCTCGGCCAGGAGCACGACCTCGCCCTCGACGGGACCTTCGCCCGCGGTCGGCAGAGGGCCGGGCAGCGCAGGGGTGGCGCCGGTGAAGTCGGATTGGATCAGCGCCTCGGCCCCCGCCTGCCGGCTGGCCTCCGCCGCCGCGCCGGTGGCGACGGCCCGGACCGGGATCCAGGCCGTGTTCTCGTACGCGACGAGCGATTCGTCGCCCAGCTCCACCCGGCGCAGGTCGAGCTGGCGATCGAGGGTGTCGAGGATCGCCGGGCGGGTCGTGTCCACGGGGTCGACCGACAGGACCTCGTCCTCGTCGCCGCTGGCCTCGACCGGGATGAGCACGAACCGGATCCCCATCGGCGCCAGCAGCCGGCCGAGCCGGTCCGTCGCCGCGCCGGCGGCCAGACCGAGGTCGTCGGCCACCAGCTCCTCGGCCCGGGTGGGCTCCTGCCGCCACCGCTCCCGCAGGGTGGCGGCGTCGTCGTCGGCCAGCGCATAGACGAGCCCGTCCGTCAGCGGCCAACCCGGCAGCGGCACGTCCTCCGGCGGGCCGACCCACAGCATGCGGCTGCGGGCGTCGTCCGGCGGGGCGGGGAGGAGTCCGAGGAGCGCGTTCCGCTCGTCGTCGACGAGCTCCCAGCGGCCGCTGACCAGCGAGGGCACGAGCGGGACGAGGCCCACCAGAGCGGCCACGAGGGCGATGACGCCGACGGGCTGGCGCCAGCTGAAGGTCGTGCCCCGCACATCGTGGGTGAAGCCGGCCACGAAGCAGGCGACCCCGATGGACAGGGCCACGGCGTACGGCGCCAGGAACACCGGGATCAACCACGGGCTGGCCGGCAGGGTGCCCCGGTCGACCAGCCACGCCGCGGCCAGGCCGGCGACGCCGAGCACGGCCGCCCTGCCCGCCCATGCGAGACGGTACGACCGGGCCGCCACCAGCGCGGCGAGGAGGGGCAGGGTCAACCCGAGGGCCAGAGGCGCCAGACGGTTGGGCCCGAAGTCGAAGGCGGCCAGGGCGGGAAGGCCGAGATCGGTCGGCACGCGGGACGGGACGCCGAGGTTGCCCCATCGGGGCGCGGACCAGGGCAGGACGTCCAACAGCCAGGGCAGGTTGAGGACGGCGGCCACGAGCGCGGCGACGACGCTGCCGAGCACCATCCGCCCGCTGCCCGACCGCTCGCCCGCGACCAGCGACCCGAGCGCGAAGGCCAGGGCGGCCGCGACCATCACGGCGGGGTAGACGGGGACGAACGCGCCCACGATGGCGGCGATGACGCCGAGGACGACGACGTCAGCGAACTGCAGCCGCCGGGCCCGCTGAGGGTCGGCCGGCGGGACGAAGGGCGTGGCGGCGTGGATGCGGGCGAGCGCGTGGAGCGTCCAGGGCAGTGCGGCGTAGACGAGGAGCCCCGACAGCGAGCCGGTGCCGACGGCGTTGGCGGCCAGCGGTGCCGCGACGTACACGGCCAGGGCGCCGGCCGCGGCCGCCGTGGGCGCCATGGCCCGGGCGAAGC
The DNA here is from genome assembly GCA_963769115.1 of uncultured Acidimicrobiales bacterium. GTDB lineage: Bacteria > Actinomycetota > Acidimicrobiia > Acidimicrobiales > Ilumatobacteraceae > DASTFY01. The sequence continues at coordinate 103,900 of CAVYKN010000019.1, forward strand.
GCCACAGCCCGAGCGCGCCAACGAACAGCGGCCCGACGACGAGCAGCGTGCGGGGCAGGCCGTTGGCGCCGAACGTGAGCAGCCCCAGCACGGCCGACAGACCCATCCCCGTCGGGAGAGGCCGGGTGCCGCCGAGCCCCTGCGACCACCACCCGCCCAGGTACTCCCGCACGAGCACCACGGGGCCGGCCGGCCACGCGAGCAGCTCGCCGGTCTGGGGGACGCTGTTCAGGATCAGCTCCCGGCTACCCACCAGCAGCACGACGAGTACGAGCGCCCACACGACGACGTTGGCCCTGGCGTCGTCACCCCCGAGCTGCTGGCGCAGGTCGCCCCCGAGCTCCGACAGCCGGTCGCCACGACCCTCACGCTCGGCCGCCCGCTGACGACGGAAGTTGCGCAGCCGGGCCGAGCCCCGCACACCCTGGAGGCTCGCCACCTCGGCGTCGGACACCTGGCGGGTGACCTGGAACCGGCGGCGACGGGTGAAGAGAGCCGGCAGCCGTATGAGCTGCCACACCCAGGCGCCGAGCATGGCCCGCACCTCGCGGGCCCGGCCGCTGACGAGCCCGACCACCGTGCCGCTGATCGTGTAGAGCACGTGCAGCACCGACAGGCCGACCAGGTGGAAGCCGGTCGGGGCCGACAGCGCGGTGCGCAGGCGGTGACGCTCCGACAGCGCGAGCACGTCGAGGTCCGGGCGGCGCTCCGGCAGGTGCTGGCGGTGGCGGACGCGGGCGTCGGGGACCACCAGCACGCGGGCGCCCGACAGGTGGGCCCGCCAACACAGGTCCAGGTCGTCGCCGTAGAAGTCGATGTCCTGGGCGAAGCCGCCGAGCGCGCGGAACAGGTCGATCCGGACGAGGAGGCAGGCCGTCGGGACGCAGAAGACGTCGCGCACCGCGTCGTGCTGCTCCTGGTCGAGCTCCCCGGCCTCGGCCGTCTCCAGGGTGACGCCGACGCGGTCGGCGCTGAGCCCGACGTGCTGGAGCACGGCCGGACGGTCCCAGTCGACCAGCTTCGGCCCGACGATCCCGGCGTTCGAACGGTAGGTCTCGGCCACGAGCTCGCTGATCGTGGACGGGTCGAGGGCGACGTCGTCGTGCAGGAAGCAGAAGAAGCCCGCGCCCTCGACCAGCCTCATGGCCTGGTTGGCGGCGGGGCCGAACCCGGGGTTGTCCTCGAGGGCCCGCATGAGCGAATCGGGGAGCCGCTGGCCGATCTGGGTCATGACGGCGGGCTGCACGCCCGTCACCAGGAAGAGCAGACGCAGGTTGGGGTAGTCCTGGCGGGCCAGGGAGTCGAGCACCTCGTCGAACCAGGGTCCAGGCTCGTGGACGACCATGACCGCGACGACCGGCGGAGCGTCGCCTGCGACCTCTGCCGCGCCGCCTGGCATGCCGCCGGCCGGACCACCGGCCGGACCGCCGACTGGGGGCGCCGAGGGCTGATCGGTGCCCGGGTCGTCCATCGTCACGGTTCGCCGAGGCTAGTGGGCCGGTGCCCGCTTGCCCCGGCACCCACCCCAGCGTGAGAGTGCCGGACGGATGCTTGTGATCGGTCGTGTGCTTGCAATAGTTAGCAATGCGAGCTATGCTGTTTGCACACGCCCGGCCGATCAGCAGCCGGCGCGAGACCCCCCGAAAGGAACTCACGATGCCCACGTCCGACCGCGACGACGTCGTCGCCCAGATCACCAAGACCCTGCAGGACGCCTTCTACGCCACCGTCGGCGCCGGTGTCCTCACCGCGCAGCAGCTCGACGGCCTCGGCCGGCAGATCACCGACCAGCTGTCGGACCGGTTCGGCAACCAGTTCGGCGTCGGCAAGGACCAGATCGCCCAACTCGTCCAGACCGTCGAGGAGCAGCTGAGCTCGGTCGACGACCGCGTGAAGGTCGTCGCGGGTCAGCTCGACACGCTGCTCGACACAGCGCAGGGTCGCCTGCCCGAGCAGGCCGGCGAGGCGCTGGCCCGGGCCCGCAAGGTCTCCGCCGACGCCCGCCGGGCGGCCGCCGAGACCGGCGAGAAGCTGGCCGGCTTCGTCCGCTCCGCCGCCGCCTGAACCCCTTGCGGCCCGCTCGACGGCTGCACCCTGAACGGCTCTGAACGGCGCCTGAGGCTGCCTCTGAACGGCGCTTGACGGCGCTGTGCGTTCCCCCCGCCACGAGGGCGGGCGCTCCGGCGCCCGCCCTCGTGCGCGCCCCGACTCAGGGCACCGGTGCACCGTGCGACGGAAGGCACACCCACTAGCCTGTGACCCCTTGGCCGAGTCATCTGTCGCGCCCCGGAGCATGCCGAGGAACCTCCGGACCCTGGTGCCCGAGGGGACGGTCCCGGTCGCTATCGGCCTTGTTGTCACGGGCATCGCCGCGTACGGATTCCTGTCGCTGACCAGGCACGGCCTGGGCACCGACGCCTCGACGCCGGTCAACCAGCTCTGGTTCGCCACCTTCATCCTCGCTCCGGGCTTCTTCCTCCCCGTCGAGCAGGAGGTGGGGCGGGCGCTGGCCCACCGCCGGGCCCTCGGAGAGGGTGGCCTGCCGGTCCTGAAGAAGGCAGCCCTGCTCGCCCTCGGCCTCCTCGGCATCGTCGGGACGATGCTGGTCCTGATCAGCCCCTTCCTGACGTCGGAGCTGTTCGACGGCAGTTGGGTCCTGTTCGGCTGCTTGCTCCTGTCCTTCACCAGCTACGCCGCCGGCCACTTCCTGCGGGGAAGCCTGGCCGGCACCGGCCGCTTCCGGCAGTACGGCATCTTCATGGGTTCGGACGGCGTCATCAGGGTGACGGCCTGCGCATTGCTGGTCTTCGCCGGCGTCAACGCCGTCGGTGCCTACGGCCTGTTGGTGGGCCTGCCGCCCCTGTTCGCCATCGCCATCGCGTTGCGGGGCGACTACCACCTCACACCGGACGGCCCACCGGCCGAGTGGAGCGAGATCACGCCCAACCTGGGCTGGCTGGTCATCGGCTCCGTCGCGGCCGCGGCGCTCATCAACGCCGGCCCGATCGCTGCCAACCTGCTCGCCTCGTCCGACCAGGACGTCATCGTGTCCGAGTTCAGCTACGCGGTCCTCGTGGCGCGGGTGCCGCTCTTCATGTTCCAGGCCATCCAGGCCGCCCTGCTGCCCAAGCTGGCCCGGCTGGCCGCGCACGGCCAGTTCACGGACTTCAAGCTCGGGTTCCGCCGGCTGATGACCGTGGTCGGCGCCGTCGGCGTCGGCGGCGTCCTGTTGGCCGCCACGATCGGTCCGACCGTGCTGGAGATCGTGTTCGATGCCGAGATCGGGCGCCGCACGCTGACCCTCCTCGCCCTCGGGAGCGCCATGTACATGGTGGCGCTCGGGATCGCCCAGGCCGTCATCGCCCTCCATGGCCACGCCTGGGCGGCGCTCGGCTGGGTCGCCGGGCTCGTCACGTTCGTCGTCGTGACGCTCGTGTCCAGTGAGGATCTCCTCCTCCGGGTGGAGCTGGGGCTGGTCTGCGCGCCGGCCGTCGCCATGGCCGTCTTCGCGTACGCCCTGCACCAGCGCCTGCAGAGCGGGGCCGAGGCCGATCCGGCCTCGATCATCGACGCGATCACCGACCATCCCCTCGAGACCCCCTGAGTCGGAACCGCAGGTGACAGGGCCCACGGTCGCCATCGACGTCGGCTCGCTCCACGGCCCGCAGACGGGTGTGGGCCAGTTCGTGGGGCGCCTGCTCGCCGGTCTGTCGGCACTGGACGACCCGCCGGCGATGCAGCCGTACGTCCTGTCGTTCCGGGCCAAGCTCTCGCCCGGTGTCCGCCGCCTCCGCTGGCCGGCCATGGCCGCGCTGCAGGCCTGGGGGCGCAGCGACCACCCGACCGCGGATCGAGCCCTCTCCGGCAGCGACCTCGTGCACGGCCCGAACTACATCGTGCCGCCCTGCCGCCTGCCGACGGTGGTCTCCGTGCACGACTGCTGGTTCCTCCAGCGCCCCGAGCAGGTCGGCGGCGCGGTCCAGCACTTCGGGGCCGTGCTGCGTCGCGCCGTGCGTCGAGGCGTCACCGTGCACGTGCCTTCGCAGCACACCGCCGAGCAGGTGCGCGAGCTCCTCGGTGCCGAGCGGGTGGTCGTGGTGCCCCTGGGCTCGCCCACTCTGCTCCCGCCTGGGCCTCCCATCCACCTGGCCGGTCTGGACGGGCGGCCGTACATCCTCGCCCTGGGGGCCAAAGAGCCCCGGAAGAACCTGCCCCGCCTCGTCGACGCCTTCGGGCTCCTGCACCGCCGGCAGCCCGACGTCGCGCTGGTCCTCCTCGGTCCTGATGGACCTGACCAGCACCACATCGACGCCGCCATCGCCCGCCAGCCCCGTGAGGCGGCCGACCAGATCCTGATGATCGACTACGTCACCGATGGTGACCGCAACGCCATCCTCCACGGCGCCGCTGCGCTCGCCTACCCGTCCCTCGACGAGGGGTTCGGCTACTCGGCGCTGGAGGCCATGGCCGCCGGGGTGCCCGTGGTCGCCGCCGACGCCGGGTCGCTGCCCGAGGTCTGCGGGGACGCCGCGCTGCTGGTCAACCCCCGCAACCCGGCAGAAATGGCCGACGCGCTGGAGACGGCCGTCACCGACGACACGGTCCGGGCCGAGCTGGTGTCGAAGGGCCACGAGCAGACGGAGCGCTTCTCCGTCGCCCGCTCGGCCACGGGGATGGCTGCGCTCTACCGTCGGCTCGCCGCGGAGGGGACGGCGTCGTGATCGCCGTCCTGTCGGGCGGCGTGGGCGCGGCCCGGCTGCTCGCCGGGCTGCAGCAAGTAGTTGATCCTGCAACGATCTCGGCCGTCGTCAACGTGGGTGACGACACGGTGCTCCACGGGCTGAGCATCAGTCCCGACCTGGACACGATCACCTACACCCTGGCCGGGGCCATCGACCCCGAGCGCGGGTGGGGGCTGGCCGGAGAGACGTGGCGCACGATGGAGGCCCTCGAGCGGTTCGGCGCGGCGCGGCCACCGGGCTCCTCCGCGGGCGGCACCTGGTTCGGGTTGGGCGATCAGGACCTGGCGACCCACCTCTACCGCACCCACCGACTTCGGGAGGGTGCCCGGCTGACCGAGGTGACCGCGGAGGTGGCGCTGGCCTACGGCGTGGCCGTCCGTCTTCTGCCGGTGACGGACGATCCCGTCCGCACCATGGTGCAGGTGGCCGGCGAGGGCGAGATCGGCTTCCAGGACTACTTCGTGCGCCGGCGCCACCAGGTCCCGATCACCGGCGTCCGCTTCGACGGGGCGGGTGCGGCCACGGCCACGCCCGAGGCCGCCGACGCGCTGGCGGGGGCGGAGCTCATCGTCATCGCGCCGTCCAACCCGATCGTCTCGATCGCTCCGGTGCTGGCGGTGCCCGGCGTCCGGGCGCTGATCGAGCAAGCTCGGACCAGGGTCGTTGCAGTGTCACCGATCGTCGGTGGGCGGGCCCTCAAGGGGCCGGCCGACCGGATGCTGGCCGAGCTCGGGCATCCCGTGAGCGTGGCCGGCATCGCCCGGCTCTATCGCGAGCTGGCGGGCACGCTCGTCATCGACGAGGCCGACCGCGCGTTGGCCGGCGAGGTCGAGGCGGAGGGCGTTCGTTGCATCGTCACCGAGACCGTCATGCGCTCCGCCGAGGTGTCTGCGGCACTCGGGCGCACGGTCCTCGGCGCCACCGGGTCGTGGTGAGCCGATGAGCGAGCGAAGCGAGCTCCATGTCACGGGGCAGTGTCCGACGCGAAGCGGCGGACAGCTCACTGGTGCACCTGGCTACGGCGACGGTCATGACCCCTCCCACGACGCGATGGTGCACCAGTGAGCCGCCTGTCCTTGTGGGCGGTCGAGGGCATGGGCGAGGTGCGGCCCGGCGACCAGCTCGGCGAGCTCGTCGCCGCGGCCTGCGCGGAGCCACCGAACGGTCCGCTCGAGGACGGGGACGTGCTGGTCGTCACCCAGAAGGTGGTCTCGAAGGCGGAGGGCCGCCTGGTGCCGGTGGACCCCGACGACCCGCTCAGCCACAAGGGCCTCGTCGAGCAGGAGGCCGCCCGCGTCCTGCGTCGCCGAGGCGACCTCGTCATCACCGAGACCCGTCACGGGTTCGTGTGCGCGAACAGCGGCGTCGATCTCTCGAACGTCGAGCGGGGGCAGGCCGCGCTCCTCCCGTTGGACAGCGACCGCTCGGCCCGGCGGATCCGCGACATCGTGCGGGCCCGGCTCGGCGTCACCGTCGGCGTGATCGTGAGCGACACGTTCGGCCGCCCATGGCGCAAAGGACTGACGGATGTCGCTATCGGCGTGGCCGGCATCGCCGGCGTGGTCGACCTGCGGGGCACCGAGGACGCGCTCGGCCGGCCGATGCAGGTGACCGAGGTCGCGATCGCCGACGAGGTGGCGTCCGCGGCCGAGCTCGTCATGGGCAAGTCCAGCGGCTGTCCGGTCGCCGTCGTCCGGGGGCTCGACGCCGGCTGGCTTGCGGGACGCCAGCGTGCAGGAGCTCATCCGTGACCCCCAGGAGGACCTCTTCCGCTGAACGCGCTCGCCCCGGCCCGGAGCGCCGCGGCATGCTTGGGTGATGGAGCACGTGACGACGCAGCCCCCTCTGACGCAGCCCGTCCACCTGAGCACTGCACGCCATCGAGGCCGGGCTGGACGAGATCCGTCGGTCGCCGACGGACCGCGGCGTGGTGGAGCTCATCGTGCGCCGTCCTGCGATCGACGAGCGCGAGGTGTTGGAGGAGGGCACGCTCGACGCGCTGGTCGGGCTGGTCGGCGACACCTGGCCTGACCGGATGAGCAAGCGGACCGAGGACGGTTCGCCCCACCCGGACATGCAGCTCAACATCATGAACGCCCGGGCGATCCGCCTGCTGGCCGACTCGCCCGACCGTGATCGCTGGGCCCTGGCCGGCGACCAGCTCTACCTCGACCTCGACCTGAGTGAGGCCAACCTGCCCGCGGGCACTCGCCTGGCGCTGGGCACGGCGGTCATCGAGATCACCGACCAGCCGCACACCGGGTGCCAGAAGTTCTCGGCACGCTTCGGGGTCGACGCGCTCCGGGCCGTCAACTCACCCGTCGGACGGGAGCTCCATCTGCGCGGGATCAACGCCCGTGTCGTGGAGAGCGGCGTCGTCCGCGCCGGGGACGCCGTCCACAAGCTCCCGACCTGACGGCTCAGCCGGCGGTTCGGGCTCCGGCGGCGCCGGCGGGGTCGAGGCCGCGAGTTCGGCCAGCAGCTGCCCGATGCCGGTGGCCAGGTCCGTCCACGGCGCCCAGGCCAGGTGGATGCGGGCACGGACAGGCGACAGCGCGAACCGGTCGACGTCGCCGTCGCGCGCCGGGCCGCGGACGGCGGCCTCCAGCGGCACGCCCAGCACCTGCTGGTGGAGCGCGGCGACCGAGGTCTGCACGCCGGTCCCGACGTTGACGACGAGGCCCGTGCCGCGGGTCGTGGCGCGCACGAGGGCATCGACCGCGTCGTCGACAGCGACGAAGTCCCGCGTCTGCTTGCCCGTGCCGTAGACCTCGGCCGGCCGCCCGGCCTGGCGGGCGGCGATGAAGGCGGCCACGACGCCTCCGGCCGGCCGCTGCCGGGTGCCGTACACGCTGCCCAGGGCCAGGGCGGTGTACTCGAGCGCGTGGTGCTGGCGGTAGAGCGCGAGGAGATCGGCCACCGCCCGCTGGGCGATCGTCGCGCTCGACCAGGGCGTCCCCAGCGTGCCCTCCTTGATCGGGAGCTCACGGAGCGGCACGGCGCCGTAGTACGCCACCGCGTCGAGACCGACCACGACCTTCGTCGTGCCCGCGGCCACGGCCGCGTCGAGCAGGTTGGCCGTGCCGCCGAGCGCCGTCGACAGGACGCGGGCGGGTGGACCCGAGGAGGGCAAGGCCAGGTGGATGGCGACCTCCGGCCGCAGGCGGCCCAGCAGATCGGCCAGCTCGGGCTGGCGGACGTCCACGTTGTGGAACTTCAGCGAACCGATGTGCTCGGCCCTGGCCATCGCCAGGTTCGAGAGGGAACCGGTGGAGAGATCGTCCACCACGTCGACGGTGTGGCCCTCGGCCAGCAACCGGTCGACGACGTGGGAGCCGACGAACCCGGCTCCCCCGACGACCAGGCTTCTCATGCCAGTACCTCTCGGGGGCTGCGCCCCCGGACCCCATCACCCGCCGGCTCGCTACCGCTCGCCCGGCGGGCCCGCCTTCGCTCGCTGCGCTCGCTCATGCCAGTACCTCTCGGGGGCTGCGCCCCCGGACCCCATCACCCGCCGGCTCGCTACCGCTCGCCCGGCGGCCCGCCTCGCTCGCTGCGCTCGCTCATGCGGCACGGCCGACGGGCGTTGGAGAGGTGCTCACCCGCCTCGACGATCGCGCCGCTCCCGAGCACCACGTCGTCGAGCACGGCGCCCGCACCCACCTCGGCATCCCGTCCCAGGACCGAGTTGACCACCACGGCGCCCCTGCCCACGCGGGCGCCGGACAGGAGCACGCTCGCCCGGACGTCGGCCCCGGCGGCCACCTCCACCCGGGCCCCGAGCACGGAGCCGTCGACCGCGCCGTCGACCTTCGCGCCCCTCCCCCCGCCCCGGCTCCAGGACGGTGCGGCGAAGCCCGCTCACGGCGTCGAGGTTGGCCTGGCGGTAGTACTCGGGACGACCGGTGTCGATCCAGTAGTCGTCCGTGCACAGGGCGTACAGCCGGCTCTCGGCGGCGACGGCCGGGAACACGACCCGCTCGATCGACACCTTCCCGCCGACCGGCACGCGGTCGATCATGGACGGCTCGAAGACGTAGGTGCCGGCGTTGATCATGTTGCTGGGGGCAGCATCGCGCGGCGGCTTCTCCACGAAGCGCAGCACGCGGCCCTCGCCGTCGAGCGCGGCGACACCGAACGACGACGGATCCTCGACCGGGGTGAGGTGGATCGTGGCCTGCGCCCCCTGCTCCCGGTGGAAGGCGAGGAGGGCGCGCACGTCGAGGTCGGTGAGCACGTCCCCGTTGACGACGAAGAACGTGTCGTCGATGCCGGCCTCCCGGGCGGCGAAGGAGATCGCCCCGCCCGTGTCGAGCGGCTCCGGCTCGACGGCGTAGCGGAGCGGTACGCCGTCACAGGTGCCGTCCGGGTAGGCGGCCGAGAAGGCGTCGGGCCGGAAGCCCAGGGCCAGGACGACCTCGGTCACCCCGCCGGCCGCCAGGGACCGCACGACGTGCTCGATGATCGGGCGCTGCCCGACCGGCAGCAGCGGCTTCGGGATGTCCTCGGTGAGCGGTCGCAGGCGGGTGCCGAACCCCCCGACCAGGACGACGGCCCTCATGTCCCGCTCGTTGCGGCTAGCCGCTGGCCAGCGTGGTCGCCGTGGCCGCGGGTGCTGTCGACGTCGCCGTGGTGGTGGCGGTGCCGGCGGTCGTGGTGGCGGTCGGGTCGACGGTGGTCGAGGTCCCGTCGTCGGACGTGGCCGCCGCGCCCGAGTCGAGCGCGCCCAGCTCCTCGAGCTGCGCTGCCGTCGGCGGACGGGGGATGGTGTTCACGTCCTGGTCGGCCGGGACGAAGGCGAACGCGAACGCCATGCGCGTTGTTGGTGAACCGGACGCGATCGATGTCGGCGATGAACACCTTCGCGATCGTCCGTGCCGGCGGCGTCCTCCCAGACCAGGACCTTGACGACACCCTCCTGGCCGTCCGGGCACTCGTCACCGTTCTCGAACGTCTTGCCGCTGTTGTCGCCGAGCGCGGGATCGTCCGGGAGCTGGATCTTGTTCGACGTCACCTCGAGGCCCGTCTGCCCGAAGAAGTCGCTGAGGCGGGCGTTGCGCCCGGTCGTGGCGGTCTGGAACGGGTGGATGTGGATGACGCCGTCCTGGTGCGTGTGGATGCCGCCCGGATCGGGCTCGACGCCCACGCTCATGCTCGGGATGTACTCGTCGCAGATGTAGACGCCGTAGGCGGAGTGCCAGTGGTCGCCGGGCTGGCTGGCAGTGTTCAGCTGCGGAGCACCGAGGTCCTCGCCGGTTGGTCGCCCGGCCGTACACCACGAGGGCCAGCCCCAGCGTGAGGACGACCGCCAGCGCGAACAGGGAAGACCAGACCCTGCTGGGATCTGACCTTGCGCCCACTGGAGGACTTGGCGACGCGCGCCGCCTTCTTCGCCGAGGATGCTTTGCCCACGAAGGGGAGAGACTACCGGCCGGAGACGCCCGTTCACCGGGCGCGTCGTGGCGACTGGTGGCCCCACCTGTTGCCCTGGCGCACCTCGTCGAACAGCTCCTCGTAGGCCTCGGCGACGGCGGCCGCCGAGACCCACCGCTCCACCCAGGCCCGGCCCCGCCGGCCCATCTCGGCCATCCCCTCACCGTCGCTGACCAGGGATTCGACGGCCGCCGTGAAGGCGTCGGGGTCGTCCGGGGGCACGGAGACCCCGCAGTCGGCCGCGGCCACGACGCGGGTGACCTCGGTCCCCGGGTCGATCGAGGCCAGCAACGGCCGGCCGGCGGCCAGGATCGAGTACGTCTTGGACGGCACGCTCGCCGCGGCCAGGCCCGTCCGCAGCAGGACGACGTGGAGGTCTCCACTGGCCAGAACCTCGGGGAGCCGCTCCTTGGGCTGGTACGGGGCGAACCGGACGTTCGGGAGGTCCTCCGCCGACTTCCGCACCTCCGCCAGGCCCGACCCGCCGCCGTTGACGACGAAGACCAGCTCGGGGCGGTGCGCCAGCCGCCTCGCCGCCTCGACCGAGCAGGTCGAGGGACTGGGAGAACCCGACGTTGCCGGCGTAGAGGACGACGGTCTGGTCGTCGCCGATCCCCAACTCGCGGCGGTAGCGCGGTGGCCCGGGGCAGCGGCCGGATGGCCTCGGTGTCGACGAAGTTCGGGATGACACGGACGTCGTCCCGGTGGTCGGGGCGGACCTTGGCGGCGATGTTGGCCCTCAGGTCCTCCGACAGGACGGTGACCGCGGCGGCCCGCGCGTAGGTCGTGCGCTCCAGCCAGCGAGCAGCCCGCACGAGCCGCGGGTCGGTCAGCTTGCCCAGGTCGACGGCGACGTCGGGGAACACGTCCTGCACGTTGAAGACCATCGGACAGCGGTGGAAGACGGCGGCCGCCCACGCCACGATGCCGATGGGCAATGGCGGCGACATGGCGAGCACGGCGTCCATCCGTCCGCCGCGGAGGGCGGCGACGCCCGACAGGGCCGAGAACGCGCCGAACGAGGCGGAGCGCAGGGCCAGGCTCGTCTTGTCCGACGGGAAGGGGTGCACCCGCGTGATCGAGCCCCAGGGCGTCACCTCCCGCCGGACCAGCCGCCCGCCCCAACCCTCCTCGATGCGATGGTGCGTGTACCAGGGCAGGGCGGTGACCACGTGCACCTCGTGGCCGCGGTCGGCCAGCTCGTGGACGATGCGCGTGATCACCTCTCCGGTCGGCGCCGGGTCGGGTGCGAAGTGGGGGCAGAGGACGGTGAGCTTCACGGGAGCAGCCGACGGTAGGCGCGGGCCAGCGCCTGCGCCGAGTGCTCCGCCGTGAACGTGCCCGCCCGGGCGTGCCCGGCGGCGACGAGGCGCGCGCGCAGCGCCGCGTCGTCGAGCACGTGTCCGATGGCGTCCGCCCAGGCCGTCGGATCGTCGGGATCGAGGAGCAGCCCCGCCGGGCCGACCACCTCCGGGAGCGCGGTCACATCGCTCGCCAACACCGGCGTCCCGACGGCCATGGCCTCCACCACGGGGGCGCCGAAGCCCTCGTAGCGGCTGGGGAAGGCGAGGGCGGACGCGGTCCGCAGGAGCGCGTCCCGATCGGCGTCGGGCACGCGGCCGGTCCGCACCACGCGCTCCTGCAGGCCCCGACGCTCGATGGCCTCCCGCAACGCCTCCTCGCTCGCGGCCGGTCCGCCCGTCAGGACGAGACGCAGCTCGGGCCGGTCTTCGAGCTGGGCGAGGGCGTCGAGGAGGACCAGGTGGTTCTTGTGCGGGTACGTCGCCGCCGGGTACAGCAGGAACGGTCCGGGGACCCGGTACCGGGTGCGCAGGTCCGCCTCGTCGAAAGGAGCGGCCGCGAAGTCCGGAGGCAAGCCGTGGGGCACCACGACGAGCCGGTCGGGATCGACGCCGTGGGCCTCGACCAGCGACGACGCCACGAACTCCGACGGCGCGGTCACCACGCCGGCTCGGGCCAGGCTCGACGGGAGCTCGTGCCGGAGCCAGGCCAGCTTGACGCGGCTGAAGTACTCGGGGTGGGCCATGTACTGGATGTCGTGCATCGACAGGACGACGGGGACGGAACCCGACCCCGGCGCCGCGGTGCCCCCGGGGTGGTGCAGCAGCGCGGGGTGGCGCCGCCGGACCTGGGCGGCCAGCCACGTCCGCTCGGCGACGACCCGCAGGCTGCGCCGCTCGCCTCCCACGGGCGCCACGACCACCTCGTACCGCTCGGCCAGCTCCGGGTGCGCAGCGGCGAAGCTCGGGAGGGCGAAGAGCGTCAAGGTCAGATCGGGCGCCTCCGTGGCCAGAGGGACGAGCGCACGGGTGACGTACTCCTCGGAGCCGCCCACCTTGCCCGGCAGGCACCACAGCAGGTTGACGGCGACGGCCGGCACTACGACAGCACGTCCCGGTAGGCGGAGACGACGGCATCCGCGGTGCGGGCCCACGTGAACTCGGCCGCGCGCGAGGGACCGGCCGCCGACAGCTCGTCGCGCCGGTCGAGGGCCTCGGTGATGCCCCGGGCGATGTCCGCGGGATCGAGGGGATCGACCAGGACCACCGCGTCGCCGCCCACCTCCTCCGTGGCCGTGCCGCGACTGGTCACCACCGGGGTCCCGTGGGCCATGCCCTCCAGGACCGGCAGGCCGAACCCCTCGCGCAGGCTCGGGTAGCAGACGGCCTGCGCGCCCTCGTACAGCGCGGCCTTGGTCGCCTCGTCCACGAAGCCGAGGAGCCGCACGTGTCCGGCCGGCGGCTGCTCGCCCCAGCCGCGGGGCCCCACCACGACCAGCTCGGGCGGCGACGACATGGCCGCGGACAGGATCGCATGGGCTTCGAGCAGGCGGGCGAGGTTCTTGCGGGGCTCGAGCGTGCCGACGAACAGCAGGTAGGGCGCGCGCAGACCCAGGCGGGCGAGCGTGGCCCGGACCTCGTCGGGGCCGGGCCGGGCGACCGGCTCCAGGCCCAACGGGACGAGACGCAGGCGGTCGGGGGCCAGGCCTGCCGCCCGCGCGTCGTCCAACGTGGCCTGCGAGGAGCAGAGGACGGCGGCCGCGTCGCGGCGGATGCGGGCCAAGCCGGCCATGAACGCCTTCACGCCGTGGGCAGTGAAGGACTCGCCGGGTCGTGCAGGAAGGCGAGGTCGTGGAGCGTCACCACCAGCGGCGCTGCCGCCCGCGGCGGCACGATGATGGTCGTGGCGTGCACGACGTCCACCGCGCCGGTGGCCCGTTCGACGGGTGGCCAGCCCAACCGCCGCCACGCTTCGTAGAGCGCGGTGCGCGGGAGGGGGAGCGCCCGCACGGGGATCGGCGGTTCGAAGCCGTCGACCGCGGGTCCACGGTGCCGGGCCGAGACCCCCACCAGTTCCACGTCCGGTCGCGCGGCCAGCTCGCGGGCCAGCGCCAGCGCGGCGACCGCGGTCCCTCCGGGTACGTCGTGCCAGCACTGCTCCAGCGTGTAGGCGACGCGCACCCGCCCATGCTGGCGCACGCGCCACTCGTAGCATGGCCGCCATGAGCGACTTCTGGTCCGGCCGCCCCGTCCTCGTCACCGGAGGTTCGGGCTTCCTGGGCCGGGTCGTGGTGGCCCGCCTGCGCGACGCCGGGGCCGTCGTCACCGCCCCCCGCCAGGCCGAGTTCGACCTCACCGATCCCGCGCAGGCCGACGCCGCCGTGGCCGCGGCGGCCCCGGACGAGATCATCCACCTGGCCGCACGGGTCGGAGGCATCGGCTACAACCAGGCCGAGCCGGCGTCGCTCTACACCGACAACCTCCTGATGGGCACGTACGTCATCGAGGCGGCACGGCGACACGGTGTGAACAAGACCGTGCTCCTCGGCACGGTGTGCTCGTACCCGAAGTTCACGCCGGTGCCCTTCGCCGAGGGCTCGCTCTGGGACGGCTATCCCGAGGAGACCAACGCGCCGTACGGCATCGCCAAGAAGGCGCACCTCATCCACGCCCAGGTGAACGCCGCGCAGTACGGCCAGCGGTTCGCCTACCTCATCCCCACCAACCTCTACGGGCCGGGCGACAAGTTCCACCCGAGCGTCTCGCACGTCATCCCCGCGCTGATCAAGAAGTGCGTCGATGCCGTCGAGTCCGGCGCCGGGAAGGTCGAGGTGTGGGGCACCGGCCGGGCCAGCCGCGAGTACCTCTACGTCGACGACGCCGCTGCAGGCATCCTGCTCGCCGCCGAGCACGTCCAGGGCACCGAGCCGATCAACCTGGGGACGGACCACGAGATCACGATCCAGGAGACGGCCGAGCGCATCGCCGCCCTCACCGGCTTCGACGGCGACCTGGTGTGGGACCCCACCCAGCCCGACGGCCAGCCCCGGCGACGGGTCGATCCCTCCCGGGCCGAGCAGCTCTTCGGCTGGCGGGCGCAGATGTCCTTCGAGGACGGCCTGCGCCGGACGATCGACTGGTACCAGGCCAACCGCGAAGAAGCCGAACGCCCGCCCCACTGACGGCGACGCGCGGCGGCCCGACGGGTCAGCCGCAGGCGGCGTTCGGGTCCGGAACGGTGCCGATGGCCGTCGAGGTCGGGCGGCGCCAGCGCGGCCGCCTCCTGACCGGCCGGGACGCCGGGCGCCGGCGGCATGGCCGAGCCGTCGGCGTTGGTGCTGGGCGGGGCGACGCTCGTGGTGGCGGCCTCGGGAGGCTTGCCGCCGAAGAAGGTCAACAGCGCCCGGGCCTTCTCCTCGTCCATGCGGAGCACGGCGGCGTCACCCACGGTGTCGGGGTTGGCCGGGAGCGTGAAGGAGGCGATGTCGGCCGTCCCGAGCGCGGCCAGGCGGTCGGCCAGCGATGTGAGGTCCAGCGAGGCGTCCGGGTGGACCGCGCCGCAGCGCGGCCTTCAGCAGGTCGGAGACGGCCAGCGGGTTCTGGTTGATGGTGGCGAAGGCCTTCGCGGCGGCGCGACGGATGAAGTCCTGCTGGCGGCTCATGCGCCCGAAGTCCGACGACTGGTCCTCGCGCCAGCGGCCGTTGATCTCCTGCGAGAAGTGCCGTGACCGCACGTAGGCCAGCGCGGAGGTGCCGTCGAGCGTGACGCAGCCCGGCTCGGGGACGCGCAGCCCGGTGTTCTTGTCGCGGGTCGGGAGGTCGAAGTAGATGGTGACGCCGCCCAGCGCGTCGATGAGATCCTTGAAGCCGTAGAAGTCGACGTCGACGAAGTGGTGGATCGGGATGCCGAGGTTCTGCTCCACCGTCTCGATGAGGACGTCGTTGCCCTTGGAGTAGGCGGAGTTGATGCGGTTGGAGTCCCCGGTCCCGGCGATGGGCACCCACAGGTCGCGCGGGATGGAGAGGATGGCGGCGTTGCCCGTCTTCGGGTCGAACCGCATCACCATGATCGTGTCGGAGCGCCGCCCGGGCGCATCGCCCTCGGTGCCCATGGAGCCGAAGTCGGCCGCCGCGGGATCGGCCCCCTCGCGGGTGTCCGAGCCCACCAAGAGGTAGTTCTCGGTGGTCTGCGGGGTCTCCTTCTTGGTCAGCGCGGTGCCGGTATCGGCCCGCTCGACCGTGGCGAGGGTGGCGGACAGGTTCGCCACGCCGGCTGTCCCCACCGCCAGCGTCGTCACCGCGAACACCCCGAGGCCGGCGAGGAGCCGGCGCGGCACGGTGGAGCGCAGGCGCGCCGGACGAGACATGGGGGTGTACACGGCCCGCTCAGGCTAGCGGCGCACCTCCCGCGGAAGGTGGCGCACCCGCGCCACGTCAGGCGGGCCGGAGGTGGACCACGTCGCCCGCGAGCACGAGCTGCTCGGTGCCGTCGGCCAGGCGTATCGCCAGGCCATCCGCGGTGACGTCGACCGCCGTGCCCGAGAGCAGACGGTCGCCCACGTCCACCCGCACGGCGCGTCCGAGCGTGTCGAGACGGCTCCGGTACTCGGCGTGGAGCTCGCCCGGCTTGTCGATCCAGAGCTCGAGCAGCGGCGCCAGGTCGGTGAGGAGACGCTCGAGCAGGACGTGCCGATCGACCGGGCGTGCACCGAGCTCCTCGACCGTGATGGCGCGGGCCGCGACCTCGCGTGGAGGCTCGGCCCAACCGACGTTCAGGCCGATCCCCACCACCACGCCCGACAACGTGAGCGGGTCGCCGGGATCGGTGACACCTTCGGCCAGCACGCCCGCCAACTTCCGCTCGCCGACCATCAAGTCGTTCGGCCACTTGAGCTCGGGCGTCACGCCGGTCAGCGTGGCGACCGCGCTCTGCGCGGCGAGGGCCACGGCCCACACGGCCCCGTGGACGACCGCCGTGGGCTCCGGACGGAGCAGGATCGAGCACAACAGCGCGCTCCCGGGCGGTGCCTGCCAGGACCGCCCGAGCCTTCCGCGGCCTGCTGTCTGGTGGTCTGCCACCAGGACGGTGCCGTGCGCGGCACCCGACCGGGCCTGCACGACGAGGTCCGCATTGGTCGAACCGGTCTCCGCCACCCAGGTCACCGCGAACGGCTCGGGCCACGCCCGCGTCCACGACGGAGTGGCGGCCGGTGCGCTCACCGCACCAACATACGGCTTCGATGTTGCAGAAGATCCTCATCGCCAACCGCGGCGAGATCGCGGTGCGCGTCATCCGCGCCTGCCGCGAGCTCGGCGTCGGCTCGGTGGCCGTGTACTCCGAGCTCGACCGGAACGCCCTCCACGTGCGGCTGGCGGACGAGGCCTACGCGCTCGGTGGCCAGACCGCGGCCGAGAGCTACCTGAACACGGAGGCCATCCTCGACGCGCTCGCCAAGAGCGGCGCGGACGGGGTGCACCCCGGCTACGGCTTCTTCTCGGAGAACGCCGACTTCGCCCGCGCCATCACCGATCGCGGGGTGGCGTTCATCGGACCGCCGCCCGAGGCCATCGTCGAGATGGGCGACAAGGTGTCCTCCCGCCTCGCGGCCATGCGGGGCGGCGTGGCCTGCGTCCCCGGTACGACCGAGTTCATCACCGACCCCGAGGAGGTCCGGGCGTTCGGCGAGTCGAACGGCTGGCCGCTGGCCATCAAGGCCGCCTACGGGGGCGGCGGCCGCGGCATGAAGGTGGTCCAGTCGTCCGACGAGGTCGAGTCGGCCGTCGAGTCCGCCCGGCGTGAGGCCAAGTCGTACTTCGGTCGGGACGAGATCTACCTGGAGCGCTACCTGACCTGGCCGCGCCACATCGAGATGCAGATCGTGGGCGACAAGCACGGGGACGTGGTCTGGATCTCCGATCGCGACTGCTCGGCGCAGCGTCGCCACCAGAAGCTGGTGGAGGAGAGCCCCGCGCCGGACTTCCCGGACGAGCTGCGCTACGCCATGGGCGAAGCGGCGGTCAAGGTGGCCAAGGCCGTCGGTTACTACAACGCCGGGACCGTCGAGTTCATCTACCAGGACGGCGACTTCTTCTTCCTCGAGATGAACACCCGCCTCCAGGTCGAGCACCCGGTGACGGAGATGATCACGGGCATCGACCTGGTCGAGTGGCAGGTGCGCGTGGCCTCGGGCGAGGCGCTGCCGATGTCGCAGGACGAGGTGCTCGCCCAGCGCCGGGGCCACGCCATCGAGATCCGGATCAACGCCGAGAACCCGGCCGGCGGCCGGTTCCTCCCCAGCCCGGGCACCATCACCCGGCTCACGGCGCCCGACGGCTTCGGCACTCGCTTCGACGGTGGCTACGAGAGCGGCGACACGATCAGCCAGTACTACGACAACCTGATCGGCAAGCTCGTGGTGTGGGGCCGGGACCGGCCGGTGGCCATCGCCCGGGCCGTCAGGGCCCTGGAGGAGATGGTGGTGGAGGGCGTGGCGACGACCATCCCCGCCGACCTGGCCATCCTGCGCCACCCGGACTTCCACGCGGCGACGCACTCCACGAAGTGGGTGGAGGAGTCCCTGGATCTCACCGGGGTCGGGGCCGAGAAGGCGCCGGCGAGTGCCCCGCCGTCCGACTACGACGCAGCGCCGCTCGTCGAGCGATCGACGACGGTGGAGGTGGACGGCAGGCGCTTCGCCGTGACGATGTGGGTGCCGGAGGCGACCCCGGTGCTGGCCGGCGCTGACGGCAGCTCCGGCCCGCAAGCCGGCGCGGGCTTCGTCCGGAGGCGGCGCCGCCGCCATCGGCACGGGCGAGGTCACCGTGCCCATGCAGGGGACCATCGTGAAGGTCCTGGTCGAGGTGGGAACGAAGGTCGAGGTCGGGCAGCCCGTCGTCATCCTCGAGGCCATGAAGATGGAGAACCAGATCCAGGCCGAGATCGCCGGCACTGTCACCAAGGTCAAGGTGGCCCCCGGCGACACCGTCGGCTCCGGCGACATCGTGGTCGTCATCGAGGCCTGAGCCGCCTTCAGGTCACGACAGGGCTGCCGTGAGCTGGAAGCTGGCGTCGCTGTTGCTCGGTCCGACGTTGTGGACCTCGACGGCGATGACGTTGGTCCCGGCCACGAGGGCGCTGGACGGCACCGAGAACGACACCGGCGTGCGTTCGTCCGCCCCACCCAGGTTGGCCGACGCCTTGGTCGTGAACCCGACCGGTCCCGCCGGCAGGTTGGTTCGGAACACCTCAACTCCGTTCAGGTAGACGACGGCGCCGTCGTCACGGATGAGGTCGGCGAGCAGCGCGGTGACGGCGGCCGGGTTGGCGACGTCGAAGGTGCTGCGGAAGTACCAGGTGATGACACCGGTCGAGCTGGTGGTGCCACCGCTCCCGACGACCGTGGCCTCATCGCCGTCGCCGAAGCCGAACTGCGGTACGCCGGAGCGCCAGAGCGGCGCGGTCCCCACGTATCCCGGGTCCTTCCAGGTCGCGCCGAGGTCGACGCGGGTGTCGGTGAAGCTCCACGTGGTGGCCGCACCGAGCACGTTCGTGCCCGCGGCCGCCGCGGTGGTCACCTTCAGACCGGTGCCCCGCGCCGACTCGTTGCCGGCGGCGTCGTAGGCGCTGACCTTGTAGGTGTACGCCGTCGCCGGGCTGAGCCCGCTATCGGTGAACGACGGCACCGGCGTGGTGGCGATCGCCGCGCCGTTGCGGACCACCCGGTAGCCAGTGACGCCGACGTTGTCGGTCGCCGCGGGCCACGTCAGCGCCACCGTGGTGGACGTGACGGCCCCGGTCGCGGGCTTGGCCGGCACGGAGGGTGCAGCCGTGTCCGTCGGAGGGGGCGGCGGGTTGACAGTCGCCTGGGCGGCAGGAGAGTCGCCGGACGCGCGGCCACCGGCATCGAGGGCGCGCACCGTATAGGTGAAGGTCCCCACGCCCGGTGCGGCATCGGTGTGCGCGGTCCCGGTCACGGTCGCGATCGGCGTCCCGTCCCGCCGGACCTCGTACGAGGCCGCGCCGGCTGACGCGGTCCAGGCGAGCTGGACCCCGGTCCCGGCCACCGTCGCCGTGAGGCTGGCCGGCGCCGCCGGAGGCGCGGTCACGGCCAGCGTGGCATCGGCGCTCAGCTCGGCCGAGAACGCCAGATAGGTCGAGTTGGCGGCGTACTTGTGGAACTCGGCGGCCACGACGTTCGTGCCGGTGACCAGGAGGCCTGGCGTGAGAGGTACCCGAAACTCACGGACGATGTCCTTGGCCGCCGTATCGCGGGCCGCCAGCGCGCCGAGGTCCGGCTCCAGGGCGGCGGGGAGGTTGTCGTTGTAGGCCAGCTGCCCGTTCACGAAGATCGCGGCACCGTCAGCGCCGCGGATGCGCAACGTGAGCCCGGTCGCGCCCGACACGTCGCTCAGCTCGAAGGTGGTGCGGGCGTAGGACGTCAGATGGCGGTTGCTGCTGCTCGGGCCCCACCCGATCGTCGTGGCGATGCCGGAGGCGCCGTAGCCGAGAGGGGCCGGGCCTGACGACCAGCCCGAGTCGGCGTAGCTCCGCTCGCGCCAGGAGAAGTCGGGCAGCAAGCCCTGGTCCCGATACCGCCACGTCGCGCCCGCGGGGAGCACCACCCGATAGGCGCGCGCGGTGAGGGTGGCCGACGGCGCCGACAGGTTCCCTCCCGCGTCCCTGGCCACCACCTCGTAGGCGTGCGTGCTGCCGGCGGCCAGCCCGCTGTGGCGCAGGCTCAGCCCGGCCGTGGTCCCGAGCAGGGTCCCATCGGCGTAGACGCGGTACTCGGTGACCGTCCCGTCGTCCACCGAGGGGTTCCAGCCGATCACCAGGTCGGATGTGCTCCCGTCGAGCACTCTCACGTCGGTCGGCGCCGTCGGCGCCGCGGAATCGGCCGTCGTCGTTCCCGGCGCGGCGCTCGACGACGCGGAGGTGTTGAGCTTGACGTCGAAGGCCTGCACCTGGACGGTGTACGCGGTCCCAGGATCGAGGCCGGCGATGACACCGGCGGTGCCGAGCGCGGTGGCCCGCCGCGTCCCGTTGATGAGCAGGTAGTACCCGGCCACCCGCTTGTTGTCGGTGGACGGCGACCAGGTCACCGTCAGGCTCCCCGGGGTCGCCGCCGTCACCTGGACGTTGCCGGGCACCGAGGGGCTCTGGCCGTCCGCGAAGGTCGGGCCGTCGAAGAAGTGGGCGACGCCTCCGGTGTTCCGTGACGAGACCTTGAGGAAGTCGCCGGCCACCCAGAGGTCGGTCATGGACGTTCCCAGGAACTCCCAGACACCGAGTTCGTTGGCGTAGACGTTCGAGAACGGTGTCGGGTTCACGACGACCGGAAGGGCACCGGCCACGTCGTTGACCTGATACTCGGCGATGCGAGCCGTCGGGATCGTGGCCAGCGTGCAGTTCTTCTTCGGGTTGCCGGCGAAGTGGCCGCCGACCAGCAGAACGGTCCGGTTGTTGGTGGGATCGTCGACCAGGTGGACCTCCTGGACGTCGCCGTCCCCGCAGGAGCCGAACTCCTGCGCTCCCCCGGCGGCGAACTGGACGAGGCGGTTGTAGCCGCCACCGAAGGCCACGAACACCTTCGTGTTCAGCGCCTCGATGTCCTCGACGGGCTGCTTCGTGGTGTTGATGGGCGGAGCAAAGGACGTATCGAGCCCGCCTGTCGCCGGGCTCAACGCCACGACCTTGCCCACCGTCGCCCCGTTCAAGGCCGAGAACCGGCCACCGGCGTAGACACGGTTCCGGTTCGGCGACATGTCGATGGCAGCCACCATGCCCCCGGTGAACTGCGGCGCGAAGCTGTCCACGGCGAGCGTGCCCACGTCGAAGCGGGCCATCATCTTGCGGTTGCCGCTCCCCCCGAAGCGCTGGAACTGGCCGCCGACGTACATGTCGTTGCCATCCCGATAGAGGGCACGCACCTCGCCGTCGGTGGTGAGCTGCGTCCCCTTGGGCGCCCCGGTCGTGGCGTCGAGGATGGCGAAACCGCCCGTGAACGATCCGCCGACGTACAGCGTGTTGGTGCTCGAGTCGGAGACGAGGGCGTAGACCTTGCCGTCCAGTTGGGGCCGGAACGATGCCACCGGGACTCCCGTCGTGGCGTCGAAGGCGGCGAGGCGGGCGACGGCGACACCCGGTGCTCCGAGCTCCGGCGCCACCTCCGTGAAGTCACCGCCGAGATAGATCGGTGTTGCCGACGCGGGCGAGCGCGCGGTTGTCCGCCCGCGACTGGTCAGCGGCGTTGGCGGCGTTCCGCGGGATCCACACCGGCTCGCCAGTCGACGCGTATGCCGCGCCCGCCGGTGGGGCGGCAACGGTCAGGGCCAGGCCTCCCGCCAGCAGGCCTGACGCCACCAGCGCACCCAGCCCACGTCCGACTCGCATGCCGTCGTCCTCCCTCGGCCTTGACAAATGCCGACGGTACGGACGGCGATCGGCAACGCCACGCTGTTCGGCGCCGGTGGCGACCCTTCCGTG
Source organism: uncultured Acidimicrobiales bacterium (assembly GCA_963769115.1). GTDB lineage: Bacteria > Actinomycetota > Acidimicrobiia > Acidimicrobiales > Ilumatobacteraceae > DASTFY01. The sequence goes on from CAVYKN010000019.1 coordinate 125,862, forward strand.
GTGAATCGCCAGGGATCCCACGATCGGTCGGTCGAGCAGCACGCAGAGCGGGCCTCGAACGGCCCGAGCCGGCTACTCGGCCGCTTCGGCCAGGGCCTCCGAGAGCGAGGGGTGGACGAGCAGGCTCTCGACGATGTCGTTGACCCGCAGACCCGCTGTCACGGCCAGCGCGATGACGCTGATCAGCTCCGCGGCGTGCCGGCCGACGATCGAGCCGCCGAGCACGACACCGGTCATCGGGTCCGAGACGATCTTCACGAAGCCCCGGGCGTCGTTGTTGATGAGTGCCTTCGGCGCCACGGAGAAGGGCACCTTGGTGACCCGGATCTTCCGACCGAGGGCGAACGCATCCGCCTCGGCCAGCCCGACGTCGGCGATCTCGGGTTCGGTGAAGATGGCCGAGGCCGCCTTGTCGTAGTCCAGATGGCGGTGCTCCACCGTGTGGAGCCCCATGGCGTGCTCGGCCACCTTGCGCCCCTGGATGGCCGCCACGGACGACAACGGCAGCTTCCCGCTCACGTCCCCGGCGGCGTAGATGTGGGGAGCGCTGCTCTGGCAGTGGTGGTTGATGATGACGTAGCCGCCGCCGTCCAGCTCCACGCCTGCCGCCTCTACGTCGAGGTCTTCGATGTTCGGCACGGAACCGATGGCCATCACGGCGTGACTGGCCCGCACCACCCGGCCGTCGTCACAGGTCACGATGACCTCGTCCTCCGTACGCTCGATGGCGCTGGCCCGCGCGCCCTTCAGGAGCGTGACCCCCCGCTCGAGGAAGTTGACCTCCAGCGCGGCCGCCACCTCCGGGTCCTTGGCCGGGAGCACCTGCTGGCGGGAGACGATGAGCGTGACCTTGGACCCGAGCGAGGCGAACATGTGGACGAACTCCACGCCGGTGACGCCCGAGCCGATGATCACCGCATGCTCCGGGATCACCTTCGGCGGATAGCAGTCCCGCGTGGTCAGCACGCGGTCACCGTCGGGGCCCGCGAAGGGCGGGATGCGAGGCCGGGACCCGGTGGAGATGAGCGCGGCGTCGAAGGGGATGACCTCGGTTCCGTCGACCGTCGTCACCTCCGCCTCGTGCGGTCCGACGAAGCTGGCCGTCCCCCGGATCAGCCGGACCCGCTGGCTCTCGAGCAGGCCGGTGATCGACGTGTTCAAGCGGCTGACGATGCCGTCCACCCTGTCCTTCAGACCGGCCGGGTCCACCTCGGCAGTCACCGTCTCCAGACCCATCTCACCGAGCCGGCGGGCGAAGCTGATGGCGCCGCCGGTGGCGATCATGGTCTTCGACGGGATGCAGTCCCACAGGTGGGCGGCGCCGCCCACGATGTCCCGCTCGATCAGCGTGACCCGGGCCCCGAGCCGCGCCGCATGGGTGGCAGCCGTGTTGCCGGCCGGACCTCCCCCGATGACGACGAAGCGAACGCTCACGAGCGCAGGCTACTGCGGGCCCTACTCCTCTTCGTAGGGCTCCTGCATGGTCGGAGGCTTGGGCTGCGCCGCCTCGGCCGAGGCCGCACCACCGCTGGCCGCACCGCCGACGATGTTCGGGCAGAAGCGGGACGGGTAGCTGATCTTGCTGCGGTCCTCACCGACCCATTCGAAGTGCATCCCGTCGGGGGTGAGGAAGTTGCCTCCCCACGCGAAGCCGTGCTTGCGGAAGATGCGCACGACGCGGCAGTCCATGGTGGGCGTGCCGCCCATCGGGTTGGTGGCGGTGTTCGTGTCGAGGGCCATCGCCCAGGTGTGACGGGAAAGGTTGCCGCCCGTCGTGCCTCCCGACGACCGCACCTCCCGGGGCCCGTAGCACCCGCCGTAGCGGTTGGTGTTGGCGGTGTCGATGGCACCGGCCAGGCCTGCGGCCGCGATCTCGGTGAACGCGGCCTGGAGGTACGGGCGCGATCACCCGGTGGCACGTGGCCACAACCCCTACGCCGGTGTACGCCACCCGCACCAGGTTGGCCTGTGCCCACGCGGGGTCGATGGTGATGGCGCCGTCGCCTCGCGACACGTACCAGAACATCCCGAGCTTGACCTTGGTGTCCAACAGCCCCAGCGTCGAGTCCGGGGACGACGGGTCAGTGTTGGGATGGCTGATGCGCACGTCGGACCGCCGCAGCCCGTGCTTGGCGAGGGCGTCATCCACGGCCTTGACGGACTTGTATCCGTAGATCTGGACGCTGGTCGGTCGCACGAAGCCGATGGCGGACGCTGTGGTCGTCGGGAACAGCATCTCCGCCGGGAGCCGCTCGTCGGGCACGATGCCGGCGATGGTGAGCCGGGTCAGGCCGCCGTCGTTCCAGCGCCGCACCTCGGCGACGTCGCCGACCTTGGCGCCGAACAACCCTGCGGACGTGGCGGCGAGGACGATCGATCCGGTGGCGAGGAAACGGCCGACATCGGCGCCGTACAGCTCGGTGGCCGACGTCGGGTCCACGGCTGCCGCGCTCATCGGGAACTGGCCGCTGACGGGGGCGAGGGAGTACGCCACCCCGTTGCGGTAGAGACCACGGAGGCCGACGGTGCCACCGTGGAGGAGGGCGGCACCGGCCTTGGCCTCGCCGGCGGCGTTGAAGGCGGCGTACTGCACGCCTGCCTCCAGGTCGCGGAACTGCGACACCGTGACCCGCTCCAGCGCGGGGCCGGGCTTTCCGGTGAGCCTCGGCGCGGGCGGCGCGCACGCCGTGGCCACGGCGAGAACGGCGACGGCCCCGACCACCGCCAGGGGGCTACGGAGGGCAGGCAAGGTTCGTAACCATATCGTCATCTTTCCGGCCGGGCCAGGGCGGGGTCGCTAGCGTGAACCGTCCGTGGAGCAGGACGACGGCTCGGACTTCCCAGAGGACGCGGAGACCCACGGGCTGAGCGCGGAGAAGGCCCGCCGCCTGGCCAAGCTGGACGACCTCCGGCAGGCCGGCACGGAGCCGTACCCGTACCGCTTCGACCGCACCCACACGCTGGGCGAGCTGCGGGGCCGCTACTCCGACCTCGAGCCGGGCGCGGAGACCGAGGACCGGGTCCGCGTCGCCGGCCGGCTGATGCTCCTGCGCCGCCAGGGGAAGTTGACCTTCGCCACCATGCGCGACCGCTCGGGTGAGCTGCAGCTCTTCGCCTCCCGGGGGGTGATGGGCGAGCCCGCCCACGAGGCCTTCGATCGCCTCGACCTGGGCGACTGGGTGGGCGCCGAGGGAACGGTCATGGTCACCCGCAAGGGGGAGCTGTCCGTGAAGGTGGACGGGTTCGAGCTGCTGGCCAAGGCCGTGCGCCCCCTGCCCGACAAGTGGAAGGGGCTCAGCGACACCGACACCCGCTACCGGCAGCGGTACACCGATCTCATCGTCAACGACGAGGCCCGCCAGGTGTTCGAGGTGCGTCACGCCCTGGTCACGTCGTTCCGCTCCACGCTCGCCGCGCACGGCTTCGTCGAGGTGGAGACGCCCATCCTCCACCTCGAGGCCGGCGGGGCCCACGCACGGCCCTTCACGACGCACCACAACACGCTCGACCTCGACCTGCACCTGCGCATCGCCCTCGAGTTGCACCTCAAGCGGCTGATCGTCGGCGGGCTGGAGCGGGTGTTCGAGATCGGGCGGGTGTTCCGCAACGAAGGCCTGTCCACCCGCCACAACCCCGAGTTCACGATGCTCGAGCTGTACCAGGCCTTCGCCGACTACACGGACGTGATGGCCATCACCGAGACGCTCGTGACGCAGGGCGCGCGGGACGCGCTCGACACCACGATCGTCAGCATCGGTGACGAGAAGGTGGACCTGGCACGGCCGTGGCCGAGGGCCAGCATGACCGACCTGACCAGTGAGGCGCTCGGCGAGGAGGTGCACCCCTCGATGCCCGCGGCCCGACTGCGGGACCTGGCCGACGCCCGCGGCATCCAGTGGCAACCGCACTGGGGCGCCGGCAAGCTGATCGAGGAGCTCTTCGAGGCGACGGTCGAGGACGGGCTCACCGGGCCGCTGTTCGTCACCGGCCATCCGGTCGAGATCAGCCCGCTGGCCCGCGTGGACCGGAACGACCCGCACCTCACGGAGCGCTTCGAGCTCTATGTGGGGGGACGGGAGCTGGCCAACGGGTACAGCGAGCTCAACGACCCCGTCGAGCAGCGGCACCGGTTCGAGGACGAGCAGCGGGCCAAGGAGGCCGGCGACCTCGGCGCCGGCAGCGTCGACGAGGACTACCTGCGCGCCCTCGAGTACGGCCTGCCGCCCACGGGCGGGCTGGGCATCGGCGTCGACCGGGTGGCGATGCTCCTGGCCGGGGTGACGACCATCAAGGAGGTCATCCTCTTCCCGACGTTGCGGCCCGAGGCGACTTAGCTAGCGACTGCAGCTACCGGCCGGGGTGGTAGACGCCGAACACGTCGCGCAGGGCGTCGCTGACCTCGCCCAACGTGCAGTGGGCCTTGAGCGCGGCCCGCATGGGCGGGAGCAGGTTGTCGGTGCCCCGAGCCGCGGTCCGGACGTCCTCGAGGCGACGGGTGACGTCGGCCTGGTCACGATCGGCCTTGAAGCGGCGGACCCGCTCGACCTGCCCGCGCCTGGACGGTGGGGTCGAGTGCCAGGATGTCGGGGTCGACCTCGTCCTCGATGGTGAACCGGTTGACGCCGACCACGACACGCTCGCCGTCGTCGATCGACTTCGTGTACTCGTAGGCGGCCTGCTCGATCTCGTCCATCTGGAAGCCGGCCTCGATGGCGGCCACGGCACCGCCCATCTCGTCGATCCGCTCGATGTACTCCCACGCCAGTCGCTCGACCTCGTCGGTCAACGACTCGACGAAGTACGAACCGGCCAGCGGATCCGGCGTGTCGACGATCCCGCTCTCGTAGCCGATGACCTGCTGCGTGCGCAGGGCGATGCGGGCCGCTCGTTCGGTCGGGAGGCTGAGCGCCTCGTCGAAGCCGTTGGTGTGGAGGCTCTGCGTGCCCCCGAGCACCGCGGCCATGGCCTGCACCGCGACCGCGCACGATGTTGGCCTCGGGCTGCTGCGCGGTGAGCGTGGACCCGCCGGTCTGGGTGTGGAAGCGGAGCAGGGTGGACGCGGGCTTCTGCGCGCCGAAGCGCTCGGTCATGATCCGGTGCCACATGCGGCGGGCGGCCCGGAACTTGGCCACCTCCTCGAACACGTTGTTGTGCCCGTTGAAGAAGAACGACAGCCGGGGGCCGAACTCGTCGACGTCGAGCCCGGCGTCAATGGCCGCCTGCACGTAGGCGATGGCGTTGGCCAGCGTGAAGGCGATCTCCTGCACGGCCGTCGAACCCGCTTCGCGGATGTGGTACCCGGAGATGGAGATGGTGTTCCAGCGGGGGATGGTCTGGCGGCAGTAGGCGAAGATGTCGGTGATGATCCGCATCGACGGCCGGGGCGGGTACACGTAGGTGCCGCGGGCGATGTACTCCTTCAGCAGGTCGTTCTGGATCGTCCCGCCGCCGATCTCCGCCGCCGACACGCCCTGCTCCTCGGCCACCAGCTCGTAGAGCAGGAGGAGGATGGCCGCCGTCGAGTTGATGGTCATCGACGTGGTGACCTTGTCCAGCGGGATGCCGGCCAGGAGCAGGCGCATGTCCTCGATGGAGTCGATGGCGACACCGACCTTGCCGACCTCGCCCTCGGCCCGCGGGTGGTCGGAGTCGTAGCCCATCTGCGTTGGGAGGTCGAAGGCGCACGAGAGCCCGGTCTGGCCGGCGCCGAGGAGGAACTTGAACCGCTGGTTGGTGGCCTCGGCCGTGCCGAAGCCGGCGTACTGCCGCATCGTCCACAGCCGCCCGCGGTACATGGTGGGGTAGATGCCGCGTGTGTACGGCGGCGCGCCCGGATGCCCGAGCCGCTCGCCCGCGTCCCAGCCGGCCAGGTCGTCCTCCGTGTAGAGCGGCCTCACCTCGATGCCGGAGTCGGTGTGCTTCCCCGCGCCGTTCGCAGAATCGCCAGCCACGACGCGAGCGTACGACCGATGCCGGGGCGGGCCTAACGTGCCGGCGCGATGGCCGAGACCAGCGACGGGCCGATCGTGCTCCCCTCGCCGTGCGTGGTCGTGCTGGTCGGTCCTGCGGGGGCGGGCAAGTCGACGTGGGCGCAGCGATGGTTCGCCCCCCACCAGGTGGTGTCGAGCGACGGTCTGCGAGCACTGGTCGGCGAGGGCGAGCACGACATGGCGGCCTCGAAGGACGCGTTCGCGCTGCTCGACACGGTGGTGGAGCGGCGGCTGGGGCGCCGCCTGACGACGGTCATCGACACGCTCGGGCTCGACGCCGGACAGCGGGCCGGGTACCGCGCGCTCGCCGCTGCCGCTGGCCTGCCTTGCTTCGCCGTCGTCTTCGACGTGCCGCCGGCCGAGCTCAGGGCCCGCAACCGCTCACGCCCGGCGGGCAGCGCAGTCCCGGCCGCGGTGGTGAGCTCGCAGCTGTCGTCGTGGCCCGGCGTCCGCGACGGGCTCGGGGACGGAGGGCTTCGCCGCCGTCCACCCCGCCGGGCCGGTGGCGCTCGTCCCGGCCGCGCTCGCCTCCCGAGGAGCGACAGACGGGCCGCCGGTCTCGCTGCGCTTCGGGCTGCAGCTCCCCCGCTTCACCTGGCCGGGCGGGCCGGAGGAGCTCGCGCCTCGGCTCCGGGCGATCGCCGCGGCGGCCGAGGAGGCCGGCTTCTCCAGCCTCTGGGTGATGGACCACTTCCGCCAGATCCCGGGGATGGGCCAGGCCTGGGAGGACATGCTCGAGAGCTGGACGACGCTCGGGTACCTGGCGGCCTGCACCGAGCGGGTGCGGCTGGGCACGCTGGTCAGCGGGATCACGTACCGCAACGTCGCCCACCTGGGGAAGATCGCGGCCACGCTCGACGTGCTCTCGGGAGGCCGGGCCGTCTGCGGGTTGGGGCTGGCCTGGTTCCAGCAGGAGCACACGGCGTACGGCTGGGACTTCCCGTCCCGGTCCGACCGGTACGACCTGCTGGAGGACGCGCTCCAACTCCTCCCGCTCCTGTGGGGGCCGGGCACGCCGGCCTTCAGCGGGCGGGTGCTGAACGTCCCCGAGGCGATGTGCTACCCCCGGCCACTGCAGGAGCGGATCCCGATCCTGGTCGGGGGCTCCGGCGAGCGGAGGACGCTGCGGCTGGTGGCGCGCTACGCCGACGCCTGCAACCTGTTCGGTGAGCCGTCGACCGTCCGCCACAAGGTCGGGGTGTTGCGACGGCACTGCGAGGCGGTCGAGCGGGATCCGGCGACTGTCGAGGTGACCCAACTGTCCACCGTCCTCGTGGGCGATCAGTCTGCGGGCGTCGAGTCGGCCGTGGAGCGGCTGCGTCCGAAGCGCATGAGCGCCGAGCGCTTCGCCGAGCGGGTCAACGCGGGAACGGTCGAGCAGCACATCGGCCGCTTCGAGGAACTGGGACGGGCCGGCGTGCAGACGGCGATCGTGAGCCTCCCGGACGTCGAGGAGCCCGAGGCCATCGCCCGCTTCGGCCGCATCATCGCCGCCCTGGCCTGATAGTCCTGCCGGCCACATCGCCACCGAATCGATATCGAATCGGCGCGGATGGGCAGCGAATCGATTGCCCGGGTGGTCTCGCGGAGATGCGTGGCGGATCTCGCACTGCTCCGGCTGGGCCGCGGTCCGCGGTCCTTCAGCGGGCGGCCACCAGTGCGATCTCGACCAGCCACTCGGGGCGGGCCAGGGCGGGCACGACGACCAGCGTCGAGGCCGGGCGATGACCGTCCATCACGCGATCACGCACGGCCATCACCGGCCCGAGCTCCGAGCCCTGCACCACGTAGGTCGTGATGGAGACCACGTCCGTCATCGCCATCGCGGCCTCGGACAGGATGGCGGCCAGGTTCTGCCAGACCACCTCCGCCTGCTCGGCGAGGGCCTCGGGCACGGTCCCGTCCGGCGCCGTGGGCACCACCCCGGACGTGTGCAGGAGGCGATCCACCCCAACGGCGAGCACCGCGTGGCTGTAGTTCGCGGCGGGTGGGGCGATGACGGAAGGGGCGACCGGGGTGTTCACGCCCCGATGATGCCCTGCACACGGCATGTGACTTGCATGATCGGAGCCAGGTCGGTGGACTGTCATGATGCGTGCCGCCGCTCCGCTGCTCGCCGCCTTGGTGTTGGCGGGCGCTGCCTGCTCGACCTCGGCGGCCGGTGAGGGCCCCCAGAGTCGAGCGCACAGCCGGGTCGGAGCCCGAGGCCAGCCTCGAGGAGGTGGAGGTCGACTCGACCGCACGCTCGGCCAGCACTACGGACGATTCGGACCCCGGCACGGTCCCGGCGCCTCCCCATCCTGTGGTGACCGACAACCGCGTCTATGTCGTCGGTGACTCCATCTCCGAGTCGATCGCCTCCCGCTACTCCGGCCTGATCTGTGACGCCCTTGGCCCGCTGGGCTGGGACGTGGTGGTCGACGCCGTACAGGGACGCCGCACCGACCAGGCCATCCGCTCGCTGCGAAGGAACCAGTCGCGGGTCGGGCAGACGGTGATGGTGCTCATCGGCCACAACGACGGCATCGACCCCGAGGGCTACCGGGAGCGCATCGAGCAGCTCATCGACCTGGTGCCGGACGCCCGCCGCATCCTCCTGCTGACCAACTACGAGTTCGAGCGGGGCCGTGACCGCATGAACGACGTCCTGCGGGAGATGGCCGCCGTCGACGGCGATGGTGGGCCCGACGACCGCTTGCAGCTCGTCGACTGGAACGCGACCGTCGAGGAGATCGACGACGCCATCCAGCGCGACGGCATCCATCTCACCGACTCGGGGCAGCGGGCGCTGGTCACCGTGATGGCGGCCGCGCTGGGCACGGGGCCGGACCAGGGCGGGCTCCCGGGCGAGCCGTCGTGCACCACCCTGCGGGACTCCAGCGGGTCCGGCGGCTCGGGATCGCGGCGGCTCGGGCGGATCCGGTGGCTCCGGCCGGACGACGACAACTCCGACGCAGAGCGGCTCGAGCGAAGCACCGCCGGCCACCGAGCCACCGCCTCCGGCGACCGACGGTCCACCGCCCACCGACGGTCCACAGCCCACCGATCCGCCTCCGAGCGAACCGCCCCCGGGTTCGGGTCAGGGACAGCAGCCGCCGAACTCCGACCAGGGCGGACCGCCGACCAGCGGGAAGGGCGACTCGCCCAAGTCGCCCGGTTCCACCGCGCCGCCGGCGACCTGACCGGCGGCCGGTCCCGGCCTAGTGGTCCTCGACCCAGGGGGCGCAGAGGCCGTCGAGCTCGCGGATCTGGATCTTGTCGCGGTTGTCGTACGTGACCGGATTGGTCGGGTCGACCCGCAGCTTGTACTCCCGGAAGGTCTGCTCGAGGGCGTCGTAGCTGAGGATGCGCCCGATGAGCGGATCGCCGAGCCCGAGCAGCAGCTTGATGGCCTCCAGCGCCTGCAGCGACCCGATGATCCCGGGGAGCACGCCCAGCACGCCGGCCTCGGCGCAGGACGGCGCCAGCTCCGCCGGCGGCGGCTCCGGCACCATGTCCCGGTAGTTCGGCCCCCGCCGGGGATCGAACACCGTCACCATGCCCTCGAACCGGAAGATCGAGCCGTGGACCACGGGGATGCCGAGCTTCACCGACGCGTCGTTGAGCAGGTAGCGGCTGGGGAAGTTGTCGGCGCCGTCGATGACGACGTCGTAGCCCTCGAGCAGCTCGAGCACGTTGTCGGCCGACAGCCGGGTGTCGTAGGTGACCACGTCGACGTCGGGGTTCATCGCCGTCAGCGTCTTCTTGGCCGAGTCGACCTTGCGGTCGCCGATGCGGTCCAGATTGTGCAGGATCTGGCGCTGGAGGTTGGAGGCGTCGACCTCGTCCATGTCGACGATGCCGATGGTGCCGACCCCCGCCGCCGCCAGGTACAGCGCGGCCGGTGAACCGAGCCCGCCTGCGCCCAGCATGAGGACCTTGGAGGCGAGGAGCTTGGCTTGCCCCTCGACACCCACCTCGGGAAGGAGGATGTGGCGCTGGTAGCGGTCACGCTGGTCCGGATCGAGACCGACGGGCTTCTTCCACTCCCTGCCCTCGTCCTTCCACCGTCCGAAGCCGCCGGCCATGGAGACGGCGTTCGGGTACCCGAGCTCGGCCAGGGTCTGGGCGGCGAAGGCGCTGCGCACGCCGGCGGCGCAGTACACGAGCACGGGTGCGTCGTGGTCGAGGATCCGGCCCTCGACCTGGCTCTCGAGGTGCCCGCGGGGGATGTGGACGGCGCCCGGGATCGCGCCCTGGTCGTACTCGTCCGGCTCCCGCACGTCGAGCACGACGGTGCCCGGCTCCTGCCGCATCCGGTCGGCCTCGGCCGTGTCGACCTCGGTGATCTGTTGCTTGGTCCGGGCGAGCAAGTCTCGGAAGCTGGCCATGATGAAAGCCTACCGGTGAGGTCGGGATTCGGGACAGGGGGACGGCTGCCCCGCGTCCGCCGGAGCGACCAGCGCGGGCAGCAGCTCGCCGATCGGACCGATCAGCAGGGCGTCGGCGTAGCGGTCCATCTGCGTGGGCTGGCCGTTGACGATGATCACACGGGCCCCGGCGGCCTTCGCCCTCGGGACCACGTTGGCCGCGGGGTAGACCTGCAGGCTGGAGCCCACGGCCAGCAGGAGGTCGGCGCGGCCCGCCGCGGCGAGCGCGGCGTCGATCACCTCCGGCACCAACGACTGACCGAACGAGATCGTCGCCGACTTCACGATGCCGCCGCAGAGCCGGCAGGCGGGGTCCTCCTCCCCGGCCCGGACGCGGTCCAGCATCACCTCCATCGGCCCGGTGTCGCCGCAGCCCCAGCACTGGTAGCGGCGCATGGTGCCGTGCACCTCGACGACCAGCGACGGATCGTTCCCGGCGCGCTGGTGGAGCCCGTCGATGTTCTGCGTGACGAGCGCCTCCAAGCGGCCCAGGTGCTCGAGCCGCACCAGCGCCAGGTGGCCGGCGTTGGGTTCGGCGGACCACGCCGGCGAGTGGAGGCGGGTCTGCCAGGCCGCCCGGCGGACCTCCGGCTCGTGCAGGTAGTGGCTCAGCGTGGAGGCCCGTTCGGCGGCCGGGTTCTTCGTCCACACGCCGTTCGGGCCGCGGAAGTCGGGGATGCCGGAGTCCGTCGAGATCCCGGCGCCCGTCAGCACCACGATCCGCTGCGCCTCGCGGACCCAGGTCTGTGCCTCGGCCAGCACCGCGGTGTCGACGGCGGCGGGCGGCTCCGAGCTCACCGCGGCACCGTACCGCCGTCGCCTTTCCGACGGATCCTTTCTGACGGGCCCTTTCCGATCCGGCCCTGCCCGGGCACACACTCCTCGTGCCTCCCCCTCCACCTCTCACCCTGGAGGACCGCCATGGATGTGCCGGCCACCCTCGTGGTGCTGCCGTGGGCCGATCCCGTCATCGACCCCATCGGCCACGACCCCCGTTCCCGCTACGTGGAGCTGTTCTGGCTCGGGGTCCTCGGACCCACGGCCACGCTGCTCCTGCGCCGTCTGGCCGACGGCCTGGAGTCCTACCCGGACGGCTTCGAGCTGGACGTGCCCGACCTGGCCCGCAGCCTCGGCATCAAGCTCCAGGGCCAGCGGCGGGCGGCCTTCGCCAACGCGCTCCAGCGCACCGTCCTGTTCGGCATGGCGCAGCAGCACAGCCACGGCCTGCTGGTGCGGCGCCGGATCCCGCCCCTCAGCCACCGGCAGGTTGCGCAACTCCCGACCGACCTGCGCAACGCGCACGCCGACTGGGCCGGGCCGACCGCGCTGACCTTCCCCGAGCACGTGCGCTGGCGGGCGGAGGCGCTGGCCCAGACCATGCTCAGCGCGGGCGACGAACCCGAGCTGGTCGAGCGGCAGCTGGCCATGCTCGGCATCGCGCCACCTGTCGCGGCGGGCGCGCTCCGCACCGCACTCGCCACCAGCTACGCGACGGAACCCACCCCGGCGTGAACCTCAGCGGGGCGGCGTGTAGTTGGTCAGCAGCTCGGCGAACAGCCGCACGCCGTAGCCCGTCGAGCCCTTGGTGAAGATGCCGTCGTCGGCGTCGCTGTCCATGACGCCGGCGATGTCCAGGTGGGCCCAGGGCACGTCGCCGACGAACTCCCGCAGGAAGAGCGCGGCGAGGATCGCGCCCCCGTACGGACCGCCGACGTTCTTCATGTCGGCCACGTTCGAGTCGAGAAGCTTGCGGTAATCGTCGACCAGCGGGAGCTGCCACGCCCGCTCGTCGGACCGTCCGGCGGCGGCGAGCACCTGATCCACCCAGGCCTGCTCGTTGCCGAACACCCCGGCCAGCTTCTTGCCCAGCGCGCCCAGGACGGCCCCGGTCAGCGTGGCGATGTCGATGATGGCGTCGACCTCGTCCTCGACGGCCAGCGACAGACCATCGGCCAGCACCAGCCGGCCCTCGGCGTCGGTGTTGTGGATCTCCACCGTCTTGCCGTTGCGGATGGTGAGCACGTCACCGAGCTTGAGCGCGCTGCCCGACGGCATGTTGTCCGTGCAGCACAGGTAGCCGATGACCTTGACCTTGGGCCGGAGCGCGGGCAGCAACGACATCGTCGCCAGCACGACCGCGGCGCCGGTCATGTCCATCTTCATGAGCACGTGCATGCCGTCGGACGGCTTGAGCGAGATGCCGCCGGAGTCGTACATGACGCCCTTGCCGACCAACGCCACCGTGCCGCCCGGGCGGCGCGGGGTGTAGGTCAGCTTGATCATGCGGGGTGGGGCGGTGGACCCGCGGTTGACGCCCAGCATCCCGCCGAGGCCCATCTCGGCCATGTCCGACTCGTCGAGCACCTCGATGTCCAGCTTGCGCTCGGCGGCGATGGCGATGGCCCGCTCGGCCAGGTCGGCGGCGTTGAGGTGGTCGGGCGGAGTGTTGGCCAGGTCCCGGGCGAGAGCGACCGCCTCGCCGACAGCCACGCCGCGCGCCGCCCCGGTGGCGATGGCGGCCCGATCGCCGGCACCAGCCGTGAGCACGACGCGGGTCAGGCCGGGCTTCGGGGCTTCGCTCTTGAACGACGAGAAGCGGTAGGTGCCGAGGACGAAGCCCTCGGCGACGGCCTGCCCGGCCGCGCCCGGCGTCAGGCCGCGGGCCTCGACGTCCGCCAGGCTGGTGGCCAGCGTCGCCCGCGTGCCGGCGGCGCGGGCCAGCGCGGCGGCGGCGGACCGGAGCACCCCGCTGCCGATGTCGGCCGGCGCGCCCAGCCCCACGGCCACCAAGGACGGCCCCGTCGGCGAAGGGACGGCCAGCGTCTGGCCCGGCTTGGCCTCGAACCCCAACTCGGTGAGGCGGGCCCTGGACAGCCCGAGCTGGCGGGGGACGGGACCGGTGGACGCCACCGGCACTCCGATGACGTTCACGTCGCGCGGGGCGCCTGCCCCGACCTCGATGGCCAGCCCTGGTGATGGGGTCATTGCTGCTGCTCCTCTGGGTTGACGATGGATCGGGACGGCCGGGACGGCCCGGAACGGCTCTCCTGCCAGCGGGCCATGGTCCACAGCAGGTCGGACAGACGGTTGAGGTAGACGCCGGCGTGGGACGGCGGACCGGCCACGGGCAGCGCGTCGCGCTCCGCGCGGCGGGCGACGGTGCGGGCCAGGTCGAGCCAGGCCCCGGTCACGGTCTCCCCCGGCACCACGAACTCCGTCGGCGGGTCGAACCTCGAGTCGAGATCGTCGATCGTGCGCTCCAGCCGCTCGACCATCTCGGTCGTCACCAAAGAGGTGCCGGGCGTCAGCTTCGAGCGGTTGGAGGGCTTGGTGGCCAGCTCGGCCATGACCACCCACAGGTCGCGCTCGAGCACGAGGAGCAGCTCGGACAGCTCGGGATCGTCGCTCGTGGCCCGGGCCAGACCGAGCACGGCCTGGACCTCGTCCACGGTCCCGTAGGCCGTGGGGTGCTCGCTGTCCTTGCTCACCCGGCCGCCGTAGAACAGCCCGGTCGTCCCGTCATCGCCGGTCCTCGTGTAGATGCGGTCGCGGGGCATGCGGCGGGCGACGCTACCGTGTCCGGTCCCTCCGGGCCCCGGTAGCGTTGACCGGATGCCGGTCCAGGACTACCTCGATTCGGTCAACGACCGCCTGGTCGTGTTCGACGGCGCCTTCGGCACCTTCATCCAGGGGCTCGACCTCTCGGCGGACGACTTCGGCGGCGCGGAGCTCGAGGGCTGCAACGAGATGCTGTGCCTGACCAGGCCGGACGTCATCGCCGCCATGCACGACGACTTCTTCGCGGTGGGCGTGGACGTGGTCGAGACGGCCAGCTTCGGCTCGTTCAGCACCGTGCTGCAGGAGTACGGCATCGCCGATCGGACCCACGCGCTGAACGTGGCGGCGGCCCGCATCGCCAAGGAGGTCGCGTCCGGCTGGGCCGGCGACGGGCGGCCACGCTACGTGGCCGGCTCGATCGGGCCCGGGACGAAGCTGCCGTCCATCGGTCACATCGGCTTCGTCGCTCTCCGGGACGCCTACGAAGAGCAGGCGCGCGGTCTGCTGGAGGGCGGCGTCGACCTGTTCATCATCGAGACCTGCATGGACCTGCTGCAGGCCAAGGCCGCCATGACCGCCTGCCGCCGGGCCATGAAGGCCGAGGGGCGAACCGTCCCCATGCAGGTGCAGGTGACCATCGAGACCACGGGCCGGATGCTGGTCGGTTCCGAGATCGGCGCGGCGATGACGTCGCTGCTGGCCATGAAGCCGGACGTGCTCGGCATCAACTGCGCCACCGGACCGGCGGAGATGCAGGAGCACCTGCGCTACCTGTCCCAGCACAGCCCGGTGCCCATCGCCGTGCTGCCCAACGCCGGGCTGCCGAGCGTGGTCGACGGGCGCACCCACTACGACCTCACGCCCGAGGAGCTGGCCCGCTTCCACCGCCACCACGTGGCCGAGCTGGGCATCGGCATCGTCGGCGGCTGCTGCGGCACCACGCCGGCCCACCTGGCCGCGGTGATCGAGGCCGTGCAAGGACCTGGAGCCTGTCCGCCGCTCGCCGAACTACGAGCCGAGCGTCACCTCCATCTACTCACCGGTCACGCTGCGCCAGGACCTGAGCTTCCTGATCATCGGCGAGCGGACCAACGCCAACGGCTCCAAGGCCTTCCGCGACGCGATGCTCGTCGAAGACTGGGACACCTGCACCCGGATGGCCACGGAGCAGATCCGCGAGGGCGCGCACGTGCTCGATGTGTGCGTGGACTACGTCGGGCGCGACGGCGCGGCCGACATGGACCAGATCGCCCGCCGGTTCGCCACGCAGGCCAGCGTGCCGCTCGTCATCGACTCGACCGAGCCGCCCGTGATGGAGGCGGCGCTGCAGCACATCGGCGGCCGGGCCATCCTCAACTCCGCCAACCTGGAGGACGGCGAGCTCCCCGGGAGCCGGCTCGACCGCGTGATGTCCCTGGCGCGGGAGTACGGCTGCGCCGTCATCTGCCTGCTCATCGACGAGCGCGGCCAGGCCCGGGATGTCGAGTGGAAGATGGAGATCGCCCACCGCATCCACCAGATCGCCTCGGAGCGGTACGGGCTGTCGGCCAGCGACCTGATCTTCGACGCCCTGACCTTCCCGTTGTCGACCGGTGACGACGACCTCCGTCGTGACGCCATGTACACGATCGAGGCCATCAAGCGGATCAAGGCGGAGATCCCGGGCGCGCTCACGACGCTCGGCGTGTCGAACGTGAGCTTCGGCCTGTCGCCGGCCGCCCGCCACGTGCTCAACAGCGTGTTCCTCCACGAGTGCGTGCAGGCCGGGTTGGACTCCGCCATCGTCCACGCCGGCAAGATCGTGCCGCTGGCCAAGATCGCCGACGAGCAGCGGGACGTCTGCCTCGACCTGATCTACGACCGTCGCGGGGTCGGCGAGGACGGCGCGCCGTACGACCCGTTGCAGCACCTGCTCGAGGTCTTCGCCGACGTCAAGAGCGTGAAGGCCGTGCGCGAGGACCGGTCCGGCTGGCCGGTCGAGGAGCGCCTGAAGCACCGCATCATCGACGGCGAGCGCGACGGCCTCATCGACGAGCTCGAAGAGGCGATGGACTCGGGGCTGCCCGCGCTCGACATCGTCAACGACGTCCTGCTCGACGGCATGCGCGTGGTGGGCGAGCTCTTCGGATCCGGCCAGATGCAGTTGCCCTTCGTGCTGCAGTCGGCTGAGACGATGAAGTCCGCGGTCGCCCACCTCGAGCCGCACATGGACAAGGTCGGCGGAGATTCGGCCAAGGGCCGGCTCGTGCTGGCCACCGTCAAGGGCGACGTCCACGACATCGGCAAGAACCTGGTCGACATCATCTGCACCAACAACGGCTACGACGTGCACAACCTCGGCATCAAGGTCGGCATCTCGGACATGGTGGCCAAGGTCAAGGAGGTCGACGCCGACGCGCTCGGCATGAGCGGGCTCCTGGTGAAGTCGACGCTGATCATGCGGGAGAACCTGGAGGAGCTCAACGCTCTCGGGCTGACCGACATCCCCGTCCTGCTCGGTGGGGCGGCGCTCACCCGCAGCTACGTGGAGCGCGACCTGCGCGGGGTGTACGAGGGGCGGGTCTTCTACGGCCGGGACGCCTTCGAAGGGCTCAACACGCTCGAGCAGCTCATGGAGATGAAGCGCAGCGGCGAGTGGGACGAGGACTTCGGGCGAGTGCCGACCGGCCGCGTGCTGCCCGAGAGGACCGGCCGGGGAGGATCCGACGACGTCGAGCTGCCGGCGCGCTCGCCCGAGGTCGTGGTCGACAACCCCGTGTTCCGGCCGCCGTTCATCGGCAGTCGGGTCGTGAAGGGTCTTTCGCTGGACGACATCGCGGCCTACGTCAACGAGACGGCGCTGTTCCGCAACCAGTGGCAGTTCCGGCCCGAGGGCGGCGAGACCGACGAGGAGTTCAAGGCCCGCATCCGCCCGATGTTCCGCCAGAAGCTCGCCGAGGCCAAGGCCAGCGGCGTGCTGGTGCCGCAGGTCGTGTACGGCTACTTCCCCGTCAACGGCGACGGCGAGGAGCTCATCGTCTGGGAGTCCGAGTCGCGTGACGCCGAGCTCGGCCGGTACCGGTTCCCGCGCCAGCGCCAGGAGCCGTTCCTGTGCATCAGCGACTTCTTCCGGCCGTGGGACGGCGGCGCCGGCGAGGTCGACTTCGCGGCGTTCCACATCGTCACCATGGGCAGCGCGGTGAGCGAGGAGACGGCGCGGCTGTTCGCCGACAACCGCTACCAGGAGTACCTCCTGCTCCACGGTCTCGGCGTCGAGATGGCTGAAGCCCTGGCCGAGTACTGGCACCACCGGATCCGCACCGAGTGGGGATTCGTGGACGAGGACGGCCCGTCCCTGGGCGGCCTCTTCCGCCAGCAGTACCGCGGCGGGCGCTACTCGTGGGGCTACCCGGCCTGCCCCGACCTGGAGGACAACGCCACCGTCGCCCGCCTGCTCGGAGCCGACCGCCTCGGCATCGAGGTCAGCGAGGAGACCGGCTGGCAGTACCAGCCCGAGCAGACCACCTCCGCCATCATCTGCCACCACCCCCGCGCCAAGTACTTCGTCGCCCGCTGACCCCGCCCCGGCCCGCTCCGCGCGGCCCGCTCCGCCCGCCCTGTTGTTGCATCTGCAACCATGCACGTCAGATTGCGGTTTGCGGCACGAGACGTGCATGCCTCGCCAGCTCACGCCGCGGCCGCCTGCTGGAGGGCCTGACGGACGGTGTCGATGACGTAGGCGGCGGCGTCGGTCACGTCCTCGGTGGTGAAGAAGTAGACGACCTTGCCGAGGAGCTGGAGCTCGTTGCGCCGATGCTCCTGCCGGCGGCGCTCGTCGGCGCTGAGGTAGCCCCGCCGCCCGCCGACCTCGACGAGGACGGGCCACGGCTCGAAGTCGAAGTCGACGCGAGCGACGTGCCGGCCGTCGTGCCGGTACGTCCGCTGGAGGGCGGGGCGCGGGAGCCCGGCCCGCTCGATCAGCGCGCAGGAACTGGCGCTCCAGCCAGCTCTGGACGCCCGCCGACCCCATCACCCGGTCGAAGGCCGCCACGCCCCTCCGCCCCTGCCGTCCCAACTCGTCCAGACGGCGGAGCAGCATGGCCGGTGCGGTCACGCCCTTCCGCAGCGCGCTGTCCAGCGCGTTGCCGAGCTCGCGCTCACTGACCCGTCCGATGAGCTCGAGCACGGTCCGCGTCCCGGACGTCACCGCCAGGCCGTCGACGGTGGCACGGTCGAGCGGCCCGATGGATGGCGTGGAGAACACCCGGCCGACCGGCCGGCGGCGCCTGAGCCCGGCGGGAACGAGGAACTGGAGCGGCACCCTCCTCGAATCCGTCGAGTCCGTGCAGCGCGGCTGCCGACCGCCCGGTCACCAAGGCGCCGTCGCCGAGGTCCAGGAGGCCGGCCAGCAGGCGGCCCCGCCAGTCCAGGGAGGAGCCCACGAAGTGGAGGGTGCGAGGCCCGTGGACCACCAGCAATCCGCTGGCCACGCGCCGCGAGATCCCCGAGTGGCTCAGGCCGGCGGCGAGCGCCTGGTCCCTGGTGACGACCTGGCGTTGGAGGGCGGCGATGGCCGCGAGGCGTCGGTCGGCGTCGTTCATGGGCCGGGAGCGTGACGCCAGGGTGTGACATGGTTCCGTCGAGGCATGCACCTCTCATGCCGGAAGCCGCAATGTGACGTGCATGGTTGCGGATGCAACAACTGCGGGCTGGAGCGGAGCAGACGGGGCGGCGGGCGGGGGCGGGAGCGGTGGCGGCGACGTGGCCGTCGGGCCGGGCGGGCGGGCGGTCAGCGGGCGGCGGTGGGTTGGCCGGCGGCCCAGGCGGCGGCCAGCGCGGCGTAGCGGCCACCGGGCAGGGCGATCAGCTCGTCGTGGGTGCCCAGCTCGACCAGGCCGCCGTGGTCGATGACGGCGATGCGGTCCGCCCGCTGGACGGTCGAGAGGCGGTGGGCGACGACGATCGTCGTCCGCCCCTCCATCAGCCGCTCCATGGCGGCCTCGACCGCGGCCTCGGTGCCGGGGTCGAGGTTGGACGTGGCCTCGTCGAGCACCAGCACCGCGGGGTCGACCAGCGCGGCCCG
This sequence comes from uncultured Acidimicrobiales bacterium, assembly GCA_963769115.1. Classification (GTDB taxonomy): domain Bacteria; phylum Actinomycetota; class Acidimicrobiia; order Acidimicrobiales; family Ilumatobacteraceae; genus DASTFY01. The sequence continues at coordinate 144,881 of CAVYKN010000019.1, forward strand.
GCCGAGCGACACGAGCTGGCGCTCACCAGCCGAGAGCCGTGATCCCCGCTCGCGCACCTCGGTGTCGACGCCCTCGGGGAAGGCAGCGAAGCGCTCCAGGGCGCCGATGGCGGCGAGGGCGGCATCGATCTCTTCGTCCGTCGCCTCGGGCCGGGCGAGGCGCAGGTTGGCGCGGATCGACCCGGAGAAGAGGAATCCCTCCTGCGGCACGACGACGATGCGCTCCCGCAGCGACGCCACCGTGGCGCGGCGCAGGTCGAGGCCGCCGAAGCGCACGGTCCCCTCCGTGGGGTCGTAGAGGCGGGCGATGAGCTTGGCCAGCGTCGACTTTCCAGCTCCCGTCGGACCGATGAGGGCCAGGCGCTCCCCCCGTGCGATCGTGAGGCTGACGTCGTGCAGCGCGGGCCGGGCGCCGCCGGCGTAGCTGAACGAGACGCCGTCGACCTCGACTGCGCCCGTGTCCGGCAGGTCGACGGCGCCCGGCTGGTCCCGGATCTCCGGCTCGGTGTCGAGCAGGTCGTACAGCTTCTGGAGCGCGGCGCCGGACGACTGCATGCTGTTGAAGAGCTGCGACAGCATCGCCACCGGCTCGAACACGCTGGACAGGAGCAGCACGAAGGCGGCGACGGTCCCGACCGACACGGTCCCCTGGTGCACGAGCCAGCCGCCGACCCCGACCACGGCACCGGCGGCGGCCACGCCCGCCCACTCGACCAGCCCGAAGTACCAGACGGACACGCGGACCGAGCTCATGTGGGCGTCGTACAGCGCCCGGTTCGTGTTCTCGAAGCGGCGGATCTGCTCGTCCTCCCGGGCGTAGGCCTGGATGACCCGCACACCGGTGATCGACTCCTGGAGCGCGGACAGGTTCTGGCCCACGCGGTCCCGCACGTGCAGGTAGGCCCGGTTCGACTGGCGCTGGAACCGGATCGACGCGGCGATGATGACCGGCAGCACGACGAGGCAGATCAGCGTGAGCTGCACGGACATGAAGAACAGCAGCACGAGGGTGAGGCACAGCAGCAGCGTGGCGGACACGAACTGGAGGAGCCCGAACTGCACCAGTTCGCTCATCGAGTCGATGTCGGAGGTGAGCCGGGACACGAGGACGCCCGCCTTCTCGCGGTCGTAGAACGACATCGATTGCCGCAGCAGGTGCCCGAACGTGCGGACGCGCAGATCGCGCAGGAAGCCCTCGCCGGCGCGGTTGATCGTCAGCTGCTGCGCCCGCCCGAGGAAGTAGGCGACGATCATCACCACCACCCAGGCCACGACGGCCACGTTGACGGCCCGGACGTCCGTCGGGGGCGTCAGGCCGTGGTCGATGGCGAAGCGCACCAGTGTCGGCCCGGCCAACGTGCACACGGTTGACGCAGCGATGAGCGCGACGGACATCAGCACGTCGCGGCGGACGGGCCGGGCGAGGGCGAGGGACCGGCGCAGGACCTTCTTGGCCGCGGCGCGGTCGAGCTGATCCTCGGGGGCGACGGCGGCGGTGCTCCACATCGGTCACGCCACCGTGGCATCGAGGGGGGCGACCGTCGAGCCGAGCGGGGCATCCACGGCGGCATCGTCGGCCGACTCGAGCTGCTCGGCGTCCCGGACCGCCCACGCCGCCAGCACCTCGCCGTAGCGGTCGTTCGCCGCCAGCAGCTCCTCGTGGGTGCCGGACGCCGCCACCCGCCCGCCGTCGAGCAGGACGACCCGGTCGGCCAGGGAGATGGTGGCCGGCCGGTGGGCGATGACCAACGTGGTCCGATCGTCCATCACGGTGGCGAGCGCACCCCGGATCTCGTGCTCCTTGGACGGGTCGACGGCTGAGGTGGCGTCGTCGAGCACCAGGACCCGAGGGTCGGCGAGGATGGCCCGGGCGATGGCGATGCGCTGCCGCTGACCGCCCGAGAGCGAGAACCCCCGCTCCCCCAGCAACGTGCCGTATCCGTCCGGCAGCTCGTCGATGAACTCGGTCGCTCCCGCCAGCGCCGCCGCCCGTTCGATGCGAGCCGCCGGGGCGTCCGGATCAGCGAAGGCGATGTTGGCCGCCACCGTGTCGTGGAACAGGAACGTGTCCTCGAAGACGATGCCGACGCTCCGGCGCAGATCGTGGAGCCGCAGCCGGCGGACGTCGACCCCGTCGAGCTCGATGGCGCCACCGTCGACGTCGTAGAAGCGGGCCAGCAGGCGGGCCACGGTCGACTTGCCGCTGCCGGTGGCGCCGACCAGCGCGATGGCCGAGCCCGGCTCGACGGTCAGGTCGAAGTCGTCGAGCACCGGACGGGTCGGGTCGTACCCGAAGCGCACGCGGTCGAAGCGGACCTGACCGGTCGTCCTCCGCGGCGCTGTGAGCCGGTAGCGCGAGCGCGTGGGGCGGATCGGCGACGATCGGCTCGGTGGCCAGCACCTCCTGTACCCGCTCCAGCGCGGCAGCGGCCCGCTGGCCCCAGGACACGGTCATGCCCATCATGCGCAGCGGCCACACGAGCATGGCCACGTAGGCGTTGAAGGCCACCAGGGCCCCGATGGTGAGCGTGCCGTTGACCACCATGTGCCCACCGACGCCCAGCACGAGGATGAGGCCGATGGACGGCGCCAGGTCCATGGCCGGCAGGAAGCGGCGCCGCACTCCGGCCGCTTGCAGCGAGGCCGACCGCACGTCCTCGGCCTGCTGGCCGAAGCGGGCCGACTGCACCGGCTCGGCGCCGAAGCCCTTCACGACCCGCACGCCCGAGACGGTCTCCTCGACCACCGTCGCCAGGTCCGCCGAGCGGGTCTGCACCGCCATCACGGCCGGGTGGATGCGTTGGGAGAACCGCTTGGCGAGGATGTTCACCAGCGGCAGTGGCACCAGCGCGCACAACGCCAGCAGCGGGTTGAGCACCAGCAGGATGACCGCCACGCCCGCCGCCAGGGCCAGGTTCGAGATGGTCAGGGGGATCATCACGACGAACAGCTGCACCTGCTGCAGGTCGTTGCTGGCCCGGCTCATGAGCTGACCGGCCTGGGTCTGGTCGTGGAACCCGATGTGCAGCGCCTGCAGGTGGGCGAAGAGCCGCTCCCGGAGCCAGGTCTCCGTCCACCGCGCCTCGCGGAAGGCGACGTAGCGCCGCGCTGCGCTCAGGATGCCGGCGACGAGACCAAGCGCGACGATGGCCAGCGCCCATACGAGGAGCGAGTCGTCGCCATCGACGGCGCCGTTGATGGCACCACCGACCAGGAGGGGGACCATCACCTTCGTCCCGCTCCACAGGAGCCCGATGACGCTGCCGAGCGCGATGCCCTTCCGCTGCCCGGCCAGGGTGCTGCGGAGCAGCCGCCAGCCCTCCCGACGGCCCGTCGTCGTCAATGGACCTCCCTCTCGCGCCCCGTTCGTGCGACGCAGAGCGAGGCTACCGGGAGGGGGCGGCGGCGGACCCGGTGGCCGGCCGGTCCCCGCCGCCCGCCCTAACGTGCGCGCATGAGCATTCTCGGTTGGATCGTGATGGGTCTGCTGGCCGGCGCGGTGGCCAGGGTCGTGGTGCCGTCGAAGGGCCAGGGTTGCCTCTACACGCTCGTCATCGGCGTCCTCGGCGCCCTCATCGGCGGCGCGCTGTCGGCCGCGGCCGGCGTGGGCGACGGCGTCAGCGGTTTCAACTTCGGCACGTTCCTCATCGCCTTCCTCGGCGCCTGCCTGCTGCTGCTGGTGCTCTACGCGCTCGGAGGGAGATCAGCCACCCGCCGCTGAGCGGGAACAACTCTGTAGCACCCATCGTTGAATGTGGTGTCATGACCACGACGACGACCCTCCAACGCTCGGTGGAGGCGGGCGAACAGGCTCGCCGACGAGCCGCCCACGCCATCGAGCAGCTCGCGCTCCTCCCCGCCGACGACGTTCCCGCGCAGGTCCGGCTCTCCCAGCGCACCCGACGCGTCGGCCTGGCCGGCATCGCCATGGCCCGCGCCATCCTGGCCGATCAGGCGTCCCGCCGCCGGCAGGCCGAGGCCGACGCCGAACATCTCTCTCCCCCACGCGCCGCCTGACCCAGGCCCCAGCTGATTCCCTCCGGTCCCGGCAGGAGGGCGCCGGGTAGGTTCTCGTCACGTGCCCCCTGGCTCTGCCGCCGCTGTGACGCAGAGCACACCGCCGACGCGCGGGTTCGGCCGCTACGTGCCCCGCCTTGCGGCCGAGTGGGACCTGGACGCGCCCGGGCGACGGTGGCAGTCGCTCGACGCCTCGCTGTGCTTCGTCGACATCTCGGGCTTCACGAACCTGGCCGAGCGGCTGGCCCGCCGAGGCCGCATCGGTGCCGAGGAGCTCACCGAGGTCCTCAACCGCGTCTTCGCCACCATGCTCGCGCTCGCCTACGAGCGGACAGGCTCCCTCGTCAAGTTCGGCGGCGATGCCCTCCTGCTGCTGTTCCGGGGCGACGACCACGCCGGGCAGGCGGCCAGCGCGGCGGTCGAGATGCGGGCTGCGCTGCGCGAAGCAGCGACGATCCCCACCTCCGTGGGGACGGTCCCGCTGCGCATGTCGGTCGGCATCCACAGCGGCGAGGTCCAGCTCTTCCTCGCCGGCCGGTCTCACCGCGAGCTCGTCATCGCCGGGCCCGCGGCCACGACGACCACGGTCATGGAGCACGCCGCCGGGCCCGGCGAGATCGTGGTGAGCGCCGCCACCCGCGCCCTGCTCGGCCCCGGCGCCGCCGATCGCCAGAGTGGTCCGGGGTGGAGGTTGGGGTGGAGGCAGCCCCGGAGGACCGCGCCGGGCCCAGTCACCGCCCGCCCCGTTCCTGCCGAAGCGGTGGCCGAGTGCGTCCCGGTGGGCCTGCGCGCCTACCTCGGCGACAGCGCGGTGGAGCCCGAGCACAGGGCCGCCACCGTCGGCTTCGTGCGCTTCTCCGGCATCGACCGGATCGTGGAGGAGGAAGGGCCGGACGCGGCCGCCGCCGCGCTCCACCGCCTCGTCACCGTCGTCCAGTCCGCGGTGGACGAGGAGCTGGTCACCTTCCTCGCCACCGACATCGACGAGAACGGCGGCAAGCTCATCCTGGCGGCGGGCGTCCCGGCCACCCGCGAGGACGACGAGGGCCGGATGCTGCGGACCGTCCGCCGCATCGCCGATGCGACCGGCATCCTCCCCGTCCGCATCGGCGTCAACCGTGGCCATGTGTTCAGCGGCGCGGTCGGCATGCGGTTCCGCTCGACCTTCACGGTCATGGGTGACACGGTCAACCTCGCCGCCCGGCTGATGGCCGCCGCGCCCGAGGGAGAGATCTACGCCACGCCGGCGGTCGTCGAGCGGTCACGCACCACGTTCGCGACCACCGCGCTCGCCCCGTTCCAGGTGAAGGGCAAGGCCGCGCCCGTCGCCGCGCTGGCCATCGGTGTCGAGACCGGGACCCGGACGGCCGACGGTGGTGACCTCCTGCCGTTCGTCGGCCGCGACGCGGAGCACACCGCGATCGTGGATCGCCTCGAGGCCCTGGCCGGTGGTGAGGGGGGCGCGCTGGTGGTGGAAGGGGGCGCGGGCGTCGGGAAGTCACGGCTCGTCGACGAGGCCTTCGCGTCGGCGCCGCACCTCGCCACCACGGTCGTCCGCGGTGAGCCGTACGGCATGACCTTCCCGTACCGCGCGCTGCGCGATGCCGTGCGCCAGCTCCTCGGCGTGCAGCGGGCCGACCCCGCCATGATGGCCCGGTCGCTCCTCCGGCGCCTGCGGATCATCGATCCCGACCTGCTGCCGCTGGCCCCCCTCGTCGGCGAGGTGGCGCACATCTACGTCCCGTCGACCGTCGAGGTGGACGAGATCGAACCCCGGTTCCGTCGGGACCGCACCGCCGACGCCGTCATCCGCTTGCTGGCCGCACGGCCGGACGGGCCCCTGGCCATCGTGGTCGAGGACGCCCACTGGGTCGACGAGGCCTCGGCCCAGCTCCTCGGTCGGTTGGTGGCGGCCGCCGTCGATCCCGGCGAGCCGCAGCCCTGGCTGGTCATGGCCGTCCGCCGGTCCGGCCCCGGTGGGTTCCGACCCGACGGCGCCGAGATCCCGGTGCGGCCGCTCTCCGCCGAGCGGACCGAGCAGCTCGTGTGGGCGGCGACGGACGCGTCGCCGCTGCGGCACCACGACGTGAGCGCGGTGGTGAGGCGCGCCAACGGCAATCCCCTGTTCGTCCACGAGATCCTCCGCCTGGTGGCCCAGACCGGCAGCACGGCCGCGCTGCCCGACTCGCTCGACAGCGTGGTCGGAGCCGAGATCGACGCCCTGGACCCGAAGCCGCGGCGGGTGCTGCGCTGCGCGTCCGTCCTCGGCCAGAGCTTCCGTGACGAGACGTTGCGGCTGCTGCTGGAAGGCGACGGGATCGACCCCGGCGACGCGCTCACCGGCGACCTGGCGCGCTTCCTCGAGCCGGACGGCGAGGGCCGCTGGCGATTCCGCCAGGCGCTCACCCGCGACGTCGCCTACGAAGGGCTGGCGTTCCGTCGCCGCCGCCAGCTCCACCGGACGGCCGGCGTCGTCACCGAGAAGCTGGCCGCGGGACGGGTCGACCAGGTGGCCGATCTGCTCGCCTACCACTACGGCGTGGCCCAGGACAACGAGCAGGCCTGGCACTGGGCCGGCCTGGCTGCGCAGCGGGCCCGCGGCTCCTACGCCAACGTCGAGGCCGCCACCCACTACGAGGCCGCGCTGGACGCCTCGCGCCGGCTGCCGGACGTGCCCGATGACGAGAAGGCGGCGATGTGGACCGGGTTGGGGGACGTGCGGGAGCAGCTCGGCATGTTCAGCGCCGCGCTCGACGCCTACGGCCGGGCGGGCCAGCTCGTGCGGGAGGATCCGTTCGCCGGGGCCCGCCTCGCCCTCCGGCGAGGACGGGCGCGCGAGCAGACCGGGCGCTACACCGCGGCGCTCCGGGAGGTGCGGGCTGCGGCCCGCCGCCTAGGACCCCTCGAGTCGGAGCTGGCCCGCCGCTGGCAGGCGCGGCTGACGGCCTTCGAGGCCGTCGTCCGCCAGGGTCAGGAGCTGCCCGAGGAGGCGTTGGTCGTGGCCCGCAGGGCGGTCGAGCAGGCCAGCGAGGCAGGCGAGCGGTTCGCGTTGGCGCAGGCCTACGCCGTCACGGACTGGGCGCTCATCGTGCTCGGACGGGCCGACGAGGCCGTGTTCATGGCGAAGGCGCTGGCCATCTACGAGGAGCTCGGTGACCTGCCCCGCCAGGCCGCTGCGTTGAACAACCTTGGTGCTGCGGCGTACTTCGAGGGCCGGTGGGACGTGGCCGGTGACTTCTACGACAGCGCCCGCGAGGCGTCACGCCGCTCGGGCAACGAGGCACTCGCCGCGATGGCGGCCATGAACCAGGGGGAGATCTTCGTCAACCAGGGTCGCCTCGACGAAGCCGAGTCCGTCCTGCTCGAGGCCCGGCGCGTGCTGCGAGCCACGGGATCCGAGGCCGTGCAGTTCACCGACCTGCAGCTCGGGCGCGTGGCCATCGAGCGGGGCGATCTGGCCGAGGCCGAGCGGCTCCTCACGCACGCGCAGCAGGACGCGGCCGCAATGGCCCGGTACGGCTCGGCTCTGGAGGCGGCCATCCACCTCAGCCGTTGCCACCTCCTCAGGGGCGATCCGGGCGCGGCGCTCGAGACGCTGCGGCGGGCACAGCAGGCCGCCAAGGCGGACGCCGCGCTCTACGGCGTCCAGGTGGCCGAGGTCGAGACGATGATCCTGGCCCGGCTGGAGCTGTTCGATCAGGCCCGGGTCGTCAACGCGTCAGGGGTCGCCGAGGCGCGCCGGCAGGGCCTGGTCTACGAGCTGGCGCTCCTGCTGTTGGCCGCGGCCGATGTGGCCGAGCGCTCGGGGGACGGCGGCAGCTCAGGCCCGCTCGCCGAAGCGACTGCGCTTCTCGAGCGGCTGGGCTGCCGCGTCCCCGAGCGTTCAGGTCAGCGGGCCCAGCGAGGGTCACCCGCCCCGAAGTAGGCCTCCGTGACCTGGATCGTTCCGCCGCCGGCCAGCGCCACACTGCTGCGAGGCCAGGCACCAGGTGTCCTCGGGCTCGCCGTCGGCGGGCAGCTGCGGGCGCCTCGGGAGTGCCGTCGCACCCGAGGACCGCTGCGATTGGTCGCCGCCCGGACCGTCGTAGTCGATCGTCGTGACTCGGAGCGGGCAGCCACCACGGCTTCGGCTCGGGCTCCCACGTGATCTCGAGCAGGAAGTTGGCGCCCTGCTGGCCGCTGGCGTTCTTCTGGAGCAGGACCGAGTTGTCGGGTTCGCTGCGCAGCAGGTACGGGATCGGCGTGCAGTTCGGCGTTCTGGCCCCGGCTGAACGTGGCCAGCGGGGAGTCGCCACCGCCGACCGTCGGCGCGGTCTCGCCGCAATCGATCGTCCCCGTGAAGTCGGTGAGCTGGAACACCGAGTCGCTCCTGCCGACGGGTCGCTCCAACGCAGGCGCTCCGAGACCGCCCGGGTCCGGCGCTGTGCCGTCCTCGCCGCCTTCCAGCGAGAAGCTCCCGTTGGGGGTCGAGGCGTCGACGGTGAGGACGAGCTGGTCGAACGACGGCGGGTCGATCCGCCACCGGTAGTTGTCGCCGTCGCCGGAGTCCGGACCGGAGTCGGACCCGGTACCGGTCGGCAAGGTGTCGGTCCAGACCTCGTCGGCCGCCCAGCAGCGCCCGCGCACGGACGGTGACGTCGAACTTGCCCTCGATGTCGAGCTCCGCGAAGTCGATCAGCTTGTCCTGAAGGGCGCTGCCGGCCGATCGCACGAGCGCGAGCGTGAGCGCCTGCCCGGTGCCGTCGACCCGTCCGCAGGGGGTCCCGGTGCCCTCGCTCTTCGTCTTCACGCCGAGGCCGTCGTCGACGAGCCCGACGGCCCCCGCCGCCGGCGTGGCGTCGTCGAGGGTCACCAGCGACGACGACGGGTTCAGCGACGCCACGCAGCTCTTGGCCGTGATCGTCTGGGTGACGGTCGCGCCGCCCGTTGCCGTCGGCGGGAGGTAGCGGAAGTAGTCAGCGTCCTTGTTCAGGTGCAGGCGGAGGACGCCGCCTCCCGTGATCGTTGGTTGACTCTGTCCCGATGCGATCGCACCCGGCAGGACGGCGGCGGCCAGCGCCACGGCGCCCAAGGCGCCAGGCGCGAGTACGCTTGGTCGTGGTGCGTCGGTCATGAGGCGCTCCATTCCCGGCCGGCTCCCGCGCCGGCGACCAGGTGCCCAGCGTAGAGGGTTCGTCAGGCCGACGCGTGGGGCGAGCTGCCGAATCGGCGTCCCAGTAGTCCACGTCCGGATCGAGCGGCATCAGCGCCAACGCCGAGGTCGTGACCCCGTTGTCGAAGTAGCGCTGGATCGTGGCACGGCACTGCTTCGGCCGAGCCGTGGACGATCAGCTCGTCGACGACCTCGTCGGGGATGGCCGCCAGCGCCGCCTTCCGATCACCGGCTTTCCAGGCGTCCCACATGCCCTGGAGCGCGGGGCCCCGGCCCAGCCACTCGTGGAAGGCGGCATAGACGGGCACGTTGAGGTACGCCGCCACCGCGAAGCGGCCGGCGGCCCGCACGACCTCGGCGTTCTCGCTCGGGCACACGAAGATGCGGGCGACGATCTCCTTGTCCGGACCCTGGGCGTTGACGATGGCCGCCACCCGGCTGACGTCGTCGGCCGAGAGCCAGTTGATGATGGCACCGTCCGCTTCGCGGCCGGCCAGGCGGAGCATCCCCTCACGGAGCGCGGCGACGAGAATGCTGGGCGGCACCTCCGGCCGCACGCCCAGCCGGAAGCCCTGGATGGTGAAGCTGTCGTAGCTCTGGGCCACCTTCTCCCCACTGAACGCGTCCTTGAGGAAGCGCACCACGTCACGGACCCGCTGATAGGGCTCGGCGAAGGGCACTCCGTTCCACCGCTCGACGATGACGTTCGACGACGAGCCGATGCCGAGCGCGAACCGCCCCGGCGCGGCATCCGCCATGGAGGCCGCGCTCTGAGCGAGGCAGGCCGGAGCTCGCGTGAAGGCAGGGACGATCGCCGTGCCCAGCCGCAACCGCGGCTCCCACGCCGCGGCGAGGGCCAGGGGCGTGAAGGCGTCGGCGGAGTCGGCCTCGGCCGACCAGATGTCGGTGTATCCGAGATCCGCCAGCTCGGCCAGGCCGGCGGCATGGGTGTGCAGTGGGCCGGGGAGCGGCACCGTCATGCCGGGCCGGACGGGGACGGTCACGGGCGACCTCCTCCTTCGGGGTCACCAGGCGGGCGCGGTGACCTGAGCTGACGGCCGGCTTCTCCAGCCGGCCGGGGCGGCTTCCAGAGACGCACGATGCAGCTCTGGCTGGCGGTGGCGAGGAGCGTGCCGTCCTCGGCGAACATGTGGACGAGGCCGTGCCCGAAGCCGTGCTCGACGGCGTGGACGCGGATGTCGAGCAGCACCCACTCCGTCGGCACCAGGTGCGCGACCCGCACCGTGTTGTCCAGGCTGTTGCCGCCGCCGGCGATGCCGAGCGCCTGCCCGACCCCCATCGGCACGAAGTCGCCCAGGATCGCCAGCGCCGCGGCGTCGACGCCCTCGATCACGTCCGGGATCCGCGTCCACAACAGGACCCGCCCGTCACCGAACGTGCCGTCGAGCTCGGCCAGGTCCCGCCCCTTGATCAACCGCTGGTCGAGGCGAGCGGCGATGGTGCCTTCCACGGACATGCGCTGCGGCCGGGGCGGGCAGTCCTCCGGTCGGGGCAGACCGGTCGGCACCTGCTCCCACTGGCCGGCCTGCGGGAACGGACGGCGGCCGAGCGCGGCGTTGACGGTGAGGACCTCGCGGTTGCCGACGTGGCACACGGCGCGGGCCTGGGTGATCTGGTGGCCCTCGACGGCGATCGTGACGTCGACGTCGACCACCTCGCCGCGGCGGGCGTAATCCAGGTACTGCGCGGTCGCCCACACGCACTCCCGGCCGCTCGTGCCCTCCATGGCCGAGATGGCGGCGCCCAGGCCGCACCCGCCGAACAGGAACCCGCCGTGGGTGACCAGGCCCGGCCCCACCTCGAGCGACCAGCGGAACGGGTTGTGGCTGGACCGGAGGCCGAGGAAGGCACGCGAGTCCATGGGGGGCGGAGCGTAGGGGAAGGTCAGGGTTAGGGTCCCGCCCATGGGCGACACGCCGTGGTCAGGGGACGCCTGCTCGCTCGTCGAGGCCTTCCGCCGCGGCGAGCGCTCGCCCCTGGAGGAGCTCGACGCCACCTTCGCGGCCATCGCCGCCAGCCGGCTGAACGCCTTCTGCTACGAGCCGACGGACGAGGCGCGCGCGGCCGCGGCGGAGGCCGACGTCTCACTGCCCTTCGGCGGCGTGCCGATGGGCGTCAAGGAGCTCGACCACGTGGAGGGATGGCCGTACACGCGGGCCAGCGTGGTGTTCGCCGACGAGCGATCGACGTTCACCTCCACCCTCGTGCGCCGGCTCATCGACCGGGCAGGCGCTGTGCCGGCCGGTCAGACGACGGCCAGCGAGTTCGGCGGCGTCAACCTGACCCGCACGGTCCTCCACGGCGCGACCGGCAACCCCTGGGACCTCTCGCGGACGCCGGGCGGTTCCTCGGGCGGGAGCGCGGCCGCCGTCGCCGGCGGTCTGGTGACGCTGGCCACGGGTGGTGACGGCGGCGGCTCCATCCGGATCCCCGCCGGCTTCACCGGCCTGGTCGGCCTGAAGGCCACCTACGGCCGCATCCCCCGGGGGCCGCAGCTCGAGATCGGGAACTACACGACCACGACCGGCGGCCTGACCCGCTCCGTCCGGGACACGGCCCGCCTGTTCGACGTCGCCAACGGGCACGACGCCACCGATCCGTTCAGCCTCCCCCGCGTCGAGGGGTGGGAAGCCGGCCTCGGCACCCACGCCGAGGACCTCCGGGGACGGCGCGTCGCGGTGGTCGCCGACTGGGGCGGAGCCGTGGTGTCGCCCGCCATGTGGGAACAGCTCGAAGAGGCGGCCGGGCACCTGATCGCGGAGGCGGGGTTGGCGCGGATCGACGGGGTCGACACATCGCTGCCCCGCATGGGCGCGGCGTGGTCGATCAGCGGCACGGTGAGCCTGCGCAACGAGCTCGGGGACCGCTGGCCCGGGTGCGCCGACGACCTGACGCCCGAGATGCGCTACGCGGTCGAGCGCACCGAGGGGCTGTACGGAACCGAGGCGCGCGGTCGCATCGAGGCGCGGCGCACCGCGCTGAACGACGCGATGGCCCGCGTCTTCGACCAAGTGGACCTCGTGATCAGCGCCTCCAACCCGGACATCGCTTTCGCCGCCGAGGGACCACTGCCCTCGTCGTTCGGCGGGATCGAGGAAGGCGCGCGCAACAACGGCCGCCTGACCTTCCCCGCCAACCTGCACGGGTGCCCGGCCATCTCGATCCCCGCCGGGACGCTCGACGGCCTCCCCATCGGCCTCCAGGTGATCGGCCCCCACTTCACGGAGCCACTGCTCCTGGAGCTGGCGCTCGTCATGGAGCGCACCCGTCCCTGGCCACTCGTGGCTCCTGGCGCCCCCTGCTGACGCCCCTCCTGGCCCTGGCATTTACAGAAGCGAACACTTCGTTTAGTCTGAACGGGTGCGGACCATGAGCCGGGCCTCGTCGCAGCGGGCGCTGGCCACGGGCCTGATCATGGCGGTCACCCTCAACGCGTTCGAGGCCGTCGCCGTCGTGACCGCCATGCCTGCCATCTCGGAGGAGCTCGACGGGGATCGCCTCTACGGCGCCGCCTTCAGCGCCTACATGCTGGCCAGCCTGGTGGCGCTGGTGGTCAGCGGCGAGCAGGCCGACCGCCGGGGCCCCGCGGTCCCGTTCCTCAGCGCGGTCGGGATCTTCACGGCCGGCCTGGTGGTGGCCGGCCTGGCGCCGTCGATGCCCGTCCTGCTGACCGGCCGTGTGCTGCAGGGCGCCGGGGCGGGCGCGCTGGCCAGCGTGGCCTACGTGGGCATCGGACGAGCGTGGCCGGCCGAGCAGCAGCCCCGCCTGTTCGCGCTCCTGTCCACGGCGTGGATCGTGCCGAGCCTCGTCGCGCCGCTGGCCGCCGGTTGGATCACGGAGGAGCTGGGCTGGCGCTGGGTCTTCCTCGGTCTGCTCCCCCTGGTCCCCGTCCTGCTGCTCCTGGCCGCCCGGCCGCTGGCCGCCCTCGGCCCGCCGTCGCCGTCCGAGCGACGGGTCTCGAACGCCGAGGCGACCGGCGAGGGCGAGGAGACGCCCGCGCCCCGATGGCCGTTCGCCGTGCGGTTGGCGATCGGGAGCGCGCTCGTGCTCGCCGGCCTCCAGTCGGGCTCGCTGCTCGTCGCCGCGGTCTTCCTGGTCCCGGGCTTCGCGCTGGCCGGGCCGGCGCTGGTCCGCCTGCTGCCGGAAGGGACGCTGCAGGCACGCCCCGGAATCCCCGCCGCGGTGGCGGCCCGCCTGTGCGTGAACATCGCCTTCTTCGGCTGCGACACCTTCGTGCCGCTGGCCGCCACCCGGCTCCACGGTTCCTCGACGCTGGTCGCGGGGTCCGTGATCCTCGGTGGCTCGCTCGTGTGGACCGTGGGTGCGGTCTTCTCCGCCCGCGCCGGCTGGCCCGCCGGACGCGCGGCCCGGTTGGGCTTCGCCGCCCTGGCCGCGGGGACGGCCGGCACCATCCTGGTGACCGTCAGCGCCATCCCGCTCTGGGTCACGTTCCTCACCTGCGCGGTCTCCGGCTTCGGCATCGGTGTGGTGTTCAACACGACGTCGGTGGCCGCCATGGGTCAGGCGCCGGCGGGACGCGAGGGTCTGGTGGGCAGCCAGCTCGGCGTGGCCGACGCGCTGGGCTTCGCCACCATCGGCGCCATCGGTGGCGCCATGGTCGGCGCGGCGGATCGCGGGGTCATCGATCTCGCCCCGGCCCTCGCGCTGGTGTTCCTGCTGGCCTCGGCCATCGCCCTGCTCGGCGCCGGCATCGCGCCGCGGGTCCGCACCGCCACGACCTGAGAGGGGCGTGGCAGGCTGTCCGGCCATGCCAGGACCACTGCAGGGCGTACGAGTGCTGGACCTCTCGGTCATGATCTCCGGCCCGCTGGCCACCATGATCCTGGCCGATCAGGGCGCCGAGGTCATCAAGGTCGAGTCGCCGGGGCTCGGCGACATCATGCGCTTCCTCGGGACCAGCCGCGGCGGGATGACCGGCATCTTCGCCAACAACAACCGGGGCAAGCGCTCGCTCGTGCTCGACCTGAAGCAGCCGGCAGGCGTCGACGTGCTCACCCGGCTGGTGGCCGGGAGCGACGTGTTCATCCAGAACTTCCGTCCGGGGGCGATGGATCGCCTCGGCCTCGGCTACGACGCGCTGGCCGCCGTCAACCCCCGCCTCGTCTACGTCTCGATCTCTGGCTACGGCCAGACCGGGCCCAACAGCCACCGCCGCGTCTACGACAACGTCATCCAGGCCGCGTCGGGCTTCGCCGCCGTGCAGGCAGACACCGCGACGGGTGTGCCCTCGCTGCTGCGCACGTTGGTGTGCGACAAGGTCACCGCCTGGACCACGGCGCAAGCCATCACGGCGGCGCTACTCGCGCGCGAGCGCGGAACGGCCGAGGGCCAGCACGTCGGCCAGCACATCGAGGTCGCCATGCTGGACTCCTCCATTGCGTTCCTGTGGCCCGACGCCGCCATGGACAAGGCCCTGCTGGCCGAGGACGCGCACCGCGCGCCGACCATCGCCCAGAACTACGCCGTCGTCCCCCTGGCCGACGGGTACTGCTCGGGCTCCGCGGTCACCGACGCCGAGTTCAAGGGTTGGTGCACCGCGCTCGGCCATCCCGAGGTCGCCGACGATCCCCGCTTCGCCACCGTGGTCAACCGCCTCACCAACGCCACGGAGATGGTCGAGCTGCTCAGGGGGTACGCCCTCGAGACGAGCGTGGAGGACTTCCTGCGCCTGGCGGCCGAGCACGACGTGCCTGCGTCGGCCATCAACTCCGTCGACACGCTCCCGGACGACCCGCAGGTCCTGCACAACGAGGTGTTCATCGAGCGCGAGCACCCGGTGGCCGGGCCGATGCGGGAGCCCCGGCCGGCGGCGCGGTTCTCGGCCACGCCGCAGGAGGCCGGTGCGCCTGCCCCGACGTACGGCGAGCACAGCGACGAGATCGTCAGCGCGCTCGGCCTCGACGCGGCCGCGCTGAGAGCGGCCGGCGTCATCGCCTGAGGTCCGTGGTCAGGCGGGCAACGGATCGCCCTGATCGCCGGGCGTGACGAGGCCCTGCTCGTAGGCCAGGACTACCGCCTGCACCCGGTCGCGCAGGCCCAGCTTCATCAGCACGTGGGCGTGAGACAGCGGCCGGATGCGGGCCTACGGCACCATCGACCTCGACTGGCTCGGGTGGTACGCCACCACGGCGGACGGCGCTGACGCTCAGCCGAGCTGGGTGAGGTCGAGCGCCTCGAGGCGCTCGGGATCCGAGAGGATGTCGATCTCGATGATCCTGCCGCGGGTGACCGTGAAGGCCATGACGGAGAGCGGACCCTGATCGGTCACCACGACCACGCCAGCGGCGCCGTTCACGAGCACGGGCCGCAGGCGCCGCCGACGGCATCGCGAAGGTGATCGCCCGGCTGGCCACAGCCGACGCGCCCTCGACGAACGCGGTGGCGGCCACCCTGACCCGCCCGCCGTCCGAGCGCAGCATCACGTCCGGGTCGAGCACCGCCACCAGCGCGTCCAGATCGCCGCCGCGGGCGGCGACGAAGAACGCGTCGACCACCTCGCGCTGGCGGAGCAGATCGGCGTCGGGCGTGACTGCGGGGACCTGCACCCGCCGGCGGGCACGGCTGGCCAGTTGTCGCGTGGCGGGCACCGAACGGCCCACGACGGGAGCGATCTCCTCGAAGGACACCCCGAACATGTCGTGCAGCACGAACGCCACCCGCTCCGGCGGGGTGAGTGCGTCGAGCACGATGAGGAGGGCGAGCCCGACGGAGTCGGCGAGCACCGCCTCGCGCTCGGGATCGGCCGGGTCGTCGCGGATGACGACGGGATCGGGCACGTGGGCTCCCGCCAGCTCCTCGGGCCGCGACCGGCGCGAGCGGAGCACGTTCAGGCAGATGCGACCGGTCACCGTCGTCAACCACCCGCCCAGGTTCTCGATCTCGCCGGCATCGACACGGCTCAGCCGGAGCCAGGTCTCCTGCACCGCATCGTCGGCGGCGCTGAACGAGCCCAGCATCCGGTAGGCCACCCCGCGCAGGCGGGTGCGGTGGTCCTCGAACCGCTCGGCCAGCAGGTCGTCCTCATCCATCGGTCACGTTTCCTCGTCGGGCCGTGTCATAGCAGTGACCAACCACGAGAGGAGACCGAACATGTCCGCCACGATGAAGATCGCCGTCGCCGGAGCCACCGGGAGGCTCGGCCGCCCCCTGGTCGACGCGCTCCGGGCCCGCGGCTGCGAGGTCGTCGCCATCGCCCGCTCCACCGGCGTGGACGTCATCACGGGCGACGGGACTGGCGGAGGCCCTCGACGGCGTCGACGTCATCGTCGACGCCGCCACCAGTCCGTCGCCCGACCAGGTGGAGGCCACTGCCTTCTTCACGACGGCCGCCCGCAACCTGCACGAGGCCGGCCAGCGCGCCGGCGTGCGCCGCATGCTGGTGGTCTCGATCATCGGCGTCGACCGCTTCACCGCGGGCTACAACGCGGCCAAGCTCGCGCACGAGCAGGCCGCGCTGGCCGGGCCGGTCCCCGTCAGGATCCTGCGCTCGGCGCAGTTCCATGAGCTGGTCCCCTTGCTCATCGAGTGGGGACGGCAGGGCGACGTGAGCCATGTGCAGGAGATGCGGACCCAACCCGTGGCCGCCAGCGCGGTCGCCGAGGTGCTGGCCGGCCTGGCTACAGCGGATGATGCGATCTGGTCGGCGCCCTCCACCGAGGCACCGATCCTCGAGGTCGCCGGGCCGCGGGAGGAGAGCATGGTCGCCATGGCCACGTTGCTCGCCGGCCGGCGGGGCGAGCCGCTGAAGATCGAGGGCGGCGACAACCCGGCCGACCCCGACCACGAGCTCTACACGACCGACGTGCTGCTGCCCGGTCCGAGCGCGACGCTCGCCGGGCCGACGTTCGAGGAGTGGCTCGACGACCAGTCGTGACCCGTCAGCGGGCGCCGGGCAGGACCTGCTCGACGGAGAGGACGGGGGCGAACACGTCGCCTCCGTCCTCGACCCGCTCGAGCACATCCGTCCACAGGAAGCGGAGCTCGGTGGCCCCGTCGGCCGCCTCCTCGACCTCGTCCCACGTGACGGGCGTGGAGACCGTCGGGTGCGGGCGGGCCCGCATCGAGTACGGCGCGATGGTCGTCTTGTGACGGACGTTCTGGCTCCAGTCGACGAAGACCTTTCCCTTGCGGTCCGCCTTCGTCATCGACGTGAGCACGCTGGACGGGTCCTGCTTCTCCAGGAGCTGCCCGACCGCCAAGGCGAACGACGCCGCTTCGTCGTGCGTGCACGGCGTGTTGACGGGGACGTACAGCTGGAGGCCCTTCGAGCCGCTGGACTTCGGCCACGCCTCGAGCTCGACGGCAGCGAGGACGTCACGGATGGCGAGCGCCGTCCGCGCGCACTCGCGGATGGCGGCCGGCGGGCCCGGATCGAGATCGAACACGACCATCCGCGGGGTCTCCAGGTCCTCGGCCAGGGCCATGGGCGCGTGCAGCTCCAGCGCGGCCATGTTGGCCGCCCACACGAGCGAGGCCGGCTCGTCGATCACGCAGTACTCGATGGTCCCGTTGTGATCTCCCGGTCCGGGCGCCGTGGCGACCCACTCCGGTCGGTGCTTGGCGCAGCGCTTCTCGAAGAAGCCCTTCTGCTCGACCCCGTTGGGGAACCGGTTGAAGGTGAGGGCGCGGCCGGCCAGGTGCGGCAGCATCGCCGGCGCGATGCGCGGCGTAGTACTCGATCACCTCACCCTTCGTCGTGCCCGTCTCCGGGTAGAGCACCTTGTCGAGGTTGCTCAGGGACAGCTCGCGTCCCTCGACGGTGACGACCTGCCGCGGCGCGGCCATGGGGCGGCCGGGCTAGGCGGACTTGCGGGCCCGGGAGCGGGTCTTCTTGGGCGCCGGGGCCTCCTCGACCACGTCCGCGTCGTCCGCGGCCGCCTCGGGGACGGCCTTCACGGTGGCGGGATGACGACCGCGTGCGTCCTTGGCCGCCTTCACGCTGGCCTCGAGTGCGGCCATGAGGTCGATCACCTGCGGGGCCGCCGCGGCCGGCTCGGGCGCCTCGAACGCCTCGCCCGCGGCCTTCTTGGCGATGAGATCGAGGACCTGCTCCCGGTAGCTGTCGCTGAAGCGCTCGGGCTCGAAGTCGCCGGCCAGGGAGTCCACGAGCTGCTCGGCCATCGCCAGCTCCTTGGGGCTGATCTTGACGTCGTCGAGGTCGGCGAGCTCGTCGATGGAGGCCGGGTCGACCACCTCGTCGGCGAAGGCCATCGTCGACAGCATGAGGCGGCCGTCGACCGGCCGCAGCGCGGCGACGTACTGCTTGCTGCGCATCACGAACGTGCCCACCGCCACCTTGCCGGCCTCCTCCATGGCCTTGGTCAGGAGCACGTAGGGCTTGGCCGCGCTTGTCCGGGGCGACGATGTACGGCGTGTCGAAGAACACCGGGTCGATCTCGGAGAGGTCGACGAACTCCTCCAGGTCGATGGCCTTCGTGGCCGTCGGGATGAACGGCTCGAGCTCGTCCGGGTCGACGACGACGTACCGCCCCTTCGAGACCTCGTAACCCTTCACGATGTGCTCGTCGGGCACGTCCTCGCCGGTCTCCGCCGACACCTTCTTCATGCGGATGCGGCTCATCGAGCGGTCGTCGAGCTGGTTGAAGGACACGTTCTTCCTGCTGACGGCGTGGAACAGCTTGACCGGGATCGTGACCAGCCCGAAGCTGATCGTCCCGCTCCAGACCGGGCGCGGCATGGCACCATTCTGTCCCAGTTCGTGCGCTCGTGAAACCCGCGCGGCAGCGCCGGCCGGTCAGGCCAGGACCGCGCGGGCCACCAGATCGGTCCCGAACGCGGTGAGGATGGCCAGGTAGAGCAGGCCGGTGGCCGCCATGACGGCGGAGTAGGCCCGCTCCCGCAGCGCGGCCCGGGTCACGAACAGCAGCACGATCGTGGCGACCGCGCAGGCGAGCCAGAACCAGCCCAGCACCCCGTCCCAGCCGTCGTCGATCGAGCCGTTCAGCACCTGGATCATGCCCGGGCGGACGAGCAGCAGGCCCACCTCGATCGGCCACACGATCATGGTGGCCCGCACCAACTCGTTGAGGAGCCGGCGGGGCAGGCCCGGCTGCACCAGGTACCAGTGGCCGAGGAGCATGGCGTCGGTGATGGCTCCCGAGGAACGCGGCACCGGCGAGCACGCGGGCGACCGACAGCCAGGTGCTGCCGCCGGCGTCCACGCCCGCCGCCACGAGCCCCACGGCACCGATCACCGGCGCCACCAGATCGAGGGCTGGTGGGAACTCGGGGCCCACGGACGCCTGACCCTCGGCGTCCACCGCCACTGCCCCGTCCCCGGCGGTTCGCTCGATGCCGGTCATGGCCGCGACCCGGGCGCTGCGGCGGTCGTGCTCGGCCTGCTGACCGGACACCCCCGCCCGCCTCCGCACCCAGGACACGATCAGCGCGACCGTGGCCGCGGCGATGACGCCGGCCGATGCCGCCTCCCGGACGGGGACGGGATCGAAGGCCAGCCCGCAGGCGAGCGCGCCGGCAGCGATGACGATGAACGTGCCCCGCATCAACCAGCCGTAGCCGAGCCCGACCTCGCGGTGGCGCGTGGTGACCCACGTGAAGAGGAGGCCACCGGTCGCCCACTGCAGCAGGACGGTGGCGGCGTCCAGGCTGATCACGCCGGCGAGGTTAGGTGCGCGCCCGGCGGGCGGCCCAGGTCCGTCGGGCGAACATGGCTAGTCCGGCGGGTCGGGGCACCCAGGCCCAGGCCCATCTACGCTGCGCCCGTGCGGGCTTCCCGATGACCAGCGGCCACCGCCGCGCCTCCGGCGTCCTCGGGCTGGTCGTCCTGGCCGCCGTCGTGGGCGGGGGGTGCGGGCTGGGCGAGCGGCCCACCCTGGTGGAAGCGGGCGCGGTCGGGGGCCAGCCCGGCGCGCCGACCGGGAACGCGGCAGCCGACGACGTCCTCGGGCTCTTGGAGGGCGACCTGCCGGTCGAGGTCACCGCCAACTACTCCATCACCAGCAAGCTCGGCGGCACGACGCGTCCCGCTCGTGTCGTCCGCTCGGGCAACCGGCTGTCGATCACCATCGGTGACATCCGCTTCCTGGACGACGGCGACCTGCAGACCTGCGACCTGACGACCGGCGCCTGCGAGGAAGGCGTGCAGGAGGCGAGGGTGAGCGACACCGCGGTGACCTCACAGTTCTACGCCTCGGCGCCGGCCCGCGTGCTGCGGGTGGCGCTGGCCCGGGCCACAGGCGAGCCCGTGGGGTCGAGCGAGACGGTCGCCGAGCACCCGGCGACCTGCGTGGCCGTTCCGTCCGGTCAGGGCGACGAGCGGACGTGCGCCACCCCCGAGGGCCTCGTGGCGCTCTGGGACACGGCCGCCGTCACGGTCCAACTGGAGGACCTGACCACGGCCGCCGACGACGCCGACTTCGCCACCTCCCGCTGACCACGGATCCCGCCGGCGGCTACAGGAACTGGCCGACCGTGTAGATGATCAGACCGGCCAGGCCGCCGACGACGGTGCCGTTGATGCGGATGAACTGCAGGTCGCGGCCGACCTGCAGCTCGATGCGGCGGCTGGCCTCCGCGCCATCCCAACGGGCGACCGTGGTGGCGATGAGGTCGGCGATCTCGTGGCCGTACTCGTCGGCCAAATAGATCACGATCCGCTCCACCCAGCCGTCTACCTTCGCCTGCAGCGCGGTGTCCTCCTGCAGCGAACGCCCCGCCCGCACCAGGCCGGCGTCCAGGCGGCGGCGCAGGTCCGAGTTCGGATCGTCGGCCACGGCCAGGATCGAGTCCTTCGTCGTCCGCCACAGCGAGTCCAGCCACGCCTGGACCTCCGGATGGCGGAGGAGCTCGTCCTTCAGCTCCTCGCCCCGGGCGATGAGGGCGGGGTCGGTGCGCAACCGGACAGCCAGATCGGCCATGCGGGCGTCGAGCTGCCGGCGGACCTCGTGGTCGGGATCGCGGCGCACCTCGGCGATGAACCCCTGCACTCCATTGAAGAACTTGCGGAAGAGGCGGTCGTCGATGGGCTCGGGTACCCACCACGGCGACTGTTCGGCAAGCTTCTGGCGCATGAGGTTGCGGTTCTCGTCCAGGAGACCCGAGAGCCCGGACAGGGTGGTGTCGAGCAGCGCCTGGTGATGCCGGCCGACGCTCGCGGCCTCCACGACCCTGGCCATGAGCGGCGCGGCGGGCGCCCGGCGGACCCGGTTGATGATCCCGGACTCGAGGGCGCGCTGGATGTCCTCGTCCCCGAGGACCTCGGTGAGGCCCCGGATCATCGCCCCCGCGTTGGCCGAGAGGCGGTGGGCGTGCTCGGGCTCGGCCAGCCACACCCCCAGCCGGCGGGCGACACCCATGGCCTGCAGCCGCTCGGTGAGCACCTCCGGGGCCAGGAAGTTCGTCTGCACGAAGGTGCCCAGCCCCCGGCCGAGCTGGTCCTTGCGGTTGGGGATGATGGCGGTGTGCGGGATCGGCAGCCCGAGCGGATGCCGGAACAGCGCCGTCACCGCGAACCAGTCGGCCAGCGCGCCGACCATCGCCGCCTCGGCCGTGGCCCGCACGTAGCCCAGCCACGACCACCGATCCTCGAGCGTGCGGGCGACGATGAAGACGAGGGTGGCCGCCAGCAGCAGGCCCGTCGCGGCCACCTTCATCCGGACGAGGTTGCGGCGCCGCAGGTCGTCCTCGGCCGCCAGTGCCGCCGGCCGCGACATCGCCGCGGGCTCGACGGTTGATGTGATCACGCCGGAAGCGGTCAGACGTCGAGCACGACCAGGGCGTGGTCGGCGTGGTTGAGGGGCTTCGGCCCATCCGCGGTGGCGACGACGATGTCCTCGAGACGCATCCCCCATCGCCCGGGGACGTAGATCCCCGGCTCCACGCTGTAGGCGTGCCCGTCGGCCAGCGCGGCCGTGTTGCCCTCGACGATGTACGGGTCCTCGTGCTCCTCCATGCCGATCCCGTGGCCGGTGCGGTGGACGAAGTAGTCGCCGTAGCCCGCGTCCGCGATGACACGGCGAGCGGCCCGGTCCACCTCCTCGCACGGGACGCCCACGGTGCCGGCCGCCACCCCGGCCTGCTGCGCCTCGTGGAGGACGGCGTAGGCGTCGGCGATCTCGGCCGGGGGCGGGCCGAGGTGGACGCAGCGGGTGATGTCGCTGCAGTAGCCGGCCATGGTCCCGCCGAAGTCGCAGAGCACGATCTCGTCCTTCTCGATCACCCGGGTCCCCGGATGGTGGTGGGGGCTGGCCGCGTTCTCACCGGCGGCGACGATGGCGAAGTTCACCTTGTCGTGACCCTCGGCCAGCAGGCGGGCCGACAGGTCAGCGGAGACCTGCGCCTCGGTGCGGCCGACGAGCGGGATGGCTCCCCCCTGGAGCTCGGCGGCGACCCGGTCGGCAGCTTGGGCGGCGGCAGTGAGCGCGGCCACCTCCGCCTCGTCCTTGAGCACCCGGAGCGGCCCGACGACCTCGACGGCCCGCCGGAACTTCGTTGCGGGCAGGAGGGGCAGGAGGTCGACGACGAAGCGGGCCCACGTCTGGTCACCGACAGCCACGGTCCCCGGGGACCGCGTTCCTGCCCCGGCCAGGCCGGCGACGATCGCCACCGGGTCCTCGGTCTCGCCCCACGGGCGCAGCGTGAACACCTCGGGCCGCTCGACCACCCTCGGCGCCTCGAGCCGGGGAACGACCAGGGTCGCCTCGCCATCGAGCGGCAGGACCAGCATCGTCAGGCGCTCGAGCGGCATGGCGAGGTAGCCCGTCAGGTACGGCAGGTCGTGACCGACGGACAGGAGCAGCACGTCGATGCGCTGCTCGGCCATCAACGCCCGGGCGCGGGCCGCCCGATCGAGGAAGACGCTGCTGTCGGCGGAGGCGCTGGCCATCGTCACAGTCTGCCCGTCACCCTTGCCGGGAAACAGAATGACACTGTAGAGTGCCATTCATCGGGTGCGCTTCGCCCCGTCGCGATCCTGGAGGAGCCGTGCCGTACCGGGACCTCGAGCCGGCCATCGCCCGCATCGGCCACGAGCTGCATGCCGCCGTCCAGCGCGCGCAGGGCCTGCGGGAGCGCGCCGAGCAGCGGCTGCTGGAGGTGGTCATCGCCGATCCCGCGGCGCGGGCCCGCCTCTTCCAGCTCGTGGACGCCTACCCCGCCCTGCGCCGGCGCGAGGAGGTGGTCGACCACATCAGCGGCTACCTGGACCACGAGTCCGTCCCCGGGCACCTTCGCCACGCCGTGCGCGCCGCCCGCCGGCTGCCCGGTGGCGATCGGGCCGCGGCCGGCGCCGCCCGGGCCGGGATCGCGCACATGGCCGGCCGCTTCATCGCCGGGACCGACGCCGACGACGCGCGACCGGTGTTCGAGCAGCTCTGGGCCGCCGGTCTGGGCGTGATCGTCGACCTCCTGGGCGAGAAAACGGTCACGCAGGCCGACGCCGACCGGTACGCGGCCCGGGTGGCGACGCTGGTCGGCGCCCTCGCCTCGGACTGGGGCCGGCGGCGTCGGCGCGCCATCGCCATCAAGCCCACGGCGCTCGCGCCTCGCCTGCGGCCGCTGACCGCGACCCTAGGCCTGGACGAGGCCCGCAGCCGCCTCGAGCCCGTCCTGCGCGAGGCCTCCGCCGCCGGTCTCCTCGTGTGGTTCGACATGGAGCAGTACGAGGTCAAGGACCTCACACTGGAGCTCTTCCGGTCGATGGTGACCGGCCCCGCCGCGGCCGCGGCCACGGGCGGCACGACGGCCGCCCCGTTCGCGGGCATCGTCATCCAGGCGTACCTGCGCGACAGCGCCGCCGATCTCGACGAGCTCGTCCGGTGGAGCGGCCAGGCCGGCCGGCCCGTCGCGGTGCGCCTCGTGAAGGGTGCGTACTGGGACGCCGAGACGGTCACCGCCCGGGCGCACGGCTGGCCCGTCCCCGTCTACGAGCACAAGGGCGACACGGACGCCAACTACGAGCGCTGCACCCGCCTGCTCCTGGAGCACCGCGCCGGGCCGTCGCCGACCGTGGCCCCGGCCTTCGCCTCCCACAACGTGCGCTCGATCGCCCACGCCATCGCCGTGGCCGACGACCTCGGCCTGCCCCGGACCGAGCTGCGCTTCCAGATGCTGTACGGCATGGAAGGCGGGCTGGCCGGCGCGGTGCGCTCGCTCGGACCCGAGGTCGACGTCTACGCGCCCATCGGCGATCTCGTGCCCGGCATGTCGTACCTGGTGCGCCGGCTCCTGGAGAACTCGTCCAACGAGAGCTTCGTCCGCCAGACCACCCGCCACCTCGACGAGTCGAAGCTGCTGGCCGCGCCGGTCCCGTCGCACCCCCGCGTGGTGGAGGCGGCATGACGCGGTCGCTCGAGCTGCCCGCCTACGCGCCGGAGCCCGTACGGCGCTGGCACGACGAGGCCGAACGCACCGCCTTCGCCCGCGCCGTGGAGAAGCAGGCGACCGCGGCCCGCGACCTCGAGGTGCCGGCCGTCGTCGGCGGGCGCCGGATCGCCACCGACGACCGGATCGTGTCGCTCGACCCCGGCCGCATCGACCACGTCGTCGCCACCTCGTCGGCCGCCGATGTGGCGCTGGCCGATGAGGCCGTCGCGGTGGCCGTCCGGGCGGGCGCCGAGTGGGCCCGCCGCCCTGCGACCGAGCGGGCCGAGGTGCTGGTGGGCGCCGCCGCCTGGATGCGGGGCCGCCGGGACGAGCTGGCCGCGCTCATGGTCTTCGAGGCCGGCAAGCCCTGGCCCGAGGCGGACGCCGACGTCTGCGAGGCCATCGACTTCTGCGAGTTCTACGCCCGGGAGGCGCTCCGCCTCGACGGCGGCGGCGCCGTCCAGTCGCCGCCCGGCGAGCGCAACGACCTCCGCTACCGGGCCCGCGGCGTGGCGGCCGTCATCGCGCCGTGGAACTTCCCGCTGGCCATCCCCACCGGGATGGTCACCGCCGCCCTGGCCGCGGGCAACGCGGTCTGCTTCAAGCCCGCCGAGCAGACCCCGGCCATCGCCTCCCGCCTGGTGGAGGCCCTGGACGCCGCCGGCCTCCCGACCGGCGTCCTCAACTTCCTCCCCGGGCACGGCGAGGTCGTCGGCGCGCACCTCGTGGCTCATCCGGACGTGGCGGTGATCGCGTTCACCGGCTCACGACCCGTGGGACTGTCGATCCTGCCGCGGCGTCCCGCGTCGGGCTGGGGCAGCGCCAGCTCAAGCGGGTCATCACGGAGCTCGGCGGGAAGAACCCGATCATCGTCGACGCCGATGCCGACCCGGACGAGGCCGTCCCTGCCATCGCGGCCAGCGCGTTCTCGTTCGCGGGCCAGAAGTGCTCGGCCGCGTCGCGCCTGATCGTCCATCGGCGACGTCTACGAGCCGATCATCGAGCGGCTGGTGGCCCACACCGAGCTCCTCGAGCTCGGCCACCCGCAGGATCCTGCGGTTGCCATCGGGCCTGTCATCGACGCCGACGCTCAGTCCCGCTTGTTGCAGGTGCAACGAGATGCCGCTGCTCGGGGTCGTGTGCGCGGATGCCGGGACGACGTCCCCGACGGCGGCTGGTACGTCGGGCCGATGATCGTCGACGGCGTCGCACCCGACGATCCGCTGGCGCTCGACGAGCACTTCGGGCCCGTGCTCCTGCCTGGCCCGCCGACTCGATCGACGACGCCTTCGCCATGGCCAACGCGTCCGACTACGCGCTGACGGCCGGGCTGTTCAGCCGGTCGCCGGCCGTGCTGGCCCGCGCCGGCGACGCGCTGCGGGCCGGCAACATCTACCTGAACCGGGCGATCACGGGCGCCGTCGTCGGCCGCCAGCCCTTCGGAGGGTTCGGCCTGTCCGGCATCGGCTCGAAGGCCGGCGGGCCCGACTACCTGCTGCAGTTCTGCGACCCGGTCGCCGTCACCGAGAACACCCTCCGCCAAGGCTTCGCCGCCGACCAGCTCGGCACCTGAGCGCCGGGACGGCGGCCCGCGCCGTCGTAGGCTGCGGGCCGATGGTGTCAGGGGCGCCGCCACGGTGACCTCTGGCGTTACCGGCACCTTCCGGGGCGCCTGGGCGGCGTGGTGAACGGGCTGGCCGTCGTCAGGACCGAACCGGGGCTGGTGGCGCTCATCGACGCGCTGGCGGTGGCCGAGGTGCTGCCCGATCCCCTGCGCTCGACGATGACGGTCCGCCTGGCGCAGCTCCACCCTGCTGCGGTCGAGGTGCGGCGCCCGTGACGCCCGCCTCGGCCAAGGCGGCGTGCAGGGCGTCGGTCATGAGGCGGGACGTGAGGTCGACGATGTCGGCCTCGTCCCGCCCGAAGTCCAGCCGCAACGCCTGGTAGGTGAACAGGCTCTCGAGGAGCCCGAACGCATCAGCCAGCCAGCCGGGCGGCGGCGGTGGTCCCCCGGCCAGCTCCCACAGGCGCCCGGTGAAGCGCTGCACGTAGCCGCGCCGCGGCCCGCTGGCGGGCCGCGGCGGCCGCGCCGAGCCCGTTGAGCACCTCCCGGTCGGCGGCCACCTGCCAGTGCGCCTTGCCCATCTGCGCAGCGACCCGGTGGGTCGTGGTCAGCACCCGGCGGATCAGCTCGTCCGGGTCGTCCGCCTCCAGGTGCGCGTCGTCGAACACCTCTTGATCGAGGCGCTGGTACCGGCGCTCTATGGCGGCCGCGATCAGATCCTCCCGGCTGGGGAAGTAGCGGAACAGCGTGCGCCGGCCGATCCCCGCGGCCTCGGCGATCTCGTCCATCGTCGCCGTGACCCCGACCTCGGCCAGCACGACCTCGGCCGCGTCCAGCACCCGCTCCCGCCGGGCGGCGATCACCGGCGAGCGGGCCTCGGTCACGCCGTCATGCTACGAACCGCACGCTCGCCGCCCGGTCTCGCCACCGGTCTCACCCGCATCGTTCATGGCGCCGAATGTGGCGAGATACGCCCGGAATGACGCCATGAACGCAACGGCGGCGGCGGCGGTCAGCGGAGGGAGACGGCGTCGTTGCTGCCGGTGGTGATGCCGACGGCCCCGGCGGCCTGCTTGGCGTGGTAGCTCGAGCGGGTGAGCGGGCTGGCTTCGACGTGGCCGAGCCCGAGGGCTTCGCCGGCCGCCTTCAGCGCCGTGAACTCCTCGGGCCGAACCCAGCGGGCGACGGGCAGGTGGTTGGTCGTCGGGCGCAGGTACTGACCGAGCGTGACGATGTCGACCCCGACGCCGGACAGATCGGCGAGCGCGCCGAGCACCTCGTCCACGGTCTCGCCCATGCCGAGGATCAGGCCCGACTTGGTGGTGAGGCCGGCCGCCTTGGCCCGGGCCAGCACACCGAGGCTGCGGGCGTAACCGGCCGACGGGCGCACGGCGCGCTGGAGGCGGGCCACGGTCTCTAGGTTGTGGTTCAGCACGTCCGGCCGCACGTCGAACAGGACATCGAGCGCCGCCGCATCGCCCTTGGCATCGCTGATGAGCGTCTCCACGACGGCCTGCGGCCGGCGACGGCGGATGGCGAGCACCGTCTCCGCCACGATGCCGAGGCCCCCGTCGGCCAGGTCGTCCCGGGCCACCATCGTCAGCACCGCGTGGTCCAGCGCCAGGCGGTCCACGGCCTCGGCCACCCGCTCCGGTTCGCTCTCGTCGACCGCGCCGGGCTTCCGGGTGTCCACGAGGCAGAAGCCGCAGGCGCGCGTGCAGCGCTCGCCCAGGACCATGAAGGTCGCCGTGCCGTCGGCCCAGCAGTCGGACAGGTTGGGGCAGCCCGCCTCCTCGCACACCGTGACGAGGCCGAGCTCCCGCACCGAGCGCTTCAGCGCCAGCACCTCCGGCCCGTGGTGCACCTTGGGCCGCAGCCACTCCGGCTTGCGGGTGGAGATCTGCAGCCCACCCACGACCCCGGCCTGCTCCAGCCGTCCCTGCAGGTGCTGCGACGCGTCCCGCACCACCGTGCCCGCGCCCTCGCCCCGCGAGAAGGCCGACAGGTCGTTCGGGCGGTGCCGCCAGGCCACGTCCTGGCGCTCCATCGCTCCGCCACCCCAGGCCTCGGCAGCCCTGGCCGAGACGACGTCGACCACCGCCCGCATCGTGACGGCAAGGCCCTCGGCCTCCAGCGAGGTCACCGCCTTGCCCACGATGCCGCACGGGATGATGTGGCCGAACATCGAGAGGTCGGTCGTGACGTTGAGGGCGAAGCCGTGCATGGTGCGGCCCCGGCTCAGCCGGACGCCGACGGCCGCCACCTTGCGCGGGTGGTCGCTGTCGGGGTCCAGCCACACGCCGGGATAGGCGCGCAGGCGGCCGGCGCCGGGCAGGCCGAGATCGGCGAGGGCGTCGATGAGCACCTGCTCGACGGTGCGCACGTAGGCCACGGTGTCGGCCAGGCCACCGCCGGACCCGCGCTTGGGCGGCAGGCTCAGCACGGGATAGCCGACGAGTTGCCCGGGGCCGTGGTACGTGACGTCGCCGCCGCGGTCGGTGCGGACCAGCTCGGCGCCGACGTCGGCGGGATCGGCCAGCACGTTGTCGGTCGAGGCCCGCACCCCGAGCGTGTAGACGGGCGGGTGCTCGAGCAGCAGCAGGTGCTGCTCCCGACCGTGCTCGAACAGGCCCCGCTGCAGTGCCAGCGCCTCGTCGTAGGGAACCCGCCCCAGCCAGCGGACGCGCAACGGCCCGGCCAGGTCGACGCTGCGTTGCAGCACGGTGGTCAGAGCTCGGCGCTCCAGTCCCGGGTCTCCAGGATGGTCTTGACCCCGTGCAGGAAGTTGGCGGCGTACGCACCGTCGAAGGCGCGGTGGTCCCAGCTCATGGCCAGGTTCCCGACGGGATGGATGGCGATGCCCTCGCCTCCGTCGGCCAGATCCACGGCCACGGGCCGGCGGATGATGGCGTCCGTCGAGACGATGGCCACCTGGGGCTGGTTGATGATCGGCGCCGTGAGGACCGAGCCCGCGGACCCGTTGTTGGACACGGTGAACGTGCCGCCCTGGATCTCATCCGGGCTCAGCTTGCGGGACTTGGCCCGGCCGGCCAGGTCGCTGATCTCGCGGGCGATGGCCCGCAGGCGCTTGGTCTCCGCATCGCGGATGACCGGGACCAGCAGGCCCTGGTAGTCGAGGTCGACGGCGATGCCGAGGTCGACGTACCGGTGGACGACCAGTTCCTTCTCGCCCACACTGGCGTTGAGGTGCGGGAACTGGGCGAGGGCATCGACGATGGCCCGGCAGATGAAGGGCAGGTACGTGAGGCTGAAGCCCTCGCTCGCCTTCCACTCGCCCTTCACGGACGACCGGGTGCGATCGACGTTGGCGAAGTCGATCTCCACCACGCTGAAGGCGTGAGGGGTGACGGCCTTCGACATGATCATGTGGTCGCCGGTCAGCTTGCGGATCTTCGACAGGCGGACCGACTCGTCGCGCTCACCCGCCGCGGCGGCCGGTGCCGCGGCCGCGGGCTTGGCAGCCGCGGGCTTGGCGGCGGGAGCGGCGGCAGGAGCTTCAGCGGCCGGGGCCGGCGCCGCGGCCTGGGCGGCCGGCGGCCGGCGCGGGCGCCGCTTGATCGGATGCCGCCTGATCGGGTGCAGCCTGAGCCGGCGCGGCCGGCGTTGCACCACCGCGCTCGATCTGGGCGAGCACGTCCTCGCGGGTGATGCGCCCGCCCGTGCCCGTGCCCGTGATGGCACCGGGGTCGAGGCCGTACTCGTTGACCAGGCGACGGACGACCGGCGAGAGCAGGCGGTTGTCGGATGCGCCGTCCGTGGCCTGAGGGACCGGCGGCATGGGCTCGGGCCCCGGAACGGGCCCAGGGGCGGGTGGGGCCGGCGGCTCGGGGGTCGGGCCGGGGGGCGCCGGGGCCGGGCCCGGTTCGGGCGCCGGGATCGGCTGTGGCGCCGGGATCGGCTCGGGTTGCGGAACCGGCTCCGGAGCGGGGGCCGGGGGCTCAGGCTGCGGGACGGGGGCGGGTTGCGGGGCCGGTTGCGGCTCCGGCGACGGGACGGAGGCCTCTTCCGCCGGCGCCGGCGCTTCCGTCTGGGCAGGCGCTTCCGGCGGGGCCGGCGCCTCGGCGGTCGCCGCTGCAGCCTCAGCAGCACCGCCGCTGTCCGCGCCGGCGTCCGCGGCACCATCGCCGACAACGGCGATCACCGAGCCGACCGACACGGTGGCACCCTCGTCGACGCGGATCTCGAGCAGGGTGCCGGCGATGGGCGACGGCACCTCGGTGTCGACCTTGTCCGTCGACACCTCGAAGAGCGGCTCGTCGAGCGCGACGGCGTCGCCCACGGCCTTGAACCACTTGGTGATGGTGCCCTCGGTGACCGTCTCACCGAGTTGGGGCAGGGTCACGTCGGCCATCAGACGTTCAGGCTCCTTCCGGTCAGCGAGAGCACCGTCTCGCCGAACAGCTCCGACAGGCTCGGATGGGGCTGGAGGTACTCCGCCACCTCGGCCACCGTGGCCTCCCAGTTCACGGCCAGGTAGCCCTGGCCGAGTTGCTCGGTCACCCACGGCCCGACCATGTGCACGCCCAGCACCTGGCCGGCCGTGCCGTCGGGCGTCTTCTTGGCGATCACCTTCACGAGGCCCTCGGTCTCGCCGATGATCTTGGCCCGGCTGTTGGCCCGGAACTGGTGCTTGCCCACCACGACGTCGAGGCCCGGCCGCCGCCGCCGACTCCTCCGAGTGGCCGGCCCAGGCCACCTCCGGGAAGCAGTAGATGGCCCACGGCACCCGGTCGTACATGACGGGGACGGGCCGCTCCCCGAGGATGTCCTTGACCGCCACGATGGCCTCGGCGTAGCCGACGTGCGCCAGCTGCGGCGAGTCGATCAGGTCCCCGAGCGCGTACACACCGGGCTCGGCCGTCCGGCAGTACTCGTCGACCACCACGAAGCCCCGCTGGTCGACCAGCGACCGCTGTGCCGGCCAGGCCGAGCTCGTCGGCATAGGGCCGGCGCCCGACGGACACCACGACGGCGTCGACCTCGAGGTTCTCGCCCTCGCCGAAGTGGACGGTGGTCCCACCCTCGTCGTTCGGGCGTGTGGCCGTTGACCATCACCCCCGTCTTGATCTCGATGCCCCGCTTCTTGAACGCCCGCACCACCACGTTGGCCACGTCGTTGTCGAGCCCGGGCAGGATCTTGGGCAGACCTTCGAGGATCGTCACCTTCGACCCGAGGTCGGAGAACGCGGAGGCGAACTCGCAGCCGATGGCCCCGCCGCCGATGACAGCCATGCGGGCCGGGATGCGGTCGAGCATCAGCACCTCGTCCGAGGTCATGATCGGGCCGCCCACCTCGAAGTTGGGGATGAGCCGCGGCGCCGAGCCCGAGGCCAGGATGACGTGGCGGGCCTGCAGCGAGGTGCTCGAGCCGTCCGCCCCTTTCACGGAGACCGTGCGCTCCGGCCCGAGGGAGCCGGTGCCCTCGTAGCTGGTGATCTTGCGGCTGCGGATCAGACCGGAGAGGCCCTTCCACACCCCTTCGACGATCGACTGCTTGCGAGCCTGGCTGACGGCGAAGTCGACCGGCGGAGAACCGGCGTCGATGCCGAAGTCCTTCGCGTGGGCGACATGGCGGTTGACGGCAGCCGTCTCCAGGAAGGCCTTGGCCGGGATGCACCCGCGGTGCAGGCACGTACCGCCCACCTTCCCCTTCTCGACCAGCGCCACCGACAATCCCGCGGACGCCCCGTACAACGCGGCGGCGTACCCGCCGGGGCCTCCGCCGATGATCACGAGATCCAACTGCTCGGCCGTGGGAATCACCTCGTTCGGTGTGGTGTGGATGGACCGGCGGTCAGGGTAGCGCCGCCGCACGACGGCCCGTTCTGGTCAGGTGACCGCCGGATCCAGACGCCACTGTGCCTGCTCACCGTCGCGACTGAAGGCGAGGGTGGCCGTGCCGTCGCCGCCCTCGAAGGCCACGTCGCACGTCGTCGGCTCAGGGCCGACGGTGACCGGAGACGGGCAGCCCGGCCCATCCTCCGAGACGAGCGCCTGGCGCAGCCGGCCGCCGACGAGCAGCGTGAAGCTGGAGAGCGGCACGGTCGTCTCGTCGGAGGCGCTCATGCGCACCGTGGCCCGTATGGCGGCCCCGTCGGACGAACTGTCCTCCACCACCACCGTGACGATGCCCACCGTGGCCGCCTCACCCTCCGCCAGCACCTCGACCGTGCGGTTGTCCGCGTCGGCGATCCGGAACAGCTGGATCCCCCCGGCCACCAGGATGGCCAGCCCGCAGACGAGGGCGACGACGATCAGCTTGCGGGTGCTCACGGACTGGCGAGGATACGGAATCTGCGCCAGACGAGGCCGCAACGAGGATCGTAGAGTCCGAGCGTGAGCCGCCGCGTCGCCGTCCTGCTCGCGCTGACCGTCCTCGCGGCATGCGGTGGCGGGGGTGATGGGTCGTCGGCGCCGGCCGCCGCAACCGCACAGGAGGCCAGCGCAGCAGGCCCCGACGTGCTGCGTTTCAGCGCGCCGATCGTCGGCGGCGGAGAGCTCGACGGTTCGACTCTGGCCGGCCGGCCCGTCGCCTTCTGGTTCTGGGCGCCCACCTGAAGCACCTGCAACCGTGAAGCCCCCTCGGTCGAGGAGGTCAAGTCCGACCACGAGGGGGACGTCGAGCTCATCGGTGTGTCGTGGTACGGCAGCGACGCCTCCATGCAGGAGTTCGAGGACCGGCACGGCCTCACCTTCCCGTCGCTGCGCGATGAGGACGGCGAGCTGTTCGCCCACTTCGGCGTCGTCAGCCAGCCGGCGTGGTTGTTCGTGTCAGGCGACGGCACGGCGGACCTGGTGCTCGGTGCCATGCCCGAGGAGGAGCTGGCGGAACGGCTGGAGGCCCTGGCCGACGCGTGACGGGGGTCGCCTGGCAGAATCGTCGTCGATGGGATTCCGCGACATCGGCAAGCGACTCAAGGCCTCGGTGGAGGAGCTGGACAACGCGCGGCTCCAGGGACGGTTCGTCGGCAAGCAGCTGACACCGATCGACGAGCTCCCGCTGCGCACGCCGATCCGCGTCGGTGGCGAAGTCACCCGGATGCGCATCACGCCGCGCTCGGGCACTCCTGCCCTCGAGGTGGTGGTGTGCGACGGCACGGGCGACCTCGTGGTGGTGTTCACCGGCCGGCGCACCGTCGGCGGCATGGGGAACGGGCGCGGCGTGCTCTTCGAGGGCGTCGCCCACCAGGAGCGGGGCCGGCCGGTCCTGCTCAACCCCGCCTACACGCTCCTGCCTGCATAGGGCACCGCATGGGGCGGGGGCCTCACGCCCCGGTGAGGATTGCTGTGACCTCGTCCTCGGACTCGCTGGTGACGAGGACGATGACCTCGTCACCGGCGCGGATCATGGTGTCGCCCCGGGGCACGACCACCCGCTCCTGACGGACGATGGCCACGACCGTGGCGTCGCGCGGGAGGCCGAGCTCGACGATCTCCTTGTCGGCCGCCGGCGAGCCCTCGGCCAGCGTCACCTCGGCCAAGCGAGCCTTGCCGCCCTCGAACGACAGCAACCGCACGAACGACCCCACCGAGACCGCCTCCTGCACGAGGGCGGTGATGAGATGCGGGGTGGAGACGGCGACGTCGACCCCCCACATCTGGTTGAACATCCACTCGTTCTTCGGATTGTTGACGCGCGCAACGACCCGCGGGACGCCGAACTCCTGCTTGGCGAGCAGCGAGATCACCAGGTTGTCCTCGTCGTCGCCGGTGACGGCGGCCACCACGTCGGCCTTGTCGACCTGGGCCTCGCTCAGCCGCGTGGCCTCGCAGGCATCGGCCTGCAACCACGGCACGCCGTCGGGCTCGCCCGACCGCTGGGCGGCGCGCACCACCGCAGGGTCGTTGTCGATGATCAGGACCTCGTGCTTGGCCTCGCTGAGCTGCTGCCCGATGAAGCGCCCGACGGAGCCACCCCCGGCGATGACGACCCGCATCAGTGCGCTCCCTTTGCCGGACCGGCCGCCAGCGCGGCGTCGACATCGGCCAGACGCGTCGCTGGCCACTGCCAGGTACACCACATCGCCGTCCTGCGCGACGAGGTCCGGGTTCGGCACCTGGGCCACCCCGAGCCGGCCCACGGCCGCCACCCGGACCCGCCCCGGCTGCTCCAGGTCTGACAGCGGGTGGCCGGACCACGACCCGGCGATGGTCCGCTCCACCAGCGACACCCTCGCACTCGGGTCGATCCACTCCATCGCCGCCTCGCTGGGCACGAGACGGCGCATGACCCGCTCCGTCGTCCACGCCACGGTGGCGACGGTGGCGATGCCCAGGCGCTGGTAGATCGCCGCCCGCCGAGGGTCGTAGATGCGGGCCACGACGTTCTCGATGCCGAAGGTCTCCCGGGCGACCCGCGCGATGAGGATGTTCGAGTTGTCGCCGTTGGTGACCGCCGCCAGCGAGGCCGCCTGCTCGATGCCGGCCTCCTTCAGCCGGTCGCGGTCGAAGCCGATGCCGTTGATCATCTGGCCGCTGAAGTCGCTCGGCAGGCGGCCGAAGGCCTCGGGCCGCTTGTCGATGACCGCCACGGTGTGACCGCCCTCGGTGAGGCTGCGGGCGAGCGCGGAGCCCACCCGGCCGCAACCGACTATCACGACGTGCACTCGACGTCCTCCTCCGCGCTGGTCACGAGGGTCGGAATCCTACCCAGGGCGTCCAGACAGCCCCGGTGCTGCCGCCTGTGCGAAAGTGCGGGCCGATGTACGCGGCGCTGAAGCGGATGGTGCTCGGCACACCCATCGCCACCTCCCAGGAGCACCACACCCGGTTGCCCAAGTCGGTGGCGCTCCCGGTGTTCGCCTCCGACGCCATCTCGTCGACGGCGTACGCGACGCAGGAGATCCTGATCGTCCTGATCCCGGCCGTCGGTCTCGCCGCCACCGACTACCTGGTCCCGCTGGCCGTCGTGGTGTGCATCCTGCTGGCCATCGTCATCACCAGCTACCGCCAGACGATCATGGCCTACCCGGGAGGCGGCGGGACGTACATCGTGAGCAGGGAGAACCTCGGCCCGCAGATAGCGCTGGTGGCCGGTGCCTCGATCCTCGTCGACTACGTGCTGACCGTGGCCGTGTCGGTCTCCGCGGGCGTGGCTGCCATCACCTCCGCCTTCCCGGAGCTGAGCCGATATCGGGTGGGCATGTGCCTGGGCTTCATCGCGCTCATGACGGTGGCCAACCTCAGGGGCATGAAGGAGTCCGGCATGATCTTCGCCCCGCCGACCTACATCTACGTCGTGGTCCTGTTCGCCATGATCGTGCTGGGCCTGTACCGGTACTACACAGGTGACCTCGCCCGCCTGCCGACCGACCAGGAGGCCATCGACGAGCTCACCGGGGGCGGGGCGCTCGCGGGTATCAGCGCCCTCATCCTGCTGCGGGCCTTCGCGTCCGGGGCCGTGGCGCTGACCGGGGTCGAGGCGATAGCCGACGGCGTCCCCGCGTTCCAGAAGCCCGAGAGCCGCAACGCGGCGCGGACGCTGACGACCATGGCGTTGATCCTGGGCACGGCCTTCTTCGGGCTGGGCCTGCTGACCAACCGCCTCAACCCGACGGCGTCCCATCACGAGACGCTCCTGTCCATCCTGGGCACGGAGGTCTTCGGCTCGGGCACGGTGCTCTACTACGTGTTGCAGTTCTCCACCTTCGCCATCCTGATCCTGGCCGCCAACACCGCGTACGCCGACTTCCCCCGCCTGTCGTCGATCATCGCCCGGGACGAGTTCCTCCCCCACCAGTTCAAGAACCGGGGCGATCGGCTCGTGTTCTCCAACGGCATCCTCGTCCTCGCCGTCATGTCCGCCGTGCTGATCGTCGCCTTCGGCGGCCAGACGACGGCCCTCATCCCTCTCTACGCGGTCGGGGTGTTCACCGGGTTCACGCTCAGCCAGTCCGGCATGGTGCGATACCAGCGCCGCCGGCGGGAGCCGGGCTGGAAGCTGCGCATGGTCATCAACCTGGTGGGGGCGATCGCCACCGGCATCGTGCTCCTCGTGGTCGTGGTCTCCAAGTTCACCGTCGGTGCCTGGCTGCCGGCCGTGGTGATCCCGGCCATCGTCGTCCTCTTCAAGGCCATCGGCCACCACTACGCCGGTGTCCGAGAGGAGATCAAGGTGGGCGACGGCTGGCGGGCCCGGCGCCACACCCACACCGTCACGGTGCTGGTCGGCAGCGTCAACAAGGGGACGCTGCAGGGCCTGGCGTACGCCCGCTCGCTGGCCCCGGACCGGCTGCTGGCGGTCACCGTGGTCACGGACGACGAGGAGGCCAACGAGCTGGCCGAGCAGTGGGCGAAGCACGACATCCCCGTCGAGCTCCACACCCTCCACTCGCCGTACCGGAACCTCACCCGGCCGGTGCTGCGGTTCCTCGACGAACTGGACGCCGAGGACCGCGACGACATCATCACCGTCGTCATCCCCGAGTTCGTGGTCAACCGCTGGTACCTGCAGGTGCTCCACAACCAGACCGCGCTGGCCCTCAAGGCGCGGTTGCTCTTCCGGCCCAACACCGTGGTGACGTCGGTGCCGATCCACATCGGCGACGCGGCGCACGACTGACGCCGACCTGGACAGGACACCCGAGGCGCGACACGCCGTCGCGCGATGCTTTCGCCCGCCATGTACTCGACCCTGAAGCGGATCCTGGTCGGCCGCCCGATCCCGTCCGCAGACGAGCGCCACCAGCGCCTGCGGAAGATCATCGCGCTGCCGGTGTTCGCCTCCGACGCCATCTCCTCCACCGCCTACGCGACGGACGAGATCCTCGTGGTGCTGCTCATCCAGGCCCACATCGGGTCCGAGGCGTGGCAGTACCTCGTGCCCATCGCCATCGTGGTCTGCGTCCTGCTGACCATCGTCGTGGTCAGCTACCGCCAGACGATCTACGCGTACCCGAGTGGGGGCGGCAGCTACATCGTCAGCCGCGAGAACCTGGGCACGATCCCGTCCCTGGTGGCCGGCTCGGCGCTGCTGGTCGACTACACGCTGACGGTCGCGGTGTCCGTCGCCGGTGGCGTGCTCGCCATCCGCGCCGCCGCCGGGTTCGACCGCCAGTGGGCGGTCCCGCTCTGCCTCGTCTGCATCCTCCTCATGACGCTCGCCAACCTGCGGGGGGTGAAGGAGTCAGGGGGCCTGTTCGCCGGACCCACCTACTTCTACGTGGTGATGCTCGTCATCCTGATCGTGACCGGATTGATCCGCATCTACATCTTCGACCTCGGCCCGCTGCCCAACGTCACCATCGAGGGGCGGGAGCTGGCGGAGATGAACCAGACCCTCTCGTTCATGATGTTGCTGCGGGCCTTCTCGTCCGGCGCGGTCGCGCTGTCGGGCGTGGAGGCGGTGTCGAACGGCGTCCCGGCCTTCCGGCGCCCGGAGTCCCGCAACGCCGCCCGGACGCTGATGACGATGGCGATCATCCTCGGCACCACGTTCCTCGGCGTGTCGATCCTGGCCGCCCACCTCCAGCCGTACCGCGGCGAGGAGAGCGCCACCGGCATCGCGCTGATGGCGGCCTGGATCTACAACGGGAAGGGCATCCTGTTCTGGCTCACCCAGATCGCCACGTTCGCCATCCTGATCCTGGCCGCCAACACGGCCTACGCCGACTTCCCCCGTCTGTCGTCGATCATCGCCCGCGACGGGTTCCTGCCCCGCCAGTTCGCCAACCGCGGCGACCGGCTCGTGTTCTCGAACGGCATCATCGTGCTGGCCGTCATGGCGGGCATCCTCGTCATCATCTTCAAGGGGAACATCGAGCGCGCTGATCCCGCTGCTACGCGTTCGGGGTGTTCACCGGGTTCACCCTCAGCCAGGCCGGCATGGTGCGGCACCACTTCCGTCTGAAGGAGCCGAACTGGCGCGCCAACGCCGTCATCAACGGCGTGGGCAGCTTCACGACCGGTGTCGTGGCTCTGGTCGTCGTGGTCTCGAAGTTCACCGAGGGGGCGTGGATCCCCGCGGTGATCATCCCGATCATGGTCCTGGGGCTGAGGGCGATCGGCAAGCACTACGACCGCGTGCACGAGGCCGTCCACGTGCCCCCGACCTACCGCGCCCCGCGCCACACCCACTACGTCGTCGTGCTCGTGGGCAGCGTCAACAAGGGCGCGCTCAACGCCATCGGCTACGCGCGCTCGCTCGCGCCCGACCGGCTGATCGCGGTGACCGTCGTGGGGGATGCCGAGGAGCAGGAGAAGGTGATGCAGGAGTGGGCGGAGTACAACCTGCCCATCGAGCTCCACACCATCTCGTCGCCCTACCGTGAGCTCACGCGTCCCGTCCTCAGGTACCTGGACGAGCTCGACGCCGAGGCCGAGGACGACATCATCACCGTGGTCATCCCGGAGTTCGTGACGGGATGGTCCAGCGGGTTCCTGCACAACCAGTCGGCGCTCGCCCTGAAGGCGCGGCTGCTGTACCGCCCGAACACGGTCGTGACCTCGGTTCCGGTGCTGGTCGAGTGAGCACCGCCTCCTAGCCTGCGGCGCCATGGATGTCGTCGTCTCCGGGTCCACCGGCCTCATCGGGAGCGCGCTGGGCGAGGCGCTGACGGCGGCCGGGCACCGCGCGATCGCCCTCGTGCGCAGCGAGCCGAAGGGCGACGAGATCGCCTGGGATCCGGACGCCGGGACCATCGACTCCGCCTCCCTCGAGGGGGTCGACGCCGTGGTGCACCTGGCCGGAGCCGGCATAGGCGACCACCGGTGGACCGATGCCTACAAGCGCACGATCCTTCGCAGCCGCACCGACGGGACCACGCTGCTGGCCGGGGCGCTCGCCGGCCTCACGAAGCGTCCTTCGGTCCTGGTGTCCGGTTCCGCGGTCGGGATCTACGGCGACCGGGGCGACGAGGTGGTCGACGAGACCAGCCCGCCGGGGACCGGGTTCCTGCCCGAAGTGTGCGTGGCGTGGGAGGGGGCGACGGCGGCCGCCGTCGAAGCGGGGATCCGGGTGGCCAGGATCCGTTCGGGCATCGTCCTGTCCGGCCGTGGGGGTGTGCTGAAGAAGCAGCTCCCGCTGTTCAAGCTGGGCCTCGGCGGCAAGCTCGGCTCGGGTCAGCAGTGGTTCAGCTGGATCTCGATCGACGACGAGGTCGGCGCCATCCTCCACCTGCTGACCCACGAGGTAGCCGGCCCCGCCAACCTCACGGCTCCTCATCCGGTGACCAACGCCGAGTTCACCAAGACGCTGGCCGGCGTCCTCGGCCGGCCGTCGTTCATGCCCATCCCCGCCTTCGGGCCGAAGCTCGTGCTGGGCTCCGAGCTGGCCGAGATCCTC
Source organism: uncultured Acidimicrobiales bacterium (assembly GCA_963769115.1). Lineage (GTDB taxonomy): Bacteria > Actinomycetota > Acidimicrobiia > Acidimicrobiales > Ilumatobacteraceae > DASTFY01. Next base: position 184,301 of record CAVYKN010000019.1, read on the forward strand.
TTGTACGAGGGCCAGAAGGTGCTGCCGCGGGTCCTCGAGGACTCGGGTTACGTCTTCACCCATCCGACGCTGGAAGAGGCGCTCCGGGCGGCGCTGGACCGGCCCCTCGCTGCTTGAGCCGAGCGGCCGCGACGCTTCAGGCGTCCTGCACGACGCCGGTGCGAACCGCCCAGGCCGCGATCTCCGCCCGGTTGGAGAGGTGGAGCTTCATGAGGATGTTGCTCACGTGCACCGCCACCGTCTTCGGCGAGATGTAGAGCCGACGACCGAGCTCGCCGTTGGTCAGGCCCTCGCTGAGGAGGGCCGCGACCTCCAGCTCGCGCGCCGTGAGCTCGCCTTCCGACGTGACCCCGCCGCCCTCCAGTCGCGTCAGCAACGCCGCGGCGCGGTCGCGTCGCCAGCCCGGCCAGCGGGCGAGGTCGACTTCGAGCGCCCGGTGGAGCTCGTCCCTCGCCGAGACCCGGTCGCCGATGGCCTGCAGAGCCTGGGCGCGCCGGGTGCGCAGGTGGCCGAGCACCGCCCGGGGCAGCGTCGGGTCGGGATCCTCCAGGACCCGGCCGAGACGCTCGGCGGACTGGGCCGGGTCGCCCTCGGCGGCCCACAGCAGCCCGTCGAGCACGAACATCGCCCGCTCGACGGAGGGATGGCTGTCCAACGCGGCCTGGATACCGGTCCGGGCCATCTCGGCATCGACCCCGCCGTCGAGCGCCAGGTCGACCACGGCCAGCACGTCGGGCAGGAAGTACAGGTTGCTCGGCACCGTGGCGACGACGTACTCGCCGAACCAATGCCGCACCGCGCCGGCGTCGCCCTGCAGCCAGGCGAGCTGGAGCTCGGTGCGGGCCTGCCAGCTCCTGTTGTAGCGGTGCTTGCCCAGCTCGAGACGTTCGAGCGCGGCCCGGGCGTCCCCGGTCCGGCCCTCCTCGAACGCCAGGTCGTAGTCCAGCGATGCGAGCCAGTCGGCCTCCTGCCCGCACCGCAACCACCACTCTTCCCCGCGCTCCTTGGCCCGTCGGGCCGCCCGCAGATCGCCCACCCCGAAGGCGATCTCGCCTTCGCGGACCGCGGCGATGGCGTGGCTCATCGAGTCGAACCCGGCCCTGCCCGCGGCACGCCGGAAGCGTTCGACGAGCGCCCGTCCCTCGGGCGTGAAGATGGGGACAGCCTCGAACAGGTTGTTGAGGCCCCGCGTGACGAGGACCCACTCGCCGAGCGCCTCGGCCTCGTCGATGGCCGCCCGCAGGTCACGGTCCTTCCCGGGCTGGCCGGTGTTCAAGGCGCTCCCGCGCTCCAGCCGGGCCTGGGCCGCCACGGACTGATCGCCGATCTCCTCTGCGGCGGCGATCGCCCGGTCAGCCCATTCGACGGCCAGCTCCCGGTGGTCCTGGAGCATGTGGGACTGGGCGATGGCCGCCATCGCCCGGGCCCGACGGCCTCCGGGCGGAAGGACGCCGATCAGATCGGCGAGGCGGTCCCGGTCCTCGTCCACCCGGTCCGGATGTCCCATGTCGTGGTGCAGCCGGAGGCGCCAGCGCAGCGCTGCTGCCTCCTCCTCGGGATCGTCGGTGGCCCGGGCCACCGCCACCCAGCGGTCCGTGTACGAGATGGCCTCGTTGTAGAGCGAGATCAGCCAGGCCGACTCCGCGGCAACGGCCAGGAGGGTCGCATCCTCCGGCGCCTCCCGCAGCGCCTCGTCGGCCAGGCGCAGGGACTGGAACGTGGAGCCCTGGCGCAGGTAGTGCTGGGCGCCGTCACGGGCCAGCACGACGAAGTCGTCGAAGCGGCCGGCGCCGGCGGCGTGGCGTGCCGCGCTCGCCGTCGTGGCCGCCCTGTCTCCGCCGTCGCTGTCCGCGCCGGCGGCGTCGGCGTCGGCCGCAGCGAGCAGGGCGTCGAGCGCCCGCTGATGGAGCAAGCGACGCTCGCGGCCGAGGAGCTGGCGCTCGACCTCGTCGCTGACGAGGGCGTGACGGAAGCTGAAGCGGTCGTCCGTGGCCTCCTCCAGCAGACCGGCCCGGACCAATGCCCGGAGGACGTCGAGGAGCTCGGCCTCGTCCATGTCGGCCGCGCTCGCGAGCACGTCGAAGCGGGTGGTGGGGCCGCAGATGGCCGCGGCCTCGAGCACCCGCCGCTCGATCGGCGACAGGCCCTCGAGCTGGCTGCGCACCGCCTCCTCCAGGGACCACGGCAGGCGGACGCCGAGGAGGTCGCCGGGACGGGCGACTCGGCACCCGGCGGCGGCGAGGATCTCCTCGATGAAGAAGGGGTTGCCGCCGCTGCGGCTGTAGAGCGCTTCGATGACGGCCGACGTCGGTGGTTCCCCCGAGATGGCGGCCACCAAGGCCCCGACCTCGTTGCGATCGAGCCGGTCGATGCGCACTCGCTCCACCGCGTGTCGCCGCTCCAGGCGCGAGAGCAGGTCGCCGCCGGGCAGACGGCGGCTCAGATCCTCCGGGCGGTACGAGCCCACCAGGAGAAGCCGGCCGGACGGCAGCTGGGCCAGGCGGTCGATGACGGTCGCGCTCTCGGCGTCGGCCCAGTGGAGGTCCTCGAAGATGACGACGGCCGGCCGTTCGCCCAGCCGGCCGGCGAGCTGGGAGACGACGAGGTCGGGGTCGTCGAGCGCTCCAAGGCCGACCGGCATGGGCCCGCCGAGGGCCGAGCGGGCGAGCGAGTACGGGCGGGACAGCGCGTCGGGCTCGGCGGCCGCCGAAAGGACCGTGACGTCGGGAGGCAGGGCGGCGACCAGCTCCCGCAACAGGCGGGTCTTGCCCACGCCGGCCTCTCCGGCCACCAGCGCCACCGTCGGGAGGTCGGCGACGGCGACGCCGGCGGACGGGACCAGATCGAGGAGCTGGGCCAGAGCCGCGGACCGCCCCACCATCACGGGACTGAGTCCGGCGCGCCCTCCCAACACCTCGTGCACGCTACCGACGCAGACCGCCGGCAACGGGAGGGGTTCGGCGCTCAGACCGGGTCCCGGACGAGGGTCAGCGGCCGGGTCACGGGGAGCTCCGGAGCGGCCCGACGGCGGGACCGGGCCGAGCGCCAGGTCTTGGCGCGACGCCGGTGGTCGGCCTGGATCTCCTGGGCGATCTGGATGGTCTGCAGGTTCGTGAACATCACTGTCCTCCTTCCTAGGGACGGGTCAACGTGCTGCCCAGACTGCGCCCCTGAGGTAGGCGGCCACATCCGACGACCTACCTATTCCGCTGTGCCATCGGGCATAGGTAGGTCCGACCGGCCCGCCCGTCATTCGGTCGCCGCCCGCTCGTCCGGCGAATCGACGGCGAATCGCCGGGCCGGAAGTGCGAGGAGAACGCGCCGTTTTCGGCGCGATCCGGACAGAGTTCCGTCGGCGGGGCCGGTCCACGCCGCTCCCTACCGATTCGACATCGAATCGGTACGAGTCTGTGCCTGGTACGAAGGGGGCATTGTTCGGGGGCGATGGGCGGACCTACGCTTGGACGATGACCAGCGTCGAGACCCGGCCCGACGGCGCCAGCGTCGTGCGCAACGACCGCGCCCACGTCTTCCACTCCTGGAGCGCCCAGGGGCTGATCAGCCCCATCCCCGTGGCGGGGGGCGAGGGCTCCTGGTTCTGGGACTACGACGGCAACCGGTACCTCGACTTCTCGTCGCAGCTCGTCAACCTGAACATCGGCCACCAGCACCCCCGGCTGATCGCGGCCATCCAGGAAGCGGCCGGCCGCCTGTGCACCGTGGCGCCGTCCTTCGCCAACGCCGACCGCAGCGAGGCCGCCCGCCTCATCACGGAGCTCGCTCCCGGCGACCTCGACATGGTCTTCTTCACCAACGGCGGCGCGGAGGCCACTGAGAACGCCATCCGCATGGCCCGTCTCCACACGGCGCGCCACAAGGTGCTGACGATGTACCGCAGCTACCACGGCGCCACGGGCGCGGCCATCACGATGACGGGCGATCCTCGGCGGTGGCCGAGTGAGCCCAGCGCGGTGGGCATGGTCAAGTTCTGGGGCCCCTACCCCTACCGCTCGGCCTTCCACTCCGCCGACGAGGCCGAGGAGTCAGCGCGGGCCCTGCAGCACCTCTCCGACGTGATCATGGTCGAGGGCGCGCACACCATCGCCGCCATCGTGCTCGAGACCGTCGTCGGCACCAACGGCATCCTGGTGCCGCCGCCCGGCTACCTCCAGGGCGTGCGGGACCTGTGCGACCAGCACGGCATCGTGATGATCTGCGACGAGGTCATGGCCGGCTTCGGGCGCTGCGGCGAATGGTTCGCCGTCGACCACTGGAACGTGACCCCCGACCTCATCTGCTTCGCCAAGGGCGTCAACTCGGGCTACGTGCCGCTGGGCGGCGTCGTCATCCGCCAGGCCATCGCCGACACGTTCAAGGAGCGCCCCTACCCCGGTGGGCTCACGTATTCGGGGCATCCGCTGGCCTGCGCGGCGGCCGTCGCCTCCATCACGATCTTCAAGGAGGAAGGGGTCCTCGAGCACGCCCGCATGCTCGGCACCGACGTCATCGGTCCCGCCCTGCGTGAGCTCCAGGAGCGACATCCGTCGGTGGGCGACGTTCGGGGCCTCGGGGTGTTCTGGGCCATCGAGCTGGTGCGCAACCGCGAGACGCGAGAGCCGCTCGTGCCTTACAACGCCTCGGGCGAGGCGGCGGCACCGATGAACGAGGTCGTGGCGGCCTGCAAGGCCAAGGGCGTGTGGCCGTTCTCCCACTTCAACCGCATCCACGTCGTGCCGCCGTGCACGATCTCGGTCGACGACGTCAGGCAGGGCATCGCCGTCATCGACGAGGCCCTGGAACTGGCCGACCGGCACACGAGCGGCTGACTGACCAATCCGGCCCCCGGGCCGGCCCGAAATACCCGGTGTGCGATCGCTCCCCCGGGTTGCCTTCCTCGCCGCGACGGCACTGACCGCGGGACTGTCGATCGCCGCCGTCGCGGCCGCGGTCACGACCAACGAGGACGGCGGTCCGGCCGCCGCCAACACTTCAGCGAGCGCCCCTAGCACCTCGGGCGCTAGCGGCGCAGCCGCACCCCTCGCCGCGACCATCGTCGACTTCGCCTTCCAGCCCGAACCGATCACGGTCGCCGTCGGGCAGGAGGTCACCTGGACCAACGACGACCCCTTCGCCCACACGGTGAAGGCGGCCGACGGCGCGTTCGACTCGGGCCGCATGGACGAGGGCGCGGCCTTCACCACCTCCTTCGCCGCCCCTGGCTCGTACGCGTACCTGTGCGGCATCCACAACTCGATGACCGGCACCGTCGTCGTCGAGCCCTGATCCCAACCACCCCCGAGAGGAGTCCCCATGGAGACGAGCGAGCGAGAGCTCCGGGCGATGGTGAGAGCCGTCGACGAGACGCACCGCGAGGGCATGGCCACGGTGGCGGACGACATCGCCGAGCTGCACCACGGCGAGGGCTCCCGGCTGATGGGCCCCACCCGCCAGCAGCTGGTCAAGGGCGTCGGTCTCGGCGGTACCGCGGTGGCCCTCGGGGCCGCGATGATCCCCCTGAGCGCGCTGTTCTCACCGGCGTACGCGCAATCGGGCGACGCCGGGCTGGCCGCCTTCGCCGAGTCCGTCGAGCTGGCCGCCGTCGAGGCATACAAGGCCGCCGCGGCGAGCGGCAAGGTCACCACGCCCGCCGTGCTCGAGGCCGCCACCACCTTCGCCGGCCATCACACCGAGCACGCCGCAGCTTTCGGGGCGGCCGCCGGATCGTCGGCCACCAACAAGCCGAACGCCAAGCTGCTCGAGGCCGTCGGCCCGCAGCTCGGCGCCGCGGCCGACGAAGCGGCGCTGCTGGAGATCGCGTACGGCCTGGAGAACGCCGCGGCCGCCACCTACCTCTTCGCGCTCGGCGCCCTCACGTCCAAGGAGGCGCTGCAGCTCACCGCCTCGATCCTCCCCGTCGAGTCGCAGCACGCCGTGGTCCTCGGCTCCGTCCTCGGCAAGCCGGCCACCGACTTCATCCCCGGCTTCGAGACCGTCGACCTCGCCGTCGACCCGGCCAAGTACCCGATCAGCTGAGCCCGCTCGACAAGCCCTGCCCACGACGCACGAACAACGACGAAAGGCCGATCATGGACTTCTCCCAGGACCATCTCCGCCGCGAAGCCCGCGCCTCACAGGTCGAGCACGAGGAGGCGCTCCCCCGGCTGCGCCAGCTGCTCTCTCGGGTCTTCGACCGTCCCAACTCGCTCGGCCCCGATCAGCGGCAGGACCTCGTCCTCGGCGTGAGCCGCCGGCGCGCCCTCCAGATCGGCGGCGTCACGATCCTGGGCGGCGCCCTGCTCGCGGCGTGCGGGAGCGACAGCGACGACGCCGGCACCACCACGGCCGGCGGGAACGCCACGACCGGCGCGCCGACCACCGGCGCGGCATCCACCATGCCGCCGGGCACCGAAAGCGCCGCCGGCATGGACGTACTCATCCTGCGCACGGCCTCCTCCATCGAGGAACTGGCCGTCGCCGCCTACCAGACGGCCATCGACTCCGGGCTGGTGACGACGGCCGCGGTCGCCGACGCGGCCATGCTGTTCCAGGCGCAGCACCGGGAGCACTCGGGCCTGTTCCAGTCGCTCACCACGAAGGCCGGCGGCGAGCCGTTCACCATGCCGAACCCGGCCATCCTCGAGGCCATCCAGCCGACGATCGACGCGCTGAAGGACGAGATGGGCGTCGTGGCCCTCGCCTACGACCTGGAGGTCGTCGCCGCCCAGACCTACCAGTCGAACGTGGCCGGCTTCGAGGACCCCGCGCTCAACGCCGCCATCATGAGCGTCGGCGGCGTGGAGGCCCGACACGCGGCCGCTCTGGCCGCGTGCTGCAGCAGAACCCGGTCCCGGCCGCCTTCCAGGTGACCGAGAAGGCCGTGATGGCGGGAACCGGCGTCTGATGCCGGCCGAGCGCCCGCCCCACGCCGCCGAGAGCGGACAACGGGCGCTGCGCTACGTGGCCGCGGCCCTGATCCTGGTCGGGGGCCTCGTCCATCTGAAGCTGTACGACGACGGCTACAAGGACGTGCCCGACCAGAACCTGGGGCGGTCGTTCCTGTTGAACGCGGCGGCGTCCGTCGTCATCGCGGTGGCCCTCGTGGCCACCCGGCACCTGCTCGTGCTCCTGGCCGGCCTGGTCCTGGTCAACGGGACACTGCTGGCCTTCGCCCTGTCCCGCGGGCCTGGGATCTTCGGGTTCACCGAGACCGGCTGGAACCCATCACCGGAGGCGGCGATCGCGCTCGTGTGCGAGATCGCCGCCGCCGTGCTCCTGCTCGTGCTGCTGGCGCCCAAACGAACCGTCCCGAGGCCAGCAGCAACGTCTCCCAGCGTCGAGGAGGCCTAGGCGCCGCCCTCGTTGAGCGTCACCTCGAGGGGCGTGAAGTCGGCACCGGTGGTGTCCACGTCGCCCAGCTCCTCGAGCGCGGCGTCCACGATCTCGTTCGTGTAGGCCTCGGCGTCGGGCTCCGCGGTGATGACGGTCGTGCCCTCGGCGTTCTTGGTGTTGAGCGCCACCTCGACGGTCTGGGCCCACAGCTCCTCGTCCATGTGGCCGATGCCGTCCGGGCTGGGCCAGATCGAGCTTGTTGATCTCGTTCATCTGCCACAGCTGGTGGCTGGCGCCGAGCTGTGAGCCCTCGGCCAGCACGAGGTCGACGCACGCCTCGGGGTTGTCACGGCAGTAGATCCATCCCTGGAGCGACGCCTTCACGAACGCCGTCGCCTGTCTCCTTGTACTCCGCATCGGAAGCCAGCTTCTCGGTGTCGGCCCAGATGGCGTCCTGCAGCATCGCCGTGCCGACGTCGTTCCAGTTGATGACCGTCAAGTCGTCGGGCGTGTACAGCTCGCCGGTCTCCGGGTTCACGGCCTCGAGCACCTGCGCGTACTCGTTGTAGGTCATGGCCTGGGCGGCGTCGATGTCCCCGCTCAGCAGGGCCTGCATGTCGAAGTCCTGCTGGACGAGCGACACGTCCGACGCCGGGTCGAGACCCGGCCTCCGTCATCCCGGCGAACAGCTCGAACTCGTTGCCGAAGCCCCAGTTGCCCACCTTCTTGCCCTCCAGCTGGGCCGGGTCGGCGATGTCGTTGGCCTTGCTCGACACCTGGAGCGTCCCGGAGCGCTGGAAGATCTGGGCGATGTCCGTGATGCCGGCGCCCTGCTCGCGCGACTGGAGCGCCTTGGGCACCCAGGCGATGGCGAAGTCGGCGTTCCCCTGCGCGAGGACCGTCTGCGGCGTGATGTCGACGGCGCCCTCGAGGATCTGGACGTCGAGACCGGCGTCCGTGTAGTAGCCCTGGTCGACGGCGGCGTAGTAGCCGGCGAACTGGGCCTGCGTCACCCACTGGAGCTGCAGCTTGACCGGCTTCAGCGTCGCCGGTGGTGACGGGCGTGTCCGACCCGGCGGGCGCGTCGGACGCGGCCGGAGCCTCCGACGCGGCCGGGGCCTCGGTGCCCGCCGCCGCGGTCGTGTCGCCCCCGCTGTCGTCGTCGCTGCCGCAGCCCACGGCGATCATCGCCAGGGCGACCGCCCCGGCGATGCTCGTGAATCTCCGCACCTTCATGTTCTCCCCCTTCTGGGTTGGTGGTTGCTGACTGTCCGGCTCAGCGCCGGTGGACCCGCCACGGCGTGGCGATCCGCTCGAGGATCGTCGTGGCGAGGAAGAAGGCCAGGCCCGAGGAGGCAGGCGGCGGCCACGTAGGCCCACGCCCGCCCGTAGGCGGTGCTGGCGGCGGCGGACGTGATGCGGCTCCCGAGGCCGACCTGGAGCCCACCGAAGTACTCGGCGACGATGGCGGCGATCACGCACAGCGACGATGCCAGCTTGAGACCGGTGAAGAAGAACGGCAGAGCTCCCGGCACACGGACCTTGCTCAGCACCGTCCACTCGCTGGCGGCGTACGAACGCATGAGCTCGTCGTGAACGGGATCGATCTGGGTCAGTCCCCGGAACGTGTTGATGAACACCGGGAAGAACACGACGATCGTCACGACCAGTCGGCGCGGCACCGTGCTGGTCGAGGAGAACATGTTGTTGAAGATCGGGGCCAGGGCGATGATCGGCATGGCGTTGAGGGCCGCCGCCACCGGCGTCACCATCTCGCTGAACACCCGGAACCGGCTGGCGATGAAGGCCATGCCCACGCCCAGCGCCGTCCCGACGATCAGCCCGGCCAGCGCGTTGGCGCCGGTGTAGCGGGCGGCCGCAAGGATCTGGCTCTGGTTGACGTCGATCTGGTGCCAGATGTCGGAGGGCTTGGGCAGCAGGTAGGGCTTGATGTCCCGCACGGTCACGAACCACTGCCACAGCAGCAGGAAGGCGAGGCCGAACAGCAATGGCGGCACGACGACCATGAGCCGGCGCTGCCACGTCATGCGCAGCTCACCGGTCGTCCACTCCCTGCACCGGCAGGACCTCGTCCGGCCCCAGCGGATCCCGGCCGCCCTCGACGCCGCGCAGAGCCTCGCGGACCTCGGTGATCTTCTTGAAGAACTCCGTGGCCTCGCGGGTGTCGTCGGTCCGAGCGCCGAGGTCCACGTCGATGATCGAGGTGATGCGGCCGGGCCGGGCCGACATCACGACCACGCGGTCCGACAGGTAGACGGCCTCGGGGATCGAGTGGGTGACGAAGACGACCGTGGCTGCGGTCTCCGCGCAGATGCGGGTGAGCTCGGCCTGCATGTGCTCGCGGGTCATCTCGTCGAGGGCACCGAACGGCTCGTCCATCAGGAGCAGACCGGCGCCCGCGGCCAGCGCACGGGCGATGGCCACCCGCTGCTGCATGCCGCCCGACAGCTCCCAGGGCCGGTGATCGGCGAAGTCGCCGAGCTTCACGAGGTCGAGCATCTCCTTGGCCCGCGCCGACCGCTTCGCCTTCGACCACCCCCGCAGCTCGAGCGGCAGCTCCACGTTGCGGATGACCGTGCGCCAGTCGAAGAGCCCGGCGTGCTGGAACGCCATGCCGTAGTCGTGGTCGAGACGGGCCTGGCGCGCCGGCTTCCCGTGCACCGTCACGTCCCCGGCGGTGGGGCGCAGCAGGTCGCCGACGAGGCGCAGCAACGTGCTCTTCCCGCAGCCGGACGGGCCGATCAGCGAGACGAACTCGCCCGTGGTGATCTCCAGATCGATGCCGTCGAGGGCATGCACCTGGTTGGCGCGGCCGGCGTTGAACACCATGTCCACGCCGCGGATCTGCACCGCCGGTGCCGGCGATGGGGCACCCTGGTCCGCCGCGTCCGCGGCCGTCATGAGCCGGCCTCCCGCGGGCGGTGACGCATGGCCCAGGTGTCGAACAGCGCCACCAGGCCGGCCACCACCAGGCCGAGCGCAGCCGCGCCGAGGATGGCGGTGAACACCTTCACCGGATCCGACGTGCCCTGCCGGGCGTACTCGATGATCAGGCGGCCGATCCCACCGCGCGTCCCGGTGGAGATCTCGGCCACGATCGCGCCCACCACCGCGGCGGCCGCGGCCAGCTTCAGCGCCGGCACGAGGTAGGGCACGGAGGCGGGGAAGCGCATGACCCGCAGCGTCTGCCAGTGGCCGGCGGCGTAGGACTCCATCAACTCCTCGGACGCACGCGACGGCGACTGCAGCCCGCGCAGCGCGCCGACGGCGACGGGGAAGAAGGCCAGGTAGGCCGAGATCAGCGTGACCGACATCCACGGCTGCCACTCCCGCCCGAACACCTCGAGCTGGCCGCCCCAACCGACCACCAGCGGCGCCAGCGCCACGAGTGGCACGGTCTGGGACACGATCACCCACGGGAGCAGGCTGCGCTCGGCGGTGTGGAACCGCTGCATCAGCACGGCCAGGAGCAGCCCGACGCCCACGCCGATGACGAAACCGACCATCGAGACGCGGAACGTGAACCACATGCCCTCGAGCACCACCTGCGCCACGGTGCGGCCGCTGCCCCGGACCTCGGGGTCGAGGAACCGCTGGCCGATCGTCCACACGTGCGGCATGGCCAGGTCGTCGGTCTTGGCGGGCAGGGTGATGGGGCCGATCGTGTCGTCGGTGGCCCGCCCGAGGGCCTTGTAGCCCTCCCACAGGGCGATGGTGGCCACCACCCCGGCGACGGCCAGCACGACGCGGCGGGTCCGGCGCCCCGCGGCCCCCTCCGCCATCAGGACTGGGCCATCGACGGATGGGCCGTCATGATCGGGCTGCCTGGTGCTCGGCGATCGCCGGCATCACCCGCTCGCCGTACGCGGCGAGGGTCTCGTCCTTGGCGTCGTGCTGGAGGTAGATGGCGAACTGGTCCACCCCGAGGCTCTTCAGCTCCTCGAGCCGTTCGACGTGACGCTCGACGGGGCCGAGCAGGCAGAAGCGGTCCACGATCTCGTCCGGCACGAAGGCCGTGTGCGGGTTGCCGGCCTGTCCGTGCTCGTTGTAGTCGTACCCCTGCCGACCCTTGATGTAGTCGGTGAGCGCGGCGGGCACACCGCTGTCCCCCGAAGCGCCGTAGCGGGCGACGATGTCGGCCACGTGGTTGCCGACCATGCCGCCGAACCAGCGCGTCTGGTCACGCTGATGGTCGAGGTCGGTCCCGACGTAGGCCGGCGCGGCCACGCAGATCGTGACCTCGGCCGGGTCCCGGCCCGCGCCCTCGGCCGCCTCCCGCACGGCCTTGACGGTCCAGGCCACGATGTCGGGGTCGGCGAGCTGCAGGATGAATCCGTCGGCCACCTCGCCGCAGAGCGCCAGCGCCTTGGGCCCGTAGGCCGCCATCCAGATGTCGAGACGGCTCTTGGCCGCCCACGGGAAGCGCAGCGTCGAACCCTTGTAATCGACGTCCCGACCGTTGGCCAGCTCCCGGATGACGTGCATCGAATCCCGCAGCGTGGCCAGGTTCGTCGGCTTGCCGTTGGTGACCCGCACCGCGGAGTCGCCACGGCCGATCCCGCAGATCGTGCGGTTGCCGTACATCTCGTTGAGCGTGGCGAACAGCGACGCGGTCACCGTCCAGTCCCGGGTCGCCGGGTTGGTGACCATCGGGCCCACGAGCACCTGGCGGGTCTCGGCGAGGATCTGGCTGTAGATGACGTAGGGCTCCTGCCACAGGATGTGGGAGTCGAAGGTCCACACGTGGCTGAAGCCGTACTGCTCGGCCCGCTTGGCCAGGTCCACGACCCGCCACGAGGGCGGCGTGGTCTGGAGGACGACGCCCAGGTCCATGTGCTCGCGTCCCCGTCCCGGCCTCAGCGCACCTGCGGGAAGCCGAGGTCGACCGTCGAGGTCGCGGGGTCCGGCCAGCGCGAGGTGACGACCTTGGTCCGTGTGTAGAACTGGATGCCGTCGGGTCCGTACATGTGCAGGTCGCCGAACAGCGACGCCTTCCAGCCCCCGAAGCTGTAGTACGACACCGGCACGGGGATGGGGACGTTGACGCCGACCATGCCCACGTTGCAGTCGAACTGGAACTGGTGGGCGGCGCCACCGTCGCGGGTGAAGATGGCCGTGCCGTTCCCGTAGGGGTTGTCGTTGACCAGGCGCAGCGCCTCCTCGTACGTGTCCACCCGCATCACGCTGAGCACCGGCCCGAAGATCTCGTCCCGGTAGCAATCCATGGCCTCGCCGACGTCGTCGATGAGGGACACGCCCAGGAAGAAGCCGTCGCCCGGCACGTCGTGCCCGCGGCCGTCCACGACGACCGTGGCGCCCTGCTCGGCGGCGCTGTCCAGGTAGCCGGCCACCTTGTCCCGGTGCTCGCGGGTGATGAGCGGGCCCATCTCACTGTCGGGCTCGTTGCCCGGCCCCACCTTGAGCTTGGGCAGGCGGGCCTTGATGGCGTCGACCAGCGGATCGGCCACGTCACCGACGGCCACGACGACCGAGATGGCCATGCAGCGCTCTCCGGCCGAGCCATAGCCGGCGCTGACCGCGGCGTCGGCGGCCATGTCGATGTCGGCATCGGCCAGCACGACCATGTGGTTCTTCGCCCCGCCGAGCGCCTGCACCCGCTTCCCGTTCCGAGTGCCCGTCTCGTAGATGTAGCGGGCGATCGGCGTGGACCCCACGAAGCTCACGGCGGCGATGTCCGGATGCTCGAGGATGCGGTCGACGGCCACCTTGTCGCCGTGGACGACGTTGAACACGCCGTCGGGCAACCCGGCCTGCTTGAGCAGTTCGCCGATGAACAGCGACGCCGACGGATCCTTCTCTGACGGCTTGAGGATGAACGTGTTGCCGCAGGCGATGGCGTTGGCGAACATCCACATGGGCACCATGGCCGGGAAGTTGAAGGGCGTGATCCCCGCCACGACCCCGAGGGGCTGGCGGATGGAGTACACGTCGACGCCGGTCGAGGCCTGCTCGCTGTACCCGCCCTTCATGAGGTTGGGGATGCCGCAGGCGAACTCGATGTTCTCGAGGCCGCGGGCCACCTCGCCCAGGGCGTCGCCGAGCACCTTGCCGTGCTCGGACGTGAGCAGCGACGCGATCTCCTTGCGGTTGGCGTCGACCAGCTCGCGAAGGTGGAACATCACCTCGCTGCGACGCGACAGGGACGCCGCGCGCCAGCCGGTCAGCGCCTCCTTGGCCGTGGCGACGGCGCGGTCGACCTCCTCGACCGAGGCGAAGTCCACCTCGGCCTGCTGCTCACCCGTGGCCGGGTTCCACACCGGGCCGGTGCGGCCGGAGGTCCCCTCGACGGTCTGCCCGCCGATCCAGTGGTTGATGCGTCGCATGGTGCCGACCTCCCTGGCTGGCTAGTTCAGGTACCCGCACAGCCCCCGCTTGAGGAACTGCCCGTGGCCCTTGCGCCCCACGTACTCGTCGTTCTCGATGACCACCGTGCCGCGGGACAGGACGGTGTCGACCTTGCCGTCGATGACCGTGCCCTCCCAGGCCGAGTGGTCCATGTTCATGTGATGGCTCTTGCCCAGGCCGATCTCGGTGCGCCCCTTGGGGTCGTAGATCACGATGTCGGCGTCCGAGCCCGGGGCGATGACGCCCTTCTTCGGGTACAGCCCGAACATGCGGGCCGGCGTCGTGGCGCACGTCTCGATCCACCGGGTGAGGCTCAGCTCGCCGTTGACGACGCCCTGGTAGATGAGGTCCATCCGGTGCTCGACGCCGCCGATGCCGTTGGGGATCTTGGTGAAGTCGCCGAGACCCAGCTCCTTCTGCTCCTTGAAGCAGAACGGGCAGTGGTCGGTCGACACGCAGACGAGCTCGTTGGTGCGCAGCCCCTTCCACAGGTCCTGGTGGTGGTGCGCGTGACCCGTGCGGATGGGCGGCGAGCAGACGTACTTCGCGCCCTCGAAGCCGGGGGCGGCGAGGTGCTCCTCGAGCGTCATGTACAGGTACTGGGGGCAGGTCTCGCCGAACACGTTGGCGCCGCCGTGGCGGGCGGCAGCCAGTGCCTCGAGCGCTTCGCTGGCCGACATGTGCACGATGTAGAGCGGCACGTTGCCGGCCACCTTCGAGAGCACGATGGCCCGGTTGGTGGCTTCACCCTCCAGCTCCGAGCGGCGCACGATGCCGTGGTACTTCGGGTCGGTCTCGCCCCGGGCGAGGGCCTGGGCGGCGAGGACGTCGATGGCGATGCCGTTCTCGGCGTGCATCATGATGACGGCGCCGTTCTCGGAGGCCTTCTGCATCGCCCGCAGGACCTGGCCGTCGTCGCTGTAGAAGACGCCGGGATAGGCCATGAACAGCTTGAAGCTGGTGACCCCCTCGTTCTCCACGAGGTAGTCCATGGCCTTCAGCGCGTCGTCGTCCAGGCCACCGATGATCTGGTGGAACCCGTAGTCGATGGCGCAGTTGCCGTCGGCCTTCTCGTGCCACGCGCCGAGGGCCTCGATGACGTTGCCGCCGTAGGTCTGCACGGCGAAGTCGACGATCGTCGTCGTGCCGCCCCACGCCGCGGCCCGCGTGCCGGTCTCGAACGTGTCCGACGCGAACGTGCCGCCGAAGGGCAGCTCCATGTGCGTGTGCACGTCGATGCCGCCGGGGACGACGTACTTGCCCGTGGCGTCGATGGTGCGATCGGCGTTGACGCCCTGGGCCGCCGCGGTACCGGGCGCGTAGAGGGCGGCGATCGTCTCACCGTCGATCAGCACGTCCATCGGGACGACCCCGGTGGTCGAGATGACCTGGCCCCCGGTGATGAGGGTGGTCGTCGCTGTGCTCATGGTTCGCTCACGCTCATTGTGCGCATGCGACCAGCTCGTCGTAGGCGTCGGGCCGGCGATCCCGGTAGAACTGCCAGCGGTCGCGGACCGTCTTGATGAGGTCGATGTCGAGGTCCCGCACGATCAGCTCGGGCTTGTGGTCGTCGGCAGGATCGCCCACGAACTTGCCCTCAGGGTCGACGAAGTAGCTCGTGCCGTAGAAGTCGTTCTCGCCCAGCGGCTCGATGCCGACCCGGTTGATGGCGCCGATGTAGTACTCGTTGGCCACGGCCGACGCCGGCTGCTCGAGCTTCCACAGGTAGGCGGACAGCCCGCGGCTCGTCGCCGACGGGTTGAAGACGATGTTGGCGCCGTTCAGCCCGAGCGCCCGCCAGCCCTCCGGGAAGTGGCGGTCGTAGCAGATGTAGACGCCGACCTTGCCGACGGCGGTGTCGAACACCGGGTACCCCAGGTTGCCGGGCCGGAAGTAGAACTTCTCCCAGAACCCCTTGACCTGCGGGATGTGGTGCTTGCGGTACTTCCCGAGGTAGTCCCGTCGGCGTCGATGACGGCCGCGGTGTTGTAGTAGACGCCGGCCTGCTCCACCTCGTACATGGGCAGCACCAGCACCATCCCGAGCTCCTTGGCGATGGACTGGAAGCGCTGCGTGGTCGGCCCGTCGGGGATGGCCTCGGTGTAGTCGTAGTACTCGGGCTCCTGGACCTGGCAGAAGTACGGCCCGTAGAAGAGCTCCTGGAAGCACATGACCTGGGCGCCCTGGGCGGCCGCCTCCCGCGTGGCCTCCTCGTGCTTGTCGATCATGGACGCCTTGTCGCCCGTCCAGTCCGTCTGCAGCAGCGCCGCCTTGATCACGTTGGCCATCTCGCGGCCCCCTCTCGCTCTGTCTCGCTCTCGTCCATGCGTCCCCTCGGAAGCCCGCGATCGTAGATGCACAAACGAACCGCAGCAATCGGCGCTCTGTACCAGTCACAACCGCGTCAGGCGCGGTACGGTCTCGTTGTGGACGGCTCGGGGACCGTGGCGGCCAGCGCGCTGGCGCGGCGCATCGACGGCGCCTCGTCGCGTGCCGTCGCCACCTCGATCAGCCGCCTGGTGACGAGCGGCGAGCTGGCCCCGGGCACCCGCCTGCCGACCGTGCGGGCGCTGGCCAAGGCCCTCGGCGTCAGCCCCACCACGGTGAACCAGGCCTGGCAGACCCTGGGCCGCGCCGGCGTCCTGGAGACCAGGGGCCGCAACGGCACCCACGTCCGTCCGGAGCCCGGGCGCCGCGGCCCGCAGCGCTACCGCCGCATGAACGCCGGTCCCGGTCCGCTCACCCTCGACCTCTCCCTGGGCACCCCCGACCCGGACCTCCTGCCCGATCTCGGACCGGCGCTCGCCCGGGTCGCCGGCCGCCCCCTGCCCCAGGGCTACCTCGTCGACCCCGTCCTCCCCGACCTGGCCGAGCGGCTCCGGGACCGCTGGCCGTTCACCCCCGGCCACCTCAGCGTGGTCGACGGGGCCATGGACGCGCTCGATCGCCTGACCGCGCTCACCGTGCGGCTCGGCGACGTCGTGCTGGTCGAGGAAGCCGCCTTCCCCCCTGTGCTCGACCTGCTGGACACCGTCGGCGCCGAGGTGGTGGCGGTGGCGATGGACGACGAGGGCATGGTGCCCGGCGCCCTGCAGGCCGCCCTCGCCCGGCGGCCGGTGGCGGTGTACGTGCAGCCCCGGGCCCACAACCCGCTCGGCGTGAGCGTCAGCGCTGGACGGGCGGCTGCCCTCGCGAAGCTGCTCGAGCCGACCGGGGCCTGGGTGTTCGAGGACGACCATGCCGGCGACATCTCCACCAGCCCGCTGGTCAGCGTCGGCCGGCACCTCCCGGCCCGTACGGTCCTCGTCCAGAGCTTCTCCAAGTCGTTCGGGCCCGACCTGCGCCTGGCCGCGGTCGGCGGCCCGGAGGACCTGGTCGGCGAGCTGGTGGCCCGGCGCCTGCTCGGCGCCGGCTGGTCCAGCCGACTGCTGCAAGGGGTGCTGCTGGAGCTCTTGGCCGACCCCGCCACCACCGAGACGCTCGCCCGCGCCCGGAACGCCTACGCCGAGCGCCGCCGGCACCTGGTCGACTGCACTGGCCGGCATCGGCGTGGCGACGACGGGCGGGGACGGCATCAACCTGTGGGTGGAGGTGGCCGACGAGCAGGCCGCGGCCTACCGCCTGGCCGCAGGGGGCGTGGGCGTCGCCGTCGGCTCGCCGTTCGTGCCTGGACGGCCGCTCCGCCACGACCACATCCGCGTGACGTCAGGGCTCCTGCGGGACGAGGTGGACCGTGTGGCCGGGCTGGTGGCCGAGGCCGCCGCGCCCCCCAGCCCGCGCACCCGGGCCTGGTGAGCTACCGGCGACTACTTGGGCTGCATGCGGATGGCGCCGTCCAGGCGGATGACCTCGCCGTTCAGGTAGTCGTTGTCGACGATCGCCATGGCCATGCGCGCGAACTCGTCCGGCTGGCCCAGCCGCTTCGGGTACACGACGGAGTCGCCGAGCGCCTTCTTGGCCTCGGCGGGGAGCAGCCCGAGGAGCGGGGTGTCCATGAGACCCGGAGCGATGGTGCAGACCCGGATGCCGACCACGGAGAGGTCCCGCGCCGCCGGCAGGGTCATGGCCACCACGCCGCCCTTGGACGCCGAGTAGGCGAGCTGGCCGATCTGGCCGTCGAACGCCGCCACGGACGCGGTGTTGACGATGACGCCCCGCAGCCCGTCCTCGAAGGGCTCGCTGCGGGAGATGGCCGACGCCTCGTGCGTCATGCAGAGCATCGTGCCCAGCAGGTTGATGCTGAGGACCCGGTCCC
Organism: uncultured Acidimicrobiales bacterium; assembly: GCA_963769115.1. Lineage (GTDB taxonomy): Bacteria > Actinomycetota > Acidimicrobiia > Acidimicrobiales > Ilumatobacteraceae > DASTFY01. The sequence goes on from CAVYKN010000019.1 coordinate 202,272, forward strand.
ACTCGCTGCGCAGGTGGGGCGTGCCGTCCTTGCCGATCGTGCGCACGGCCGTGCCGGTGCCGGCGCAGTTGATGCCGACCCGCAGCGGGGCATCCTCCGTGGCGGCGGCCACGGCCTCGGCCACCTGCTCGGCGTCGGTCACGTCGCACTTCACGAACTTCACACCCAGCTCCGACGCCAGGGCCTCGCCCTTCTCGGTGTTGAAGTCGACGATGGTCACGATCGCGCCGGCGGCGTGGAGCCGTCGCACGGTGGCCTCGCCGAGCCCGGAGGCTCCTCCGCTGACGATCGCTGCTGCCCCGGTGACGTCCATGGCGGCGCAGACTAGGAGGGCCGTTCATCCCCTGCCACCTGCGGCCCGCTCCGAGCCGCCGTAACCTCCGCCCGATGACGGCACCGACGGCACCGACGGTGTCGACTCTGTCGACGGTGTCGACGATGTCGACGGGGCCGAGCGTGACGACGCTGGAGGCCATCCAGCAACGCCTCCTGTGGCTGGCCGTGAGGATCGTCGACTATGCCAACCACGACAGGGCCAACCACGACAGGGCCAACCACGACAGGGCCAACCACGACCGGCCGCCGGCCGAGATCAAGGTGGGCGGGCACCAGGCCAGCTCGGCGTCGATGGTCGGGATCATGACCTCGCTGTGGTTCGGCCACCTCAACGGCGACGACAAGGTGGCGGTCAAGCCGCACGCCTCGCCCGTGTACCACGCCATCAAGTACCTGACGGGCGAGCTCGACCGCTCGTACCTCACGGAGTTGCGGGCCTTCGGCGGCCTGCAGGCCTACCCGTCGCGGACGAAGGACCCGGACGTCGCCGACTTCTCCACCGGCTCCGTCGGCCTCGGCGCGGTCGCGCCGTTGTTCGCGGCCATGGCCCGCCGCTACGTCGAGGCCCACTTCGGGCCGCAGCGGCCGGCCCGCTTCATCGCCCTCGTCGGCGACGCCGAGCTCGACGAGGGCAACGTGTGGGAGGCCATCGCCGACCCCGCGCTCCAGGGCCTCGGCAACGTGATGTGGATCATCGACGTCAACCGGCAGAGCCTGGACCGGGTCATCCCCGGCATGAAGGTCCACAAGCTGATGAAGTTCTTCGCCGACTCGGGCTGGCACGTCGTCGAGGCCAAGTACGGCCACCTGCTGCGGGCGGCGTTCGCCCGGCCGGGCGGCGAGCACCTGCGGCGCCACATCGACGACATGTCCAACGAGGAGTACCAGTCGCTGTTCGCGCACCGGGGCGCGGCGCTGCGCGAGCGGTTCCTGGCCGGCGCCAGCGACGAGTTGGTGCAGTTCCTGCGCGACGTCCCCGACGAGGAGCTGGCTCCGCTGGTCCAGAACCTCGGCGGCCATGACCTGCGCGTGCTGGCCGAGGCCTACCGCGCCGCCGACGCCGAGCCGGACCGGCCGAGCGTCGTCTTCGCCTACACGGTGAAGGGCTGGGGCCTTCCCATCGCCGGCGATCCGCTGAACCACGCCGCGCTCCTGTCGCAGGCACAGATCGACACCTTCCGGTCGGAGGTCGGGCTCGATCGCGAGCACGAGTGGGACCGCTTCGACGCCGACTCGCCCGAGGGACGGCTGTGCGCGCTCGTCGGCAGCTCGATCCTGAACCGGCCGCCGAACCCCCGTCCTGTCCTGGACCTCCCGGGCGAGATCGGGATCACGATCGGCCGGCCGGTCTCGACGCAGGAGACCTTCGGCCGGCTCCTGACCGGGCTGGCCGCGCACCCGGCGGCGGCGCAGCGTCTGGTGACCACCTCGCCCGACGTCAGCGTGTCGACGAACCTCGGCGGCTGGATCAACAAGATGGGGGTCTTCAGCCCCGCCGAGCAGCAGGACTTCCTCGGCACGGACCGCCTGCTCCGCTGGCGGCAGAGCCCGTCCGGCCAGCACATCGAGCTCGGCATCAGCGAGATGAACCTGTTCCTCAGCCTGCACGCGCTCGGGCCTCGGCCACGAGCTGCACGGCGAGCACCTGCTGCCGGTGGGCACCGTCTACGACCCCTTCGTCTGCCGTGGCCTCGACGCCCTCATCTACGCCCTCTACAACGGGGCCCGCTTCGTGGTGGTCGGCACGCCGTCCGGGATCTCGCTGGCGCCCGAAGGCGGAGCCCACCAGTCGACCATCACGCCCTCGATCGGGATCGAGCTGCCGGGCCTGACGCTGGCCGAGCCCGCGTACGCCACAGCCCTCGACTGGCTGCTGTGCGACGGCCTGGCCCGGCTGTCCGCGCCCGACGGCGACTCGCTGTACCTCCGCCTGTCGACGCGGCCGCTGGACCAGGCGCCGTTCGCGGCGGCACGGGACCGGCTCGGTGACGCCGCGCTGCGGGCGGACGTGCTGGCCGGCGGCTACCGGCTGATCGAACCCGCGGACGGCGCCGCCGACGTGCTGCTGGCGGCCGGCGGTGCGGTCCTGCCCGAGGTGGTCGCGGCGGCCGAGCTCCTCGGCCAGGAGGGTCTGCGGGCCGCGGTCCTCGACCTGACCAGTGCCGACCGCCTCTACCGGCAGTGGCGCGACGGGCTCCGGGACGCGGGGCGATCGGCGCGGTGCGGCGCCCATCGAGCGCTCGCACCTGGCCCGGCTCATCCCACCGGCAGAGCGGTCAGCGCCGATCGTCACCGTCCACGACGCCGCCAGCCACGCCCTGGCCTGGCTGGGCTCGGTGTTCGGCACGCGGGTCGTCCCGGTGGGCGTCGACGCCTTCGGCCAGTCCGGCTCGGTGCCCGAGCTGTACGAGGCCTTCGACCTCCTGCCCGAGCAGCTCGTCAACGCCGCCCTCGTGGCGCTGGCCTGATCGGCCCGCCCCGCCCCGCTGCCGGCCATGAACGGCGCGGAGGGCGCCGGTAGCGTCGCGAGCACATGCACGGCGAGCGCGATCCCGGCGAGGACACCCTCAGCATCCCCTCCACCCACCTCCACCCGCTGTGGCGCTACGGCCTCAGCCTGGCGTGGGCCGCGACGCTCGTGGGGCTCCTGGTCCCCGAGAACCAGGGGTACGACCTCGGCAAGCGGCCCTTCTGGTGGGACGGGGTGCTGCTCGTGGTCGCCGCGGTCATCGCGATGGTCGTCCTCGTGCTGAAGGACTGGCGCTGGGCTCCACTGGCGTCGATCGGGCTCAGCCTCGTCCTCATCGCGCTGGCCCTACCGGATCTGGACGAGAACGCCGGCATCGCCGTCAAGCAGCTGATCATCGGCGCCGGCATCCTCCTGGTGTCGATCGGCTCGCTCAGCGCCTGGTCGCCGCGATCGAGCACCTGAGCTAGCTACGGTGCCGCCCGGGTCACGTCCGGGTCCCGGGGAGGAGCGAGGGGATGTCCGAGCGTCGGAGCGTGAGCGCGGAGGAGCTGGCCGAGCAGATCAACGTCGGCGAGATCGACACGGTGCTCGTGGTGTTCCCCGACCTCCAGGGCCGGCTGATCGGGAAGCGGACCAACGCCCGCTTCTACCTCGAGCACGTCGCCAACGGCGAGGGCACGGAGAACTGCAACTACCTCATCGCCACGGACATGGAGAACGTCCCCGTGCCGGGCTACCGGTTCGCCAGCTACGACCTCGGCTACGGCGACATGGTCGCCATGCCCGACGAGGGCACCATCCGCGTCACGCCGTGGCTGCCCAAGACGGCGCTGGTCCTCGCCGACCTCCTCGACGTCGACACGCGTGAGCCGATCGAGGTCTCACCGCGCCAGATCCTCCGCCGTCAGGAGGAGGCCGCCGAGGCCATGGGGTTCACGGCCCACGTGGCCAGCGAGATCGAGTTCTACCTCTTCCACGACAGCCTGGAGGAGGTCTGGGCGAAGGGCTTCCGCGACCTGCGCCCCCACGCGCCCTACTACGAGGACTACCACATCCTCCAGACGTCGAAGGACGAGTACGTCATCGGCGATCTCCGGCGCCACCTCGAAGATGCGGGCGTGCCGGTCGAGTTCTCGAAAGGCGAGGCCGGGCGGGGACAGCACGAGATCAACCTCGAGTACACGACGCCCGTCGAGATGGCCGACCGCAACCTCATCTACAAGAACGCCGCCAAGGAGATCGCCCACCTCCACGGCCGATCGGTGACGTTCATGGCCAAGTGGAACTGGGACGACACCGGCTCGTCGTGCCACGTCCACTCGAGCCTGTGCGACGCGAAGGGGACGTCCGTGCTGGCCGACCACCACGCCGAGCACGGCATGACGGACACCTTCCGGTGGTACCTCGGCGGACTCCTGGCGACCGCCCGGGAGATGAGCCTGCTGTTCGCCCCCACCATCAACTCGTACAAGCGGTTCCAGCCGGGGTCATGGGCACCGACCGCGGTGGCCTGGGGCGTCGACAACCGCACGCTCGGCTTCCGCAAGGTGGGCCACGGCGAGGCCACGCGCGTCGAGTGCCGCATCCCCGGCTCCGACGCCAACAGCTACCTGGCGTTCGCGGCAACCCTGGCCGGTGGTCTGCATGGGATCCGCAACAAGATCGACCCCGGCGACCCCTACATGGGCAACGGGTACGAGGGTGACGATCTCCCGCGTGTGCCGGCGTCGATCGTCGAGGCCATCGAGCTGTGGCGGGGCAGCGAGGTGGCCCGCGAGGCCTTCGGCGACGAGGTCCACCACCACATCCTGAACATGGCGGAACAGGAGTGGCTGGAGTCGAACCGCTGCGTGACCGACTGGGAGCTCCGCCGCTACTTCGAGCGCATATAGGGCGCCGAGCGGAGGAAGACCACCGGGGGCGAAGACGGCCGGTTGGCCGCCGGTGTGCCAGAAGACGACGTCGTCGTCGGGTCCCCAACGACCGGCGGTGGCGAGCGACAACAAGCCGGCGAAGGCCTTCGCCGTGTAGACGCGATCGAGCACCCAGCCGCCGTGGCGGGCCGCCCACAGGAGCGCGTCGTCGGCCTCCGGCGTCGGCACGGCGTACTCGTCCCCGAGGGCCGAGCCCTCGAGGTGGACGTCCGCGGCATCGACCCGGACGTCGTCGAGCCCGAGGTGCGCCAGCGTCTCGTCGGCCAGCTCCGCCGTGTACGACTCCGCCAGCAGGATCCCCTTGGCCACGGCGAACGCGACGACGTCCGGGACGGCCTCTCCCCCGGCGGCGAGCGCGGCCCGCCCGGCCAGCAGACCCGCGTGCGTACCGCCGCTGGAGGTCGCATGGACGACCGCCCGCGGGTGGCAGCCGGCGTCCGCGCACTGCGCCATGAGCTCCGCGAACGCCGCCGCGAAACCAGCCGCTCCGATCGCCGTGCTGCCGCCGATGGGAATGGTGAAGGGTCGCCGGCCCTGCGAACGCAGCTCCGAGGCCAGCCCGTCCTTCGCCTCTTCGAGCTCACCCCAGTCATCCGTGCCGGCATGGTGCGCCCGCGCGCCGAAGAGCGCCGAGAGGAGCTGGTTGCCGGCCGGTCGCTCCGGCGGCGCGCCGCCGAGCACCAGGTGGACGTCCAGGCCGAGCCGGGCGCCCGCGGCCGCGGTCATCCGGCAGTGGTTGGACTGGCCGGCTCCGACGGTGACGAGCGTGTCAGCGCCCTCGGCCATCGCCGCACCGCACAGGTGCTCGAGCTTGCGGGCCTTGTTGCCGCCCATCCCCAACCCCGTCAGGTCGTCGCGCTTGACCCACAGGCGGGCACCCCCGGGCAGCAGCGGCCCCCGCTCCAACGGCGTGGGCAGCGTGGCCAGCTCGGCGCGCGGCTGCGCGGCGATCGCCGCCGCCAATCGCTCGGCGCTCACGTCGTGTAGTCGGCGTTGATCCGCACGTACTGATCGGAGAGGTCGCAGCCGTACACCGTGAATGCGCCCTCGCCGATGTCGAGGGTGACGTGGATCAGCACCTCGTCGCCCTTCATGTAGCGGGCCAGCGCGGACAGACCTTCCTGGTCGACATCGCCCGGGTAGACCTCTTGGGCGACCGAAGCGGATGACGACCCGCTCCTGATCGATGTCGGTGTCGTCCGAGCACTTGCCGATGGCCATGGCCACCCGCCCCCAGTTCGGGTCGGCGCCGTGCACCGCGGTCTTCACGAGGGGCGAGTTGACGATGGCCTTGGCGACACGCTTGGCCTGGGCGTCGTCCGCGGCGCCCGTCGACCCTGACCTCGATCAGGGTGGTGGCGCCCTCGCCGTCCCGCGCCACCTGCCGGGTGAGCGAGAGGGCCACGGCGTGCAGCGCCGCCTCGAGGTCGGCCGGCACCACCGGGCCCGCGGCGCCACTGGCCAGGATGGCGGCGGTGTCGCTGGTCGACGTGTCGGTGTCGATGCTGAGCGCGTTGAACGTCCGGTCGATGACCCGGCGGAAGAGCTGGTCCAGCTCGGCCGTCCCGACCTCGGCGTCGGTCACGAACAGGGTGATGAGCGTGGCCATGTCCGGCTCGATCATGCCGACGCCTTTGGCGATGCCGACCACCCGAGCCGCACCCGCCTGGGCTTCCGCGACCTTTGGGACGGTGTCCGTGGTCATGATGGCCCGGGCGGCCGCCAGCGCGTCCCGGCCCTCGAACGGCGCCGCCAACCCGCGCAGGTAGGCGCGGACGCGGTCCATCGGGTACCGACGCCCGATCACCCCCGTCGACGCCAGCAGCACGTCGCTCGACTCGGCGCCCAGCGCGGCGGCGACACCGGCCACCACCTCGTCGGCGTCGGCCTCGCCCACCGCGCCGTTGGCGACGTTGGCGTTCTTCGAGATGACGGCGAACGCCTGCAGGCGGCCGTCGGTGACGTGCCGTCGGCTGACGGTCACACTGGGGCCGGCGAAGCGCGATCGGGTGAACACCGCCGCCGCCGGGCAGGGCCGGTCGGCGGCGATGACCGTGAAGTCAGCGGTGTCGTCCTTGATGCCGATGTTGGCGACGTGGCACGAGAACCCGGCGGGCAGCTCGACCATGAGATCGTCCATGGTCAGAGCCTGCCAGCCCGGCTCCCCAGGTGCGCTACGGCGCGGAAGACCCCGTGACCGGGCCGATCAACTTGAAGACCGCGCCCGTCGGATCGGCCAGGGTCGCCAGCCGCCCGTACGGCGTGTCCTCGGCGGGATGGATCACCGAGCCGCCGAGCTCGAGCGCCTTGGCGATCGTGGCGTCCGCGTCGTCGGTGCCGAAGTACACCGACCAGTGTGCGGGGACGCCCTCGGGCAGGAACCCCGAGGCGTCCATCACGCCGGCCACCTGCTCCTCGCCGTCCTTGGCCGTCGTGTAGCGGAACTCCGGCGTGTCGCCCATCACCTCGGTCTCCCAGCCGAACACCTGGCGGTAGAACTCGATGGAGGCGTCGTAGTCGCGGGTGTGGAGCTCGAACCAGTTCGGCGTCGATGTCTCCCCGACGACCTCGAGGCCCGGATAGGTGCCGGGCTGCCACATGCCGATGCCCGCGCCGCCGGCATCGGTCATGAACCCCATCGTGCCGAGATCACCGACCGGCATGGGCGGGACGATCACTTGACCGCCGTTGGCGGCCACGGCCTCGGCGGTCTTGGCGGCGTCGTCGGTGGCGAGGTAGATCGACCAGACATCCGGGATCCCGGCGTCCGGCTGGGCCTTCATGCCGCCCGCCACACGCACACCGCCGTGGGTGAAGTTGAAGTAACCGCCGAACTCCTCGTTCGGCTCCTCGGCCGTCCAACCGAACAGCTCGCTGTAGAACGCACGGGATCGGTCGGGATCGGACGTCATCAGGTCGACCCAGCTGGGTGCTCCGACCGGGACGCTGGTTCTCGTCGGCATGAGGTTGTCTCCTGTGCTCGTGGATGGACTGGGATGTGGACGCCCGCCGGTCCGCGAACTCATCGCCGGAATGGTCAGTGCGGCAGCGCCTCGACCAGCAGCCGGCAGACGGGCCAGGTCCCTTCCGAGGTGTTCGAGATGATCGTCCAGGTCAGCGCGCGCCCAGGATCGTGGACGCTGCGGAACGAGACGCCGGCGTCGTACCCCTCGAGGAACACCGCGTCCCCGGACTCGAACATCCAGAAGCCCAACCCGTACCGCCGGTCCTCCTCCGGGTAGTCGCTCCGCGGTCGCACCATCTCCGCGACCGTGGCCTTGGGCACGATCCTCCCCTCGAAGAGAGCGGCCCAGAACGAGGACATGTCGGTGGTCGTCGAGTAGACGCCACCGTCCCCGTTGCCGCGGACGGGGAGGTGGAAGACGTTGGTCCGCGAGACGTCCTCCATGTCGAGGTAGCCGAGGGCGACCCCACCGGGCAGCTCGTCCGAGCGGAGGAACTCGGTTTCGTGCATCTCGGCCGGCAGGCAGACCCGCTGCGCCACCAAGTCGTGGTAGGGCACGCCACTGGCCCGCTCGGCCAGCAGGGCCAGCACCATGTAGCCGCCGTTGTTGTAGGCGAAACGATCATCGGGCGGGAAGCTCGTCGGGTAGCCGTCGAGGCGGGGGAGAAAGTCCTCTGTCACCACCAGCTCGTGGACGGCGCCCATCACGTAGTCGTCGATGTCGTTCCCGGCCTCTTCGTCGAGGTAGTCACCGATGCCGGACCGGTGGCCCAGCAGGTGCTCGACCGTGACGCGGTCGTCGATCAGCGGCAGATCCTCGCCCAGGATCGACCGCGCGGTGGTGGTCAGCGACAGGGTGCCCTCGTCGACGAGCGACATGACGGCGAGGGCGGTGAACCCCTTGTTGCCGCTGGCCAGCGCGAACCGGGTGGTGGGGGTGTTGGCGATGCGCCAGCCCCGGTGGGCCCACCCGTACGCGACATCGAGCTCGACCGCGCCATCCCGCTCGATGCGCACCACACCCGAGAAGTCCGATCTCGCGCGCCACCTCGTCGACGGCGGCGGCCAGGTCGGTCATGACTGGAGCTCCAGAAGGCCGGCGAGGGAGGGGCGGAACCCGCAGGCCTCGAGATAGAAGGGCTTGAGGGGCTCGTCGAAGTCCACGTGGAGGAGCTCGCAACCTGCGGCGCGGGCCCCATCAGCGGCCACCGCGACGACCTGCCGGCCGATGCCCTCGCCACGGGCGCTCGCCGCCACCATGGTGTCCTGCAGCCAGGCGTGGACCAGCCCGTCCCAGAGCACGTTCACGAAGCCGACCAGCTCGCCGCCCCGGCGGGCGACCACCCAGCCGAGGCTGTGCGCGGCCGTGAGCTCTTGCCAGTTCCACTCCGACTCGGCGAAGAGGCGGGTCTCGAAGGCCTCGGCGTGCAGCCGGTTCGCCTCGTCGTTCGTGAAGCTCCCTCGCCACTCGAACGTGATGTCGTGGGTCGCGTCGGCCATCGGCGCGACGCTACCGGGCCGGGTCAGCGCGCCAGCTCGAGATACCGATCGTCGTCGTAGGACGAGAGGAAGCTCCCGAGCTCGTCGACAACGTGGCTCATGGACCGTCCGGCGAAGAGCAGCGGCTGGTACACGGTGATGTCGTACGGGGTCGTTCCCATCGCAACGATGTCGAAGTCGCGGATCTCCGCGCGACGGAACGCATCGAGCTCGCCGAAGGACGACAGGAGCCCGGCGCCGTACGTACGCAGCTCCCCGGCCTCCCAGGCCACGCCGAACTCGAAGCTGAACCAGAACACCCGGCTGAAGAACTCGTGGGCGGCGTCGGTCTCCGCCCGCTGCGAGGCCTCGCCGGCCAACTGGTACAGGTCGGCGAACGACGGGCTGGCCAGCATGTTGGCGTGCCCGACCAGCTCGTGCACCACGTCCGGCTCCGGCGTGTACAGCGGCACCGAGTGGTGGCGGACGTACTGCGTCGAGCAGAACGTCCGGTCGGCCAGGCTCCCGTAGAACTCACGGGCGGGGACCAGGCCGGGGACCGGGCGCATGCGAAAGCCGGTCAGCGCGTCGAGACGGGTACTGACCTCGCGGAGCTGCGGCACGCGGTCGCGGGGAAGATCCAGCCGCGCCGCGGCGTCCACGTACTCCCGCACCGCGTAGCCCTCGTGCTTGGCAGCCAGCTCCCCGGAGACCAGCGCCCACAGCGCGTCCTCCTCCGGTGCGTAGACCACGTCCGGGATGGGATCGCCGGGGCGGTACGCCGCGCCGACCTCGGCGATGGCGTCCCGTCGTGCCCGGTACTCAGGATCTGACGCGCCCGGGTGGTCGGCCGCCAGGTCGACCGCCGGTCCGCTCAAGGTCGAGGTGCGTGCGCATGACCACCAGTGAACCAGCGGAGGAACCGATCATCCAGCCATCAGGCCAAGGTCGAGACGACTGTCAGCCAGCACCACCAGTGATCGACAGATCGTCCGGCTACGATGCGATCGTGGTCGAAGACGTCCAGCTCGACGCGGTCGACGCTGCCCTCGTCCGGGAGCTGGTGGCCGACGGCCGGCTGTCGATGAACGAGCTGGCGGCCCGGGCCGGGGTGTCGAGGGCGACGGCGTACAGCAGGGTCGAGCGGTTGCGCCGGGACGGCGTCATCACGGGGTTCACCGCCACCGTCGATCCCGCCCGCGTCGGCTACGGGGTGACGGCCCTCATCCTCCTGAACGTCCGCCAGAGCGACTGGCGGGAGGCCCGGGACGCCTTCCTCGCCATTCCCGGCCTCTCGTACCTGGCCATGACCAGCGGCGCGTTCGACATGGCGATGGTGGTGCGGGCCCCGGACGTCCACCACCTGCGGGACGTCGTGCTGGGCGAGTTGCACGACATCCCGCACGTCCGCAGCACGCAGACCGTCTTCGTGCTCGAGGAGCACGGACCACTCCCACTGCCCGAGGGCGGCCCACCGTGAGCCGCCCGGACCGGACCGGTCAGGTGGCGTAGGCCTCCTCGGCGTGCTGGGCGAGGTCGAGGCCCTCCTCCTCCTGGGCCGGCGTGATGCGCAGTCCGATCGTCTTGTGCAGCGCCATGCCGATGATGAAGGTGACGACGAACGAATAGGCGATCGTCACCACCGACGCCACGGACTGGTCCCAGAGCAGTGAGAGCCCGCCGCCGAGGAACAGGCCCTCGTCGACGACCGCCGCGTTGATGGCCGAGTCGGCGAACAGGCCGAGCATGAGCGAGCCGGCGAGACCGCCGACGAGGTGCACGGCGATCACGTCCAGGCTGTCGTCGAGCTTGAACGCCCGCTTGATCCCGAGCGCCAGGTAGCAGACGGCACCTGTGACGAGACCGATGTAGACCGGCGCCATCCCACCGACGAAGCCGGCGCAAGGCGTGATGGCGACGAGGCCGGCGACGGCACCCGAGGCGGCCCCGAGCGTCGTGGCGTGCCCGCTCTGCAACCGCTCCACGACCAACCAGCCGAGCATGGCGGCCGACGCGGCGAGGAAGGTGTTCATGATCGCCTGGGCCGCGATCCCGTCGGCGGCGAGCGCCGAGCCGGCGTTGAACCCGGCCCATCCGAACCACAGGATGCCGGTGCCGATGATCGTCAGTGGGAGGTTGTGCGGCCGCATGGGCGTCTCGGGGTAGCCCTTCCGCACGCCGAGGATGATCACCAGGGCGACCGCGGCCGCGCCGGCGTTCATGTGCACCACGGCGCCGCCGGCGAAGTCGAGCGCACCCAGCTCGAAGAGGAAGCCGCCGCCGAAGACCCAGTGGGCGACCGGCCCGTAGACGAGGATCAGCCAGAGGCCGATGAAGATGGCGTAGGCGCTGAACTTGAGCCGATCCGCGGTCGCGCCGGTGATGAGGGCGGGCGTGATGATGGCGAAGGTCATCTGGTAGGCGCAGAACAGCACGAAGGGGATGGTCAGGAAGCCGAGGAAGCTGTCCGGCCCGCCGGGCGCCGCCCCCGGTGTGACGTCCTTCAGGAAGGCGTAATCGAGGTTGCCGATGAAGCCGCCGTTGCCGGCGTCACCGAAGGCCAGGCTGAAGACGATCGCCACCCAGAGGATGGCCAGCAGACCCATGGCGAAGAAGTTCTGCATCAGCATCCCGAGCACGTTCTTCGAGCGCACCATGCCGCCGTAGAAGAGCGCCAACCCCGGCGTCATGAACAGGACCAGGGCCGTCGAGATCAGCACCCAGGCGGTGTTGCCTGTATCCACACCCACTCCTTCGCTCGGTCATGTGAGACAGGCGAAAGATTTGTCACCGTTCGTTACGCGGTTGTTTCGCCGCTGGGACGGCGCAGGCACGGACACCTTCGACCGGGGCGGCATGAGATCGACACGAGGGCGGCAGTCGTCTGACGCCACTCTGAACGAGCGCGCGAGCTTCAGCGCTCGGCGGCGCTCCCGGGGGACCTCCAGCAGGTAGCCGCGTCCGCGGACGTTGTGGAGCTGGAGACCGACCTCCCGCACCCGCCGGCCGACACGCCCCATCACGGCCTTCATCGCCACCGCGTCCGAGCTGCCGCCGGTCTTCGCGTAGACCTCCCGGAGCGCATCAGCCCCGACGAGCCGGCCCGCATGGTCGACGAGCTCCTCCACGACCGCCACCTGGGACGGAGGGATGGGCACCCATCGCCCCCGGAGCCAGAGCAGACCGTGCTCGTCAAGTCGCGGTGCGGCATCGAGCGGGACCCGCGACCGCAGCGTCGCCTGACGGGCCATGACCTCGCTCACGTCGACCGGTGCCCGCACCCAGTCCTCGAGCACGTCCCAGCTCTCGGGCGGCGGATGCCCCTCCGCGACCACGAGCAGCCGGGGCCGCCCGGCCCGGGCCAGCTCCCGCCGCCGCGCCTCCTGCGCCGGCCAGTCGAGCAACGGCACGTCGAGCACGTGCGGGATCTGCGCCCACGGCGCGGACGGTACCGGTCCTGGACCATCAGCGCGACGCGCCGGCGCGGGTGGCACCGACCACCGGCACAGCGACCGGGGCCTCCTCCTCGTGGCGCGGCGCGGGCACCGTGCGCAGGAGGAGGAATCCGAGCGCTCCCGCGGCGGCGCTGGCGACGAGGATGCCGATCTTGGCCGACGACACGAGCGCGGCATCGTCGAACGAGAGGCCGGTGACGTAGAGGGCCACCGTGAAGCCGATGCCCGCAGTGACGGCGAGCCCGACCATGTGGCGCCACGTGACGGACGCCGGCAGCCGGCCGACGCCCAGCCGGACAGCGAGCCAGGCCCCACCGAACACACCGATCGTCTTGCCCAGCACCAGCCCGGCGACGACCCCGAGCGTCACCCGCGCGTCGAGCCCCGCGACATCGAGCCGGACGCCGGCGTTGACGAGTGCGAACAGCGGCACGATGCCGAACGCCACCCACAGGTTGAGCCGCCCCTCGATGCGCTCCAGCGGGGACGCCGTCTCCCTGGCGTAGCGGGCGAGGTCCTCGGCCGCCACCTCGTCGCTGGTCTCGATGCGGTCGACCAGACCGTGGGCCACGTCGCCGAACTCGGACGGATCGTGGAACGGGCGCGTCGGGGTGAGCAGACCGAACACCACGCCGGCGATGGCGGCCTCCACCCCGCAGCGGTACATCGAGTACCAGCACACCGCGCCCAGCGCGACGTAGGGGAGCATCGACCTCACCTCGAGGCGGTGCAGCGCCAGCGTCACGAGGACGCTGAGCACGGCCAGGGCGAGCCACGCCAGCCGCACGTCGTCGGCGTAGAAGATGGCGATCACGACGATGCCGCCGACGTCGTCCACCACGGCCAGGGTGAGGATGAAGATGCGCGCGCCGAGTGGCACGCGGGATCCGGCCAGCGTCACCACGCCGACCGCGAAGGCGATGTCCGTGGCCACCGGGATGCCCCAGCCGCTCGCGCCCGGGTGGCCGGCGTTGAGCAGGGTGTAGATGAGGGCCGGCACGAGCATGCCGCCGAGCGCGGCGATGGCCGGGAGCGCGGCGGCCCGGCGGTCGCGCAGCTCGCCCGTCACGAGCTGGCGCTTGATCTCGAGCCCGGCCAGGAGGAAGAAGAGCGTCATGAGCCCGTCGTTGACGACGGCGTGGAGGTCGAGCTCGAGCTGCACGAGCGAACCGAAGCTCAGATCGAACGGCGTGCTCAGGAAGCGCTCGTACGACTCGTGCCAGGGCGAGTTGGCCCACACCAGCGCGGCGAGCGCGGCGACGAGCATGACGATCCCGCCGGCCGCCTCCACCTGGGTGAAGCGGAGCGCGGGACGCACGAAGGCCCGGGGTACGAACCGGTCGGAGTCCTTCCACGTCGGTCGGACGGCGGGAACGGTGCCGTTGACCGGCCGCGGTTCGCTCACGGCCGGCCCGACGCGCCGGTGCTCGGGGTCCGGAGGGAGGTTCCGGACCCCGAGCCCAACATGACGCTCACGCGTCGACAGGGACCTTCCTGGCGGCCGGTGCCCCGGTCGGGGCGTTGGTGCCGACGCCGCTGAACGAACCCTGGAACTCCGGGTAGGCCAGGACGCCCATCTCCGGCAGGTCGAGGCCGGCCATCTCGTCCTCCGGCGTCGGGCGGATCCCGCCCTTCGTGAGGGCGTTCTGGATCTTGAAGAAGGCGAAGGCGATCCCGAAGATCACGGTGGCGATGACCGCCGCCCCGAGCAGCTGGGCGCCGAACTGGCCCCAGTCGCCCTTGATGATGCCCTCGACGCCGGTGGAGTCGGAGCCGTTCCAGCCGGCGCCGTAGCTGCCGTTGGCGAAGATGCCGACGGCCAGGACACCGAAGCAGCCGCACACGCCGTGGACGCTGACCGCACCCACGGGGTCGTCCACCTTGAGCTTGCGCTCGACGAAGAACACCGACTCGATGACGAGCACGCCGGCCACGCAACCGATCACTGCGGCCGCCCACGGCGCCACGAAGGCGCACGGGGCGGTGATGGCCACCAGCCCGGCGAGCATGCCGTTGGCCATCATGCCGGGGTCCGGCTTGCCGGTGCGGAACATGATCCAGAACATGGCGATGATCGATCCGAAGGCGCCGGCGATGGCGGTGTTCGTCGCCACGACGGCGAACTGGACGTCGGTCGACGCCAGCGTGGATGCGGCGTTGAAGCCGAACCAACCGAACAACAGGATGAACGTGCCGAGCATCGCCATCGGGATGTGGTGACCGGGCAGCGCCCGCGGCGTGCCGTCCTTGGCGTACTTGCCGATGCGGGGACCGAGCACGATGGCTCCAGCCAGCGCGGCCGCACCACCGACCATGTGGACGACGCCGGAGCCGGCGAAGTCGACGTACCCGGCACCGAGGCTCATCGTGTCCCAGGTCTTGGCCAGCCAGCCGCCGCCCCACGTCCACGCCGCGAAGAGCGGGTAGTAGATGGCGCCGCAGAACAGGCCCCAGACGACGAAGCTGTTCCACTTCCAGCGCTCCGCCATGGCGCCGGTCGGGATGGTGGCGACCGTGTCCATGAAGGCGACCATGTAGAGGAAGAAGCCGACGAGCGCCGGCGTGATGCCTCCACCCGACAGCGCCCAACCGCCCTTCCACAGGAACGACCCAGTTGCCCGACCCGACGAGCGAGCCACCGATCGGGGTGTCGAGCCCGAACAAGGAGTAGGAGAAGCCGCCGAAGGCGAGGGGGAAGCCGACGAAGAAGAAGCCGATGAACCCGAGGCCGAAGATGGCGAAGTTGGTGCTGACGACGTGAGCGGCGTGCTTGGCCCGGCAGAAGCCGGTCTCGACCAGCGCGAACCCGGCCTGCATGAAGATCACGAGGACGGCGCCGATCACGACCCACAGCAGGTTCGTCGACACCGCCAGCGAGTAGACGTCGGAGGTCGTCGCCGCGGGGTCGAACTCCTGCCCGAAGGCCGGGCCGGCGCACAACAGCGACAACGCCGCGCCGCCGACGACGGCGAGCAGTGCTTTCTTCTTCACCTGATGGTCTTCCTCTCGCTCGGACCCCGCCGCACGCGGCGGACCCACGGGGCTACCTGTCAGGTTCCTGTTTAGGAGACGTCCATTTCGTGAGCGTTCGCCGCTGGTGTTCGTCGCGTATCGCTCGTCTGGCGTGTTTCTGACGCGAACCCCGTCAACGGGCGCCGTCGCGGTCCAGCCACTTGTGCGGCGTCTCGGGCACCGGGCCGGTGGCGAGCGCGATCGCCTCGTCCACGGTCACCGTGCGCTGGAGCAGCATGCGGTGCGCGGGACGGACGAAGCCATGCCGCACGGCAGCGTCGACGAACTGCACCAGCGGCTCCCAGAACCCGTCGACGTCGAGCAGGACGACCGGCTTGGCCTGCAGCCCGAGCTGCGTCCAGGTCAGGGCCTCGGCCAGCTCGTCGAGGGTGCCGAAGCCACCGGGCAACGCGATGAAGCCCGCCGACAGCGAGGCCATGAGCGCCTTGCGCTCGTGCATCGAGCCGACGACGTGGAGCGTCGTCAGGCCCCGGTGGGCGACCTCGGCCTGCTCGAGGAACTCCGGGATGACGCCGGTGACCTCGCCGCCGGCGTCGAGCACCGCGTCGGCCACCACGCCCATCAGCCCGACGTCGCCGCCGCCGTACACCAAGCCGATGCGCCTGCCGGCCAGCGCCCTCCCGAGCCGATCGGCCGTGTCCGCGAAGCCGGGCGCCGTCCCCGCGTTGGACCCGCAGAACACGCACAGCCGCAGCACGGCGCCGAGTCTCGCGGAGCGCAGTTGCGCGGTGGGACCGCTGGGCACCACCCGGCTACCGCTCGGTAACGTCAGCGGCCATGACTTCCCCGGACCTGGAGGCGGCGGCGGCCGCCATCGATCTCGCGCACCACGTCGTCGGGCGGGGGGTGCAGCAGCTGGCCGAGAGCGGAGGGCCGGAGGTCCATCAGACGCTCGCTTACGACCTGGCCCACACCGCGGCGGGGGTGGAGATGGCGCGCTCGATGCTCGACTACGGCGCGACGGGGGAGCTCGAAGCCCGCCTGACCTGCGCGTTCGTGGCCGAGGCGCTGCACGACCTCGAGAGCCGCCTCATCGGACGCCAGGCTGCGTGGGGCCTGGACGACGATGCTCCGCTGGCCGGCGCCCGCGACTTCCTCGCCACCTACCGGCATCCGGACTTCCTGGCGGACCTGGCCACGACGCCCGGCCCCCGCCACCTCGATCCGGACTTCGAGCTCGTGCAGGACAGCTTCCGGGCCTTCGCCGACAAGGAGATCGCACCCGTCGCCGAGCACGTGCACCGGACCAACGGCGACGTTCCCGAGAGCATCGTCGCCGGCCTGGCCGAGATGGGCGCCTTCGGGCTGTCGGCGCCCGCCGAGTACGGCGGCTGGTCCGAGGGTGGTGACAGCGAGTACCTGGGCATGGTCGTCGCCACCGAGGAGCTCTCCCGGGGTTCGCTCGGCATCGGCGGCTCGCTCATCACCCGACCGGAGATCCTCACCCGGGCCCTCGTGAGGGGCGGGACCGAGGAGCAGAAGCAGGAGTGGCTGCCGAAGCTGGCCTCGGGCGAGGTCATGGCCGCGGTGGCCGTCACCGAGCCCGACTACGGCTCGAACGTGGGCGGGATCAAGGCCACGGCCACACCGGCGGAGGGTCCGGACGGAGAGCCGGGCTACGCCATCAACGGGGTCAAGACCTGGTGCACGTTCGGCGCTCGGGCCGACGTGCTGATGCTCCTCGCCCGGACCGATGCCGACCGCAGCCTGACGCATCGCGGTCTCTCGCTCTTCGTCGTGCCCAAGCCGCGGGGCGAGGGGCACGGCTTCGAGTTCACGCAGGACGGCGGCGGCCGGATGGAGGGGCGGCCGATCGACACCATCGGCTATCGGGGCATGCACTCCTACGAGATCGCCTTCGACTCGTGGTGGGTGCCGGCCGCCAACCTGGTCGGCGGCGAGGGCGGCCTCGGCCGCGGCTTCTACTTCCAGATGGAGGGCTTCGAGAACGGCCGGCTGCAGACGGCGGCCCGGGCGGTCGGCGTGATGCAGGCCGCGTACGAGACCGCGCTCGACTACGCGGCCAACCGGACACGTCTTCGACCGGCCGATCGGCGACTACGAGCTGACCAGGGTGAAGCTCGGGCGCATGGCCGCCGTCATCCAGGCCTCCCGCCAGTTCTCCTACGTCGTGGCGCGGCTGATGGCCAGAGGCCAGGGGACCATGGAGGCGGCGATGGTGAAGGCGTACGCCTGCAAGGCCGCCGAGTGGGTGACGCGCGAGGCCATGCAGATCCACGGCGGCTACGGGTACGCGGAGGAGTACGCCATCAGCCGCTTGTTCGTGGACGCCAGGGTCCTCTCGATCTTCGAGGGGACCGACGAGATCCTCTGCCTGCGGGTGATCGCCCGCCGCCTGCTCGACCAGGCCGGTCGGGGCTAGCCGCTGTCGGCGCTGGAGCGCTTGAGGCCGGCCCGCTCCCCGCGGGAGACGAACTTGATGGCCATCTTGCGGCTGGCCTCGTCGATCATCTCGTCGCCGAACATGACCGCACCCTTGCCCTCGTCCTCGGTCGCCTCCCGGTACGCCTCGAGGATGTCCCAGGCCCGGTCGAACTGCTCCTGCGTGGGCGAGAACACCTCGTTGAGGATCGTCACCTGGTCCGGGTGGAGCGCCCACTTGCCGTCGTACCCGAGCGTCCGCGTGCGCTTGCAGTAGTCCCGGAAGCCGTCGCTGTCCCGGATGTAGAGGTACGGACCGTCGATGACCTGCAGCCCGTTGGCCCGCCCGGCCATGAGGATCTTCGAGAAGACGTAGTGGAAGTGGTCACCCGGGTAGTCGGCGATCTGGACCCCGCCGGTCAGCACCGGCATCTCCATCGAGGCCGCGAAGTCGGCCGGGCCGAAGATGATGGTCTCCAGCCGTGGCGACGCGGCGCAGATCTCCTCCACGTTGATGAGGCCGCGGGTCGTCTCGATCTGGGCCTCGATCCCGATGTGGCCGACGGGCAGGCCGGCCGCCTGCTCCACCTGCGCCAGCAGGAGGTCGGTGGCCACCACCTGGGCCGCGCTCTCCACCTTCGGCACCATGATCTCGTCCAGCCGGGGGCCGGCCCCGCCGACCACGGCCATGACGTCGTAGGCCGTCCACTTCGTCGACCAGTCGTTCACACGGACGCACAGGACCTTGTCGCCCCACTCCTGGTCGCGGATGGCGGCGACCACCTTGTCCCGCGCCGCCTCCTTCTCCTTCGGCGCCACCGCGTCCTCGAGGTCGAGGAACACCATGTCGGCCGGGATGCCGGGGCCCTTGCCGAGCATCTTCTCGGAGGAGCCGGGGATGGACAGGCAGGAGCGCCGGGGGAGGTCCCGTGAACGTTCGGACATGCCCTCAGGCTACGAGAAGGGGGTCTTCGGGCGCTCCTGCGGCACGCCGTCGATGATCAGATCGACCTTCTCGTTGTAGAAGCAGACCAGCCCGGCGACCTTGGCGCTCTCGGCCAGCGGGCTGCGGTACATCCAGACGAAGTCGTCGTACCGGCGGTCGCCGACCTGGACCGACCAGTAGTTCGCCGTGCCCTTGTACGGGCACTGGGTGACACGGTCGGACGGGGTGAGGAGCTCGGTGCGCACGTCCGAGAGCGGGAGGTAGTAGCGGGGAGGAAGCCCTGTCTCGAACAGGACGTGCGGCCGGCTGGAGTCGGCCAGCTCCACCCCGTCCACCATCACCTGCACCCGGCGCGAGCTGGCCAGGATGTCGACGCGGCTGTACGGCGAACGCGGGTGCACGTAGACCAGCTCGTCCTCCTCCAGCCACTCGTCGAGGGCCTGCCACTCGAAGCGCACGAGGTCGCGCAGCTCCTCCAAGGGCGAGTCCGGATACGCCCAGGCTCCGTCGCGGGCGACGGCCTCGCCGGCGTGCACGTCGTAGTAGACGGCGTCTCCGCGGCTGGGTGAGTGCTCGGTGCGCCCGGACGGCTCCAGGCGGGCCCGCACGTCCTCGCGGGGGAGGTAGTAGGCGGGGTAGTAGGGGATCTCCCAGACCAGCCGCGGGCGGAGGGTGTCGACGACGACCTGGCCGCCGAGCACGGCCCGCACGCGCTTGGCGCTCGGCTCGACTCGTACGCGGCCCCGGCTGCTGGGCCGGTGCGTGGTGCTGGTGCTGGTGTCGGTCATGCCTTCAGGGTACGGCCGGCACCGTCAATAGGTTCCGCCAAGCTTCGTGTGGTCCCAGCTCATCACCCGCTCGACGTCGATCACGACGCCGACCCGCTTGGCCGCCTGGGCCTCGATGAAGGGTCGGGCCTCGGCGGTCAGCGCCGCCGGGCCCGTGTGGCGCCCTGCCACGCTGAGGGCGATGGCGATGATGGCGTCCCGGTCCTCGATGATCCGCCCCTGGCCGACCAGCTCGACCCCCTTCAGGGTCTCGTAGGTGGTGCCCTCCTCGGCCAGCGCGCTCACCTTGGGATCCCGCCGGAGGTTGAGGATCTTCTGGCTCTTGCCGAAGGTCCAGAACGCCACCTTCCCGTCGAGGAAGCCGTACCACATCGCCGCCAGGTGAGGATGGCCGGACGGCCCGATCGTGGCCACGTTGAGCGTGCGGGTCCCGGCCAGGAAGGCGTCGACCTCCTCCGGGGACATGGAGATCTGCTGGCGGCGGCTCGGCATGCGGCCACCCTAGGCAGCGGGCGAGGCGGTCAGAAGGGTGAGGCCCGGAGGAGCTCGGGCGCGACGGGGCAGTCGATGCGGGCCAGCCCGTCGGCGACCGCCTCTGGTCCCGCCGGCCCGCACAGCGCCGAGACCAGGGCGAGCGAGGCGACGTCGTGGTCGAGCTCCCACCACCGACCGGCGGCCTCCAACCGGCTGACCACCGAGCGCCACAGCGGAAGGGGGAGCAGGCGCCCGACCCCGCCCACGAGCCAGACCGGGACCTCTGCGCAGTAGGCGACGGCGGCGGCGGCGTGGGACGAGGACGGCGCCACGAACGCGTCGGGACCGATGGCCTCCGCCTCCAGGAGGACGAGGTCGGCCGCGGCGGCCGCCGCGCCCAGACCGCCCGCCGCCACCTCCTCCACCTCGACGTCGGCCCGTTGCAGGCGGCGGGCCAGGCCGCCCCCGTGCCCGTACAGCCCGCCGTCGGCGGCGTCGACGGCCAGCACCAGCACGTCCCCCCGCCGGGTCAGGGCCTGCGCGACGAGGTCCGGCCAGCCGACGACGCACACCGTGGATTCGTCGGGCAGGGTCATGGCCAGCTCGTCGGCCGTCGTGTCGCACTCGATGGCCTCGACGCAGCGCCAGGCCTCGGCCAGGGGTTCGGCGGCGGTGAGCGTCCGGGCGCACAGCCACCACAGGGGCCCCGACGTGGGATGGCGCTCGACGATCCGGCGGCACGCAGTCACCAGGCCCGCGGGGTCCAACCCCAGGCCGGCCAGCGCGCCCGCCGTCTCCCTCACCACGAGCGCGGGATCGGCGCCAGACGATCTCGCCACGTAGCGCAGCCGCTCGATCGGGTGCACTTGGCGGACCCTACCCCTGCCCGCGCTACCTTCCCCCGCCGTGGCGAGCAACCCACCGCTGGACCTGACCCTCACACCGATCCAGGGCGAGGGGCGCACCCTGGAGCAGTGGCTGACCACGTTCCACCTCGTCTCCGTCCTCGTCGACCCGTACACCAACGAGAGCGCGTGGATCCTCGACACCGCGGCGCGGGTGATGCGCAACTTCACGGGCGCCGCCGTTCGCGTGAACTGGGTCGTGGCCGGCACGGCGGACGACGCCACCGCCTTCCTCGGGCCGCTGGCCGACGAGTTCCTGACCTTCGCCGATCCCGAGCGCGCCTATGTGAAGGCGCTGGGGCTCGAGCGCCTGCCCGCCTTCGTGTTCCTCCGCGTCGACGGTCAGGTGGTCGATGCCGCGGAGGGCTGGAACGCCATGGAGTGGCGCCAGGTCGCGGAGGCGGTGGCCGAGGCCACGGCCTGGACCCGCGCCGTCATCCCGGCTCCGGGGGATCCGCAGGCCTACGACGGGACCTTGGCGTTGGCTTGACCTTCGCGGTCACACCTCCGCCGGTGAGCGCCAGCGGATCGAGCAGCGTCGCGATCTCGGCCTCGTCGAGCAGCCCCTCCTCGCGCACGATCTCGGGCACGGTGCGGCCCTCCGTCATGGCCCGCTTGGCCACCACGGACGCCCGCTCGTAGCCGATGACCGGGTTGAGCGCGGTGATGAGCGCGGCGGAGGACTCCGCGTAGCGGCGCATCCTCGCCTCGTCCACCTCCAGGCCGGCGATGGCCCGATCGGCCAGCAGGCGGGCCGAGGAGGCCAGCAGGCGCAGCGACGTCAGCAGGCTGCGGGCCATGACCGGCATGGCGGTGTTGAGCTCGAACGTGGAGAGCGTGGCCGCGAAGGTCACGGCGGCGTCCTTGCCGACCACCTCGCACGTCACCTGCTGAACGGCCTCGGGGATGACCGGGTTGACCTTGCCCGGCATGATCGAGCTGCCCGGCTGGAGCGCGGGGAGCGCCACCTCGGCCAGCCCTGCCGCCGGGCCGGAGCCCAGCAAGCGGAGGTCGCCGGCCAGCTTGTGCAGCGACAGGGCCACGACCTTGGCCGCCGCGCTGGCCTCGACCACGGCGTCCTGCGCGGACTGGGCCTCGAAGTGGTCGACGGCCTCGGTCAGGGGCAGGCCCATGTCGGACGCCAGCGTGGCGATGACGCCGCGGGCGAAGCGCGGCGGCGCGTTGAGCCCGGTGCCGACCGCGGTGCCACCGAGCGGGAGCTCACCGAGGCGGGGCAGGACGTCCAGGAGCCGTTCCCGCGCCAGCTCGACCTGCCGGGCCCACCCACCGACCTCCTGCCCGAACGTGACGGGCGCGGCGTCCATCAGGTGCGTCCGCCCGGCCTTGACCGTACGGATGTGGGCCTTGGCCAAGCGGCGGAGCTCGGCGTGCAGGTGGTCGAGGGCAGGGATCAGCCGGCGCACGATCAGCCAGCAGGCGGCCAGCCGCAACGCGGAGGGGAACACGTCGTTCGAGGACTGCGACGCGTTGACGTGGTCGTTGGGGTGGACCGGGGCGCCGAGGCGCTGCGAGGCCACGCTGGCCAGGACCTCGTTGGCGTTCATGTTGGTGCTCGTGCCCGAGCCGGTCTGGAACACGTCGAGGGGGAAGTGGTCGTCGAACGCGCCGAACGACATCTCGGACGCCGCCTCGTGGATGGCCGCGGCCACGTCCTTGGGGATCACCCGGAGGCGGCCGTTGACGGTGGCCGCCACCCCCTTGATCGAGCCCAGTGCGTGGATCAGCTCGACAGGCACGGTCTCGCCGGAGATCGGGAAGTTCTCGATCGCCCGCTGGGTCTGGGCCCCCCACAGCGCAGCGCTGGGGACCCGGACCTCGCCCAACGAGTCGTGCTCGATGCGATGGTCGCTCACGCCACCCACGCTAAAGCACCCCACCGGAAGCAAGCTTCCGGCGGGGACCCCGCACGTCCTACGAATGCTGTCCCAACCTTCGGGTTCCGACCCCCGAGCACAGCTGTCGAGGCGGATACCGTGACGGCGATGCCCGAGTTCGAGTACCAGGAGCTGCTCCCGACCGGCCACGACGAAACGCCGTACCGCCTCCTGACCACCGACGGGGTGTCCACGTTCGACACGCCCGAGGGCCGGTTCCTCAAGGTCGACCCCGAAGCGCTGACCCTCCTGACCCGCGAGGCCATGCGGGACATCGCCCACCTCCTGCGGCCGGGCCACCTGCAGCAGCTGCGCAGCATCCTCGACGACCCGGAGGCCTCGCCGAACGACCGCTTCGTGGCCCTCGACCTGCTGAAGAACGCCGGCATCGCCGCCGGGGGCGTGCTGCCGATGTGCCAGGACACGGGCACGGCGATCGTCAAGGGCAAGCGGGGCCAGTACGTGTTCACCGGCGGCGGGGACGAAGCGGCGATCGCCCGCGGCATCTACGACACGTACCTCACCTCCCACCTCCGCTACTCGCAGATGGCGCCGTTGACCATGTGGGACGAGGTCAACACCGGCACCAACCTGCCGGCCGAGATCAAGATCAGCGCCGTCGACGGGGACACCTACAAGCTGCTGTTCATGGCCAAGGGCGGCGGCTCGGCCAACAAGAGCTACCTGTTCCAGGAGACGAAGGCGGTGCTGAACGAGGCCAGCATGCTCGCCTTCCTCGATTCCAAGGTCCGCTCGCTGGGCACCGCCGCCTGCCCGCCGTACCACCTGGCCATCGTGGTCGGAGGCACGTCGGCGGAGATCGCGGTGGAGACGTCCAAGCTGGCCTCCGCCCGGTACCTCGACACGCTGCCCGAGGAGGGCAACGAGCTCGGCCGGGGCTTCCGGGACCGCGCGCTCGAGCAGAAGGTGCTGGAGCTGACCCGCCGCACCGGCATCGGCGCCCAGTTCGGCGGCAAGTACTTCTGCCACGACGTGCGCGTGGTCCGGCTGCCCCGCCACGGCGCCAGCTGCCCGGTCGCCATCGCCGTGTCGTGCTCGGCCGACCGCCAGGCGCTCGGCAAGATCACGGCCGACGGCGTGTTCCTGGAGCAGCTCGAGGCCGACCCGGCCCGCTTCCTGCCCGAAACGACCCCCGCCGACCTGAGCGGCGACGTGGTGCAGATCGACCTCAACCGGCCGATGAGCGACGTCCGGGCCGAGCTCTCCCGCTACCCGGTCAAGACGCGGCTGTCGCTGTCCGGGCCGATGATCGTGGCCCGCGACATCGCCCACGCCAAGATCAAGGAGCGGCTCGACGCCGGCCTCGGTCTCCCCGAGTACCTGAAGGACTACGCCGTCTACTACGCCGGCCCGGCCAAGACGCCGGCCGGCTACGCGTCGGGCTCGTTCGGCCCCACCACCGCCGGCCGCATGGACAGCTACGTCGACCTCTTCCAGGCCAACGGCGGGAGCTTCGTGATGCTCGCCAAGGGCAACCGCAGCCAGCAGGTGACCGACGCCTGCGCCCGCCACGGCGGGTTCTACCTCGGCTCGATCGGCGGCCCGGCCGCCCGCCTGGCCCAGGACTGCATCCGGTCCGTCGAGGTGCTCGAGTACCCGGAGCTGGGCATGGAGGCGGTCTGGAAGATCGAGGTCGAGGACTTCCCGGCCTTCATCGTGGTGGACGACAAGGGCAACGACTTCTTCGCCGACGTCACGCAGCCCGTCACCATCTCCCGCTGATCCCGCTGAGGGCGGGCCGGTCAGCGGTCAGCTGCCGAGCTGTCCCCCACAGCCGGTGACCACCTCGTTCACCTTCGCCTCCAGGCCCTCCGCGTCGAGGCCCAGGAAGAAGTGGACCATCTGGTTCTCGTCCAGCTCGCTCCGCCAGCGGCCGGGCGATGCACTCGGCCAGGTCGGCCTCGGTCCCGTTCAGGGTGAAGCCCTCCTCGATCTGGCGGCGGAGCATCTCCCGGTCGAGGGCGTAGGCCGAGCCGTCGGTCGGCGCCGACGAACCGTCGTCGGCGGCCGGGCAGGAGGCCCCGTCCTCCGGCACCTCGAGGTCGACCAGGTAGCCCGTCACCGCGGCGTTGATGCAGTCGGTCTTGGGGAAGGCGGTGTGGCCGTCGCCCTCCCACGTGAGGAGGACGGCGTCCTGCAACCGGTCGACCATGGCCGGTGCGTTGGCGTAGGGGGTGGCGGGATCGCCGCGGGTCCCGATGACGAGGACCGGGGTCGCGGTGCCGACCGGCTTGACGGCCGGGAGCGCCTCCGCGGTCTCCGGCCAGCCCGTGCAGGACGGGTTGGGGACCTCGGCCGGGAGCTCCTCGCCGGCGGCCTTCGTCAGACTCGGCCTTCACCTCGGCCGTCGGTCGGGCGGGCGGGGAAGTCGGCGCAGGCGACGGCCCGGAAGGCGTCGAACAGGTTGTCCCACTCACCGTCGGGACCGCGGCGGTTGAGGTTGTCGGCCAGGCGGATCATGGCCGAGCCGTCACCCGCCGCCGCGTCCTTGAGGGCGACGGCCAGGAACGGCCAGGACGCGGCGTCGTACAAGCCCGAGGCGACGCCGGTCTCGAGCAGGCCGGACGTGAGCTGCCTGCCGTCCTCGGACTCCACCGCCGCCGCCGGGATCGGTGCCTTCTCGACGTCGGCCCGGACCTGCTCGAGCAGGGTCTCGGCCTTCGGTTGCGCCGCACATTCGGTGGCGGCCTGGCAGGCCGTCGGCGAAGCGCGTAGAAGGCACCGTCGAAGTCCTGGTCGCCGTACCACCCGTTCGACTGCTCGTCATCGGTGCTCAACCCGGAGGCCGGATCGGTGGCGCCGTCGAGCACGAGCGCCCGGGCCTTGTCCGGGAACAGGCCGGCGTAGGTCGCGCCCAGGGTCGTGCCGTAGCTGAAGCCCAGGTACGTGAGCCCCTCGTCCCCCACCGCCTCCCGCAGCCGGTCCAGGTCACGCGCGGCGTTGACGGTGCCGAGGTACGGCAGGAGGTCGCCCTGGGCCGCGGCGCACGCCTTGGACGACTCGGCCAGGCGGTTGGCCATCGCCGTCACCTCTGCCGGTGTGTCGGGGGTCGGATCGAGGTCGGCCTCCGCGTCCTTCGCCTTGTCGTCCACGCAGTCGACGGCGGTCGACGCACCCACGCCGCGAGGATCGAACCCGACGATGTCGAAGCGGGCCTTGACGTTCTCCGGGAGCTCGTCGACGAGGTAGTGGACGGTCTCGATCCCCGAGCCGCCCGGGCCGCCCGGGTTGACGAAGAGCGAGCCGATGCGGGTCGACTCGTCGGTGGCCGGAGCCGCGCGTGAGGGCGATGGTGATGGTGCGGCTCGACGGATCCGTGTAGTCGAGGGGCACCTCGACGGTGCCGCACTCCCAGCCCGCCACGTCGTAGTCGTCCGATGGCTCGCACTCCCCCCACTCGACGGGTGCCGCGGGGCCGGCCGCGGTCGTCTCCGCCGTCGTGGTGCTCGATTCGCCGGTCGGCGCGGACCCGTCCGCGGGCGGTCCGACGGTGACCACGGGAGACGCCGAGCAGGCGCCGAGCAGCACCGCGGCCACGCACAGGGGCAGTCGTCCGCGCATGGGTCACACAGGCTACGGCGACGGAGCGTGGTTTGCCGCCGCGCCCGGCCCGCGCGGATAGCGTCGGCGCCGTGCTGGCGCGTCAGGACGTCGCCCTCCGCTGGGTGGCTCCCGTGGGCGTCGGGGCGGCGGCGGCGGCCGCAGCGCTGTACGTGCGGGCCGTCGACCCGGCACGCGGCGGCGTGTTCCCGAGCTGCCCATTCCACCGGCTCACCGGCTGGTGGTGCCCCGGCTGCGGCATGACCCGCAGCCTCCACGACCTGCTCAGCGGCGATGTCGCCGGGGCGCTGGCGTCCAACCTGTTCCTCCCCGTCGTCGTCCTCCTCGGCGGTTGGCTGTGGCTGGCGTGGCTGTGGCCGTCGATCACCGGACGCCGGCTGACCGGGTTGCAACGGGTGCCGGACGGGGCGTGGGTCGCGCTCGCTGCGCTCGCCGTGATCTACGGCGTACTCAGGAACGTTCCATTTGCACCTTTCGACGCGCTGGCCCCCTGACGGCCCGCCGCGGAGTTCAGACGAGCGTCTGCAGCGCGGCCCGGGTCTCGTCCCTCTCGTCCGAGGAGACGCCGAACTCGGCGGCCACGAAGTCGGTCACCCCGATGTCACTGAGCGCTCCGATCCGGTCCTGGACCTCGGCCGCACTGCCCACGATGGCCAGGTCCGCCGGACCGGCGACGCCCTCCCGATCCATCATGGCTCGGTAGGAGGGGAGCTGGCCGTAGATGGCGAACACCGTCGAAGCGCGCTCGCGCGCCGCGGCGGCGTCGGTGGTCACGCAGACGGGCAGCGCGGCGATCACACGCGGTGACGGGCGTCCCGCCTCCTCCGCGGCGGCTCGGAGCGTGGGCACGGTGAGGTCGCGCAGCGTGTTGGGACCGACACACCACGTGATGGTCCCGTCGGTCATCGAGCCGGCGAGACGCAACATCTGGGGGCCGAGCGCGGCCACCGCGACGGACGGAGCGCCCGCGCCGCGGACCGACATGGTGGCGTGCACGCGCAGCGTCTCACCGTCGAAGTCGGCTGCTTCGCCGCGCAACAACGGCAGGAGGACGGCCAGGTACTCGCGCAGGTGGCGCACCGGCTTGTCGAACGACAGACCGAACATCCCCTCGATGACGATCTGGTGGGAAAGGCCGATACCCAGGCACAACCGCCCGTCGCAGGCCGCGTTGGTGCTGAGCGCCTGCTGCGCCAGTGCCGTCGGATGGCGGGGGTACGTGGGCACGACACTGGTGCCCAGCTCGATGTCGGGGACCTCACGACCGGCCACGGCGAGGACAGTGAGCGCGTCGTGGGCGAAGATCTGCGAGGCCCAGTACGAGGCGAACCCTTGCTCCTGCGCGGCCCGGACCTCGGCCACCACGTCGTCGATCGTCCCGTCCACCATCGACCGGCTGAAGATCCCAAGACGCATGGCGGCGGACCGTAGCTCCCCGTAGCCTCGGCGAGAGCGGGGCGGCGCACGACCAACGAGGGCACGGACCGGAGCGCGCGAGCTGACGGGACGGTCCGGACCAGGAGGTGCCGTGGTGAAGTCGCAGGCGAACGTGAAGTGGCTGGCCGTCGGCCTCGTCGTCGCCTTCGCTGCGGCAGGGGTGCGCGCTGGCGCCCGTGCGTGCGGGAGCGGTGGCCAACGTCTGCGTCGTCCGGACGTCATCGAGCCCCGGCAACCTCCGCTGGCAACTCCGCCAGGCCTCCGGCCTCACGTCGCTCGCCGCGTCGCCGAACGTGCTGTTCACCCACAACGACCGCGGGATCAGGGACAGCCCGGGTCCCGGCGAGGACACGGAGAACGCGGCCGTGTGGGCGATCGGCCTGAACGGGCAGGCGCTGGCGCGCTTCCGCCTGACCTCGGGCGGCGTCCCCATCCCCTACTTCGACACCGAGGCCATCAGCCGCGACCCGCTGGGCCGGCTGGTGCTCGCCGACACCGGGTACGAACGTCGACGATCGGGTCACGGTCGCCCTGTACCGGTTCACTCCGCCGGCGGTCACGGCCGGGCAGGCCTACGTGGAGCAGGACGTCCCCGCCGAGGTCATCCCGCTCGCCTACTACGCCAATGCCACCACCTCCACCCGCACGAAGCTCAACGTGGAGGCGATGGCCATCGACCCCACCGGCACCGCGTGGTTCGTGCCTCGCAACTCGACCCTCCCGTACTCGTATGTAGCCACCGCGTCCGCCCTGAACCAGGCCGCCGGGGGCACGACGCCGGCTCGCGCCGTGCGCTCGACCCGACTCGCCGTCAACGGACCGATGACCGACGCGTCGTTCTCGCCGGACGGCACGATGCTCCTGGTCAAGTCCATCTCGAACGTCTACGCCTACGACCTGCGGACCACTGCGGTCGCCACCGCGCTGGGACGCACGCCGTGCGCTGTCGCCACCGCCAGCAAGGCCAAGGCGCCTGGCTACGGCGAAGCGATCGTGGCCCGCGACGACGGCAGCTTCGTCACCGTGGCCGAGGGCTCGAAGACCCAGACCAGCGGCCTCTCGTCGGCCCTCTGGTCCTTCTCGGTCTGACCGTGTGAACCTGAGCCCGTGCAGGGCTACGAACCGCAGGCCTACGGCGATGCGATGGCCGAGGTCTACGACGACTGGTACGCCGACATCTCGGACGCTGATGCCACCGTGGCCGCGGTCGTCGAACTGGTGCGGGCGGCGGGCGGCGGGCCCGTCCTCGAGCTGGGCGTTGGCACCGGCCGCCTCGCCCTGCCCCTGGCCGCGGCCGGGCTGGACGTCACCGGCATCGACATCTCCGCGGCCATGCTCGACCGGCTGCGGGCCAAGCCCGGGAGCGAGGGCAGTCACGCTCGTCCACGGCGACATGGCCGACGGTCTGCCGGACGGCCCGTTCGCCGTGGTGCTCGTGGCCTTCAACACGTTCTTCAGCCTGACGAGCGCGGACGCGCAGCAGCGCTGCCTCGCCCACGTGGCCGCGCGGCTGGCGCCGGCCGGTCGGTTTGCCCTGGAGGCCTTCGTGCCCGACGACGAGCTCATCGACGCTGGCTCCCGGGTCGAGCTGCGCTCGCTCAGCAGCGATCGCGTCGTGCTGACCGTGAGCCGTCACGACGCCGGCCTCCAGCGGGCCGAGGGTCAGTTCGTCGAGCTCACGGAGGCGGGCGGTGTACGCCTGCGACCGTGGTCGCTGCGCTACGCGGGCCCGGCCGAGCTGGATCGCATGGCTGCAGCGGCCGGCCTCGAACTGGCGTCACGATGGTCGTCGTGGACGGGCACGGCCTTCGATGCCGGGAGCACGAACCACGTGTCCCTGTACCGCCGGGCCGGGAGCAGCCACGCCTAGGATGGGTGCACCGTGAGCCAACTGAGATTGAACCCTTTGAACGGGCGGTGGGTCACCATCGTCGCCGAGCGGGCGGAGCGACCGTACGATTTCGCTCCCCGGACGATGCAAGTGGAGGCGGATCCCAGCCGGGCCTGCCCGTTCTGCCCCGGTTCGGAGGACGCCACGCCGCCGGCGCTCGAGACGCATGGTCGCGACGGGACGTGGCTCGTCCGTGTCGTGCCCAACCGCTATCCCGCCTTCGAGGGCGGGGACTCGATGTCCGTGCACAACCTCGGCCCGGTGCACGTCCAGGCGGACGCCAGCGGCATCCACGAGGTGATGATCATCACGCCGGATCACGGCGCCAGCTGGAAGGACCTCGACGACGAGACGGCGGCGATGGTGATGGCGGCCCTCCGCAACCGCATGGCCGACCACTCCCGTCAGGCCAACATCCGCTACACGCAGGCCATCGTCAACCAGGGCCGGGAGGCCGGGGCCTCGCTCTCGCACCCCCACGGCCAGCTGCTGGGCATGCCTTTCGTGCCCGGGGAGATCACTGACGAGGAGCGAGCCTTCGCCCGGTTCGAGGGCGGTTGCATCCTCTGCGTCACCGCCGAGGCCGAGCTGGCCGACGGGTCCCGCGTGGTGGCGGCCAACAAGGACGTCGTGGTGGTGTGCCCCTTCTGGAGCGGCACGCCGTACGAGATGCTCATCATCCCCACCCGTCACGAGGCCCACCTGTACGACTCGCCCGACGCCGATCTGTCCGCGGTCGGGCGGGCGGTCCGTGACGCGCTGACGATGCTCGCCGACCGGCTCGGGGACGTCGCCTACAACCTCGTCTTCCACACCGCCCCCCATCAGCACGACGGCGCCTTCCACTGGCACGCCCACCTGTGGCCGAAGCTCGTGACTGTCGCCGGCTTCGAGCGGGGCACCGGCGTGATGATCAACATCGCCCCACCGGAGGAAGCGGCCCAGGAGCTGCGCTCCGTGGCCCGGGTCGCCCTCGCCTGAGCGTCTCCTGAACCGCGCCTGAGCCTGGCCCGAACCTCGTCGTCGACCGGCCGTCCGCAACGCATGCGACGCATCTCCGTGGCCATCGACATCGACGCGCCGCCCGACGAGGTCTGGCGCGCCGTCGAGCCGATCGAGGATCACCCGGACTGGATGCACGACGCGGTCTCGGTCCGCTTCGCCACCGACCAGACGCGAGGGGTCGGGACGCGCACCCTCGTCGACACCAAGGTCGGACCCTTCCGCCTCACCGACCACATGACCATCACGGAGTGGGAGCCCGGCGCAGCCATGGGCGTCGACCACACGGGCGTGGTCACGGGCACCGGCCGGTTCGCGCTCCGAGCCAACGGGCGGGGCGGCACCACCTTCTCGTGGGACGAGGAGCTCAGCTTCCCCTGGTGGCTGGGAGGACCGCTCGGTGAGCTGGTCGGCGGCCGCGTGCTCGTCGCCGTGTGGCGTCGCAACCTGCAGGGCCTGAAGGCGCTGGTCGAGGCCGGGACCGGGCTGGCCGCCTGAGCTCGAGCCTGACCTCGGCCTGACCTCAGCTGGCGGCGCGCACCGGGGGCGCCGCCGCGCTCAGCTCCGCGCACACCTCCGACGCGATCTCCATGAAGCGGTCGGCGGCCGGAGGCAGCGTGCGGGCGTGGCGGCGGATGATCGAGATGCGGCGGGGCGGGATGGGCGGGTCGAGCTCCTGCGCCACGACGTCCGGGTCGCTGGCGTCAAAGGCCAGCACCGGGAGCACCGCGCGGCCCATGCCCACCCGGACCATCGCCTGCACGGCGCCGTTGTCGTTGGACCGGAACACGTAGGACGGTTCCACACCGGCCATGCGCAGACCGTGGTCGATCGCGGCCTGGCAGCTCGAGACGGCCTCGCCGATGAGCGGCGCACCGCTGAGCTCACCGGTGGCGAAGGTCGCCGGCAGGGGACGGTCGCTGCGAGGCGAGATGAGGAGGTACGGGTCCTCGAGGAGGAGGACCTGGTCGAGCCGCTCGTCGAACCCCTCACCGACCACGAAGCCGAGGTCGAGGTCGCCTTCCAGCACCCGCTCCACGATCGTGTCGTGGTCGTCGGCCTCGAACAGGCGGATGTCGAGCTGCGGTCGTTCCGCCTTCAAAACCCGGATGACGGCCGGGAGGACCTTGACCGACACGCTCTGGAACGTCCCGACGACGAGGCGGCCGCCGTCGCCGGCGCGCAGGCGGGCCACCTCCTCCTCGGCTTGGGCCAGCCGCCGGAAGACCTGCTCGGTGTGGTCGAGGATCACCTGACCGACCGGGGTGAGCTCCACCGGACGGGGGCCGCCGGGGCGGTCGAAGACCGGTGCACCGACGACCCGCTCCAGCGCGGCGATCTGCTGGCTGATGGCGGACTGCGTGTAGCCGAGGCGATCGGCCGCCCTTCCGAACGACCGCTCGGCGGCCACCGCCTGCAAGGCCACGAGGTGGCGGAGTTCCAGTTCGCGCTCCCACATGGCGATCAGCCTAGGCGATCAACTCGACATCTATCAATCGTTGGACTTCATCGACCGCTCTCCGTACCGTGACCTCCATGACCACGATGACCCTCCACCCCGGCAACACCTTCCCTCCCGGCCCGGGCGTCGAGACGCTCGACGAGCTGGCCTGGGCTATCGACCGCGACGGCATCGCCCGCCATGAGGCCACGGTCTCCCGTCTGGCGAACTGGGCCCGGGCGCTCGGCCTCGATTCGGTCCTCGTCGACGTGCTGGCCGATCCCGCACAGCCGGAGGCGGCCAGGGAGCGGGCCTTCGGCGCGCTGAGCCAGGCCGTCGCCCGCCCCGATCAGGGCGAGCACCGCCCGGCCGATCCCCGCCGCTTCGCCGCCTGAACGCCCGCCCCCCGGCGTTCAGGGCGCGGCGAGGCGCACCAGCGCCGTGACGCCGGCGCCGACGGCCACGACCACCGGGAACGGCCAGCGGCGCCAGGCCGCCACAGCGGCGGCGAGGACGCCGGGCAGCCGGGCGTCGATGACGAGCTGCTGGCCCAGCGTCACGGTGTTGGCCACGATCAGGGCGGACAGCATCGCCGCCGGGATGAGCGCCAGGCAGGACTGGACCCGGGCGGGCAGCGGGCGACCGCCGATGACCACCAGCCCGACCACCTTGCACAGGTAGGCCCCGCCGCCGAGCAGCAGGACCGGCCACCAGCTCACGCCGGCCGCTCCCCCGGCTCGCCCGGCTCGGCGGGCGCTCCCGGCTCCTGCGGAGGCTCGTCGGCCGGCGTCCGCAGCCCGACGAGGATGGCAAGGGCCGCCACCAGGATGGGCACCCCGGGCCGCAGGATCGGCGTGGTCACCAGCACCACGAGCGCGGCGAGCACGGCCGCCTGCCGGCCGGCCCGGGTCTTGAGGTGCGGACCGATGAGGACGACGAAGCCGGCGGGGAACGCGGCATCGAGACCGAGCGCGGCCGGGTCGCTGAGCGCGCCGCCGGCCAGTGCGCCGATCACCGTGCCTGCGTTCCAGAAGACGAAGATCGACAGCCCCGACCACCAGAAGGCCCGGACCCGCGACGGCTGGTCGGACTGCGCGGTCGCCATCGCCGTCGACTCGTCGAGGACGAACTGCGCGGCGAGGAGCCGCCGCCCCAGCGGGCCCTGCAGCACGGGCGCCAACGCCAGCCCGTAGACGCCGTTGCGGGCGGCGAGGAGCAGACCGCTGCCCACCGCGGCCGCGGCCGATCCTCCCGTGGCGATGACTCCCACGAACGCGAACTGCGAGGCGCCGGTGAACACGAAGATCGACATGACGCAGGTCTGGGCCAGGCTGAGGTCGTTGGCCACGGCCAGCACCCCGAACGAGATACCGATGAGCCCGACGGCGACGCCGAGCGCCAGGGAGGCCGAGACGACGGCCTTCCCTCGGGGGACGTCCGTCACGACTGGCGGGAGCCCAACCAGAGCACGGCGAGCGGAGGGATGGTCAGGAACGCCGACGCCGGCTGCCCCTGGTGCGGCTCGTCGTCACCGGCCCACGCGGACCGGGACCCGCCACTGCCCGTTCCCCCGAAGTACGTGGCGTTCGTGTCGAGGAGCACCTGCCACTCGCCGGCCCAGGGGAGGCCGATGCGGTAGCCCTCGCGCGCCACGGGTGTGAGGTTGGCGGCACAGGCCACCACCTCTTTGCCGTCGGTCGACCAGCGCAGGAAGCTGAACATCGAGTGCTCGGCGTCGTCGGCGTCGAGCCACTGGAAGCCGCCGGGGAGGTGGTCCTGCTCGCCGAGCGCCTTCCACTCCTTCGCCACCCGGTTCACGGACCGCACCAGCTCCTGCACGCCGCGGTGGCGCTCGCCCTCCAGCGCCGCCCAGTCCATCCCCGTCGTCTCGTTCCACTCGCCCCACTGCGCGACCTCGCCGCCCATGAACAGCATCGGGTCGCCGGGATAGGCCCACATCCACCCGAACAGCGCGCGCAGGTTGGCGAAGCGCCGCCACTCGTCCCCCGGCATCTTGTTGAGCAGCGAGCCCTTCCCGTGCACGACCTCGTCGTGCGACAGGGGCAGCACGAACTGCTCGCTGTGCGCGTAGAGGAGGCCGAACGTCAGATCCCGGTGGTGCCAGCGGCGATGCACCGGATCGTGGGCGAAGTAGCCGAGCGTGTCGTGCATCCAGCCCATGTTCCACTTGTGGCTGAAGCCGAGGCCGCCGTGGTGGACGGGATGGCTGACGCCCGGCCAGGACGTCGACTCCTCGGCGATCATCACGGTGCTCGGGTGCTCGGCGAAGACAGCGACGTTGAGCTGGCGCAGGAACTCGATGGCCTCGAGGTTCTCGCGGCCGCCGTGCTCGTTCGGGACCCAGGCGCCGGCCGGACGGGAGTAGTCGAGGTAGAGCATCGACGCCACCGCATCGACTCGCAGGCCGTCGATGTGGAACTCCTCCATCCAGTAGAGGGCGTTGGCGATGAGGAAGTTGCGGACCTCGTGGCGGCCGTAGTTGAAGACGAGCGTCCCCCAGTCGGGGTGCTCACCCTTGCGGGGATCGACGTGCTCGTACAGGGCCGTGCCGTCGAAGCGGGCCAATGCCCAGTCGTCCTTCGGGAAGTGCGCCGGCACCCAGTCGGCGATGACGCCGATGCCGCGCTGGTGCAGGCGGTCGACGAGGAAGCGGAAGTCGTCCGGTGTGCCGTAGCGCGACGTGGGCGCGAAGTACCCCGTGACCTGGTAGCCCCACGAGCCCCCGTAGGGATGCTCCATGACCGGCATGAGCTCGACGTGGGTGAAGCCCAGGCGTTCCACGTAGTCGGTCAGCTCGTCGGCCAGGTCGCGGTAGGTCAGACCGGGACGCCACGAGCCGGCGTGCACCTCGTAGATCCGCATCGGGTGGTGCGCATCACGGTCCCGGGCGTCACGAGCTTCCATCCAGTCGTCGTCGGCCCACTCATGACTGCTGGCGGTGACGATGCTCGCCGTCGAGGGCGGCTGCTCGCACTGGCGGGCCATCGGGTCCGCCTTCAGCCGGACCTGGCCGTCGATGCCCTCGACCGCGTACTTGTAGCGGGCACCCACGGCCGCGTCCGCAACACGGGTGGCCCACACGCCGGACGCGCCCTGGCTCCTCATGCGGTCGGCCCCGATGCGCCAGTGGTTCCAGTCTCCGACGACCGACACCGCCCGGGCGTTCGGCGCCCAGACGGCGAAGGTGGCGCCTTCCTCCCGGACGTGGGCGCCGAGCACGTCCCAGAGTCGCCAGTGCCGTCCCTCGCCGATGAGGTGGAGGTCGACGTCACCCAGCAGCGGGCGGGCGGGGGAGGCCGGCACGCGGCCGACTCTACGCGCGGCCCGATGGGCTCCGACCCGTGCGGGCTACCTTGACCCGCCGTGCGCGTGGCGATGGCGTCGTGGGAGTTCCCGCCCCTGGTGGTCGGAGGCATCGCGGCCCACGCAGACGGCCTGGCCCGGGCGCTGGCCCGCGCCGGTCACGAGGTGGTGGTGCTCACGCTGCACCACCCCGACGTCCCTGACGATGCCGAGGTCGACGGGGTCAGGGTGCTGCGGGCGGTGGCCGAGCTCCCCTGGCTCCCCGACGACCAGTTCGTGGCCCGCATGGCCGGCTCCAACCACCACCTGGTGGCGCTGGCCGCCCGTCTCGGGGACTGGCGACCGGACGTCGTGCACGCCCACGACTGGCTGGTGGCGTGGGCCGGGCAGACCCTGCGGACCTGGTGGGGCGTGCCGCTGGTGGCCACGATCCACGCCACCGAACGGGGACGCAGCGGGGGTCACCTCGGGCCTGGCCAACCGTCGGCCATCAACAGCGTCGAGTGGTGGCTGACCTACGAGGCCACCCGGGTCATCTGCTGCTCGCAGTTCATGCGCCACGAGGTGATGGACGCGTTCCAGCTGCCCGGCGACAAGGTGGACGTGGTGCCGAACGGCGTCGACCCCGCGGAGTGGGCGCCGGCCGACGACGGTGGGCGGCGCCGGCGCGGCGGCGATGAGCCGCTGCTCGTGACGTGGGGGCGGGTGCAGTACGAGAAGGGCTTCCAGACCTTCGTCCACGCGCTGCCCGAGGTCCGCCAGGCCGTGCCGGGGGTGCGGGCCGTGGTGGCCGGGCAGGGTTCGTACCTGTCGGATCTCCACGCCGCGGCCCGGGCCGTGGGGGTGGAGGACATCTGCTCCTTCCCGGGCTTCGTGCCCGACGACGAGCTCAAGGGTCTGCTCCACGAGGCGACGGTGGCGGTCATCCCGAGCCTCTACGAGCCCTTCGGCATCGTGGCGCTGGAGGCCATGGCGGCGGGCGCCCCCGTCCTCGCCGCGGCGTCGGGCGGGCTGGTGGAGGTGATCGACGGGACGGGCGCCGGCGTCCTCTACCCGGCCGGCGACCCCGGCGCCCTGAGCGCGGCGATGCGGCGGATGCTGGCCCAGCCGGACGGGCTGGCCGAGCAGCAAGCTGCCGCCGCCAAGCTGCTCGAGGGCTACACGTGGGACGCCGTGGCCGCCCGGACCGTCCCCGTCTACACCGCCGCCACCGCCCTGGCCAACCCCACCGCCTGAGCGCCCTCGGCTACCGATTCGACGTCGATTCGCCGGGCGTGACCCCGGTCACACGCCACCGAATCGATATCGATTCGGTGGCGGGGTTCTCGCGGCGGCTGGTACCGCTGGGCGAGACGAAGGGCCGCGAGAACCCGCCCGGGGCGGCTTCTCAGACGCCCCGACCGCCCCTTGTGCCGCCGTCACCGCGACGGGCGGCGAGGCAGGGACCGACCCGCCCGGCGGTCCCGCGACAGCCCGCGCGCTCTTGCCCTGGTCCCCAATTGTTCATAAAGTCGATCGACATGACCGAAACACTGAACCCCCCCACCTCCCGCCGGTTCCGGCGCGGTCGGCTGGCAGCCCTCGGGCTCGCCGCGCTGGCCGTGCTCGGCGCCTGCGGTAGCGACGGCGGTAGCAGCGACTCCGCTGACACCACCGCCGCACCCGGCACCGAAGCCGCCGCCCCGGCGGAGTCGACCTCGGCGGCCCCGGCCACCGATGCCCCCGCCTCGACGGAGCCCGTCACGCTGCGCCTCGGCTACTTCCCCAACGTCACGCACGCCACGGCCCTGGTCGGGGTGGGCAAGGGGATCTTCGAGGAGCATCTGGGCGACAACGTCACGCTCGAGACCAGCACGTTCAACGCCGGCACCGAGGCGTCCGAGGCGCTCTTCGCCGACGCCATCGACATGACGTACATCGGGCCCAACCCGGCCATCAACGCCTACGCCAAGTCGAACGGCGAGGCCGTCCGCGATCATCTCCGGCGCCACCTCCGGCGGTGCGTTCCTCGTCGTGAAGCCCGAGATCACCGACGTCGAGGGCCTCAGGGGCAAGACGCTGGCCACGCCCAGCCTGGGCAACACCCAGGACGTGGCCTCGCGGTCCTGGCTCAAGGAGAACGGCCTGGAGACCGACGAGGCCGGTGGCGGCGACGTGAGCATCGCCCCGCAGGAGAACAGCCAGACGCTGCAGACCTTCGTGTCCGGCGACATCGACGGCGCCTGGGTGCCGGAGCCGTGGGCGACCCGCCTCATCCAGGAGGGCGGCGGCAAGGTGCTCGTCGACGAGCGCGACCTGTGGCCCGAGGGCCAGTACGTCACCACCCACGTCATGGTGGCGACCAAGTTCCTCGACGAGCACCCGGACGTGGTGAAGCAGTTCCTCGAGGGTCAGGTGGCGGCGAACGAGTTCGTCAACGCCAACTCCGACGAGGCCAAGACCGTCGCCAACGACGAGATCGGCAAGATCACCGGCAAGCCGCTCAAGGCCGAGGTCATCGACGCCGCGTGGCCCAACCTGACCTTCACCGACGACCCGATCGCCAGCTCGCTGATCGGCTCGGCGGAGGACGCCGTCGCCGTCGGCCTGCTCGACCCGGTCGACAACCTCGCCGGGGATCTACGACCTCACCATCCTCAACCAGGTCCTGGCCGCCGCCGGTCAGCCGGAGGTGTCCCAGCTGTGACCACCACCACCCTCGTGCCCGAAGGCTTCCATGCCAACCCCAGCAAGAACGGGGCCGGGGCGCCGCGGGTGGCCTTGAACGCAGTCAGCAAGCGGTTCGGGAGCGGGGACAACGGCGTCCTCGCTCTCGATCGCATCTCCCTCCAGGTCCAGGCCGGCGAGTTCGTCTGCCTGGTCGGAGCGTCGGGTTGCGGCAAGACCACCCTCCTCAACCTGGTGGCCGGTCTCGACCACCCGACGGCCGGCGAAGTGGTCCTCAGCGGCAAGGCCGCCCTGATGTTCCAGGAGTCCGCGCTCTTCCCGTGGCTGTCTGTGGGCAAGAACGTCGAGCTGGCGTTGCGCCTGCGCGGCGTGCCCCGCAGGCAGCGCAGGACCCGCGTCGTCGAGCTCCTGGAGCTGGTGCGGCTGGAGGGCTTCGTCGACAAGCAGCCCCACCAGCTCTCCGGCGGCATGCGCCAGCGGGTCGCCCTGGCCCGGGCGCTGGCCCAGGAGGCCGACGTGCTCCTCATGGACGAGCCTTTCGGCGCGCTGGACGCCATGACCCGCGACGTCATGCACGACGAGCTGGAGCGGATCTGGCGGGAGACCCACTCGACCATCCTCTTCGTCACCCACAACGTCCGGGAGGCCGGTCGCCTCGCTGACCGCATCGTGCTCCTCACCAGCCGGCCCGGCCGGGTGGCCGCGGAGTTCCCGGTCGACATCGCCCGCCCCCGACGCCTCGAGGCCCCCGATGTCTCTGCCCTGACCGCCGAGGTCACGGGCCGCCTGCGCGAGGAGGTGGCTCGCCATGGCCGTCGCTGAGCAGCAGCTCAAGGAGCGCCAGGAACAGGAGCTGGCCGGCCTCGACGCCCTCGAGACCGTCGTCGAGCCCACACCGTCGTTCGCGTCGCGGGCCTGGGCGATGTTGTGGCCCAAGCTGATGGCGATCGTGATCGTCGTCGGCGGTTGGCAGCTCGTGGTGATGAGCGGGTGGAAGCCCGAGTTCGTGCTGCCGTCGCCCTTCACCGTGTTCCAGCGGCTGTGGGAAGACATGCAGACAGCCGAGTTCTGGAACGCCATCAACGTGACCATGCAGCGGGCAGTGAAGGGCTACGCGCTGGCGCTGATCATCGGCGTGGCCATCGGCCTCGCCGTGTCCAGGTCCCGCGTCCTGCGGGCCGCCGTCGGATCACTGATCACGGGACTCCAGACCATGCCCTCCGTGGCCTGGTTCCCGCTGGCCATCCTGCTCTTCAAGTTGAGCGAAGCGGCGATCATGTTCGTGATCGTGCTGGGCGCCGCCCCGTCGATCGCCAACGGCCTGATCCACGGCGTCGACCACGTGCCACCGATCATGCTGCGGGCGGGCCGCGTGCTGGGTGCCAAGGGCATCTCGGCCTACCGGTACGTCATCCTGCCCGCCGCCCTTCCGTCGTTCACCGCTGGGCTCAAGCAGGGCTGGGCGTTCTCGTGGCGCAGCCTCATGGCCGGCGAGCTGCTGGTGATCATCGCCAACAGCAAGTCCCTGGGCTTCCTGCTGGCCTCCAACCGGGAGCTCGTGGACGCACCGGGCCTGATGGCGACGATGATCGTCATCCTCGTCATCGGCATCATCGTGGACGCGCTGTTCTTCGCCCAGATCGAGAAGCGCCTCCGCCACCGCTGGGGTCTCGACCAGTCGTAGCCCCACCGGCCGTCAGCCGAGGCCTCCGCCCCCGCCACCAACCGCTCGGTCAGTGGGGGCGAAGGGCCTCCGGATCCTCGAGGAGCTCGGGGATCAGGTCGGGCAGGTGGTCCTCGGCGATGTCGGCCACGGTCACGAGCTCGAGCACGGCCCGGAGGTTGGCCCGAACCGCCAGCCACACGTCGCGCAGGGACGACGCGCTCCCCTCGTAGTCGAGGCTGTCCGGCCGGGAGCCGCGTACGTCGGCCAGGGGCCCCTCGACGGCGCGGATGATGTCGGCCACGGTGATCTCGGCCGCCGGCTTGGCCAGCCGGTAGCCACCGTCGACGCCGCGCTGCGTGGCCACCAGCCCCGCCCGCTTCAGCTCGTGCAGGATGTTCTCCAGGAAGCTCTGCGGGATGCCTTGCGCTGACGCCAGTCGTTCGCCCCGCACCGGGCCCCCGCCCTGTCCGGCCAGCTCGCACATGGCCCGCACCGCGTAGTCCACCTTGGCCGTGATCCGCACCGCCCGCGAGCGTAGTGGCGCCCTGCGGCCGGGGCCGTTCGACGGGAGCGGGCTCGCTACGCTGCCGCCGTGGCCGACGACACGCACCCCCAGGATCGTGAGTGGACCCATGACCCGCTGGAGCGGAGCTTCTTCGCCACCGATCGGACGGGGCTACCTCGTGGGCATCGTCGTGTTCGGCCTGTTCGGGTTCCTCGTGGCCCGCACGCAGGCACCGGAGTGGGGCACCGGCGCCGCCATCGGCGCCGCCCTCTTCGTGGCTGTCTTCGCCGGCATCCTCGGTGGCGTGGTCCTCATCGGCCTCTGGGCGATGAAGAACGAGGAGCTGATCCGCGGCAACGAGACCGGCCACGCCGCCGCCGTCGACGTCGCGCAGGACGCCGAGCCGGCCGATCCCGAGCCGGTCGAGGGTGACCCGGCCGACGCCGCGGAGGCGCCCGGCGTCGCCGACGTCCTCGGGACCGAACCGGACGACGAGACGCCGGCGGAGGCGGAGCCGGCCGCCACCTCAGCGGCGACGCCGAGCGGAGCCCCGGAGGAGCCCGCCGCCGGCTGAACCCGTCTGGCGCCGCCCGCGGAAGGCGGCCCCGGCACGGCTACCGTCCGATCCATGCGTTCCCTCCAGAGCTTCAGCGTGCGTCCGGCGCTGCCTCCCGAGCTGGCCCCGCTCGAGCGCCTGGCCATGAATCTGCGCTGGTCGTGGGACGAGCCGACCCGTGACTTGTTCCGGTGGGTCGACAAGGAGGCGTGGGAGGCCATGTCCCACGACCCGGTGCGGCTGCTGGGCCAGGTCCCGCCGGAGCGCCTCGAACAGCTCGGGACGGATCCCGGCTTCCTGCGCTACCTGCAGGAGGCCGAGAGCAGCCTGGACCGCTAC
Source organism: uncultured Acidimicrobiales bacterium (assembly GCA_963769115.1). GTDB lineage: Bacteria > Actinomycetota > Acidimicrobiia > Acidimicrobiales > Ilumatobacteraceae > DASTFY01. Next base: position 243,744 of record CAVYKN010000019.1, read on the forward strand.
CTCACCGCTCCCCGGTGGTTCCAGACCAGGTCCGAGACGGTGCAGCCCAGCCCGCTGCGGCTGGTGGCCTACTTCTCCCCCGAGTTCGGCATCTCGGAGGCCCTTCCGCAGTACTCGGGCGGCCTGGGCGTCCTCGCCGGGGACCACCTGAAGGCCTCGAGCGACCTCGGCGTGCCCCTCGTGGGCGTCGGCCTCTTCTACCGCTCGGGCTACTTCAGCCAGCTGCTGGCCGTGGACGGCATGCAGCAGGAGCGCTTCTCCGAGCTCGATCCCGACGCGCTGGCGCTGAAGCGCTGTGACGGCGTGCGGATCACCGTCGACCTCGCCGGTGAGCCCCTGCAGGCCCAGGTCTGGCGGGCCGACGTGGGCCGGGTGCAGCTCTACCTCCTGGACAGCGACGTGGACGGCAACACCCCGGAGGGCCGGCTGGTGACGGACCGGCTGTACGGCGGCGACACCGAGCACCGCATCCGCCAGGAGATCCTCCTCGGCATCGGCGGCGTGCGCGCCCTGCAGGCGCTCGGCCTCGAGCCCCAGGTGTTCCACACCAACGAGGGGCATGCCGGCTTCCTCGGCCTCGAGCGGGCCCGGCAGCTGGTGGGCCAGGGCCTGACGTTCGCCGAAGCGGTCGAAACCGTGCGGGCCGGTTGCGTCTTCACCACTCACACGCCGGTGCCGGCCGGGATCGACCGCTTCCCCGTCGAGCTCATGCAGCGCTACTTCACGAACTTCGCCGCCGAGTGCGGGGTCAGCTTCGACGAGCTGATGGCCCTCGGTCGCCGGACCGACGAGCCTGGCGAGACCCGCTTCAACATGGCGGTGATGGGGCTGAGGCTGGCCGCTCGCCGCAACGGCGTGGCGGCCCTGCACGGTGCCGTCAGCCGGGCCATGTTCGCGGGCCTGTGGCCGGAGGTGCCCACGGACGAGGTGCCGATCGGCTCGGTCACCAACGGGGTGCACGCGCCGACGTGGATCTCCCCCGAGCTGGACGACCTGCTCACCCGCCGGGTGCTGCCGGACTGGGACGGCGCGCCGGCCACCGACTGGACCCGCGTCGACGAGGCCGGCAACGACGAGGTGTGGCGCGCCCTGCAGCAGGGTCGGGAGCGATTGGTGGCCTACGTGCGGGAGCACCTGCGACGCTCCCGTCTCGCCCAGGGCTTCTCGGCCAGCGACGTGGCCTGGACCAACGGCGTCCTGGACGCCTCCGTGCTCACGGTGGGCTTCGCCCGCCGCTTCGCCACCTACAAGCGGGCGACGCTCCTGCTCTCCCAGCCGGACCGCCTGCGGGCCCTGCTCTTCCATCCCGAGCGCCCGGTCCAGTTCGTCTTCGCCGGCAAGGCTCATCCCGCCGATCAGCCCGGCAAGGAGATGATCCAGCGCATCCAGCAGTTCGCCGCGCAGCACGAGGTGCGGCACCGCTTCGTGTTCCTCGACGACTACGACATGGCCGTCGCCCGCGCCCTGTACCAGGGCTCCGACGTGTGGCTCAACACGCCGCGGCGCCCCCAGGAGGCGTGCGGGACGAGCGGCATGAAGGCCGCGCTGAACGGGTCGTTGAACTGCTCGATCCTCGACGGTTGGTGGGACGAGTGCTTCGACGGGCAGAACGGCTGGGCCATCACCTCCGCCGAGGACGAGCCCGACCTCGACCGCCGGGACCAGCTCGAGGCCGAGAGCGTCTTCGACCTGCTGGAGAGCCAGATCGTGCCGCTCTTCTACGACCGCGGTCCGGGAGGCGTCCCGGTCGGCTGGGTGTCGCGGGTCAAGGACGCCTACGCGTCGCTCGGGCCGAGGGTCACGGCCAGCCGCATGGTGCGCGACTACGTGCAGGAGTACTACGAGCCGGCCGCGGCGGCGGCCGATGCCGTCGGCTGGGACGGCGCGGCCCGGGGCCGCTCGCTGGCCGCATGGCGGGCTCGCGTGAGCGCGGCGTGGGCCGGCGTGAAGGTCGCCGCCGTGGAGGCCGACGGGGGGCCGGCCCAGCTGGGTGAGGACCGGGGCATCGCCGTAACGGTCGACCTGGGCGAGCTCGAGCCGGGCGATGTCGTCGTGCAGGTGCTCCACGGTCCCGTCGGCGGTGGTGACGAGATCCAGCAGCCCGAGCGGCTCGACCTGGAGCCGGCCGGGACCGACGAGGCCGGCCGAGCCCGCTGGGCGGGATCGATCCGTTGCAGCCGGGCCGGGCGCTACGGCTTCACCGTCCGGGTCCTCCCCGACCACGCCGACCTGGCCACCCCGGTCGAGCTCGGACTGGTCACCTGGGCCTGACCGGCCGTCTGGCCCGGTCCTGACCGACCGTCTGACCCGGTCCTGACCGGCCGTGCGACGCGGTCTGACCGTTCGTTTCCGCGCCCCGGTCCTGCACAGCAACCCTTTCCTACCGAATCGATATCGATTCGGTAGCGATCGGCGGCGCGTAAGGTGCCCGGCGGATGCTCGACGCCGCGCAGATCGAGGCGTTCCGCCGGCGGGAGGACGCCGGCGTCCGTGCCGTCTACCGCGAGTACGGGCGCCTCGTGTACGCCGTCTCCCTGCGCGCCCTCGGTCAGAAGCACCTGGCCGAGGACGCCACCCAACAGACCTTCGTCCAGGCCTGGCAGGCAGCAGACCGGTTCCAGTCCGACAAGGAGCTGGCCCCCTGGCTGGCCACCATCGCCCGGCGGGTCGCCATCGACATCCACCGCCGGGAGGCCCGCCGCGCCGCCATCTCGCTGGAGGAGGTCCCGGCCACCGATCCGGCGGTCATCACCATGCCGGCCGGCCTGGAGCAGTGGTACGAAGCCTGGCAGGTCCGCCAGGCCATCGACGCCCTGCCGCCCGACGAGCGTGAGGTCGTCCGCCTGCAGCACCTCCAGGGCCTCACGCACACCGAGATCGCCGAACAGCTCGGGATCCCCGCCGGCACGGTGAAGTCCCGCTCCCATCGCGCCCATCAGCGCCTCAGCCTGGCCTTGAGCGCCCTGCGCGAGGGGATGGAACCATGAACCGAACGACGACCGGCGTCGTACTCACTCATGAGGGCCGACACTCGTGCACCCCGCACGAGCGGCGGACGGTCCTACGGGCGCGACAGGAGCAGCCATGACGAGCGACGACGAGCGGATGGCCCTTCTGGCCGGGCGCCCGCTCGAGGCGCTCGAACCGGACGAGCTCGCGCAGGTCGCCCGCTGGACCGAGCTGCTGGCCGACCCGGAGACCTGGGAGGAGCCGGCGCCCGACCTCGAGGACCTCGTGATCGCCTCCGTCGGGGCCGCGCCGGCGCCGACCCGGAGCTGGGCGACCTCGACCGGACGGACGTCCGGTTCGTGGGTGCGCCCGCTGCTGGGCGGTCTGGCCGCGGCCGCCGCGATCGTGGCCGCCGTCATCTTCTTCAGCCGCGACACCGACGAACGCCCCGACTCGTTCGCGTCAGGTCCGCTGACGGGTACCGAGCTGGCCCCGGACGCCACCGGCATGGTGGAGATCTTCGAGGACTCGGCCGGGTTCCGAGTGGAGCTGAGGGCCAACGATCTGCCGCCCCTGGAGGGTGGCCGCTTCTACCAAGCCTGGCTCAAGGGCCCCTCGGGCACCATCCCCATCGGCACGTTCAGCGAGGGCGACGGGAGCTGGGTCACCCTGTGGGCGGGCGTCTCGCCGAAGGACTTCCCGGAGCTCACGGTGACCATCGAGGCGCCGGACGGCAACCAGGACTCGTCCGGTGAGCGGGTGCTGGCCGGCGCCACCGCGCCGTAGCTGACAGGACAGCTACCTCCCGGTGAAGGTCGCCTTCCCGGGGCCCTGTTCCAGGAAGCTCTTCACGCCGACCTGGCTGTCCTCGGTGCGGAAGACCTCCACGAACAGCTCCCGCTCCAGCGCCAGTCCGCCGGCCAGCTCACGGTCCAGACCGCCGTCCACGGCCCGCTTGGCCAGCGCTTGGGCGAGGACCGCTCCCTTGGCCAGCTCGGCAGCGAGGGCGAACGCCCGCTCGTGGAGCTGCTCGGGCGCGACCACCTCGTCGCACAGCCCGATCCGTAGCGCTTCCTCTGCAGCCACCTGCCGACCGGTCATGACCAGATCCTTGGCTCTGGAGGGCCCGACGAGCCGCGCCAGCCGTTGCGTGCCGCCGCCGCCCGGGATGATGCCCAGCAGGATCTCCGGCTGCCCGAACACCGCCTTCTCGGAGGCGATGCGGTAGTCGCAGGCCAGGGCCAGCTCGCACCCGCCGCCCAGGGCGTAGCCGCCGACGGCGGCGATGACCATCCGGGGAATGGCGGCCACGGCATCGAGGGTGGCGTGGATGTCGGCTCCGATGACCTCGGCCTCGTCCGGGCCTCCGAACTGGGTGATGTCGGCGCCGGCGGCGAAGATCCGCTCACCGCCGGTGACGACGACCGCGCCGGGCGGATCGGCCGTCAGCTCGGCGACGGCCGCGGCCAACTCCCCCCGCAACGCCCCCGAGAGCGCGTTGACCTTCGGGTTGTCGAGGGTGACGACGGCGACCCCGTCGTCGCGCCGTTCGAGGTGCACCAGTTCGTCAGCCATGGGGGCGACGCTAGGCCGCGACCGACCGAGGTCTACGCATCGACCTCGCGCAGCAGAACGTCGGCGGCGGCCCACGGATCCAGGTCACGGTCCAGCACCGACTGCTCGAGCTCGTCGTAGGTGACGCCGCGGCACAGCTCGAGGGCCCGCTTCTCCAACCGGTTGGTCACGATCTGGTGCAGCTCGCGGCGGGTCCGCGACGCGCGCCGATGCTCCAGCCCACCGCTCTTGTCCATGAAGGCGCGATGACCGAGCACCGCCTCCCACACGTCGGTGATGCCGGTCCCGTCCGTCGCCACCGCGGTCACGATGGGCGGCCGCCACTCGCCCAGCTCCGACAGGTCGAGCATCAGCTCGAGGTCCCGCTTCGTCTCGGCCACGCCCTGCCGGTCGGCCTTGTTGATGACGAACACATCGGCGATCTCCATGAGGCCGGCTTTGTTGGCCTGCACACCGTCGCCCCAGCCGGGGTTGACGACCACGACGGCGGTGTCGGCCTGCCCCGCGATCTCGACCTCGACCTGCCCGACGCCGACGGTCTCCACGATGACGAGCGGCTTGCCGACGGCGTCGAGCAGCCGCACCGCCTCGGGCACGGCGAGGGCGAGGCCGCCCAGGTGACCCCGGGTGGCCATCGAGCGGATGAACACGCCGGGGTCGGTGGCGTGGTCCTGCATGCGGACGCGGTCGCCGAGGATGGCGCCGCCGCTGAACGGCGACGTCGGGTCGATGGCCAGCACCGCCACCTGCTCGTCCTGCGCCCGGAGGTGCCCCAGGAGCGCACTGGTCAGGGTCGACTTGCCGGCCCCCGGCGCGCCCGTCAGCCCGACCGTGTAGGTGCGTCCGGTCAGCGGGTAGGCCAGGCGGCCGAGCTCCCTCGCTGCGTCGCCGCCCCGCTCGACCATCGACAGGAGCCGGGCCAGCGCTGCCCGATCCCCGGCCCGGGCCGCTTCGAGCAGGGGGCCGGGCTCACGGGCCCGCCCCGTCACTCAGACCGCCACGACTTCGGTGACGCCGTCGACCCGGTCCTTCATGATCCGCTCGATACCGGCCTTGAGGGTGTCGGTCGATGCCGGACAGGTGCCGCAGGCGCCGACCAGCGACACGGTGATGACGCCGGCGTCCTCGTCGACCTCGCGCAGGAAGATGTCGCCGCCGTCGGCCTGGAGGGCCGGCCGGATCGCCTCGATCGTTTCCTCGACCTGCTGTCGCACCTGTCACACGTCCTGTCCGTGGGCGACTCCCCGGCTGGTCGCCGGGTGGGCCGCGGGCCAGTCAAGCAGGCCCGTCGATACCCTGTCCATCATGTCGAACCCCCTGAGGTGGCTCGTTGTTCCCGCTGCTGCCGCCCTGCTGGTGGCCGGTTGCGGGAGCGATTCGGACAGCGGATCCGATACGAGCGCAGCCACCACCGCCGCCGCCACGACCACCCCCACCACCGCGGCGACAAGTGCTCCGCCGACGACGACGGCCTCGACCACGGCGGCCAGCACGACCCCGGTGACGGACGCACCGGCCGAGGGCAACACGGTCGAGATCATCATCGATGTGGACGATCCCGCTCAGGTCGGCAAGACCTGGCCGGTCGGCCTCGGGCAGACCGTCGTCCTGCGGCTGCTGTCCGACACCGATCAGGAGTACCACGTGCATGGCTACGACATCGAGACACAGGCCGCGGCGGGAGTCGAGGCCACGATCGAGTTCACGGCCGACCAGGCCGGCGATTTCGAGGTGGAGAGCCACACCACGGACGCCATCCTCGCCATCCTCCAGGTGACCTGACCGGTGCTCGCCCACCAGGGCGGATGGGACGAGATGCTGATGGTCCTGGTGCCCATCGCCGTCCTGGCCGGCCTGCTGGCCCTGGCCCGCCGCCGGGCCGACCGCCTGCCCCAGACCCCGGCCGACGGCGACCCCGACTCGCCGCCGTAGGCGAAGCGACTGAGGAGCCCGCCCATGCTCATCAAGGGGGGCCGGGCGACGAAGACTCCGCGGCCGGACCGGTGCGTCCGGCTCCGCCGGCGCACCGCAACGACGCTTGACGCATTGCGGAGCGAAGCGACTAGGAGCCCGCCATGCGCCGGCGACGAAGACTCCGCGGCCGGACCGGTGCGTCCGGCTCCGCCGGCGCACCGCAACGACGGCTTGACGCATTGCGGAGCGAAGCGACTAGGAGCCCGCCATGCGCCGGCGACGAAGACTCCGCGGCCGAACCCGGTGCGTCCGGCTCCGCCGGACACCGCAACGAGGCTTGACGCATTGCGGAGCGAAGCGACGAGAGAGCCCGCCTACCGGACCCGGTGCGTCCGGCGCCCGCATCAACGACACTTGACGCATTGCGGAGCGAAGCGACTAGGAGCCCGCCATGCGCGGGCGACGACCGCGGCCACCGGTGCGTCCGGCTCCGCCGGCGCACCGCAACGAGGCTTGACGCATTGCGGAGCGAAGCGACTAGGAGCCCGCCATGGGCGGGCGACGAAGATCTAGTCCCGACGGACGATGTCGGCGCCCAGGATCCGGAGCTTGCCGACCAGATCCTCGTAGCCCCGGTCCACGTGGTGCACCCCGTCGATGACGGTCTCGCCCTCGGCGGCGAGGGCGGCGACGACCAACGCCGCCCCGGCGCGGATGTCCGACGCCTCGACCAAGGTGCCGGTCAGGCGGGCCACCCCGCGCACCACGGCGTGGTGGGCGTCCGTGCGGATGTCGGCCCCCATGCGCACGAGCTCGTCGACGTAGCGGAAGCGCCCGGCGAACAGGTTCTCGGTGACGATGCCGACGCCGTCGGCCACCGAGAGCATGGCGGTGATCAGCGGCTTGTAGTCCGTCGCCACACCCGGGTACGGCAGCGTGGCCACATCGGTCGAGCACAGGCGGGCCGGCCCGGCCGGCCCTGAGGCCCGCAGCCCGTCGCCGTCGGCGGCCTCGGCCACGGAGAGCCCCATCGTCCGGAGCTTGCGCAGCAGGACCTCCATGTGGTCGGCCCTGGCCTCCCGCACGACGATGTCGCCGCCGGCCACACCGACCGCGGCGAGGTAGGTGGCCGCCTCCACGCGGTCGGGCACGACGCGATGGGTCGCCCCGTGGAGCTCGCCGGGCGCGGCACCGTGGACGATGAGGGTCGGCGAGCCCACACCCTCGATCTGGGCGCCCATGGCGATCAGGAAGTGGCACAGGTCCACGATCTCGGGCTCGCGGGCCGCGTTGTCGAGCGTCGTCGTGCCCTTGGCCAGGGTCGCCGCCATGATGAGGTTCTCGGTGGCGCCGACGCTCGGGAAGTCGAGGACGATGTCGGCTGCCCGCAGGCCGTCGTCGGCCACCGCGTCCAGCTCGTCGGCGCCGATGGTGAAGCGGGCGCCGAGCGCCTCGAGACCGGCGATGTGGAGGTCGATCGGCCGGGAGCCGAAGTCGTCCCCGCCGGGCAGGGCGAGGCGGGCGCGCCCGCAGCGGGCCAGCAGCGGTCCCAGCACCGCGGTGGACGCCCGCATGCGCCGCACCAGCTCGGGCGGCGTCACCCAGCCGGGTTCGGCCGGGCTGGTCAGCCGGAGCACGTGGGAGTCGTCCGCGGCGCGCTCCGAGTGGACGCCGAGCGGCGCCAGCAGCTCCTGCATGAGCTCGACGTCGACGATCCCGGGCACGTTGGTCAGCTCGTACTCGCCCTCGGCCAGAAGGGTCGCCGCCATCAGCTTGAGCACGGAGTTCTTGGCTCCTCCGACGGTCACCGTGCCCGCCAACGGGCCCCCCGGGCACACGGTGATGGAACCCATCCCGTCAGTATGCTCGGCCCGATGCCCCGGCTGGAGGCGCGCTGGTCGGGCGCGGAGGCGGATGCGTCGCTGCTGCAGCCCCGATCCGACCTGGTGCTCGAGACCGAGGTCTCGCCGGGCCGCTTCGCCCAGCAGGAGGGTCCGTTCTCGTCCTATGAGCGGACGGTGCAGACGGCGGACGGCGGCGAGGTCGTCGAGACGACCACCTACCGGCTGGTCATCCCCTGGTTCGGCTGGGTCTTCGCGCTTCCCACCCGTCGGGGCCTGCTCCGCCCACCCGCCCACCGTCCCCACGGCGGACGCCAGCCCTGGTGGGCACCGCCGCAGCGCCTCGACGCCCGGGCCTCGCACGTGCTCGGGTTGCTGGCCGCCGGGCAGGTGATCGCCGGGTTCTGCAGCACGCTCTTCAGCCAGACGGTGGCGTTCGCGGCCGACGAGTTCGGCGCCAGCGAAGGCGCGCAGGGCGTCGCCGGCTCCATCATCCGCCTGGGGATCGTCTTCAGCGTCGTCCTCCTGGCGCTGACCGACCGCATCGGCCGCCGGCGGATCCTGGTCGGCTGCGCCATCGCGGCACCGATCGGGGCGGCGGCCGGCGCGCTGGCACCGTCGTTCGCCGCGCTCACCGCCATCCAGACGCTGGCCCGGCCGCTCTCGCTGGCCCTGGCCCTCGTGATCACGATCGTCGCCGCCGAGGAGATGCCCGCCGGGAGCAGGGCCTACGCCGTCAGCCTGCTCGGCCTCGCCTACGCCCTCGGCGCGGGCACGTGCGTCTGGGTGCTCCCGCTGGCCGACCTCGGGGAACGGGGCTGGCGGCTCGTGTTCGCGGTCGGCCTGGTGTACCTGCTGGTGGCCCGCAGCCTGGTCCGCGGGGTGCCGGAGAGCCGTCGGTACGAGCTCCCTCACGCCGAACATGCCCCGCTACCCAGGCGGCGCTTCGTCCTGCTGGCCGCGTCCGCCTTCCTCTACAACATCCTCATCGCGCCGACGACGTTCTACGAGAACCGGTACCTGAAGGACGTGCGCGGGTACTCGGCCACGCTGATCGCCGTGTTCACGCTGGTCACCGCCACGCCGGGCGCCATCGGCATCGTGGTCGGCGGACGTCTGGCCGACGTGCGCGGCCGCCGGCTGGTGGGCACGATCGCGCTGCTCGCCGTGGCCGTGGGCAACGTGGTCGTCTTCTCGGCGACCGGAACCGGCCTGTGGCTGGCCAAGACCCTCACGACGATCCTCGCCGCCATGGCCGTGCCCGCCCTCGGGGTCTACGCGGCCGAGCTCTTTCCCACCTCACGGCGGGGCGGCGCCAACGGTGGGATCTCGGCGCTGTCCATCGTGGGCTCGATCGCCGGGCTGCTGCTGGCCGGAGCCCTGCTCGACCAGGGCGCCACCTACGGGACGGTCATGGCGATCCTGGCCCTCGGCCCGCTCATCTACGCCGCCCTGGTCGTGGTCGCCTATCCGGAGACGGCCCGCCGGTCGCTCGACGACATCAACCCCGAGGACCGCTCCGCCGTCCCCCGACCTTGAGCCCGGCCAGCCACGCCGCGACTGTCGCCGCGATGTGGGCGTCGGCGCCCTTGAGATCGTGGCGGCCACCGTCGATCCATTCGTGGGTGACGGGACCGGGGATGGTCGCCGTCGCCGTCTCCAGCTCCTCCGGCGTGCCGAACGGGTCCCGGGTGCCCTGCACGAAGAGGCACGGCACCTCGAGCTGAGGCAGGTGGGCCGTCCGCAGCGCGTCGGGCTTGCCCGGCGGGTGGAGCGGATAGGAGATCAGGACGAGCGCGGCGGCGGGCAGCCCCTCGGCCACGGCCATCGAGCACATGCGGCCGCCCATCGAGCGCCCGCCCAGCGCCACCGCGCCGGGATCCACACCGGCCCGATCGCTCAGCGCCGCCGCTTCCTCCCGCACCGCGCCGATCAGCACCGGCGCCCGGTCGGGCGCCTTGCGACCGGCCTTGCGATAGGGGAAGTCCATCCGCCCGACCGGCATCGGGGCCACCGCGGCTTCGATGGCGACGAGGCACGGGTGCTGCGCGCTGGAGCCCGCGCCGGGCGCGAGCAGCAGGGCTCCGACCCGGCCGGCCGTGGCGGCGCGACGACGAGCCATCAGCGGAGCAGGATCCGGCGGGCCTCGGCCAGATCCACGATCGCCTTGCTGGCGCTGATCTCGTCACCTCCGTGGTCCGGGTGCACGGCCATCAACCGCGCCCGGTACTGGATCAGCACCTCGCGCTTCGAGGGACCGATGGTGCCGGGCGGGAACTCCAGGACCTCGAGTGCCCAGGCCACGGGATCGATGAAGGCCGACAGCGTCGAACCCCGTCCCGCGCTGCCGGCCAGGTGGGCGATGAGCGCAGGGCCGACCGGGCCGTTCCAACGCAGCGCCCGGTGCAGCACGGCGGCGATGACGTGGCGGGCGTCGGGCGCCAACCGCTCGGTGGCGTAGATCGCCCCCAGGATCTGCTGCAGCGGAGAGCCGTTGTCCTCGAGCTGGAAGCTGATGGCCTCGCCCTCCCCCGAGAGCCGGTGCGTGCTGCGGGCGAGGCCGTGGCGATCGACCTGGTACCGGTGGCGCAGGCGGGGTTGCACCACTCGCTGGCCTCGCTCGACCTCGTTGACCAGCCGGTAGATGTCGGGCACCAGCTCCTCGTCCACCCCCGGCAGGTGGGCGGCGACGACGGCGCCGAGGAGCAGACCCCCGAAGCCGGGCGCGGGATCAACCGGAAGGATGAGGTGCCCGAGTGCCACCCGGCGGGTGGGGGTGATCGGACGCGAATGCCAGACCTCCAGCTCGGCCAGCACCGGCGACGTCACGGCGGGTCACGGTACCGGCCGTGCGCTCAGACGAGCGGACGCAGCACCTCACGAACTTCGATCGCTTCGGCCTTGACCTCGCCGGCCTCGTCGGACTCCAGCGAGAGATCGAGCAGGTCGGACACCTGGTCCAGGATGCGCTCCCAGGCGGAGGGGTGGACGCCGAAGGGGACCGGGCCGGGCTCGGTCCTCTCGAACAGCTCGTTGAGCCGCAGGATGGCGTCGCGGTCGTTGGGATGGCTGGCCAGATCGTCCACGGCAACGAACAACGCCGAGAACGCGCTCTCGCCGGGATCGCCTTCGCCCTCGGGCAGACCCTCCGTGGCGATGGTGTCCTCGACGCCGTCGAGCACCGCGTCCACTCGCTCTTCCGCGCCCGCGGCCGTCACCAGCAGCCCGCCCTCCCAGCGGAACGCGACATCGGATTCGATGAGCTGAGCGGTGAGCAGCGCCCGAGCTGGAGCCGCCCAGTCCGACAGGTCGTACTCGATCTCGCTCCCGGGTTCGCGGGGCTCGCCGTCCTCGCCGTCCTCGTCGTCCTCGTCGCCCGGCAGCCCATGGCGATGTTCGACCTCGGACAGCAGCAGGTCGGCCCGGTCCTCGTGGCGCTCATGGATGACGAGGTCGGTGCCGAGCCAGGCGTGGCCGATGCCGGCATCGGCCAGCGCCTCGACGACCTCCGCGTGGACCGACGTCGGCCAGCTGCTCAGGTCGTAGACCAGCTGCTCCTCTTCCGGGAGGTCGAGCGGATCGGTGTCGTCGCGGGAATCGTGGGGAGTGCCGCCGCCCTCGGCGTCCTCCACGGGCTCGCCGGACTCGTCGTCGCGACGCCGGGAGTAGGTGGCCACCCGCGCACCCTAACGCCACGCGGACGTATTTCGTTTGCCCGGTCCGCGCTCTGGACGATAGGAACGACACGTACGCACCGAAGCACGAGAGGAGGTGACGATGGTGATGACCCCGCAGAAGAACAGCGGCGGTACGCCCGGCAACTCCACGACCGCGGACGCCATCGTCTCCGGCCCCGGCTTCGGGCTCACCGGCCTGGTCTGAACCAGCCGGTCCTCCGCAGCTCTGCGGCCGGTCGTTCTTCCGCTGACGGACCGCTCACGGTTCGTCATCCCCTGACCACCCAACCGACTGAGGAGTCGTCATGTTCAACCACCCGGATGTCCTGCACCAGCTGGTCGCCGATCGACACCGCGAGGCCGCGCGAGCGGTCGAGCAGGGTCGGTACGCCCGCCATCGGCGCCAGGTCCAGCGGGCTGGCCGGCGTCAAGGCCGGTGAGCCATCAACGGGCCGGACCCTGAGGCCCGGTCCAACACCGCAACCACAGACCCCCTGCCACCGTGGTGCCCGGCGCCTCCCGATCCGCCGGGCACTACGGTGCGCTCCCATGTCAGCCTCGATGTCTGTCGGTCCTCAGCGGCCGGACCGCAACCTCGCCCTGGAGCTGGTGAGGACCACCGAGGCCGCCGCGCTCGCCGGTTCACGCTGGATGGGCCGGGGCGACAAGAACGGCGCGGACGGCGCCGCGGTCGAGGCCATGCGGACGGTGCTGGCCACTGTGCCGATGGACGGCATCGTCGTGATCGGCGAGGGCGAGAAGGACGAAGCGCCCATGCTGTTCAACGGCGAGAAGGTGGGTGACGGCACCACGCAGCTCTGCGACGTCGCCGTCGACCCCATCGACGGCACGACCCTGACCGCCCTCGGCCGGGGCAACGCGCTGTCGGTCATCGCCGTCAGCGAGCGGGGCACGATGTTCAACCCCGGCCCGTGCGTCTACATGGAGAAGATCGCCGTCGGGCCTGACGCCGTCGGCTCCATCGACATCACCGCTTCGCCGACGCAGAACCTGCGCTGGGTCGCCAAGGCCAAGCGGGAGAGCGTGCGCGACCTCACTGTCGTGATCCTGGACCGGGACCGTCACCACGACCTCATCGACGAGGTGCGCAGCACCGGCGCCCGCATCCGGCTCATCAGCGACGGCGACATCTACGGCGCCATCGCCACCGCGTCCCCCGGCGCGGGTGCCGACGTGCTCTTCGGCATCGGGGGCACGCCCGAGGGCGTCGTGGCCGCAGCGGCGCTGAAGTGCATGGGCGGCGAGATCCAGGGCCGGCTCTGGCCCCGTGACGACGCCGAGCGGGAGCTGGCCGTCGAGCAGGGCTACGACCTGTCCGCCATCCTGACCACCGACGACCTCGTCCAGGGCGACAACTGCTTCTTCGCGGCGACCGGCATCACGGACGGCGAACTGCTCCAGGGTGTGCGCTTCGAACCCGGCGGGGCCAGCACCCAGTCCCTCGTCATGCGATCCCGGTCGGGGACGGTCCGGCTCATCACCGCCCGCCACCGCCTCGACAAGCTCCGGGGTTTCGCCGCCATCGACTACAACTGAATGTCATGAAGCGGGGCCTCCCCGGTGACAGCCTCCGTGTTGTCACTTGGGATGCGATCCACGAGGAGGCCCCTACACATCATGTTGCACGTCGGGATGGATCTGTCGCGGCATCGGCTCGATGTTCGTGTGTTGGAGGAAGAGGGAGCGACGGTGGCCGAGCTGGCGGTGGCTCCTACCGGTGTGGAGCTGCGCCGGTTGGCGGCCCGGTTCGTGGCGGAAGGTCCGGTGCGGGCGGTGATCGAGTCGATGAACGGCGCCCGGTTCGTGCATGACACCTTGGAGCTGGCCGGCTGGGAGGTGGAGATCGCCGATGCCCAGAAGGTGAAGGGTCTGGCTCCGTTGGCCTGCAAGACCGACCGGATCGATGCCTGGGTGTTGGCCGAGTTGTCCCGCCGGGATCTGGTCCCGGCCATCTGGCTACCAGACCCGACGGTGCGGGCCCATCGGGAGCGGGCCCGGTTCCGGTTGCATCTCGTCCATCATCGGGTCGGTTTGAAGAACCGGATCCACGCCAGCTTGATCGCCTTCGGGCATGCCTGCCCGACCACGGACCTGTTCGGCCAGTCAGGCCGGCAGCGGCTGGCCGAGCTCGAGTTCCCCGAACCGTGGGCGTCGGATATCGCCGCCTGTCTGGAGCTGATCGATCACCTCGACATCCAGATCGCTGGCATCGAAGCCGACCTTCGTCGGGAGGGCGCCGACCATCCGTACGTGCCGTTGCTGCTCACGGTGCCGGGGATCAGCTGGATCCTGGCCTACACCATCGCGGCGGAGATCGGTGACATCACTCGTTTCGAGTCCCCCAAGAAGCTGTGCGGCTACAGCGGGCTGTGCCCGAGGGTGTATCAGTCCGGTGAGACCGACCGGCGAGGCCGCCTGACCAAGCAGGGACCCAAGCATCTGCGCTGGGCGCTGGTCGAAGCCGCGGTCCACGCGGCGCGCCACCCCGTCTACGTCGATCACTATCAACGCACCAAGGTGCGCCTCGGTCGTCAACGCGGCGCCAAGGTCGCCCGGGTCGAGATCGCCCGCAAGCTGACCGAGGCGATCTGGCACATGCTCACCAAGGGGGAACCCTTCGCTCCAGCAGGTCCCACGCAGACTCTGGCCGCCTGACGGCCCTCAACTGAATTGGACCGCTGGACGAGTTCTCCCACCAGACCTGATCCTCCCCCAGGAGGCCATAGAGAGATGAGAACCACCCCCACCACCGAGAGAACCCCACGTCGCGGACTCTCGACACCCGGCCCCGCTTCGATGTCAGAGCACATCTCTCGTCGCCCGCCGGACGAAGCCTCAGGCCAGGGGGAGGTCGGCGTCCGGGCCGAGGCCGGCCAGGGTGCCGTTCAGCTCGGATCCGTCAACGGCGCCGACCACGCAGGTGGCGCCCTGGGTGCCGGCGCTCCACGCCGCCTCCGTCGGCAACAGGTAGCCGAAGACCAGGTCCTGCCGCTCCTGGGTGAGGTCCAGGGCCGCCAGCAGCGGCGTCCGGCAGGCCGCCGTCACGCGCGGATCACCCCGCTGCGAAGGGTACGCGGTCAGGTCGTCGAGCACGACCGAGGCCAGGTACTCGAGCTCGTGCACGTCGTCGCAGCCGACGGTCAGGCCGAGGCGCCCCTCGCACAGGCGGTACGACACGGGCAGCGGGGTCCCGTAGACGTCCGCCAGGGTCCCGTCGATCGACGTCGTCTCGGCGGCGTTGAGCGGTTCGACGAGCGCGTCGCAGCGGAACCACCGCGCGCCGTCGGCGAAGTCGGCCTCTGTGGGGATGAAGTAGGCGAAGAGCTGCAGACGGTCCGGCGGGAGGTTGGGGGCGGCGACGGCGTCGAAGCCGAGGTACTCGAGGTGGCGGCCGCTGCACTCCTGGTCGACCTGGACGCTGAGCAGCTCGCCGGCCCGCTCGTCCGCCCCCGGCCAAGCATCGATGGCCGGATCCATGTCCCCGACCCAGAACGTCTCGGAGCCGTGGCCGTCGCCGCACTCGATCGTCGCCCTCGTGTCAGCGGCCGCGTCGATGATCTGCAGATCGACCGGCCCCCGGCACTCGCCGATCTCGGGCGCCTCCTGGCCCGACTCGGGCTGCGGGGTCGACTCGGTCTCCGGCGTGGCCGTTCCCGGCACCGCCTGGATGGGCGGTGAGACGTCCACCGCGGCCGGCGTGCCGCAGCCGGCGACGAGCACGAGTGCAGCACCGGCGACCGCCATGCCCGCGCTGCTCGCGCTCCACCGCCACCCACCCCGGTGCATGGGTCGACAGTAGCGACCGCGGTGGGCGGACCGCTCGGCGGTCCTCAGCGGTAGGAGGCGGCGAGACCGCTCATCCGCCGCATGAGGCTCCGCGGGATGAACCCGGACGTCGTGACGAAGGCCTTGTACTGGAACCCGGGCACGGAGAGCGCCCGCCCCCGGGCCGTGTCGCGCAGACCTTCCTCGGCCACCTCGTCCGCCGACAGCCAGGCCGCACCCGGGTAGCGGTCGGCCGCGTCCGTGCCCCGGCTGACCTCGATGAACTCCGTGCGCGTCAGTCCCGGACACAGCGCAGTGGCCTGCACGCCGGTGCCCCTGAGCTCCTCGTGCAGGGCCTCGGTGAAGCTGGTGACGTAGGCCTTGGTCGCCGCGTACACGGCGAGCTGAGGAGCGGGCTGGAAGCTGGCCACGCTGCTGACGTTGAGGATCCACCCCCGCCGCCGCTCCAGCATGGGGGTCAGCGCGGCCCTGGTCAGCAGGGTCAGCGCGACCATGTTGAGCTCCATCTCGTCGCGCATCCGCCGGGCCTCGATGGCGGCGACCTTCCCCGACGTCCCGAAGCCGGCGTTGTTGACCAGCAGGTCGATCGGGCGCGCCGTGTCGGTCAGGCGCTCCTCCACGGTGGCGAGGCCCTGGTCGGTCGTCAGGTCGGCGGCCAGCACCTCGATCGGGCCGGGCTGGTCGGCCAGCTCGGTGGCCAGCGCGCTCAGGCGCTTCTTGCGGCGGGCGACGACGGTCGTCGCGACACCCGCGGCGGCCAGCCGGCGCACCATGGCGTCGCCGATGCCGCTCGAGGCGCCGGTGACGAGCGCGGCGGCGAACGGGTAGCGGGGCGTGGCCACCCGGGGAGACTAGGTCGCTAGGCCCCGGACGCCGAGAGCCGGGCCTGGTTGCGGCGGATCTCCGCCTCGGCTTCCGCCTCGCCCTCGTGCGCCCGCTTCGCCTCTGCTTGCTCCAGCGCGCGGCGGGCCCGCTCGACGTCGATCTCCGACGCCATCTCGGCCAGGTCGGACAGGATCGTGACCCGGTTCTCGCTGACCTCGACGAACCCGCCGTGGACGGCCATGTTCTCGATCGTCCCGTCGGCCAGCTGGACCCGCGTGTGGTTCTCCACCAACGCGCCAAGGAACGGCGCGTGGCCGGGGAGGAAGGCGATGTCGCCTCCGTCCAGGGTGCGGGTGACGACCATGGTGGCCTCACCCGAGAAGATCACCCGTTCGGGCGCCACCACCTCGACCTGCATCGTGGCCACGGGTTAAGCAGCCTCTTCCTGGAGCTGCTTGGACTTGGCCATGACCTGCTCGATGCCGCCGACGTTGAGGAACGCCTGCTCGGGCGTCTCGTCCAACTCGCCGTTGATGATGGCCTCGAAGCTGTTGACCGTCTCCTCCGTGGTGACGTACTCGCCGGCCAGGCCGGTGAACACCTCGGCCACGAAGAACGGCTGGGAGAGGAAGCGCTGCACCTTGCGGGCCCGGTTCACCGTCAGGCGATCCTGCTCGGACAGCTCGTCCAGCCCGAGGATGGCGATGATGTCCTGCAGGTCCTTGTAGCGCTGCAGGAGCTGCTGCACCTGGTTGGCCACCAGGTAGTGGCGCTCGCCGACGACCTCCGGCGTGAGGATGGTCGAGGTCGAGGCCAGCGGATCCACCGCCGGGTAGATGCCCAGCGCGGCGATCTGGCGGGACAGCTCCGTCGTGGCGTCCAGGTGGGTGAAGGTCGTGAAGGGCGCCGGGTCCGTGTAGTCGTCGGCGGGCACGTACACGGCCTGCAGCGACGTGATGGAGCGTCCCTTGGTCGAGGTGATGCGCTCCTGCAACTGGCCCATCTCGTCGGCCAGGGTGGGCTGGTAGCCCACGGCCGACGGCATGCGGCCCAGCAGGGTGGACACCTCGGAGCCCGCTTGGACGAAGCGGAAGATGTTGTCCACGAACAGCAGCACGTCCTGGTTCTGTACGTCCCGGAAGTACTCGGCCATGGTCAGGGCGGACAAGGCGACCCGCAGGCGCACGCCCGGCGGCTCGTCCATCTGGCCGAACACGAGCGCCGCCTTCTCCAGCACACCGGACTCCGCCATCTCGATGCGGAGGTCGGTGCCCTCACGGGTGCGCTCGCCCACGCCGGCGAACACCGACACGCCACCGTGCTGCTGGGCCACCCGGCGGATCATCTCCGTGATGAGCACCGTCTTGCCCACGCCGGCCCCACCGAACAGGCCGATCTTGCCGCCGGCCAGGTAGGGGGTCAGCAGGTCGATGACCTTGATGCCGGTCTCGAACACCCGCTTGGACGGCTCCAGCTCGTCGAAGGGTGGGGCAGGGCGGTGGATCTCCCAGCGCTCCAGACCCTCGGCGTAGTCCGCATCGACGTCCAAGGGGGCGCCCCAGGCGTTCCAGATGTGGCCGAGCACCTTCTCGCCCACGGGCACGGTGATCCCGTGGCCGGTGTTGCGGACGGCGGTGCCGCGCTGCAGGCCGTCGGTCGGCCTCATGCAGACCGCCCGCACCCGGCTGCCCCCGAGCTGCTGCGCCACCTCGGCCAGCACAGGAATCTCCTTGCCGTCCACGGTCACCGTGAACTCCACGGCGCTGTTGATCTCGGGGAGGGAGCCGCGGGGGAACTCGACGTCGATCACCGGACCGGCGATGCCGACGACGCGGCCCTCCTTCAGGTTGGTCTCGGGTTCCGTCATGGTCATGGGTCAGACTCCCTGGGGGTCCAGTAGCTCGAGGATGTGGGTGGCGCTGTCGTCGCCGCGCTTGTCCGCGCCGAGCGCCTCGGCGCCGCCGACGATCTCCATGATCTCGGTGGTGATGCTGTCCTGGCGAGCCCGGTTCATGACGCGGGAGAGCGTCTTGATGAGCTCGTCGGCGTTGTCGGTGGCGGCCTTCATGGCCCGCTGGCGGAAGGCATGCTCGGAAGCAGCGGCGTTGAGGAACGCGGCGTACGTCCGCGCCCCGACGTAGCGCGGCACCAGCGTGTCGAGGATGGCCGACGGTGACGGCTCGTACTCGTAGTCGGCGGCCGGCCCGGCGGGAGCGGCATGGGCCGTGCCCGTGCCGGACGCGGCGCACCAGCTCGGGCTCCAGCGGGAACAGCGGCCGCTGCACGACCTCCTGGCTCCCGGCCGAGACGAAGCGGGTGTAGACGAGCTCCACCCGGTCGACCCTGCCCTCGTTGTAGAGGGCCATCGCGTGCTCGGCCACCTCGCGGGCGTCCTCGTAGGTGGGGCTGTCCGAGAAGCCCGAGAACGTCCGGTCGAGCTTGTAGCCGCGGAAGCGCAGGTAGGCCTCGGCCTTGCGCCCGACGGCCACGGTGAGGTGGTCCTTGCCCTGCAGGGCCGCCTCCTTGATCTCGCCCTCGGCCGCCCGCAGGACCCCGGAGTTGTAGCCACCACACAGGCCACGGTCAGCCGTGACGATGACGTAGCCGATGGTCTGCTCCTGGTCCCCCCGCCCGACCAGGAACGGGCTGTCGGACGTCGCGCCGACGACGGCCAGGTGCCGGACCACCTCGGTGATCTGCTCGCTGTACGGGACCGCGGCGTGGACGCGCTGTTGCGCCTTGACGATCCGCGACGCCGCGATGAGCTCCATGGCGCGCGTGATCTTCTTGGTCGCCTGCACGGTGCGGATGCGATTCCGCAGGATGCGTTCCTGGCCTCCAGCCATGGTCGGGGGTCCCTGCTCCTCTCGGCTACTCGGTGGCCAGCGTCTTCGCGCTCTCGGCCTCGCCGAGGGCGTCGGCGTCGACGGAGGTGGGATCGATGGCGGCGGCGTCGCTGGCGCTGACCTGGAAGCCCTGCTTGAACTCGGCCACCGCGTCGGCCATGCCGTCAGGCAACGTCTTCTCGCTGGCGATGTGGTCGAGCAGATCGCGGTAGCGGGTGCGGAACGCTTCCAACAGCTCGGCCTCGAAGCGCTTGACGTCGCCCACCGGGATGTCGTCCAGATAGCCGTTGGTGCCGGCGTAGATGGAGACCACCTGCTCCTGCACGACCATCGGGCTGTTGAGCGGCTGCTTGAGCAGCTCCACCAATCGATAGCCCCGGTCGAGCTGGGCCTTCGAGACCGCGTCCAGCTCCGAGCCGAACGTGGCGAACGCCTCCAGCTCCCGGAACTGGGCCAGGTCGAGCTTCAAGGTGCCGGCCACCCGCCGCATGTTCTGGATCTGGGCGGCGCCACCCACGCGGGACACCGAGATGCCCACGTCCACGGCCGGGCCGCACGCCGGACTTGAAGAGCTGGTCCAGCAGGTAGATCTGCCCGTCGGTGATGGAGATCACGTTGGTCGGGATGTAGGCCGACACGTCGCCGGCCTTGGTCTCGATCACCGGTAGCGCGGTGAGCGAACCGGCACCTCGCTCGTCGGACAGCTTGGCCGCCCGCTCCAGCAGGCGGCTGTGAAGGTAGAAGACGTCGCCCGGGTAGGCCTCGCGGCCCGGCGGGCGGCGCAGCAGCAGGGACAGCTGGCGGTACGCCTCGGCCTGCTTGGACAGGTCGTCGTACACGACCAGGGCGTGCTCGCCGTTCTCCATCCAGTGCTGGCCCATGGCGCAGCCGGCGTAGGGCGCCAGGTACTTGAACGGGGCGGGATCGGCGGCTGGCGCCGTCACCACCACCGTGTACTCCATGGCCCCGTACTCCCGGAAGGTCTCCACGGTGTTGGCCACCGTCGAGCCCTTCTGCCCGATGGCCACGTAGATGCACTTCACGCCCTGGCCCTTCTGGTTCAGGATCGTGTCCACGGCCACCGTGGTCTTGCCGGTCTTGCGGTCGCCGATGATCAGCTCGCGCTGGCCCCGGCCGATGGGGATCATGGCGTCGATGGCCTTGATCCCGGTCTGCAGCGGCTGGTGCACGGGCTGGCGGCCCATGATGCCCGGCGCCTGGATCTCCACCCGGCGGTCGATACCGCCGACGATGGCCCCCTTGCCGTCGACCGGCTCGCCGAGGGCGTTGACCACGCGGCCCAACATGGCGTCGCCGACAAGGACGGACAGGATGCGGCCGGTCGACCGGACCGTCTGTCCCTCCTCGATGCCCTCGGCCTCACCCAGGACGACGGCGCCGATCGACGTCTCCTCCAGGTTCAGGGCCAGGCCCGACGGTGCCGTCCTCGAACTCGAGCAGCTCGTTGACGGCCGCGTCGGGGAGGCCGGCGACGCGGGCGATGCCGTCGCCCACCTCCGTCACCCGCCCGACGGTCTTGGCCTCGAGCGAGGGTTCGAAGCCCTCGAGGTTCTTGGTGAGCGCCGCAGTGATGTCGGCTGCGGAGATGGTCAGCTCTGCCATGGTCGTCCTTCGTCGTTCTCGTGCGTGCGCATGGGGAGGGAGATCAGAGGAGGGTCTTGAGCTGGTCGAGACGGGTGCGGATGCTGCCGTCGATGACGGTGTCGCCGACGGTGGCGACGAGCCCGCCGAGCACCGACGGGTCGACGACCACCTTGAGCTCCACCTGCTTGCCTGTCGCGTTGGCCAGCGCCGCGGAGAGGCGCTGCTGCTGGTCGTCGTCCAGCGGCACGGCGGACCGGACCTCGGCCACCGCCCGCTCCTTGCTGGCCGCGGCCCGCTCGACGAGGCGATCGATGATGGCCGGCAGGTCGCGCCCGCGTCCCGACCCGACCACCAGCGAGACGAGCTGGGTCGTGGTGGGCGTGGCCCTACCGCCGAGCAGGTCCTCGACGATGGCCTGGCGCTTGCCGGCCGGGATCTGCTCGTCGGTCAGCGTGTTGCGCAGCGAGTCGGAGGCCTCGACGCTGCGGGCGAAGCGGAACAGCTCGTCCTCCACCTCGTCCAACGTGCCTTCCGCGTTGGCGATCTCCAGGAGGGCCTTGGCGTAGCCATCGATCCGGCCCGAGCCGGTGCCCAGGTCACTCATGAGCTCGCTCCCACTGTGGCGATGTACTCCTCCACCAGCGCCTGGCGGAGCTGGTCGTCGAGCGAGTCGGCCACCAGCGTCTCGGTGGCCCGGGCGGCGGTCGCTGCGACCTCGGCCTGCACCTCGCTCTGGAGGCGGCCCTGCACCGACTCGGCCTCGCTCGTGGCCTTGGACCGCAGGTCCGCGACCTCCTGGTCGAGGCGGGCACGACCGTCCACGAGCAGGCGCTCGGCCTGCGCGTCGGCCTCGGTGAGCAGGCGCTGGCGCTCGGCGCCGATGTCGCCCTTGGCCTGGCGGATGGACGCCGCCGCCTCGTCGGCGTCGGACCTGGCCGTGGCGGCTTCGTCGAGCTGCGCCTGGATGCGGGCCGTGCGGTCCGCCATCATCTTCTTGATCGCCGGCCACGCGAACTTCCAGAGCAGGAAGAGCACGACGAGGAACGACAGCGTGCCCCAGATGAGCTCGGGGGTCTCCGGGAAGATCGGGTGGTGCGACTGCGAGGGGTCCTCCGCAGCGAGGATCCCACCGAGACCGAACAGCGCCATCAGCTGACCTCCGCGCTCAGGGTCGACTCGACCGCGGCACGCGCCGCCGCAGGATCGACCGGGCGACCCAGCACCCGCTCGGCGGCCAGGGCCGCGACCTGCGCGGCGGCGTCGGCCACCTGCGAGCGGGCCGCGTTCTTGGCGGCCTCGGCATCGGCGACCGCCGCCGAACGGTCGGTCGCCAGCTCGGCGTTGACCTCGGCCAGGCGGGCCTGGCGCTCGCCCTCCAGAGTCTGGCGGGCGGCGTCGACACGGCTCGCCGCCTCGGCCCGAACCTTGGCCAGCTCGGCCTGGTAGTCGGCGACCTCGGCCTCGGCCGCGGCCCGGGTGGACTCGGCCGTCTCCAGGTCGCCCTGGATCAGGTCGTGCCGGGCGTCCATGCCCTTCTTGAGCTTCGGGAACAGGAACAGCCGCACGAGGATGGCGAGCACGACGAACGCGCCGGCGCCCCACAGCAGCTCCTTGCCCTCGGGCAGGATGGGGCTCGGGCCCTCGTCGAGCTCCTCCTCGAGGTGCTCTTCGGTCTCGCCTCCCTCCTCGGTCTGGGCCGGGAGGATCACCTGGAGCTGGCCAGCAGCCGAGTAGGTGACGGTGACAGTGGGCACGGGCAGGCTCCTACAGGCCGAGGAGGATGAAGACCACGAAGCCGATCAGGGCGAGCGCCTCGGTGAAGGCGATGCCCAGGAACATCGTGGTCCGCACCATGCCGGCGGCCTCGGGTTGCCGGGCCATGGCCTCGATGGCCTTGCCGACCACGTAGCCGATGCCGATGCCGGGGCCGATGGCCGCGAGGCCGTAGGCGAAGCCGGCGCCGATGGCGGCGTTGGCGGCCTTGGCGTCGTCGGCGCTGAGACCGGCCTGGGCGAGGATGG
This sequence comes from uncultured Acidimicrobiales bacterium, assembly GCA_963769115.1. Taxonomy (GTDB): domain Bacteria; phylum Actinomycetota; class Acidimicrobiia; order Acidimicrobiales; family Ilumatobacteraceae; genus DASTFY01. The sequence continues at coordinate 266,804 of CAVYKN010000019.1, forward strand.
CTGCTGCTTCCATGGGGTTGGGGTCTCCTGTTGTGTGGGTCAGTGCTCGGGATGCATGGCCGTGCCGATGTAGACGGCGGCCAGGATCGTGAAGATGTAGGCCTGCAGGAAGCCGACCAGCACCTCGAAGGCGGTCAGGAAGATCTGCATGCCGAAGGGCAGGACGGCGAGCGGGATGAGGATCGCCTGCTTGGTCTCCGCGTTGATCATGGCGTCGGTCAAGAGCGCGAACGTCACGAGCAGCAGGTGGCCGGCCAGCATGTTGGCGAAGAGTCGGATGGCCAGGGAGAAGGGCCGGACGATGAAGACCGAGATGAACTCGATGGGCGTGAGCAGCACGTAGATCGGCTTCGGCACGCCGGGCGGGAAGCCGGTCGACTTCAGGTACCCGAAGAAGCCCTGGTGCTTGATGCCGACGCCGTTGTAGATGAACCACACCACGATGGCCAGGAAGATCGGGATGGCCATGCGGGCGGTGGCCGGCATGTAGAAGAGGACGGGGATGATGCCGGGCACGTTGCAGAGGTAGATGAACATGAAGAGGGAGAGCAGGAACGGGGTCCAGCCCAGTCCGTCCCGGCCGATCGTCTGCATGACGATCCCCTCGATGAAGTCGATGATCGCCTCGACGATGTTGCGGACGCCCTTGGGCGCCTTCAGCGGATCCCGGCGGGAGGCGATCCACAGCAGCGCCACGGTGATGAGCGTGGCCAGCACCGCGATGAGCGCGATCTTGTTGAACGTCGGGAAGAGATCCTGCCAACGGATGACCTCGTTGATCGGCGGGAACTCAAGGGCGAACATCGGGCTCCTCAGTGCGTCGGCGCGTGGGGCGCGGGCTTGAGGCTCGGGAAGGCGAGCGAGGCGGACACGTAGCGGAGCTCCCAGATCAGGAGCGCCAGATGGGTGACGATGATGGTGAGGCCGAGCGGCAGCGGCTCGAACCAGCTGGCGTCGCGGACGAGGAACACGGCCAGGAAGATGAGGCCCAGCCGCATCACGTAGCCGCCCATGACCGCGCCCATGAGGAGGGGCAGCGAGATGGGCGCCGACCACGTGATGAGCGCAGCGGCCAGCACGAAGTTGACGAGCACGATGCCGACCGCGTAGCCGGACGAGATGGCGCCGCTGATGCCCCAGATCGCGCCGCACACGAGGACGAGCAGCGGACCGAGGACGAGCCCGTGCCGGACCAGGTCGCGCGCCACGGTGCGCTCCGGCCTCGGATCGCCGGTCAGGACCTTGGCGTCCTTGACCCGCACGGTCGGGAGCGGAGCGCGGCTCGTGGTCATCGAGGAGCACCCCGCAGGCGCTCGACCCGCTCGGCCTCGTGCCGCTTCATCTTCTCGTTGTAGGTGGCCATGAGCAGGATCGACTTGCCGATGAGGCAGAACAGCGTGAGTCCGACCATGAACCACGGCGCCGTGCCCAGCCACCGGTCGAGCAGCCAGCCGATGCCGAGGAAGATCGCCGTGACGGCCGCGAACTCGAAAGCCGTGGCGAAGGCGTCACCCAGACCCTGGTTCAGTTCTCGCCGCTCGCGCAGCAGATCCATGGCGCCCTCGTCGGAGCTCGTCCGGACCTCGTACGACAAGGTCCGGAGCGCTTGTGAATGTAAACACAATCTACTGAGCCGGGGATGGCCGGCGCAACTTACCCGACAGGCAGAAGCGTGCCGACACTGCCCGGGTCACGCAGCGGGGCCTGTCAGGCGCAGTCCGCGCCGCCGGCGGCCTTCGGCCGGACGTCGGCTTGCGGCTGCGCCCTCGCCACCCGCACCTGCTCGGCCCCGGAGCGCGCCGGACACGGAGCTGTGCCACGGCGTCACGTTGCGACGCGTCTTGGAGGGCGCTGGGGCTACGGGGCCGGTGCGGTGGACGGAGACGCCTCTGACGGCGACGCCGCCCATGCGGGGGAACTTGCCCGCGCTGACGAGGTACGCCGCCGGCGATGTCGATGGCCATCACGCCGGTGCTGCCACCGGACGCGGGCGCGAAGTCCGACGAGCAGACCGTTCGGGTCGTTGGTGGCGGCGTCGGCGGCCAGGAGCCGCAGCGTGGTGTTGCCGAGGTACCCGTCGTGGAAGCCGAAGTAGACGTTGTTGTTGGCGAAGCGCACGGCCTGGACGTCGCCGTCGGCCCGGATGCGCCAGATGCGCCCGCCGCCGCCGATGTTCCATGCCGCGGCCGAGTTGAAGCCACCGCCGCCGGCGATGAACACCCGCTCACCGTTCCCGGCGTTGCCGGTCGTGATGTCGAGCACGACATCGTTGAGCGAGTTGTACGGCTGCCCCTGCAAGCGCGCCGTTCGCGGGATCGAGGGCAGCGAGGTAGGTCCGGGCCATCCCCCCGACCGTGGTGAAGTTGCCGCCGACGAGGATCTGGCCCGTCGCCGAGCTGCAGGCGACGGCGTAGGTCTTGGCGTTGAGGTTGGGGTTGAAGCTGGCCAGCTGTCCGGTGGCCAGGTTGATGGCCGCGGCCCGGCGCCGGGCCGTGCCGCCGATCGAGGTGAAGTCGCCGACCAGGTAGAGGTAGTTGACATTGCTGATGGTGACGACGAGCAGATCGCGCACCGTGTTGTTGACGTTGTAGTTGAACCCGGCGGCGTCCACCTCGCCGGTGGCGATGTTGATGCGGGCCAAGCGGTTGCGGGCCACGCCATCGATCGACGTGAACTGGCCGCCGACGTACAGCCAGGTGCCGTCGGACGCGAGGGCGCGGACGGTCCCGTCCAAGTTCGTGTCCGCCCTGAACGTGGTCAGGCTGTTGCTGGGCGGGTTCGCGGCCAGGTTGATGGCCATGAGGTTGACCCGAGGCTGGGACTGCGCGTAGCGGCGGGCCTCGGTGAACGCGCCGCCGATGTACGCGGTGTTGCCGACGACCTCGACGGCGTACGCCGTGCCGCTCTGTCCCCAGAGGTCGAGTGGCGTTGACCGGGTACGGGTTGGGCGCAGCGCCGGCCGGCGCGGCGGCACTGACGATGATGGCCGCCGCTACGACAGCTCCCACTACGGCCTTGCGATCGCGAGTCGAACCGACATGGTTCCTCGCTCCAGTCCTATGACTGATCTCGTCGGCCGGCCCCCGCCGATCTGATCCGGCCCAAGAGACCTGATGAATGGTACGGCCGTTCGGCCGGTCTTACTCGCGTTCATCCTCATGATGTTCGGGAAGATGGCGAGGCCCTTCACAGGGACACCGCCCATGTTGGCGAAGTAGCCGCCGGCGACGAGGTAGCGGCCGTCGGCGTCGAGGGTCCAGACACCCGGGTGGCTGCTGGACGCCGGGCGGAACCCGGCCTGCACGGCTCCGTTGGCGGGATCGACGGCGTGCACGCGCTGCGTGTTGTCGCCCTCGAAGCCGTCGTGGAAGCCCTGGTAGACGTAGCCGTTGCTGAGAAGGATGGCCTGGGTGTCGCCGTCGGCATCGACGAACCAGTCCTCGTTACCGGTGGCGGCGTCCCACTGAATGCCGATGTTCCACCGCGTGCCGCCGAAGACCTTCGAGCCGTCGGGGCTCACCTGCAGGTCCAGCACGGCGGCGCGGGACCGGTCGAAGTCAGCGGGGCCCTGCACGGCACCGGTATCGGGGTTGATCTCCGCCATGTAGTCGCGGGGGAACCAGCTGACGTTGAGGAAGTTGCCGCCGATGTAGATCCTCGAGCCGTCGGGGCTGGCGGCGACCGTCATCACCCGGGCGTCGATCAGCGGGTTGAACGTGGGATCGAGAGCACCGGTCGTCGTGTTGACGGCCGCCGCCCGCGTGCGGGTCTGGCCGTTCACGGTGTTGAACTCGCCCACGATGTAGAGGCGCGAGCCGACGATGACCATGTCGTCGACCGGGCCCGACGTAGCCACGAAGTTGGGGTCGACCGCGCCGGACGCCAGGTTGATCTTGGCCAGGCCGCGCTTCGGCGACGCCCTTGACCGTCGTGAAGTTGCCACCGATGAAGAGCGAGGTGCCGTCCGAGGCCATCGCCGTGACCGGCCCGTTGGTATCGGCCACGAACGGGAGCAGGTCGCCGTTGGTGATGTTGACGGCCATGAAGTTGGCCCGCGGGGCGGTCTGTGGTCCACGCACCGCGGTGGCGAAGTCGCCACCGACGTACACCGTGTTCCCGACGATCTCGACCACGTCGACGTACTCCGTGAACGCGCCCGGGCGTCGCCTTCACGATGCCCCAGCCGTTCAGGGGCGTCGGCGAGTACAGCTTCGGCTGGCTCGGGACGGTCGGCACGGGCACGGTCGTCGTGGTCGTCGTCGTGGTGGTCGTCGTCGTCGGCGTCCCCGGGCCGGCCGTGGTGGTCGGACCACCCGTCGCCGGCACGCGTCGGCTGCGACCCCGGCGGCGACCCCACCTGTCGGCGGCACGCACGCCGCGACAGCGAGCGCCGCCGCGCTCGCCGCCACCATCGTCAGGAACTTCCGCCGCCCCGCCTTCATCTCTCTTGTCTCCTTCTCGCTCGTTCGCTGTTCGCTATGGATGGATCGACAGCCCTTGGACGGCTCGCCCGCCCATCCGTCCGAACAGCCCGCCGACAGCGAGGAACGTGCCGTCGGCATCGATGGTCAGGACCCCGGGATGGGAGCCCGAGACCGGCATGAAGTTCTGGACGAGGTTTCCGTTGGACGTGTCGACCGCCAGGATCCGCAGGGAGTTGTTGCCTCCGAAGCCGTCGTGGAAGCCGAAGTACAGGTAGCCGCTGCTCTCCTTCACGGCCTGCACGTCACCGTCGGCCCGGTGTCGCCACCGCTGCCGCCCCGTCGCCGGGTCGAGGGCGATGGCACTGTTCATGCCTCCGCCGGCCGCCACGTAGACGATACCGTCGGGTCCCACCGTCACGTCGCGGATGTAGTCGTTGAGCATGGAGAAGTTCGGTCCCTGACGGCGCGCCCGTGATCGGGTTCACGTCGAGCAGGAACGGACCGGCGTTGCCGGCCAGGCCGAGGTACAGCCTGCTGCCGGCCGGGTTGATGGCCACGCGTGTTGACCCGCGACTGCGCGTTCGGGGTTGAAGGTCGGATCGAGCGCTCCGGTGCCCTTGTCGAGCACCGCCGCGCCCCGCCGCTGCACGCCGTTCACCTGGCCGAACGGGCCGACGACGTAGAGCTTGTTGCCGACCAGCAGGAGGTCCATGACGTACGTCGGGATGTTGGGGGCGAACGACGTGTCCACGCGCACCCGTGGCCGCGTTCACCTTGGCCAGCCGGGGCCGGCGCACGCCGTTCACCGTGTCGAAGTCACCGCCGAGGTAGACGTTGAAGCCGTCCGAGATGACCGCCCGGACCACGCCGTCGGTGTTGGCGACGAACGGCAGCAGGTTGCCCGTGGTGCGCTCGACGGCCATCACGTTGCTGCGGGGCGCGGACTGGTTGCTCTTCCTCGCCTCGTCGAACTCGCCGCCGACGAACACGTTGTTGCCGGCGATGTCGACCGCGTAGGCGGTGCCGTCGTGGCTCCACCCGTTGAGCGGCGTCTCCGCGTACAGGTGGGGCGGCGCCGTGAAGATGGTCGTCGGCGGGGTCGCGCGGCCGCGTGGCCGACGCCGGGCCACCACCCGGCGGGACGACCCGCGGCGGCCCGCAGGCCACCGCCAGGAGGGCTCCGGCCAGCAGCCCCGCCGGTACCAGCAGCTTCGTTGTCCTCCGCGTCACGCTTGTCTCTCCCGTCAGTTGAAGATGGCCAGGCCGTTGAGCTTGTTGGTGCCCCCCATGGAGCTGAAGTCGCCCACCGCGAACAACCGGCCGCGGTCCTGGGCCAGGCCGCGCACGCCGAGGACGCCGCCGCTGTTGGGGGCGAAGCCCGTCGTGGCGCCGTTGGCCGGGCTCATGCCCTCCAGACGCTTGGCCGTGTCGCCGTTCCAGCCGCCGTGGAAGCCGCCGTAGAGCGTGCCGCCGATGAGCTCGATGGCCTGCGCGTCGCCGTCAGGGCCGTTCTGCTCCCAGACGCTCGCACCCGAGTTGGGGTCGTACCTGGCGAACTTGTTGCCGCCGTTCGTGCCGCCCGGGCGGGCCGGGCCGATGGCGACGTAGGGCACGTTGTTGCTGTCGACGGCGATCGAGAACACCCGTCCCTGGATGAGCCCCGATCCCGGCAGGCTGGCGCGGCTGAACACGACCGGGTCGACAGCGCCGGTGTCGGCGTTGGTGCGGGCCAGCGCGTTGTGCGCCGCGTTGTTCACGACGTCGAAGCTGCCGCCGATGTAGACGGACGACTGGGCGAGGCCGCCGCCGCCGAGCTCGAGCGACTCGACGCGGCCGTCGGCGTCGATGCTCCATCCGGTGAGCGCGCCGGTGTCCTTGTTGAAGCTGGCGCCCTTGCGGCGACCGGGACCGGCGATGTCGAAGTCGCCGCCTGCGTAGACGCTGGCGTTGGCGGCGCGAAAGCCGAGCGCCAGGACGTCGTCCGGGATGGCCGGCGGGTTGAACGCGCGCGATCCTCGCTCCGGTGGTCGGGTGCACCTTGACCAGCCGGTTGGAGGACTGGCCGTTGTAGCTCGTGAACTCTCCGCCGACGAACAGGCTCGTGCCGTCCGTCGTGAGGGCCCACACCCTGTTGTTGGTGTCGCCCACGAAGGTCGAGAGCAGGGAGCCGTCCTTGATGCAGAAGGCGGCCAGGTTCGACGCGGTTGACCTTCTGGCCGCTGGGCGAGACGGCCTGGGAGAACGTGCCGCCGACGTAGACGATGTCGCCGATGGCGACAGTGGCGTAGGCGGTGCCGTTCACGCCCCACGAGCTGATCGGGTTGGAGCCGTTCGGGCCGGGGGTGGCGTCCGTGCCGGCCGCGGGACAGGCGGGCTTCGGCGGCGGGGACGTCGTCGGGGGCGGCGGGCGGGGGCGGCTTTGGGGGCGGCGGCCCGCACGCCGTGCCGGCGGCGGCGACCGCCAGCACTCCTGCGATTCCTAGCACTCGAGCCTTGAAGGCCATGGCGGATGGTTCCTCTCGGGTTCTACGCGTGGTGACTCGGGCCCTGCCCGCCCGAGTCACGTTGTGGTTGGTCTGCTTGTTCCCGGTCCGGGGCCCTGCCGGCACCATTGCCGGCAGGTCCCCAGGCCGTTCACCACGGAAAGTGGTGAGAGTTGGACGGTCCGGTCAGCCGAAGATGGCCAGGCCGCGGAGGTTGGTGGTGGTGCCGATGGAGGTGAAGTCACCGACGGCCACCATCCGGTTGCTGCCCTGCGCCAGGTCGAACACCCCGCCGACAGCAGCGACCGCCGGCTGGAAGCTGGTGATCTGGGTGTTCACGCCGTTGGCCGGGTTGATGCCCAGCAGGCGGTAGTTGTTCGGGTTCAGCGGCAGCGGCGCCGCGGCGTTGTCGTAGCCGCCCAGGAAGCCGGCGAACAGGTTGGTGCCGATGACCTCGACGGCCTCGCCGTTGCCCTGCAGGTTGTTGTTGTTCCAGGCCTGCGTGCCGTCGGCGGTGTTGAAGTTGATGATGCGGTTGCCCGCACCCGCGGCGCCGGGCCCGGTGCCGATGGCGGCGTAGAGGCTGGCGTTGTTGGCGGAGACGGCCAGGTCGAACGGACGGGCGCCGAGGGCACCGGCGTTGAAGCCGGCCACGAGGTTGCCGGGGTTACCGGCGGTGAGCCGGGCCAGACGGTCACGGGCCTGGCCAGCGGCCTGCTGGCTCGGCTTCTTCACCTCGGTGAAGTTGCCACCGATGTAGACCGCGGTGTTGTCCGGGCTGACCGTGATGGACTCCACCTTGGAGTTGGCACCGGCGAACCAGCCCGTCCATGCACCCGTGGTCGGGTTGAAGCCGGCGGCGTTGCCGACGTAGTTCTGGTTGCCGGCCGGCGGCGCACCGATCTTGCCGAACTCGCCGGCCGGCGTAGAGGACGCCTCCGGCGAAGTGCATGTCGAGCACCGGGGCCTGCGGGGCCTTCGGGGCGAAGGCGGCGATGCGGGCGCCGGACGTGGCGCTGACCTTGACCAGGTGCAGCGGCGAGGCGCCGGCGACGAAGTTGCCTCCGACGAACAGGTTGGCGCCGTCGGTGGCCAGCGCGTTCACCGAGGTGATCGTGGTGGCGCCGAGGTTGGGCACGAAGCTCGTGTCCAGCTTGCCGTTGGCCAGGCAGAAGGCCGCCAGCTTGTTCCGGGCGGTCGGGGCACCGTTCGGGGCCACGGCAGCAGTGAACGTCACCACCGACGTAGACGCGGTTGCCGATGACGGCCGTGGCCAGCGCCCGGCCGTTGACACCCCAGGTGCCCGGGATCGGGTTCTGGGTGTCGGGGCCGGCGACGCCGGACGCCGGCACGGCCGGGCAACCGGCCGGGCGGCGGCGGGCGGCGGGGGTCGGCGGGCGGCGGCGGCCCGCAGGCCGTGCCGATGATGGCTGCGGCCAGCACGCCGGCGGGGAGCAGCAGTCGGGTCTTCGTTCGCATGGTTTGGGGGATCCTCCCGTCGATGCCGACCCGGCCCGCCGGTCCGGCTGTGGTGAAAAACGTGCTGAAGGGCCTGTGTGTCAACGAGCCCGACCCGCCCCAAGTTCCGCCTGTCCTTGCAGCCGGGAGCACAGACCGTGTTCGTCGATACGCCAGTCCTAACGTCCGTCCGGTCGGCCGATTGCACCAACCCCCGGCGATGTTCACCCAGCGGGGTCAACGAGGCCCTGGATCACACGCTCGGTGATGAAACGGCCACGCAGTTCGGCGAATCGCCCGGTCACGGCCGCCGATCGCCGTGCTTTGCCTCCCTGACCGGTGGTCGGCCACGGAGCGTGGTGCAGGATGGCTGCCATGTCCGCCACCCCCTGCACCTTCTCCGCGCTCGGCGGGCCATCATGACCGCCGCCGAGCCCTTCATCGCACAGGAGCCGAGGATGCCGATGACCGACGCCTACCGGACGCACCTGCACGCCCTCGAAGACGAGTCGATCCACATCATGCGAGAGGTGGCGGCCGAGTTCGAGCGCCCCTGCCTGCTGTTCAGCGGTGGCAAGGACTCGATCGTGATGGCGCGAGTGGCCGAGAAGGCGTTCTGGCCGGGACGGATCCCGTTCCCCCTCCTCCACATCGACACCGGCCACAACTTCTCCGAGGTCCTCGCCTACCGCGACCGTCGCGTCGAGGAGCTGGGCGTGCGCCTCGTCGTCGGTTCGGTGCAGGAGTCGATCGACAGCGGCCGGGTCACCGAGGAGAAGGGGCCGAAGGCGAGCCGCAACCGCCTCCAGAGCGTCACCCTCCTCGACACCATCGAGCAGCACGAGTTCGACGCCGTCTTCGGCGGTGGGCGCCGGGACGAGGACAAGGCCCGCGCCAAGGAGCGGGTGTACTCGTTCCGCGACGAGTTCGGCCAGTGGGACCCGAAGAACCAGCGCCCCGAGCTGTGGAGCCTCTACAACGGCCGGCACCGCAAGGGTGAGCACATCCGCGTGTTCCCGATCAGCAACTGGACCGAGCTCGACGTGTGGCAGTACATCAAGGTCGAGGAGATCGAGCTGCCGTCGATCTACTACTCGCACCAGCGCGACGTGTTCCGCCGTGACGGCATGTGGCTGGCCTTGACCCCGTTCGTCACCGTGATGGACGACGAGAAGGTCGAGCGCCGCACCGTCCGGTTCCGCACGGTCGGCGACGCCAGCTGCACCGGCGCCGTGGAGTCCACCGCCGCCAACGTCGACGACGTGATCATGGAGGTGGCCGCCAGCCGCATCACCGAGCGCGGCGCCACCCGGGCCGACGACAAGTTCGCCGAGGCCGCCATGGAGGACCGCAAGAAGGAAGGCTATTTCTGAATGACCCCACCGGAAGCAGAGCTTCCGGCGGGGACCCCCGCGGTCCCGTCGGAATTCGTCACCACGTTTCAAGGTTCGATTGGGAAGGTTTACCTGTAATGGAGATGCTGCGATTCGCCACTGCGGGCTCGGTCGACGACGGCAAGTCGACGCTCATCGGGCGCCTGCTGCTCGACTCGAAGCAGATCTTCGAGGATCAGCTCGAGGCCGTGGAGCGCACCAGCCGCGACAAGGGCTTCGACTACACGAACCTCGCCCTCCTGACGGACGGCCTCCGGGCCGAGCGCGAGCAGGGCATCACCATCGATGTCGCCTACCGCTACTTCGCCACGCCGAAGCGCAAGTTCATCATCGCCGACACCCCCGGCCACGTGCAGTACACGCGCAACATGGTCACCGGGGCGTCGACGGCCGACCTGGCCCTCGTGCTGGTGGACGCCCGCAAGGGCATGACCGAGCAGAGCCGGCGTCACGCCGTGATCGCCTCGCTGCTGCAGGTGAAGCACCTCGCGGTGTGCGTCAACAAGATGGATCTGGTCGACTTCGACGAGAAGGTCTTCGAGGAGATCCGGGCCGAGTTCACCGAGTTCGCCGGCAAGCTGGAGTTCGCCGACCTCACGTTCATCCCGATCTCGGCCCTGCTCGGTGACAACGTCATCGAGCACTCACCGAACACCCCGTGGTACGGCGGCCCGACGCTGCTCTGGCACCTCGAGAACCTCTACATCGGGTCCGACCGCAACCTCATCGACCCGCGCTTCCCGGTGCAGTACGTCATCCGGCCGATGTCCAAGGACCATCACGACTACCGGGGCTACGCCGGCTCGGTCGCGGGCGGTCAGTTCCGGGCCGGCGACGAGATCCTCGTGCTGCCGTCCGGCTTCACGACGAGCGTCGCCGCGGTCGAGCAGTTCGGCGGCCCCATCGAGGAGGCCTCCGCCGGCATGAGCGTGACGGTGCGCCTGGCCGACGAGATCGACATCAGCCGCGGCGATCTGCTCTGCCGACCCCACAACGCGCCGATGGTCAGCCAGGACATCGACGCCATGGTGTGCTGGTTCAGCGAGAAGCCGCTCAGCCCGCGATCCACCTACGCCATCAAGCACACCACCCGCGGCGCCCGCTGCATGGTGCGCGAGCTCAGCTACCGGTTGGACATCAACACGCTCCACCGGGACGACGACGCCGGGCGGCTGGCCATGAACGACATCGGCCGCGTCACCCTGCGCACCACGGCACCGCTGTTCTTCGACGAGTACCGCCGCAACCGGCACACCGGCAGCTTCATCCTCATCGACGAGGGGACGAACGAGACGGTGGCCGGCGGGATGATCCTCGGCGAGGCCAGCAACATCCCGTGAGCACAGCTCGCCCCGGGGCGATCTCGCCCGGCGTGGTCTGGCACCCGACGATCATCGCTCGTTCGGAGCGATGGGCTGTCCGGCACCTCGACGGGGTGACGGTCTGGTTCACCGGGCTGTCCGGCTCGGGCAAGTCGACCATCTCCAACGAGGTGGCCCGACTGATGGTCGACGGCGGGCGGGCCGTCTACCTGCTCGACGGCGACAACCTCCGCTTCGGGCTCAACGGCGACCTCGGGTTCGACCGCGCCAGCCGTGAGGAGAACGTCCGCCGGGTGGGCGAGGTCGCCCGCCTGATGGCCGACGCGGGGATCGCCGCGCTCGTCCCCGTCATCTCGCCGTACCGCGAGGGCCGGGACCGCGTGCGTGAGCTCCACGAGGCCGCGGGCCTGCGCTTCGTCGAGGTGTTCGTCGACACGCCGATCGAGGAGTGCGAGCAGCGCGACCCGAAGGGCCTCTACGCCAAGGCGAGGGCCGGGGAGCTGCCCGGGTTCACCGGCATCGACGACCCCTACGAGCCGCCGCTGCAGCCGGACCTCGTGCTCGACACGACGACGGCCGGTCCGCCCGAGCTGGCCGGTCGGGTCGTCGCCCACCTGTTCTGACGGGCTTGCTCACCCGTACGGGACGAGCTCGGTCCGGAGATCATGGGCGCCGTCGGCGCGGCAGCACTCGTAGTACAGCCGGATGCCTCGACCGGCGACCGGTACGACGCTCACGTACCGCAGCGAGCCGGAGCCGTCGGGTGACGAGGCGGCGGGACCATCACCGTGCGCCGTGAAGCGTCCTGTTCGCGTCCCCGATCGCGATGCCGGTGCGTTCCTCCTAGTTCTCCGCCGCGCCGGCCCGCCCGTCGTAGTACGCGATCCAACGATCTGGGCCCTGGATCACGCTCGTGAGGCGCGCACCGCGTTCATCCCAGCAGCCGATCCGCCCCTCCAGCGCGACGCCTTCCCACCCCCACTCCAGGCCGTCCGCGCTCGTGCCGTGGCGGGTGACCATCTGGTCCGCCTCCGCCGGATCGGCGAGCGGATGACAGCACACCCAGGACCGCCACCGTCGCCGACGCGCAGGACGACCGGATCCTTCATGGCCGTCGTGGCGTCGCCCGGCATCGTCGACCGCCGACGGTCCGGGGCGAAGGAAGCCGGATCAGGGGCGTCGATCGCGTCCACCCACCAGTGCAGCGTGCCGGGGGTCGCTCCGGAGACGTACAACCGCCACGTCCGTCGGGCAGGGGCACGATGGCTGGGCGCTCGAGCGACTCGGCTCCGAACTGCTCCTTGTCCAGCACGGCCACCGTCTCGAAGACCACCCCGTCCTCCGAGCGGGCCACGACGACCGCGTAGCCTCGGCCGTCGTCCACCGGCCGGCGCAAGCGGTAGGCCAGGTAGGTGACGCCGTCCACCGCAGCCGCGCTCGGAGCACCGGCCCAGTAGCCGGGACCCTCTCCCGGCGGCTCTACGACGACATCCGCCTCGGCGGGCCGGGGCAGGGGTGGGAAGTGATCGGCGGAGTCGGCGCTGCTGGTGGGCATGGCAGCCACGGTAGGTCGAGACCGTCCACTGGCAGACTGTCACCGTGGTCGGCGAGACGGAGGCGCACGAGTCGAGGACCGGGGCGCAGGCCGTCGAGCGGGCCATCGCCATCATCTCCTGCTTCGACTCCGACGTGCCTGACCTCGGTCTGGGCGAGATCGCCGAGCGGACGTCGCTGCGGGTGAGCACGGCCCATCGCATCGTGCGGGCACTGGTGCGAGGGGGCCTGCTGGCCCAGGATCCGCGCACCGAGCGCTACCACCTGGGGCCTCGCCTCGCCCTGCTGGGCCAGTCGGCGATGGCGCGCTACGGGCTCGACGTCGTGAGGCCCCAACTCGAGGATCTGGCCCGGGTCACCGGGGAGGCGGCCAGCCTCGGCGTCCGCGACGGGGACGACGTGGTGGTCGTGCTGAGAGCCGAGTCCACCCAGCCGCTGCGCTTCGACCGGCCCCACGGGTCCCGGGTCCCCCTGCACGCGTCGGCCATGGGCAAGGCGCTCCTGGCCTTCGCGGGGCCCGAGCCCAAGGCCACCGTCGCCGATCTCGGCGGGCTGTCGCGGTACACCCCCCGGACCCTGGTCCGACGGTCGGACCTGGTCGCTGACCTCGTGACCACCCGTGAACGCGGATATTCGGTCAACCGCGAGGAGCGCCACGACGGCGTGTGCGGCGTGGGCGCGCCCGTGCTCGATGCCGACGGCATCGCCCGGGCCAGCGTCGCCATCCAAGGACCGAGCCACCGCTTCGACGACCGGCGGCTGTCGGAGCTGGGTGAGCGCGTGGTGGCGGCCGCCGCGGCCATCGCCGTGGAGCTGCCGCTCCCCAGCCTCTGAGGGGGACCCAGTCGGCGGGGGACCGACCCCGCCGGGTTCAGGAGGCCAGGGCCTCGTCGACCACGGTCCTGAAGGCCGCCTGCACCTCGTCCGACGACCAGGGAGTGGGATCGAGCGGATGGCCCCGTCGACCGGACCGCACGATCTCGGCCACCGCGTCTGCCGCCGCGGCCACGTCGCCGGCCGGGACGAGCGTCCCCGCCGCGCCCATCGCCACCAGTTCCGCGGCGCCATCGATGTCGTAGGCCACGAACGGGACACCGGCGACCGCGGCGTGCACGAGCACCTCCGGAAGACCGCCGTCCCGGAACAGGGCGACCACGGCGTCGGCGGCCGCCACGAGGTCACGCTCGTCCTCGACGTGGCCGATGACGGCGCTGTCGTCGGCCAGGCCGGCCTCCTCGAGGCGCCGGCGGAGGGGGACGTCGAGCGGGCCGCTCCCGGCGACGACCAGGAACGGGCGGGGCATGACGTCCTGCCACCGGTCCGCCAGCTCCGGGAGCCGCCACGTCCCGTTGCGGGACTCGAGGCTGGCGATCGACATGACGAGCGGGCGGTCCTCCGGAACCCCGTACCGCTCCAGCACGCGGTGGCGCGCCGCAGCGGGCGCCGGTTGCCGGCCGACGTCGACGCCGGAGCGGACCACGCGGATCTTGTCCTGCGGGATGCCCAGCGCCACGTAGCGGTCGGCCAGGTCCGAGCCGACGGTCGCGTACCGGGTGGTGACCGGCTCGAGGATCCGTTCGACCACACCGAAGGCCCGTGACGCCCGGCGTGAACGTCCGGCACCGGGGTCGGCCATCGAGATCACGTGCACGGTCGGCGGCCGCCCGGCCAGGAGGACGGCAGCGCGGCCGAGGACCCCGCTCTTCGACTGGTGGGTGATGACGAGGTCAGGCTGCAGGCGGCGGATCACCCGGGCCAGCCGGAGCACGGCTCGCCCGTCATCGATCAGGCTGACGCGACGCACGAGCCGGGGCTCGATGATCACGCTCGTCACCGGGACGCGTGCCTCGCCGAGCGCCGGCCAGGAGTCCCCACCGACGACCAGGTGGTGTCGGGCGTCGGGAACGGCCTGCACCACATCGAGGAGACGGCGCTCGGAGGCGCCCCTCAGATACCGCGTGCAGACGTGGAGGATGGTGGGCATGTCAGAGTCGCTCCGCTTCTGAGGTGGACGTGCCAGGGGACGGGATCAGCACGCTGGGCCGGTCGAGGAGGCCGAGGTAGGCGAGGACGAAGAGCACGCACAGGGCCAGCACGAAGCCCGTGCCCGCCCCGACCATCGCCGTGCGGACCGGTTCGAGGCCGAGCCGGCGCACCTCGCCGTTCACGACATCGTGGGCGACGGACACCTCCTGGCTGCGGAGGTCCGCCGCCGCGCCGGCGGCCACGATGGCGATCGTCTGCACGCGGTCGCGGTTGCGCCCCGACACCTCCACCCCGACCGCGTCCGCCTCGGGACCGGCGACGACCGAGATGGGGCGCAGCCGGCCCACGGTGGTGCCGAGCTCGGTGGCGACAGCCGCCCGCACCTCCGGGGAGCGGAGCAGCTCGCGGACGGCCGCGGCCTCGGCCGGCGTCTCCGGTGAGAGCTCGACATAGGCCGTGGCGGTGTACCCGGGCTCCGACGACCCGCCGATGACGAAGCCGAGCAGCCCGGCCCCCGCGGCGACGAGGGCGACCGCCCAGCCGAACCGGCGCACGAACCCTGGCGTAGAGGGCCTCGTCAGGTCGATCAGCTCGCTCGACGCCGGTCCGGCCCGGTAGGTGGCCTGCACGCTCGTCATGGAACGGTCCCTTCGTTCGCCGGTCAGGTCCTCGGTCCAGTATTCCATTTTGTGGAGTACGTTTCCACCGTTGGCCGTGAGACTTGCACCACCGCGGGATCCGGCGGGCGCACCGTGTTGGCACCCGCCCGGCCGTGTAGGCACCACCCTCGTCGCTGACGACCACGGCAGCCAGAATGCTCCCGATGACGGCGGGCGGCCTGGTGCGCCACATGCTCTGGAAGCGGCTGGCGAGCTCGTGGCTCGTCATCGCCCTCATCGCGGGCGCAGCCGGTGGACTGACGACCGGGCTGGTCGCCGGCGCGTCACGGACGAGCTCGGCGGCTGAGCGCTTCCTCGCCGAGACGCGGCTGCTCGATCTCATGGTCACGAACCCTGAGATGACGGTCGCGCAAGCCGACGAGGTGCGCCGGCTCCCGGACGTCGATGGGGTGGCGTTGCTGACCGGCATCGCGCTCTTCCCGCACGACGCCGGGTTCACCAACATCACCGCGAGCGTCGACGAGGGTTGGGGCGTCGAGGTCGACGTGCCCAGGCTGGTGCGAGGGCGGGTCGCCGAACCGGAGGCGGACGACGAGCTGGTGCTCACCGAGTCCATGGCCCGGCTGCTGGAGGTCGACGTGGGCGATACGGTCCGCTTCGACTCCTGGTCGCCGGAGCAGTTCGCCTCGTGGTCCGGCAGGGAGCCGCCGGACGAGGAGGCCAGAACCTACCTCGGTCCGACCGTGGACCTCGAAGTCGTCGGCGTCACCCGCCACCCCGTCGAGCTGACGACGGACGACCCGACCGCCTACTTCACCGCCCTGCCGCCGGCCTTCTGGCGCACCTACGAGGGCACGATCGCAGAGTTCGGGTTCCGCTTCCTCGCCATCGACCTCGGCGAGGCACCCAGCGCCGAGACGCAAGCCACGGTGGCGAACGCCGTCCGGGAGATCGTGGGTCCCGAGAGCGGGATGGAGGAGGCCGGCGAGTTGTCCGGCCAACCCGTGCTCCTCACCCTCGACTTCGTCGCCACGGCCATGCTGGCGCTGGCGGTGGCCACCGGGCTCGCCGGTCTGATCGTGGGAGGGCTCCTGATCCTCCGGACAGTCACCCGCGCCGCGGACGAGACCGCCGAGCTCCGGTCTCTCGGCATGACCGGTACGGCAAGAGGCCGAGCGGTCACGGCCGCGGCTGTTCCATCGGCCCTCGGCGCCGCCGCTCTCACGCTGATCGTCGCCGTCGCGTCCTCGGCGCTCGTGCCCTTTGGGCTGGCGGGAAGGGCCGAGCCCGATCCGGGTCTGCGCTTCGACACCGCCGTCGTCCTCATCGGGGCGGCACTCACGTGCGTTCTCGTGCTGGCCATCGTTGCGGTGGCTGCCATGCGAACGATCCACCGGCGGCGGGCTCAGGCTGCCGCCACGGTGACGGACGCGGTCGCGGTTCGCCGAGCTCGGCCTCCCCGTCGGGCCGCTGTGCGGGCTCGACCTCGTACTGGGATCGAGCCGCCGGGGCCGTGGGGCCAACCAGGCGGCGGTCGTCGGCGCCGCGCTGGCCGCCATGGCCGGGGCAGGCGCGCTCGTGCTGACGGCCAGCACCGACCACCTCTTCGCGACACCGAGGTCGTTCGGCTGGACCTGGGACTACACCGTTCCCGAGGAGGTCGCCGAGCACCTCGTTGACGACCCCGCCGTGGAGTCCGTCGGGATCGTACGCGCGGGACCTCTGACGATCGACGGCCGGGCCACGGTCACCCGGGGCATCAGCTCGCTCAAGGGGGAGCTTCCCCTGCTGCTCGTCGACGGGCGTCAGGCCGAGCGGGGCGAGGTCGTCCTCGGTACGCGGACGATGGACGACCTCGGCGTCGACATCGGCGACACCATCGTGGCCAGCGGCGCGAACGAGGAGCAGGAGCTCCGGGTGGTGGGCGGGGCGGTTTTCGCCGGCGTGATCGATGTCCCCGAGGCGGGCCGGGGGGCGGCCATGCCCCTCGAGGAGCTCACCAGGCTGGGACTCTTCGGCGAAGAGGGCGACCCCACCGGCCTGATCGCCCTGGCCGAAGGAGCCGACCGTGAAGCGTTCGCCCGCCGGATCACCGAGGAGACGGGAGAGGCGCCCGGGTCGGTCGAGCAACCCGTCGAGCTGGCGAGGCTCCGTGAGATCGAGGCCTTTCCCTTCCTCTTGGCCGCCTTCCTGACCGGCATCGGCCTCGTCGCCATGGCTCACGCTCTCGTGGTGACGACCAGGCGCCGGCGGAGCGACATCGCCGTGCTCCGCGCCCTCGGCCTCGCCCGCCGCGGCGTCTACCAGGCCGTATCCACCCAAGCCGTCGTGTTGGCCCTGCTCGGCGCGACCATCGGTGTGCCGCTCGGGATCGCCGCCGGCCAGGCCCTCTGGCGGGGGCTGGCGCGGTCCCTAGGACTCGTGGACGTCGTCGACGTGCCGTGGCCGCTGATCCTCGGCGCCACCGCGCTCGCCGCAGCGACGCTCGCCGTTCTCGCGCTGATCCCGGCGCGGGGGCTCGTCCGCACCAGGCCCGCCGTCACCCTCCGGGCGGAGTGACGGACGGCCGGGCTCAGGCCCCGAAGTCCTCGCGGGTCCGGCGGGCCTCCGGGTGCAGCACCGTGTAGAGGATGAGACCGAGGGCCGCCACCCCCAGGGGCACGAACGCGTCGCCCTCGCCCGTGTAGGTCGGGTACAGCACGAGACCGGACAGCAGCGCCGTCCACAGCCAGAGGATGAGCACGCTGCGCCGCTGGCCGTGGCCGAGCCGCATGAGCCGGTGGTGCAGGTGGTTCTTGTCGGCCACGGTGATGCCCGAGCGGCCGGCCGCCCGCCTGATCACGGCGTAGAGGAAGTCGAGGATCGGGACGCCGAGGATGACGAGGGGGATGATGAGAGGAGCCAGGAAGAAGTAGGTCTGCCCGCTGAAGCCCTCGTTGGGATCGGAGCGCCCGCCGACGACGCTGGTCGACGCCGCCATCATCAGCCCCAGCAGCAGCGCGCCGCCGTCGCCCATGAAGATGCGGGCCGGGTTGAAGTTGTGGGGCAGGAAGCCCACGCACATGCCCAGCGTGATGACGGCCAGGAGAGGCCCGATGTTCGGCGCCTCCAGCCGCCCGGCGTCGTTGAGCTGCTGGCTGTAGAGGAAGAAGGTGCCCGAGGCGATGGCGACGATGCCGGCGGCCAGGCCGTCGAGGCCGTCGATGAGGTTGACGGCGTTGGCCATCAGCAGCAGCCAGATCACGGTGATCAGCGGCACCCAGTCGGCGCCGATCGAGTACACGTCCGAGAACGGCACCCGGAAGTAGAACATCGTCACGCCGAACCAGGCGAGGATGGCGCCCGCGATGACGATGCCGGTCACCTTGGCGGGCGCCGAGATGGGGCGAAGGTCGTCGACCAGTCCGACGGCGAAGATCACGGCCGCGGCCAGCATCACGCCGAGCGGCTCGGAGTTGCCGTCGAACAGCGTCGAGAAGCGGTCCATCTGCCAGGCCGCGCCCATGGCCGCGCCGAGGCCGAGGAACATCGCCACCCCGCCGAGGGCCGGCGTGGGCTGCGGGTGCATGCGCCGGTCGTCGGGAGGGACGACCCAACCGAAGTGGAGCGACACGCGCCGCACGACGGGCGTCGTGACCATCGTGACGAACGCCGCCACGAAGCCCACGAACGCATAGCCGGCGAGGTCGGGCACGGGAACCTCAGGCGGGGTAGGGCGGGAACTTGCCGCAGAGCACGGCGACGTCCTCGCGGACCGCGGCGAGCTCCGCGGGGTCGTCCCGGTGGCGCAGCGCCCGCGCGATGAGCTCGGCGATGGCGGCCATCTCGGGCTGGCGCATCCCCTGGGTGGTGACCGAGGGCGTGCCGATGCGCACGCCGCTGGTGACGAAGGGCGAGCGGGGGTCGTCGGGGATGGTGTTCTTGTTGAGGGTGATGCCGGCCTGGTCCAGGACGTTCTGCGCCTCCTTGCCGGTGAGCTCAGCGTCGAAGGTGCGCAGGTCGACCAGCATGAGGTGGTTGTCGGTACCACCCGACACCAGGCGGAAACCCTCCGCGGCCAACCCCTCGGCGAGAGCGGCGGCGTTGGCCACGATCTGGTGGGCGTAGTCACGGAACGAGGGATGCATCGCCTCGCGGAACGCCACCGCCTTGGCGGCGATGACGTGCTCCAGCGGCCCGCCCTGGAGCCCGGGGAAGATGGCCTTGTCGATCCGCGGACCGAGCTCGGCACTGCTCAGGATGGCACCACCACGCGGGCCGCGCAGCGTCTTGTGCGTGGTGAGCGTGACGACGTCGGCGATGCCCACCGGGCTCGGATGCGCGCCGCCCGCGATGAGGCCGGCGATGTGCGCGATGTCGAACATCAGCAGCGCGTCGACCTCGTCGGCGATGGCCCGGAACGGCTCGGCATCGATCCGGCGTGGGTAAGCCGTCGCCCCGGCAACGATCATCCGCGGCCGGTGCGCAAGCGCGAGATCTCGCACCTGATCGAAGTCCATGCGCTCGTCGCTCGGGCTCAGCTTGTAGGACACGAAGTGGTAGAGGATGCCGCTGGCGTTGACCGGCGAACCGTGCGTCAGGTGCCCGCCGTGGTCGAGCGAGAGGCCCAGGATCGTGTCGCCCGGCTCCAGCAGGCCCAGGTAGACGGCCATGTTGGCGTTGGCGCCGGAGTGGGGCTGCACGTTGGCGTGCTCGGCGCCGAAGAGCTGCTTGGCCCGCTCGATGGCGAGGGTCTCTGACTCGTCGATGAACTGGTTGCCGCCGTAGTAGCGCTTGGCGGGGTAACCCTCGGCGTACTTGTTGGTCAGGACGGAACCGGTCGCGCGGAGGACGGCCGGCGAGGTGAAGTTCTCGCTGGCGATGAGCTGGATCGTGGTGTTCTGGCGCTCCTCCTCCCGGCCGATGACGGCGAAGAGCTCGTCGTCCGGATCGATGTCGGACGGCCACATCACGGAAGGCGGCGTCACGGGGGGTGGCATCAGAACTCGTCCTCCAGGGCGCTGATCTCGGCCAGCCTCTTGGCGTGGCGGCCGCCTTCGAACGGAGTGGTGAGGAAGGTGTGCAGGATCAGCTCCGCCAGACCGGTCCCGACCACGCGGGCGCCCATCGACAGCACGTTGGCGTCGTTGTGGGCGCGGGCGAACCGCGCCGTGTAGAGGTCGTTGCAGAGCGCCGCCCGCACGCCGCGCACCTTGTTGGCCGACAGCTGCTCGCCCTGGCCGCTGCCGCCGAGCACGATGCCGAGATCCGCCTGCCCGTCGCGCACGGCCCGGCCCACGGCCGAGCAGTAGATGGGGTAGTCGACGGGCTCCTCGCTGTCGGTCCCGAGGTCGGTCACCTCGTGTCCCTCATCGGTCAGGAGGGGGATCAGATGCTGCTTGAGCAGATAGCCGGCGTGATCGGAGCCGATGGCGATCCGGGGCACCGGTCCAGTGTAGTGAGGGGCCTCCCGGAGCGGTCGGAGGGCCGCTCCGGCAGCCGGAGGGGCTCAGGAGTAACGGGTGACGAAACCGCGGCGGCGGAAGACCCGCAGCAGGTGGGTGGCGAACAAGCCGCTGAGGGCGATGAGCAGGAGGGAGCTGCCGAGCGCCAGCCAGAAGCCCGGCCAGTCGAACGGCTGACCGTCGAGCGCGTCGCGCAGCTCGGCGAAGGCCCACGTGGTGGGCAGGAGGGAGGAGAAGGCGCGCAGGCCCGGGGGCAGCGACTCCACCGGGAAGAACACGCCGGACAGGGCCATGACCACGTAGTTGAGGCCCCAGGTGAGGATCTCGGCGCTCTGCCCGTACCGGAGGATGAGGCCGATCACGACCAGCGCCAGCGCCCAACCGTTGAGGACGAGGATCCAGGCCACGGGGATGACCGACCAGCCGACCTCGCTCAGGTCGAACCCGAACAGCACGATCGTCGTCACGGTCAGGGCGGCCATGGCGAGCAGCGTCTTCAACAGCCCGAAGAACCCGACGGCCACCGTGTACTCGAGCTCGGTGACCGGCGTGGTCAGGATGTTGAGGAGGTTGCGGGTCCAGGTCTCCTCCATGACGCCTGTGGTGGCGGTGATCTGGACCTGGAACAGCACGTGGAAGAGCACGATCCCGGCCAGCAGGTAGGCGGTGCCCGCCCGGCTGCCCGAGTCCTGCGCGGCGACGAACACGCCGAGCGAGCCCCACAGGATGACGTCCATGAGCGGCCAGAAGCCGACCTCGAACCAGCGGTGGGGAGAGCGCCAGAGCACGAGCCAGTGCCGGCGGACGATGACGGCGACACGGTGGAGGTTCACGGCTCCCCGCCCTCCGTCAGCAAGGACTGGCCGGCGACCTCGAGGAACGCGCCCTCCAGATCCTCGGTGCCGAACTGCTCGGCGATCTCCGCCGGGGTGCCGTCGGCGGCAACGCGGCCGCGGGCCAGGATGACGACCCGCTCGCACAAGGTCTCGACCTCGCGCATGTTGTGGCTGGTGACGAGGAGGGCGGTGCCGTCGTCCCGGTGGACGTCGAGCAGCGCGCTGCGCACCCGCTGGGCGACATCGGGGTCCAATGAGGCCGTTGGCTCGTCGAGGACCAGCAGGCGGGGCCGGTGCAGCACCGCCTTCACGATGCCGACCAGCGTGCGCTGACCCGAGGACAGCTCCTGGCCCCGCCGCCCGGCCAGCGGCCCGACGCCGAAGCGCTCGATGGCCGTGGTCACCACGGCCCCGGGCCGCCGGATGCCGTACAGGCCGGCGAAGATCTCGAGCGACTCGCGCACCGTCAGGTTCTCCGGCAGCGGCAGGTAGCCGGCCACGAACCCCACCTGCTCCATCGCCTTGGACCGGTGGCGGGGCAGCTGCCTGCCCACGACGTGCACGGTGCCGGCATCGGGGAGGATCACGCCGAGCAGCATCAGGAGCGTCGTCGTCTTGCCGGCGCCGTTCGGGCCGAGGAGCCCGACGCGCGCCGCGGCGGGCACGGTCAGGTCCAGCGCGTCGACCGCCATGACGGACCGGAAGCGCTTCGTGAGCGCGCGCAGCTCCACGACGTCCCCCGTCATGCGAACAGTGTCGCCGCCCCGCCGGACCGGCGACGAGTGAGTTTGGCTAGAGGATCGCCCGCACGTCCTCGCCCAGTGCGAGGCCGAACCGGACCAGCGCGACCACGAGGAGGGCGCGCCCGAGCCACACCACGACCGGTGATCGCCACCACCGCCCGACCGGCTCCACGTAGTGGCCGAGCGCCCAGCCGCCGAGCACCACCGCGGCAAGCATGAGGGCGGCCGGAGCGAAGAGCAACAGCACCAGGTTCGGAAGGAAAGCCCACCAGGGCACCGCCCGCTCGGCTTCCCGGTCGAGGGCCCGCTCGACGAACACGCTCAGCACCGCGCCGTAGCCGGCCGGGATGACGATGAAGAGCACCACCGCCAGCCAGAGGGGGCTGAGGAGCGTGAAGTCGACCCCGCCTGGGTTGAGGAGTCCCGTCCCGCCGATCACACCGGCCAGCACCGCGGTCGCCCCCACTCGCCAGCGGGCAGGCACCCACTGCCGCAGGAGGAGGTAGATCGGGCCGCCCACCGCCCCGACGACGCCGGTGATGGCGAGCAGGATGAGCGTCGAGAAGCTGATGCGGCCGATCTCGAAGCCGTCGTCGCTCTCGATGCCGATGACGGCAGAAGAAGAGGTGAGCCGCAGGACGAACATCGCGATGCGGCCGCCGATCCCGCCCACCACCACGCCGCAGAGGATCGCCACCGAGGTGGCCAGCCCGACGCGCCGGAGCATGGCGATGAAATCGGATCGTTGCCGCCGTGCCACGCCCAGGTGTTCATGCACCGTCTGGCGACGATAGCCCGTGGTTGACAGCGACGAACCGCCGCATCAGACTTGAGCCGATGTCGCGCGCCGCCTTGGACCTCCTCCTTATGTGAAGGCGTTCGCCCCATATCGCGTTCGCCGAACCTCCTGCGCCTCTGGCCAGGAGGTTCTTCCGTTTTCGAGAAAGGACCCCTACCCATGCCTCCCCAGCCCGTGAACCCGACGAAGATGCCGTTCGAGCGGTACCGGCCCTTCATCCCGTTCCCCCACGGGCTCCCGGACCGCACCTGGCCCGACGCCCGGATCGAGAAGGCCCCGCTCTGGTGCTCGGTGGACCTGCGTGACGGGAACCAGGCCCTCATCGACCCCATGGACATCGAGCGCAAGCGCCGCATGTTCGACACCGTCGTCAACGATGGGGTTCAAGGAGGTCGAGGTCGGCTTCCCTTCGGCCAGCCAGCCCGACTTCGACTTCGTACGGGTGCTGATCGAGGAGGACCTGATCCCCGACGACGTCACCATCCAGGTCCTGACCCAGTGCCGGCAGGACCTGATCGAGCGCACCTACGAATGCATCGAGGGGGCGCCCCGGGCCATCGTGCACTTCTACAACTCGACGTCCATCCTGCAGCGGCGGGTCGTCTTCGGCCTCGACCGGGCGGGCATCACCGACATCGCCGTCAACGCCGCCAAGCTGTGCCGCAAGCTCGAGCAGGGCATGGGCGACACCGCCATCCGCTACGAGTACTCACCCGAGAGCTTCACGGGCACCGAGCCGGACTACGGGTTGGAGGTCTGCGAGGCAGTGATGGACGTGATCGAGCCCACACCCGACCGGCCGATCATCCTGAACCTGCCGGCGACCGTCGAGATGTACACCCCGAACATCTACGCCGACGTGATCGAGTGGTTCCACCGCCACATCTCCCGGCGGGACTCCGTGATCCTGTCGTTGCATCCGCACAATGACCGGGGTTGCGGCGTCGCCGCAGCCGAGTTGGGGGTCATGGCCGGCGCCGACCGCGTGGAGGGCACGCTGTTCGGCAACGGCGAGCGCACCGGCAACGTCGACATCGTCAACCTGGCCATGAACCTGTTCGTGCAGGGCGTCGACCCCGAGCTCGACATCAATGACATCGACGGGCTGCGGCGGGCGGCCGAGTACTGCAACCGGTTGCCCGTCCATCCTCGCCACCCGTACGTGGGCGACCTCGTCTACACCGCCTTCTCCGGCTCCCACCAGGACGCCATCAAGAAGGGGATCGAGGCGCTGCCCTCCGACTACGAGGCGTGGGAGGTGCCGTACCTGCCGATCGATCCGTCCCACGTGGGCCGGACCTACGAGGCCGTGATCAGGGTCAACAGCCAGTCCGGCAAGGGCGGCGTGGCCTACATCATGAAGGCCGAGCACGGGTTCGAACTGCCGCGACGGCTGCAGATCGAGTTCTCCAAGACCATTCAGGCCATCACAGAGGACACCGGCACCGAGATCGCCCCGGGCGCCATGTGGGACACGTTCCAGCGCGAGTACCTCCCGCCCGACCCCGCGGTCGTGCTGGAGAGCCACGAGCTGCGCTCGGACGCCGACGGTCGCACCGTCATCACCGCCCAGCTCCTGGTCGACGGCGAGCACCGGACCATCACGGGCGAGGGCAACGGACCCATCGACGCGTTCGTGCACGCGGTGCGGGAGGGGTTGGGCCTCGAGCTCGACGTGGTCGACTACGCCGAGCACGCCATGGGTGCGGGCGCCGACGCCACCGCGGTCGCCTACGTCGAGACGGTCGGTCCGAGCGGGGACACCCGCTGGGGGGTGGGCACGCACCCGAACATCATCACGGCGTCCCTGCGCGCGGTGGTGTCCGCGATCCCCCGGCAGCGCCAGGCCTAACCTGACCGGATGGCACGGTTGCTGCGACGACTCCTCGTCCTCGCGCTCTTCGGGGCCGCACTCGCCGCCGCCGTCCGCGCGCTGCAGGCACGGCGGGCCGTGGCACCGGCGCCCGACGCCGGGCCGAGCTGGCCGCCGCTGACGCCGGTCGAAGCGGACGGTGCCGCCGCCGCGGAGGTCGAAGAGGTCGTGACCGAGGTCGCGGCCAACGTCGAGAGCAGCGTCGAGAGCCGAGGGCCGAGGGCACCGCGGCGTGGGTCGAGCCGGTCGGCGGTGGTTGCCCCGACGGCTACCCCGTCAAGGCCAGCCACTCCGGCATCTTCCACGTGGAAGGCGGTGCGTTCTACGAGCGCACCGTTCCCGAGCGCTGCTATCTCGATCCGCAGGCCGCCGAAGCGGACGGCTACCGTCCCGCCCGGCGCTGAGCGGCGCTCGACGGGAGGTCATCGAATGAAGGTTGTCGTGGACTTCGACGTGTGCGCCAGCACCGGGGCCTGCATGCAGGTGTGCCCGGAGGTCTTCGAGGTGCGCAGCGACGGCTACCTCTACGTGTTGCAGGAAGAGCCGGGCGAGGAGCTGCGGGCCAAGGTGACGGAAGCCGCTGAGCTCTGCCCGACCGGCGCCATCACGATCGAGGGCTAGTCCCCCGACAGAGGGTGCACGGAGATGATGCCGGGCGTGCGCCGCAGCTGATCGATCAGCGACCACGGCACGGGTGTCGTGGTCGCGAGGACCATGAGCGCGGACCCGGGCGTCGGCGTCCGGCCGACGTCCATGTCGGCGATGTTGACGTCGGCCTCGCCGAGCACCGTGCCGACGACCCCGATCATCCCGGGTCGGTCGTCGTTGCGCACGACCAGCATGTGGGTGGCCGGCGGGACGTCGGTGGCATGGCCGTCGAGCGTGACGATGCGGGCCTCCCCCCGGCGCCCGCCCAACGTGCCGGCGATGTCGTGGTCGCCTCCCCGGATGGTGATCAGGTTCATGTGGTCGACCGGGGTGTTGCAGTTGACCTCGCGGATCTCGACCCCGTGCTCCCTGGCCAGGGTGGGCGCGTTGACGTAGGTGACCGGGTCCTCGCTGACCCCACCGAACAGGCCCTTGAGCGTGGCCAGCGTCAGGATCCGGGTGTCGTAGTCGGCGATCTGGCCCTCGTAGCAGACCTCCACGGTCGACGGCACTCCCTCGGCGAGCGAGGTGAACAGCCGGCCCAGCCGCTCGGCCAGCGCGAGGAACGGCCGCACCGTCTCCGACGCCTCGGCGGCGTTCACGTTGACGGCGAAGGGGACGAACTCGCCGGCCAGGGCCAGAAGCACCATCTCGGCGATGGTCTCGCCGGCCTTGTCCTGCGCCTCACGGGTGCTGGCCCCCAGATGGGGGGTGACGACGACGCTGTCCAGCTCGAACAGCGGGGATTCCGTGGTCGGTTCGCTGGCGAAGACGTCGAGCGCGGCACCGGCGATCACCCCTTCCCGGACGGCCCAGGCCAGGGCTTCCTCGTCCACGATCCCGCCGCGGGCCACGTTGATCACCCGCAGGGTGGGCTTGGCCAGGGCCAGCAGCTCCTTGGTCACCAGGCCCACCGTCTCCCTGGTGCGCGGGAGGTGGATGGTGAGGAAGTCGCTCTCGGCCACCACCTGCTCCAACCCGACCAGCTCGACACCCATGTGGCGGGCCCGCTCGGGCCCGACGAAGGGGTCATACGCCAGGAGGCGCAGGCCGAAGGCCTGCGCCCGCTGCGCGACCAGCTTGCCGATGCGTCCCAGGCCGACGATCCCGAGCGTCTTGCCGTCGAGCTCGACGCCCTCCCACTGGGACCGCTCCCACCGCCCCGCCTTCAAGCGCCGTGTGGGCCTGCGGGACGTTGCGGGCCTGGGCCAGCAGCAGCGCCATGGTGTGCTCGGCGGCGGACACGATGTTCGACTGCGGTGCGTTGACCACCATCACGCCCCGGCGGGTGGCGGCATCGAGGTCGACGTTGTCGAGCCCGATGCCGGCCCGACCGACGACCATCAGCTCGGGCGCCGCCTCCAACACCTCTGCGGTGACCTGCGTGGCCGAGCGGATGACGAGCGCGTGCGCGTCGGTCACCGCGTCGAGCAGACCCTCGGGTGTGAGCCCAAGCTGGACATCGACGTCGTGGCCCGCGGCGCGCAGCTCCTCCAGCCCGCTGTCGGCGATCTCCTCGGTGACGACGATCCGGCCCATCAGGCCAGGAGCTCCTGCAGCCGCGTCACGCCATCGACCAGGTCCTCGTCGCCGAGGGCGAAGGACAGGCGCATGTACCCCGGACTGCCGAAGGCCTCACCAGGCACCAGGGCCACCCTCGACTCGCTGAGGACGACATCGGCCAGCTGCAGCGTCGAGGTCACCGTCCGCCCGCCGATCTCCCGCCCCAGCAGGCCCTCGAAGGACGGGAAGCAGTAGAACGCGCCCGCAGGTTCGAGGCAGGTCACGCCTGGGATCTCCGTCAGCATCCGGTGCATGATCCGCCCGCGGCGCTCGAAGGCGGAGCGCATCATGGCGACCGCTTCGAGGTCGCCGGAGACGGCGGCCAGCGCGGCCCGCTGGGAGACGTTGGCCACGTTGGAGGTCGCGTGGGACTGGAAGTTGATGGCCGCCGCGGTCACATCCTTGGGCCCGATCATCCAGCCGACCCTCCAGCCGGTCATGGCGTACGTCTTGGCCACGCCGTTCACGACGAGGCAGGTGTCGGCCAGCTCCGGCACCAGCACCGGCATCGACGTGAACTCGTTGGGTCCGTAGACGAGGTGCTCGTAGATCTCGTCCGTCACCACCCACAGGCCGTGCTCGACGGCCCAGCGGCCGATGGCCTCGACCTCGTCGGGCGGGTACACCGCGCCGCTCGGGTTGTCGGGCGACACGAACAGGAGCACCTTGGTGCGCTCGGTGCGGGCCGCCTCCAACTGCTCGACCGTCACCCGGAACCCGGCCGACTCATCGGTCGGGATCACCACCGGCACGCCGCCGGCCAGCGTGATCGACTCGGGGTAGGTCGTCCAGTACGGCGCCGGGCAGATCACCTCGTCGCCGGGGTCGCAGAGGGTCGCGAAGGCCGTGTAGACGGCGTGCTTGCCGCCGTTCGTCACGAGAACGTTGGCCGCGCCGCAGTCGAAGCCGGAGTCCCGCTTGGTCTTGGCGGCGATGGCCTCCCGCAGCTCGGGCAGGCCGCCGGCCGGGGTGTAGCGATGGTTCTTCTCGTCCCGGCAGGCCGCCACCGCCGCCTCGACGATGTGCTGGGGTGTCGGGAAGTCGGGCTCGCCGGCGCCGAAGCCGATCACGTTCTCGCCCGCCGCTTTGAGGGCCTTGGCCTTGGCGTCGACGGCCAGCGTGGCCGACTCGGCGATCGACCCTATGCGCTTGGAGATGCGACTCACGATGCCTCATGCTGGCACAGTGACCCCGCGGATCGTCATCCCCTTTGAGCTGCTGCCGGGGGACGGACGCTTCGGCTGCGGGCCCTCGAAGGTGCGGCCCGAGGCGGTGGCGGCGCTGGCCGCCGCGGGTGACGCCTGGCTGGGCACATCCCACCGTCAGGCACCCGTTCGCGACGTCGTGGGCTCCATCAGGGAGGGGCTGGCCGAGCTCTTCGGGCTGCCGGAGGGCTGGGTCGTGGTGCTCGGCAACGGGGGCTCGACGGCGTTCTGGGACGTGGCCACCTTCGGCCTCATCGATCGGCGCAGCGAGCACCTGGTGTTCGGGGAGTTCTCGTCCAAGTTCGCCGAGGCGGCTCGACGGGCGCCCCACCTCGAGGAGCCGCTGGTGATCAGCAGCGAGCCCGGCACCCATCCTCGGCCCGAGCCGGACGGCGGGGTCGACGCCTACACGCTCACGCACAACGAGACTTCGACCGGCGTGATGATGACGCTCACCCGGCCTGGCGACGGCCTCGTCCTCGTCGACGCCACGTCGGCGGCCGGTGGGCTGCCCTGGTCACCGGCCGAGGTCGACGTCTACTACTTCGCCCCCCAGAAGTGCTTCGCCTCCGACGGGGGCCTCTGGCTGGCCTGCTGCTCGCCCGCGGCCGTCGAGCGCATCGAGCGCATCGCCGCCTCAGGTCGGTGGATGCCGGCGTCGCTCGACCTGCGTGTGGCGCTCGAGAACAGCCGCGCCAACCAGACCTACAACACGCCCGCCCTTGCCACGCTCTTCCTGCTGGATCAGCAGGTGCGCTGGATGCTGGAGCGGGGTGGTCTCGAGTGGTGCGTCGCCCGGTGCCAGCGGTCGGCCGACATCCTCTACGGCTGGGCCGAGGAGCAGTCGTTCGCCCGACCGTTCGTCGAGGAGGTGTCGCAACGGTCGGCCGTCGTGGCGACGATCGACCTGGAGGGGGTCGACGCCCGCACGGTGTCCGCGGTGCTTCGGGACAACGGCATCGTCGACACGGAGTCGTACCGCAAGCTCGGACGCAACCAGATCCGGATCGGGATGTTCCCGGCGGTCGAGCCCGACGACGTCGCCGCCCTGACCCGGTGCATCGACCACGTCGTGGCCGAGCTCTCGTGAACGACGAGCTCGCCTGGCAGGCGACGCCGGACCTCGATCGGCCCGTCCTGGTGATGGCGTTCACCGGGTGGTTCGACATCGCCGGCGGCGCGACCGGCGCTGTGCGTCACCTGGGCGGGGACAGCGGCGAGCTCGTGGCCGCCATCGATCCCGACGGCTTCTTCGACTTCACCGCCCGCCGGCCGACGGTGGCGCTCGAGGACGGCGTCAGGGTGGTGTCGTGGCCCCGGAACGAGTTCCGCCGCGGACCGGGCTCGGGCCCTCGTGACCTCCTCCTGCTGGTCGGTGAGGAGCCGAACGTCCGCTGGGCGACCTTCGTCGGGCTGGTGCAGGAGGTGGTGCACCGGCTCCGCTGCGAGATGGTGGTCACGCTGGGGACGGTCGCCGACACCCAACCGCACACCCGCACCCCGCTCGTCTTCGGCAGCTCGACCAACGAGGCGCTGGCCGGCCGGCTCGGGCTGAGCCGCCCCCGCTACGAGGGACCGACCGGTGTCGTGGGTGTGCTCCACGAGCGACTCGATCGCGCCGGCACTCCCTCGATCTCGCTGCGGGCGCCCGTTCCGCACTACTTGGCCGGATCGCCCAACCCCAAGTCCACCGTGGCGTTGTTGCAGCACCTCGAGCACGTGCTGGGCGTGCCGACAGGCCATGCCGAACTGGCCGAGGAGGTGGCGCTGTGGGACGAGCGCCACAACGAGGCCGTCGATGGTGACGACGACGCCCCGGCGTACGTCCGCCAGCTCGAGGCCGTCCACGACCAACGCCTCGAAGCCACGGTGACGGACCAGGGCGACATCGCCGCCGAGCTCGAGGAGTTCCTCCGAGAGCAGCGAGAGCCAGACGACCCCGGCTGACCCCGCCGACCCGCGACCAGACCGCCTGACCCCTTGACGGCCCGGTCCCCAGCCACTCGGCCCTGCTCGAGCGCTACCGATCCTCCTCCGGCCGCTGCCGCCGTCCCTTGGAGCCCCTCCCCACCCGGGGCAGGTCACCCGGTGACACATCTGGACCGATTCGATATCGAATCGGTGCAGATGGGCGCGGATGTGGAACACCCGGGGGTGGAGGTCGGGCTAGCGGCGGGGGTGGGCGGCGGCCAGCGATCCGTGTAGCACCCGTCGGGCAGCATCACGGTCAGCACCTCGAGTGTCGCCGTCGGGTGGACCTCCTCAGCCTCGACCTTTCTGGGGAAGAACCCTATGGAGACGCTCCCATCGATCGACCACATCCGCCGACCCACCCTCGATGCACGCAAACGGGCCGAGATCCACCACCACCTGGCCGCACTCACCCACGCCCTCCACCTCCACGACCAACACGCCATCGAATGGAACCAGCAACGCCGCCACCTGTTCCAACGCATCCAACACGCCCACGACCTGCTGTGGGACATCGACTGCCTCCAAGGCCGCCAACCCGCCCGACCCGGCCAACCACCCCTGCCACCGGTGTGCGACAACCCCATCGGCCTGCACGGGCGACGGTTACGCACCACCTGCCTGGCCATCCTCCGCACCCACGGGCCACTGTCGCTCCCCGAGTTGCACAGCCTCATCCACCTCTACGGCTACGCCATACCGCAACCACCACCCCGGCAAAGCCCTCGCCGACGCCATGGCCCTCGAAGTACGCCAAGGCCGAGCCCGCCGCCCCCGACGCGGGCACTACGAGATCGACCCCCGCTACCGGCCCCTACGACGACACCGCTCCACCCCACCACCACTACTCAACCCCATCGACCCCCTCCTCCACTGGTACCCCCAACGATGGTGGCCCAACGAACCGGAGCTGGAGGACTCAGCCGCCGCTGACCTCGGTGACCTTCTGCTTGCCCGCGGAGATCCACGGCATCATGTCCCGCAGCTCGCCACCGACCTTCTCGATCGGGTGCTGCCGCCCCTGCTCCCGCAGGGCGTTGAAGCGGGTCCGACCACCGTCGCTCTCGGCGACCCACTCGTCGGCGAAACGACCGCTCACGATCTCGTCGAGGATCCGGCGCATCTCCTCACGGGTCTCGTCGGTGATGATCCGGGGCCCACGGGTGAGATCGCCGTACTCGGCGGTGTCCGAGATCGAGTACCGCATGCCGGCGATGCCCTCCTCGTACATGAGGTCGACGATCAGCTTCACCTCGTGGAGGCACTCGAAGTACGCCATCTCGGGCTGATACCCGGCGTCGACCAGGGTCTCGAAGCCGGCCTGCACGAGCGAGGTGAGGCCGCCGCAGAGAACGACCTGCTCACCGAACAGGTCGGTCTCGGTCTCCTCGGCGAAGCTCGTCTCGATCACGCCGGCCCGGGTCCCCCCGATGGCGTCGGCGTAGGAGAGCGCCAGCTCGCGGGCCTTGCCGGTGGCGTCCTGCGCCACGGCGATGAGGCACGGCACGCCACCACCCTCGACGTACGTGCGCCTCACCAGGTGGCCCGGGCCCTTGGGCGCGATCATGATCACGTCGATGCCCTCGGGCGGGGTGATCCGCCCGAAGCGGATGTTGAACCCGTGGGCGAACGCCACGGCGTCGCCGGGCGACAGGTTCGGAGCGACGTGCTCGTCGTAGATGGCCTTCTGCTCGGTGTCGGGCGCCAGCAGCATGATCACGTCGGCCTCGGCCGCCGCTTCGGCGATCGGCAGCACCCGCAACCCGGCGGCCTCTGCCTTCGCCACCGAGGCCGAGCCCTCGCGCAGCCCGACCCGGACGTCGATGCCCGAGTCCTTCAGGTTGAGGGCATGCCCGTGGCCCTGCGAGCCGTACCCGACGACGGCCACCTTGCGGCCCTGGATGATCGACCGATCGGCATCGGTCTCGTAGTACACGGTTGCAGCCATCAGCTGGCCCTTCCTCTCACGGCGCGCACCCGCGCCTCACGATCCAGCTTGGGCAGCGCCACGCGGCCGGTGCGCTGCAGCTCCACGATGCCATAGCCGCGGAGCAACTCCTCGAAGTCGTCGAGCTTGTCGGGATGACCCTCGAGGGAAACGGTCAACGCGTCCGTGCCCACAGCCAGGATCTTGCCCTCGAAGATCGTCACCAGCTCCACGACCTGGCTGCGGTCCTCGGGCGCGGCCCGCACCGTCGCCAGCACCAGCTCGCGCTCGACCGACCGCCGAGGATCCAGCTCGGAGATCTTCACCACCTCGATGAGCTTGAACAGCTGCTTGGTGATCTGCTCGAGGGGGGTCGACTCGAGGTCGACGACGATGGTGAGGCGCGAGAAGCGCTCGTCCTCGCTCGGCGCGACCGCCAGCGAGAAGATGTTGTACCCCCGGCGGGCGAACAGGGAGGCAACCCGGGACAGGACACCGGGCCGGTTCTCGACGAGCACCGACAGGATGTGGTGTCCCTCGGTCGGCTGGGCTGCGGCGCTCATCGCAGCGACTCCTGCCAGCGGAGCTGCGACGGCGGCAGCACGAGGTCGTCGTTCGAGTGGCCGGCCGGCACCATCGGGAAGACCTTCTCGCCGGCATCGACCCGGAAGTCGATGACCACGGGACGGTCGTCGATGGCATTGGCCTTGTCGATGGCGGGCTGCACCTCCTCGGGCTCCTCGACCCGGAGGCCGACGCACCCCATCGCCTCGGCCCACTTCACGTAGTCGGGCAGGTCCGGGGACAGGTACACCTCGCTGTAGCGCTCGTCGTAGAACATCTCCTGCCACTGGCGGACCATCCCCAGGTAGGAGTTGTTGAGGATGGCGACCTTGATCGGGATCCGCTCGGTCGACGCGGTGACGAGCTCCTGCGCGGTCATCTGGAAGCAGCCGTCACCGTCGATGGCCCACACCGTGCGATCGGGCCGGCCCACCTTGGCGCCGATGGCGGCGGGCACCGAGAACCCCATCGTGCCCAGGCCACCGGAGTTCACCCACGCGTACGGCTCGGTGAAGCGCCAGTACTGAGAGGACCACATCTGGTGCTGGCCGACCCCGGACACGAGGATCGTGCCCTCGGGGGCGCTGTCGCGCAGCGTCTCCAGGCAGAACTGGGGCTTGAGCGCCTCACCCGGCTCGGCCTGCTCGTACGCGTACGGGAACTGCTCCCGCCATCCCGAGATGCGGCTGCGCCACGCCGCCGTGTCGGCCCGCTCGGCCCCGGCGTCGAGCGCCGTCCGCAACGCCTTCACGATCTCCTCGATCACCAGCCGGCAGTCGCCCACGATCGGGACATCGGGACGGCGGACCTTGCCCTGCTCGGCCGGATCGATGTCGACGTGGATGACCTTGGCCTCGGGCGCGAACGACGACACCTTTCCCGTCACACGATCGTCGAAGCGGGCGCCGAGCGCGATCAGCAGATCCGCCTTCTGCAGCGCCGTCACCGCGGTGGCGTTGCCGTGCATGCCGGGCATGCCGAGGCACAGCGGATGATCGTCCGGGAAGGCTCCACGGGCCATGAGCGTCGTGACCACATGGATCTCGGTCAGCTCGGCCAGCTCCCGCAGCGCCTCCGCAGCCCTGGCCTTCAGGATGCCGCCGCCGACGTAGAGCACGGGTCGCTCCGAGGCCAGGATCAGGCGGGCCGCTTCGCGCACCATGCGGGGGTGGCCCTTGACGTTGGGCCGGTAGCCGGGCAGCGAGTCCGCCACGGCGACATCGCTGGGCCAGTGCCACTCCATCGTCTGCTGGAGCACGTCCTTGGGCACGTCGACCAGGACCGGGCCGGGCCGGCCGGTCGTGGCGATGTGGAAGGCCTGGCGGATGGCCAGCGGCAGGTCGTCAGGGGTCATCACCAGCTCGTTGTGCTTCGTGACCGAGCGGGTGATGCCGACGGTGTCGCACTCCTGGAAGGCGTCCGTCCCGATCGCGGTCGTGGGCACCTGCCCGGTGATGGCGACCATGGGGATCGAGTCCATGTAGGCGTCGCACAGCGGCGTCACCAGGTTGGTGGCGGCGGGCCCGCTCGTGACCATGGCCACCCCGGGACGGCCGGTGACGTGGGCGTACCCCTCCGCCATGTGGCCGGCACCCTGCTCGTGGCGCACGAGGATGTGGCGGATCGACGAGTCCAGCAAGGGGTCATATGCCGGGAGGATGCAGCCTCCGGGCAGGCCGAACATCACCTCGACCCCCTCCATCTCGAGGGCCTTGATGAGGGCTTGCGCCCCGGTGAGCTTCATGGTCGTGATCCTTCCTGAAAACGGAAACGACCTCCCGATGCTCGGGAGGTCGTGGGCACGCGCGGCGAAAGCCGGCGCGCCTAGGGGAGTACGAGGATGAGACCGGTGCGGGTCACGACCGGGAGCATATCCCGCCCATGACCCGCACCGGCAACCACGATTCTCTAGACCCCGAGCATGGTCAGCGGCGGCATCGATCCTGCAGGGACCGTGCCGGCGCTGTAGCCGGCGAAGACCCGGCCGCCGACGACGATCGGGTCGGCCCCCCGTGCGGTGCCCGCCAGCCGCCGGAGGAGGGCTCCGGAGGCGGCGTCGTAGACGGCCAGACCGTCCCGGTTCTCGCCCACGATCACCATCCCGTTGACGGCGAGCGGCGAGGTCACGGCCCCTGTCTTGCTCCAGACGACCGAACCGTTCGACAGGTTGTAGGCGGTGAGCGTCCGCACACCGTTCTCGAACCTCACGTCGAAGAGCCTCGTACCGTCGGTGGCCAGGTTCTGGTGCTGGCCGAGCGCGCCCGGGGCGAAGTCGGACTTGGCGCCGGTGTTCACGTTGAAGGCGTGGATGCCCTGGTTGACCCCGGTCACGAAGACCCGCCCGCCAGTGATGAGCGCCGTGCTGTGGCCGTTGCCCGTCACCTTCGGCGTGGGTACGGGGTTGGCCGTCGACGGCGGCACGGGCACGGTGCGCGTGAACTTGAACGTGTACCAGGCGGCACCGTTGCCGTCGATGCCGGGCGCGCCACCTCCGTTGGAGTCGAGGTCGCCGCCGGACACGTCCGTCGTCGACAGCACCGCGCCGTTCGTGCCGTTCACGATGCGGAGGAGGTACCCGTTGCCGACGACGACCTTGCCGCTCTCGACACCGATCCCACCATCGCAGAGGAAGCCGTCACCACAGGCCTGGGGCACAGCGACGTTGAACCTCACATCGCCGTCAGAGGCCCGGAGGGCCTTGAGACGGTCGCCGCCGAGCGCGTACACGGTGTCGCCGTCCACCGTCGGGGTCTCGCCCGCCGCGGACAGCACGGTCGTCCACACCGTCGAGCCGTTGCTCGTACGGAGGCGGCGCAGCTTGTCGTCCCTCGTCACGACGTACGCGGCGTTGCCGTTGACGATGGCCTCGGTCCCCTCGACGCTCTCCCCGGGCGCCGACCAGATCGGCGCCAGGCGGTTGATCGAGGACTTCGTGATCGCCGTCTCGTTCCTGGCCTGGCCGTTGCGCAGATCGCTGCCCCGCGCCGTCAGCCAGCTGTCGCCCGGCGCCGCGGACGCGCTCCCTGCCCCGAACGCCACGACGACGGTGGCGAGGGCGGTCACGCCGGCGATGCCAGCCATACCAGCCCTACCGGCCTTGCGATGATGCCTGCCATCCATCATTTGACCTCCCGGTTCACGACACCCCACAAGAGCCCCCGGCGACGACAGCTGATACGCGACCTACGGTGGACCGGTGGCCCGCCTGCTCACGATCATGGGATCGGGCGAGACGGCACCGACGATGGTCAAGGCCCACCGCGAGGTGTTCACCCGCCTCGGCGTGGAAGCGCCGAACGCCGTCGTGCTCGACACCCCGTACGGGTTCCAGACCAACGCCGACATCGTGTCGGACAAGGCCGTGGCCTACTTCAGGGAGTCAGTCGGTCGCCCCGTCAGCGTGGCGGGACTGCGCCGCACGGACACGGCCGAGCGTGTCGAGCTCGAGCGCGCCCTTGCGCTCGTGACCGCCGCGGACTGGCTGTTCACGGGGCCCGGCAGCCCGTCGTTCGCGCTGCGCCAGTGGCGGGGCACGCCGGTACCCGACGTGCTGGCCCGGAAGCTCACCGAGCAGGGTGCACTCGTGTTCTCGAGCGCGGCCGCGCTGACGCTCGGCATCCTCACCGTGCCCGTCTACGAGGTCTACAAGGTCGGCGCCGATCCGTACTGGCTGGAAGGGCTCGACCTGCTGTCCCGCTTCGGGCTGCCGGTCGCCGTCATCCCCCACTTCGACAACACCGAGGGCGGCAACCACGACACCCGCTTCTGCTACCTCGGGCTCGAACGGCTCGAGCGGATGGAGCAGGAGCTGCCGTCCGACGCGTTCGTGCTCGGCGTCGACGAGCACACGGCGCTCGTGATCGATCTCGAGGCCGATGCCGCGACCATCGTCGGCCGCGGTGGGGTCACGTTGCGTCGCGGCGACCGGCATCGGGTGCTGGCCGCGGGCCAGACCGTGCCCCTGGACGTCCTGCGAGCCGGCGCGGACGACGTCACCGTGACCGCCGCAGCCGTCACGCCGTCACCACCTGCGCCGCGGGCGGACGACACGCAGGAGACGGCCTCCGTGGCCGAGGTGGCACGACGGGCGGCGACCGCCTTCGACGAGGCCGTCGGCGCGGGCGATGCCGACCGGGCGCTGGCCGCGGTGCTCGAGCTCGATGACGCCATCGCCGCGTGGTCGGCCGACACCTTCCAGTCGGACGAGATGGACCGGGCCCGAGCCACCCTCAGGGCGATGATCGTCCGTCTCGCCGAGGCGGCGCGCGCCGGGCTGCGCGATCCCCGACAGGTGGTCGGCCCGCTCGTCGAGGCGACGCTGGCCTTGCGGACGAGGGTCAGGTCCGAAGGCCGCTACGACCTGTCTGACCTGGTGCGCGACGAACTGGCGGCGGCCGGGGTGGAGGTCCGCGACACCGCCCAGGGCGTCGAGTGGGAGCTCAGAGTGGGTTCGTGAGGGCGCCGGTCTCCGCGCCCTGCACGAGGCGGGCGTACTTGGCCAGCACCCCGGACGTGTAGCGCGGCGGATGGGGCGTCCAGCCCTCCCGCCGGCGCTTGAGCTCGAGATCGCCCACCAGCAGGTCGAGCCGCTTCTGGTGGATGTCGATCACGATCTTGTCGCCGTCCTCGACGAAGGCGATCGGTCCCCCGTCGACGGACTCGGGCGCCACGTGCCCGATGCAGAACCCCCAGGTGCCACCGCTGAAGCGGCCGTCCGTGATGAGCGCGCAGTCGGCGCCGCGCCCGGCGCCCTTCAGGGCGCCGGTCACGGCCAGCATCTCGCGCATCCCCGGCCCGCCCTTGGGGCCCTCGTAGCGGATGACCAGGACCGTGCCGGGCTCGATGGCGCCCGAGAGGATCGCGTCCAGCGCGCCCTCCTCGCCCTCGAACACCCGGGCCGGACCCTCGAAGTGGAGCTGGTCGGCGCTGAGGCCGGCCACCTTGACGACGCTGCCCTGCGGCGCCAGCGATCCTCGGAGCACCATCAGCCCGCCCTCGGGGTGGAGCGGCGCGTCCAGCGGATGGACGACGACACCATCGGCACGAGGCGGGTCCAACTCGGCCAGGTTCTCGGCCATGGTCCGCCCGGTGACGGTCATGACGTCACCGTGCAGCAGACCGGCGTCGAGCAGGTGCTTCATCACGACCGGGACACCGCCGACGCGGTCCAGATCGGTCATGTGGAACTTGCCCCCGGGCTTCATGTCGGCGATGTGGGGGACGCGGGCGGCGATGCGGTTGAAGTCCTCGAGCTCCAGGGCCACCCGGGCCTCGTTGGCGATGGCGAGCAGGTGGAGCACGGCGTTGGTGGAGCCGCCGAGAGCGTTGGTGACGGCGATGGCGTTCTCGAAGGCCTCCTTCGTCATGATCTGGCGGGGGGTGATGCCGGCTCGCAGCAGCTCGACGACCGCCTCGCCCGCCCGGACCGCGTCGTCGTCGCGGCGACGGTCGACCGACGGCGCCGACGCCGAGCCGGGCAGCGACATGCCGAGGGCCTCGCCGATCGCGGCCATCGTGTTGGCCGTGAACATGCCGGCGCAGGCGCCCTCGCCGGGGCAGGCCTTGCGCTCGATGGCGCCGAGCTCGTCCTCGGTGATGGTCCCGGCCGCGCAGGCACCGACCGCCTCGAAGACGCTGGTGATGTCCAGCGCCCGGCCGTTGTGGTGACCGGGCAGGATCGTGCCGGCATAGACGAAGACCATCGACAGGTCGAGACGGGCGGCGGCCATCAGCATCCCGGGCAGGCTCTTGTCGCAGCCCGCCAGGCCGACGAAGCCGTCGAGGCGCTCGGCGTGCATCACCGTCTCGACGCTGTCGGCGATGACCTCGCGTGACACCAACGAGGCCCGCATGCCCTCGTGCCCCATCGAGATCCCGTCGGAGACCGAGATGGTGTTGAACTGGAGGGGGAAGCCGCCGGCACGAGTGATGCCGTCCTTGGCCCGAAGGGCCAGGCGGTGGAGCGACAGGTTGCAGGGGGTGATCTCGTTCCAGCTGGAGGCCACGGCGACCTGGGGCTTGTCCCAGTCGTCGTCGGTCATCCCGACGGCGCGGAGCATCGCCCGGGCGGGGGCCTTCTGCATGCCGGTGGTGACATCGTGCGAGCGCGGCTTGACATCGGCCATGGAGCGGCACGCTACCGCGGGCCTGTTCCACGGACTCCGGGCCTACGCGGCCATACTGCCGCGATGGTGGCGGTCGTCGCAGTGGCCGTCGGCGCGGTCTGGGCCACGCTGACCTGGCTCGGCGACCACGATCGCGAACTCGTCAACGCCGGCATCTGGTGGTGGGGATGGATCGCCGTCCCCATCGCCGCCGCGCTGCTGGCCGTCCTGGTCCGCCGGCGCGGCGGACCAGGTCCTTGGCTCCTGGCTCTCCTCCTGGTGGCGCCGATGGCGGTGGCCTTCGTCCTCCACGACCGCGCCGCGGACCGCCGACCGGCCTACTGGCCGGTCGGCTGGACCCTGCTCGCGGTCCTGGCTGCTCTCTGCGCCGCGGTGGGGTTAGCCCGCCGCTCCACGCGTTGAGGGCCGGCGCCGGTACAGCATGAGCACCGCACCACCCAGGATCAGCACGACCGCCAGGTAGATCCCGAGGTCGGAATCAGCGCCCGTGGGCGGGATGCCCGGGGTGCAGCACGGGCCGGGCCCCGGGCCCTCGACCTGCAGGCCGACCTTGGGCGGCTCGGCCGACTCCAGGAGCTGGCCGTTGTCCAGTCGGGTGGCGACGTAGCCGAACGAGTTCCACGCCACCGCACCGACGGGGGCGTTGATCGGGGTCGCAACCCGCCAGGTGAAGCTGATGGAGTCGTTCGGGTTGAGGACGAGGTCACCGAAGTCGACCCGGATCGCCCCGACCGACGCGAGGTCGCCCGGGTTGGGTGTCCAGTTGGCAGGCACACAGCCCGACGGGTTGACGCTCAGGTCCGCGCGGCACGGGTTGTGAGTGGTCGAGTACATCACCGACGCGGCCGGCGGGTTGGACGTGAGCTCTCCGGCGAAGAGCGGCTGCCACTGGGAGCCGCGGGGGGACAAGTCCTTCAAGCCGATGTCGCCGGGGATGGGAAGCGTGTCCACCACGATCACGTTGCGCACTGCGATATCACTGACGTTGCGGATCGTGGCGCGGTAGTTCGCGAAGCCGCCCCGGGTCGTGTTGCCGATGCCCGGGAAGCTGAGGAAGCCCGTGTCCCGGTCACCCCGCACCTCCTTCGTCCCCCGCAGGAGCGTCTCGGAGGTGATGGCCAGATCGGCGATGCGCTGGAGCGCAGTCGACAGGCTGTCCGATGTCAGGCTGGCCACGTTCTGCACGCTGGCCGGGGGTGTCCCCTCGGCCACGAGTGTGTTGAGCGTGAACGTGCCCGACTGGCCCCGGGCGAGCGTGAAGCCACCGGTCCAGCTCCAGGTGATGAGCACCTGGTTGTTCGCCGCCCCGCAACCGTTGGGAGTGCGGGTCACCGTGGGGGCAACGCTGAACCCCGAGCTGGTGCCGTTGATCGGGTTGGAAGGCGTGAACGGATCGAGCAGGTCGAGCCCGACG
Source organism: uncultured Acidimicrobiales bacterium (assembly GCA_963769115.1). Lineage (GTDB taxonomy): Bacteria > Actinomycetota > Acidimicrobiia > Acidimicrobiales > Ilumatobacteraceae > DASTFY01. The sequence continues at coordinate 307,157 of CAVYKN010000019.1, forward strand.
GGGAGGCAGTCGGTGACCGTCGGGTTGACGAGATCACCCGCGGACGTGTCCGGGACGGCCACGCCCACCTGCCACGAGACGGTGCCGCCCGGCACCGTCACCTCGGCGGTCGTGATGATCTTGCTGAACTCGACCGAGACCGGGACGATCGTCTGCGTCGTGCAGCGGCGGGCGTTGACCGTGGTCCCCGTGCCGCTGATCTCGATGCAGTTCTCGATGCTCGAGCCCGGGACGATCGGGTTCCCGTCACGGTCGATGCTGTTGGCCGGGATGCCGGCCCGCAGCAGGATCGTCGAGCGGAAGTTCGGGGGCGCGTCACCGAAGTCGAACAGCAGGGTGTCGGTGTCGGCGGGCGCGGTCGCACTCCAGTTCGTCGTTCCGGTGATCGGCACGTTCCCACCGGGTGTGGCGGTGATGGACACCGGCGGAGGACCGGTCCCGGTCAGGTTGGGACCACCCCCCTGCGCCATCACGAGCTGAGGCGGCAGCGTCTCCAGCACCTGGAAGCCGGCGACGACCGTGGCGTTCGGGTTCTCCGCCGTGAGGCTGTAGGTGTCGATCTGACCGGGGCCGATCTCCGGGAGCCCGGCGCGCTTCAGCACCGCCGGTGACGGTGCCGGCACCGCGGATGATGCCTGGGCGCTCCGCCCGCCCGAGCTCCTGGTCGGGCTCACCGACCGGGGTCCCGAAGGCCTGCACGACGTTGAGCACGGTCGTGCCGACGGGGAAGTTGGCGGCCGGGAAGATGACCGTGACCTCTTCGAACGCCGCTACGTCCTGGTTGGCGTTGGGCACCAGGTTGCGCGGCGGCCACGTCACCTGGTTGGTGCCGGCGTTGTACGTCCCACCGCCCGTGGCGGACTGGAACACCGCGCCGGCCGGCAACGTGTCCACGAACGTCACACCGTTGAGGTTCTGGTTGCCGCCAGCCGCCAACGTGATCCCGACGCGATACGTGTACGGCGTGTCCACCTGCGGCGGCACACCGGCAGGGACCACGTTCTTCGTGACCGTCCAGTCGGACGCCGCGCGTGACGTGACGATCACCTGGTTCGAGGTGACGGGGTTGGCGTTGGACGCGCGCATCGTCCCCTGAGTTCACGGCCTGCGTGCCGACGGCCGTGCCGGGCGGGAACTCGGCGGTGATCGATACCTGCGCCGTTGTCCCAGCAGCAATGGGGCTGAACAGCGTGAAGATGGCGGTGCCAGTGTTGGCGTCGTAGTTCACGGACTGGAAGTTGCCCTGGAACCGGACGTCGCTCACCTGCCGCGACAGCTGCGGGGGGATGACGTCGGTGATCGTGGCCCCTTGGCACGGGGTGCTCAGCGACGAGCAGGAGTAGCTGAGGAAGAACGAGAACGGCTCACCGGGCGCGGCCGTGGCCGGGTTGGGGAGCGAGACAGACTTGCGCAGGCTGAGCAACGGCGCGGTCTGGGCCGTCGCCTCACCGCCGGCAACGATGACGGGTGCCGCCGCCAGTGACAGAGCAACCGCCGCCCGGAGCAGTCGGCGCGGCCTCCAAGGGCTGGTGCCGAAACGCATTACTCCCCTTCCCACATCGGTCGAGTCCGACCGAGTCTCGCATCGTGTGAGCCGCCCACCGTGGCTTTCGCCACGCGGCGGCAGCGTAGTGGACCCCCGCTCAGGGAGGTGGTCCATCGGAGCGCGGTGACACGCTCGCGCTCAGCGTCGGCGCCCGAACCCGAAAAGGTCCTGTCCGACCTTGCGCATCTGGATCTCCTCGCTCCCCTCGGTGATGCGGTAGCGGCGGTGGTGACGATAGATGTGCTCGAACGGCATGTGCCGGCTGTAGCCGATACCACCACACGTCTGCATCGCACGGTCCGCCGCGTCGCACGCCAGTCGGTTGGCGCGATAGTTGCACATGGCAACGAGATGCGTCACCTCCATGTGGTGACGCTGGTCGAGCATCCAGGCCGTCGAGCGCACGAGCTGTCGCAGCATGGCGGCCTCCGTATGCAGCTCTACCAGGGGAAACTGGATGCCCTGGTTGACGGACAGGGGGCGACCCCACGTGATCCGCTCGTTGGCGTAGGCGACCGCTTCGTTGATGCAGAACTGCGCCGCTCCCAACGACGATGCCGCCTGACGGATTCGGTTCTCGTGGACGAAGTGCTGCGCCAGTTCCAGTCCCCGGCCCACCTCCCCGAAGACGGCCGTACGCGGCACGCGTACGTCCGACAGCGTGACCTCGGCGTGGTCCGTCGGCATGTTGAAGGTCCACCAGAAGAACTCGACGGTGAAGCCGGGCGCATCGGTCGGGACGAGGAACGCGGTGATGCCGGCCGGGGAGCCAGGGTCGCCCGAGGTGCGGGCGAACACGATGTCATGTGTCGCATGGTGGAGACCGGAATTGAAGCGCTTGGCACCGTTGAGGACCCACTCGTCGCCGTCCTGGACGGCCGTGGTCTCCATGTAGGTGGCGTCGCTGCCGTGGTTCGGCTCCGTCAACCCGAAGGCGAGGCGCTTGGTGCCGTCGAGGAAGCCGGGCATCCAGTCGCCCTTCTGCTCGGGCGTGCCGAAGTCGCGCATCATCAGAACGGTCGGGAAGTTGCCGACGATCGAGCTCTCGTTCTGCAGGTCGTTGTGGAGACCGAGCCCCTTCGTGGCCAGGTGCTCGCGGATGATGGCCATCTCCAGGTTGGTGGCGTCGCGACCGCCGTACTCGGCGGGCAGAGCCAGCCGCAACCAACCCGCGCGGTCGGCCCGCCGCCGCATCTCGCGCAGCAGGGCCTCCCACTCCTCGCGGGGCGTGCCCCCCGCCTCGAAGTCCGTGCGCGCCCACTCCCTGCGATGGTCGAAGAAGCGGGCGTTGTCGTCCTGCCCCTCGAGCGGCCGGATCTCCTCCTCGATGAACGCGTCCAGCGCGTCGAGCGTGGCCTGGATGTCGTCGGGGATGGCGAAGTCCATGCGCCGACAGTACGGCTCGCTCCGCGAGCGGCCGTCACGCCGTCACGCCGTCACGCCGTCACGCCGCCGGGACGGTGGCCACCGGGTGTTCGAGCGGGGCGGTGAAGTGCGGTCGCGCCGCTCGCACGGCCAGCAGCGCGGCGGCCAGCGCGATCGCAGCCGCCACCGTCGTCGCCCGTAGCCCGATCACGTCGGCGATGCGGCCCTGGAGGAGCGCTCCGAGGGGGTAGAGCGCGCCGAGCACGGCGTTGTTCACCGCCAGCACCCGGCCGGTGAGCTCGTCGGGCGACCGCTGCTGCGCCACCGTCGTGAAGGTCGAGAGCGCCAGCATGTAGAGGAAGCCGACGACGGCCAGCGCCATCGCCATCGTCACCACGTTCGGCGCGAGGCCGTACGCGGCCAGCGAGGGCGCGAGCAGCCCGACGGCCCGCACCATCGTGAGCCGCACGCCGTAGCGGGCCACCAGACCACCGATGACGGCGCCGGCCATCACCGCGCCGATGCCCTGGGCCGTCACCAGCACGCCGGTGGTGGCCTCGCTGCCGTCCAGGACCTTCACGGCCATGGCCGGGATCAGCGCGATGAACGGCGCGGCCAGGAAGGTGTTGAGGCACATGATCGTGAACGTGGCGCGGAGGCCGGGCTCGGCCCGCACGTGGTGCCACCCACCGAGGATCGAGCGCCTGAACGACTCGTGCGTCGCACCGCGCACCGGCGGAGGGAGGCGCACGCTGGCCACGGCGATGATCACGGCGAGGAAGCTGACGGCGTTGATGGCCAGTGCCCACGTGATGCCGCCGATGCCGATCGCAAGGGCGGCGGCGACGGGCCCCAGGATGCGCCCCAGATTCCACTGGGCCGAGGACAGCCCGATGGCCGCGGGCAGGTCCTCGGGCGGGACGAGGTGCCGGAACGACGCCTGGTAGGCCGGGAAGCCGATGGCCGCCGCGCAGCCGCTCAGCAGCGTGAGCAGTGCGATCACCGCCGGTCCGGCGGCGTCGGCCGCGACGAGCACGGTGACCGCGGTGGCGACGAGCGCCTGGGCCGACATCGCCACGAGCAGGATCACCTTGCGGGAGCGGCGGTCGGCCAGCGCGCCACCGATCGGTCCGATCACCGCCACCGGGACGAAACCGGCAGCGGCGATCACGGCTGACCACACGGCCAGGCGGGTCTGGTCGGCCACGTAGTAGCCGAGGGCCACCGTCTCCATCCAGGTGCCGATGTTGGACAGGGCGGCGCCGATCCAGAAGCGCCGGAACGGCGGATGCCGCAATGGCGCCAGCGTCACGAGCCCCACGAGGAGGCGAGGCTATCGACGGCCCTCGGCGACGACCCCCGACGACGAGGGCCGGCGACGAGGGCCGGCGTTGTCGATCAGAACGGGTTCTGCGAGTTGGGCATCCGTTCGGCGGAGAAGAAGACGTCGGCCCGCCGGAGCGCGCCGGGCGTCGCCTCCGTGATCCGCTGCGCGCGGGCGAGGACGGAGGGTCGGAAGCCGCCGAGGTAGATGGCGCCGAAGGCCGCACGGTCCAGCACGAGATCGGCTCGGCGACGGGTCCGGCGCGAGACCGCGCCGTCGGGTCCGCCCTCGACCTCCCAGCGGGTCGGCGCCGCGTCGGCGGCATCGGTCGTGTCGGGCAACAGCTCCAGGACGAGACGGTCCTCGCTCGTGTACGTCCGTGCGCCGAGCAGGGCCGCCGGTTGGTGCGGCCGGAGCCAGACGCAGTCGTCGAGCGCCTCCGTGCTCACGGCCCGCGGGTTGTCGACCGCGACGTGGAGCGCGTCGTCGATCGTGAAGCCCCGCCTGGAGGTGATGGTGGCGACGAGGTCGATGCCGAGCAGGGTGTGCCAGAGCGCGAGGTGCGCGTCGTCGGTCGCGGCGACCAGCTCGATGAGGTTGACCTCGTGGGCGGGCCGTCCCTCGTTCCACACCATGCGGACGCGGTAGGAGGCATAGCCGTCGTCGTGGCGGAGGCGCAGCGCGGGCGAGAAGCCGTCCTGCGCCTTGGCCTGGTCTTCGAAGACCATCCCCCACCACGCCTCGTTGCGGGCGGTCTCGCCGGGACGCTGGCCGCGGGCGCGCTCCCAGACCGCCGGTACGTGGACGCGGGCCTCGTCGGGCTCCATGAAGCGCACGGACCCCGGCTTGGGCACGAGCTCGTCTCGCAGCTGCACGGCGCGGACGTCGATGACCACCCGGCGCATCTGGGTGGCGACGCCGTAGCCGAAGCGACCGTAGATGCCTCCCTCGGAGGCAGAGAGACCGGCCACGGGCTCGCCACGGGCGTCGATGTCTGCGTGGACGGCACCGAGAAGTCGGCGGAGGATCCCCTGGCGACGATGGGTTGCGGCCACGGACACCCACGTCACGCCTCCCATCGGCACCGAGGCGCCCCCCGGCACGGTCATGTCGAGGGCGAACGAGCCCGCCACACCGACGATCGCCGCGCCATCGAGCGCGATGCGAAAGCGCGACAGGTCCATGATCGGCAGCCGGCGCTCGACCTCGTCGTCCTCGTAGAACGTCCCGAAGCCGCGGGCGTCGGCGGCGAACATGGCCTTGCCGTCGGATTGCTCCGGGACCCGGATCTCGATGGACACGACCAACGAGTCTGGCCTGCGGTGACGGCTGACTTCGCCGAATAACCGCCCCGCCGCTCCGGCGGGGCTACGACGACGGGGCTTCGGCCCGGCGGCGCTGCAAGAGCGCGGTCACCGCCTTGCCGTCGGCCTGGGCCTTCGTGGCCTTCATGACGGCGCCGATCAGGGCGCCCGCCGCCTTGTCCTCGCCGGCCCGATACTTCTCCCACGCCGCCGGCTGCGCGGCGATGGCGGCGTCCACGGCGGCATCGAGGGCGCCGGTGTCCATGGCCTGGAATCCCCGCTCTGCGGCGATGGCCGCGGGGTCGCCATCACCACCGGCATCGACGAGCTCGCCGAGGATCTGCTTGGCCTGCGTGGCCGTGACCTGCCCGGCCTTCTCCAAGCCGGTGAGCGCGGCCAGGGCCGCCGACGTGACGGGATCCGGTCCGTCCGGCGGGAGGTTGTGCTCGATGTGGACGAGCACCCGCGCCGGATCGCCACCGGCGGCGATGGCGTCGAGTGCCAGGCGGTCGCGGCCCCGGTCGACGACGAGGGCGACGCCCTCGCTGGTCGGCTCGACCGCGGCGGCCGCCGCGAGCGCCACCCGACGCTCGGCCGGCAACGGCGGCAGCGAGGAGCGGATCTCCTCCACCCAGGCCGAATCGGGGGCCAAGGGGACGAGGTCCGGCTCGGGGAAGTACCGGTAGTCGTCGGCGTCCTCCTTGGTGCGCAACGTGTGCGTGCGGCCGTCGTTCTCGTCCCAGTGGCGGGTCTCCTGCCGGACGGTCTCACCCTCGGCGAGCAGCGCGATCTGCCGTCGGGCCTCGTACTCGATCGCCCGGCCCAGCGACCGGACCGAGTTGAGGTTCTTGATCTCGCAACGAGTTCCGAGAGGCTCACCGGGACGGCGCACCGAGACGTTGGCGTCGACCCGCATCGAGCCCTCCTCCATCTTCGCGTCGGAGGCGTCGATGGCGACGAGGATGCCGCGCAGCTCGTTGACGAACTGGCGGGCCTGTTCGCTGCTGCGGATGTCCGGCCGCCCGACGATCTCGACCAGCGGTACGCCGGCGCGGTTGTAATCGACGAGCGAGTAGTCGCTCCCGTGGATCCGACCGCCGCTGCCACCGACGTGCGTGGACTTGCCGGTGTCCTCCTCCATGTGGGCCCGCTCGATGCCGATGCGGGTCCCGGAGGGCAGTTCCAGCCAGCCGTCGACGTTGAGCGGCTGGTCGTACTGGGAGATCTGGTAGTCCTTCGGCATGTCCGGGTAGAAGTAGTTCTTCCGGTGGAACAGGCACGGCTGCACCTCGCAGTGCAATGCCAGGCCGATGCGGATCGCCAGCTCGACGGCCCGCCGGTTGAGCACCGGCAACGAGCCCGGGAGCCCGAGCGTGACGGGGTCGATGTTGGTGTTGGGCTCGTCACCGAAGCGGTTGGGGCTGGCGCTGAAGAGCTTGGTGGCCGTGGCCAGTTCGACGTGGACCTCGAGCCCGACCACCAGCTCGTAGCCGTCGATCAGCTCGCCGGCGGCCGTTGCCGTCGTCGCCCCGGACGGGCCGGCCGGGTCGGCCGTTCCGGTCGCCGTCATGCCGCCTCCTTGACTGCTGCTTCCAGCACCGCAGCGGTGCGGTACATGAGCGGTTCGGCCAGTGCCGGGGCGAGCACCTGCACGCCGACGGGCAGGTCGTCCTGGCCGGTGCCGAAGGGCACGCTGATGGCGGGATGGCCGGCCAGCGGCGAAGGGATCGTGTACACGTCGCACAGGTACATCGCGAGCGGGTTGTCGGTCTTCGCGCCGAAGGGGAAGGCGACGGTGGGCGCAGTGGGCGTGAGCAGGACGTCGGCGTCCCGGTAGGCGCGGGCGAAGTCGTCGGCGATGAGCCGGCGGACCTTGAGCGCCTTGCCGTAGTACGCGTCGTAGTAGCCGGCGGAGAGGGCGTACGTACCGAGCATGATCCGCCGCTTGACCTCGGCCCCGAAGCCGGCTTCGCGGGTAGCCGCGTTCATCGCCGCGGTGTCGGCGGCGTCGACCCGCAGGCCGTAACGGACGCCGTCGTAGCGGGCCAGGTTGCTCGATGCCTCGGCCGGGGCGATGAGGTAATAGGCGGTGAGGCCGTAGCTGAAGGCCGGCACGGTGACGTCGACGGTCTTGGCGCCGGCCCGCTCCAGCGCTTCGAAGGCGAGCTCCAGCCGCTCCTCGACGTCGGGGTCGGCCCCGGGCGGAAGGTCGGTGATGCGGCCGACGCGCAGCCCTTCGACGCCGTCCCCGAGGACGGACCGGAGAGCCGGCGCGGGCTGCTCGATCGAGGTGGAGTCCATCGGATCGTGACCGCCGACCACCTCCAGGAGAAGAGCGGCGTCTTCGACCGTGTGCGCCAACGGGCCGATCTGGTCGAGGCTCGATGCAAACGCAACCAACCCGTAGCGGGAGACGACGCCGTAGGTCGGCTTCACGCCGACGACCCCGCACAGCGCGGCGGGCTGGCGGATCGATCCGCCGGTGTCCGAGCCGAACGCTCCCGCGGCGAAGCCGGCGGCCACCGCAGCCGCGCTGCCCCCAGACGAGCCGCCCGGCACGCGGGTCAGGTCATGGGGGTTGCGGGTGGGACCGAAGGCCGAGTTCTCCGTGGACGAGCCCATGGCGAACTCGTCGAGGTTGGTCTTGCCGATGATGACAGCACCGGCTGCGGTCAGCCGCTCGACGATGGTCGCGTCGTACGGCGGTCGCCAGCCCTCGAGGATCTTCGACGAGCAGGTCGTCGGGATGCCCCGCGTGCACATGTTGTCCTTCAGCGCGACCGGCACCCCGGCCAGCGGCCCAGGATCCTCCCCGGCCGCCACCCGCCGGTCGATCGCGGCCGCGGCAGCGCGGGCCTCGTCCCCGAGCACGAGGTTGAAGGCGTGGACGTCGGCTTCCCGTTCCGAGATGCGAGCCAGATGGGCCTCGACCACGTCGGCGGCGGTCGTGGTACCGGTCCGGACGGCTCCGGCGATCTCGCCGACACCCGTGAGGTCGGCGGTCACGGTGCCTCACCGAGGATCGGCGGCACCCGGAAGCGGCCGGAATCGGCCGCGGGCGCCGCCGCCAGCACCTCGTCGCGGTCGAGGGTGGGGCCGACGATGTCGTCTCGCAGCACGTTGCTCAGGTGGAGCGGCTGGTTCATCGGCTCGACGTCGGCCAGGTCGAGGGCGTCGATGTCACGGAAGTGGTCGAGCATCGAGCCGAGCTGCTCGGTGTAGCGCTCGAGCTCGTCCTCGGTCAGCTGCAGGCGGGCCAGCCGGGCGACGTGCGCCACCGCGGCCGGGGTGATGCGATCGGACACGGGAGACGATGCTAGGGCGGCAGCATGCGATCGCACCGGGGCGTTACCGCTCCCGGATGCGGTTGCCCGGGCCGCCGATGGTCCCTGGGCGGCCGGAAGCCCGCCCCGACCCCACAGTGGTGCTGTTACACGGGTGTGCGATCAACCCTCATCATGGTGCGGCAACGGTTCGTCGGCGCTGTCCTCATCCGGCGCTTCACGCGGCGCTTCGGCGAGGTCCGGAGCGTCGCCGGTCGAGGACGGCACATCGGCGTCGACGTCCCCCAGTCGTCCGCCGCCACGACCTCGTCGTCGAGCATGGGGCTCGGTGCCACGGAGGGCACAGCCGGATCCACATCGGCCGACGCACGATCGTCGGTGACGGCCACTTCCTCGACGAGCCGCCCGCGAGCGGCCGAGGGCGTCGCATGGACACCAGGAGGTACGCCACCGCGATCGTGAACACCGCGAGCGACACGACCTCGTTGACCCGCCAGCCCCACAACAGCGAGGCCTCATCGATGCGCACTCGCTCGATCCAGAACCGCATGAACGTGTAGCCGGCGACGTACAGCGCGAACAGCTCCGTGCCCCAGATGCGGAACCGGCGGTCGATCCAGATCAACCCGCCGCACAGCAGCAGGCACCACAGCGACTCGTAGAGGAACGTGGGATGGAAGGTCGTCCCCGGCGGATAGCCGGCGGCAACCGCCTTGTCGGACGAGATCTCGAGCGCCCAGGGCAGGTCGGTCGGCCGCCCGAACAGCTCCTGGTTCCACCAGTTCCCCCAACGGCCGATGGCCTGGGCCAGCGGCAGCGCGGGCGTGATCGCGGACAACCCACCCTGCAGCGGGATGCCGCGCCGCAGGGCGGCCCAGATGCCGACCGCCACACCGGCCGCGATGCCGCCCCAGATGCCGAGGCCGCCCTCCCAGATCTTGAACGCGTCGAGCCACCGACCCTCGAAGCGTCGCCAATCCGTGATCACGTGGTACAGGCGCGAGCCGATGATCCCGGCGGGAACGGCCCACAGCGCGATGTACGACATGTCTTCCCGGGTCCCGACCCCTCTCGCTTCGAGCCGCCGGCCCGCCAGCCACACCGCGGCCAGCACACCGAGCGCGATCATCAGCCCGTAGGCGCGCAGGTTGAGCGGACCCAACGTGATCGTGCCGTTCGACGGGCTGGGGATCGACGCCACGATGCCGGCGGTCGCGCCGAACGCGCCGGACGCCCCGTTGATCATGACGTGCTCATAGCGGCATCCGGAGGGTGCGACCGACGGTCAGCCCGTGACCTTGCGGCCGAACGCCACCGCAGCCTCGAAGATCACGTCCTTGTCGAAGTCCAGCGTGGCGACGTGGTAGCTGCGCTCGAGGCTGATGCGCTCGACCGGCCCGCCGAAGGTCTCGGCCAGGAAGTCACCGTTGGACGGCTCGACCACATGGTCCTGCGGGCTCGTCAGGAGGAGCAGCGGACACGTGATCTCGCTGTAGCGCTCGCTCAACGAGGCCAGGCCGTCCTCCACGAGCGAGATCAGCGGGCGCAGCGGCGTCTGCTCATAGGCGCTCTCCGTCGCGTCCGGATCGGCGATGTCGGCGCCGATCCCGGGCATGGTGTCCGTCCCCTCGTCGACCATCCCGTGCAACATCTCCATGAGCTCGGCCGGCTGCGGCTTCGTGGCGGGGTTGATGCACACGATCCCCGCCACCTCGGGATGCTGCAGCGCCGTCCACAGCGTCAGGCTGCCGCCCATCGACAGACCCGAGACGACGACCTTGTCGGCGCGGGCGGCCAGCCGCTGGTAGGCCGCCTCCACCTCCGCGGTCCAGTCCGCCCAGTCCGTCGTCTTCATGTCCTCCACCGTCGTGCCGTGGCCGGGGAGCCGGGGAAGCTCGACGGTGAAGCCGGCGGCAGCGAAGGCCTCGGCCAGCCCGCGCATCGAGGTGGGGTTGCCGGTGAAGCCGTGCAGGCACAGCGCGCCGGCACGTCCGCCTTCCGCGGACCAGGGCTCGGCACCGGGCAGCAACTGGAGATCGGTCATGGTCTGTGTCTAGCGGACGCGGATCGACCGCGACCCCTCACCGGTGCGGGTCTCACCGGTAGGGATCGTTGGTGCTCCCGGGCTCGACCCACCACTCCTGCGGGTAACCGGCCTGCTCCCACTCCGGGAACGGATAGATGCAGTCGACCGGGCAGGCGGGCAGGCACTTGTCGCAACCGGAACAGAGCTCCGGGATGATCACGACATCGGCGCCGTGGTTGAAGATGGCGCCGAAGTGGCTCGGGCAGTGGCGCAGGCAGGCGTCGCAGTTGATGCACTCCGCCATCTCGATGCGCACCGGCGGGTTCTGCCACTTGGCGTTGCGCTCCCGCTTGGCGATCCGCTCGAGCCGGGCGCTGGACACATCGCGAGCCTACGACCCCGCGGCCGCTGGGATTGACCCACGGGTCAAGGACTGGTGGACTGACCGCCGAGGCGATGGTGAGCGACGTGGAGCAACGATCAACCCGCGACCGCCCGTCCGGCGACGGACCGGCGACGGCGCGCCGGCACACGGATCAGGGACTCGAGCGCAAGCAGCAGCTGCTCGACGCCGCGGAGACCCTGTTCGCCAGCGGCGGCTACGGGCCCACCCGGATCGCCGACATCTGCGAGACCGCGGGCGTGGCCAAGGGCCTCTTCTACTGGTACTTCGAGAACAAGGAGACGCTCTTCGCCGAGCTCGTGCGCTCGGTCCGCCAGCAGCTCCGACGGGCCCAGGCGGCGGCGATGGACGACGACGCCGACCCTGTGACCCGCCTGCGCCAGGGCACCGAGGCCTCGGTGCGCTTCATGGCCGAGCACGGCCGCTTCTTCGCGCTCCTCGAGGTCGAGCGCCACGACCAGCGGGTCGCGGCTGTGTTGCGGGAGAGCGGCGACGTCTACGTCCAGGACGCGGCGCGCCTGGTGAAAGAGGCCCAGACAGCCGGTCTGATCCCCGACGAGCACGATCCCACGCTGCTCGCCATCGGTGTCCTCGGCGCCGTCGCGCAGTTCTCGCACTACCACCGCACCGGGCGACTGAAGATGTCGATCGAGGCGCTGGCGACCTTCGTGGGGCAGTGGACGATCCAGGCCCTGGCCGCCGTCCCCAACTCCGCGGCCGCCCCCACCGCGCGCTGAAGCCCGACTTTCCTGTTCCTCTGCCTGGGAGGGGACGTACCATGCAGCGACACATCTCGTCGCAGGAGGACGCGCTGAACAGCTCGGGCCCGGCTCGCCGGGGGTGGTACCGGGTCCCCGGTGAACCCGGGCGGTTGCGGTGGTGGGACGGCGCCCGCTGGACCGAGGACGAGTTCGTCCTGCCGGGCTCGGAGGCGGAGTCCGTCGACCACCACCCGACCCGGCGCGCCCAACCCGAGCGCCGCGCCGGTCAGCAGGGCACCGCACCCGACCGCGTGCGCGCGTTCGACACCCGAAGCGGCCGGCGGCCTGACACGTCAGCGTTCGCGGTGCTCGTGCCGACCGCGGCGCTGCTGCCCGTGTCCCTGGTGGCCCTGGCCGCCTTCTGGCTCGTCGTGCGCCTCGTGGCGCCCGTGCCCTACTGGGCCTTCGCAGTCGGCTATCTGGCGGCGGGCATCCTCATGTTCCTCCGACCCGTGCAGCGGCTCCTCCTGAGCTGGCTGTACGGCGCCCGCCGCCCCACGCCCGAGGAGCTCGACCGCCTCGAGCCCGCCTGGCACGACGTCGTGGAGCAGGCCGGCCTGCCCGCCCACCGGTTCGTCCTCGCCGTGACGGACTCGTCCGAGCTGAACGCCTATGCCTGTGGCGGTCACGTCGTCGCCGTCAGCACCGGCGCGCTCGAGCTGCTGCCGGACGACGAGCTGCACGGCGTGCTCGCCCACGAGCTCGGTCACCACCTCGGGCTGCACACCGTGGCGCTCACCATCACCCACTGGCTCTCGCTGCCGATCATCACGCTGGCCCGCGTCGGCTTCCTCCTCGAACGGCTGGCCCAGGCCGCGGCCGAGGTCCTGGCCCAGCGATCGGCGGGGTTGGCGCTCATCGGCCGCATCGTCAGCGCCATGCTCCAACTCCTGGCCCTGGCTTTCCTCGCCACGGTCCTCGTGGCCCGGCGCATCGGCGACCGCCTGGGTCGGTCGGCCGAGTTCGCCGCCGACCAGCGAGCCATCGACATGGGCTACGGGCGGCACCTCGCGCTCGCCCTGCGCCGGGTCCATGCCCTCGACCGTCAGGAGGGCGACGGGGAGCCGCGCGCCATCGGCGGCCATCCCTCGCCCATGCTCCGCTCGGCCCGCATCGAAGCCCGGCTGCGGACCGAACGGGCCTGACCTGACGACCGCGCAGCCGAACGGAGCGGCCTCAGCCGGAGAGCAGCTCGCGCACCCGTGAGGTCGGACGCCCGATGATGGCGCGATCGGCGGTCACGATGATCGGACGCTGCATCAGCGCCTTGCGCTCCAGCAGCAGATCGATGACGGGCCCGGCCTCCGTGTAGTCGTCGGCGTCCAGCTCGAGCTTCGCGAACAGCGAGTCCTTACGGACCAGATCGGCCACGGGGTCCTCGAGCACGGCCACGATGCGCTCCAGCGTCTCCCGGTCCGGCGGTGTCTTGAGGTACTCGACGACGTCGAACTCGACGCCCAGCTCCCGCGCCGCGGCGACAGCGTTCTTGGAGGACCCACACTGGGGGTTGTGGTAGATGGTCACGTCGGCCACGGCCCGAACACTACGGCTACCGTGCCCGGATGCGGCTCCTGGCGCTGCGCTGCGGTGACATCAGGACGGACCCCGGCCTGCTGCTCGACGGTCGGCGGTCCGAACAGACCTTCGACATCCCCGTGATGACCCACGCCATCGACACGGGCGACGGCGTCCTGGTCTGGGACACGGGCATGAACGCCCGCTGCCTGGAGGACCTCGCCGGCTACCTCGGCCCGGCCATGGCGTCGACCTTCCAGCCGCTGGGCGACGCCGAGACGCTGGCCCCGGCCCGGCTCCGGCAGGCCGGCTTCTCGGGCGACGACATCCGGTGGGTCGTCAACTCCCATCTGCACTTCGATCATTGCGGATGCAACAGCTCCTTCCCGCCGGCGAAGTGGGTGATCCGCGCCCGCGAGGTCGCGTTCTACCGGAGCAAGCTCGGGCACCCGGCGTTCGGCCTCGGCCCGGACGACCTCGGTCCGGACGATCCGGCACCGTTCGACTACGAGGACCAGCACGACCTCCTCGGCGACGGCTCCCTCGTCCTGCTCGACACCCGCGGGCACACACCCGGGCACCAGTCGATGCTCGTGACGTTCACCGACGGGCGCCGATACGTGCTGGTCGGGGACGCGGCCTACACCCGCGACGCCATCGACGCCGGCCAGCCCCAGGGCCGCCCGTGGAACCAGGAGCTGGCGATCGCCGCCATCGCCCGCCTGAAGGCACTCGAGGACGCGGGCGCCACGCTCCTGCTCGCCCACGACAGCGCGCAGTGGAGCGATGTGGACGACGTGGCGGACGTCCACGCGGCCTGACGCCGGCCGACCACGCTCCGCAGCGGACGCGACGCGCGGCGCGACGTTTCGCGCGGGTCCGTTACAGACCGGTATCCGAGCGCGAACATCGTGGCTCTGATGTACGTGCGACCCCAGCACGGCTGGTACGACCGAGGGGTGACACGGAAGGACCGCAGCCGCGCGCGCCTCAGCCTCGTGACGGCCGGCAGCGTCGTCCTGTTCACGGTCGCGGCCTGCAGCGCGGTCTCCCCCGAGTCGGCCGTGACCGTCGGTCCCGCGCAAGAACTGGCGGCCGGAACCACTCCTGCCACGGTCGCCCCGGGCGCGACCCCCGCCCCGGCCGCCGGCACCAACCCGTCCGCGGCCGGCGGCCAGGCGGCACCGCCCGTCCCGGCCGGCAGCGCCCTCCTCCCCATCTTCTTCGTGCGCGACGGCAAGCTGGGCGTGGCCCGGCGGGCGCTCCCCGCCGACGCCAAGATCGTCGACAGCGCGCTGGGTGCCCTGTTGCAAGGGCCCTCGGAGGCCGAGACCGCGGCCGGGCTGACCACGGCGGTGCCGGGCCTCACCCGAGTCCGGAGCACCGCGCTCATGGGCGACGTCTTGGTCATCGACCTCTCCGGCTCCTTCTCGACCCTCGGCCCTCCCGGGAGCTCCGAGCTGCGCCTCGCCCAGATCGTCTACACGGTCAGCGTCTTCCCCGTCCGCGTGCTGTTCCACATCGACGGTCAGCCGGCGCGTGCGGTCGGCGGCTACATCCTCCCCGATCGCCCCGTGACCCGTGACGACTTCGCGGCCTGGGCACCGCCGGTGCTGGTGGAGTCGGTCGGCCCGGAGGACGTGCTCACCAACGGCACCGAGATCAGCGGTTCCACAGCGGCGGCCGAGACCGGGCGTCGGCATGCGCATCAGCGACGCCGCCGGCCAGGTGCTGTTCGAAGGCATCACCCGGTCCACCCGGGACGACGGCCTGCGCCATCCCTTCCGCGCCGCCGCCCCGTTCCTCCTCAGCCAGCCCGGGCCGGGCACGCTGACCGTCTGGGAGCTGGAACCGGCTCCCGGCACGACACCTCTGGTGTTGACCATCCCCGTCCGCCTCGCCTGACCTGTCACCCGGGCCCGACGCGGCGTCTCCTACGCTGGCGTCACGATGCCGCCCACCTCGTCGGGGCCACTCCCTCCGCCGGCACCGATCGCGGCGACCCCGCCGCCGCCACCGCCGCCAGCTCCTGCTCTCCCCGGGCAGCCGCTACCGCCGCCCAGCGCGCCGGCGCCGTACGCCGTCGCCCCGTTCGGTCCAAGCGGGCCGCCATGGCGGGCCGTGCTGCTGGCCGTCGCCGTGGCGCTCGCCTTCGCGGACGCATCGATCGTCGTGCTCGGCCTGCCCGACATCTACCGCGAGCTCGACACCACCGTGGTCCAGGCCTCGTGGGTGATCACCGTGTACGCGCTCGTCGTGACGATCGTCGCCGCCGTGCTGGCCCTGCTGGCGTCACGTGTGCGGGCCGGCCTGCTCACGCTCATCGGTCTGGTGACCTTCGCCGCCGGCTCCGCGGCCAGCGGCGCGGCGGGGAGCATCGGCGTCCTCTTCGCAGGAAGGGGGTTGCAGGGCATCGGCGCCGCGCTGGCCCTGGTCGGCTCGCTGCCCGTCCTGTCCTCCTTGACCGGGAGCAGCGGACGGGGCCGCACGTGGTGGGTCACGGCCGCCGCGTTCGGGGCCGCGGTCGGGCCCGCGCTCGGGGGAGTCCTCACCCAGGCGTTCGCGTGGCGGGCCATCTTCATCGTGCAGGTGCCGGTGGCGCTCCTGGCCCTGCTCGCGCTCGTCGGTCCCGGTCGCCCGGACGCCGACCGCGCCGACGATCGCGCTGACGCCGCACCCGTGGCGGCCGACGAGCGTCCCGGCGCCACGACCTGGCTGGCCAACGCCGGCGAGTTGCTCACGTTCGCCGCTCTCGTCGGCGCGCTGTTCCTCGGCGTCCTGCTGCTCGTCGTCGTCTGGGACTACCAGCCCATCGCCGGCGCCGCCGTCGTCAGCGCCCTGCCGGCGGCGTCGTTCGCGGTGCGTCCGCTCGGCCACCGGCTGACAGCGGCCGTGGCGGGAGGCGCCGGCGCGGTCGTGCTCGCTGCCGGCCTGGCCGGGCTGGCCGTGCTGCCGCGCGTGAGCGGCTGGCTGGCCGCCGTCGCGTTCGCGTTCTGTGGCGCAGGCATGGGCTTGGCGCTCTCCGTCCTCGGCCCGGCCAGCCTGCCCGACGGCGCCCGCCCGATCGCGGCGGCCAGCCGCTCGGTCGCCGCCCGCCACGCCGGACTCATGCTCGGGCTCCTGCTCATCGCCCCCGTGCTGGCCGGGCAACTGGAGGCGAAGGCGGACCAGGCCGCGTTGGCTGGCACGGCCTCGATGCTGGAGGCCGAGCTGCCGCTGCGTCAGAAGATCCCGGTCGCGTGGGCGTTGCGCAACGAGATCGAGAGCACGCCGGACGGCGAGGTCCCGGACATCGACGCCGTGTTCGAGGCCCAGGGGGCCGACGACAGCGACGAGCTGGCGGCGGCTCGCGACGACCTCGTCGAGGTCATCACGGCCATCCTCACGCGGGCTTTCCGGTCGTCGTTCCTCATCGCCGCCGTCCTGGCCCTGCTGGCACTGGTCCCCATCCTGCTGGTGGCGTGGAGGAGCCGGACGGTCGCCGTCGCCGTCCGCCCGAGCCTCGCCCCGATCATTGCCGCCGGGCTGATCACCGGGGCCGCGGTCGGGTTCGTGGTGGCCGAGTGGAACCGCGGAGCGCAGGAGTTCGGCCGGTACGAGGCGGCCGACCCGTGCGCCGCGCCCCCCGACACGTACCCCGGAAGCGGCCTCGACGCGACCGTGCAGCGGATCGCGCTCGGCGGGTTGAACGGGGCGGCCTGCGAGCTGGGCACCAGCCGGGAGACGCTGGTGCTCTCGCTCGATTCGGAGTCGGGCATCGGCGACGTGACGTGGGACCGGGACACGGCCGCGGAAGCGATCCAGTCCGGCACGTCGAGGGCGATCGACGACGCCGTCGAGCGGGGCACGCTGCCCGGTTGGGCCGGACGGGTGCTGGGCTTCGTGGTCGAACGGGCGCCGATCGACTGGCTCCTCGAGCGCCTGCCCTTCTGAGCGGAGAACCCGGACCGGACGTGTAGCACCGGCGTGCCACACTGCGCGCGATGCCTGACGACAGCGTGCTGGCGGAGCACGATCCATACGACCTGATGGACGCTGAAGCCGCCCGCCTCGAGGGGTGGTTCGGAGGCCTCGGCGCCGGGGACTGGGGGGAGCCGTCCGCCTGCGAGGGGTGGAGCGTGCAGGACGTCCTGGCCCACCTCGGCTTCGGCGAGGAGTACAACGCGGCCTGCTTCGACGAGGACGTCCCGGCCTTCGTCGAGCGCTTCACGTCGAGGGGCGCGACGGACATGGACGGCTTCAACGCGCTCGGCGTGAGCGACCGAGCGGGCCGCTCGCCGGCCGAGCTGCTGGACGAGTGGCGCTCGGGCTGCGCCCGCACGCGCTCGGAGCTGCGACGCCGAGACGGCCAGGACATCACGACGTCGGCCGGGCCCTATCCGGCCCGCTGGCAGGCCTGGCACCTGGCCAGCGAGCTGGCCACCCACGCCGACGACATCGGGGTGCCGGAGACCGCCGCCGAGGCCGACGGCCGCTTGGCGTGGCGGGTGGGGTTCGCCCGCTTCGCGCTCGACGAGGCGCGGCCGGAGGTCACGGTGGAGCCGGGGCCGGGCGGCTTCACCGTGCGGGCCGGCGACCGGGAGGTCTCGCTCGACGACGCCGGGCTCGTCGACGCCGTCAACGGTCGGCTCCCGCCGGACCACCCTGTGGATCCGGCCCTGCGCCCGATCCTGAGCGCGCTGGCGTGACGTCCCAGGGCTCCGTTGGCTCCGTCGGCCGCGTCGGCGCGTACGGCGCCGGGACCTACGGCGACCGCATCGCGGACATCTACGACGACCTCTACCAGTTCCCCACCCAGACGGAGGCGGCGGTCGACCTGCTGGCCGAGCTCGCCGGCGGCGGCCCGGCCCTCGAGCTCGGCATCGGCACCGGCCGCCTCGCCCTCCCTCTGGCTGCACGCGGCGTCACCGTGCTCGGGATCGACGCCTCCGACGCGATGGTGGCGAAGCTGCGGGCCAAGCCCGGCGGGCCCGGGATCGACGTGACCATCGGCGACTTCTCGGACGTCCCCGGGGAGACGCCCTGCCGGCTCGTCTACGTGGTCTTCAACACCTTCTTCGCGCTCCTCAGCCAGGACGACCAGCTGCGGTGCTTCGAGCGGGTGGCAGCGCGGCTGGAGGCCGGGGGGCGGTTCCTGATGGAGGCGTTCGTCCCCGACCTGGCCCGGTTCGACCGCGGCCAACGGACGTCGAGCAGCCACGTCCTCACCGATGCGGTGGCGCTCGAGGCCAGCGCGCACCATCCGGCCAGCCAGCGGGTGGACAGCGCCCACGTCGTCATCGCCGAATCCGGCACCCGCATCTACCCCGTGCAGATCCGGTACTGCTGGCCGAGCGAGCTGGACCTCATGGCCCGGTTGGCCGGGCTCACGCTCGAGGATCGGTGGGCGGACTGGCAGCGCTCACCGTTCACCGATGACAGCGGCAACCACGTGTCGGTGTGGAGGCGGTCGTGAGCGCGCCCGCCCGCCCTCCGGTCGGGGCACCCACGGCCTGGCTGGCCGCGGACGTGGCGGTCGAGCGGATCGACCTGGACGAGTCGTCGTGGGTGGACGTCGTGCGCGGCTTCATCCCTCGGGCCGATGAGGTGCACGACGAGCTGGTGGAGCAGGTCCCCTGGGAGCAGGGCCGGGTGTTCCGCTACGAGCGCTGGATCGACGATCCCCGGCTCTCCGGCTGGCAGGCCGGGAGCGGCCGCCACCCCGCGCTCGTGGAGGTGGAGCACTGGATCAGCCGGCGCTACCGCGTGCGCTTCGATGGGGTCGCCCTCGCGCAGTACCGGGACGAGCGCGACGGTGTCGGCTTCCACCGCGACCGGGAGCTGCGCTGGCTGGAGGACACGGTCATCGGCGTCCTGACGATGGGCGCGGCACGCCCGTGGCTGATGCGCCCGCTCACCGGCCACAAGGCCGACTCGGACGACATGAGCGGGGTCATCGACCTCGGCCCCCGCAGCGGTGACCTCCTGGTGATGGGCGGCCGCTGCCAGGCGGCGTGGTTGCACGCCGTGCCCCAGGCGCGCGGCCGCGTCCGCAGCCGGGTCTCGGCCCAGTGGCGGTGGACCTCGCGGCGGGGCCGGCGCGACCCGAACCCGTCGTTCTTCGCCCCCCGGCGGTTCAGCCGCTAGGAGCGACTTCCACCACGGCCATCATCTCCCTTTGCAACGGTGAGGGTGACGGCGAGCTTCCCACCGTCGCTGGCCAGCACCTCGGGGACGGCCAGCGGCTCCCCTGTGACCGCTCCTTCGATCGCCGCCGGAGGTGATGAGGACGAGGAGCCGTCGTCGTCCCCGTCCCCGCCGCAGGCGCTGATGACGAGCACGGCCGCGAGCAACAAGGCCGGCAGCTTCACCTCGCCTTCGTCCACGCCACCGTGATCGGGCCGGTCGACGACTAACTTCCGCTCCGATGACCGAGGCCCCGTGGTCCGAGCGTCGGCGAGCGGGACGCGAGCTGCGACGTGCGACACCGAGGAGCAGCCACGGGCCATGGAAGGCACCGTCCGACCGGATCGATCCCGTCGCCCTGCTGAAGGAGCGCGACGCACGGCGGGAGGCCACGCTGGCGCCCATCCGCGTCGCCCGCATGGCGTCGTCACCGTTCGCCTACTTCCGCGGCGCGGCCGACATGATGACGCTGGATCTGGCCGGCACCCCGCGGACGGGGATCCTCCCGCAGATCTGCGGCGACGCTCACTGCCTGAACTTCGGCTTCTACGGATCGCCGCGCGGCGTCGTCGTCTTCGATCTGAACGACTTCGACGAGACGGCGGTCGGCCCGTGGGAGTGGGACCTCAAGCGGCTGGCCACCAGCCTCGTGCTCGTCGGCCGGGGCAACGGTGCCTCGGAGGAGGACCTGCGCGTCACGGTCCTCACGGCTGTACGGAGCTACCGCAAGGTGCTGGAGGACTTCGCGCACAAGGATCTCCTCGAGCAGTGGCGTGCTGCTGTGGACGACCACTCGCCGTTCGTGCACCGGTTCGGCCGTGACGACCCCATGTTCCGTCGAGGCTTCGCCAGCGCGCTCCGACATGACAGTGCAGCGGCGCTGCCGAAGCTCACCGAGGTCGTCGCCGGGCGGCGGCGCTTCACGTCACGACCGCCGCTGCTGTGCCGGGTCGAGGAGTCGGTCGCCGCCGCGGTGGTCGACGCGCTGCCCGCCTACTGGCGCACCACGGACGCGGCCACCCGATCCGACCTGTCCGCGTCCGAGGTCGTCGACGTCGCTCAGAAGGTGGTCGGCGTCGGGAGCGTCGGCACGCAGGACTTCGTCATCCTGCTCACGCAACCCGCCGATGAGCGACCGTTGATCCTGCAACTGAAGCAGGCGGTGCCGTCCGATGTCCGGATCACGCTGGGCGGCCCGCGCCCGGCGCACGAGGGAGCGAGGATCGCTTCCGGGCAGCGCACGATGCAGCCCGTCAGCGACCCCCTGCTCGGATGGACGACCGTGCACGGCCTGCCCTTCTACGTCCGCCAGCTCAAGGACCTCAAGGCGTCGATGCCGCTCGCTGCGCTGACCGGGCCGGGGCTCCACGACTACGGGTCACTGTCGGCCTCCATCCTGGGGCGGGCGCACGCCCGCAGCGCCGATCCCGCCCTCATTGCCGGCTACTGCGGGCGAGGCACGGCGCTGGACGAAGCCATCGCCCGCTTCGCGCTGTCCTACGCGGGGCAGATCGAGAAGGACCACGCCGCGATCGTGGGCGCGGTACGCGCAGGGACGCTGCAAGCCGCACCCGGCCCCGATCCGCTGCCCGACCACGCCCTGCTGGGCTGGCCCGACCTCGCCGTCTCGGTCCGCTGACACTCTCACGCCGGGACTTACTTGACAGAGTTGGAGTTGAGGCCTCCCATCGGTAGGGTCGAGTCGTGGACTGGATGCGGTTGCTGGGATGGTGGTGTACCGCACTCAGCGTGGCGTTCGTCTGGCCGCAGGTGGCGCGGGTCTACCGGCAACACACCGTCGAGGGGATCGCCCCCAAGGGCACGCTCCACGGCGGGGTCGCCTCGGCCCTCTGGATGCTCTACGGCCTGGCGCTCGGCGACCCGGCCATCAGCGTGGCCAACGCCGCCGTCGTCCTGGCCATGAGCTTGATCGCCATCGAGCAGATCCGCCACGGCGCGCTGCGGGCACGCGTGGCCGTAGCCACGGCGGTCGGGGTCGCCGTCGTCGGCGGTGTCGGCCTCGCGGTCTCACCCAGCCTCGTCGGCTGGTTGGCCATCGTGGTGGGCGCCACCTCAGTGCTGCCCCAGACCGTCCACGTCCTGCGGGCGCCGTCGCTGCACGGCGTCTCCGTGCCCACCTACGCCCTCCTCTGCGTGACGACCCTGTCGTGGGCGTCGTATGGCGTCGGCATCGGCGACCCGCTCGTCGTCGTCACGAACCTGCTCGTGCTGCCGTGCGCGGCGCTGGTGATGGGTCGGACCTGGCTGTTCCAGCAGCGGGCGGACCTGGCGAGCGGCGAGGTCGAGGCCGCGGTGCTCTGAGGCGCCCCACCCGAGGTCCGGTGTCGGACACACTGGACCGGTGCCCGCACCCCGACCACTGATCCTGGCCGTCGACGACGATCCTGCGGACCGGGAGCGCCTCCACGACGAGCTCGCGACCCGCTACCAGCGCGACTACGACGTCCAGGTCACACCCACCGACGGCTGTCCCCCGGTGCTGGAGGCGCTGGACGGCGACGGCACACGCCTCGCGCTCCTGCTGGTGGCCAACGGACCGGCGGCGGACGAGGTGCTCGGCCGCGCCCGCGCGCTCCAACCGCAGGCCCGTCGGGCGCTGCTCCTGACCCCCACGAACACCCAGGAGCTCACGTCCGCACCGGCAGCCATCACCCGGGGCCTGGCCGATCTCGTCGTGGTCAAGCCGCACCGCCAACCGGACGAGGCCTTCCACCGGATCGTGACCGAGGCGCTCCACGACTGGCGCCGCGCCGAACCGGTCGGTCCGGTCGCGGTGCGGGTGGTCGGGGAGCGCTGGTCGGCGCGGTCGCAGGCCATCCGTGACCGGCTGGAACGCAACGGCGTGTCGTACACGTTCCACGCCGCGGACTCGCCCGAGGGTGCCGCCATGCTCCGCGAGCTGGACCTCGATGCCGAGCGGCTCCCGGTCTTCGTGCTGTTCGACGGTCAGGTGCTGGTCCAGCCGGACGACTCCGAGGTGGCCGATCGCATGGCCGCGCCGGCGCCGGCGGCTGACCGCCTCTTCGACGTGGCCATCGTGGGCGCCGGCCCGGCCGGCCTGGCCGCCGCCGTGTACGCCTCGTCCGAGGGGCTGGCGACGCTGGTGCTCGAACAGGAGGCCGTGGGCGGGCAGGCGGGGACCAGCTCGCTGATCCGCAACTACCTCGGGTTCCCTCACGGCATCCCCGGCCGGGACCTGGCCCTGCGGGCGGCCCAGCAGGCCTGGCTGTTCGGTGCCGGCTTCCACTGGATGCGCAGCGCAGTCGGCCTCGGACAGGAGGACGGCGCGAACACCATCCAGCTCTCCGACGGCACCACGGTCCGCAGCCGGACCGTCGTCGTGGCCACGGGCGTGTCGTGGCGACGGCTCGACGTGCCTCGAATGGACGACCTGATCGGTGCCGGTGTCAGCTACGGCGCCGCGGTCTCCGAGGCTCCGACGGTCGAGGGCCAGCACGTCCACGTCGTCGGTGGTGGCAACTCGGCCGGGCAGGCCGCGCTGCACCTGGCCCGCTACGCGGCGAGCGTCACCCTCGTCGTCCGCAGCGACTCGTTGGCGGAGAGCATGTCCGACTACCTCTGCCGGGAGCTGGAAGGGACGAGCAACATCTCCATCCGCTTCCTCACCAAGGTGGTCGGCGTGGGAGGCGAGCGGCGTCTCGACGCGGTGGCGCTGGAGGAGACCGGGTCGGGAACGGCGGCGCTCGAACCGACCGACGGCCTCTTCGTCCTGATCGGTGGTGAACCGCGCACCAGCTGGCTTTCCGGTGCGCTGGAGCGTGACCCCGCGGGCTACATCCTGACCGGGCGGGACGTCACGACGCGCACCGGGTCGGGGCCTGCGGACGCGCCGCTTCCGCTCGAGACGAGCCGACCCGGCGTCTTCGCGGCCGGGGACGTGCGCAGGGGGTCGATCAAGCGGGTGGCGTCGGCAGTCGGCGAGGGGGCCATCTCCATCCACGCCTGTCATCAGTTCCTCGCGGGCTAGCGCGCGAGCGCGCGGGCTGGTCGGCTCGCGCCCTCCGTACGATCGTGAGGTGGCCCGGGACGACGAGCAGCTCGAGACGACCGTGATCGGTGGTCCGACCGTGCACGACGACACCATCGTGCTCGTCGACCACGACCCGGCCTGGGCGACGCTCTACGCCCGCGAGGCCGAGCGCATCAGCACCACGCTGGGGCCGGCCGCGCTCCGCGTCGAGCACGCCGGTTCGACCGCCGTCCCCGCCTTGGCGGCCAAGCCGATCATCGACATCGTCCTCGCGGTAGCCGACTCGGCCGACGAAGCCGCCTACGTCCCGCCCATGGAGGAGGCCGGCTACGTCCTGCGCATCCGTGAGCCGGACTGGTACGAGCACCGCGTGTTCAAGGGACCGGACACCGACATCAACGTGCACGTGTTCAGCGCCGGCTGCGACGAGCTCGACCGGATGCTCCGCTTCCGCGATCACCTCCGGACCGACGACGCCGACCGTGAGCTGTACGAACGCACGAAGCGGGAGCTGGCCGCCCGGCGTTGGAAGTACGTCCAGCACTATGCCGACGCCAAGTCGGAGGTGGTGGCGGAGATCATGGCCAGGGCCGAGGCTGGCTCGTGACGGCGCCGCGGGTGCGGGCGGCGCTCCTCGTCGCGACGACGCTGCTGGTGGCTGCGTGCGGTGGGAGATCGGAGTCGTCGTCGTCCTCGGCAGCGACCGTCACGGCGGCGCCCACGTCGGCCGAGCCGCCTTCCAGCGCGGGGACCACGACGACCGCCAGCACGGCACCCACCACGACTGCGCCCACGACCTCGGCGGTGGCGACGACGACGCCGGTGCCCGACTTCGTCCAGGAGGTCGTGTTCGGCCACTCCGTCGAGGGTCGCCCGCTGAGGGCGATCGAGCGGGGCACGCCCGGCGGGACGGTCGTGCTGGTCATCGGTGTCATCCACGGCGACGAGCCCGCCGGTGCCGGCGTGGTCGAGCGGTTGCGGACCGCTCCCCTTCCTGAGGGGATCGACCTCTGGCTGGTCGACTCGGTGAACCCGGACGGCCAGCTCGCCGGGACCCGCACCAACGCGCGTCAGGTGGACCTCAACCGCAACTTCCCCCACCGGTGGGCGTCGCTCGGGGCACCCGGTGACGACGAGTACTCCGGAGAGGGACCGGCCAGTGAACCCGAGGCCGAGGCCATCGCCGGCCTCATCACCCTGCTCCAGCCCGATCTCGGGCTCTGGTACCACCAGGACCTGTTCCGCATCGCTCCCGCCTCCGGTCGCGCCGGCCGGGTCCGCGGCCGCTACGCCGAGCTCACCGGCCTGCCGGTGGGCGGCATCACCGGAGGCACGTACACGGGAACGGCCGCGTCCTGGCAGCGGCAGGCGGTGCCCGATGGCGTGTCCTTCATCGTGGAGCTGGGTCCGGCCCTGAGCGACGAGGAAGCCGCCCGCCACGCCTCCGCCGTCCTCCAACTGGCCACCGAGCTCCCGTCGATCTAGCCGCCACGACGGGGCGGGTCGATTGAAACCTTTCAGTGGTACCGTCCTCTGTGAGGTGGCGTGACGGTGAGGAGAAGCTCGACCGGCATCAAGGACGTGGCTGCCCTCGCCGGTGTCTCGGTGGGAACGGTGTCGAACGTCCTGAACCGCCCCGACCTCGTAGCCGACGCCACGCGGGAACGGGTGTTGCGGGCGATCGCCGAGCTCGGTTTCGTCCGCAACGAACCAGGGAGGCAGCTCCGTGCCGGAAAGAGCCGCACGATCGCCTACCTCATGCTCGACGCCGCCAACCCCTTCTTCACGGATGTGGCCAAGGGCATCGAGGATGTCGCCCGCACCAGAGATGTAGCGCTGTTCATCTGCAACAGCGACAGTGACGCCGCGCGCGAGGCGGACTACCTCGAGCTGTTGCTCCAGCAACGAGTGCGGGGAGTGCTCGTCACGCCCGTGGAGGCCGACATGGCGCCGTTCGGCGTGCTGCGGCGCCAGGGCATCCCCGTCGTGCTCGTCGACCGCGAGGCCGGTCCCGGCTGGTGCAGCGTCGGCGTCGATGACGTCGAGGGCGGGGCGTTGGCCGTCACCCATCTCTGCGAGCAGGGCCATCAGCAGATCGCGTTCGTGGGCGGACCGATGAGCACCGTGCAGGTCGGCGACCGCTTGCGGGGTGCGCGACAGGCCGCGCAGCAGAGCGGGCGTTCGACCGACGCGGTCCTGGTCCTGGAGACAGCGGCGCTCAACGTCGCCGAAGGTCGCCTGGCCGGCGAGCGCATCATGGGCTTGCCGATCGCGCGCCGCCCGACGGCGGCGTTCTGCGCCAACGACCTCCTCGCGCTCGGACTGCTGCAGGAGATGACCCGCATGGGAGTCGATGTTCCCGGGCAGCTCGCCATCGTGGGCTACGACGACATCGAGTTCGCAGCCGCAGCGGCCGTGCCCCTGAGCTCAGTGCGCCAGCCACGGCACCTTCTCGGCCACACAGCAGCCGAGCTCCTCTTCGCCGAGAGCGACGCCGACGAGGCCCATGTGCACCAGCAGGTCCTGTTCCATCCCGAGCTCGTCGCGCGTCCGTCGTCGGTTGCGCCCCGCCGTCTCAGGTCCGTGGGCGGACCGCGGCCAGCCGCGCCGCCATCTCGTCCCAGGCGAGGGTCGTCTCCGGCATGACCCTTTCCACGCCGACCGTGCGCTCCACCAGCTCCCTCCCCTCGGAGATGCCGCGCAGCACTCCGCCGGCGATCGCCTGTACGAGCGCGTTGCCGATCACCGTGGCCTCGGTGGGCCCGGCGACCACCGGACGTTCACAGGCGCTGGCGCAGAGCCGGCGCAGCAGGGGCACGGCGGAGCCACCCCCGACGAGGTGGAGTGACGCCGCCGAGACGCCGCTGACGCGCTCGACGGTGTGGAGCGTGACCCGCCAGGCTGCAGCCAGCGAGTCGAGGACGACCCGGACGATCTCGTCCGGTGACGAAGGAACCGGCTGACCGGAGTCCCGACAGCTGGCGACGATCTGTGCCGGCATGTCTCCCGGCTGGGCGAAGCGAGGGTCGTCGGGGTCGACGATGCTGCGGCCCGCAGGCACCTCGGCGGCTCGTTCGACGAGTTCGGCCGTGGTCGCCGAGTACCCCTCGGCGCCCCAGGCTCGTCGACACTCCTCGAGCAGCCAGAGCCCCGTCACGTTCTTCAACAGGCGGATCGTTCCGTCGACACCGAGCTCGTTGGTGACGTTCGCTTCGAGCGCTGTATCGCGTCGTCACCGCCGCCGGCATCTCGCAGCCCACGAGCGACCACGTCCCGCACGAGATGTAGGCGCCGCGACCATCGGCGGGCAGCGGTGTGCCGGCGACGGCGCTGGCCGTGTCGTGACTGGCGGCCGCCACGACCGCCAGGCCATCGACGATCGGATCGATGCCGTGCACACGACCCAGAACAGTGCCCGGCTCGTGGAGAGCGGGGAGCAGGTCCTGCCGGAGCCCGAGGAGATCGACCAACTCGGTGGCTCCAACAACGGCTGTCGACATCGAGGAGCTGTGTGGTGCTGGCGTTGGTCACGTCGTTGGTCGTGCTCCCGCAGAGCACGTGGTTGACGAGGTCAGGCACCATCAGCAAGCGATCGGCGGCCAGGTACCCGGCGTCATCCAGGGAAGCGACCAACTGGTAGATGGTGTTGAAGGGGAGGAACTGGATCCCCGTGATGCCGTAGATCCGCCGCCGGCCGAGTCGATCGACGACCGTCTCCATCACGCCACCGGTCCGGGTCGACCGGTAGGCGTGCACCGTCCCGAGGCGCTCGCCGGCGGCGTCCACGAACCCGTAGTCGACGCCCCATCCGTCCACCGCCACCGAGGCCACCCGTGCGCGCCGGCACGCTTCGACCAGCCCGGACCGGACGTCGTCGAGGAGGCGATCCACATCCCAGATGAGCGTGCCGTCCGGCCCGGTCATCGTCACGGTCGGGAAGCGACGCACGAGGTCGAGCTCGACCCGATCGCGCTCGACCAGCACGTTGACCACCCGCCCACTGGTGGCGCCAAGGTCGATGGCCGCGTAGACGGGCACGATCAGCGCAGGAAGGCGCTCGGCACTCCGGCGTCCACCGGGACCAGCAGCCCCGTGGTCAAGGCGAGATCGCCGCCCGTCAGCGCGAACACGGCGGCGGCCACGTCGTCGGGGAGCACCTCTTGCTTCAGAAGGGTCCGCTCCGCGTAGATACGCACCGAGCTCCTCCTCCGGCACGCCGTAGACGGCGGCCCGCTGCGCGCCCCACCCCTTGGCGAAGATGCCGGACCCGCGCACGACACCGTCAGGGTTCACGCCGTTGACGCGGATGCGGTGCTCACCCAGCTCGGCCGCCAGGAGCCGCACCTGGTGGGCCTGATCGGCCTTGGCCGAGCCGTAAGCGAGGTTGTTCGGCCCGGCGACCAGGGCGTTCTTGCTGCACACGTAGACGATGTCACCCCCCATGGCCTGGTCGATCATCACGCGCGCCCCTTCGCGAGCGACGAGGAAGGAGCCCTTCGCCATCACGTCGTGCTGCAGGTCCCAATCGACCTCGGTCGTCTCGAGCAGCGGCCTTCGAGATCGACAGCCCGGCGTTGTTCACGACGAGGTCGACACCACCGAAGGCCAGTGACGCGGTCGTCGAACGCCGCCTTCACCTGCTCGGCGTCGGTCACGTCGACCGTGACCGGCACGGCGACGTCGGTACCACCGATGGCAGCGGCCACCTCCTCCGCCGCCGGGCCGTCGAGATCGGCCACCACGACGCAGGCGCCCTCGGCGGCCAACCGTCGGGCAATGGCCCGGCCGATCCCCGATCCGGCGCCCGTCACGAAGGCGACGCGCGTCGACAGCGGACGGGGACGAGGCCGACGACGCAGCTTGGCCTCCTCGAGCGCCCAGTACTCGATCCGGAACTTCTCGGACTCCGGGATGGGCACGTAGGTGGAGACCGACTCCGCTCCCCGCATCACGTTGATGGCGTTGACGTAGAACTCTCCTGCGACGCGGGCCGTCTGCTTGTCCGATCCGAAGGAGAACATGCCGACGCCGGGCACGAGCACGATGGCCGGGATCGGCGCCCCGCATGGCCGGCGAGTCGGCTGAGGCATGCCGCTCGTAGTAGCTCGCGGTAGTCGTCGCGGTAGGCGGCGATGGAGCTCGCGCAGACCGCTCGACGACGGCGTCGACGGGAGTGTCGGCGGGGAGGTCGAGCACGAGCGGGTCGGATCTTCGTCCGCAGGAAGTGGTCGGGGCAGGAGGTTCCGAGCGCGGCGAGCCGCGCCAGCTCGGCCCGTTGGCAGAAGTCCAGCACGACGGGGCTGTCGGTGTAGTGCGCCACCTGCGGGTGGTCCGTCGACGCCAGTCCCCTGATGATCGGCGCCAATGCCGCCGCTCGTGCCCGCCGGGCGACGTCCGGGAGCGGCTCGCGGCCAGCGACGACCGGACCCAAGGGTTCCGGTCTACCCCGCCGGTCGAGAAACGCCTGAGCTGTCCGGATGATGTCCAAGGAGTTGGCCTCGCACTCGCCGCTCGTCGCGCCCCACGCAGTGATCCCGTGGCCGCCGAGCACGACGCCGACCGCCTGAGGATGGGTGCGATGCACGGCCGCGATGTCGAGGCCGAGCTGGAACCCCGGGCGCCGCCACGGCACCCAGACGACCCGATCACCGAAGCACTCCTTGGTCAGGGCCTCGCCGTCGGCGGCTGTCGCCAGGGCGATGCCCGCGTCCGGGTGGAGGTGGTCCACGTGGGCCGCGTCGACCAACCCGTGCATGGCCGTATCGATCGACGGCGCCGCACCACCCCGTCCGTGGAGGCAGTAGTCGAACGCGTCGACCATCTCGTCCTCCCGCTCGACGCCCGGATAGACGTCGACGAGAGCCCGCACCCGGTCGAGCCGCAGGACTGCCAGGCCCTCCGGGGTCAGCGTGCCGAGGTCACCACCTGATCCCTTCACCCACAGCAGCTCGACGGGGCGGTTGGTGACGGGATCGATGACGTCAGCCCTTGGCCGAGGTGTTGCCGCCGGCGAAGTTGGTGTTGCGCGGGTCCGCGCCCAGCCGGTTCGACCGGCGATCGAGCTCCTCGACGACGGTCGGCTGCTGAACGCCAGGTTCCTGTCCGCCGGTCACGCTCCCCATCCCGCCTGGACACCGCCGGCCCGCTCGGTGCGATCCGATCCTGGTAGCCCGAACGGTGGTAGGCAGCGACCGGGTCCGGCTCCAGCTCTGCATCCTCCCGGAGACGGGCGAGGAGCGGACGGACATCGGTGACGAACGCGTCCATGAACACGGCGTGGGCCCCCAACACGTCGCCGTCACGCTGCGCGCCGGCGAGCTCCTCGGCATCATGAGCAGCACCTTGGCCGTCGCTTCCTGCACGTTCATGACCGAGCGGATCTGCGCGGGGATCTTCGGCTCGATGTTGTGGCACTGGTCGAGCATGAAGGCGACGCCGGTCCCGGGGTCGAGCCCGTCGCCCCGCCGAACCTCCCACATGATCCGGAACAATTGGAACGGATCGGCCGCGCCGACCATCAGATCGTCGTCGGCGTAGAAGCGGGAGTTGAAGTCGAACCCCCCAGACGACGGGTGCGCAGCAGCATGGCGACGATGAACTCGATGTTCGTCCCGGGCGCGTGATGCCCGGTGTCAGGACGACCTGCGCCTTGTCACCGAGCGCGATGCAGTGCGCGAACGCCGTTCCCCAGTCCGGCACGTCCATCGATAGAAGGAGGGCTCGAAGAGCTTGTACTCGAGCAGCATGCGCTGGTCGGCACCGAGTCGCTCGTACACCTCGGCCAGTGCGATGGCGAGCCGATCCTGCCGGTCGACGAGGTCGTCCTGTCCGGGGTAGTTCGTGCCATCGGCGAACCAGAGCTTGAGATCCGGGAACCGGTGGCATCCATGATGTCGATGCACTCGAGCAGGTGGTCGGTCGCCTTGCGGCGGACCTCTGGGCGGGGGTTGCACACCGAGCCCAGCATGTAGTCGTTGTCCTGGAAGACGTTCGAGTTGATCGTCCCGATGCGCACGCCCAGCTCCTCGGCGTGCTTGGCCAGGCGGCTGTAGTCGTCGACGCGATCCCACGGGATGTGCAAGGCCACGCTGGGCGTGGAACCGGTGTACTGGTGGACCTGCGCGGCGTCGCGATCTTCTCGTACGGGTCACGTGGCACCCCTTGCTGGGGGAA
Organism: uncultured Acidimicrobiales bacterium; assembly: GCA_963769115.1. Taxonomy (GTDB): domain Bacteria; phylum Actinomycetota; class Acidimicrobiia; order Acidimicrobiales; family Ilumatobacteraceae; genus DASTFY01. The sequence goes on from CAVYKN010000019.1 coordinate 338,035, forward strand.
CACCTTGAACCTCGTGCCCGAGTTGCCGAACGCCCACGACGGCAACTCGATGCTGAGGTCGCGGATCCCGTCGGCAACCCGCTGCTCGCTCGTCATGTCTGTCTCCTCGGCATCCTGGCTCATGGGAGGTGGAAGACCTCCTCGATGGCCCGCATCTGCTGATCGGCAGGAGCGCCGGCACCGTCGAAGAACGGTTCCATCAACGCCTGCCAGCGCTCGTTCACCGGCTCGCCCTGCATGGCGGCGACCGCGTCGTCCAGACTGCCTGTTGTCTCGAAGTAGCCGAACAACGTGCCGTCGTCGGTCGAGGAACAACGAGTAGTTGTGCCATCCGCAACGTTCCAGTGCAGCGCGGATGTCCGGCCACACCTCGGCGTGATGGCGGCGGTACTCGTCGATCAGCTCGGGCCGGACTCGCAGCCTGAAGGCAATTCGGTTCAGAGGCGTTCGTTCCTCCATCTCGACTCCCCGGCTCCCGGGGGCTCCGCACTGGAACCCCCGGGCGCCGTCCTGGTTCAGCCGCCCACGTTCGTCTCGTCGTACACCGTGAAGGGGCCCATCACGATGCGCAAGCCCGTCATCCCGGGTGGGGTTCTTCTCGATGGTGTAGCTGCCCATGCGGCCAGCCGTCGAAGGTGGCCCCTTCCTCGGCCTCGAAGCCACCGGTCGCCGATGCCGTGCGCGGCGAAGAAGGTCACGTAGCCGAGATCCACGAAGCTCCAGAGCGCGAACTTCGGTGCGCAACCGTTCTCCGTGTAGGACTTCATCTCGTCGGGCAGCCCGAGCCCGGACACCTTGATCGTCTCGCACAGACCTTCGTCCTGCATGGCCTTGGCCGCAGCGGCGATGCCGACCGTGGTCGGCGCCATGATCAGCTTCAGGTCCGGATGCGTGTCCACGAGGGCCAATGCCTGGTTGTAGGACTCGTCCGCGTCGTCGTTGCCGTAGACGGTGTCGACCAGCTCGAGGGACGAGTACGCGGGATCCGGCAAGCACCTCTTCGAACGACGCGATCCACGCGTTCTGGTTGGCGGCATCGGGCGATGCCGACAGGATGGCGAACTCGCCCGCCCTCGGCCCCGAGGATCTCGGTGGCCATGTCGGCCATGACCTTGCCCGTCTCGTCGAAGTCGACCTGGGCGACGAAGAGGCTCTCACCGCTGCCCGACGGGATCGGCGAGTCCCAGCTGACGACGGTGATGCCGGCATCGGCCGCGGCCTGCGATGGCGGGGTCGATCTGGTCGCCGGCGTTGTTGGAGACCATGATGGCGTCGACGCCCTGGGTCACCGCGTTGGTGACGAACTCGATCTGACCGGTGCTGTCCGTGCAGGTGGCGGGACCGACGAACTCGGCCTCGGCGACGCCGAGCTCAGCGGCGGCCTCGATGCGCTCCCTCGTTGGCCTGGTCGAACACGGCGATGCCGGTGCACTTCGGGCAGCAGGATGCTGGCGAAGTCACCGCCACTCGGCGCGTCAGCGCCCGCGGCCGCCGGTCCGAGCCGGCCGGCGCCTCGGTCGCCGGGGCCTCGCTGGCCGGTGCCTCGGTCGCCGGCAGCGGCCGTCGTGTCGGAGCGCCGATCGTCATCGTCGCTCGCCGCATGCGGCAGCGAACAGCGCCGAGCGCACGCGAACACTGCGACAGTCCTGTGCAGCTTCATGGTTCCTCCCTCTCGGTGGATGGTTGTGGTGGGTCGTTGTCGGGGTTCGTCATGCGCGCGACGGCCTGCCGACCGTGCGTCGGGCAGGCCGGCGCGCGGTGGGTCCGGTCGGGGGCCCGGATCCGGTGCGCCGAGGCGGTCGATCACGTTCTGGGCCAGGACCGAGCCGATGAGGATGCGCTCCGATCACGCCGGTCTGGGTGTTGCCGCCGACGTTGGCCAGGCCGAAGCCGTTGCGCAGGTTGAGCACGATGAGCACGGCGAGCAGCGACGCCGCTCATGCGTCCCGAGCCGCCGAAGATGCTGACCCCGCCGAGCAGGACGATCGTGATGATCTCGAGCTCGAATCCGGTGGCCAGGTCACCGCGCACGGTGCCGAGACGGGCGGCGAACAGGATGCCGGCGACGCCCGCGATGAGCGACGAGGCGGTGAAGAGCAGCAAGCCGCGTCCGGGCCACGTTGACGCCCGAGTAGCGCGCCACCTCGGCGTTGTCGCCGATCACGTAGAGCACCCGGCCCGGCGCCGATCGGTGCGAGGATGACCCACCCGACGGCGAACAACACGAAGAAGACGAGCAGCGCGAGCGGCACCGGGCCGACGAGGTCGTCCTGTCCGAGGCGGTCGAACCAGGCCGGGAAGCCGCCGATCGAGCGGTCCTCGACGAGCATCCTGGCTGCGCCCCGCCAGCCGATCAGCCCGGCGAGCGTCACGACGAGCGACGGCAGGCCGAGCCGTGGCGACGCACCAGCCCTGGAGGAGGCCGGCGACCGCGGCCGCGGCCAGCGCGGCGAGGACGGCCAGCGCGAACGGGACGTCGTGCTCGTGCAGAGCCAGGCCAGCACCGCGGCGGACCACGCCATGACGGAGGCGACCGACAGGTCGATCTCCCCGGCGATGATCACGAACGTCATCGTGACGACGACGATGATCTTCTCGATGTGCAGCTGGAACAGGTTGACGAAGTTGTCGACTGCTCAGATACCCGCTCGACTGCGTGAGGTTGAAGATCGACCGTGCCCAGCAGGATCGCCGCCGAGCAGCGAGCTCCCAGGTGTAGCGCGGGCCCAGCTAGCCATGCGACGACCTCCCTGGACTCGGTCGACGGCCTGGTCGCGGGCGCGGTCCCGGAGCCGGCGCCCGAGGGCGACGTCGAGCAGGACGGCGAGGAGGATCAGGGCGCCCGAGGATCGCGTCACGCCAGAACTCGCTGATCTGCTCGACGCGGACGAGGCTCTGGTCGAGCACCCCGATCAGCACCGCGCCGAGGAACACGCCGAGGACGGTGCCGGAGCCGCCGAGCGTGCTGACGCCGCCGACGACGGCCGCGGCGATGGCGGCCAGCTCGAGGCCGGAGCCGGCCGTGACGTTGATCGTGCCGAAGCGGCCGACGTACAGGAAGCCGGCGAAGCCGGCGAGGGCACCGCAGGCGATGAACGCCACGATCTGGACGCGCCGCTCGTGCAACCCGGCCTGGCGGGCGGCCTCCGGGTTCGAGCCGAGGGCGTAGAGGTGCCGGCCCGGCCTGCATGTACTGCAGCACGAGATGGAGCACGACGACGATCACGAGGGCCAGCACGAACATCGTGCGCACCTCGTACTGCCCGATGCGTGAAGAGGGTGCTGCGCGGAAGGTCGACGAGCCACGCCGGCAGCGAGCCGGTCGAGATCGTCTCCCCGCCGGCGTGGCCCGTCAGCAGGCTGCGGAAGATCGAGAGCGTGCCGAGCGTGACGATGATCGACGGCACCTTGGCGACCGCCACCAGGACGCCGTTGACCACGCCGAGCACTGCGCCGACGCCGAGCGCGAAGGCGACGCGGCCACGGCCGGCAGGCCGCGGTGGTCGGCGAGGAGCTCAGCCGTGAGGTAGGCGGCGACGCCGACGATCGACGCCGACCGACAGGTCGATGTTCCGGGTGATGATAACGAGCGACTCGCCCGCGGCGAGCGAGCGCGGTGATCGAGATGGCGATCAGCAGGCGGCTGACGAAGCGGGCGCTGAGGTAGTCGTCGACGACGAGGCTGAACACCAGCCACCGTGACGCAGGAGGACGCCCGAGGAGCGACAAGGTCCTTGACCCGCTCCGGGCGGCAGCAGGGATCCGGCGCGATGACCGTGCGGGACGCCGGCGCCGGCGAGCATCCTGCTGGGCGATCATGTCGATGCCCACCGCCGCCGTCATGATCCGCTCCTGCTCGAGGTCGGACCCCTGCGAAGACGCCCATCTGCCGGCCCTTCCCGCATCACGAGGATGCGGTCGCTCATGGCGAGGACCTCGGGGAGGTCCGACGAGATCAGGATGACCGCGACGCCGGCTCGGCGAGCTCACCGATCAGCTCGTGCACGTCGGCCTTGGCGCCGACATCGATGCCGCGGGTCGGTTCGTCGAGGATGAGCACGCAGGCTCGACGATCGAGCCACTTGGCCAGCATCACCTTCTGCTGGTTGCCACCGGACAGGTTCGCCGACGGGAGTGGTCAGGGACGGTGTGCGGATCACCGAGCCGCTGCCGATACACCTCGGCGGCTCGCGCGCTCGGCCTTGCGGTCGAGCAGATGCCACCGCGAGACGAAACGGCGCAGCCCCGCCAGGGTGATGTTCGCCGAGACGGACTGGGGCAGCGACAGCCCGAGACGTCGCCGGTCCTCGGTGACGTACACGATGCCGTGATCCATGGCCGCGCGGGGAGTCGGATCTCCACCGTCCGGCCCTCACGGCGGATGGTGCCCGGCGTCGGCGGGCTGCACGCCGAACAGCGCTTCCGCCACCTCGGTGCGACCCGAGCCGACGAGCCCCGCGAAGCCCAGGACCTCGCCGTGGCGTACCTCGAAGTTGATCTCGGTGAAGGCGCCCGCACGGGAAAGGCCCTCGACGGCCAGCGCCACCTCGCCGGGTTCGTGCTCCACCTGTCGGAAGAAGTCGGACAACTCCCGCCCGACCATGTCTCGGATCAACGATGTCTCGGTGACATCGGCGACCGGCGTTGGTCGAGATGTGCTGGCCGTCGCGGAGCACCGTGATGCGGTCGCTGAGCTCGAACACCTCGTCGAGGCGGTGGCTGACGAACAGGATCGCGACGCCGGACGCGGCGAGGCGTCGCACTTGGCGGAAGAGCCGCCGGACCTCGTGGGCGGACAGCGCCGCCGTCGGCTCGTCCATGATCAGGACGCGCACGTCACGGGACATCGCCTTCGCGATCTCGACCGCCTGCTGACCGGCGACGGTGAGGTGGGACGCAACAGAGCGGGGATCGACGTCGACCTCCAGCTCGCGCGAGGATCGCACCGGCGCGCTCGTGCATGTCCCGCCAATGCACGATGCCGCCGCCACGACCCTGGCCGACGAAGATGTTCTCCGAGACCGTGAGGTCCGGGAAGACCAGCGGCTCCTGGTAGATGCAGGCGACACCGTGGGCCTGGGCGTCCGCTGGAGACCTGAGCTCGACCGTGGCCCCGTCGACCTCGAGGTGGCCGGCGTCCGGGTGGTACAGGCCCGTCATGAGCTTGATCAAGGTCGACTTGCCGGCACCGTTCTCGCCGACGAGCGCGTGGATCTCACCGGCAGCGAGATCCAGGGAGACGCCGCGGAGGGCATGGGTCGAGCCGAAGCTCTTCGATACATCGACGACAGAGAGCGGGCCGCCCGCCGAACGCCTCGACGGCGCCGCTGAGAGCTCCGGCACCTACTCCCCCCTTTGTCCCCCACGGTCCTGCCAACACCGGAGCCGAGCTTCACCCCCGTGTCGGCTTCCCGGATTGAATCGTTTCAGACAAGGTACCGACCGCCGCCCCGACCGTCAAGGGGTGGCCCGGCGACGAGCAGCCCCAGGAAGTCTGAGCCCGGTGAGCCGCCGACGGCGCGATCGGCTCAGACCTCGGTCGGACAGGGGCGGCGCGCTCAGGCGCCACCTCCACCAGGATGGTCGGACGACACGAAGATGCAGAAGGGATGGCCGGCCGGGTCGGCGAACACGTACAGCTCCTCCTCGGGGTCCGTCGATCGATCCAACAGGATCGACGCGCCGAGGGAGAGCGCACGGTCCCGTTGCTCGGCGAGCTGAGCCGAGTCGGCAACGGTCATGTCGAGGTGGAGCTGCTGCGGGACGCCTGGATCGGGCCACGTCGTCCGCGGCAGCTCGCTGACGTGCTGGACGGCGAGGCGCGCCTCGCCCGTGCGATCCCTGAGCACGAGCCAGTCCTCGCCGTTCGGGTCGGGCTCTCCGGGAGGCGGCGGCTCGTCACCGGGTCGATAGACGTACCCGAGCAGCTCTCGGTAGAACTCGGCGACGGCCCGGGCGTCGGTGGCATCCACGGCCACGGCGCGGAGTACAGGGAACGAGTCCGGCATCGACTCCGATGCTCGCGCGCCAGACAGCCCTAGCCGTGCAGCTCGGCCATCTCCTCGGTGGTGGCCTCGCCTGGCTTCTTGCCCATGATGATCATGGCCAGCACCTCGTCCTTGGTCACCGCGTTCTTGTCGACCGTGCCGACGAGCTCCCCTTGGAGCATCACGCTGATGCGATCCGCCAGGTCGAACACGTCGTGGATGTCGTGGCTGATCAGGAAGACGCCGATGCCCTCGGTCTTCAGCTGCTCGACGAGCTCGCGCACCTGCTGCGTCTCGGCGGGCCCGAGCGCCGCGGTGGGCTCGTCCATGATGAGGATCTTGGCGTTGAAGTAGATGGCGCGGGCGATGGCGACGGATTGCCGCTGCCCGCCTGACAACGACCGGACCGGGGTCTTGAGGTTCTTGAACCGCGGGTTCAGCCGCTTCATGACGTCGCGGGTGGCCGACGCCATGGCCGAGTCGTCGAGGGCGCCGGTGAACGTGCGGATCTCGCGTCCGAGGAACACGTTGCCCGCGGCGTCGATGTTGTCGGCGAGGGCAAGCCGCTGGTAGATCGTCTCGATCCCGTGCTTCTGGGCGTCGCGGGGGAAGTGGATGGTGACGGGTTCGCCGTTGATGAGGATCTCGCCCGAGTCCGCCGGGTGGGCGCCCGAGAGCGTGTGGATCAGCGTCGACTTGCCGGCGCCGTTCCCTCCGACGAGGGCGACGACCTCGCCCGGGTAGAGGTCCACGCTGACCCCGTCGACGGCGTGGAGGCCGCCGAAGGAGACGCGGATGTTCCGCATCTCGACGAGCGGGTCGCGCCCGGCCTTCGACGGGGCCGGCGGCGGAGCGGTGGCGGCATCGGTCATCGTTCGGCCTCCTGCCTCACGGCTGGCCCGTCTGGATCACGATGGCGGTGACGATCAACCCCACGACGAGCGAGGCGACCGCCGCCCGGCGACGTCCACTCCGCAGCGCGGCGTCGATGGCGACCGCCGCCACGAGGACGACGCCGACCACGATGTCCTGCGACGGTGAGTCGATCCTCAGGAGCACCATGCCCGAGCGCAGCGACTGCATGATGATCGCGCCCAGCACGGCACCCGGGACCGTGCCGATGCCGCCGGAGAACGACGTGCCGCCGATGACCGCCGCGGCGATGACGTCCAGCTCGTTCTGGACACCGAGGTTGGTCACCGCCGAGTTGAGCCTCGCCGTCTGGATGGCGGAGCTCACCGCGACCAGGACACCCATGAGGACGAAGGTGAGCATCACCGTCCGGCGGGTGTTGATGCCGCTCAGCTCGGCGGCCTCGGGGTTGCCGCCGTACGCGTACACGTAGCGGCCGAAGCGACGGCGCCGGGAGAGATAGGTCATGACGAGCGTCACGCCGATCAGGATCACGACGGGATACGCGACACCCGTCGGCTTTCCGGTGACGGGCGAGGTGTACCGGTTGGCGATGAGCGCGACGCCGGCGAGCACGACCGCGCAGCCCACGACACCAAGCCCCACGTCGAACCACATCGGCCGCACGGCCAGGTCGTAGCGGCGTCGACGCCGCCGTGACAGCAGGATGCTGAGCACGATGCCGCCACAGGCGAGGATGGCGAGCAACCAGCTCCGCCAGTCGCCGAGCGCGCCCGTGGCGCCGCCGCCGAGGCGCTGGAACGTCTCGTTGAGCGGGGCGAGCGTCTGCCCCTGCTTGCCGCCGGTGCGGAAGATGGCGCCCCGCCAGACGAGGAAGCCGCCAAGCGTCACGATGAACGAGGGCACCCCGCCGTAGGCGACGATGAACCCGGTCAGTCCGCCGATCAGCGCGCCCAGGACGACGCCGACCGCGAGGGCGACGACCCACGACCAGGAGCTGCCCCGCATGCCCCCGATCGTGATGTCCAGGCCGAAGAACGCGATGACCCCATCGGTCTGGACGAGCGCCATCGTGTAGCCGAGGAAGCCCAACAACGATCCCACGGAGAGGTCGATGTTGCGCGAGACGATGATCAGGACCATGCCCGTCGCCATGATGGCGATGGACGTGCTCTGGACGGACAGGTTCCACAGGTTCCGGGCGGTCAGGAAGCCGCCGTCGGAGCGGATGTTGAAGGCGATCCAGATGACCGCCAGCGCGATCAGCATGCCGAACAACCGGGTGTCGAGCTCGGTGTCGGCCACCACCGAACGCCATGAGCGGGCCGGCGCGGAGGCCGGTGGGCTCGGGCTTCCCATGGTCGCCGGTTGGTCCGGCGAACGAACCTCAGTCATCCATCACGCCTTCTCGTGAGCGGATCGCCAGCTGCCATCCTCGGTCATCCGTTGATGACGGCTTACAGACCGGGTGGGTGAGCGTGGGACGCGCCCCCCGCCCAGGGAAGACCCTGAGCGGTGGGCGCGCTCCACCACGCTCGTGGAAGGTGTCAGGGACAGACGGCCACCGAACCAGCCTCCACGCCCTGGCACACATTGGCCGTGTCGGTCCAGCCCGCGTCGATGACGACGTCGAGGTTGTCCTGGGTGATGGGGATCGGCGTGAGCTGGATCGACGTCACGTCGATGCCCCCTGGCGTCGTGAACGGCGCGGTGTCGGCCACGGCGGACGCGTCCGGGTTGGCGCACAACTGGACGGCGGCCTCACCGGCAGCCGTGCCCAGCTCACGGGCATCCTTCCAGACACTCACGGCCTGCGTGCCGAGGGCGACCCGGTTGAGGGCCGCCTGGTCACCGTCCTGCCCGGAGACCGGCACCTGGCCCGCGAGGCCCTGGGCCTGGAGGGCAGCGACCACGCCGCCGGCCATGCCGTCGTTCTCCGAGAGAATGGCCTGGACGTCGTTGTTGGCGGCGGTCAGGAACTGCTCGGTCTGGGTCTGGGCGATGGCCGGATCCCAGTTGTCGGTGTAGGTCTCGCCGACGATCGTGATGTCACCAGCCGTCACGGCCTCACCGATGATCTCCTCGTAACCGGCACGGAGGAAGTCGGCGTTGGCATCGGCCTGGTTGCCCTTGATGATGATGTAGTTGCCGCTCGGCACCAGGTCGAAGATGGTCTGGGCCTGCAGCCGTCCGACCTCGACGTTGTCGAACGTGATGTAGAGCGCGTTCTCGTCCTCGATGAGGCGGTCGTAGGCGATGACCGGGACACCGTTCGAGATGGCGCTGGCGACCGACGGCTTCACCGCGGTGCCGTCCTGCGCGAGGACGACGAGCACGTTGGCGCCCTGGGACATGAGGTTCTCGATGTTGCTCGCCTGCGTCTCGGCCGAGGACTTGGCGTCGTTCGAGATGTACGTGCCGCCACCCGCCTCGACGGCCGCCTTGATCGCCGGCTCATCGAACTTGGCCCAGCGCTCTTCCTGGTAGTTGTTCCAGGAGACACCGACCACGCAGTCGCCGCCGGCGGCGGCGGCGGTCGTCTCGCCGCCCGCAGCGGCAGTCGTCTCGCCGCCTGCGGCGGCGGTCGTCTCAGCGCCACCGGCAGCCGTCGTGTCGGCACTGCCGCCATCGTCGTCACTGCCACATGCGGCCATTACCAGGGCTGCGCCCATAACGAGCGGTACCCATCGACGAACGTGCATGTACCCCTCCCCCTTTCGATGTGCCGCGGACATACACCGGCCACGGAGCGAGCGCAGTAGTAGCCCGTCGCCCGCGCGGGCACGTGCTCCCGGCTGCCCGCCCCACGCCGGCGGTCGTAGGATGCGCCCCGACGACCGGGCCAACGGGGGGAGGATGTGACCAGCCGGACGCTCACGCTCGGCGGGACCGCCTACCCCGTGCTCCTGCCGAAGGCCCGCGACTCGCGCCTGCACGTCGCCGCGGTCATCGTCACGATCCACGTCCTCGGGCAGCTCGGGCTCGGCTTCCAGGTCAGCGTGCCGCAGATCCTCGCCGCCATCCTCAGCTGCGCGGTGATCGAGGTGGCGATCACGTTCCGGAGGACCCAGTCGTTCGTGTGGCCGGCGAGCGCGATGCTGACCGGGAGCGGGGTGGCCCTGATCCTGCGGGTCCCCGGCACACCGTCCGACGAGCCGTGGTCCACCTACTCCTGGTACGTGTTCGCCGCGGTCGCCGCGTTCTCCCTCCTGACGAAGTACGTCATCCGCTACCGCGGCTCGCACATCTTCAATCCGTCGAACATCGGGCTGGTGATCGCGTTCATCGTCCTCGGCGAGACGCGTGTCGAACCGCTCGACTTCTGGTGGGCCCCTCTCAACGCCTGGATGCTCACCGCCTACGCGGTCATCCTCGTGGGCGGCTTCCTGATCACGGCACGGCTGCGCCTGCTCGCCGTCGCGGCGACCTTCTGGATCACCCTCGCCGCCGCCGTCGGGGTCCTGGCCGCCTTCGGGCACTGCATGACGGCCCGGTGGGCGTTCGCACCCGTCTGCGGCTTCGACTTCTGGCGGGTGATCGTCATCTCCCCCGAAGTCCTCATCTTCATGTACTTCATGATCACGGACCCCAAGACCGTCCCGGCCGGACGGGTCGGCCGCGTGGTGTTCGGGTTCCTGGTCGCCGTCGTCAGCACGCTGCTCATGGCGCCCCAGGCCGAGGAGTTCGGCACCAAGGTCGCGCTGCTCGGCGGTCTGGTGCTCGTGTGCGCGGTCCGGCCCCTGATCGACCGTTGGGCGCCCGATCCCGGATCGGAGGCCGACGACGTCCGGCGGTGGGCCAGCGGTCTCGTGATCGGCGGAGGGACGGGCCCCGGTCTCCTCGGCGGTGCCGTCCGGGTGGCGTTGCTCGCCGGCGCCATCGTCGTCGTCGGGTCGGGCATCGTGGCCGCCGGCTCGCCGGCACGAGGGATCGTCGCCCCCGACACGGCCGACATCCTGGGCCGTGTGCCGCACGACGTGGACCCGGCGACCTTCCCGTCGATCACCGTCCAGCAGGACGTCGCCGACTGGAACCACGAGATCGCGGGACCGGGCGTCCGGGAGCTCGTCCTGACCCTGGCCGAGAACCTGGAGCTGGAGCACCAGGCGCTGCGCCGAGCGGATCCCGAGATCCTCGAAGCCGTCGACCACGGCGACCGCCTCGACGAGATGCGGGCGCGGCTCGAGGAGGCCGAGGCCACCGGCACGACGGTCGTCGAGCGCTACCAGATCGACGACGTCGACGTGACCCTTCTCGTCCCGTTCGGCCGGCAGGACGGCCTGAGCCTCGGCCTCGACTCCCGGGGCACCGTGACCACGGAGACCTACGACGCCGACGGCCAGCTGCAGGCGCAGGAGACATCGCCGTTCGCCGAGATGTTCGTCCTCCGGCGGGCCACCGGTGGGCGCTGGCTCAACGTCGCCGTCCTGCCGCCGCCGGCCGGCGACTGATGCCGAAGCGCGGGCGAGCTCCGGCGATCGTCATCGGCGGCCTCGTCGTCGCGCTCCTCGCCGCTGCCGGCATCGTGGTCGCCCTCCGCGCCGGAGGATCCGCGGGGGAGGCGGACGCGCCGCGCTTCGTGGAAGAAGCTCAGGCGGCCGGGATCGACCACGTGTACGACGGCGAGTTCGAGCACTTCGTCGGCGGCGGGGTCGCAGCGTTCGACTGCAACGACGATGGCCGCCCCGAGCTGTATCTGGCCGGGGGCAGCGAGCCGGCCGCGCTCTACCGGAACGAGAGCCCGATCGGCGGCGCGACGCGATTCGCGCAGCTGCCGTCGCCCGTGACCGACCTGAACGCGGTCACCGGCGCCTACCCGCTCGACATCGACAGCGACAGCACGATGGACCTCGTCGTCCTGCGCCGCGGCGGCAACGTCGTGCTGCGGGGGCTGGGCGACTGCCGCTTCGAACCGGCCAACGACCAGCTGGGCATCGACGGCGGCGACGCCTGGACGGCTGCGTTCAGCGCCACGTGGGAGGGGACGAACACGCTTCCCACGCTGGCGTTCGGGAACTACCTCGTGCCGGACACGACCGAGTGCGACGACAGCCAGCTCGTCCGGCCCGCCGCAGCCGGTGACGTCTACGCCGCGCCGGAACCGCTGACCCCCGGCTACTGCACGCTGTCCGTGCTGTTCAGCGACTGGAGCCGGTCCGGCCGTCGCGACCTGCGGGTCACCAACGATCGCCACTACTACCTCGACGGCGAGGATCAGATGTGGCGCATCGAGCCCGGCCAGCCGCCCCGCTCCTACACCGAGGCCGACGGCTGGCAGCCGCTGCACCTCTGGGGCATGGGCATCGCCAGCCGGGACCTCACCGGCGACGGCTACCCCGAGGTCTTCATCACCAGCCAGGGCGACAACAAGCTGCAGACCCTGGCCGACGGACCGGAGCACCCCACCTACCAGGACGTCGCGCTGGCCCGCGGCGTGACCGCGCAGCGGCCCGCCGTCGGCGGTGACGTGCTCCCGTCGACCGCGTGGCACCCCGAGTTCGAGGACGTCAACAACGACGGATTCGTCGATCTGTTCGTGACGAAGGGCAACGTCGAAGCCCAGGTCGACTACGCCAGCCGCGACCCCAGCGACCTCTTCCTCGGCCGCGCCGACGGCACGTTCGCGCAGGCGACCGAGGATGCCGGCATCGTCAGCTTCGAACGGGCCCGCGGCGCCGCCGTGGTCGATCTCAACCTGGACGGGATGCTCGACCTCGTCGTGGTGAACCGGCGCGAGCCCGTGAAGGTGTGGCGGAACGTCGGGCGGGGCGACGCCGACCGTGCCGTTTCGACCGGGAACTGGCTCGCCGTGCGCTTGGAGCAACCGGCCCCCAACGTCGACGCCATCGGCGCGTGGCTCGAGGTCCGGGCCGACGACCGGACCACGTCAAGAGAGGTCACCGTCGGCGGCGGCCACGCCAGCGGGGAGGCCGGCTGGCTCCACACCGGGCTCGGCGACGCCACGGAGGCGGAGGTACGGGTCCAGTGGCCGGACGGCGAGACCGGACCGTGGATGCCGGTCGCGGCGGACAGCTTCGTGACGATCGAGCGCGGTGCGGCCGAAGCGGTCCCGTGGCTCCCGGAGGGATGACGATGAGCAAGGTGAGCATGACCCGAGCACGCGTCGCCGACGTGCCGCTTCCGGACTTCGGGATGCCGGCCCGCGAGCCGCTCCTCCCGCCGGAGCTCTACGCGGCCCGGTTGGATCGGCTGCGGGCGCGGATGGACGGAGCGGGGCTACGACCACCTCGTGGTCTGGGCCGACAGAGAGCACAGCGCGAACCTCTCCTACCTGTCCGGGTTCGACCCCAGGTTCGAGGAGGCGGTCCTCGTCATCGGAGCCGCGGAGCAGCCGGCGATCCTGCTCGGCAACGAGTGCTACGGGATGGCGGAGGCCGCCCCGCTCCCGATGCGACTGCGTGCGCTTCCAGGACCTGAGCCTTCCGAGCCAGCCCCGTGGGGAGTCGAGCTCCCTGCCGGAGATCCTGCGCGACGAGGGCATCGGGTCCGGCAGCCGGGTGGGGCTGGTCGGCTGGAAGACGTACGCCCGGCGCACGTCGATGGAGGCCCCGGCGTTCCTGGTCGACGAGCTGCGGGACAGGGTCGGCGCGGGCGGTCTGGTGGAGAACGCCTCCGATCTGCTCATCGATGCCGACGACGGGCTGCGCGTGCTCAACGAGGTCGAGCAGCTGGCCGCGTTCGAGTGGTCCGCGTGCCAGACGTCGCGCGGGTCGGTGCCGTGCTCCGAGGCCTCCGGCCCGGCATGACCGAGCGGGAGGCGGCGCAGCTCCTGGCCTGGAACGGTGCCCCGCTGTCCTGCCACCTCATGCTCACCGCAGGACCGAGGGCCCGGTACGGGCTGCTCAGCCCCGGAGACCGGCCGATCGAGCGGGGCGATCCGTTCACCATCGCGTTCGGGATCTGGGGGGCGCTCAACTGCCGGGCCGGCTTCGTGGTCGACGACGCATCGGAGCTGCCGGACGGGGTGCAGGACTACGTCGACCGGCTCGTGGCCCCGTACTTCGAGACCGTCGCCGAGTGGTACGGCGCCCTCCATGTCGGCCAGGTCGGCGGCGCGCTGCAGGAGATCGTCGACCGCCGCCTCGGCGACCCGTTCTTCGGGATCTTCATCAACCCCGGGCACCAGCTCCACCTCGACGAGTGGGTCAACTCGCCGGTGTTCCCAAACTCAACGATCGAGCTGCGGTCAGGGACGGCGCTGCAGTGCGACATCATCCCCGCCACCGGGACGCCGTACTTCACGACCAACATCGAGGATGGCGTCGCGCTGGCCGACGAGTCGTTGCGCGCCGAGTTCGCCGCTCGCTACCCAGACGCGTGGCAGCGGATCCAGGCCCGGCGGCGGTTCATGACCGACACGCTCGGCATCGAGCTGCACCCGGACGTGCTGCCGTTCTCGAACCTGGCCGCCCACCTCCCACCGTTCCTCCTGCGGACGGATCGGGCGATGACCCTCGCCGCTTGACCCGAGCTCGGCCGGCGGCGGTTCAGACGGCGGCGGAGGCCAGGATCCGCTCGAGCACGACCATGTTGGCGACGGCGTCCGAGGGCGGGGTCGGCACCGGCTGCCCCGATCGGATGGCGGCGGAGAAGGCGTCGCACTGCTCGGCGTACTGGTCGGCCGGCGGGACCTCGATGATCTCGATGCCGGGCTCGACCGGCGGTGAACCGCCGGCAGCACGGATGATGCGCGTCGGCCGATCGGGCGGGATGTTGAACGGGATCTCGACCAGCAGCCGCCCCTCGGTCCCCATGAGGTGGACCCGCTGGTCGTCCTCGAGCTGGGTCGAGCACGTGAACGTGGCGTGCCGGCCGCCGAAGTCGAGCACCGCGGACGTGAGCGCGTCGGTGCCGAAGCTCGGGTCGCGGCGCACCACCCCGGCCACCGTGATCGGTTCGGCGTCGAACATCATCCTCGCCACGTTGACGGGGTAGCAGCCGATGTCCATCAGCGCCCCACCGCCGAAGTCGGTCACGTTGCGGATGTTGAGCAGGATCGAGGTTGCGATAGGAGAAGAAGGCCTGGATCGCCTCCAGCTCGCCCACGGCACCGTCCCGCGACGAGCTCCCGCACACGGATCCACAGCGGGTGCAGCCGGTACATGAACGCCTCCATGAGGGCCACGCCCGCTGCCTGGCAGCCGTCGACCATCTCCTGCGCCTCCGCGGACGACATGCCAGCGGCTTCTCGCACAGCACGTGCTTGCCGGCGGCGGCCGCCCGCAAGGTCCACGGGGCATGGAGGTGGTTCGGCAGCGGGATGTAGACGGCCTCGATGTCCGGATCGTCGAGGATCTCCTGGTAGCCGCCGTAGTACTTGGGGATGCCCAGCGCGGCGGCCGCGGCAGCGGCGCGGGGCTCGTCGCGCGAAGCGATCGCCGTGACGTCGCACAGCTTCGAGCGCTGCATCGCCGGGATCACCTTGTTCACCGCGATCGCCGCGCAGCCGAGGACACCCCACCGCACCCGTTCGGTCACGGCGACGTCATACCACGCCCCTCCTGGCGGGCGTGGTGGAGGCAGATATCTGACTAAGGTCAGCGATATGGAGCGTGATGGGGTCGAGGTCGTCCGACGGTTCAACCGGGTCGTCACGCAGCGGGTCGGCGCGCTCGACGAGGAGTACCTGGCCCGGGGCCGGCCCCTCGGCGCGTCCCGCCTCCTGTGGGAGGTCGGCGCCGGGGACGGCGGGGGTGGCGGCGGATGGCGGGGACGCCGCTGAGGTCCGAGCGTTGCGCCACCGGCTCGAGCTGGACTCGGGCTACCTGAGCCGGCTCCTGCGCCGGCTGGAGGCGGACGAGCTCGTCACCGTCGACGCCGGCCCGGGCGACGGCCGGCGGCGCGAGGTCCGCCTGACGGAGGCCGGCCGCGCCGAGCGTGCCGTGCTCGACGAGCGAAGCGACGCGCTGGCCTGGTCCGTGCTCGACGCCCTGGACCCACCACGCCGGGCCGAGCTGGTCGCCGCCATGTCGACGGTCGTGCGGTTGCTGACAGCAGGCGCCGTCCGCGTCACGGTCGAGGACCCTGCCAGCGCTGGCGCGCAGGTCTGCATGCGCTCGTACTTCGCCGAGCTGGACACGCGCTTCCACACCGGCTTCGATCCTGCCCGCGCCCTCCCGGTGGACGCCGACGAGCTGGTCCCACCGCGAGGGCTGCTCCTGGTGGCCCGCCTCCACGGCGAGCCCGTGGGATGCGGGGCGCTGAAGCTGCACCGCGACAGGATCGCGGAGATCAAGCGCCTCTGGGTGTCACCCGCGACGCGGGGGTTGGGCGTGGGACGGCGGCTCCTGCGCGAGCTCGAGCAGCACGCGGCCGACCGGGGCGCGAAGAGGACGAGGCTCGACACCAACCGCACGCTGACCGAGGCGATCGCTCTGTACCGGAAGGACGGCTACCGCGAGGTGTCGCCGTTCAATGGCGAGCCGTACGCTGACCACTGGTTCGAGAAGACGTTGGAACGGTGATGGTCGCTCGTCACGTAGGCATCCGGACGGCATCGCCGTCGCAGGAGGACCTCGAGAAGCGGCGCGAGCACTGCTCCGTCGACCCTCGGAAGCTGCTCGAGCTCGGCGCCGACGTCGGCAGCCAGGTACGGATCCTCACGACTGCGGACGATCAGGTGCTCTACACCATCAGCGAGGCCCCCGACGAGGACCCCGACAGCACCGTGCGCATGGGCCTGACCGCCCGCCGGCGGTTCGGCACCGACGACGAGTTCGACGGCGTGATCGACTCGCAGGTGCCGCACCCGACGCTGAGCGACACCGACGCCGAAGAGCTGGGCGAGTTCGTCGAGCGACTCCACGACGGCGCGAGCGCGACGGTCATCGCCATCGCGCCGCATGGCGGCGACATCGAGCTCAACACCGACCGGCAGGCCGAGCACGTTGCTTCGCGCCTGGCCGCGCGCGGAGCCAGCTCGTGGATCTGCAGGGGCTGGAAGTCCGGCAACCGTGCCTTCGAGAGCTGGCACATCACCTCGGACGAGACCGACCCCGGCGAGCTTTCCGTTGCTCGGCTCGGTGATGTCGCGTGGGTTCGCCGATGCCGTCAGCTTCCACGGGTTCAAGGAGCCGATCGTTCTCGTCGGCGGCCTCGCGCCTGTCGAGCTGCGGGAGGAGATCCGCGAGGCTATCGACGACGCCACCGGGCCTGAGGTCGTGGTGCGCGTCGCCACGCCTGACGACCCCTTCAATGGGGACAGCCCGTGCAACATCGTGAACCGCTTGACGGCGGGCGGCGCGAACGGCGTCCAGATCGAGCAGAGCCTGACGGCGCGCGAGGAGCACTGGGCCGAGATCGCCGAGGCCGTGGCCCGCGTGTACGAGGACCCGGTTGCGGCGAGTGCCGCCGTCGTGGGTGGATCGTGCTCGCGCCCTCCTCGAGCGGGTGCGGCAGTTGGTGCGGCGATTCACGAGGTCCGGGTAGCACTTGCCATAGTGGCGGCCCGGCGCTGATCGCTGATCGGCCGCTGATCGACTGAGGAGACTCCTCGTGCACATCGCCGACATCGAGTACTCGGCACGACGGACTGCGGCTGGTGGGCCAGCTCGCCGTGGACGACGAGCGGCCGCGGGCGGCGGCCCGCCATCCTCGTCTGCCACGAGGGCAACGGGCTGAGCGACCACGCGAAGCGCTCGGCCCGGCGCCTGGCCGAGCTCGGCTACGTGGCGTTCGCCCTCGACTACTACGGCGACGGGCAGATGCTGCCCGCCGGAGGAGCTCACGGCCCGCTTCACCGCGGCTGGCCGGCGACCCGCTCGAGACGCCGGGCCATCGGCAGGCCGGCCTCGACGTGCTGCTGGCCGACGAGCGAGGCCGACCCGGCCCGGGTGGCGGCCATCGGCTACTGCTTCGGCGGGACGATGTCGCTCGAGCTGGCCCGGGGAGGCGCCGACCTGCAAGGCGGTCGTCGGCTTCCACTCGGGTCTGTCGACCAGCCGGCCCGAGGACGCCGCCAACATCAAGGCCAAGGTGCTCGTGTGCATCGGCGCCGAGGACCCGCTGATCCCGCCGGAACAGCGCGCCGCCTTCGAGGAGGAGATGCGGGTCGGCGGGGTCGACTGGCGCATGAACCTCTACGGCGGCGCCGTGCACAGCTTCACCAACCCCGCCGCCGACGGCACGAGGCCGGGCATCAAGTACGAGGCGAAGGCGGACGCCCGATCGTGGCGGGCGATGCTGGACTTCTTCCACGAACGCTTCGGGCCGATCTGACCCGCGCCGCGTCCGGCTCCGGGACGACCAGCCACACGAGCAGGGCGAGGCCGATCAGCGAGGCGGCGAACCCCGAGACGGCCTTCCAACCGGCCGCTTCGTACAGCGCTCCGGCAACCGCGGTCAACAGCGCGCCGCCGGCGAAGATGACGGTCATGGCGGCGACGGCCAGGCCGCACGCCACCGCCATCGCGGCGGTGACGGTGGACAGCGATCGCGCGGGCGGGGCGTCGATAGCCGTCAGGGCGCGACGCGCTCGAGCGCAGCGAAGGCCGCCTCGACATCGTCCGCGTCGTTGTAGATGTGGAAGGACAAGCGGCAGCCGTCGGCCCGCGCCGCGGCCTTGATGCCGCAGGCCGACAACCGCTCCTCGATCCCGGCGCCCAGGCCGGCGATCGACACGATGGCCGAGCCCGCGGGCGCAGAGGCCGAGCCTCTGGCGCAGCCCGTCGGCCAACCGCACGTCGTGGTCGTGGATGGCATCGATGCCGATCCGTCCCAGCACGTCGAGCGAAGCCACCGCGCCCACCCATGCGTGCCAGGCCGGAGAGAGGTCGAGGCGGCGGGCGTCCTCGGCCAGGCGCAACGGCGGCCCGTAGAACGCGCCGTAGACGTCCGGCGCCGCGAACCAGCTGGCCCCGCTCGGCCGGCACATCGACAGGAGCGCAGGCGAGACCACCATGAAGGCCGTGCCCCGCGGGCAGCACAGCCACTTGTAGGCCGAGCACACGGTGGCGTCGATGCGGTCGAGTGGGAGCCGCAGCCACGGGAGCGCCTGGGTGGCGTCGACGACGGTCAGCGCACCGGCCGCGCCGGCGGCCGCGAGGACCGCGTCGATGTCGGCGATCCGGCCGTCGGACGATTGCACGGCACTCCACGCGACCATCGTCGTCTGGTCCGTGACGGCGTCGGCCAGCGCGTCGAGTGGCACCGGACGGACGGTGACACCGCGCGACGCCTGGGCGAGGAACGGGAACAGCAGCGCGGTGAAGTCCTCCTCCGCCACGACCACTTCCGCGGTGTCCGGCAGGCTGGCCGCGACCAGCCCGAGGAAGGTGGACGCGGCCGGGCCGATCGCGACCTGACCGGGCGCCGCACCGACGAGAGCGGCGAACGATCGCCGCGCGGTGTCCGCAGCGTCGTTCCACACCCGCCACTGGCCCGAGCCGTCGGCCCACTCCTCGAGCGCACGATGCCCGGCCTCGACGGTGGCGAGCGGCGGTAACCCGTAGGTGGCGGTGTCGAGGTAGCCACGGGCCGGGCGCCAGGCCGCGGCCGGAGCGTCGGTGCCGTCTGCCATCGTCCGAACCCTACGGCGGCCCGGGCCTCGACGGTCCGGGCGCTCGGTGGATCCCCGTTCGTAGTCTGCGATGCGTGGGCGCGCTCGGGGATCGGGAGATCACGCTGGACGCCGTGCGCGCCGGGGTCTCGATGTTCGCGGCGTCGTACGGCGTCGACGCGAGCGACGCCGGGCTGGCGTCCGAAGCCGACGGCGAGGTCGACCTCTCACTCGTGGAGCGCCGGCGGGCGCTCCATCGCTGGCTCAACGCCTGGGGCTGCCGCATCCGCTACGCCCGGCCGGGCGAGCCCGATCTCTTCGACGCCGGGCTCGCGGCGTGGTGGGGCCGGCGGCGCGGCGACCTGGCCAAAGTGACCGGGCCGCTCAGCGACCTGAGTGACGACCAGATCACGTGCCTGAGCGTCGCGTTCGAGGACCTGAGCTCGCTGCCGATCGCCCGCACGGTGGCGGGGACCGACCGGACGATGGGTCCGACCGCCGCCGCCAAGGCCCTGTACGCGCTCCGACCGCGGGCGGTCATGCCCTGGGACCTGATGATCGCCGAGCGGCTCCACGGCGGCCGGGACGAGATCGCCTTCGGCGCGCACCTGCGCCTCGGCCGGGACTGGGCGCGACAGCTGCTGGGTGACACCGGCTGGGACGAGCCGCAGCTGGCCGCCGAGCTCGGGCAGCCGGGCGCCAGCCTCGCCCGGCTGCTCGATCAGTACTGCTACATCCGCTTCACGCTCGGAGCGTGAGCACCGCTACGGAGTGACCGTCACGCTGTAGGTGAGTCCAGCGCAAGCTGGAGGGCGGCGAGTCACGCCGCCTGTTGACGCAACAGCCGCGCACAGCAGCGCGCGAGGGCGGACCGTCCACCCGGAGGAAACGCGCTTTCAAGAACCGTCAAGGATCCTTGACGATCTCACGGATGAGGATGTCCTCGGGGCGAGGGTCCTCTTGACGCGGCGGGCGGCAGAGCGCTCCACCGGTTTGCGGGTGCGAAACCCGCGAGGGCCTATTCGACGCGCAGGCCGGAGATGGCCCGGCTGATCACCAGGCGCTGGATCTCCGAGGTCCCTTCGAAGATCGTGTAGATCTTGGCGTCCCGGTGCCAGCGCTCGACGGGGTACTCGCGCGTGTAGCCGTAGCCACCGAGGATCTGGATGGCCTGCTCGGTCGCCCAGACCGCGACCTCGCCGGCCTTCAGCTTGGACATGGAGCCCTCCGCGTTGCGGTAGCCGCCGTTGCGGGCCAGCCACGCGGCGCGCCACACCAGCAGGCGGGCGGCGTCGATCTCCA
Organism: uncultured Acidimicrobiales bacterium; assembly: GCA_963769115.1. GTDB lineage: Bacteria > Actinomycetota > Acidimicrobiia > Acidimicrobiales > Ilumatobacteraceae > DASTFY01. Next base: position 358,714 of record CAVYKN010000019.1, read on the forward strand.
TGGCCATGTCGGCCAGCTTGAAGGCGACCGCCTGGTTCATGATGATCGGCCGGCCGAACGCCCGGCGCTCCTTGGCGTACTCGAGCGCGTACTCGTAGGCGGCGCGGGCGATACCGAGCGCCTGCGCGCCGACGGCGGGCCGGGTGGCCTCGAACGTGGACATCGCCGGCTGCTTCTCACCCGTGCTCTGCATCTCGCGGGCCCGGGCCAGCTTGGCGTCGAGCCGCTCCTTGCCGCCGAGCAGGCACCGGCCGGGCACCCGCACGTCGTCCAGCACGACCTCCGCGGTGTGGGAGGCCCGGATGCCGTGCTTCTTGTACTTCTGGCCCTGCGACAGGCCCTTCGTGCCGGGCGGGACGATGAACGAGGCCTGGCCGCGGCCCTTGAGCGCGGGATCCACCGCTGCCACGACGACGTGCACGTCTGCGATGCCACCGTTGGTGATCCACGCCTTGGTGCCGTTGAGCACCCACTCGTCGTTGGCCTCGTCGTAGACGGCCCGCGTCCGCAGCGAGGACACGTCAGAGCCGGCGTCGGGCTCTGAGACGCAGAAGGCGCCGAGCTTGACGTCGTCCGGCGTGCCGTAGCACTGGGGCACCCACTCCAGGGACTGCTCCGGCGTGCCGATGCCGAAGATGCCGGCTGCCGCGAGGGCCGAGCCGAAGATGGCCAGACCGATGCCGGCGTCCCCCCAGAACAGCTCTTCGAGGGCGACGGGCAGCGTCAGCCCGGTCGGGTCGCCCATGGCGTTCGCCATGAAGTCGAACCCGTACAGGCCGTTGCGGGCCGCCTCCTCCACGATGGGCCACGGGAACTCCTCCCGTTCGTCCCACTCGTGCGCGGCAGGCCGCACGACGTTCTCGGCGAAGTCGTGCACCCACTTCTGGATCTGCTGCTGGTCCTCGTTGAGCTCGAGGGAGAAGTCGGCCATGCCCGTAAGTTACCCATGAGTAACCTTCGCCACAACCTCGTCCGGAGGGTTACGGTCCGGCCCGGCTGGGCAGCGTCGCAGCAGCCAATCGCACGATCGAAGGGGGATTCTCGTGCCTCGTAGAACCCGTATCGCCACCGCCCTCACGGGAGTGGCCACCGCCGGACTGCTCGTCGCTCTCGTTCCCGGGAGCGCGTCAGGGCAGGCGACGGCCGCCGAGTCGGCCGAGAACGCACCGGCCGTGTGCAAGAACCGACCGAACGACACAGTCCAAGACCTCTTGGAGTGCGTGACGGTCAACGGCGTCCGGTCGCACCTGGAGGCCTTCCAGCGCATCGCCGACAACACGGGCGGGACGCGGGCGTCCGGGACGCCCGGGTACGACCGCTCGGTCGACTACGTGCTCAAGAAGCTCCGGCAGGCGGGCTATTCGCCCAGCGTGCAGCGGTTCGACTTCCCGTTCTTCGAGGAGCTCTCGCCGCCCGTGTTCGAGCAGACCGCCCCGACGGCGAGGACCTTCGTGCAGGACACGGACTTCGCCACGATGGACTTCTCGGGCAGCGGGGACGTGACCGCGCCTATCACTCCTGTCGACCTGCTCCTGCCTCCGGTCGGCGGCTCGACCAGCGGGTGCGAGCCCGCTGACTTCGCCGGGTTCCCGGCCGGCAACGTGGCGCTGATCCAGCGCGGCACGTGCGACTTCGTGGTCAAGGCCGCCAACGCCGAAGAGGCCGGCGCCTCAGCGGCGATCATCTTCAACGAGGGCAACATCGATCCCGATCGCACCGAGCTCCTCTTCGGGACCCTCGGCGAGCCCGGTGTGACGATCCCCGTCATCGGCACGACCTTCGCCCTGGGCGATGACCTGGCGAGCGGGCCGGCCACGGTACGTATCGTGACCGACACGTTCGGTGAGATTCGCAGCACGGCCAACGTGCTCGCTGACCTCCCCGGCAAGCGGCAGCGGGTCATCCAGGTCGGCGGCCACTTGGACTCCGTTCCCGCCGGCCCGGGCATCAACGACAACGGCACCGGCAGCGCCGCGATCCTCGAGCTGGCCGTCCAGATGGCCCACTCACACCCGATCAACACCGTGCGCTTCTCCTGGTGGGGTGCCGAGGAGGCCAACCTGGTCGGTTCGGACCTGTACGTGAACAACCTGGCCGCCAACGCACCCCGGGAGCTCAACCGGATCAAGGCCTACCTGAACTTCGACATGGTCGGCTCGCCGAACTTCGCCCGCTTCATCTATGACGGCAACCAGTCCGAGTTCCCTGAGGATCTCGTGCCGGTGCCGCCTGGCTCGGACGAGATCGAGGCGCTCTTCGAGAAGTTCTACTCGGACCGTGGTCTGGCCTTCGAGGACACGGCCTTCGACGGCCGGAGCGACTACCAGGCCTTCGCCCTCGCCGGCATCCCGGCCGGCGGGCTGTTCACGGGCGCCGAGGACACCAAGACGCCCGAGCAGGCCGCCCGCTACGGCGGTAACGCAGGCGAGGCCTTCGACCCGTGCTACCACCAGGAGTGCGACACGATCGGCAACTTCAACCGTGAGGTCCTGCGGCAGAACGCGGACGCCATCGCCTTCGCCACCTTCAAGCTGGCCACCGCCCGGGACGTGCCCGGCGAGGCCGCCTCGGCACTGGCCACCGCAGAGGCAGCCAGCCGCGACCGGACCGGGTTCAACCCGCACGCCGCAGCCGCCTGACCGACCGAGCTCTCGTCGGCTCCTCGCCGTCCGGGTCTGACCAGCTCAGACCGGGATGGCGAGGAGCTGGGGAGCGATCTTCTCGAACACCAGCCCGGCCCCTGGCCGGTAGTAGTGCACGCCGTCCCACCGGTAGCCGAGGTCGGTGGCGATGGCCTCGTCCTCGCACCACTCCGTGGGGCCGGAGACGAAGGTCACGGTGGCCGGGTTGGCCTCCGCGACCTGCCGGAACAGGTCGTTCAGGTGCCCAGTGCGGTCCTCGTCGCCCCGCTCGGGCAGCGCCACGAGGCCGCCGCCGTCGACCGGCTCGTAGCAGGGGATCTCCAACAGCGCGACCTTGCTGCCGGCGTAGACCAGGGCATCGATGCCCCGCTGCAGTTGGGTGGTCACGTAGGTGTCGTGCTCCGGCGTGCCGAACTGGAGCAGACCTTCGTCACGGGCGAGGTCGAACACGTCCCAGGCGCCGAGGACGACGAGGGTGATCTGAGCCTGACCGTCCGCCGCGGCCTCCGCCCACTCTTGCGGCCAGCCCTCGCAGTTGCCGAAGACCCGTCGGAAGTTGGCCGCGGTGCTGATGGACCCTTCGTCGTAGAGGCCACAGCCGTCGAGGGCCCCGTCGTCGAGGTCGAGGGTCGAACCCAGTCCCTTCGGCGCGTTCTTGAGCAGGGCGGTGGCCTGCGAGTCACCGACGACCGTGACGCGGCGCGGGAGGTTGGGCGGAAGCGTGCCCACCGCGGCCCCGCTGGCCGTCGCACCGGCGTCGGCGGCCACGGGCGCCACCTCTTCGAGCGCGCCACCGACCGGGGCGACGAACTCCTGCTCGGCGCCTCCGGTCGTCAGGTCGACGGGATCGGCGGTGGCGACCCGGCTACCGACGACGCCGACGGACAGGAGCGCCGCCATGACGCCCACCGTGACCCAGCCGCGGGCCCGCGCACGGAGGTCATGGTCGGCCCGCCACTCGCGGATCCATCGCATGGCCGAGCCGTCCCTGACCGGCCGCTCGACCAGCCGGAAGCTGAGCTCGGTCAACGCGAACGTGACGGCGACCCTGAGCCAGAACCGCACCGAGCTGTTCATCCAGGGGTAGTCCTGCTGACGCGTCACCATGAACACCGGCCAGTGCCACAGGTACAGCCCGTAGCTGCGCGAGCCGAGCCAGCGCAGGAACGGCAGCGAGAGGGCGGCGCGGAACGTCGCCGCCCCCGGGTGGACCGAGATCGCCACGACAGCGATCGACAGCAGCGCGACGACGAGGAACCCGCCGCGGTAGAGGTAGGTGCCGTCCTCGCCCCAGCGCAGCATCACGAACACGAGCAGCACGAGTGAGGCCCAGCCGGCGGCGTCGAGGCCGGGCAGGTGCCAGCGCCTGGCCTGCGGCCACCGCCACGGTGTCCACACCATCGCCGTCGCGGCCCCGATCAGCAGCCCCGAGATGCGGGTGTCCGTGCCGAAGTAGGCGCGGGAGGCGTCGGCGCCGGGATCGAAGACGACGGCCATCCACACGGTCGACGCCAGCGCGGCGAGCAGCACCGGCACCACCAGGCGCTCGACGCGGCCCCGCACGAGACCGATGGCCACCACGAACACCAACGGCCAGAGCAGGTACCACTGCTCCTCGACGGCGAGCGACCAGAGGTGGCGCAGCAGCGGGGGACGGCCGAGAGCCTCGAAGTAGCTCTGGTTGCTGGCGATCAACCACCAGTTGGTGGAGTAGGTGGCGGCGGCGACCACGTCCGTGCGCAGCCGGTAGAGGGCGTCGGGCACGAACGCCGCCGCGTACGCGCAGGTCACGATCAGCATCGCGAACAGCGCCGGCAGGAGGCGCTTGGCCCGCCTCAGCCAGAACCGCTTGAGGTCCGTCGTCATCGTGCCCCGCCGCTCCTCGAGGAGGAGGGACGTGATCAGGTAGCCGCTGACGACGAAGAAGACGTCGACCCCGAGGAAGCCGCCCGGGATCCAACGCATGTCGGCGTGGTAGAGGAGCACCGCGAGGACGGCGATGGCGCGGATGCCGTCGAGCGACGGTTGATAGCCCATCGCGCCCGGCGCGGGGGCGCGACGACGGGCGCGGCGTGCGCTTCTGCCGGGGATCGGACCGTCTGCACCATCGGGAAGTCTCGTCGCCCACCCGGGCCACTGGGCGGACCCGTCAAGCCGACGAGGCTACCGCCAGGGACGACTGGGCCCGCGTGAGCAGCCCGAGCGCGACGAGCGTGAGAGCGGCTCCGGCCACGTACGGCGCGGGCACCCCGACCGCCTGGAAGAGGGCGCCGGCCACGATCGGGCCCACGATGCGCCCCAGGCTCTGCCAGCGCTGCTGGAAGCCCAGCGCCTCACCCCGTTCCGCATCTGGGGCGCGGTCGGCCACGGTGGCGGCCAGGTTCGGGATGGCCAGGCCCTGTCCGAGCGTCAGGAGCGCGAGGGAGGGCACGAGGAGGAGCCAGCTGTGGGTCAGCGACAGCAGGCAGAGTCCCAGCGCGTTGCACACGAGGCCGATCTGGAGGGCACCGAGCGGACCGAACCGGTCGCTGGCCGGACCCACCAGCCGGATCTGGACCAGCACGAGCAGGAGACCGACCCCCAGGAAGATCAGCGCCACCGGGCCCTCGGTCAGGCCGAACCGGCGGTCGGCGAAGAGCGAGAAGGTGGTCTCGAAGCCGCTGAACGCGCAGATGGCGGTGAACCCGACAAGAGCCAGGACCCAGATGCGGGTGAGGGTCGGGCGTGACGATGATTCCCGAGCAGGTTCGGCCGCGCGGGCCGCCGCCTCTTGTTCGTGCCTCGGTTCGTGCCGGCGCAACGTCTCGGGGAGGCGGCGGATGGCGATGAGCCCGTTGACCAGGGCGACGGTCCCGGCCACCACGAACGGGACGTGCGGCCCGCCGAGCGACGCCAGACCGCCGACGGCCGGGCCGACGACGAAGCCCACGCCGAACGCGGCGCTGAGCATGCCCAGGAGCCGGGGGCGATCCTCCGGTGAGGCCAGATCCGTCACCGCGCCCTGGGCGACGGCCACGCTGCCACCCGATGCGCCGTCGATGATCCGGCCCACGAACAGGACCCACAGCGCGCCGGCGGCACCGGTGAGGAAGCTTCCCGCCGCCGTCCCGAACAGCGACAGCAGGAGGACCGGCTTGCGGCCGATGCGGTCGGAGAGCCGGCCGAGGAGCGGGGCGCACACGAACTGAGCAGCGGAGAACGAGGCCACCAGCAGACCGACCTCGAAGCCGCTGGCGCCGAAGCGTTCGGCATACCGGCCCAGGATCGGCACCACGATGCCGAAGCCCACGAGATCGAGGGCGACCGTCGTCCAGATGATCCAGAACCCGGCCGGGTAGCCGGGTGAGGAGCCGTGGCGGCGGGCGAGCACAGCGCTCAAGCGTGATGCGGGACCGCGAGGGTGGGCAAGTCCGTGATCAGGTCCGCGATCAGACCGGCCGGCCGCGACGCACGCTGGTGCCGTCCTTCGTGGTCTCGACCACCCAGCCGTCGCTCTGGAGCGCGGCCCGCAGCTCGTCGGCGATGGCGAAGTCACGCTCGGCCCGAGCGGCGTCGAGCGCCTTGGCGCGGGCCGCGACCTCCTCAGGGATCTCGTCCTCGGCTCGGGGCACGAGGCCGATCGCCCCGCCCATCGACCAGACCGACGCCACGAGGGGCGCCGCCGCAGCGTCGTCCCCCTGGTCGAGCAGGCTGTTGGCGCTGGACACGGCGTCGAACAGCACGGCCATGGCGCCGGGGGTGTCGAGGTCGTCGTCCATCCGGGCGGCGAAGGCGTTCAGCGTCGCGGGGTCGGGTTCTGCGTCAGGAAGCGTGGCCGTACGGCGGGCCAGGGCGTCGATCCGGTCCAGCGACCGGACCGCTGCTTCCAGCCGGTCCGGTCCGATCCGCACGGGCGAGCGGTAGTGGGCCTGCAGGAGGACCATCCGGAAGGCGCGGCCGTCGACCCGCTCGAGCAGGTCCAGCAGGTTCTCGAAGTTGCCCAACGACTTGGACATCTTCTCGCCCGTCTCGTCGACGACGAAGGCGTGGTGCATCCAGTGGCCCGCGAACCCCTTGCCGAGCGCCACCGCCTGGGCCCGTTCGTTCTCGTGGTGCGGGAACTTGAGATCGAGCCCGCCGCTGTGGAGGTCGAACCCCTCCCCCAACAGGTCGAGGGCCATCACGACGCACTCCGTGTGCCAGCCCGGACGGCCCTCGCCCCACGGTGACGGCCAGCTCGGCTCCCCGGGCTTGGCCAGCTTCCAGAGGGCGAAGTCGGCCGGGTCGTGCTTCTGCTCGGCGCCGTAGACCTCGCGGTCGCCGCCGCCGGCCAGCATCTGATCGAGCGACTGGTGGGCGAGCAGGCCGTAGTCCTCGATGGAACGGACGTCGAGGTAGACGCCGTCATCGGTGGGATAGGCGCGCCCGATCTCGACGAGCTGGCCGATCATCGCCACCATCAGCTCGACGTAGTCGGTGGCACGGGGGATGTCGGTCGGGGGCTCGACGCCGATCCCTTCCATGGCCTGGAACCAGACCGCCTCGCAGCGGGAGGCGATCTCGGCCGCGTCCCGGCCTTCGCGCTGGGCGCGGGCGATGATCTTGTCGTCGATGTCGGTGATGTTCGATACGAGGCGGACACCCAGGCCCGACCACTCGAGGTAGCGGCGGAGGACGTCGTAGGTGAGCGTCGCCCGGCCGTGGCCCAGGTGGGGAGGGCCGTAGACGGTGGGTCCGCACAGGTAGATGTCCACCTGACCGGGCCGGCGCAGCGCCAGCTCCCGGACCTCGCCGGCGGCCGTGTCGTACAGGCGGAGCACCCGGGCAGCGTAGGCGGCGCTCGTCCGGCGAATCGGCGGCGATTCGCCGGACGAGCGATGTCCAGGAGAAACAGGCATCCGGGTCCCGCCGCTGTTTCGTACTAAATGCGTCTGGATACGGCGCCGTCCTCCGGCGCCCCGACTCGAAGGGACCCGACCATGAAGCAATCCCGTGCGAAGCGGACCTTGGCCCGGCTGGGCCTGGTGACCGCGCTGGCCGTCACAGCCGGCACGGCCACCACCGCGGTGCAGGCGTCCGCCGACACCGCACAGGCCGTCCGCCCTGGCCTCGATCACGCTCGTCCACGGCATCCCCGACCTGCCGGTCGACATCTACGTGAACGGCGGCGCACCCGTGGAGGACGTCGTCTTCACCACCGTGGCCACCGTGCCCGGCCAGAAGGGCGTGAACAACGTCGAGATCCGGCCGGCCAACGCCCCGCCCCGCAGCGCCCCGGTCCTGGCCCGCTCGTTCTACCTGAAGGAGAACCAGAGCAAGTCGGTGGTCGCCCACCTGAGCGAGTCCGGCAAGCCGAAGATCACGGTCTTCGCGAACGACCAGTCGCCGCTGGGCGCCGGTACGGCCCGGGTGACCGTGCGGCACACCGCCGCCGCCCCGGCCGTCGACATCGTGGCCGACAACTCCCTCACCCTGTTCGCCGGCCTTCGGAACCCGCGCCAGGGCAAGGCCGACGTCCCGGCCGCCACCTACCTGATCGACGTCCGCGCCGCCGGCACCTCGACCGCCGTGCTCGATGACGCACCGGTCGACCTCGCCGCCGGCACCAACACCATCGTCTACGCCATCGGCGACCTCGCCGGCGGATCGTTCACGGTGGCCGCGGAGGTCCTTTCCGTCCGTCCCTTCTGAGCGAAGCGCACCCGGAGGCCCGGCCGAATGACTGGCCGGGCCTCCGGCGCGCTCGGGTACCGTCATGGACCCATGTCCACCGTTCCCGACCGGCCCACGCTCGACGGCATCGACGACCGCTGGGCCCAGCGCTGGGCCGAGGACGGCACCTACCACTTCGACCGCTCGGTCCCCCGCTCCGAGGTCTTCTCGATCGACACCCCGCCGCTCACGGTGTCGGGTTCGCTCCACATCGGGCACGTGTTCAGCTTCACCCACACGGACGCCGTCGCCCGCTACCACCGCATGCGAGGCCGCCAGGTCTTCTACCCCATGGGCTGGGACGACAACGGCCTGCCCACCGAGCGGCGGGTGCAGATCTACTACGGCGTCCGCTGCGATCCTTCGCTCCCGTACGACCCCGGGTTCGAGCCGCCCGAGACCCCCGGCAAGCAGCAGATCCCCGTGGGCCGCCGCAACTTCGTGGAACTGTGCGAGCAGCTCACGGCCGTCGACGAGCAGGCCTTCGAAGCCGTGTGGCGGCACCTCGGGCTGTCCGTGGACTGGCGCCACTACTACACGACCATCGACGAGCGCTCCCGCCGGACCAGCCAGGCGGCCTTCCTGCGCAACCTGGCCCGCGGCGAGGCGTACCAGCAGGAGGCGCCGACGCTCTGGGACGTCGACGACCGCACCGCCGTGGCCCAGGCCGAGATGGAGGACCGGGAGATCCCCGGCGCCTACCACCAGCTCGCCTTCCACCGGACCGACGGCAGCGGGGACTTGGTCATCGACACCAGCCGTCCCGAGCTGGTGGCGTCCTGCGTGGCCCTCGTGGCCCACCCCGAGGACGACCGCTACCGCGCGCTCATCGGCGAGACGGTCACCACGCCGCTGTTCGGCGTCGAGGTCCCGGTCGTGGCCCACGAGCTGGCCGATCCCGAGAAGGGCACCGGCATCGCCATGATCTGCACGTTCGGCGATCTGACGGACGTCATCTGGTGGCGCGAGCTCCAACTCCCGACCCGGGCGGTCATCGGCCGGGACGGGCGCCTGTCGGCCTCCACCCCCGAGTGGATCACCAACGAGGCCGGCCGGACGGCCTACACCGAGCTGGCGGGCACGACGGCCAAGCAGGCGCAGCGCCGCATGGTCGAGCTGCTGGGCGAGAGCGGCGAGCTCCTCGGCGAGCCCCGCCCGATCACCCACGCGGTCAAGTTCTACGAGCGGGGCTCACGGCCGCTCGAGATCGTCACGAGCCGGCAGTGGTACATCCGCAACGGCGGACGTGACCCGGAACTACGGGAGCGGTTCCTCGAGCGGGGCCGGGAGCTGACCTGGTACCCCGAGTTCATGCGCCACCGGTACGAGAACTGGGTGGGCGGCCTCAACGGTGACTGGCTGATCTCCCGACAGCGCTTCTTCGGCGTGCCGTTCCCCGTCTGGTACCGGCTCGGCGTCGACGGCGAGATCGACCACGACCATCCGATCGTCCCAGAGGAGTCCACGCTCCCCATCGATCCGTCGTCGGACCTGCCGCCGGGCTTCACGGCCGACCAGCGGGGCCAGCCGGGCGGCTTCGTGGGCGATCCCGACGTGATGGACACGTGGGCGACGTCGTCGCTCACCCCGCAGATCGCCGGCGGCTGGATCGACGACCCGGACCTGTTCGCCCGGGTCTTCCCCATGGACCTCCGTCCACAGGCGCACGACATCATCCGCACCTGGCTGTTCGGCGCGGTCGTCCGGGCCGATCTGGAGCACGGCACGCTGCCGTTCACCAACGCGGCCATCTCCGGCTGGATCCTCGACCCCGACCGCAAGAAGATGTCGAAATCCAAGGGGAACGTCGTGACTCCCATGGCGCTCCTCGAGACCCACGGGGCCGACGCCGTGCGGTACTGGGCCGCCGAGGGCCGCCCGGGTGTGGACACCGCGTTCGACGAGGGCCAGATGCGCATCGGTCGCAAGCTGGCCACCAAGCTCCTCAACGTCACCAAGTTCGTGCTGAGCTTCGACGAACCGCCGGCGGACGCCGAGATCACCGAGACCCTCGACCGCGCCATGCTCGTGCGCCTGGCCGGCGTGGTCGGGGAGGCCACCACCAGCTTCGACGCGTTCGACTACGCGAGAGCGCTTGAGCGCACCGAGGCCTTCTTCTGGTGGTTCTGCGACGACCATGTCGAGCTGGTCAAGAACCGGGCCTACGGCGGGCAGGGCGAGGCCGTCGGCGCCTCGGCTGTGGCGGCGCTTCGGCGGGCCCTCGACACGCTCCATCGCCTGCTGGCGCCCATCCTGCCCTTCGTGACCGACGAGGTGTGGAGCTGGTGGCACACCGGCTCCATCCACCGGGCCTCGTGGCCCACCGCGACGGAGGTGGCGCCGGTCGAGGCCGCCGATCCCGGCGTGCTCGACGCCGTCGGCGAGGTGCTCTCCCAGGTCCGCCGGACCAAGACCGAGAACAAGGTGTCCCAGCGGGCCGGCGTGGAGCGCGTCCGGGTGGCGGCCCCGGCCGAGTTCCTCGCCGCGCTGGCCCAGGGAGAAAACGACCTGCGGGCCGCCGGTGGCATCGCGGAGCTCGAAGTGGCCGAGCTGGCCGGGCCGGCCGACTCGGCCGGGAGCAACAACGGCGTCTCGATCGACGTCGTCCTCGCCGCGACCACCTGACGCGCGTACGCTGCCCCGATGCGGTGGTGGACGCGACGAGGCGTCGCATTGGCGGGTGGACTGACCGCCGCGGTCCTCGTCGCCCCCCTGGCCCTGGCCGAAGCGCCCTCGCCCAGGACCACGACCACCACGACCGCGCCGGCCGACCCGGCAGACTCGGCGGACCGTGACGGCTCGTCCGGCCGGCGGTCCACCACCACCCGGCGGCGGACGGCACCTCGGCGGACGGCACGACGGAGGACACGGCCCGGGCCGAGCGCACCACGACGACGGACGCCAAGCCGCGGCGCACCACGACGACCACCATCGCGACGACGACCACCTTCCCCGCCCGGGCCTCTGGCACCTGGGTGACCATCCCCGGGTACAACGCGGAGTGGCGCAGCATCAACCCGCCGTGGGTGCCCAAGCCGCCGTGGGGCTCGGGCGTCGGGCGCCGCATCGTCTTCTCCAAGGGTCAGCAGCGCGTCTGGCTGATCGAGGCCAACGGCTACATCGCCCGCACCCATCTGGTGTCCGCTCGGCTCGACATCCCCGCCCTCGGCGCCTACCACGTGTACTCGAAGTCGTACGCCACCTTCGCCACCCACAACCCGTCGATCACGTGGAACTACATGGTGCGCTTCGCCGTCGGTCCCCAGGGCGGGGGCATCGGCCTCCACGAGATCCCCTGGCAGTACGGGCATCCGGTCCAGACGGTCCAGCAACTCGGGCAGCCGCTCAGCGGCGGCTGCCTGCGCCAGTCCCACGACGACGCGGTCTTCACCTGGAACTGGACGCCGGTCGGGACGCCCGTCATCGTCATGGCCTAGTCGTTCTGGGCAGTCGGCTCTAGGCAGTCGCGTCCGGGTATGGCTCGGCCAGCGGAGGCCCGACGAGCCGCTCCTCCTTGAACGCGGCCAGGACGCCCGTCTGGATGGCCCGCTTCACGTCGTCCTGCGCGCCCTTGGCCACCTTCACCGACACCCGGAGCACCACCTTCGCGTCGGTGAGCTGCTGGATGCCCACCACCTTGGGTGGCTCGAGGATCCGCGACGACAGGTCCGGGGCGGCCACCGCGCGCTGGGCGATCTCACCGAGGAGCGCCGTGGCGCCGTCGATGTCGCTGTCACGGGCGACGGCCACGTCGACGACCGCACGGGCCCAGTCCTGCGTCTCGTTGCCGGCCCGCATGATCTGACCGTTGGGGACCCACCAGACCTTGCCGGTCGCGTCACGGATGCGGGTCACGCGCAGGGTGACCTTCTCGACCGTGCCGGTGGCGGGCCCGAGATCCACGACGTCACCGACGGCGTACTGGTCCTCCAAGAGGATGAAGAAGCCGGACAGCAGATCGCGGATCAGGCTCTGCGCGCCGAAGGTCAGGGCACTGCCCAGCAAGGTGATCGCCAGCACGAACGAGCTGATCGCGTTGTTGACGACCTGGAGGATCGCCAGCATGGCGATCACCCAGATCAGCCCGATCGTCGCACTCCGCGTCACAGCGGACAGGGTCCGGACCCGGTCCGCCTCGCGGGCAGGGTCCGTGGAGACCGTGCCGAACCGGGCCACCAGGGCCGTGGCCCGCTTGGTGAGGAGACGCCGCGCCAGGATCGTCAGCACGATGGCCGCGACCAGGATCACGACCACCTTGATGGCGGGAGCCCAGTCCTGGAGCGCGGCCAGCAACATGGCCGGGCACGCTAGCCACCGCCCTTCCGGACGGCGGGTCCGCCGCTAGCGTCTCCCGCCGTGCCCAAGGACGCCGCCCGGCCCCGCCGTACCTGGCCGCAGCGTGGCGTCCTCGTCTTCAACTGCCTCGTCATCGTCGGCGCGCTGGCCGCGGCCGGGCTGGTGTGGGCCGCCAACGACACGCTCGCCGGGACCCGACGCGTCGTCATCCACGGCGCCTCGGACACGTCGGCTCCGACGACCGTCGCCGACGGGCCCGTCCTCCCGGGTCAGACCACGACGACGATCGACGTGAGTGGCGACGTGGAGGCCAAGAACTTCCTCATCGTCGGGTCGGACAGTCGCGATTGCATCGATCCCAGTTCGCCCTACGCCGGCGCCTTCCTCACCGAGGGCAACGACATCGGTGACCGGTCGGACACGATCATGGTCCTGCGGGTCGACCCCGACGAGTCGCAGGCCGCCATCCTCTCCTTCCCCCGAGACCTGTGGGTGCGCATCGGGTCGTCGAACCGCAAGTCGCGCATCAACTCGGCCTTCGACAAGGACGACCCCAGCCTCCTGGTGGAGACCATCGAGGAGAACTTCGAGTTCCCCGTCGACCACTACATCGAGGTCGACTTCTGCGCGTTCAAGTACCTGGTCGACGCCGTCGGGGGCGTGAAGATCCCCTTCGAGTACCCGACCCGAGATCGGTACACGGGGCTCGACATCACCGAGCCCGGATGCTTCACCATGACCGGCGACGCCGCCCTGGCCTACGTCCGCTCCCGCCACTACCAGTACGAGGAGGACGGCCGCTGGAAGGAGGACGGCTCCAGCGACCGCGGGCGCATCCGCCGCCAGCAGGACTTCATCAAGCGCATGCTGCGCAAGGCGATCGACCGGGGCGCCACCCGACCCGACGTGGCCAAGAAGCTGATCGACACCGCGCTCGATCACGTCCGCATCGACGAGACGCTGACCGTGAACGACCTGCTCCGCGTCTCGGCCCGGCTGCGCTCCTTCGACCCCGAGGCCGTGCGCACCTACCGCATGGACGGTGACGGGACGAACATCGGCGGCGCCTCGGTGATCGTGCCCGACCTCGACGACCCGGCCACGCAGGACGTCCTGCGGGTGTTCCGGGGCGAGGCCACCGTCGCCGATGCCCCGCCGGTCGATCCCGCGGGCGACGGATCCCTCGGCCACGGACGAGGCGTCGACGTCCGGGCAGCCGGACGACGCCACGACGACCACGGTGGCCACCCCGACCGACGGGACCGGCCCCACCACGACGGTCGGACCGAGCGTGCTGATCGAGGACAACGGCGTCGGGATCTTCCCGCCCGACGATCCGGCCTGCCGCTAGGAGGGCTGCGACCGGTCGTCGCCCAGCACCGCGGCCAGCGCCGCGGCCACCGTGCTCGGGCCGTCCACGAGGGCCAGGCGGGCACCGGTCGACGCGGCGAGCGCGCGGGCCTCGTCGGCGTCCGACACGGGCGCGACGATGCACAGCTCCTCGAGCGCCTTCGCCGCGCCGAGGACGTCGCCCGGCGCGGTGGCCCGGCAGTCGGACAGCAGGACGGCGATCCGCCGTCCTGCGAGGGAGCGCTGGAGCTGCCCGCCGGCCACCCGCAGGGCACCCACCAGGTCCGTGGTGCCGAACCCGCGAAGGGCGAGGACGTCGGTGACCACCCGGTCGGCAGGCTTGGGGACGTCCTGGGCTTTGGCCACGACGATGTCGGCGCCGAAGGCCAGGACGCTGTAGTCGGCAGGGGCGCGAAGGGCGACGGCGGCCGCCGCCACGGCCGACGTCGCCAGCGGGCGGCCGCCCATCGACCCGCTGCGATCCACCAGCAGGCACACGGCCGTGCCCGGCTTGCGCCATCCCCGGATCCGCAGGCGTTCCGGGTCGGGCGCGCCCGCCGTCGCCCGCGCCTCGGCGATCGCCTCCATGCTGGCGTCGAGATCCAGATCACCGCCGTCGGGCCGGAAGGGCTGGCTGGTGATCCGGCCGATGCCCCGCTGACGGGCCCGGCCCCGGCGACCGACGTCGACCATGATCTGGGCGGCCAGCCGCCGCGCCAGCTCCCGGAGCTTCGGGTCGGTGGCCCCTGTCAGGTCCGCCAGCAGCGCCAGCGCCTCGTCGGGGTCATCCTCCACGAGGCGCTGGAAGGCCTGCTCGTCGAGGTGCCCGACCTCGGGCGAGATCTCCTCGAAGTGCTCGTGGCGGCCCAGCTCTCGGCGGGAGGCCGTGCGCCGGGAGGCTTCAGCCACCGCTTCGTCGGCTGCCGCCCCCTCCCTCACGAGGGGGAGCTGGTGGCCCCATTCGGGGCGCCAGCTTTTCCCTGGCCTTCCCCGTCGGCGCGGCGGCCGAACACCTCCGCCCACAACTCGGTGACGATCTCCTCGGCCGTCCGCGACGAGCCCTCGCGCAGGCGGATCCGGCCGGACAGGGCGATCATGGCGGCGTCCAGCCCCACGCTGGGGTTCGCCACCGGGAGCCCGCGCAGCTCCGAGAGGCTGGCGGCGACGGCGGTGGCGTCGATCGCTCCTCGGACCGACGAGCCGATGCGCACCTCGGGATGGGTCCGGGTCCGCCGGACCAGCTCGACGAGCTTGTCGCGCCACGCCTGGTCCACCCCGGCCACACCGGCCACCTCGGCCTTGGTGACGGCCCGCTCGACGATCGCCACCTCCTCCTGAGCGCTCTGGTAGTCGACGAGGAGGCGGCAGGTCCGGTCGTAGACCGCACTCGAGATGCGTGCCGTTCCCACGGCATCGAAGGGGTTCATCGCCGCGACGAGCCGGAAGCCGGGCGACGCCACCACCCGGCCGAGACGGGGCACGTGCAGCTCGGCCTCACTCATCACCGTGATGAGGACGTTCAGCGTCTCCTCGGGGATGCGGTTGATCTCCTCCACGTACAGCAGCGAGCCGTCGTGCAGGGCGGACACCAGCGGTCCGTCGACGAACACGTCCGGGGCGTACCCGTCGGTCATCACCCGGGCGGGGTCGAAGTGCCCGACGAGCCGGGCCGGCGTCAGCTCGGCGTTCCCCTCTACGAACTCGAAGCCGATGCCGAGCTCGTCGGCGACGGCCCGCAGGAGCGTCGACTTCCCCGTGCCCGGGGGACCCTCGAGCAGGATGTGCCGGCCGGCGGCGAGCGCGGCCACCACCAGCTCAAGCTCGCGCCGCCGGCCGACGACGTGCCGGCCGAGTCGGTCGAGCAGCGGCTCAGTCGAAGACGATGACGCCACGGATGTTGGTGCCGTCCCGCATGTCCTGGTAGCCCTCGTTGATCTCGTCCAGGGAGTACCTGCGGGTGATGAGCTCGTCCAGCTTGAGCTGGCCCTGGCGGTAGAGGTCGAGGAGGCGCGGGATGTCGGCACGGGGGTTGAGGGAGCCGAAGATCGTGCCCTTGATCTCCTTCTGCCACATGGCGAGCTGGAACAGGTTGATGCTGGCTTCGGTCTGGGTGATGGGCGCGACCCCGGTGACGACCATCGTGCCGCCCTTGCCGCACAGCTCGTTGGCGCCGGCCATGAGCTCGCCGTAGAGCACGCTGGGCGTCATGATCACCCGGTCGGCCATCTGACCCCAGGTCATCTCCATCACCTGGGGGATGGCTTCCTCCATCGACGTGAAGGTGTGCGTGGCGCCCAGCTCCATGGCCTTCTCGCGCTTGAACTCGATGGGGTCGACGGCGATGACGCGCCGCGCCCCGGCCATGCGCGCTCCCTGCACGGCGTTGATGCCGATGCCGCCGATGCCCACGACCACCACGGTGTCGCCGGCCTGGGTGCCGGCGCGCACGACCGCCGAGCCCCAACCCGTGGCGACACCGCAGGACACGAGCGCCACCCGATCGAGCGGCAGATCGGGCTCGACCTTGATCACCGACGCTTCCGCCACCACGGTGTGCTCGCTGAACGTGCCGAGCTTGGCCATGAGGTTCAGCTCATGCTCACCGCAGAAGTGGCGGGACGTGCCGTCGGTGATCTGGCCGCGCGTGAAAGAGGAGACCCCGAGGTCGCAGAGGTTCTGGCGGCCGGTCGAGCAGTACCGGCAGCGGCCGCACGACGGGATGAAGCTGGCGGAGACGTGATCGCCGGGCTCGACGCTGGTGACCCCGGGACCGACCTCGACGACGACACCGGCACCCTCGTGCCCACCGATGATCGGGAACGTCTCGGGCAACCCCCACTGCGCGCGGATCTCGTCGGGCACGACCATGTCGCCGGTGACCAGGTGCTCGTCCGAATGGCACAACCCGGCCGCGGCCATCTTGACGAGGACCTCACCCGCCTTCGGTGGGTCGAGATCGATCTCCTCGACCTTCCACGGCTGGCCGAGTCCCCAGAGGACCGCCGCTCGTGTCTTCATTCGTAGATCAGGACCCCCCTGATGTTGGTGCCCGCCCGCATGTCGACGTAGCCCTGGTTGACGTCCTCGAGCGAGTACGTGTTCGTCACGAGGCCGTCGAGGTCGAGCTGTCCCTCGCGGTACAGGCCGAGCAGCTTGGGGATGTCGGCGCGCGGGTTGCCCGACCCGAACAGGGAGCCGACGACCTGCTTCTCCATGAGCGTGAGATCCAGCAGGCTCATGGTGGCGCTCATCTCGAGCGCGGGGTGGATGTTCGTCACGACCACCCGGCCCCGCTTCGAGGCCAGCGCCAGAGCTCCAGCCATGAGCTCGCCACTGCCCACGCCCATGGTCATCACGACCTTGTTGGCCATCGTGCCCCAGGTCTCTTCCTGCACCAGCGGCAGCGCCTCGTCGATGGACGCGGCGGTGTGGGTGGCGCCGAACTCCATGGCCTTCTCACGCTTGTTCTCGAGCGGGTCGACGGCGAAGATCCGCCTGGCACCGGCCAGGCGTGCGCCCTGGATGGCGTTGGCGCCGATGCCGCCGACGCCGACCACCACGACGTTGTCGCCGGGCTGGACCTCGGCGGCGTAGACCGACGAGCCCCAGCCGGTCACCACGCCGCAGCCGAGCAGGCAGGCCCGGTCGAGCGGGATGTCGTCGTCGATCTTGATGCAGCTCGCCTCGTTCACGACCGTGTGCTTGGCGAAGGTCCCCAGGAGGCACATCAGCTTCAGGTCCTGCCCCTGGGCGTGGTGGCGGGACGTCCCGTCGGCGATCTGCATGCCGAGGCCCAGTGCCGCACCCAGGTCACAGAGGTTCTGATGGCCGGTGGAGCAGCTCGGGCAGCGACCGCAGGACGGGATGAACCCGAACACGACGTGATCGCCGGGCTTGAGCCAGCTCACGCCGTCGCCGACCTCCTGGACCGTGCCCGCCCCCTCGTGGCCGCCGACCATGGGCAGCTCGAAGGGCAGGTCCCCCGTGACCAGGTGCTCGTCGGAGTGGCACATGCCGGACGCGGCCATCTTCACCAGCACCTCGCCCGGGCCGGGTGGATCCAGCTCGATCTCCTCGACGCTCCACTCGGCCCCGACCTCCCAGAGGATGGCGGCGGTGGTCTTCATGGCGAACCCCCTACTCGGTGCCAGTCGGCACCACTCGGCGACGTCCCGCTCCCGGACGAGCCGGACGATAACCGGTGATCCGCTCGGGTGACGGCGTCGAACGGTTCAGCGATGGCCACTACGGTTGCCGCGATGTCCACGCCGGACACGCGTCTGCCGGAAGCGGACGGCTCGCTGGTCGATCGCATCGTCGCCGGCGACGACGGTGCCCTCGGCCACGTGTACGACCGCTACGGCAGCCTCGTCTACGGCCTGGCCCGGCGGGTGACCAACTCCACGGCGGCGGCCGAGGAGATCACGCAGGAGGTGTTCGTGCAGCTCTGGGAACATGCAGACCGCTTCGACCCGGCCAAGGGCTCGTTGCGCGCGTTCCTGGGCGCGATCACTCACCGGCGGGCGGTGGACTGGGTGCGCAGCGAGACCCGCCGGCGCGACCGTGAGTCCCGCACGGCCCGCGACGCAGCGACGGGCACGGCCACGACGCTGGCGGACATCACCGCCGAGCTCTCGAACCAGGACACCGCGGCCCGGGTTCGTGCCGCGGTCGAGACGCTGCCGCTCGAGCAGCGCGAGGCCGTGGTCCTCGCCTACTTCGGCGGGCTGACCTTCAGGGAGGTCGCCGCGACGCTCGGGCTGCCGGAGGGCACTGCGAAGTCGCGGCTGCGGTTGGCGCTGGGCAAGCTGTCGAACGTGCTCGCCGCCGACGGGGTGACGTCATGGACCTGAACCCCGGCTCGACCGACGATCTGGCCGCCTTCGCGCTCGATGCCTTGGAGACGAGCGAGCTGAAGGCTGTCGAGGCCAGGCTCGACGGGCAGCGGCCGCTGCCCGAGCTCGACGCCTGGCGGCAGACCCTGGGCGAGGTGGCGGCGCTGGCCGCCGAGGAGCCGCCGTCGAGTCTCCGTGATCGGGCGCTCTCGTCGGCCACGGCGCGTCGACCCTTCGGCAGCGCGCTGCACCCGCCGGAGGACCTGCCCGCCAACGAGGCCTTCATCAGGACGGTCGACGCGCTCGATCGGCTGCTCTCGGAGCTCAGCCCGGAGGACTGGAGTGCTCCGACCATCGAGGGCTGGACGGTGAAGGGCCTCATCGTCCACCTGGTCGCAGTCGAGGAGTACTTCGGGCGTCAGCTCGGACTGTGGCCGCTGGAGATCGACGAGGCGCTGGAGGCCGACCACCTGGGGATGACGAGGGCGTTCGTGGCCGGCTGGTCCGATCGCCCGGTCCGAGAGGTGCTGGCCCGCTGGCGGGCGCGGACCGGGGCGATCGCGAGCCACCTGCGAAGCCTCGACCGGGCCGCCGGCCGGGAGCCGATCCGCTTCCACTTCCTGGAGACGTCGCTCTCGACCGTCCTGATCACCCGGGTGTTCGAGATCTGGACCCACGACGAGGACATCCGGCGGGCGACCGGACGGCCGTCGGCCCCACCGGAGGCGGCCCGGCTGCGGCGGATGAGCCGTATCGCCGTCCCCAGCCTGCCGTTCGGGATGGCCATGAGCGGGCTCGAGGGCGGCGGACGCACGGTGCGCATCGTCCTGACCGGGGCCGGCGGAGGCACCTGGGACCAGGCGCTCGACCTCGGCACGGCGCCCGGCGATCCCGAGGCGACCGTGGTGCTCGACGTGGTCGACTATTGCCGGCTGGCGGCCCGTCGAGTGAGCCCCGATCAGCTCGATGCCGTCATTGACGGCGACCGCGAGCTCGCCCAGCGGGTCCTCGTCGGCGCGGGCGTGTTCTCCGCCTGAGGCGACGGGTACGCTCCCGCGCATGGACGATCCGACCGAGCTGGTGGTGGCGGACGAGAGTGCCGACGAGAGTGCCGGCCAGATTGCCGACGACGTCGAGGAGGAGCTCCTGATCGAGGAGATCTCGATCGACGGGATGTGCGGCGTCTACTGATCCGGTGGAGGTGACGCTCGACCGTCCGCTGGAGCTCCATCCCGACGTGGCTCTGCGGCCCGAGCCGTTCGGCGCGCTGGCCTACCACTACGGGAACCGCCGCCTGGTGTTCCTGAAGCACCCGGACGTCGTGGCCGTCGTCCGCCGCCTGGGTGACGAGCCGACCGTCCGAGCGACGCTCGAAGCGTGCGGCGTCGCCCCGTCCCGCTGGGGCAGCTTCATCCGGGCGCTCTCGGCCCTCGAGTCATCGGAGGTGGTGCGTGCGCGCGTCGAGCCTGGTTGAGCAGCTCAAGGGCGGCCTGGACGCGCCCATCTGCCTGACTTGGGAGCTGACCTACGCCTGCAACCTGGCGTGCGTCCACTGCCTCTCGTCGTCCGGCAGACGTGACCCGGCCGAGCTCTCGACCACCGAGGCCATGGCCGTCCTCGACGAGCTGGCCGCGCTGCAGGTCTTCTACATCAACATCGGCGGCGGCGAACCGATGATCCGGCGGGACTTCTTCGAGCTGGTCTCGTACGCGGTCGACGCCGGGATCGGGGTGAAGTTCTCGACGAACGGCACGTTCATCGATGTGCGGGCGGCGCGACGGCTGGCCGCCATGGACTACCTCGACATCCAGATCAGCATCGACGGGCTCGATGCCGTCACCAACGACGCCGTGCGAGGCGCGGGTTCCTATGCCGTCGCCCGGCGGGCGATGGACAACCTGGCCGAGGCCGGGTTCGGGCCGTTCAAGATCTCGGTGGTCGTCACGCGCGAGAACGTGGGCCAGCTCGACGGATTCAAGTCGCTGGCTGATTCGTACGGCGCCCAACTGCGCGTGACGAGACTCCGCCCCTCCGGCCGAGGGGTCGACTCCTGGGCCTCGCTCCACCCCACCGCCGAGCAGCAACGGGCGCTGTACGCCTGGCTGCTGTCCAACGGGCAGGACGTCCTCACCGGCGATTCGTTCTTCCACCTCAACGCGCTCGGTGACCCGCTGCCCGGACTCAACATGTGCGGCGCTGGACGCGTGGTGTGTCTCGTCGACCCGGTCGGTGACGTGTACGCCTGCCCGTTCGTCATCCACGACGAGTTCAAGGCCGGCAACGTCCGCGATCCGGGCGGTTTCGGCGCCGTGTGGCGGGAGAGCGAGCTCTTCCGTTCGCTGCGGGAGCCCGACGCTGCCGGCGCCTGTTCGAGCTGTGGGAGCTACGACGCCTGCCAGGGCGGGTGCATGGCGGCCAAGTTCTTCACCGGTCTGCCCCTCGACGGGCCAGATCCCGAGTGCGTCCGCGGTGGCGGCCTCGAGGGTCTCACGGCCGTCGACCCCGCCGCTGTCCCCCGCCCCGCGATCGACCACTCCAAGCCCGTCCGGCTCACCCGCAAGCCCGTCGTCACCGCCGTCTGAGAACGGCTCGCCGCGCTGCCACGCCGCAAAGGCGGGGAACCAGCTCTCCGGGGCGCCGGCCAACCGGGGATCGATGGCGGGTGGCGCTGGTCCCCGCGCCCGGTAGACGCCCCGCCGAACCCGCTCCGCCCTCCCTTCGAGCGTCTCGTAGCCGAGGCTGTCGGCAAGGGTCTTGACCGGCGTCCGGCTGAAGATCTCGTAGCCGTACACGTGGATGAGCGTGTGCAGTTCGACCAGAGCCAGCTCGCCGTGACGGTGCAGCAGCGCACAGCAGAGCGAGCGCAGCGCCGCGCCGCGGACCGGATACGGATCCACCACCTGCGGTGCCATCGGCGACCGACCGGGACGAGGTGGACGCCGACCCCACCCGGCCTCGACGGCCGGCCAGAGGCTGTCGTGGATCTCCTCGGCCTCGTCGAGCGCGTCGCGCCGTTCGCGCATCCACGAGGCGACGACGGTGTCGAGCGCGTCGAGCCGCTCCACGAGCTGTTGACGGCGCTGGTCGAGCCGGATCCGCGCGCCGCACCGGAGCCCCGCCGCCCGCCGAGCTACCCGGTACGGGTCGTCGTTCATCCACCGCGGGGAGGGCGGCAGCGATCCGTCTGGTCGTGCATGCATGGGCCGGCGACCTCCGTTCCCAACGGGATCGATGCGAGAGGGCGCCGTACCACCCAGCGGTGCGCCGAAGACCTGGGCTGAACTCATGCTGCCAGCAGGGTGTGACATCGATCCGTGGCCGCCCCATCCGACGACGCCGTCCTCACGTGCGCACCCCGACTCGCCCCGACGTGCCCTCCCCCGACCTCCACACCAGCTCCACTCGTCCGGCGAATCTGCGGCGAATCGCCGGACGAGCGCGGTGAATGTGGCGCGTGGAGGGCGGGCTCGGGGCGGCGCTCGGAGGCGGTGGGGCCCGGAGGCGATGGGGCCCCGGGGGATGGGTCATGATGCGGTGGTGGCATCGGGTCGAGGGTGGGCGGCGGCCGGGGTCGCGATCGTCGTCTGCGTGGCCGGCCTGGGGTTGAGCGGTTGTGGGGACGACGGGGGCGGGAGCGGGATCGCCGGTGGGCCGGATCTGGGTGGCGTCGACGTCACGGTGGGATGGGTCGGTGACGACGACACCGACGCCCTGCTCGGGGAGCTGTACGCCCAGGCGCTGGAGTCCCGGGGGGCCAGCGTCGAGCGACGGCCGGGGTTGGCCGATCGCCAGACCGTCCTGCAAGAGCTGGAGGCCGGCGGTGTGACCGTGGCTCCCGAGCGGAGTCACGCGCTGCTCGCCGACCTGACGGCGCCCGCCGATCCGGAGGTGACGACGACATCTGAGCAGCTCGCCGCGCTGCGCGACGCGCTGCCGGCCGGGCTCACGGTGCTGACGCCATCCAGTGCCCACGACAGCGAGATCGTCGCCTGTCGGCAGGCGGTCATCGAGCAGCACGAGCTGACGACCCGGTCCGATCTGGAACAGATCATGGCGGAGCGACCCGACGAACTGGCCGAGGACGACTGCAGAACCGTCGCCGCCACCGATCCGGTGATCGCCCGGGACCACCTCGTCCCGCTCGTCGACGACCAGCTCGGAACGCCCGTCGAGGCCCTGACCCCTCTCGTCAACACCAGCGCGGCCACGCCGGAGCTGCAGGCGACGCTGGACGCGCTCAGCAGCACGCTCGAGCCGGGGACGTTGCCCGCGCTCCTCGCCCGGGTGCGCTTCGACGGCGACGAGGTCTCGGACGTCGTGAAGGACTGGCTGGAGACCGTCGACATCACCTGACGCCCGTTAGGGTCCCCCGCCGTGATCGAGGCCAAAGGGCTCACCAAGCGCTACGGGCAGGTCCTCGCCGTCGACGACCTGACCTTCACCGTGCCGCCGGGTCGGGTGACGGGCTTCCTCGGACCGAACGGCTCAGGCAAGAGCACGACGATGCGCCTACTCCTGCAGCTCGACCGCCCGAACGGCGGGGCGGCGACGTTCAAGGGGCAGTCGTACCGCTCGTTCAAGCATCCGGCCACCCAGGTCGGCGCGCTCCTCGACGCCGCCTACGCCCACCCGTCCCGCAACGCCTACAACCACCTCTGGGCGGTCGCCGCAGCCAGCAAGCTGCCCCGCACACGGGTGGACGAGGCACTGGCCATGGTCGGGCTCACGGAGGTGGCCAAGCGCCCGGTCGGCGGCTTCTCGCTCGGCATGCGCCAGCGACTCGGCCTGGCCACGGCACTGCTCGGTGACCCCCACACGCTCGTCCTCGACGAGCCGGCCAACGGGCTCGACCCCGAGGGCATCCAGTGGATCCGCCAGCTCCTCACCTACCTGGCCGGGCAGGGCCGTTGCGTCTTCCTCTCCAGCCATCTCCTCTCCGAGATGGCACTGATGGCCGATCACCTGGTGGTGATCGGGCAGGGCCGGTTGATCGCCGACTCCTCGGTCGCCGACTTCGTGACCAAGTACGCGCGGACGTGGGTGCGCGTGCGGAGCCCCCGGATGGCGGCACTCGGAGCGGCCCTCGAGCGCCAGGGCGCCACGCTCGAGTGGGACGGCCCGGACGGGGCGGACGTGCGCGGCGTCCCCGCCGCGACGATCGGGGACACCGCGGCCCACCTGGGGATCGCGATCCACGAGCTGTCATCACAGTCATCGACCCTGGAGGAGGCCTTCCTCGAAGGCACCCGGGCCGCCCAGGACTTCACCGCAGGAGCGCCGAGCCAGCCGTGACCGACGCCATCCGCTCGGAGTGGATCAAGCTCCGCAGCGCCCGTTCCAACCTCGTCCTGCTCATCCTCGCGGCGGCGGTCCCCATCGCCCTGACCCTGCTCCTCGCGTTCACGGTCCAGCCGGAGGACCTGACGGCGGACGACACCTTCGACCTCGTGCTGGTCGGCGACTACATCGGACAACTCCTCATCGGCGTGCTCGGCGTGCTGGTCATCGGCCAGGAGTACCGGCACACGACGATCCGCGTGACCTTCACGGCCGATCCCAACCGGGGCCGGGTCATGACGGCCAAGGCCCTGGTCGTCGCCGCCACAGGACTGGTTGTCGGCGGCGTGGCCACCCTGTTCTCGTACGTGCTCGGCAACGCCATTCTCACGAGTCGGGACATGGAGCTCGTGCTGGAGGGGAGCACGCAGCTCCGGGCGCTGGCCGGCGCGGTCATCCTGTTCGCGCTGTACGGGCTGGTCGGTCTCGGCCTGGGCGCCATCATCCGGGCGACGGCCGGCGCCATCACGCTGCTGGTCGTCTGGCCCGTGATCGTCGAGAACATCATCAGCGGCTTCTTCCCCAAGTTCGGGCGCTGGCTGCCCTTCACCGCCGGGAGCCAGCTGATGAGCACGTCGAGCACGTTCGACGCCGAGGAGGTCCTGACCCCCCGGGCCGGCGGTCTGGTGTTCACACTCTTCGCCCTCGTGCTGCTGCTCGTCGGATCGGCCCTTGTCATCCGGCGTGACGCCTGAGCCATCTGAGAGAGGATGGGTCCATGCGCATCACGCTCCCGTCCGGTACCGAAGCCGAGCTGGCCCGCCCGTCGTCCGAGGGGAGCGCCGCCCCCACCACCGGCCTCGTGATCGCACCGGACATCTTCGGCCTGAGGCCCCTCTTCGACGACCTGTGCGCCCGCCTCGCCGACGAGTGGAACGTGGTCGTCTGCGCGCCGGAGCCGTTCGCCGGGATGGACCTCGGGCCTGACGTGGACGCCCGCCGCGCCACCGTCAAGACCCTGGAGGACGACGACCGCCTGAGGGACTTCCGGGAAGCGGCCGACGCCACGGGCTGCGAGCGCATCGTGATGATCGGCTTCTGCATGGGTGGCATGTACGTGCACAAGGCGTCGGCCGATCCCCGGTTCGAGCGGCTCGTGAGCTTCTACGGCATGATCCGCGTGCCCGACGACTGGCGTTCGGACGGGCAGGGTGAACCGCTCGACGCCCTGACGTCGGCCGACGCCAGCCGCGTCCTGGCCATCATCGGCGAACAGGATTCGTACACGCCCCCGGGCGATGTCGACGCCCTCGAGGCCATCGGGGTCATCGTCGCCCGTTACCCGGAGGCCGAGCACGGCTTCGTCCACGATCCCGACCGCCCGGCCCACCGGCCCGACGACGCCGCCGACGCGTGGCAGCGGGCCCGTGACTGGCTGGAGGTCTAGCGGGCCCTGAGCTCGAGGCGATCGCGCTGGAGGATCCGGTAGCGGCGATCGGCCTGCTCGAGCCAGCCGAGACGGATGAAGCTGGCGATGGCCTTGTTGACACGCTCACGAGAGGCCCCGACCATCCCCGCCAGCTCCTCCTGCGTGACGGGGAGCAGGAACTCGCTGGCCCCGTTGGCCAGCTCCAGCAGCCGCTTGGCGGTGCGGCCGGTGACGTCGAGGAAGACCGAATCGGCCAGCGCCTCGTCCATGCCCCGCAACCGGTCGGCCAGCATGCGCACGACGCCCCACAGCAGCTCGGGATGGCGCGCCAGCAGGTCCCGCACCGGCTCGTACTGGAGCACCAAGACCTCGGACGGTTCGAGCGCGCGGCCCTCGGCCGAGCGCGGCCGTCCGTCCAACATGCCCATCTCGCCGAACAGGTCGCCCGGCTCCATGAGCGCCACCACGCTCTCCCGGCCATCGAAGGACTTGTTGGCGATGGCCATCCGGCCCCGGAGGACGACGTAGAGCGCGTCCGGCTCCTCACCCTCGTTGAACAGGATGTCGCCGCGCACGAGCCGGCGGGTGCCGGCGTGGCGCGCCAGTTCGGTGAGCTCGTCGGGGCTCACCGCTTGGAAGAGCTCGGTGGCCGCGAGCACGTCTTCGTAGGCCATGGCGCGGGCGAGGGTACTACCCTCGCCCGGCGTGCCTGAGGCTGTGTGGGCGATCATCGTCGCCGCCGGCTCCGGCGAACGCTTCGGCGGGCCCAAGCAGTACGAGGCGCTCGGTGACGGCACCGTGCTGGACCGGTCGGTGACCGTCGCACGGGGGGTCGTGGACGGCGTCGTCGTGGTCGTCCCGCCTGGTCGGGCCCGCACCCCGGGTGACGTCGAAGGCGGGCCGACGCGCAGCGAGTCGGTCCGCCGGGGCCTGGCGGCCGTGCCCGACGAGGCCGAGATCGTCGTCGTGCACGATGGCGCCCGGCCGTTCGCGTCGCCTGAGCTCTATCGAGCCGTCATGGACGCCGTGCGGGCAGGCGCCGATGCCGCCGTGCCGGGGGTCGCGGTCAGCGACACGATCAAGGTCGTTGACACTGCAATGACCGTCGTCGACACCCCGGACCGGGCGACGCTGGTGGCCGTGCAGACACCGCAGGCCTTCGCGGCGGACCGGCTGCGAGCCGCCCATGCCGGCGAGCCCGACGGCACCGACGACGCCTCGCTGGTGGAGGCGATCGGTGGACGGGTGGTGGTGGTGCCGGGCGAGCCGGACAACCGCAAGATCACCGTGGTGGACGACCTTCGGTGGGCGCGCCAGCGCGTCGCGGAGGAGCGCTGATGACGGTCCGGATCGGCCAGGGCTTCGATGTGCACCGCTTCACCGACGACCCCGATCGCCCGCTGGTGCTCGGCGGGGTCACGTTCCCCGGTGAGCCGGGCCTCGAGGGGCACAGCGACGCCGACGTGATCGCGCACGCCGCGGCCGACGCCCTGCTCGGCGCTGCGGGGCTGGGCGACCTGGGCCAGCACTTCCCCGACAGTGATCCGGCGTGGGCGGGAGCCGACTCCCTGCGCATCCTCGCCGCCTCGGCGGCGATGGTGCGGGAGGCGGGCTGGGAGATCGGCAACGTCGACGTCAGCGTCGTGTGCGAGACACCGAAGCTGGCGCCCCACAGGGCGACCATGGAGCGCAACCTGAGCGACGCCGCGCTGGCACCGGTGACGGTCAAGGGACGCCGGGCCGAAGGCCTCGGCGCGCTCGGACGGCGGGAGGGGATCGCGTGCTGGGCGGTGGCCGTCGTCACCCGCCCCTGACGGCAACGGCGCGCGGTACGGTCCGCCGCCGTGCCCCGTCCTCCACGCCCCCGCCGACCGCAGCAACGGTCGCGGCCGCCGGCGCCTCCTCCCCGGAGACGACGCACGCCGCCGAAGGGCCTGGGCGGCGAGCAGGTGGAGGGCCGCCAGGCGGTGCGTGAGCTGCTGCTCGCCGGGCGGCGCAAGGTCCGGGAGCTGTGGGTGGCGACCGGCGATGGTGAGCGGGGCCCGGCCGAGATCCTCGCCCTCGCCGCGGACCTCCGGGTGCCCGTGCAGGAGGTGAGCCGCAAGCGCCTCGACTCCGAGGCCCGGAGCGAGGCGCCTCAGGGGGTGCTGGCCCGGGCCGCCCCTCTCCAGGAGACCGACCTCGACGACCTGGTCAAGCCCGGCCGCGGCCCCCGCCGCGTCCCGTTCCTGGTGCTCGTGGACGGGGTGACCGACCCGGGAAACCTCGGGGCCATCCTGCGTTCCGTGGACGGCGCCGGTGGGACCGGCGTCGTCCTCCCCCGGCACCGGGCCGTCCACATCACGCCGACCGCGGCCAAGGCCGCGGCCGGCGCCATCGAGCACATCCCCATCGCAGTCGTCTCCGGCCTTCCGACCGCCATCGAGCGCCTCCGCAAGGCCGGCGTCTGGATCGTGGGTCTGGACGACGCCGCCACCGACAGCCTGTTCGACCTGAGCGACGCGGCCACGGAGCCGATCGGCCTCGTGCTCGGCGCGGAGGGCGCAGGCCTCTCCCGCCTCGTGCGGGAACGCTGCGACCTGCTGGTCCACATCCCGATGCGGGGCCGGCTGTCGTCGCTCAACGTGAGCGCGGCGGCTGCACTGGCCTGCTACGAGATCACCCGCCGCCGCCAGTCCTGACCGGCGCGCGTACCCTGACCGGCGATGGCCTACCGCTACCTCTGGTCGCCGCTGGCGCTGGGCCCCGTCACCGTCCGCAACCGCATCGTGTTCAGCGCGCACCTGACCAACTACGCGCGCGATGGTCTCCCGACGGAGCAGCACGAGGCCTACTACGCCGCGCGTGCCGCCGGCGGCACCGGGCTGATCATCACGGAGGAGCACTCCACCCACCCGACCGACTGGCCTTACGAGAAGCTGATCCACGGCTTCCACCGGGAGGTCATCCCCGGCTACCGGCGCATCACCGAAGCGGTCCACCGCCACCGCACGCCGATCTTCGCCCAGATCAACCACAACGGCGGGCAGGCGTCGTCCATGTACTCGCGCCGGGCGGTCTGGGCGCCGTCCCCGGTGGCCGACCCGCTGTTCCGGGAGGTGCCCAAGGCCGTCGACCAGGCCGAGATCGACGAGATCGTGGCCGGCTACGCGCTCGTGGCCGAGCACTGCGCGGAGGGCGGGTTCGACGGCATCGAGCTGCAGTGCTCGCACTCCTCGATCGTGCGCGGCTTCCTGTCCCCGGCCACCAACCGCCGGACCGACGGGTACGGAGGCCCGCTGGAGCAGCGCGCCCGCTTGCTGCTCGAGATCGTCGACGCCGTGCGCCGCGTCATCGGCAACCGGCTGGCGCTCGGCGTGCGCATCTGCGGTGACGAGCTGATCGACGGCGGCACCACCATCGACGACGCGGTGCGGGTGGCGGAGCTGGTCGAGCAGACAGGACAGGTCGACTACATCAACACCTCGATCGGCGTGGCGACGGCCAGCCTGTTCATGATCGAGGCGTCGATGCACGTGCCGCCCGGGTACGCGCTGTTCATCCCCAGCGCCCTGCGGAAGGCGGTGGACCTACCCGTCATCGGCGTGGGGCGCTTCAAGGATCCGCTGCAGGCCGAGCGGGCCCTGGCCGAGGGCCACTGCGACCTGGTGGGCGTGGTGCGGGGCCAGATCGCCGACGCCGACTTCGCGGCCAAGGGCCGCGCCGGCGCCACCGACGACATCCGCCTCTGCCTGTCCTGCAACCAGGAGTGCGTCGGGCGGATGGGCCTCAACCGGTGGCTGGGCTGCATCGAGAACCCGCATACCGGCCGGGAGGCCGAGCTGCGGCACGCCGCGGACGGCCCCCGCCGGCGGGCGGTAACGACGGCGAAGGACGTGATGGTCGTGGGCGCGGGGCCGGCCGGCCTCCAGGCCGCCATCGCCGCCGCCGGCAACGGCCACCGGGTGACGGTCTACGAGAAGGAGGACCAGGCCGGCGGGCAGGTCCGGCTGGCCGCCACCGTCCCCAACCGGGCCGAGCTGGGCGACCTCGTGCGCAACCAGCTCACCGAGTGCCGGCGGCTCGGCGTGCGGATCGAGCTGGGCGTGGGCGTGTGGCCGGGGCTCGTGGACGAGAAGCGACCGGACGTCGTTGATTGTCGCTACGGGTGCCGAGCCGGCCCGCCCGTGGTGGGCGCCCGCCGACGCCGAGCAGGTGCTCGACGTGCGGCACATCCTCGATGGCTCGGCAACCGCCGGAGGACCGGCGGCCGGCGACAGCGTCGTGGTCATCGACGAGATCGGCTTCCACCACGCCACCTCGGTGGCCGAGCTGCTGGCCGACCGCGGTTGCCAGGTCGAGATCGTGACCAACGGGATGGTCGTCGGCCAGGACCTCGGCGTCACGCTCGACATGGAGGGCTGGTGGGCGCGGGCGGAGGCCAAGGGCATCGTGCAGTCGACGGACCTCGTCCCGATGGGGCTCGAGGGCCGCTCGCTCCACCTGCTCCACCACCCCACGGGGCACATGCAGGACCGGTCCCCGGACTGGGTGGTCCTCGCCGTCCCCGCCACGCCGGTCGACTGGCTGTTCCAGGAGCTCAAGCAGCGCGGCTCGGTCGTCGAGCGGGTCGGCGACTGCGTGGCCCCGCGCCGGGCGCACGCCGCGGTCATCGACGGCGAGCGGGTGGGGGCGGCGCTGTGATCGCGCTGGTGCCCGTGCGGGAAGGCGAACCGGCGAGCGGGGGCGCCGAGGTGGTCGCCGAGTGCGGGGGTCGGGCCGTGCTCGTGGGCAGCGGGGTGGCTGCGTCGGTGGCCGGACTGCTCGGGGTGGCGACCGAGGTCAGGCTGTGGGAGGCCGGGCCGTTCCGTCCGGGGACGTGGGCGGCGACGCTGGCTCCTCTTCTCGAGGACGAGGCGGTCGTGGTGCTGCCGGCCTCGGCCGACGGCCGCGACCTGGCGCCGCGGCTCGCGCACGCCATGGGCCGGCCGCTCCTGGCGGGCGCGCTCGCCGTACACGGGTCCGGCGCCGCGCTCGCGCGGTGGGGCGGGCTCGCCATCGAGGACGTCGTCGTCCGCGAACGGTTCGTGGCCACGCTCCAGCCGGGAGTGCGGGGCGTCGATCCGGGAAGCGACGCGCCCCCCGCCGTGACGGAACTCGATGTCAGCGCCGCCGACGAGCTCGCCGACGGGATCGCCGACGCCACGACGCTCGAGGTACTCCCGCCCGATCCGGCCACGATGGACCTGGCCGAGGCGGCGCGCATCGTGGCCGGGGGGGCCGGCCTGGACTCGGCCGAGCGGTTCGTGCAACTCGCCGAGGTCGCGGCGGCGCTCGGCGGGTCGGTCGGTGCCACCCGCGTCGTCACCGATCGCGGGTGGCTGGGGCACGAACGGCAGATCGGCACGACCGGCGTCGTCGTCGATCCCCGCCTGTACGTGGCGCTCGGGATCAGCGGAGCCGTGCAGCACACCAGCGGGCTGGGGCAGCCCGAGCACGTCGTCAGCGTCAACACCGATCCGCACTGCCCGATGATGCAGCTGGCCGACCTGGCCATCGTCAGCGACGCCAACGCCGTGCTCGACGAGCTGCTCGTGGCGCTGCGCCGCACCCGGAAGACGGCCGATGCCTGACGTCGACGTCATCGTCGTGGGCGGCGGGCCGGCCGGAGCCTGCGCGGCGATGACCCTGGCCCGCGCCGGCCGGGAGGTCGTGCTGCTCGAGCGCGGACCGTTCCCGGGCTCGAAGAACATGTACGGCGGCGTCGTCTACCCGCGGGTGCTCGACTCGCTGATCCCGGCGTGGTGGGAGGAGGCGCCCATCCAGCGCTGGGTGACCCGCCGGTCGCACCATGCTCATGACGCCGACGCAGGCGCTCAGCGTCGACTACCGCACCGGTGCCTGGGGCCGGGCGCCCTACAACGGCGCCACCGCGTACCGGCCCGACTGGGACGCCTGGCTGGCCGGGAAGGCCGAGGCGGACGGCGCGCAGCTCGTGTGCTCGACGACCGCCACCGGGCTGCTGCGCGACGGCGAGCGCGTCGTCGGCGTCCGCACCGACCGGCCCGGCGGGGACCTCACGGCGTGGGTGGTCATCGCCTGCGACGGGGTGAACAGCTTCCTGGCCAAGGAGGCCGGGCTGTACCGCTCGGTCGACCCGGCCAACTACACGGTCGGCGTCAAGGAGACCATCGCGCTGCCGAAGGAGGTCATCGACGAGCGCTTCGGGGTGCGGGGCCGCGACGGCGTCGACCTCGAGATCCTCGGGTGCACGGACGACGTCCCCGGCGGCGCCTTCGTGTACACGAACCTCGACACCGTGGCCGTCGGGGTCGTCCTCAACGTGCCTGCCCTGGCCGCGCAGCAGCGGCGGCCGGAGCAGATCATCGCCGACCTGAAGGCCCACCCGGCCATCGCACCGCTTGTCGAGGGCGGCGAGCTGAAGGAGTACTCCGCCCACCTCATCCCCGAGGGCGGTTGGGACATGATGCCGACGCTGGGAGGCCCCGGGCTGCTGGTGGCCGGTGACGCCGCCGCCTTCTGCCTCGCCGCCGGCATATGGCTGGAGGGCGTCAACTTCGCCATGGGGTCGGGGATGATCGCCGGCCGCGTCGTGGACGAGGCGATGAAGGCGGGCACGGTCGCCGGCGCCGACCTGGCCGACCGCTACCGGGACGAGCTGGCCCGCACCTTCGTGCTGAAGGACCACAAGAAGCTGCGGCGGGCGCCTCACCTCGTGCTGTCCGAGCGGGTGCAGCAGCGCTATCCCCTGATGGTCAACAACATCGTCGAGCGCATGTTCCGGGTCGACAACCCCGACCACAAGCCGGGCCTCCGCCGCATCCTGCGGGAGGAACGGCAGCGGGCGGGCGTGCGGGTGCGGGAGCTGGTGCGCGATGCGTATTCGGGCTGGCGGTCGTTCGGATGAGCGTGCCGTCCGTCCCGTCGCCGACGAGCTGGGCCGCCATCAGCTTCGAGGACCGGATGGCGACGACGGACTTCGTCGTCCACGAGCGCGCGCACATCACGGTCGACGGGGACGCCTGCCGCGGTTGCACCACGCGGGCCTGCGTGGTGGCCTGCCCGGCCAACCTCTTCGTCCCCACCGCGGACGGAGGCATCCTCTTCAACTACGAGCAGTGCTTCGAGTGCGGGACGTGCTACCTGGCCTGCGACACCGCGGGCGCCATCACGTGGACCTACCCCGACGGCGGCCACGGCGTCGTGTTCCGCCGGACGTGAGGGCCCGGTGATCGCGGCCTGCCTCAAGTGGGTCGACCGGCGACCGGAGATCGACCCGCTGAACGCCCAGGTGCGCACCGATGCCCGCTCGGCTGGTGCCTCTGCCGCCGACGAGGCGGCCCTCGAGTGGGCGCTGCGCACCGGCGCGGTCACCGGGCGGCCGGTGCTGGCCGTCAGCGCCGGCCCTCCCGCGGCCGAGGCGGTGCTCCGCCAGGCCCTGGCCGCGGGCGCCGACCGGGCCGTGCTCGTCCCCTTGGCCGGCGCCGAACCGTCCGACGCGGTGGCCGCTGCGCTGGCCGCCGTCCTGCGCGATGCCGGCGCGACGATCGTCTGGTGCGGTGACCATTCGCTCGACCGGGGCTCCGGGTCGGTTCCGGCCTACCTGGCCGCCGAGCTCGGCCTGCCGCAAGCCCTCGGTCTGGTCGAGGTGGAGGTCGGCGCCGGCGCCGCGCTGACCGGACTCCGCCGCCTGGACAAGGGACGCCGGGAGCGGCTGGCCCTCGACGGGAACGGGGTGATCTCGGTGGAGGGCGCGACGGCACAGCTGCGGCGGGCGTCGCTGGCCGCGGCGCGACTGGCGCGCACGGCGACGATCGATCGGATCGGCGCTGAGCCGGTCGACCAACCCGCGGTCGAGCAGGTGCTCCGGCCCTTCCGTCCCCGCGCCCGGGTGCTGGCGGCGCCCCCGGGCGCCGATGCGCTCGACCGCATCGCCGCTCTGACCGATGCCGGCACCGCGAAGGCCCACAGCGAGGTGGTGACCCTCGCACCCGCGGATGCGGCGGCGCGCATCCTGGAGGCCATGGCCTCCTGGGGCTACGACCTGCCGGGCTGACGTGCGCGTCGCGCTCGACCGCACCGCCCGCCGGCTCGACGGCGGGCGCGTCCTGCTCGGGGGGTCGCCGCTGACCGTGTTCCGGCTGGGTCCGGGCGGCCGGCGGGTGCTCGACGCCATCGAGCGGGGCGACGAGGTCCCCGCCCGCGCGCACGAACTGCTCGACCGCCTGCTCGACACCGGCACCGCCCACCCCCGCCCGGGCGCGGGACCGTTCGGCGTGCACGACGTCACGGTCATCGTGCCCGTGCATGACCAGGACCCCCGACCGACCCTCCAGGCGCTCGGCTCGGTCGGGGCCACCGTCGTGGTCGACGACGCCAGCGCGGTGCCCGTGCCGGCGGGAACCGCCGACCGGCTCCTGCGCCACGCCACCAACCAGGGTCCGGCGGCCGCCCGGAACACGGGCCGCCACGTCGCCCGCACCCCGCTGCTGGCCTTCATCGACGCCGACTGCATCCCCGAGCCGGGATGGCTCGAAGCCCTGCTCGGCCACTTCGAGGACGAGCGGGTGGCGCTGGTGGCGCCCCGGGTGCGCAACCTCCCCGGACCGGGCGCCATCGCCCGCTACGAGGCCACCCGCAGCCCCCTCGACCTCGGCCCGATCGAGGCCCGGGTGGCGCCCGCCACCCGCGTCGCCTACGTCCCCGCGGCGGCGGTGGTCGTGCGGGCCGCCGCGCTCGACAGCGTGGGCGGCTTCGACCCGTCGCTGCGCGTGGGCGAGGACGTCGACCTCGTGTGGCGGCTGGTGGGCGAGGGATGGCGCTGCCGGTACGAGCCCCGGGCCGTCGTCGCCCACCGCAGCCGCGACTCCGTCACCGCCCTCGCGCGGCAGAGGTTCCGCTACGGACGTTCCGCCGCCGCCCTGGACCGGCGCCATCCCGGCCTCGTCGCGCCCGCCGTCCTCCAGCCGTGGGCGGCCGCGGGCTGGGCAGCCATCGCCGCCGGCTGGCCGCTGGCCGGGGTGCTGGCCGGCCTCGCCCCCGCCGCGGCCGTCGGCCGGCGGCTCCCGGCCATGCCCGAGCGCGACCGCGAGGCCCTGCGCCTCGCCGCGCTCGGCTTCATCCGGGCGGGCGAACAACTGGCCTCCTGCGTCACCCGCGTCTGGTGGCCGCTCGCCCTCGCCGCCTCGCTCGTCTCGAGGCGGACCAGACGTCCGCTCCTCGCCGCCGCGGCGTTGCCGGTCGTCATCGGCTGGGTCCGGACGACCGGCGGCCCGCGGGCCTTCCGCTCGAAGCCGTGGGCCTACGCCGCGCTCCGCGCCGTCGACGACCTGTCGTACGGGGCCGGCGTCTGGGCCGGCGCGCTCGAGGAGCGGCGCCCGGGTGCGATCCTCCCCCGGCGGCCGGAGAAGGTCAGGGCCCGCTCTCGGCGGCGTCGACCGCCGACGGGGGCCCGGCGATGAGCTCCACCAGGACGAGCACCACGATGACGATCAGCGCCGCCAGCAGCACGAGGCCGAACGTGATCTTTGCGGCGTTGAGCAGCACGAGGATGCCGATGGCCACGGCGATCAGCTGGATGGGCCGGCGGAAGCGCCCGACGAAGCTGGCGAAGCGGCCCGGGGGCCCGGCCGACCGGTCACCCCGGAGCCGGCCGATGCCGCTGCGCAGACCCTCCCGGGTCCCCACCGCCGCCTTCGATCCGCCCAGCAGCCAGCCGGCCACGGCCACCACCAAGGCCAGCAGGACGGCTACCAGGACCTGCGTCCGCAGGCCGCTGAGGAGCTGACTCCAGATCGAGTCGGCCGCATCGCGGGTGATCGGGTCCTCGATGCCGTTGATGACATTGCGGCGCACGAGCCGTATCACGATGGCCAGGATGGCGAAGGTGATGATGCTGCCGAGCCCGATCCACATGAGCGTGCGGGGACGCCGACGCGAGATCAGGATGGCGAGGACGAACAGCACGAGGGTGATGATCGGCAGCACGAAGGCCAGGCGGTCCAGCCACTTCACGGCTTGACGAGCCGTGTCCAGCTGCTCCTGGGTGGCCACCACGAACTGCCCGGCCTCGTTGATCCGCTCCCGATCGATGGGCAGCTCGATCCCCCGCTCCTGCAGCCGGGCGTCCAGGTCCTGCACCGTCGTGCCGAAGTCGAGCACGGCCTGCTTGGTCTCGGTCGATACCACCTCGCCCTTCAGGAGCTTGACCACCTGGGTGTGGGCGACGCGGTTGGCGTCGACCCAGATCGTGCGGAACTGGTCGGACTCGACGACACGGTCCAGCAGGTCCGCGGCGTACCGCTCCACGATCCCCACGAGGGCGGGAGCCAGCGCCTGGGCCCGGTCCGGCAGGAGCCCCTCGACGGTCGCCTCCACGTCGACGGAGGTGAACAACCGATCGGACAACCTGGTCGACAGCGCCGTGGTGACCGCCTCGTCCTCCACCAACGGACCGACGGTCTCGATGTACGTGTCGGTGTCGAGCGCGGTCAGCTTGATCCAGGTGGCCGCCACGCTCAGCGCGGCAAGGATGCACCCGAGGGTGACGCACAGCGGGACGACGATGCGCCGCCACAGGGCCGGGCGGGCGGGCTTCGACGGCGGGGCCGGGGCCGCGACGTCGGCGGCGGCGGCGTCAGCGGCGACGGCAGGAGCGGTCACCGGGGGCGCGAGCGTCCCCTCGGACGGGACGGGCTCAGGGCTTGGCGGTACGTCGGCCACGGATGATCTGATCCCCCAAGATGACGAGCATGGCGCCCAGGATGCTGCCGATGATCCCGCTCGGACGGAGCGCAAGCCCGTCCCCGAAGATGAGGCTCAGGAGCAGACCGCCGACGAAGGATCCGATGAGCCCGTAGAGGATCGTGCGTCCCCAGCTCAAGTCGCTTCGGCCCAGGATCGTCCGGGCAACCCAGCCCGCGACGACGCCGAACAAGATGATGCCAAGGATGAGCACGGGCGGGAGGGTAGCCGCGCCATCATGAGGGCATGGAGAATGACGCCGCATCCACGAGCGAGCCACCGGTCCAGCGCTCCGAGGCCGAGTGGCGGGAGACCCTGACGCCGATGCAGTACCACGTCCTGCGGGAGGCCGGCACGGAGCGGGCCTTCAGTGGCGCGCTGTGGGACGAGCACGCAGAGGGCACGTACAAGTGCGCGGCCTGTGGAGCCGTGCTCTTCATGTCCGACACGAAGTTCGACTCGGGCTCGGGCTGGCCCAGCTTCTACGACACCGTGGACGCCGACGCCGTCGATCTGGTGGAGGACCGCAGCCACGGCATGGTGCGCACCGAGGTGCGCTGCCACCGCTGTGGCTCCCACCTCGGCCACCTCTTCCCCGACGGCCCGCAGCCGACGGGCCAGCGCTACTGCATGAACAGCGCGTCGCTCAGCCTGGAGAAGGCCGCCGAGGAGGGCTGACTACGCTCGCCCCTCTGGGACGCGGCGAGTTCGCCCGCGCCCGCGACCGATGAGGGGATCGCATGCAGGAGTTCACGACGCCCGGTGCCGTCGACGTGCCGCCGGGCGACAACGTCGTCACCGCGCTGCTGGCCAACGGTGAGCGCTCACCGGAACGGCCGGCCCTGGCCTACCGGGCCGCCGACCGGTTCGTCGACGTGTCCACCGCGCAGCTCATCACGACCGTGCGGGAGCTGGCCGCCGGGCTCATCAGCCTCGGCATCGAGCCCGGCTCCCGGGTGTGCCTGTTCATGCCGGCGCGGATCGAGTTCACCTACTTCGACTACGCCATCTGGGCCGCGGGCTGCGCCACCGTCACCATCTACGAGACCTCGTCGCCCGATCAGGTGGAGTGGATCGTCGGCAACAGCGGTGCCGTGGCCGTCATCTGCGGCTCGGACGAGCAGCGCAAGGTGTTCGACTCGGTGGCCGACAAGCTGCCGCAGGCGAAGCACGTGTTCACGGTGGACGCCGGGGCCGTGGCCGAGCTGACCAAGCTCGGGCACCAGATCCCCCAGAGCGAGGTGGACACGCGCATCGAGGCGATCAGTCACGACGATCTCGGAACGCTCGTGTACACGTCGGGAACGACCGGCCGGCCG
Organism: uncultured Acidimicrobiales bacterium; assembly: GCA_963769115.1. Taxonomy (GTDB): domain Bacteria; phylum Actinomycetota; class Acidimicrobiia; order Acidimicrobiales; family Ilumatobacteraceae; genus DASTFY01. The sequence goes on from CAVYKN010000019.1 coordinate 396,296, forward strand.
AAGGGGTGCGCGCTCACCCACCGCAACCTCATCTGGGACGCCCGCCAGGCCGCGGCCGCGCTGCGCGAGGTGCTGGACGCCGACAGCTCGACGCTCGCCTTCCTCCCGCTGGCCCACATCCTCGCCCGGGTGGTGCAGGTGGCCTGCGTCACCGAAGGGGTGCGCATCGGGTACGTGAGCAGCTTCGCCCGCCTGGTCCCGGAGATGCAGGACTTCAAGCCCACGTTCATCGTGGCCGTGCCCCGCGTCTTCGAGAAGGTCTTCGGCGTCGCCCAGAGCGGCGCCAGCAAGGGCGCCAAGAAGCGGATCTTCGAGCGCGCCACCTCGGTGGCCATCGACTACTCGAAGCAGGCCAGAGGTGGCGGAGGGGTCGGCGGCCGCACGAAGGCCGAGCACGCGGTGCTCGACCGCCTCGTCTACGGCAAGCTGCGAGGCCGCCTTCGGCGGACGGCTGCGGTTCGCGCTGTCCGGCGGTGCTCCCCTCGGCGAGCGGCTCGGCCACTTCTTCGACGGCGCGGGCGTGCTGATCATGGAGGGGTACGGGCTCACCGAGACGACGGGGGGCGCCACCGTCAACACCCCGGACAACGTCCGCATCGGCACCGTGGGCCGGCCGGTCCCGGGCGCGTCGGCGCGCATCGCCGAGGACGGCGAGGTCCTCCTCAAGGGCGGGCACATCTTCCGCGGCTACTGGGACAACGACGAGGCCACGGCCGAGGTGCTGGGCGACGACGGCTGGTTCGCCACCGGCGACATCGGCCGGATCGACGACGCCGGGTTCCTGCGCATCACCGGGCGCAAGAAGGACCTCATCGTCACGGCAGGAGGCAAGAACGTGGCCCCCGCGGTCCTGGAGGACCTGGTGCGCTCCGAGCGCATCATCAGCCAGTGCGTGGTGGTGGGCGACGCCAAGCCCTTCATCGCCTGCCTGGTGACGCTCGACGCGGAGGAGCTCCCGGCGTTCACCGCCCAGCACGGCCTGGCCTCGACGGTCGACGCCGAGGGCCGGCAGGCCGTCGAGCGGGAGGTCCAGAAGGCCATCGACCACGCCAACGAAGCCGTCTCGCACGCCGAGGCCATCAAGGCGTTCCGCATCCTGCCGGGCGACTTCAGCATCGAGAGCGGCGAGCTGACGCCGAGCATGAAGGTCATCCGGCCCAAGGTGCTGGCCCGCCACGCGGAGGTGATCGACGAGATCTACTCGTCGTGATCCGCTCCTGAGCCCGCGGAGGCCAGCGCCCGCTGGACCGTCGCGGCCAGCTGCGCGCGATGGTCGCGCAGCTGCTCGGCGAACCATCGCCGCTCGCCCCGCGCCGCCCGCCAGGCCAGCAGGGTGCGGGTGTTGAGGATGGCTGTCTCGAGCGCCCACAGCCCCGCGAACCCGGAGATGGCGAACAGGAGGAACAACCCGAACGCGTTCCAGTCGTCGGCCAGGAGAACGGACAGCACGATCCACGTCACGGGGAAGACGGCGATGCCGACCAGCATGCGCACCGTGCCCTTGGTGACCGGCACCCGCACGCGGCGCGAGGCCAGCCGGACGATGAGGTAGGGCACGACGTTGGCGGCCAGCCCGATGACGATGAACGGGGAGAACAGCAGGAAGAGCACGAGCGCGGTGACGGCCTTGCGCAGCCGCCCGATGAGGCCCGGCCCGGGTGTGATCTCCGCGTCCGTCAGCTGGCCGAGGCGGAGGTCGAGCGCGTAGTCGGCCACCGCGGTCTCGACCTCTTTGCGATCGGCCGCCGGCGCCCTCGCGAGCCGGCGGGCCGTGCGCTCCACCTGGCCGAAGTCGGGCTCGTGCTCGGCGACGCCGTCGGGCCGCAGCGCCACCTTGGCCGCCATCTGCAGCACCGCCTCCTCACGAGGCGTGTCGTAGTTCGGGGCGCACGCTCGCAGGTGGGTCTCGATCTCCGCCGTCAGACGTTCGACGGCGGCGTGGTCGTCCTCGCTGGCCGTCACGCCGTCCGACGCCACACGCGGGACCGAGTCAGCCATGCGGATCGGCGGGCCCACGTCCACGAAGGCGCGGCCGCGGAACGCGACCCGGTCCTCGAACGCGAGCCCGAGCGGCACGATGACGAGGTCCTCGACGCCGGCCGCGTACGCGCCGAGCGCGATGCGCGCGGCGCCGGTCTTCATCGGGGCGAGTTGCGACCGGGCGCTCGTCGTCCCTTCGGGGAAGATGGCCACGGTGCCTCGCTTGGCCAGCACCTCGTGGCAGGCGGAGAACGCCGAGCGGTTACCCGCGCCGGCGTCGCGGGCGTCGACAGACTGGTCCACCGTGCGGTACACGGGGATGAGGCCGGCGAGGGCCAGGAAGGGCCGGGCCAGGGTCACCTTCCACAGGGTGGCCTTGGCGATGAAGCGGGGCAGCCGCCCGAGCGCGTGGACGGCGACCACCGGGTCGACGAGCCCGTTGAAGTGGTTGATGACGATGAGCACCGGGCCGTCGTCCGGCACCCGAGACAGCCCCTCGACCGTCACCTCCCGGAAGTAGCCCCGAACGACGACCCCGGCAACGGCGGCGATGAAGTGATCCACGCCGGCCCTCGCTGCGCCCTCTCCGCGAGGCGACTGCGAGAGCACGGCCCGGGCCCACACGAGCGCCAGCACCGCGGTGGCGATGTGCCACACGCCGTGGAACTGGAAGATGCTGTCGTCGTCGCACACCGGTGAACTCGTCCGGCCGAGGAAGAAGGCGAGGCCGGCGACCGCGGCGATGGCGACGAACGGCAGATCGGACCACGCCGGCCGGGTCCGCATACGGATCCGTCGGATCACGAACGAGATCAACGCCACCGCCACCAGCACCGCGACCGCGCCGTTCGTGGCGTCGGGCTCGATGACCAGCACCACGCCCATCACGACGAGCGCGAGGATCGCGGTCCCCGTCGCCACCCAACCGGCCGACGCCGCACCATCACGCCGCAGCAGGCCGAAGTGCCAACCGGCGATGAACGCCAGCGCGGCGACGAGCGTCAGGTCGTGCAGCCATCGGCCGGGACCGTTCGCGGCCGCGTGGAAGGCCACGCTCCCGACCCCGCAGGCCGCCACCAGCGCCCCGAACACCGTGGCCGAGGGATCGAGGTGCCAGGCCCGGCGGCGCACGATGATCCAGACGCCGGCGACGACGTAGGCCAGGCTGCTCACCGTGTTGAAGGGCTGGGCGATGAGCCCCTCGCCGATCTCCTCGCAGTCGCTGGCCGCGATGGCCGCCAGCACCGCCGGCGCGACGGGCGCGTTCATGGTGACGCCGCCGTCTGCGACACCGCTCGGGCCGCCGCCAGCGGGGCCGTCCCCCGACGCACGGAGAGGCGCCACAGGGCGACGGTGATCCACCCGATCGGGATGATCGCGATCCACGTCGCCAAGCGGAAGAGCATGACACCGGCCGTGACCTGGTTGACGTATGCCGACCCTGCGTAGCCGGTGAGCAGACCGATGTAGCCGAGCTCGACGACGCCGGCGCCGCCCGCGGTGATGGGCACCACCGTCAGCAGCTCGACGATGGCGTAGGCCGCGAAGATCTGGCTGACGGTCAGGTCCTCACGGGGCACACCGACGAAGCGGAGCGCCATCACCAGGAGGAGCAGCCGGGTCAGTGTCAACAGCACCGTCGCCAGCAGAGCCAGCGGCCAGCGGGGCGCCAGCAGGGTGATGGCCTGCTGCCGGGCCTCCACGAGACGGTCGCCCAGGCCCTCGGGACCGGTGCGCCCGACCCGGCGCAGGACGGCGCCGATGACGCGCTCGGCCAGGTTGCCGGCGCGGGCCGCGAACGCCGGCTTCCACAGGGCCAGCACCACGATGACGACGACCGCGATGGCGATGGTGGCGCCGATGATCGCGAAGCGGCCGGTGTCCCCGGTGAGCCGCCCGGTGAAGAACAGCGGCACGGCGGCGACCGCGGGGAGCACCAGCTTCGTTCCGACCGTGACCATGCCGCTCGCCGCCACGGACACCGTGGAGACAGTGGCCGAGTAGCCCCACGACCGGTACATGAGGAGCCGGAGAGCGAGATCGCCCGGACCGGGGAACGTGCTCGACACGGCGCTGGAGCCCAGGTACGCGGTGACGCCCCGGCGGACGGGCAGCTTCGGCACCACCGATGCGGTGAGGAACCCGTTGGCCCAGATCGTCGACGCGAAGACCGCCAGGAACGCCGCCCACTCACCGGCGCTCAGCGAGCCGATGGCCCGGCGGACGGTCGCCAGGTCGAGATCCTCGTAGACCGGCTTGAGCACGAGCGCGGCGATGACGAGCGCGCCGATGCTCAGACCGACGCGCAGCAGGGTCTTCGAGCGCGTGACCGTGCCGCAACGGCTGCGCCTGGACCTCGGCCGCCTCGAGCTCCTCGACGTCGGCTGTCCTGGCCGCCTCGGACTCCGCGCCGCCTCCGGCGGTGGTGTCCTCGGAGCTCATGACGGCCGCATGCTAGGTAGTCCGGCGGACGAGCATCCGCGTGACCTCTGAGCGGCATTCATAGGCTTCCGCCCATGGCTGCACTCTTGATGATCATCGTCTTCGCCGTCGTCGGCTCGTTCCCCGCGACCTGGCTGCTCATGTTGTTCCTCGGCAACCTGGGCGCGACACAGGTCGGCTTCTGGGGTGCGCTGCCCGCCGGGATCCTGCTGACCTTCATCTTCGCCGGCGCCGGCACCGCCAGCCGCAACTGGTGAGCCCGTACCCACGGTGGCTCCCACCGTGGGACGATGACAGCTGATGGACGCGGTCACCTACGAGCACGACGTCCGCGGATGGCCCCTCCGGGCACTGATCGGCGGCGCGGTGGTCGCGGTCGTGAGCGCGATCATCGCCAGCTCCGGCGACGTCGCGGGCTGGGAAGAGGAGATCTTCCACGCCATCAACGACCTTCCCGACTGGCTGCGCGCGCCCATGTGGGTGGCCCAACTGGCGGGGCTGCTCCTCCTTCCGCTCGTCGTCGCCATCGTGGCCCTCGTGTTCCGGCGCTTCCGCCTGGCCATCGCCCTCGTCGCGCTGATCCCGCTCAAGCTCTTCGTGGAGAAGGCCGTGGTGAAGCAGCTCGTCGAGCGCGAGCGACCCGGAACGTCGATCTGCCAGCTGGACGAGACGTGCGGGAACTTCCGGGACACGCCGCTCGCAGGGCTCTCGTTCGTCTCGGGCCACGCCATCATCGCCTGGGCGGTGGCCACGCTGCTCTGGCCGTACCTGCCCGGGCGGTGGAAGTGGCTGCCGGTCGCGGTGGCGTTCGCCAACGCCGTGGCCCGCATCTACCTCGGCGCGCACAACCCGCTCGACGTCGTCGGCGGCGCCGGCATCGGCGTGGCGCTCGGCGCGCTGCTCACGATGGTCGTCGGCAGCCCGGTTGCCCGACCGTCCGTCGCGGTCCCTCGCTAGCCTTCGCGCCGTGGCTGACATCCGGCCCGATCCCCCGGCCCGGGTCCGCGCGGCCGGTCTGCGCATGGGATCGGCACGGCGGCAGGTGATCGATGCGTTGGGCCGCCTGCAGGGTCCGGTCACGGCGGAGGAGGTGGCGGCGTCGCTGCCCGACATCCACGTCAGCTCGGTGTACCGGTCGCTGAACGTCCTCGAGGACCTCGGCGTGGTGCGGCACGTCCACCTGGCGCACGGGCCGGCGCTCTACGAGCTCACCGACGTCGCCGAGCAGGTCCGCCACCTCGCCTGCGAGGGCTGCGGGCGGGACATCGTGGTGCCGAGCGCGCTGTTCGACGAGCTGCGGGCGACCATCCTGCGTGACTACGGCTTCGTCATGGACGGTGGTCACTTCGCCATCCCCGGTCGCTGCGCCGACTGCGCCGGGTGACCTTCGGGCCTGTACGCCGCCACCGGACGACAAAGCGGGTGACGTAAGCCGGCCCCGGGGTTACCGTTCGGATGTGGGAGAGGGGCCCACGGGCACCCAAGCAACCCCAGCAACGGCTGGCGCGATGCGCCGGCGGGACGATCTCGGTCGCGTCGGCGTGGCTCTTCTCGTGGCCGGGTCGGTCCTCACGCTGCTCTTCGCCATGTCGCTGTGGAGCTGGCGGACCTTCGCCAACTCGGAGGGCTTCGCCGACGCCGCCACCGACGCCCTGAAGGAGCCCGCGGTCGCCGAGAGCGATCGCCGACCAGATCGTCGACGTGCTCCAAGAGCACGTGGCCACGGCCGATCCCGCCGTCGGCGGCTGCGACCGATCCTGCGCGGCGGTCGTCGCCGAGGTGGTGTCCACCGAGGCGTTCCGCGGTCGTGTTCCACGCCGGCGTGCGGGAGATGCACGGCGCCATCGTCCAGGGCCACCGCAGCCGCCCGCTCGTCCAGGTCGACGACTCCGCCCAACTCGTGAAGGACGCCCTGGCGCGTCGCTCAGCCCGACATGGCCGAGTCGATCTCGGACGACGCGCTGTCCGTTCCCGTGGAGCTGTCGCAGAGCCCCATGGCGGACCTGTTCATGCGGGCCGCCGATCTGGCGGGCTGGCTGATCGTGCCCTTCGCGTTGGGCGCGATCGTCTGCTTCGTCGCCGCGGTGCGCCGCGCCTCCGATCGGCGGCGGGCCTTCGAAGTGGTAGGGGTGTGCCTGGTCGCGGTCGGCGGCGTGATCTTCGTGGTGCTCGCCGCCCTGCTCAACGTCGCCGCCGATGTGGGGCAGGACCCGCGCCAGCGCACCGCCCTGCGAGCGTTGTTCTGGAGCGCCGTGCACGTCCTCAACGTCACCGCCAAGGTGTTGATCGTCGTCGGCGCGGTCATCAGCTTCGCCGCCGCCCTGGCCGGCGGCGGTGCGATGTCCGAGCGCTTCGCCGCGCTGGTCGAGCGGGGACGGGCCACGCTGGCGGATCCCCGGGCCAAGGCGCTTGCCGCTGCCGTCGCCATCGGCCTCGGAGTCCTAGGGCTCATCTGGCCGCTCGCCATGGCCGAGGTGCTGGTGCGCGTCGGCGCCGTCGGCTTGGTCGTGCTGGGCACCGTCTGGGTGTTCGACCTCGTCGGGGCGTCGTCGTGGGTGGCCGGCGAGACGGGCGCCGCCGTGCCTCGGCGGTTCACACCGCGGCGCCTCGCCCTGGGCGGCACCACCGGCGTGGCCACGTTCTCCCTCGTCCTCCTGCTGGGCGGCATGTCCTTCGTCCGGGCCGTCCGGGCGCCGGATCTCGACCGCAGGAACATCGACGAGGCCGGCTGCAACGGCTTCGTCGACCTGTGCGACCGCCGCGTTGATGAGGTGGCCTTCGCCGGAACGCACAACTCGATGGCCGCCAGCTCCGAGGAGGGATGGGTCTTCGGCCGCCAGACCGGCGGGCTGCTCGCCCAGCTCTCGTTCGGCGTGCGGGCCTTCCTCCTCGACCTTCACTACGGCGCACCGATCAAGGACCTCATCCGTACGGACTTCCTCACGCCGGCCGAGCAGGCACTCTCGGACCGGCAGATGGGCCCCGAGGAGCGGGCGGCGTTGGAGCGCGTGATCGGCGTGTTCGGCGGCGCCCCCGACCCTGACGACCGCCGGGTGTACCTCTGCCACCTGTACTGCGAACTGGGAGCCACCTCGGCCAAGTCGGCCTTCCGTGAGATCCACGACTGGCTGCGGGTCAACCCGAACGAGGTCATCCTCCTGGTCCTGGAGGACCACGTGGAGGCCGAGGATGCCGTCGACGTGCTGGAGTCGAGCGGGTTGGCAGACCGGGCGTACGCGTGGGTGGCCGGCTCACCCGCTCCGACCATGCGCCAGCTCATCGAGACCAAGAGGAACGTCGTCATGCTGGTCGAGAACCACGGTGGCGCGGTGCAGCACTGGTACAACGCCGCCTACGACACGCTCCTCCAGGACACGCCGTACGGGTTCGAGTCGGTCGAGAAGATGGCCGATCCCCGCTTCGTGCGCCCTCGAGCGGGGGAAGCGGAGTGCACCGCTGCTGCTGCTGAACCACTGGCTCGACACGGGTGGCCTTGCCCCCAAGAGCCTGGCCGACGAGGCCAACAGCACGGACGTCCTGCTGGCGCGGGCGGAGACCTGCCGCGCAGCGACGGGGCCAGATCCCCAACATCGTCGCCGTCGACTTCTACAGCGAAGGCCACTTGCGTCGGGTCGTCAATCGGCTGAACCGCGTCGATGTGACCGAGCCGGTCCTGGCGGCGACGCCGGGCCTACCCCCGTAGCCCGCCCGCCGCAGCGCGCTCCTAGAGTCACCGGCCGGTGAGCGAGCCGGTCGTGACCAGCGGTGTTCCACGCGGGTTCCTGGGGCTGGACCGCCGGGGCTGGCCGGGCACCGTCATCGTGGCACTCATCGCCGCGCTCATCGCCGTCGGCCTCCCGCTGGTCAACAGCCTCGTCTCGGCGGATCGCCCGGTGCCCGCCGGCAGCACGGTCGAGGTCGGCCGGGGCGTGACGTTCACGGCCGCCGACGGCTGGACGCTCGACGCCGAGCAGACCAGCACCCGGACCGACCGCGTCGAGCTCGCGCAGGGGGCGCTGACGTACGCCGTCGAGGCAGCGACGGCGACGCGGACCCTGCCCGAGGAGTACGAGCGCATGGCGGCGGAGATCCGCGACAGCTCGGGCGCGCAGCTCTTCAACGGGCCGGCTCCCTTCACCACCGACGACGGGCTGGTCGGCATCGTCGGCTCCTACGGCAGCCCGACCTCGGAGGGACGGTTCGGCGTGTTCCAGGCCGGACCGACCGTGGTGCGGGTGCTCGCCCACGGCCCGCCGGACGCCATGGCGGCCGGACTGGATGACGTCAGCTTCATGACCCGCACGCTGCGGATCGTGCCGCCGTGACAGCCACCGGTCCCGCGCCGGCGCCCGGTCCGCCGATCCCGCGCAGCTGGGGTGACACCACCTCCGTCATGCAGCCCCGCCAACCGGCCTTCTGGCTACTGGTCGCGCTGATGGCGCTGGGCACGGTGCGCATCGGTTCGATCGTCGTGCTGGCGTTCGGGCGGTATCCGACCGGCGCCGTCCTGGCCGCCACGTTGCTCACGCTCTACGCCATCCCCTTCCTCCTGTTCGTCTACCGGCTCGACCTGTTCGAGCGCGAACCCGCGACCATGGTCGGGGCCGCGTTCGCGTGGGGCGGCCTCGTCGCCACCTCGCTGGCGCTGGCGGGCAACCAGGCGCTCTTCGACCTGACCGCCAAGCTGGGGAGCCCCGAACTGGCCGGCCGCTGGGGTCCCGCCCTCGCCGCGCCCCCGATCGAGGAGACGCTCAAGGTGCTCGGTGTGGTCGTGCTGGTGCTGATTGCCCGCGACCAGTTCGACACCCCGCTCGACGGGATGGTCTACGGCGCCGTCGTCGGCCTCGGCTTCCAGGTGGTCGAGAACTTCATCTACTGCATGAACGCCATCGAGCTGGCGGGCGGCGACCGGGAGATCGTCCCGGTCCTCGGCGTCTTCCTCGTGCGCTCGCTGATCGGGCTGTGGAGCCACGCCACCTACACGGCCATCGCCGGGTACGGCGTGGCGTACTTCGTCACGCGGTCCGACCGCAGCCTGGCCGCCCGCACCGGTGCAGTCGTGCTGGCGTTCGCCCTGGCCTTCGCCGCCCACTTCGTCTGGAACTCACCGCTGCTGACCGAGGCGTTCGGCGAGGGCTTCGGGATCCTGCTGGGACTGGTGCTCAAGGGCATCCCGGTCCTCGTGCTGCTCGTCGTGATGTACCGGTTGGCGCGCGACCAGGAGGCGACGTGGTTCCGCGAGGCCACCGCGGGCGAGGTCGGCACCGACGTCCTCCTGCCCGACGAGCTCGACGAGCTCATGACCCTCTCCCGGCGCAGGGACGTCCGCCGGATGGTGCGACGGGTCCGCGGTCGGACCGCGGCCCACCTGGTCGACCGCCTGCAGCACGCGCAACTGGATCTCGGGCTGGCCTGCAGCCGGACCGGCCCGGCGGCCGAGCGGGACGCCGACGAGGCGCGGCGGGCGATCCGCCTGCTCCGCGTGCAACTGGCCGAGGTCGGCGTGGTCCGGGCCGGCACGGTCCCGGCGCGCCAGCGGGCAGACTGACCGCATGGAGACCGCCGAGGCCCTCGAGTACATCCGAGCCAATCATCGCGGCGTGCTGATCACCTTCCGATCGGACGGCGGCCTGCAGTCGTCGCCGGTCACCGCGTCCGCAGACGACGACGGACGCGTCATCGTGAGCAGCCGCGAGACCGCCATCAAGGTCAAGAACCTCCGGCGCGACCCGCGCGCCACGTACTGCGGGTTCGCCGACGGGTTCTACGGCCAGTGGGTGCAGGTCGAGGGACCGGCGGAGATCGTCGGGCTGCCCGAGGCGCTCGAGCTCCTCGTGGACTACTACCGCGACGTGGCCGGTGAGCATCCGGACTGGGACGACTACCGCGCGGCGATGGTGCGCGAGCAGCGGGTCCTGATCCGCATCACCGTCGAGCGGGCCGGGCCCTCGCGGTCCGGCTGATCGGGCTCGGCTACGGGCCGTTCTCCTGCACCTCGGGCGACACGACGCCGTTGTCCAGGCGGACCCGCACCCTCGTCCGGCCGGCGGCGCCCTCGAAGCGGACCTCGACGTCGTCCGGCTCGGCCTTCTGCTCGGCGACGGCGTAGCCCGCTGAGGGCCGCACGCTCACCAGGACCAGTTTGCCGGCGTCGACCCGGACCGTGACCTGACCCCCGAGGCCGCCGTAGGTCTGCGGACCACTCGAGGGGGGAGGGCTCTGCGTCGTGGGCGCCGCCGTGGGCGCGACCGTCGCCGCCGTCGGGGCCGGACCGCCGCTGCTGACCGCCGGATTCGGGGACGCCGCCGGCGGCGCCGAGGAGGGTGTGGCACTCGTGGGGACCGTCGTGGTCACCGTCGACGTGGGACCGGTGGTGACCGGCGCGGCCGGGCTCGTGCCGTCGGTCCCGGGGTTCGGCGCGGTGGCGACGGATGGTGAATCGACGGTGTCGACCTGCGTCGAGCCCGGCGGCCGCGCCCCCAGCCAGACGGCGCCGACGACGGCCGCCACGGCGAGCGCCGCGCCGGCCCGCACGGCGGTCCGGCGGCGGCGCACCACACGTGCGCGGGCGGTCACCCGGGCCAGCGCGGCGTCGGGGTCGCCGACGGCGATGGAGTCCAGCGATCGGCCGAGGGCCCGGGTCAGTTCGTCATCGTGCTGGTTCATGCCCGCTGCCCTCCGTCATCGACTCCCTCCACGGTCCGCCGCAACCGCTCCCGCCCTCCGTGCAGGTGGAACTTCACGGCCCCCTCCGACAACCCCATCTCCGACGCGACCTCGCGGACCGGCAGTCCCTCGACGTAATGCAGCGCGAGCGCCGTTCGCTGCTGCGGCGGCAGGCTGCGGAGCGCCTCCAGGAGATCCACCGGCTGCTCGGCCGGTGCGCTGCTGCGCTCGTGGGCCTGTCCCTCCGCCGCCAGCCGATCCTTCGCCTTGCGCTTGCGGGCGGACCGGCGGGTGTGGTCGAGGGCGAGGTTCAGGGCCACCCGCCGCACCCACCCGACCGGGTCGTCGTACTCGCCGATCCGCCGCCAGCGGACGTGCGCCCGAACGAAGGCCTCCTGCACGCAGTCGGCGGCGACCTCGGCGTCATCGGTGGTGGCCGTGAGCAGCCGCACGAGTCGGGGATAGGACGAGCGGAACACGTCGTCGAACTCGTGCGTCGTCACCATGGTCAGGTCGCGGCCGGCGGACACCACGTGCGCCGGCGGCGCCAGACCGCCGCCGACGCTATCGGCGCGCAGGGCCAGCGCCGCCGTGCTCCCGCCGATCACCACCGTGCTCCATGCCCTCAGTCGTCGCCGCCGCCACCGTGGCCGCTGTTGTCGTCATCGCCGCCACCGTGGCCGCTGCCGCTGTTGTCATCGTCGTCGCCACCGTGGCCGCTGCCGCTGTTGTCGTCGTCATGACGGTCGTCGTCACCGCCACGACCCGGGCCGCTGTTGTCGTCACCGCCGTTGTCGTCGTTGCGGTCCCCGCCGTTGTCGTCGACGGTCGTCGGCGAGGAGACGTCTGGGGCCGTGCCGTCCGGGGCGGAGGAATCGGGCGCCGAGACATCGGGCGCCGTCACCGTGGGAGCGGTGGAGCTGCCCGTGGTCGAATCGGGGGAAGTGGCCGTCGGGGCCACGGTCACGGCAACGGTCGTGCCGGTGGTACCGGTCGTGGTTGCCGTGCTCGTCCCGGTGGTGCTGTCCGGGGCCGAGGCGGACGGGATGGTGACGTCACTCGACGTGCCCGGCTGGTCGTCGCCGGACGACCCTCCGCCGGCCTGCGCGAAGGCCGCGCCGCCGGTCAGGGCCAGCAGACCGGCCGTGGTAACGGTGGCGATCAGGGTGCGGCGTTGCATGGGATGGGACCTCCAAGGGGAATCGGTCGTTCTGGAGGAGACACGCCGGACCGGGCCGGAAGGTTTGGTCGGGTTCGTGGATCTCGTGCCAGGGTGGGCCATGACCATCCGCGTCGAGACCGACGGCCCGATCGTCATCGTCACCATCGACCGGCCCGAGCGGCGCAACGCCGTCGACCGCGAGCACGCCGAGGAGCTGGCGCTGGCCTTCCGCCGGTTCGACGACGACGACAGCCTGGCCGTCGCCATCCTCACCGGTGCCGGTGGCGCGTTCTGCTCCGGCGCCGATCTCAAGGCCGTGGCCGCGGGGCACGGGAACCGGGCCGTGCCGGACGGGGACGGCCCCATGGGCCCGACCCGGCTGGAGCTGGGGAAGCCCGTCATCGCCGCCATCGAGGGCCCTGCGGTGGCCGGCGGGCTGGAGCTGGCGCTGTGGTGCGACCTCCGGGTCGCCGCGAGAGGAGCGACGCTCGGCGTCTACTGCCGCCGTTGGGGGGTGCCGCTGATCGACGGGGGGACCGTGCGGCTGCCCCGGCTGATCGGCCACAGCAGGGCGATGGACCTCATCCTCACCGGGCGGGGCGTGGGCGGCGAGGAGGCCCTGGCCATGGGGCTCGTCAACCGCGTGGCGCCGGACGGGGAGGCGCTGCCGGCGGCCGTGGCCCTGGCCGAGCAGCTGGCGGCCTTCCCCCAGCGCTGCCTGCGCAGCGACCGGCGCTCGGCCATCGGCCAGTGGTCGCTCGACGAGCGGGCCGCCATCGCCCAGGAGTTCGAGCTGGGCCTGGCCACCATCCGCAGCGGGGAGACCGAGGCAGGTGCGACCCGCTTCGCCGGCGGCGCCGGCCGCCACGGAGAAGGCGTCTGAGCGCCCTCGTCCGGCGATTCGACGTCGAATCGGCGGACGAGGTCTGAGCCCGGTGAATCGGAAACGGCGCGTCTGACTCAGGGTTCCCGCAGGACAGGGCTCGCCCGCGGCCGTGGGCGGGGGCGGGGCGGTGGCGTCAGGAGCGACCGAGGATGCGCACCGGCATCCGCCGCGGGCCCCGGACCTGGCCGGCGGACCAGGTGACGGCGTCCGGGTCGGCCAGCTCGAAGTCCGGGAAGCGGGCCATCCACTCCTGCAAGGCCACCTTCAGCTCCATGCGGGCCAGGTTGGAACCCAGGCAGCGGTGGATGCCCAACCCGAACGAGGTGTGGCGGTTGACGGCGCGGTCCAGCACCACCTGATCGGCGTCCTCGAACACCTCGGGATCCCGGTTGGCGGCGGGGAAGGGCAGCAGCACCCAGTCCCCGGCCTTGAGCTCGCGGCCGCCCAGCTCCACGTCCTTGGCCACGATCCGGGCCATGGTCACCGGCGCGTACGCCCGCAGGAGCTCCTCGACCGCCACGTCGAGCAGCTCGGGGTCGCCGGCCAGGCGGCGGCGGTCATCGGGATGGGAGGCGAGGTGCCACAGCGCGGCACCGATGGCGCTCCACGTCGTGTCGATGCCGGCGATCAGGAGCAGGATGACGGTGCCCCTCACGTGCTCGGGCGACAGCTTCGACCCTTCGATCTCGACGTCGAGCAGGTAGCTGATGAGGTCGTCGCGGGGGTTGGCCTCGTGGTCCGCGACGTGACGATCCAGGTAGGTGTCGAGGTTCTCGAACTTGGCCTCGCGGGTCGCCTCGTCTGCGCTGAGGTTCTCCAGCACGTCGTGGATGAAGCCGCGGAACAGCTCGTCGTCCTCCGGCGGCAGGCCCAGCATGCGGGCGATGACCGCGGGCGGGATGTTCTGGGCGTAGTCGAGGGCGGCGTCGCACAGCCCGCCGTCGGCATCGAGGCGGCCGGCGATGCCCTCCAGCAGGTCCCGGCACAGCTGGCGGGTGGCCGGCTCCAGGTCCTGGATCGGCCGGGGCGCGAACGCCGGGAGCAGCAGGCGGCGGGCGAAGGCGTGGAACGGCGGGTCCGACGTGATGGGCGGCGCGCCGCCGATGGGCGCCGGCTCGTCGGGCTTCAGCTCGGACACCACCACGCCCTGGCTCGAGAAGTGCTCGGTGTCGTAGGCGATGGCGGAGATGTCCTCGTGCCTGGTGGGCAGCCACACGCCGCCGTAGCGGTCCGAGTGGGCGACCGGGCAACGGCCCCGCAGGTCCTCCCAGATGGGGAAGGGGTCCCGCACCCAGGTCGGGTCGGTGTGGTCGAAGTCGGTGGAGAAGTCCTCCACGGGCGGCCGGGCGGCGGCGGTCACGACGGCGATCCTCCGGACACGGGCTCCGATCCGCCGTCGTCGATCACGATGGCGTACTCGGGGCAGTTGGCGGCGGCCAGGCGGGCCTTCTCTTCCTGGTCGGGGGGCACCACGCCGTCGTTCAGCTCGTGGGACTGGCCATAGTCGTCGACGTCGAACAGCTCCGGCGCGATGGCGAAGCAGCGGTTGTGGCCCTGGCACTTCTCCTGGTCGACATGGACCTTCATGGCACCTCCCTCGTGGCGCCCTCCGCAGGGCTCCGCACCAGCCACCGGCGACGAACGACGTCCCGACCATACTGGTCGGCGTGCTGAGCGAGAGTTGGGCCACGCTCTGGGAGGCCATCGCCGACGCCCTCCCGGACCACCCCGCGGTCGTGGTCGGCGAACAGCGGATCACCTGGCGGCAACTGGACGACCGGGCCGCCCGGCTGGCGACGGCGCTCACCTCCCTCGGCGTCGGCCCCGACGTGAAGGTCGGCCAGCTCCTCTACAACTGCCCCGAGTACCTGGAGACCGTCTACGCGGCCCTCAAGGTGCGCGCCGCGCCCCACAACATCAACCATCGCTATCTGGCCGACGAGATCGCCTACGTCGTCGACAACGCCGACACCGAGGTGCTCGTCTTCCACGGCGCGCTGGCCGACCGGGTGGACGAGGTCCGGGCCCGCGTGGCCGGCCTGCGGGCCGTCATCCAGGTCGACGACGGCAGCCCACACCTCGAGGGCGCCCTGCGCTACGAGGACCTCGTGGGCGGTCACGAGCCGGCCGCCCGCATCGACCGGTCGGGGTCCGACCACCTGCTGCTGTTCACGGGCGGGACCACCGGCCTCCCCAAGGGCGTCGTCTGGGCCCACGAGGACCTGTGGGGCGCGCTGGCCTTCACCGGCTACGTCTCGATGGGGCTGGAGGTGCCGGAGACGGCGGCGGAGGTCGGCCGGGTGGCCGCGCAGCTCAACGCCGACGGCCGCAGCCCCGTCAACCTGTGCGCGCCGCCGCTCATGCACGGGACGGCGCTGTTCCTCGCCATCTCCACGTTCGTCCTCGGCGGCACCGTCGTCCTGCTGGCCGGCCGCCACTACGACGCCGACGAGCTCCTGGCGCTGGTGGAGCGCGAGCGGGTGACGCAGATGTCGATCGTCGGTGACGCGTTCGCCCGGCCGGTGGTCGCCGCGCTGGAGGTCGCGGAGGACGCCGGCCGGCCGTACGACCTGTCGTCGCTCCAGCGGGTGGTGTCGACGGGCGCCACGCTCAGCGCCGCCAGCAAGCGGGCGCTGGCCGCCCGGCAGCCGATGGCCATCATCGACATGATCGGTGCCAGCGAGGGCGGGCCGTACGCCATCAACATGACGATGCCCGGCCAGGACCCGGGCGAGACCGCCGTCTTCACGGTGACCCCGCAGACCGTGCTTTTCGACGACCTCACCTGGGAACCGATCCCTCCCGGCAGCGGACGCAGTGGCGTCCTGGCTGTGGCCGGGGCCATGCCCCGCGGTTACTACAAGGATCCGGAGAAGACCGCGGCCACGTTCCGGGAGATCGGCGGGAAGCGGTACACGGTGCCGGGCGACTACGCCACGGTCGACGCCGACGGGACGGTCCACCTGTTGGGCCGCGGGTCGGTCTGCATCAACACCGGCGGCGAGAAGGTCTATCCAGAGGAGGTGGAGGTGGCCGCGCGCTCCCATCCGGGGGTGGCCGACTGCAACGCCGTCGGTGTGCCGGACGACCGCTACGGCGAGGCCGTGACCCTGGTGGTCGCCCGCACGCCCGGACAGCCACCGGTGGGTGAGGACGACGTCATCGCCGCCGTGCGGTCGCGCCTCGCCGCCTACAAGGCGCCCCGCCGGGTGGTCTTCGTGGACGAGATCCGCCGCAGCCCCGCGGGCAAGGCCGACTACCGGTGGGCCCGCGAGGTGGCCGCAGGAGTGGGATAGCTCCGTCCTGGGTACGTCATCGGGCGGATCTACGGCGCCTGCGAGATTTCGAGGGAGACAGGGTGCGACTACGGCGAACCGGCAGCAGCAACGCAGACGTCCAGGATCGTCGGGGCTCCGGCGGCATCCCCGGCGGCGTAGCGATCGGCGGCGGTGTGGGCGGCCTCGTCACCGTGATCATCGGCCTTCTCCTCGGCACCGGCCAGTGCTCGTCCGGCGGCGGGCTCGGCGGCGCCGGCTTCCCGGCCGGGTTCGATCAGAGCGACATGGGCCAGGGGGCGGCCAGCGGTGTCACCTGCGACACGGAGACGGCTCAGCTCCTGTGCGACGCCACCACGTCCGTCCAGGACTACTGGACCTCCAACCTGGCCGACTACCAGCGCACCCAGACGGTCTTCTTCAGCGGGGCCACGCAGACCGGCTGCGGCCCCGCGTCGGCCCAGACCGGACCCTTCTACTGCCCGGTCGACGGGTTGGTGTACTTCGACCTCGACTTCCTGAACCAGCTCCAGTCCCGCTTCGGCGCCCAGGGCGATTTCGCCACGGCCTACATCACGGCTCACGAGTACGGCCACCACGTGCAGAACCTGCTCGGGTTGAGCCGCCAGGTCACCGAGCTCTCCCAGCAGCAACCCAGCCGGGCCAACGAGCTGTCGATCCGCCTGGAGCTCCAGGCCGACTGCCTGGCGGGGGCGTGGGGCGCCAGCGTGCAGGACCAGCTCGAACGGGGTGACCTGGAGGAGGGGCTGAACGCCGCGGCCGCCGTGGGCGACGATCAGATCCAGATCGCCACCCAGGGTCGGACGGACCCGGAGAGCTGGAACCACGGCAGCTCGGAGGACCGGGTCCGTTGGTTCCGGCACGGCTTCGACACCGCCGACCCGGACGCGTGCGACACGTTCGCCGAGGACGCTGTCATCAGCTCGATCGGCTGACACCGTCGGCGCGGCCGGTTCGATCGCCGGTCGGCATCTGCGCGTCGGCGATGGTCTCGATGGCCGTCTCGGCGACCGGTCCGACGTCGGGTGCGTCCGTCTCCGGGCGGCCACGGTGGCGCACATGGCGGATCAGCTCGATGACCGCCGTGACGCCGAGGGCGATCCCGAACGCGACGAGGAAGGCGAGTGCGTGGTTGTCGGCGAAGGCCTTCCCGCCGATGAAGCCCAGGAGGGCGGCGTAGCAGGCCCACACGATGGTGGCGAACGCGATGAACCCGACGAAGCGCCGGAACGGCTGACGGGTCAACCCCGAGGTGAACGTGACGACGGTCCGGCCGCCGGGAACGAAGCGCGCGGTGACCAGCAGCATCCCGCCCCGCACCTCGAGCTGGCGGCGCGCCCACTCGAGGCGGGCCTGGCTCTTCGGCCGCTTGAAGAACCGGCGCTCGATGGCGGGACCGAAGTGCCGGCCGAGGAGGTACGCGGTCGTGTCCCCGAGGAAGGCGCCGGCGAACGCGCAGCCGATCACGAGGGCCAGCCACAAGTCGCCCTGACCGGCGGCCACGCCACCGAGGATCACCATCGTCTCGCTCGGCACGATCGGGATCATCGAGTCGAAGTACGCGATGAGGAAGATGACGAGGTAGAACCACGGCGAGGTCGACAGCTCCTCCAGGTGGTGGAGGAAGTCACCCAGCACGTCGAGCATGGGCGCACGCTACCCAGCGGGCCTCTTCGCATTGCGTCGACTCAGCGTCGACGGCGGCGACCGACCAGTGAGTGAACAGGTCCGTTCTGCGGTCAGTGCTCGACGATGCGGTCGACGAGGGTGCGGGTGAGCGGGTGCTGCACGTCGACCTGATCGCCGACCGACGGGAGTGGATCACCGGCGGGCACGAAGAGCATCGACGTGTGCATGTGCGGCGCCTCGAGCAGGGTCAGTCGCCGGCGGGCGAAGTGGAACGGGCTGAGGTCACCGGCCAGCGGCTGGACGCCGTGGGCCGTGCCGGCGGTGACCATCACGAGGTGGCCGTCGGTGGGCACAGGCTGGAGCCGGTAGCCGGCGGGCTGGCCAGCCGCGACCGGCCGCACCTGGGCCACGTCCGCGGTCAGGTGGAGGAACGACTTGTCGCCGTGCCACAGCACCGTGCCGAGACGGATGCGCCAACGCCGCCCGGGGACGGCCTGTCGGAGGAGGGCGTAGCCGGCGGCATCGAGGTGCGACACGTAGATCGTGCTGCCCTCGGGAAGGGCGCGGGCAAGGGCCTCGGCCTCGCAACGGTGGTCGTCCGGTCGTCCCGGCCAGCGGTGGGTGCACCGCGTAGCCGTGCACGTCCATCCCGGCGGCTTCGGCCGCCTGCCGCAGGCTCGGCAGCGCGTCCACCGCGCTGCCGTAGCGCTGCATGGCGCCGGCCGCCTTCAGGATGACGGGTGCCCGCAGGCCGGCATCCACGAGCGCGGCGAGGTGCGCTTCGGTGCCGACGGTGAGGACCGCCGGGCCGACGCCCGGGAACAGGTCCCGCCCGACGGCCGGCGTCAGCACGATCGGCCGCGGCCCGTCCGGGGCCAGCCCGGCCAGCTCGTGCACGGTGCCGACGGCCAGCTCCCGTGGGACGCCGCCGTCGTCTTCCCCGCGCTCCCCCCACTCCTCGACCGTGTCGGCGAGGAACGTACGGCCGAACCCGTAGCCGTTGCCCTTGACCACCGGGACCAGGCCGGGAAACGCGGCGCGGACCTCCGCCACATGGGCCTGCCACCGGGCCCGGTCGACGGTCAGGGTCAGGGCCATGCGCCGGGCGACGCTAGCCCACGGCCATCCGGCAATTCCTGAGTTGTCCGGTCAGGTTTTCGCACCTAGCCTCCGTCTGGTGAGGCTGCCCGAGGCGCTCCGGTTCCCGAACCCGGTCAACGAGGTGGCGGCCCGGTTGGTGGCGGCCGGCGTCGTCGTCCAGGCCCTCGCCTTCCTCGTCACCCGCTGGCCGGTGCTGCTGTTCACCCTGGCCGCCGGCTTCGTGCTCCGCGTGCTGGCCGGCCCGCGGTTCAGCCCGCTCGCCCTCCTGGTCACCCGCGTCGTGGTCCCCCGCCTGCCCGTACCAGCCAAGCTGGTGCCCGGCCCGCCGAAGCGCTTCGCCCAGGGCATCGGTGCGACGCTCAGCGTGGGCGCGCTCGTCGCGTGGATGGTCGGCGCGACCGGTCTGGCGATGGTGCTGGTGGCGATGGTCGCCGTCGCCGCCACCCTCGAGGCGGCGCTGGCGTTCTGCCTCGGATGCCAGGTGTTCGCGCTCCTCATGCGGGCCGGCATCATCCCGCCCGAGATCTGCGTCGCCTGCAACGACCTCCCCGCCCGGCTCGCCGCGCAGGGAGCAGGCGGGTCCGAGCGCTAGGGCCGGCGCCCGAGGAAGCCGGCCAGACGATCGGCGACCGGTGCACCATCCGGGACGTCCACGCGAGGGCCGAAGGGGGCGTCAGGGTCAGGGCCGCGGAAGTCGTCGGACATCATCCCCGTGGCGAAAGCGAGGAGCTGCTCACCCGTCTCGGCATCCAGCTCGGAGGGCTGACCGGTCGAACGGGCGAGGTCCCAGCCGTGGGTGTAGACGTCAGCCGCGGCGATCATCACGAACGCCGACCCCGGCATCTCGCCGAACGGAGGCTTCATGATCCGCTCCATGGCGCCGTCGGCGTGGAAGGCGGCCAGCGCCTGGGCCGAACCGTCAGCGAACGAGGCGTGGTAGTCGCTCGCGCTGTAGTCGGGACGATCGGCCGCGGCCATCGGCTCCTCGTCCGTGGCGACGGCGGCGAAGAAGTAGCCCCCGGCGACGACATGGTTGATGATGTCTCGCACCTTCCACGACGCGCACGGCGTCGGCAGATCGAGTTGGTCCGGCGTGATGTTGGCCACGACCGCGTTGGTGGCCGCGTAGGCCCGGTCGAGCAGTTCGGCGCCCATGGTGATCGCCCCGTTCCCCACCCGACGGGCGGGCGCACCGAGGGTAGTCGTGCCCCAGGTATCAGCCGGGCGGGACCTCGACGGCGAGGTCGGCCACCACCTCGACCATCGCCTGCGCCGTGAGCAAGGACGGCGGACCGACGACCTTGCACGAGCGACTGCCGCCCCCGAGCACGATGCGGGGCCGTTCGACGACGCGGGCATCGACCCAGACGGGCAGATCGTCGGGCAGGCCGAAGGGCGTCACCCCTCCGATGAGCATCCCGGTCAGGTCGCGAGTCTGGTCGGGATCGGCGAAGGAGGCCTTCTTCACACCGAGGCGCTTGCGGACCACCCGGTTGACGTCGAGCCGCGTCGTCGCCAGCACCACGCAGGCGACGTACTTCGGTGGATCGCTCTTGCCGATCACCACGATCGTGTTGGCGGAGTCCTCGGGGGCGTAGCCGTACGCGGCGCAGAACGCTGCGGTGTCGGCGAGGGACGGATCGCAGGGGATGATCTCGTGGTCGATGCCGAGCGCCCCGAGATGGTCACGGACCCGGGCCTCGGCGGCGTCGACGGTCATCCGGCGAACCTAACCGCGCTCCGGTTCACACCAGCCAGCGTGTCGCCCCGGTCGGCTGGCGGAGGGCGGGACGGTCGAAGGCGAACGGCGACAGGTCGTCATCGACAGGTGCGTCCGCCGCCAGCGCGGCCAGCGTGCGCCCGAACCAGGCCGCGAACTTGAAGCCGTGCGCGGCGCCCTGGGCCACGAGCACGCGCGGGTGTCCGGGCACCCGATCGAGCACGAAGTCACGATCAGGGGTGAGCGTGTAGAGGCAGGTCGTGGTGTGCAGGGCCGCACCGAGCCGCCCGCCGAAGAACCGGCGGGCGAACTCGTCCGTGCGGGCGAGGATGGCGGTGTCGGGATCGAATCGGCGCGTGCCCGCGGTGACCTCGCTGCCCCCGCAGTCCTGCGAGATCTTCACCCCTGGCCGGCCGAAGGAGGGGAACCCGTAGAAGCTCGGCTCGTCCATCCAGATCCACACCGGGAGCTGCCCGATCGCGAACAGCTCGGGCTCGGCGGCGTCGTAGTACGTGACCTGCTCCTGCAGCACCGTCAGCGGGAGCTCGGCACCGAGACCGCGCAGCAGCTCGTTGCTCCACGCGTCGGCCGCCAGCACCACGGTGCCGGCGCGGACCGGCTCGTCGACCCCGTCCACGATGAGCTCGACGTGATCGTCGCCGGGGAGCAGCGCCCGGACCACCGCGCCGCCGCGCAGCTCGGCGCCGTGATCGCGGGCGAGACGTTGCAGTATCGGCACCGCGCGCTCGGGCGAGACGAGGCCGGTCTCGGCCTGGACCAGGCCGACGACATCGTCGTCCACCGCGATGGCCGGCCACCGGCGGCGAATCTCGGCGCCGTCCACGACCTCGAAGGGCACGTCCGCGGCGCGCATCGACGAGGTGTAGGTCGCGGCGTCGATCGCCGCGCCGGGCGGGAAGAGGTCGAGCCCTCCGGTCACCCAGACGCACTGCTCCCCCGAGAGCGCCTCCACCTCCCGCCAGGCGTCGTAGGCGCCGGCCGTCAGCCGGACGTAGTGCTCGGTGTGGTAGCTGCGCCGGATGATGCGGCTGTGGTCGTGCGACGCGCCGCGGTGGTGACCACCGAGCTCGAACTGCTCGAGGCCCAGCACGCGCTGACCGCGATGGGCCGCGAAGAGCGCGGTCGCGCTGCCGATGCCCCCCAGGCCGACGATCGCCACATCGGCGTCAGGCATCGCCGTCACCCGCACCGTTGCCCCGCTCGTCGCCCATCAGCCCGCGGTACCAACGGGCGATGTCGGCGGAGTCGTCCTCCATGGGTGCGAACCAGCCGCGCTCGGCCGCGAACGACGACATGCCCCGCTGCACGCTCTCGCCGATGCGCCAGTCCTGCCGGTTGACGAGATCCCAGAAGTCGACGGCGTCCGACGGATCGAAGCCAGGGTCGGTCACCGCGTCGGGCGCGAAGAGGAAGTCGCAGACGATCGTCGTGTGGCCCGCCGACCGCGGCACCAGCGTGAACGCGGCGACGTGGTCGGCGGACAGGCTGAGCAGCAGGTTGGGGTAGACGAGGCAGCCCTTGTGGCGGACGCGCTCGGCGTCGCTCAAGGCGGGGAACGGCGAGCGGGTCGTGGTACCGGTGGCGGTGAACGTCCACGCGCCGTCCCGGTGTGGGATGCCGTCGTCCCAGCTCAGGTCCGCGCCGCCTCCGCGCCGGAAGGCCGGCACCAGCTCGCACAGCTCCGGGTGGACAGGACCGCAGTGGTAGCACTCGTTGTAGTTCTCGACGATCACCTTCCAGTTGGCCGCGACCTCGTAGGTGAGTCGGGCGCCGCTGCGCAGCTCGTCGAGCGGGTAGTTGCGGGTCTGCTCGTCGGTGTCGCCGAGCTGCACCGGCAGCGGCGGCGTGTCCTCCGGGTGCAGGCAGACGAAGACGAAGCCCCGCCAGACGGTGACGCCGACCGCGTACAGCGAGATCCCCTCGGGCACGTCGGCGAGGTGCGGCGCCGCCCGGAGGGCGCCGTCCAGGCCGTAGGTCCAGTGGTGGTACGGGCAGCGCAGGACCCGGCCGGCGTGGCCGGACTCGGGGCCGTCGGCCGGGCACAGCTCGGCGCCCCGGTGTCGGCACGTGTTGGCGAACCCCCGCAGCACGCCGTCGTCGCCCCGGACCAGTAGGAGCGCCTCACCGCCCACCCCCACCCGCTGCCAGTCGCCGGCGCGGGCGAGCTCCTCGTCACGGCCGACGTGGACCCATTGGCGGGCGAACAGCTGCCGGCGCTCATCGGCGAAGACGGCCTCGTCGACGTACAGCCGGAAGGGCAGCGTCTCGCGCACGGCCGGAGCCTACGAGGACGATTCCCGTCGAGGGAGGTTGCGAACCGACCAATTGCGATATATCGTGACCGCACACGATCATTCCCCCCGAACAGAGGAGAGCACCATGAGAGAGGGACGAGGGCGCGGAGAGCGCCACTTCGAGCACAGGTACGAGCGGGGTGGATGGGGCCCGCCCGGACGGCGCGACGGACGCCGGCGGCGAGGCGACATCCGCACCGCGCTGCTGGCCGCGCTGGCCGAGGGCCCTGGCCACGGCTACGAGCTCATGCAGCGCATCGAGGACAAGACCGAGGGCACGTGGCGTCCCTCGCCCGGTTCGGTCTACCCGAGCCTCCAGCTCCTGGAGGACGAGGGTCTCGTCGCCAGCAGCGAGCGTGACGGCAAGCGGACCTACGAGATCACCGATGCCGGCCGCGCCGAGGCCGAGCGCCGGGTCGAAGAGGCCGGAGGGACTCCGTGGGCCCAGGGCGAGCGGGGC
This sequence comes from uncultured Acidimicrobiales bacterium, assembly GCA_963769115.1. Classification (GTDB taxonomy): domain Bacteria; phylum Actinomycetota; class Acidimicrobiia; order Acidimicrobiales; family Ilumatobacteraceae; genus DASTFY01. Next base: position 419,953 of record CAVYKN010000019.1, read on the forward strand.
GGCAGCTACGGCAAGCTCTTCAGCCTGCTGCGCCAGGTCGCGCTGGCCGCCCGCCAGGTGGCCAAGGTGGGCACGCCCGCACAGGTCGAGCAGGCGGCCACCATCATGGAGGACGCCCGCAAGCGCCTGTACCAGCTCCTGATCGCCGACTGATCTCGGCGCCGGCCGGGCACCACGGGCCGAGCGGGGGTCCACCACCCCCCGGCCCGCAGTTGGCACGATGAACCGCCGATGGCGTCGACGGCGTCCCCCGAGCCGCCGGCCCGCCTCGGCGGATCCCGCACCCACTCGCGCGTGCGCAGCGCGGAAGCTGCGCGGAAGCTGGCCGACCACGAGCGGCGGATCTACCTGCCGCTCGTGCTCTCGGCCGTCCTCCCGATCGTCGTGGCGGCTTCGCGCGCCGCCACCGATTCGCGCGTCTCGATCGTCGTCAACGTCATCACCTGGCTGGTCTTCGTCTACGACCTGATCGTCCACATGCGTTACGTGCGCGGCTACCTGCGCACGGGTGTCGGCCTGTTCGATCTCGCCGTCGTCATCCTCACCGCCCCCTGGTTCCTGATCCCGGGCGCCAGCGGCTCCCAGATCCTGGTGCTGGCCCGGCTGGCCCGCCTCGTGCGGCTGTTCTTCGTCAGTCCCGGGGCTCGGCAGGCCGGCCGGCGCCTCGGCGGGGTCGGCCTGTTCGCCCTCGCCATGCTGCTGTTCGGCAGCTGGATGGCCTACGTGGCCGAGCATCCGGCCAACCCCGGCTTCGCCACCTTCGGCGACGCCCTCTGGTGGGGCATCGTGACGCTCACCACGGTGGGGTACGGCGACATCGTGCCCGAGACCACGAAGGGCCGGACGGCGGCGGTGTTCCTCATGCTGACCGGCATCGGCACCCTCGGCATCATCTCCGGCACGCTGGCCAGCGCGTTCCGCCGCTCCGCCGCGGAGAAAGCCGTCGCGGACGCCGCCTCCGCCGACGCAGCATCCGCCGATGCCACCAGGGACGACCTGCGGGCCGAGGTAGTCCGCCTTCGCCTCCAGTATGCCGCCGTCGAGCAGCACCTGGCCGCCCTCGCCGCGGCCCAGACGCCGGGCATTGCGAGCCCGCCGGACCCGTCGGCGCCACCGGCTCCGCCCGTCACCTGACCGGCGGCTGCCGCCTCTGCCGTCCGGCCCACCTACGCTTGGCGCCATGACGATGACCTCCGAGGTCCCACCGGCCGCCGCGCCGCCGAAGCCCGAGCGGTGGACGGCCCAGTGGAAGGAGCTCTACGCCGAGGTCATCACCACCGGCCTCTGCACCGGGTGCGCGGGCTGCGTCGTCACCTGCCCCCACGACGTCATCGGGTACGAGCACGAGGAGGGCAAGTACCTGCCCTTCCACCTCGAAGAAGAGCTGGGGCTCGACAACTGCATCCACGGCGAGAAGGGCTGCACGACGTGCACCCGAGCCTGCCCGCGCTTCCGGGCCTGGGAGCCCGCGGCCGACCTCCACCTGTTCGGGCGGGTGCGGGAGGCGGACGAGATGTCCGGCATCTGGCGGCAGCTGCTGCTGACGCGGGCCGTGGACGGCACGCAGCACCAGGTGGGCCAGGACGGGGGTTTCGTCTCCGCCATGCTGATCTGGCTCCTCGAGCACGACTACATCGAGGCCGCGCTGGTGAGCGGGGTCGAGCCCGACGACGCCTGGAAGGCGAAGCCGGTGCTGGCCCGCACCAAGGACGAGGTGCTGGCCACGGCCGGCAGCCGCTACACGTACTGCGCCAACCCGCTGGCGCTGCGGGAGGCCAAGGCCGAGGGGCTGAGCCGACTGGCGCTCGTGGGCATGGGCTGTCAGACGAGCTCGCCGCCGGTCATGTGGGATCGCAAGGCGGGCAAGGTGTCTCGGCCGTTCCTCTTCAACATCGGCCTGCTCTGCTCCAAGACCTTCGACGACGCCATCTTCGCCGAGCTCTTCGAGGCCAAGTACGGGCTGAAGAAGGCCGACATGGTGAAGATGAACATCAAGGGCGTCTTCCAGATCTGGATGAAGGACGGCTCGTACCACGAGATCGATCTCAAGGAGTGCCACGCCTGGACGAGGAGCGGGTGCACGAGCTGCCCCGACTTCGCCGCCGAGCACTCGGACATCGCCACGGGCGGCATCGGCGAGGACAACGACTGGACGCTCACGATCGTGCGCACCGAGCTGGGCGAGGAGGTCGTCAACCGGATGCTGGCCGACGGCGTCATCGAGGCCCGCCCCGCGCAGGAGGACGAGAAGGCCATGAAGCTCCTGCGGCTCCTGTCGATCGTCAGCAGGCGGCGCTGGCCCGAGTTCGCCGATCCGGCTCCGAAGATCGGCGTGCCGCCGCCCAAGAAGAAGGCCGCCACCGCTCCCGCGGCCCACTAGACCACTGCGGGCTGCCGGTCGCGCCGCGCGAGGGTGCGCGTCCGCGATGCGTCCACGTCATAACGTGGCGATCCGACCAATGGGCCAGGACAGGAGGGCTGACGAATGACCGACGCGATGATCGAGGATGCTCGAACGCTGACGCGGGGCTGGGGCTGGTTCCTGGCCGCCGGCATAGCCTGGCTCGTCTTCGCGTTCCTCGTCCTGTCGTTCAACTACCGGACGGTCTGGGCAGTGGCCTTGTTCTTCGGCATCGGGTTCATCATCGGCGGGATGATGGAGCTGATGGTCGGGTTTGTCTCACCGAGCTGGAAGTGGCTGCACATCCTGTTCGGCGTGGTGTCGATCATCGCCGGGTTCATGGCGCTCATCTGGCCCGGCCAGACGCTGCTGGTGCTCGGCGCCATCGTCGGCTGGCTGCTCCTCGCCTACGGCATCATCGACATCGTCTTCGCGTTCAGCACGCGGGGCCTCGACGACATGTGGTGGCTCACCCTCATCACGGGCATCCTCGCCATCATCATCGGCTTCTGGGCGATCAGCCCGGACGCCACGACGGTGGCCAACTACCGCGGAGTGGTGCTGGTCGTCGTCTGGGTCGGCGCCGCGGCCATCTTGCGCGGGATCACCGACATCATCGTGGGCTTCCGCATGCGCTCCGCTCGGAGGACCTGACCGCCGCGCGCTGACGGCCTCGTAGGGCGGACAGCCAGTCCGCCGCCGTCAGAGCCAGCGCTCGGCCTCGTCGATGCGATCGAGGCCGAGTTCGGCGCGCCAGGCGATCATCACCTCCGCCACGCCGTGATCGGCCAACCTCTGGCGGGTCGAGCTCCCCTGATCGAGCCATTCCGGCTCGAACGGACCCTCCACGCTCGCCGGGGGCGCGGCCCGGCCGGCAGCCTCGGCCGCTCGGCGGACCGTGGCGACGAGACCGGGCAGGTCCTCCTCGGCGGCGTGGAAGTTCACACCGTCGGCCACCCGGCCGGCCAGCTCGGCCAGGCGGGGCCCGTTCGCTCCGAGGACGATCGGCGGCGGGGGCGACGGCATGATCACGCCCCGGACGTCTGCGAAGCCGGCCCACCGCCCGTCGAAGCGCTCGGCCCCGTCCCAGAGCGCCCGCAGGAAGGCCACCACCTCCTCCAGTCGGGCTCGCCGCTCGCCTGCGGGCCTTGGTTCCAGAAGGAACATCTCGAGCTCGACGGCGAAGGGTGAGCCCGGTCCGGCGCCCGCGCCCAGCCCCAGCTGGAGTCGCCCGGCCGACAGCGACTGGATGGTGGCTGCTGCGACGGCGAGCTGCGCGGGATGGCGGGTGGTGGCGTTGGCCACGAGGGGGCCCACCGTCACGTCCGTGGTGGCCGTGGCGACCGACCCGAGCGCGGCCCACACGTCCAGGGCGCGGTCACCCCTCAGGACCGCGCCGGAGAGGTGGTCGTAGCACCAGACGGCGGAGAAGCCGGCCGCCTCCGCCCGGCGGGCCGCCTCCACGTAGGTCGGGGCGTCCACCCCGATCGTGCTCAGGGAGATCCCCGTGCTCACCCCGCTTGTCTAGCGCTCCCGGGTACCGTCCCTCCGTGGACGAACGGGCCGACGACTTCGCACCCAACACGGACGAGCTGCTGGCCAACAACGCCCGCTTCGCCGGCGCGTACAGCGATCAGACCCTCGAGCTGTACCCGAGGCGGCGGCTGGTCATCGTGGCCTGCATGGACAGCCGCATGGACATCTTCGAGATGCTCGGGCTGGCCCACGGCGACGCGCACATCATCCGCAACGCCGGCGGCGTCGTCACGGACGACGTGATCCGCTCCATCGTCCTCTCGCAGCGACTGCTCCGCACCCGGGAGATCATCCTCATCCACCACACGGACTGCGGGCTGCAGAAGATCGTCGACGATTCGCTGAAGGACGAGCTCGAGGCGGAGACCGGGCTGCGACCGGAATGGGCCATCGAGAGCTTCAAGGACCCGTTCCAGGATGTGCGGCAGTCCATCCGACGCCTCCGGATCAACCCGTTCGTGACGAACAAGGAGCTCATCCGCGGCTTCGTCTACCAGGTGCAGGACGGGCGGCTGGTCGAGACGACGGCCTGAGGGCGGGATCGTACGCTCGGCCCGATGACCGATTCCACCGACGCGAACCCGCCCCCCTGCTCCCGCCACTACACCCGCTGGCCGGTGGTCGAGGGCTACCCCGAGCGCCTGAGCTACCGGCCGGGCGAGGAGGTGGCGGTCCAGTGCTCCAGCCGGTCGGGGAGGTTCACCGCCGAGGTGGCGCGCATCGGTCGGGAACGGCGGGTCGTGTGGAGCGAGCAGGGCATCGCCGGCGCCGAGCGCGAGGTGCCGGAACGGGCCTGGGCGACGGGCTGCGACTGGCCGGTGTCCTTCACCGTGCCGATCGACCCGTCGTGGCCGTCCGGCTTCTACGAGATCGACCTCGTGGCGGAGGATCTGGCCGCCGGTGAGGACGAGCGGCGGCGGTCGTCGCAGGCGTTCTTCGTGGTCCAGGCCGCGCCGGCCGCACCCGCGCCGGCGCTCCTCGTGCTGGCCACCAACACCTACAACGCCTACAACCAGTGGGGCGGCCACTGCCTCTACAGCGGCGCCGACCGGGTGTCCTTCACCCGCCCGATCGAGCGGGGCTACGTGCGGCGGCCGGCGGCGCCGGACGAGGTGGACTACGACGGGCGCGTCGGCAGCGTCGAGGTGGAGCCCGACGAGGAGCACCGACGCCTCCCCGCCTACCTCCGCGAGAACGAGTACCCGCTGTGGTGCGCGTCGGGCGGGTGGCACAGCTGGGAGCGGCGCTTCGTGCGCTGGGCCGAGTCGGCCGGGATCGCGCTCGACTACGCCGTCAACGCCGACCTCGACCTGCACCCGGAGGTGCTCGACGACCACCGCCTGCTGTTGAGCGTGGGACACGACGAGTACTGGTCGTGGGGCATGCGGGACACCGTCGACGCGTTCGTCGACGGCGGCGGCTCGTGGGCCATCTTCTCGGGGAACACCTCGTTCTGGCAGGTGCGCTACGAAGACGACGGACGGACGATGGTGTGCCACAAGGGGCTGGCTCCCAGGAACGATCCGGTGGCCAAGACCGACGACCGCCGCTTCCTCACGACCATGTGGTCGGCTCCGGCCATACGGCCGGCCCGAGAGCCTGACCACCGGACTCAGCTTCACCAGGGGCGGCTACGCCCGGGTGGGCGAGGCGACGCCGCGCAGCTCAGGGGGCTACAGCGTGCACCGCCCGGAGCACCCGTTCTTCGCCGGGACCGACCTCCGCTACGGCGACGTGCTCGGCGGGGCCGACCGGATCGTCGCCTACGAGGTCGACGGCTGTGAGCTGACCATGGTCGACGGCCTGCCGGTCCCCACGTACGCCGATGGCACACCGGCGGGGTTCGAGGTCCTCGGGACGGCCCCCGCCCATCTGCTGTCCATCACGGACGAGCACTGCGAGGTACCCACCGCGCTCTGGGGGAGCACCCAGCCGCCCGGGGACCTGGAGGCGGTGGCGATGGTGCTCTTCGGCGATGCCTCACCGGCCAACGTCGCCAAGGTCGCCCACGGGCACGCCGTGATGGGGACATTCGAGCGGGGACGGGGCCGGGTGTTCAACGCCGGCACGACGGACTGGTCGTTCGGGCTCGATCGGGACCCGCTGGTCCAGCAGGTCACCCTCAACGTGCTGCGGGAGCTGGGCGGACTCGGCTGACCGGCCCGAGGGTGTATCTCCGAACCCGTCCGCAGGCTCTTCCGTACCATTGCCTATGGCGCGCTCGTCCGGTGCGCCTGAAGGAGGCCGGTTGGCCCGATGATGACCACCGCCCACCTCGAGCAGGTCACCCCCGGTCAGCCCGGACTGGACGCTGCGGCCACGGCCACGGCTGCGACCGTCGCCGCGACCATCCTGGCTCCGACCCGACCGGCCCGCACCGTGTTGTCGGTCCGGTTGCTCGGTGGGTGCTGGGTGACCATCGACCATCGGCCGGTGCCGCTCGCCAACAGCCGCCGCACACGCGCCCTCCTCGCCTTCCTCGTCGATCGCCCCTCACGACCGGTCCCCCGCGACCTGCTCATGGAGGTGTTCTGGCCGGACTCGAGCCCGGACGCGGCCCGCAACAGCCTCCACGTCGCCATGCACGGGCTGCGCAAGGCGCTGGCGCAGGCCTGGGACGGCCCCGTCATCGAGTGCCGCGGCGACACCTACCGACTCTCGGACGCCGTCGAGGTCTGGAGCGATGCCGCCGAGCTGGAGCGCCGCAGCGAGCTCGGAGCCTTCGCCGCGGCCGACGGACGGGTGGACGACGCCATCGCCGAATACGAGACCGGCCTGGCCCTCTATGGCGGCGAGTTCATGGCGGACGATCCGTACCTCGACTGGGCTCTGACCCGCCGGGAGGAGCTCCGCCTGCGAGCCGTCGACTGCGCCGAGCAGCTCAGCGAGCTGCACCTGCGCCGGGGCGATCTCCGCCGGGCCCTGGCCATCTCCAGCCAGGTGTTGCGGGAAGAGCCGTGCCACGAGCCGGCCGCCCGCCGCCTCATGATCGCCTATGCCGCGTCTGGGCCAGCCCCACATGGCGCTCCGCCTCTACGAGCGGATCGTCCGTGTGCTCGGGCGCGAGCTCGGCGTGGCCGCCGCCGCCGAGACCGAGGCGCTGGCCGGCCAGATCCGCAGCCGCACCCCCGTCTGAGCCCTGCCGGGCGTGGCGGGTGCCACACGAGGACACAGCGGCGATTAAGCGTGGGCTCAGCAGCGTGGACGAAGGTGACGGCGCCCGGTGAGTTCCACCGGCATTCCCCCCAAGCAAGGAGCAGAAATGGCCACCTTCGATCCCAACGTGCCGTCGGGCTTCCTCACCATCACGGGCGACTTCACGTCCACCGTGCTGGTCGAAGAGGTTCCCGCCATCGGCGTCGGCAACCTCGTGCTCGATCCCACCCGTGAGTTCAAGATCAAGCTGGACTGGGCCATCGACGGCAACGTCGCCGAGCTGTGGCTCAGCGCGCTCGCCATCGACTCCCCGAACTGGATCGTGACCGCGTACGCCGAGTCGGTGGGCCCAGGCCCGGAGCAGATCCTCGTGACGCAGAACGTCCCGGTGAACCCGCTGCCGTCGCTCAGCCCGCCGTTCGCGTACACGACGACGCTGACGGTCCCGCCGGGCGCGCTCCCCGAGGAGAACCCCGGGGACCCGCTGGTGTCCGGCGTCTACAAGCTCGTCGTCACGGTCTTCCTGGACTCCACGTTCGGGTCGCCCGGCTACGACGTCATGGGCTTCGCCGAGGGCCCGGTCATCAAGATCGAGGATCCCAACTGACCTGACCCCCAACCTGGATCGGACGGCGCTGGAAGACCTCCTTCGGCGCCGTCCGTTCCGCGCGCGTCGAACCGTGGCAGGCTGGGTGCGAGAGCTCCCAGCGGAGGTGCCACATGGACGACCACGTCATGACCGCCGAGTCATCGCACCCGGGCGAGGTTGTGCTCACCTGCGAGATCGACGGATGTGGCCGGCGGGTGGTCGTGCGGCCGAGGAGCATGGTCGTCCTCGACCGGGGCGACGTCGCTGTGCGCCACACCGGGACTGTGGCGCCTCCGGGGATGCTGCTCACCGTCGGGCCCGCCGCCGCCGGCGACGCCCGGCTCGACCGCGGCTGACGCCGGGCGGGTACGCCATCGAGCACATGAGCACCACCTACCGCACCGACCTGCCCCAACTCGACCGCCCCGTGTTCCTGACCGAGCTGCGCCGCCTCGCCCCCTCGCTCCGCGTGCTCGGCGGCTGTTGCGGCACCAACCACGAGCACATCGACGCCATCAGCGCTGCCTGCGTGCTGGGCTGAGCGACCGCTACCCAGACGGAGGGACCGGGCATGGCCAAACGAGCGCTGCTGATCGGGAGCCAGACCTACGGGTTGACCGGTGTGAACGGCGACGTGGCGCTGATGGCCGAGACGCTCGAGGCCCGCGGCTTCGAGACAGAGGTGCGGATCGACGACGACGCCACCAGAGCCGGGATCATCGCCGCGTACGAAGGCCTCATCGAGACGACACCGAGCGGGTCGGCCGACCCGGTGGTCATCTACTACTCGGGTCATGGCGGCCGCACAGCCCTCGACGGATGGGAGGACCTCCAACGACGGGGCCAGCGTTCGCACCTCCGCTACCTGGTCCCCTTCGACATGGCCGCCAGCAGCGAGAGCGACTTCCGCGGCCTGCTGTCCGAGGAGCTGAGCAGCCTGCAGCGGCGGCTGACCGCCAAGACCGAGAACGTGACGACCATCCTCGACTGTTGCCACTCGGGCACCATGTCTCGCGATGCGGACCTGATGCCCAAGGCCGCTCCCCGCTCCTTCCCGTACGAGGCCGCGCTCCCGCTGCTGGCCGCGCTGGAGGCCGAGAGCGGCGCAGCGACCTCCCTCGACGACTCGAACCCGCTGGCCGTGCGCGTCGTCGCCTGCGATCCCCTGCAGTCGGCGTACGAGCGGCCGAGCTCGCTGGGTGGCCGGCACGGCGCGCTCACCGAACAGCTCGTGCTGTCGCTCCGCGAGCTCGGTGACCGGCCGCTCACGTGGCGCGTCCTCGGCAATCGGATCCGCCGCACCATCACGACGTCGTTGCCGACGCAACGACCGGAGATCGAGGGCCCAGCTGATCGGCTGTTGTTCTCGCTCACCACCAGGGCAGCGGCGAACGCACTCCCCGTTGCCGTCACCGACGGTGCGGTGCGCATCGAGGCCGCCGGCCTCTTCGGCGTCTCCGTCGGCGACCGGTACGAGCTGCTGTCGGCCGACGACGTCTCGCTGGGCCAGGCCGAGGTGGAGCGCATCGACGGCGACGTCGCCGTCCTCGCCGTCGCCGGCAAGGCCAAGGCGGGAGCCACCTACGACGACGCGGTCGCCGTGCCGGTGCGCACGAGCCGGACCAAGGCGGTCGAGCTGGACCTCGAGCCCCCGGTACGCGCCGCGGTCGAGGAACGCCTGGCCACCTCGACGATGCTCCATGCCGCCGCCGATGGCGAGGCCGGGGTGGCGCGCATCGCCCGGGCCGGTGACGGAGACGGTGACGGCGCGCTGACCGTGCTCGACAGCGGCGGGTTCGCCGTGCAGGACGGGACGTTCGCGACGGATCCGGCCGGAATCGGCGAGGCCGTGAAGCTGGCCGAGCGCGTGGCGCGGGCGGAGCGCCTGCGGGGCCTCGACCGTGGGGATGCGGACCTCGCAGGACAGGTCCACGTGGAGCTGCGGTCGCACGGCGGCGAGGGGGGCGACGTCCGGACCCTGGCCGCCAGCGGCGAGCGCCTCTACCGCGGGGAGCACATCAGCCTTCAGGTGACCAACAACTCAGATCGAGACCTTTACGTCGGCCTCTTCGACATCGACACCGCCTACGCCATCACGCTGCTGAGCTCCGACGAACCGAAGGGCTGGCGCATCCCGCCGGGTGAGTCCAGGACTCCGGGCGGCCCGGACGGCATACCCCTGGAGTGGGATCCCGGCGTGCCCGACGACGCGGAACGGCCGGAGACCTTGCTCGTCATCGCTGCCACCCAACCGCAACAGTTCGACGCGCTCACGACGGGTGGGGTGACCCGCGGTGAGCCCGGCGGCGGCAGCTCGTTGGAGTCACTGCTGGCCGAGGCGGGCACGGGCACGAGGGGTTGGCCGGCCAGCCGCGCGGAGGCGGTGGCGTATTGCGCCAAGCCCGTGGACTTCTACCTCGTGCCGGCCGAGCCGCCTGCGCTCGGCGAGCCTCCCTTCGCCATCGAGGACCTCCCAGACCTCTCGCAGCGGGGCCTGCAGCCCCGCAGCGCCGTCGCCCCTCCGTCCCGCCTCGCCGTGCGCCTGGTCAACCTGCGGGTCCGGAACAACAAGGCCCTGTTCAAGGCCGCGGTCAGGGTGGACGCGCTGATCCTCACCAGCGGCGACCAGCAGGTGATCGCCACGCCGTTCACGTTCCGGTTCCCGGACGTCGCCGACGGCGATCTCCTCCCGGCCGACAACCTCCTGCTCTACCACGGTGACGTCAAGGACTTCCTGGACATCGCCATCTGGGCCAACCGGGACGACGAGAAGGGCGTGGACCTCGCGGTGCTCTTCGAGCAGGCCGTCAACGATCCGAAGGTCAAGGGAGCGCTGACGATCGTGGCCGGTCTGGTCATCGCCGCCGCGCCCGCAGCCGCGGCGGTCGCCACGGTCGGGGCGGTGGCGACGGTCGTCCGGGTCGGCGCATCGTTGATCAGCGCCGCGGTCGGCAAGGAGATCGGTCTCTACCGGACCAGCTTCCTGCCCTTCGAGCAGTTCGGCCTGGGCCGGCAGCCGAAGGAAGGTTTCCGCACGGCGAAGGGGATCGAGTTCGCCTACGAAGTGGTCGACCCGGGCTGACCACCGAGGAGTTGAGATGGCTGAGCACGCGCTGCGGATGGTGATCTGCACCACGCCGGACGATGTCCCACGGGTGGAACCGATCGCGGAGCTGCTCCGGTCTCCGGCCCGGCGCTCAGTGTCGATCATCCACGACGAGCCGGGCGGGCTCCCCTGGTGGGAGTCGGTGGTCGACGAGATCCGCCAGGCCGCGCTCTTCATCGTGGCTCTCAGCCCGGCCGCGCTCGATCCGACCTCGAGCGCCGGGACGATGGTCGCTGCTGCGCTGGCCTTCGCCCGCGCCTGCGAGCGCGAGTGCCTCGTCGTCTCCGTGGCGGATGTCGAAGCGGAAGCCCTTCCCGCCGGCATCGAGCGCGGCACGATCGTGGACTGCCGAGCCCTCGACGCCACCTCGGTGCCACGGCTGTTCCAGAGGTTGGCGACCGTCGGTCAGCCCGAGCCGCCTCCCGACTGGGTGGTCGACCCCCCGCTCCCCGTGCACATCGACCGGCCGAGCTCCGTGTTCATCTCGTACCGCCGGGACGACACGAAGTGGGCGATCGTCCCGCTTCGGGAACGGATCGAGGCGATACTCGGGCCCGCCACGGTCTTCCACGACATCGTGTCCATCGCCCCGGGCGTGGACTTCCGGCCGGAGCTGGCCAAGGGGATCGACCGGGCCGACGTGATCCTGGTCCTGATCGGATCGAGCTGGCTCGAGGAGCTGAACAAGCGGCAGGGCGGCACCGAGCAGGACCAGGTCCTCGTCGAGGTCGAGCTGGCTCTCGCCAGCGGCAAGCCGGTGGTCCCCCTGCTGGTCGACGAGGCCCCCATGCCAGCCCCGACCGAGCTCCCCGACGTGATCCGGCTGCTGGCCTATCGCAACGGCCAACCGCTCCGCGCCGCCGACGTCGACGCCGATGTCACCGGGATCATCGTCCGGATCGGGTTCACGCCGGTGCCGGGTACCGGCTGATCTCGTCCCTCAGCATCGCCTCGGCCCGCTCCACCGCTTCGCGGTGCGAGTCGAGGCGGCCCTCCTGCCGGGCCTGGAGCAGGTCGTCCCGCGCCGAGTCGAGCATGGCTCGGGCGCGAGCCGGATCGGCGTGCTTCCTCAAGAGGTCGATGGCGCCCTCGTACTCGTCGAGCGCGACACGCGGCCGCCGGCTGGCCAGCAGCACGAGACCGAGGTCGAGGCGGGCCTCGGGCAACTCCCGTTCGCCGGGGGTCGTCCGGCCGAGCAACGCCGCGGCCCAGGTGAGCTGGTTCAACCGGAAGGCACACCAGCCGGCCACGGTCAGCGTGTTGCGGTCGGCCCAGACGCCCTCGTCCACGGTGGCCAGGACACGCCGGTACACGTCGTGAGCGTCCGACGTCCGCCCGGACCGCTCGAGGGCCCTTCCCAGCTCCTGCTGGTACCACGCGACATCGTCGTCGAGGTCGACTGCGGTCCGCAGGAGGTCAGCGGCCTCCGGCCACCGCTCGAGCTTGCTGTAGCAGTATCCGAGCCCGGCGGCGGCGAACGCGTTGGCCGGCTGCTCCCGTACCAGCGGCTCCAGCAGCTCGACCGCCTCCCCGATGCGTCCGATGTCGGCCAGCAGGCCTCCCCGCGTGGCCCGCGCCCACGAGTCGTGCTCGCCGGCGGCCAGCAGGTGGTCGACGTCGTCCAGCGCCTCCACGTGCCGGTCGACGTCGGCCAGGGCCCGAACCCTCATCTGGCGGACGAAGGTGTGATCGGGGTTGATGTCGAGGAGCTCGGTCGCCAGGTCGACAGCCTCGGCCGAGCGTCCCAGGTCGACCAGCAGCGCGCATCTCACCGCCTTGGCCGCGACGTCCTCGGGCTCGGCCGCCAGGTGGGCGTCGATCGCCGCCATGGCTTCCGCGGCCCGGCCGAGGAGCCGCAGCACCTCCGTCCGGGCGACGACGACGGTCCCGGTGCTCGTTCCGCCGGCGATGATCCGGTCGAGCTCCTCCAGGACGTGGCGCAACCGCGACGGGTCGGGCTGGGCGGACCCGGACAGCAGCAGCTCCTCGATCGCCCACGGGTAAGGAGTGGCGGCGATGGCGGCGAGCAGATCGTCCACGGCCTCGTCGTGCTGACCGCGGGCCCGCTGCACCTGGCCCCTGGTGGCGCGGGCGTACGAATCGTCGGGATCGCGGTCGAGGGCCGTGTTCAGGCGGTCCAACGCTTCGTCGAACCTGCCCTGGCGCCGGTACAGCTCGCCGAGCTCGACGTACACCCACGTCTCGGGTGAGCCTTCGAGTGCTCTGAGGAGCAGATCCTCGGCCTCCTCGAGCTGGTCTCTCGCCACGTACAGCTGACCCTTGGTCCCGAGCGCGAAGGCGTTGCCGGGATCGAACCGGAGCGCCTCGTCGAGGTAGGCGAGGGCGTCGTCGATCCGGCCGTCCATCCGGGCGACCTCACCCCGCCATGCCAGCGCCACCGCACGCGACGACGCGGTCTCGTCGTCGTCCGCCAGACGATCGAGCGCCAGCGCGAAATCGGCGTCGGCGCCGTCGAGGTTGTCCGTGTTGTAGCGCAGGCGGCCCCGCTCGAGGAGGGCCCCGGTCTCACCCTGCGGGGCGAGGGCCACCGCCTCATCCATCTCGAGCTGTGCTTCCCCGTCGCGGCCCAACTGCGACAGGACGGCGGACTGGTCCAGGTGGATCTGCATCAGGAGAGCATCCGTCGCCTCGCCGTCGCCGGCCGTGGCCGTCCCCGCTGCGTCGCGGAGGGCGGCGAGCGCCTCGTCGAGCCGACCTTCCTGGTTGAGGATGAACGCCCGCATCTGGAGTCGTCGCGCATCGGGCGGGTTGGACCGGTCCAGCGTGTCGAGGTCCTCGAGGGCGAGGTCGCGCATCCCCAGGAGGTTGCGCACGAAGGCTCGCCGCTCCAAGAGCTCGGGATCGTTCGGGAACCACACGAGCGCGCCGTCGAGCGTCTCCATCGCGCCGAAGGGGTCGTCGGCGATCATGAGGTTCGCCATGCTGGCGAAGGCGCTCGCCACGGGCTGCTGCGTGATGGCCTCCTCGAGGATGGGCAGCGCGTCCGGGCTCGCCAACTCCGCCAGCACCTCCCCCTTCGTGGCCAGGACCTCGCCGTCGTCACCGAGGGCCAGGGCCTGATCGAGCACCGCCAGGGACTCCTCCGGCTGCCCCGTCCGGCGCAGCGCCTTCCCGAGTGCATGGAGCCACTCCTGCTCGCGCGGCTCGATCGAGAGCGCACGCTCGTATGCCTCGACCGCTTCGTCGGCGCGATCCATCGCCAGCAGCGCCGCACCCCTCCCTCCGTGCGCGGCGGCCAGACCGGGCTCCAGCTCGGCGGCGCGAGAGAAGCTCTCCAGCGCCGGGAGGAACGCACTGCCGTCGTCGTCGAGCGGCGTGGCCGCCAGCAGCGCCTCGCCGAGCTGGAGCCGCGTCGGGCGCTCGACGGGCGGAGATCCACGAGGGTCCGCGCGTCGTCCAGGGCTCCCGCGTGATCGCCGACGATCAGACGGATCTGGGCTCGTGCCCGGACCAGTGTGGGTTCGCCCGGGTGCACGCTCGCGGCGCCGTCGAGCACATCCAGAGCTTCCTTGGCCCGTCCCTCGTCGCGCAGGATCCGGGCCTGGACGGCGGCGCTCCAGGCATCCGTTCCGCCGAGGGTCCCCGCCTGCTCGAGCCGATCGAGCGCAGTGTCGAGACGGCCCGCGGCCCGGTCGAGCTCCGCCTGCGTCGCCAGCACACGGGGCTCCGACGGCGCCTGTTCGACCGCGCGGTCGACGAGAGTCGCGGCCCGGTCCCGGTCGCCGGCCTCCACCGCCACCCGAGCCGCGTCGACGAGGAGGTCGACGTCGTCCGGGGCCAGCTCGGTGGCGAGGCAGAGCTCGTCACAGGCCTCCCTGAACCGGTCGCTTCCGGCGAAGAGCTCGGCAACCTGCCGGCGGGCGGTGACGGCCTCGCCGACGTGTCCGCGTCGCGTCGACGCATCCGCCAGGGCTTGCAGGAGGCCGGCGTGCGGGCCGGTCGCGGCCAGCACGGTCCGCGCCAGCCGCGAGGCGTGCCCGGACCGCCCGACCGAGTTCAGCGCCTTCGCAATGTCGGCGGCGTCACTGGCCGACAGGTCGCCAGCGTGCGCAGCGTCGTACAGCCCTGCACTGCGGGTCAACGCATGCGTCGAGGCTTCCTCGTCGCCGAGCCGGTGGTACGCCTCCCCGAGCACGCTCCACGCGGCGGCCTCGATGTTCCTGAACGCCTCGAGCGCCGTGAGGAGGTCGCTGACGACCACCTCCGGACGGCCGTGGTCGAGCTCCGAACGCGCCCGGGTCAAGCGCGAGGCCAGTGACTCGCGCCCAAGGTCCCCGGTCACGTCTCCTCCCCGAACCCGGCGCCGCCGGGCGCAGGCTTCGCCTCCGCCAGGACCGTGGCGTTGGCGCCGCGTGCGGTGTTCGATCCCTCCTTCGTCGGGATCTTCTCGCTGTCGATCAGCGCGACCGCGGTGAGACGGACGAGGTCGGCGAGCTCGCGGAGCACGTCATCGGTCGCGCCCGCGCGAGCCAGCCGCAAACGGGCCATCCATCCCGCCAAGAGCACTTCGGTGAGCTGGCCGTGGTGCAACTCGTCGGCGATCGCCTGGGCCGGCCGCAGCTCGAGGAACCAGTCGGCCACGAGGGCCGCGAACGGCCAGCGGTCCGCGGTCAACGGCGAACGGACCCGATCGAAGACGGCGTCGGCGACGACCTTGCGGACGTTGGCGAACCATGGTGGCTCGACCGGGCCCTGGCCGGTGTTGGCCTGCGCCAAGGCGACGCGCCAATACATGCGGGTGCGATCGGCTACCTCGACCCAGTTGCGCCCAGGGTCGTAGAGCTCGGAGGCCAGGAGCTCCAGCACCTCGACCATCACCGCTACCCGACGCTGGTCGACGGGGCTCGTCGGGTCGGCCCGCAGGAGCATGGCCGCCCACACGTAGGCCGGGCCGGTCACGCAGGTCGCGAAGGCGTCCGCCACCCACGCCCGGATCTCGGTCTTGTCGATCGGGGGGCCGCCCTCGCTCTCCGAGGCGTCAGCCCCGTGCGCGGTGACCTCTTCGAAGACGGGGTCGACCACCTCCTCGTCGACGTCGGGATAGCGGTCCGCGAAGATGAAGCCGAGCTCGCCGGCGGCGAGCGGCACCATCCAGACGGTCCACTCCGGGAAGCCGATGCGGATCAGGCGGGCCGCCGTCATGTCCCGCCGCTCCCGGGACGCGGGGATGGTCAGCGAGTCCCAGCTGTACTCCTTGAACCGCGTGTGACGGACGAGGTCGTCGGCGATGCGGAACAGCTCCTGGTCGAGCCCCGCGTTGCGGACGAGCACGCCGCGGACGAGGTCCAGATACTCCGCGAACAGCTCCTGGCACTTCGCCACGCAGCCGGTGAACAGGCGCCATGCCTCCCGGTCGAGCTCGTCCCGCTGGGCGCCGTCCGCCCGGGCGGCGGCGTCAGCCGTCTCCTGGACCTTCTCCAGCTCCTTGGTCCGCTGCTGGAACCCGCGCTCCAACTCGTCGCGGATCGTCGCCACGGCTCCGCTCTTGAGCATCGAGAGGACCTGGCTCGGCCCGCCGGCGGGCGAGTCGGCGGTGGAAGCCGTCGTGTCCGAGATGATGGTGTTGATCGCGTTGAGGGCGGTCAGCATCTCCGGGGCCGGAGAGCTCATCTGCTGGAGCGCCTCGCGGGCCGCCCTGGCCTGGACCTGGACCTTCTCCCGGACGTCGTCGACCGGGTTCGACCGTCGCCGCCCGAGGTCCTCCAGCGCGTCCTTCACCCGCCACAGGCTGTTGCGCAACAGCACGACCCTGGCGCGCAGCACGAGGTCGGCCCGCTCAGCCACCTTGGTGGTCCTCGATCACCCCGTGATCCCCTTCGGCCACAATCCCGTTGCAAGCTCAACCTACTGTGCGCGTATCTCGTCAGGGCCCTTCGTTCTCTCCCTGTCGGTGAGACCCAGTTCGGTTGCGGTGGACAGACGTCGCACTTATGCTCCGACCGCGCCGGCACGGTGCCGCCGGACCTGGCGCGGGGGTTCAGGATGGCGCGCCGACCGTTGTTGCTTTGCGCCGTCACTGTCGCGTCGGCCGCCGCCTGGGTGGTTGCCCCCGACGCTTCCGCGCAACCGCAGGACAGGGTCGTCATCGCCCTTGCGGACGACGAGACGCCCTGCGCACCGGCGGCGCTGGAGGCGGTGACGGCCGCCCTGCAGGACGTCGAGGACGTGGACCGCGCCAAGCAGACGGTCGTGATCGCGGTTGCCTGGCCGGCTGCCGAGGGTCGGCAGAGTGCGGCCGACGGCTTCACCTTGGCTCAGTACCGGACGCTCGCCGGTGTCCCCGCCGACGACGCGTGGCTCGTGCAGCGGGGTGCCTACGACTGTCCCGACGACCCCCCGACGTCCGCGTTGGGCGAGACAGCCTTCAACCGGCTGGCAGCGCTGGGCGGCTGGCCGAAGCAGAACGTCACGAGCCCGGATCAACTCCAGTCCCTCGCCTGGGACCGCTTCGGCAAGCCGCCGACAGGCGGGGGTGCGAGCGGGCTGATCCTGGTCGTGCTGGCGCTGCTCGCGCTCGCTGCCGTCGCCGTCGTCATCGCCCTGGTGCTCCGGGCCCGCGGTCGCCAGGACCAGGTCGCCGTCGCGCCGCCACCACCACCGCCACCCCCTCCCCCGCCGAAGCCCCCGAAGCCTTTGCAGCCCCCGGCGCCCCTCGGGATCACCCGCGAGGAGGCCGCGAGCCAGCCGGAGCAGGTCGCGCCGAAGGGCGCTCAGCCCTTCGCGCTGCGCCCGATGACCACCCTGGGCGGGCTGGTGGGCTCGAAGCTCCGGACCGACCTCGCCTCCGTCGCCCCTGAGCGCCACGGATCCGCTGCCGTGTGGCCGATCTCGCGCTCGGGCCTCCAGTGCACCGCCGTCTACACGGAGAAGGTCCCCGAACTGGGCGAGGACGCGGAGCCGAGCATCGTCGTCGTCCCCGATCACCGGGCCATCCTGCTGGGCGTCTACGACGGCCTGGGCGGCGCCGGCTCGGCGGTGGTCGAGGCGGCGGGCGGTCTCACCTACAACGAGGCCTTCGTGGCGTCGCGCGTGGCTCGCGAGGAGGCGGAGAGCTGGTTCCTCGACGGTGCGAGCTCCCAACTGCTCGACGGGCGCGATCTGCACACCCGCATCACCGAGCGCCTGGCCTCGGTCGCCGCGACCCATCTGCCCGCTCGGAGCTCCGGCGTGAGGAGCAACCTCGCCAGGACCCTCCCGACGACGCTCGCCGTGGCGGTCCTCCGCGACACCGGCGGCGCGCTGGCGATCGAGGCCCTGTGGGCCGGGGACTCGAGGGTGTTCCTCCTGACGCCCAAGGCAGGGCTGCAACAGCTCACCGCCGACCACGTCCGCGACGCCGACGTCCTGCACCAACTCGCCAACGACTCGCCCATGTCCAACATGGTGTGCTCCTCGAACCGATTCGAGATCACCACCTCCCGGGTGGTGCACACCGGCGCGGGCGTTGTCCTCTGCGCCACCGACGGCGTCTTCGGGTACGTCCGGACTCCGGGGGAGGTCGAGTGCGTGCTGCTCCAGACCCTGCAGGCCTCCGACGATGCCGGTTCCTGGGGCGGGCGGCTGGTCGACCGGATCACCGGCTACACCGGGGACGACGCCACCCTGGCCGTCGCGGCGATCGGCTACAAGGACTTCAAGAGCCTCCGGTCCGCCTTCGCGGCACGGGCCGCCGACGTCGACGCCGAGCAACACCTACCCTTCGCCAACGTGGATCCCAGCGACCACGACGCCGTCGTGTCGCTCCGGGCCGAGACCTGGAGCAGGTATCAGACCGGCTACACCGCGCTCATGCCTGGTGGTGAGCACGTGAAAGCGAGGTCGCAGTGAACAAGGGAGCGGTGATACACGTCAATCGTGACGGTCGTGTGATCGCGAACTTCGTCGTCACGGAGTCGATCTCCGGCGGAGGCAAGTCGCAGGCCGTGAAGGCCCGCAGCAACGACGACCGCGACGTCTTCATGAAGCGCTTCCTGAGCCCGATCTACCCGCGGGAAGCACCGGTCGACGACCGCAAGTTCGAGAAGCGGTTGGAGGGATGCCAGCGCTTCGAGGACCGCCACCGAGAGATCATGGACCGGCTGTCCAAGCCGATCGTCTACGGCGGCAACCTCGTGAAGCCCCTCCACTTCTTCCGAGAGAAGTTCAACTACTACAAGGTCTATCCCTTCGTGGACTCCGAGAGCAGCCACGCCATGGTCCGCGAGGAGCCACCGGCCCAGGAGCTGTTCGCCAAGACCTTCCTGGCCAGCCTGCGCGAGCTGCACGCCCGCGACATCGTGCACGGCGACCTCAAGCCCGACAACGTCCTGGTGCAACGGATGGGTGCCGGCCCTGTCGCCAAGCTGATCGACTTCGACGAAGCGTTCCTGTCCGGCCAGCCTCCGCAGCGCCTCGTCGGCGGCGACCCCGTCTACTACTCACCCGAGATGGCCACCTACCTCTCCCAGCAGGTCGGCGCCGGGTCGAGCACCACGCCGGTCGATCCCGGTGAGCTGGACACCAGCGCCGACATGTTCGCCGTGGGTCTGGTGCTCCACGAGGTCATCGCCGGGCACCCTCCCGAGGTCAGCGGGGGCGCCGGCGAATCCCACGCGGAGATCGTGGCGCACGGTGGCAAGGTCGAGATGAAGCCGCTGCGGGGCTTCCCGCGCGAGTTCAACAACGCCCTCCAGCAGGTCGTCGCCCTCGACCCGGCCGACCGGCCCACGGTGGACGAGCTGCTGGGCACGCTCGGCGTGCGCGCCGAACCGGCGCGCCGGACCCCGACGCCGCATGACTCGGTGAGCATCATCAGCAACGTCGAGATCAAGAGCAGCATGGGCACCAGGCGGAACCGCAACGCCGCCCGGACGCGAACGGAGCCAGGGCGATGAGCCAGCAGCCGAAGACCACGTACGCCGTCGACATCGTCTTCTGCGTCGATTGCACCGGGAGCATGCAGCCGTACCTCGAGAGCGTGAAGCGGTCAGCCACCGAGTTCCATCGTCTGCTCGAGGAGAAGATGGCGGTGAAGAACAAGGGCATCCGCCAGCTCCGGGTCCGCATCATCGCCTTTCGCGACATCGGCGAAGAGGGGGACGAGTCGATCGTCGCGACCAACTTCTTCACGCTGCCCGCAGAAGGCGCCGCCTTCAACAGCTTCGTCTCGGAGCTCGCCGCCGGGGGAGGCGGCGACGAGCCCGAGTCCGCTCTGGAGGCGCTCGCCCTCGCCATCCAGTCGCCTTGGGAGCGGACCATGGACAAGCGTCGCCACATCGTGGTCGTGTGCACCGACGCCTCGGCGCACCCGCTCGGCAAGTTCCGCATGCCCACGCGGCTGTCCAACGTCGACCCGCCGGCGAACATGGACGACCTGAACGCGATGTGGGGCGACGAGGTCGACGAGGGGCTCATGGAGTTCGCGGCGAAGCGCCTGCTTGTTTTCGGCCCGGACAAGTACCCGTGGTCCGATCTGTCCGAGCTGTTCGAGAACTGCATCTGGGTCAAGTCCGAGGCCGGTCAGGGCATGACGGACGCCGATCAGGATCTCGTGCTCGATCAGATCGCCGGGAGCGTCTGACGGCCGCGACGCTGAGGAGCTGACCGCCATGTGGGAATGCCGGCTGTGCGGAAGCCAGAACGACCGCACGAACCTCCGTTGCGGGGTGTGCGGGAAGGGCGTCTTCCCGGAGGACGCGTACGTCGCCAGCGCCCCGACACCCGCTGCGCCCGTGGGCAAGCGGGGCATCGGTGCCGTCATCGTCCCCGGAGCACCGGGCTCCCCGCTGCCCCCGCCGGGGGCGAAGGATCCGCCCGGGGCGAAGCCGCTGCCCGCGGCGACGCACGCGACCGCAGCAGCCTCGACAGGCCGGAAGGGCGCCCGTACCGCCCTGATCGTGGTCGTCTTGCTCCTCATCCTCGTCGCGGTGGCCATCGGCATCGCGATCGCGGCCGGCGTCGCCGTGCCGTGGAGTGGTCCCGGGGCCTCGAGCCTCTCGATGCTCGGCCTGCCCGCAGTGGCCCGGCGGCGACCGGGCTCAGGCCGGAGCGGACCCTCGCGCCGGTAGGCCGGCGCCCCGCGACCGCGGAGGCATCCGGGCCTCGTAGTCCGTCCGGTAGCGCTGCCACGTCGCGTCGCGCAGCGCCTGGAACGTCGGGCTGTCGGGAGCGATACCGGCAAAGGGATCGTGCTGATCGTGCGCCACCACGACGGCGCGATCGATCATCGTGGTCCGCAGGTGGTCGAAGGAGTCGAACCCGATGGCTGCCGCCACGAGCGACGCGTCGTCCCCGGTGATGCGACCGACCTGGCGAGCGAGGCGCCGAGCCCACGATTCCGGCGAGTCGGCCAGGATGAGGGAGTCGAGCAGCAGGTGCTCCACCTCGCCCGGGGTCCGGACGTACCCGAACACGCCGTCGGTGGCGCACACGGCGACGAAGGGATCGGGCACGTCGAGCACCTGACAGGCGAGCTCGAACCGGTGCGAGGCCGAGATGACGTTGTTGAGCGGTGCGTCGTTGACGAGCTGGCTCAGCACATCGTCGTCCCGGACGTGATCCGTGGTGAGCTGCTGCAGGCCGTTCGACGCGGTCAGCACGAAGGCCCTGGAGTCACCGGCCCAGATCGCCGTCAACGGTCGCGGCCGGCCATGGGTCTGGTGGGGACCGACGACGAGCGCGGCCAGCGTCGTCGGGAGGGCGCGACCCAGCGAACCACTGACGGACGACCGGAGCACCGGGAGCTGACGGCGGAGCGAGTCGACCGACTCGCGGATGGTGGCCTGCAGATCGTCGATGCCGTCGACCTCGACGGTCCCGGGCGACCCGAGGAACCACTCCTGCACCGCGGTGCGGACCCTCCTGGACGCGAAGTACGCCTCGCTATAGGCCCGACCGTCGCTGTGCAGCAGGACACGAGCGCCCGCTCCACCCATTCCGTCGTACACGGCCAGCAGGCGGCCGCCGTCCGGGTGGGTGAGGTACGTCGGGTCGGCGTCCTCGCCCGCCACCCGGACCCGGCTGCCGCCGGGCCGGGCACCGCGGATCCCCTGCGCGATGTTGAGCGCCACGACGACGGCCGAGCGCGTCTCGTCTGTCCACAGGTGGGTGCCGCGTGCCTGCGAGCGCGAGCGGACCGCCCTCATGCCCGGGACCCCGGGTCAACTCGAGGTACGTGCATGGTCATCCGCGCCTCACGACGTCTTCGAGCCCGCACGATACAGCGCCGCCAGGGCGCGGCAAGGGAACCCGCCGGCCGCCGCGCGGCAAGGGAACGCGACCCTCAGCCGGCGGGCAGCCAGCTCGACCGCATCTTCTCGGCACCCGCGAGGAGCGGGGCCTTGAGCTCGTGCTCGACGTCGAGGAGGGTGCCGACATCGACGAGGTGCTCGATGACCGATCGACGGTTGAACGCGCTCGACCGCAGCCGGAACGCCGTCTCGTAGGCCTCGACCATGTCGTCGACGGATCCTTCGGCCGGCTCACCCCGGAACCTCTGCTCGACCAACCGCGTCAGCATCCAGTCCCCGATGCGATTGCGGGTCCAGAAGTCGGCCGGCGGCTCGGCGAGGAGCTTCCGGAACCGCTCCTCGTCGCCATGGAACACCTCCGGAACCTTGTCGTCCCACTGTCCGACGACGGCCGCCAGCTGGCGGGCGTTGAGCTCGTGGTAAGGGTCAGGCTCCTCCTTGTTGGCCTGATCCGCGCTCAGTGCCCTGATGTAGTACCCGAGGGCCCGCCGGACGTCGTTGCGGTCCGGAGGATCCGACAGGCAGCTCCGCTTCTTGTAGAAGCTCCCCCACAGCGCCTGCCGTTCGCCGGTCATGCCCAGGGTCTGCAGCGCCCGCAGCTTGCGCTGGGCACTGCGCAGCAACTCGCGACGCGGGGGTCCGTCGTCCAGCTCCCTCGCCCGCCGGACCGAGAGGTTGATGAGCTGCTCGACAGCGGCCAGCGGCACGTCCCTGCCGCCTGCTCTCACCGCCTCCTCGTAGCGCTCGACCGCCAGGTCGAACCGCCCGAGCTGAGCCCACGCGGCGGCGAGGTCGGCGGAGATGTCAGCTCTGACCGAGCCCCGGCCGTTCGCGTACAGAGGGTCGCGCTCGAGCCGTTCGAGCTCCGTCGCGAGATCGAGGCTGCTCTCCGGCGCCTCCGACGCCAGCTCCGCCACGGCGCGGATGCCCTGCTGCAAGGACCGCACCGAGCTGGTCCGATCGCTCACCAGCCCGGCGGTGGCCCGGATCCGCCGCCGCAGCTCCGAGACGGTCAGGCTGTCCTTGAGCTCGGCGCCGCCGCGGCCCCGGCGCGCCGCCAACCGGAAGCCGGGATCGCCGTAGCACTGGTACGCGCCCCACGTGACGCTCCCGGGGTCGTGGCGGTGCACCGCGGCGCGCGCGTGCCGGACGGCGTCGCCCAGCTCCCAGCCCTGGAGGAGCTCCGAGTACAGCTCGTGGGCGAAGACCACCGCCGGCCCGTCCTCGACGGCCCAGCCGGCGACAACGACGGCACGCACGCCGACCTGCATCAAGCGGCGGGCGAAGCTGGCCGCCACCCGGTTCATCCCGTCGAGTTGACGGTTGATGGCGCCGAGATGGCACGCGTTGACGACCACCAGATCAGGCACCACGCTGAGTTGTCCGATCGTGGCCGCGGTGAGCCGGCGACCAGGGCCGAGGACGACACCGCTGTGCGCGGCGTTGCCGCTCTCGTCGAGCATCCCGTGGGCCGCGATGTGCACCACACGCCACGCCCCGTTCATCAGCTCATGGATCACCTCTTCGGCAGGGTCGTCCGCGGTCTGATCATCGGTGGGCGTCCCGATGTACGTCCCTTCCTCGTCCCAGATGCGGGCCGTGACCGTCCACGGTGGATCCACCTCCGGCAGCTCCAGGTCGCCGAGCGGATCCTCGAAGTCCATGTCGGCACCGAACGACTTGGCCACGATCGCGGCCTCCCGCTTGGCTCCCGGCAGAGGGAGGAAGCCCGGTCCGGGCGGCGGGTTGCCGATCACGAGCACCGTGCGCTCGGGTGACCGCACCGTCCCGCGGCGTCCCTCCCGGCCCTCGAGGAACTGGCGCAGCAGTCCGCCCCCGAGCGCGAAGGGGCGGCTGTCGCGGAACGCCTCGGCTCGGGGCGTGAGGAGCTCCCACGGGTAGTCGGCCGTGCTCTCGTCGAGCAGCAGCTGCAGATGGCTGCCGCTCCCCAACGGCTGCTTCAGGTCATGGGGCACGAGGAGCTCGTAGAGCGTCGAGCCGATGCGGGGGTCCGAGGACCGGTTGATCGACTGGGCCACCAGGCTGTCGACGAGGTCTCCGTCCAGCTGATGCACGAGCAGCTCCGCCCGCGAGGCACGTCCGAGCAACGAATAGGTCAACCCGACCAGTCCGTCCGGCTGTTCGGCGGCCTGCACGATGCTGATCCGTGCCCACACGTCGTTGGCGCTGTCGTCGGGGGGGTTCGGACCGGCCGCGCCCTCGCCGGTCACCGGTTGAGGCGCATAGGACACCGCGTAGGTGCTCGCGCTGTGCCCGCTCTCGTTCGAGAGGCGCTCGAGGGAGCGGGCCGCCAGCTCGACGACGTCCTCGTGGCGCTCGACGAACCACAGGTCGCTGAACCGCACCAGCCGGTCGATCCCCCCCGACGGTTCCTCGACCCGGACCTTCAACGGGATCTGACCCAACCTCGTGTTGGCGGCGACGGCCCCGGCGATGATGGCGCGTATGGAGCTCTCGACCGTCAGCCCGCCGGAGCGGGAGCTGCCGATGAGCACGGCGGCCAGGCCGAGGCGACCGTCGAAGGGCAGCTTGGGCGACGTACGCCTCGCGACGGAGGCCCACGCCCGATCGCGGGGCTCCGTGGCGAACCGGGTCAACGACCTGGTCACCACGGACGAGAGCTGCGACTCCGTCAGCTCTCCCATGGGCCCGAGCCCGACGACGATGGCGCCCGGCGGAGGCGTGATGTCCTCGAAGCCGGGGAAGTGGCGGAACTCTCCCAACGCCTCCGGGTAGTCGCGCGCCACCTGAGCCCGGCTCAGACGATGGTCGAGGCAGTCGTCGAGCCGCTCCTCGGCGCCGCTGAGGGGCGAGCCGGCGACATGGCCGACCAGGACGGGATAGACGGCGTGCTCGAGGCTGGCGTGCAGCAGACGAACCGTCAGCCAGCGCGTCCTCGTCATCGTCAGCGGCGCCGCCGCCGTTGCGCGAAGGCTCAGAACGCGTCCCGGCCGCGCCCGCTGCCGCCGCTGGGCCCGCGGCGGCCTTGCTCCAACCTCTCGTCCGGGGCTCGTCCCCCAGCTCCTCCACGAGGCCCGTCCCGCTGTCCTTGTCCGGAGGCTCCATGGCGTGATCCTTCTTCCCTGCACGGACGCTGTCCAGCAGCACCGACGCGCGGCCGGCGCGTTGCTGGACAGCGCGCAGCGTGGGCGCGAAGCTGCCGGAACTGCTTCACTCGTCAACTATCGGGCGCGTGTGCGGAACGTGGAGGGGAGCGTCGAGATGGCCGACGACTGGGTGGATCCACCCGACGACGCCGAAGGGGTGGACGGCGAGCAGCCCGTTGGCACCGACGAGGATCTCGACGAGGCCGGGTATGACTCCGGCGACGACCCTGGGACGAGGGCGCCCGAGTTCCCCGCCGAGCCGCCGAGGAGCCCCGATCGTGGGCCGCTCCCGATCTCCCCGGCCGCCATCCCAGCCTGGGTCAAGCCGTTGGGCAACGGCAAGGTGCCGATGGAGCGCATGCTCAAGGTGGCCCCGCTCAGCGTGGGCTACCTGGTGCCGGAGGCCGCCGCGGCGTGGAGGAACCTCCAGAACGCGGCCCAGCAGGCCGGTTTCGCGCTCACGATGACGGGCGCGTACCGCTCGTACGACCAACAGGTCGCGCTCTTCCAGCAGCGGTACTCCACGAGCAACACGGGCGGGTCGTCGAAGGTGTGGAACGGCACCCGCTACTGGCTGAAGCCGAAGATGGCCATGGCCGCCGTCCCGGGGACCAGCAACCACGGTTGGGGCTGCGCGGTGGACGCCGCACTCGACGGCTACGGCCAGAGTGCCCGTGTCGTCGACCAGGCGTTCGTCCAGTGGGCCCGGCAGGCGGCTCTCGCCAACGGCTGGTCGTGGGAGGTGCAGTCCGAGCCGTGGCACTTCCGGCTCGTCCAGTTCAACGCCGTCCCGCAGGCCGCGGCCGGGGGCCCGCCGCCGACGCTCCAGTCCGCGCCGACCCCGACCCTCCAGCTCAACAGCTCCGGAGGGCAGGTGGCCGCGCTCCAGTTCTTCTGCCTGAAGTTCAAGTGGGGTGACTGCGGATCGGCCGACGGGCAGTTCGGACAGCGGACCGAGACCGCCGTCAAGGCCATGCAGACCGTTCTCGGCGTCAAGGCCGACGGGGAGTACGGACCCAAGTCGGCGGCGGCGCTCGACGCCTTCTTGAAGAAGGCACCGGCCGCGCCGGCCTGACCCACTCGCACCACCGCACCGTCACCGCCGCGTCACGGTCTCACACTGGAGGACAGCGATGGCCACAGGGATGTCGTTGCACATCGGGCTCAACACCGTCGATCCCAAGCACTACCAGGGCTGGGACGGCCAGCTCGCCGCGTGCGAGAACGACGCCACCTCCATGGAGGCACTGGCGGAGGCGCTCGGGTACTCGCCCCGGACCGTGCTCCTCACCAAGGACGCCACCGCCCGGAAGGTGACCGCGGCCATCAAGAAGGCGGCCACGAAGCTGGTGGCAGGCGACACGTTCTTCATCACCTACGCCGGCCACGGCGGGCAGGTACCCGACACCAACGGCGACGAGGCCCGCAAGGCCCGCAACGAGGTCGGCGAACTCGGTGATGCGTACGACGAGACGTGGCTGCTCTACGACCGCGAGTTGGTCGACGACGAGCTGTACCAGCTCTGGGCGCTCTTCAAGCCCAAGGTCCGCATCGTCATGCTGTCGGACAGCTGCCACAGCGGCACCGTCGCCCGGCCCGCACCGTGGGACACCGAGAACGTCGACCCGTGGCCGAACCGCCGCATCCCGCTCGAGCTCCAGGACCGGGTGTACGAGGCGAACAAGCGGACGTACGACAGCATCCAACGCAAGACCAAGAGCAGGGACGAGAAGGCCGTCAAGGCCGGCGTCATCCTCATCTCCGGTTGCATGGACAACCAGACCAGCGGCGACGGTCCCCGCAACGGCCGGTTCACCGGCCAGTTGCTCGAGGTCTGGAAGGACGGCGGGTTCAAGGGCACCCTGCCCGAACTCCACAAGGCGATCGTGGTCACCATGCCGCCGTACCAGACGCCCAACCTCTACTACGTCGGCGGCCGCGACAAGACCCTCTCGGATCGGGCGGCGTTCGCCGTCTGACCGGCCCGTGGGTGTCCCACGATGAGCAGGACGAGCACTCCGCAGAAGACGTAGACGCCGGCCTGCGCGTCGAGCAGGGGGACGAGCGCGACGTGATCGACCAGCACGCCGGCCAGGATCGAGCCGATCGACGCGCCGATCGCCTCGCTCGCCATGAGGACGCCGGCGACTCGGCCGAGCGTGCCCGGTGGGCTGGTGGTCTGGACGACGGTGAACAGGCCGACATGCAGCGCCGCACCGGGCAGTCCCGACAGCGCGAAGAGGATCACGAACACGCCGATCGCCGTGGTCCACCCGGCCGCGTTCCAGAACACGAGTGACACCGCGCCCATGCCGAGGTAGCCGACGGCCAACAGCAGCAGTGGTGCGACGCGAGGGCCGAGGCGGCCGATGATCGCCGCCCCGACGACCGCGCCGACGGCCATCGTCCCCCGGATGATCCCGACCGCACCACCGTCACCGCCCACAGCGTCGATCACGTAGACGACGAAGAGCACCACGAAGCCGCCCTGCGCGATCTGGGCGATGCCGTGGATGGTGAGCACCGAGGCGAGGGGCGGGTTGGCGGCCACGGCCCGCAGCCCCGCCCGTACGCCTGTGGGGACGGCATCAGCGTGCGCGCCGACCGGACGGGTGTCGGCGGTGATCCACGCCACCGCAGCTGCTGCGGCGAGGAAGCTGACCGCGTCGACGAGCACGACGGGCGCCAGGCCGCCGGCGGCGACGACCAGGCCGCCGAGGGGGGAGCCGATCAGCCGGGCCATGCTCCGGCTGGCCGAGAGCGCGGCGTTGGCGCTCGTCAGCTGATCATCAGCGACGAGCCGCGGCAGCAGGGCGACGTTGGCCGGGTTGTTGAGCTGCGACAGCGCCGCCTGCACGACGGTCACCACGTAGGCCGGCCACGTCCGCGACGGCGTCACCGCCAGCAGGGGCGCCAGCGTCACGGCCTGCGCGAGGTTGGTGCCGATGAGGCAGCGGCGCAGGTCCAAGCGGTCGACGAGGCTGCCGCCGATCGGTCCCAGCACGGCAGCGACGACGAGCTGGCAGAGGAACAGGAGCGCCGTCGTCGTGCCCGAGCCCGTCTCGGCGAACACGTAGACGGGCAGGGCGACCATGAGCACCCAGTCGCCGGTGTCGTTGACGAAGCCGGCCGTCCACGCCAGGCGGAAGTCGCGCGATCTCCAGACCGGCGGGGCGCGGTCGGTGATGTCGAGGTCGGTCATCCGGCGTCGACCCGTGGGAAGGCCTGGACGACCACATGGACCGGTCTGACATCGTGATCTCCGCCGGGCATCTCCTTCCGGGCGCCGACGCGGTACGGACGCAACAGGTCGTCCACCGCGGTGGACAGCTGGCGGAGCTCGGCCGCGGTCAGTGCCAGCTCGAACGTCACGAACTCGGCCGCGTCCTGCCACTCGGCGGGGAGCCCGTCCACGTGCTCGACGAACAGCCGAGCCATCCGGTCGTTCTCCACACGATCCGCCTCGCGCAACGCAGCGAACACGGCCCGACCGGACGCAGCCTCGTCGCTCAGCGGCCGTCCGAGCGAGAAGCCCACCGCCGCGGCCTTCCACGGTCGGGTGCGGCCGTCACCAGCCACGGACTCGTCGCGCACGACGAACCCGAAGCGCTCGAGCTCGCGCAGGTGGTAGCTGCACGCCGACGGGGAGGCACCGACGGCCCGCGCGCACTCGGTGGCCGTACGGGCCGAGCCAGCCATGAGCAACCGGAGGATCGCCACCCGATCCGGGTGCGCGAGCGCCCGCAAGGCCCGGATGTCGGTCACGACCTTGCGCGGCGGCTCCTCGATAGTCTTCCGCACATTCTGAAGGATATCCTTCACATCCACCCGTCGGGCGCGCTCACCCGGCACGGGCGCCGCCTCAGTCGGCCAGGGCGGAGTAGGTGCAGGTCCAGAAGTCGGAGATGACGGCCGGCGGCGGGAACGCAGAGGTGAACATGTCCGTCGTGAGCACCACGCCGATGAGGCGTTCGCCGGGATCGTTGGCCCACGCCGACCCCAAGCCCCCGGCCCATCCGTAGCAGCCGACGGCGGGGGCGGGCCCGGTGCGCCGCACCTGGACGCCGACGCCGAACCCCCAACCCTGTGAGCCGTCCGGTGTCGGTCCCGGCGCCCCGTCGAGCACGCGGAGCTGATCGGTCGTCATGGCCTCGACGGAGGCACGTGCCAGGAGGCGCCTGCCGTCGGGAAGACGGCCGCCGGACAGCAGCATGCGCCCGAACGCGAGCATGTCGTCGACCGTGGACACCAGCCCGCCGCCTCCGGACGGGAACGCAGGTGGTGTCGCCCACTGCCCGTCGGGACCGTCGTACACGAGCGGTGCGCCGGTGTCGGGGTCCGTCGTGTAGCAGGTGCCGAAGCGGTCCAGGTCCACTGCCACGAAGGCGGTGTCGACCATCCCCAGCGGGTCGAGCACCCGTTCCCTCAGGAGCTCGTCGAGCGGCTGGCCGGCGGCGCGGGCGATGAGGACGCCCAACACGTCCGCGCCGGTGTGGTAGAGCCAGCGCTCACCGGGTTGGTACAGGAGCGGCAGCGTGGACAACCGCCGCATCCACTCGTCGGGCGCCGGCGGAACCTGGGGCTCCGGTGGTCCCGCGCCCATCCCCAGCCGGTCCATCTCCTCGAGCAGCGGCTGCGGCCACGGCGCGTCGAAGTCCATGCCCAGTCCGAGGCGGAACGTGAGCACGTCGCGCACCGTGATGGGCGCCCGGGCGGCGACGGTCGGGCCGTCGATCGGACCTCGGGGATCGACCAGCACCTGGCGATCAGCGAGCTCGGGCAGCAGTTCGTCGACCGGATCGTCGAGACGGAGCCGGCACTCCTCGACGAGGATGAGCGCGGCAACAGCCACGATCGGCTTCGTCATCGACGAGATGCGGAACAGGCTGTCGCGTCCCACCGCCGCCGGTTCGCCCCGGGTGAGCGTGCCGACCACGCCGGTCTCGACCTGCCCGTCCCTCGCCACCAGCCAGGCCACACCGCCGACGCCGCCACGCTCCACGTGGGACGCCACGACGTCGCGCAACCGCTGCAGGCGCTGGGGTTCGAAGCCGCTCATGCCCGTTCTGACGTCCCGGCCGTCCGGGACTCATCGAAGCGATGGCTAGCGTGCATCGGCGTGGAGCTCGAGCTCGAAGGCGTCTACGTGCCGGTCGTGACCCCGTTCGACGCCGAGGGCGAGGTCAGTCCCGCCGCCCTCGACCGCCGTCGTCGAACGCTGCCTCGAGGCCGGGGTACGGGGCGTCGTGTCCTGCGGGACCACCGGCGAGTACTACGCGTTGAGCGAGACCGAACGCGTCGACGTCATGCGGTCGACGCACGACGTGGCCACCGGTCGCGCCCAGCTCGTGGCCGGCTGCAACGCGGGGTCGACGAGGCAGGCGGTCGCGCTCGCCTGCACGGCGCGTGACGCTCGGCTACGACGCGCTCATGCTGGCCGTGCCGCCGACCTCGCTGCCCGATCAGCGGGAGCTGGCGGTGCACTTCCTGACCATCGTGGACGCGTCCGGTCTGCCGGCGATCCTCTACAACTACCCGGCCCGCGCCGGCGTCGAGATCGGCTTCGACTGCCTGGACCGCGTGGCCGACCATCCCTTGATCGTCGGACTGAAGGAGTCCAGCGGCGACTTCTCGCGCTTCCTGGCGGAGAGCAGCCGGTACGCCGGCCGCATCAGCCTGATGTGCGGCTCGGACGACCAGGCCGTCGACTACTTCTTCTGGGGCGTCCGCTCCTGGCTGGCGGGGACGGCGAACGTGCTCCCGCAGCAGCACGTCGACATCCTCGACGCCGCGCTCAGCGGCGACCACGACGGGGCCCGGAAGCGCTTCGAGCGCCTGCTGCCCTGGGTGCAGCACATGGAGGCCGGGGCCTACAACCAGAAGGCGAAGCTGGGCCTGCGCCACCTGGGCATCGACTGCGGGGACGTCCGGGGGCCGCTGCTGCCGCTCGGCGACCACGACGCCGGGACCCTCGTCGAGGTGCTCGACGCCGTGCTGCGCTGATGCGGCTGGCCCGCAGCCACGCCGCGATCGAGGTCCACGCCGAAGGGGAACAGGGCACGTGCTACCTGGGCTCGATCTTCGAGATCCCGGGCCGCACCGCCCGCGAGAAGCTGCACCACGTCAACGCCGTGGACGACACGGTCCGACGTCTGCTGACGCTCGAGCCACGCGGACGGCCCCAGGCCAGCGCCAACCTCGTGTTCCCCTCGACGGATCCCCGCGCCGATGCCGGCTTCATCGTCCTCCAGGCCGACCGCGCGCACGCCATGAGTGGATCGAACACGATCTGCGTCGTCACCGCGCTCCTCGAGACCGGCACGCTGCCGATGACCGAACCGACGACGGTGGTGACGCTGGAGACTGCCGCTGGGCTCGTGCGGACCGAGGCCACCTGCCGGGACGGCCGTTGCGAGCGTGTCAGCTTCGCCGGGATCCCGTCGTTCGTCGAGACGTTGGATGTCGCTCTCGAGGTCCCGGGCGTCGGCACCATCGACGTGGACATCGCGTACGGCGGCTGCTTCTACGTCCTGGTCGACGGTGCCGCGCTCGGCCTGCGCCTCGTGCGGGAGCAGGCCCGGGACATCGTCGAGCGGGCGGAGGCGGTCATGGTGGCGGCGCGGCAAGCAGCTCGACGTCCGGCACCCCGAGGTGCCCGAGATCGACTTCCTCTCGTACGTCATGGTGACCGGGGACGACGACCCGTCGGCCGGCGCTGCTGCGGGGCGGCCACGGTGTTGAGCGGAAGGATCGACCGGTCCCCGTGCGGGACCGGCACCTCGGCCCGCCTGGCCTGCCTGGCCGCCCGTGGCCAGGCGCAGCCCGGGTCCACCTTCACCGCCCGCTCGCTCATCGACAGCGAGTTCACGGCCTCCATCAGCGGGACCACCACCGTCGGCGACCGCACCGCCGTGCTGCCCACCATCTCCGGCCGCGGGTGGATCGTCGGGACGAGGACGACGACGGTCGATCCGAGCGATCCCTACCCGACCGGCTTCGTGCTCTCCGATCTGTGGGGCACCGACCTGCCGGCGTGACGGCGTGACAGCGCGACGGGCGGCCGCGTCCGGGCCGGTCAGCGGTCCGGATCGAACGGCGAGAGGTCGGTCGACGGACGGCCGTCGACGAGCAGCTCCGCCACGGCACGGCCGGTGGCGGGAGCCAGGGTCAGGCCGAACATGCCGTGGCCGCCGGCGATGACGACGTTCGCGAACCGCCGTGTGCGGCCGATCAGCGGGAGCCCGTCGGCGCTCATCGGCCTCGACCCCGCCCAGGTGTCGAAGCGCTCCTCCCAGGCCAGGTCGAGGTAGCGGCGCATCGAGCGCAAGATGGCGTCGACCCGGCGCTGATCGAAGGGAGGTGCGTCGCCCGCCAGCTCCATCGTGCCGCCCAACCGGATGCGATCGGCGAAGGGGGTGGCCACGGCGTGGACCTCCTCCACGATCACGGGGTGCTCCAGCTCGGGCGTCGTCGGGAGGGCGACGTTGTAGCCCTGGCCGGCCACGACCTCCAACCGCAGCCCCAGCAGCCGACCGAGAGCGCGGATCCCCGCGCCGGCCGCCAGCACGACCTCGTCGGCCTCCAACATCCCCTGGTCCGTCCGGACCCGGCGCACACGGGTGCCGCCCACGTCGAAGCCGGAGATCGAGCAGTGCTCGTGCAACGAAACGTCCCGCTCCCGGAGGACGTCGATGACCGAATCGACGTAGCGCCGCGGGTCCGCGGCCCGGTTGCCCGGCAGTACGAAGCCGGCACAGACGTGGTCGGTCAGAGCCGGGACCACCCGGCGCAGGCCCTCGCCGTCGAGCATCGGCCCCGGGCCGCCGGCACCGAACTGCTCCATGTGCTCCAACTCGGCCCGGAAGTGCTCGGCCAGCGCGGCGTCGTGGAACGGGACCACGATCTCCCCGCCCCGCGTCACGTCGACACCGAGCGCCGCGAGGTCGGCCAGCAGCCCGTCGAGGTCGCGGTTGAGCGCGGCCAGCGAGGCCCGCCCGGCGTCGAAGCGCTCGGAGTTGGCCGCGCGCAGGAGCGCGATGCTCCAGCGGGTCATCGACGGAACGGCACGAGGGCGGACGCGCAGCGGGCCGTCGCGGGAGAGGAGTCCGCGGGCGACCGTGCCCAGCATGCCCGGCCCGGCAAGCGGGGCCATCAGCGTCGGCGATAGGAAGCCGGCGTTGCCGCGGGCCGCGCCCGATCCGAGAGCAGCTCGATCGACGACCGTCACGTCCGCCCCCCGCTCGTCGAGGGCGAGCGCGGTGGTGAGGCCGATCAGACCGCCGCCGACGACGATGACCGACGGAGGCGGCACCGCCGCGACGCTACCGGCGCACTCCGGTGCCGGCCACCGGCGCGACCGGCGCGTCTCCGAGTCGCGATGCCAACCAGGTGGCGT
Source organism: uncultured Acidimicrobiales bacterium (assembly GCA_963769115.1). Taxonomy (GTDB): domain Bacteria; phylum Actinomycetota; class Acidimicrobiia; order Acidimicrobiales; family Ilumatobacteraceae; genus DASTFY01. The sequence continues at coordinate 453,513 of CAVYKN010000019.1, forward strand.
CGACGACGGCGTGCCCCTCGTAGTCGTTGTTGAAGTAGCAGTAGACGTCGCCGCCCTGCTCCATCACCTCGCTCATCCTGTCGGCCATCCGCCACAGCCGCCGGCCGCCGTACCGGCCCCAGTACGGCCGCTCACGCGCGTCGGGTCCGTGGAAGCGGACGTACGTCCACGGCGCCGTGAGCACGAACGGGTGGCTCTCGAGGAGATCGTGGATGCACAGCGCGGCGCCGTGGCGCCGCAGCACGTCGAACACGCTGTCGTCGAGCCAGGACCGCTCACGCAGCTCCACGGCCCACCGCTGTCCGGGCGGCGTGGCGGCAAGGAACTCGTCGAGGCGGGCGACGTTCCGCCGCCACTTCGGCGGGAGCTGGACCAGCGTCGGGCCGAGGCGATCGCCCAGGAGCTCGAAGGTGCGGATGTGGTTCGGGAGCCAGCGCTCCGCATCGCGGAGCTTCATGCGGTGGGAGCCGAACGCGCCCAGCTTGAGGGCGAACACGAAGCCGGGCGGCACGGCCTCCGCCCAGGCGGAGACGGTCGCGGGCCGGGGCAGGCGGTAGAAGGTGCTGTTCAGCTCGACGGTCGAGAACAGAGACGTGTAGTGCGGCAGCCAGCGTGAGGTCGGCAGGCCGTCCGGATAGACGATCCCGCGCCAGTCCCGGTAGAGCCAGCCCGAACAGCCGACACGAGCCCGGCCGCGGGACGTGTCGGCCTCGCTCATGCCGGGAACGACTCAGCGGTGGATGGCCAGGTCGTCGAGCCACCCGGCGAAGGCGTCGCGGGGATCGGTGGATCCCGGCTTCTTGCCGATGGTCACCGGCGGGTTGCCCGGCCCGACATCGCCCACGTTGCCGGCGGAGACCGAGGCGGTCACGCCGTCGACGGTGAGCACGGCGCGGTCACCGCGCCGCTCGGCCACCACCGTGTGCCACCGGGCGTCATCGACCCGCACGGCGCTCGTGACGACTGCCGAGCGCGAACCGTCCGACACCACCCAGCGCAAACGGCCGGTCGACGAACCGTCGCCAGAGAGCTCGAGCTTCCAGAAGCCCCCGGCCTGGTCGGCCCGACCCTTCTGCACGATGTTGAACGAGGCCGCGGGAGCGGACGGCAACCGGCCCGCACCGGTCAGCGCCGAACGCAGCCGGAGGGACAGCGTGAAGGATCCCCGGCCGGGCTCCAGCGCGGCCCACTGGTCCGGCACGCTGACGGCACCGCCGGCAGCGGACACCTTGCCCACCAGCCGGCCGGCACCGTCGACGTTCGCGGTCCAGCCCGGGAAGTGGTAGGTACCGTCGCCGACCGCCACGCCGGCACCGATCGTGCCGTGCAGGCCGGATCCGGAGCTGTCGGCCATGACGGAGCCGGCCTGCTCGTCCATGGTCCAGCGGGCGGTGAGATCCACACCCAGCGCCATCCCACCGGGGGGAGCGCATGCGGTCGCCAGCGCGGCCACGCCGACTGCGGCCGCCGCCGTCCCGGCCACCAAACGGCGCCGACTCCGCCTGAACGCCTGGACCGCCCGACTTCCGGTCCCACCGCGTGTCATCGCCTTTCGCTCCTCTCCTACGCCGTCCCGCCGGATCCCGATACCCCCGACGGGTCGGGTCCAACCTCTCGGAGGGTTGAGCGGCGGGACGCGCTGGGGATGGTGCTCCCGATGTCGAGGACCAACGACACCGACGCACCCCACGCTGAGTGGGCTGGCGCGGCCGAGGCGCTGATCCGTGCCGACCACCTGTCGAAGCGCTTCGGTTCCTCGACGGTGCTGGACGACGTGAGCCTCACGGTCCCCGCCGGTGCCATCGTGGCCCTGGTGGGCCCGAGTGGCTGCGGCAAGACGACCCTGCTGCGCCTCCTGACCGGCGTCTACCGGCCGAGCGAAGGCTCGGCGGAGGTCCTCGGCGCCGATCCGGTCCACTTCACCGCCACCCACCGGCGCCGCCTGGGGTATCAAGCGCAGGCCAGCGTCCTCTTCCCGCACCTCACGCTGCGTGGGAACCTGGCCTTCGTCGCCGCGCTCTACGGCGTGCCGTTGCGCCGCCGCCGTCGCCGCCTGCGGGAAACGCTCCAGCTCGTGGATCTGTGGAAGGACCGCTCGACGCTGCTTTCGCACGCCTCAGGAGGCATGCAGCGCCGCCTGGCCCTCGCGGCCACGCTCGTCCACGACCCCGAGCTGATCATGCTGGACGAGCCCACGGCTGGCGTGGACCCGATCCTGCGTGAGCGCTTCTGGACCAGCTTCCGGACGCTCCGCGACGCTGGACGCACCGTCCTCGTCTCCACGCAGTACGTGGGCGAGGCCGCGCACTGCGATCTCGTCGGCCTCATGGCGGACGGGAGCCTGGTGACGATGGCGACTCCGGAGGAGCTCCGGCGCCAGGCCTACGGCGGGGAGCTGATCGACGTCTGCGTGCGCGAGGACGAGCAGCGCGCCGCCCGCGCCACCCTCGACCGCGCGCCGTGGGTCAACGAGGTCATCCGGCGCCCCGACCGTCTCAGCGTGGTGGTTGCAGACGGGACGGACGACCAGCGCGCCATCGTCCGCACGCTGGAGCAGGCCGGCGTCGGCTCGGCCGAGGTGGTCCCAACCACGCCCGACTACGACGAGGTGTTCGTGCGCCTCGTCCGCGCTCACCGTCGCTCACATGGCGACGGCGACGAGCGGCGGTCGGACCCGGACACCGGGCGCTCCTTCACCGTCGGGAGCCGGCCGTGACGGCCGTAGTGCGGTCCGGTCGGCGGCCCCGCCCCTCCCGGCTCCCGCTGGCGACCTGGGCCTTCGCCAAGAAGGAGGCCCTCGACGTCCTGCGGCAGCCGAGGCTGCTGCTCGCGCTCGTGCTCGGGCCGTTCCTCATCCTGCTGCTGTTCGGTCTCGGCTACCGGAACGAGGTGCGGCCGTACCGCACGATCCTGGTGGGCGACGCTGATGCGGCCCTCACCCGGGAGATGGAGGCGTCGGCCTCACGGCTGGGACCGCTGGTCGAGCTCGCCGCCGTGGAGTCGGACGAGGCGGCTGCTCGGGAGCGGCTGGCCGACGGAGACGTCGACGCCGTCGTCGTCCTGCCTTCGGACCCGCTGGGCACCGTGCTCAGCGGGGAGCGGGCCACGCTGCGGATCCTGCACTCCCGGCTGGACCCGGTCGAGCTCTCGATCATCCAGTTCGCCTCCCGGCTCGCCGTGGCGGAGGTGAACGCCGCCGTGCTGGCCTCGCTGGTCGCGGGTGGCCAGGTGACGGAACTGCCCGTCGGCGACGCGCTCGGTCTCGTCTCGGACTCGCTGGGCCAGGCAGTGCAACAGGTCGACGCCGGCGACCTGGTGCAGGCCGACGCGACGCTGGAGGACGTGGACCGAGGGCTCCGCCGCGTCGATGTCGCCGCCACCTCGGCCCGAGCCCTGGCCGAAGACGGGACCGGCAGCGGTGAGCCCAGCAGCGCCCTGGCCCGCTCGGCCGCCTCATTCGGGACGGCCATCGGCTCGGCGCGGGCGGCCATCGACGAGGCCCGACGCGCCATCGGCGAAGGGCAGGTGGACACGGCCCGTGAGCACCTCGCCCGTGCCCAGCAGCTCCTGCAGGAGGCCCCGGCGCTGGCCGAGCAGTTGCTCGCCGTCGACGCCGAGGTGCTCGTGCAGCCGTTCGCCAGCGAGGTCGAGAGCATCGTGCCGGGGGAGCGCACGTTCACCGACTACTACGCGCCGGCCGCCATCGTGCTGCTCCTCCAACAGTTCGGCGTCGCCTTCGCCGCCCTGTCGTTCGTGCGCGAGCGGCAACTCGGCGCTACGGAGCTCTTCCGGGTGGCGCCGGTGGATGCCCACCAAGTGGTGGTGGGCAAGTACGTCGGGCACCTCGTCATAGGCGGGCTGGTGGCGGCAGCCCTGGTCGCGCTCGTGCGGTGGGGGCTCGATGTCCCGCTCCTCGGCCCTACCGGCCACCTCGCCGTCAGCCTGGCGCTGGTGGTGCTGGCGTCGGTCGGCCTCGGCTTCCTCGTGTCCCTGACCTCCCGCACGGACATGCAGGCCGTCTTGTCGACGATGCTGATCCTGCTGGCGACCCTGTTCTTCAGCGGCTTCTTCCTCCCGATCGACCAGCTCGGGGGTGCCGCCCAGTTCGTGGCCTGGGCGCTTCCGGCCACCTACGGCATCGACCAGGCGCGGAGCATCATGCTCCGGGGTGAGGACCTGCCAGCCGACTCGGCGCTGGCCCTGGCGGCGTACGCCGCCGTCACCGCGATCGTCGTCCTGGCGCTGACGAGACGGCGGATGACGGTGCTGGCCTGAGCTGCGGGTTGGCCCATCTCAGAGGTGTGAGACCGAAGACCGCTGGGTAGTCCCTGCCCCATGCGGATCGCCGGTACCCAGCCCGTCGCCCAGGTGCTCTTCGTCACGGTTGATGAGCCCCGGATCAGGTTCGATGTGGTGTTGCTGGACCCGGCGTCCTGGGGCGGACACCAGTTGCCGGCGGGCACCCCGATCAGCATCTCGTTCGACATCGACCGTCCGGGTCACCAGTCACCTGTCACCGCGATGGCGAGGGCGTGGGCGGCCGACCTGGCGCCCATCCAGCTGACGCTCACCGAGGACGAAGGTCGTCAGCTGGTCATCATGGCGGCCGGGGACGAGAAGCTCGTCCTGTCGATGGCCCCGTCACGCTGAGCCACCCGCTGAGAGAGACCTGCTGAGTCCAGGCGGCCGGACCGCGTGCGAACGTCAGCCGGCGGACTCGCTCGGGCCTGCGGAGGGCGGGATGTCGTCGTCGTCGAAGCGGTGGTCCTGGGCCCGGCGCAACAGTGCCACCTCGGCTTCGGAGGCCGCCGGCCCGTACATGACCACGATGGTCCCGGTCGTGTCGCACGCCGGGCAGGCCGTGGCGATGACGGCCGCCATGTCCGCCGGGTCCGACGCTCCCTCCAGCCGCCGCAACGACCGGACCTCGATCTGCTCTACGGACGCGACGGAGTCGCAGGCGCCGCAGTGCACGCCGTCGTCGTCGACGTGGAGCTGGCCCACGTACCCCGCTTGGGCGTAGTCGGCCAGGACGGCCGACAAGGTCGTGTTGTCGGACGGTCCAGAGGTGACACTCATCCCGCTCCTCCTCACTCGTTCGCCGCCGCACGCGGCGACTGGACGGGGATACCCCTCACCTCCGGGTTTCACTCCTGGGACGGGGCATGATCAGGTCCATGGACCTCGCGGAGTACGACGCCCTGAGCTTCGACTGTTATGGCACGTTGATCGACTGGGAGGCCGGCCTCGCTGCTGTGCTCGGCCCGTGGGCCCGCCGGCGGCAGCTGGGGCTGACCGACGAGGAGCTGCTCGTCGCCTACTCCGGCCACGAGGCGGCGGTCGAGGAGGAGCGACCCGGCGCCCTCTATCCCGGGGTGCTGGCCGAGGCGTTCCGACGCACAGGGGCGGCACTGGGCGCGGAGGTGTCGGACGAGGATGAGGAGGCGTTGGCCGGATCGGTCAGCGACTGGCCGGCGTTCCCGGACTCGGCCGATGCGCTGGCGCGGCTGAAGCGCCACTACCGGCTCATCATCCTCTCGAACGTCGACCGGGCGGGTTTCGCAGCGAGCAACCGGCGCCTCGGCGTGGAGTTCGATGTCGTCCTGACCGCGCAGGACATCGGCTCCTACAAGCCGAACCCCGCCAACTTCGATGCGCTGCTCGCCAAGATCGACGAAGTCGGTGTGCCCCGTGATCGGTTGCTCCACGTCGCCCAGTCGTTGTTCCACGACCATGTCCCCGCGAAGGCGAAGGGCCTTCCGACGGTCTGGATCAACCGGCGCCAGGACCAGCCGGGTTGGGGAGCCACCCCGGCCCCGGCGGCCGGCGTGCAGCCCGACGCGGAGTTCCCGTCGATGGGAGCGTTCGCCGACGCCGTCGACGTCGCGTTCGGCACCGCCGGGCCCTGAGCTTCCCGGCCTCCCCGCTCCCCCGAGTACGTTCCCTGCATGCCCTACCGCACGCTCGGACACACCGGGATGCAGGTTTCGAGCGTCTGCCTCGGCGCCATGATGTTCGGTGGCTTCGGCAACCGGGATCACGATGATTGCGTTCGCATCATCCACCGTGCGCTCGACTCCGGCATCAACTTCATCGACACCGCCGACGTCTATTCGTCGGGCGAGAGCGAGGAGATCGTCGCCAAGGCTCTCGCCGGTGGACGCCGTGACGACATCATCCTCGCCACCAAGTGCCACTTCCCCGTGGTGGGCGGTCCGTTCGAGCCGAACCGGAAGCCCAACTCCTGGGGCAGCAGCCGGCGCCACATCATCCGCTCGTGCGAAGACAGCCTGCGCCGCCTCGGGACCGACTGGATCGACCTGTACCAGATGCACCGGCCGGACTACACGACGGATGTCGACGAGACGCTCGGCGCGCTCTCGGACCTCATCCACCAGGGGAAGGTCCGCGCTCTCGGCTCCTCGACCTTCCCGACCGAGCTCATCGTGGAAGCGCAGTGGACAGCGGAGCGGCGGGGTCGCGAGCGCTTCCGCTGCGAGCAGCCGCCGTACTCGATCTTCGTGCGGGGGATCGAACGGGGCCTCCTGCCGGTGTGCGAGCGCTACGGCATGGGCGTCATCGTCTGGAGCCCGCTGAACGGCGGCTGGTTGAGCGGCAAGTACCGGCGCGACTCCGAGGCAGAGACGTTCACCAGCGGCCGCGCCCGGCGGTTCCCGGAGCGCTTCGACCCGTCGGAACCCGACAATGCCCGCAAGCTCGACATGGTCGAGGAGCTCGACAAGCTGGCCGGAGAAGCCGGCATGAGCCTGCCGCATCTCGCGCTCGCTTGGACGCTCGAGCACCCCGCGGTGACCTCTACCATCGTCGGGCCCCGCACGATGGAGCACCTCGAAGGCCTCCTCGGGGCCGACGAGCGGCGCGTGCCGGCGGAGGTGCTCGACCGCATCGACGAGATGGTCCCGCCGGGGACCATGGTGCGCTCCGCCGAGGACCCCTTCCTCCCGCCCTGGCTCACCGACGCCACCCAGCGCCGCCGCCCGTCAGCGGGCTAGAACGACCGCTAGCACGAAGTCGTACGGTACGGAAAGTTTTCGTCTCGTCGCGCAACTCCAAAGTTGTACGGTACCCTTTCATCTGCCGTTGCCGTACGACTTTGGAGAGAGCCCCATGCCCGGGCGTCCAAGCAGAGAACAGATCCATCGGCGCCTGCGCGAGGCGATCGCGGAGCTGACGGAGCGGATGGGGGGCCTCCCGGATCCGGTCGAGGCCGAGGACATCTGGACCACCATCTGGTACCAGGAAGCACACAACTCCACCGCCATCGAAGGCAACACCCTCGTGCTCCGTCAGGTGGAGGTCCTGCTGCGCGACGGCCGAGCCGTCGGCGACAAGGAGCTGAAGGAGTACCTGGAGGTCCAGAGCTACGCCGACGCGGCGCGCTGGGTCTACCGCCACGCACTGGAACCCGGGCCGTGGACGGACGGTTCCCTCGTCACGCTCACCGAGGTCAGGCACGTGCACGAGCTGACGCTCGGGCCGGTGTGGGATGTCGCTCCGCATCCGAACGCGACCGATCGAGAAGCCCCAGGGGCCTTCCGCGAGCACGACATCGCGCCCTTCCCTGGGGGGATGGTGCCACCGGCCTGGACAGAGGTACCCGCCGCGATGCGCGACTGGATACGAGGCCTCGGCGAACTTCGAGAGGTTGACCGCCCACTCGAGGGGCTCGCTCGGGTCCACAGCGAATTCGAGCGCATCCACCCGTTCCTCGACGGCAACGGCCGTACCGGGCGCCTCCTGCTCAACCTCGTACTGCTCCGCCTCGGGTACGCCCCGGCGATCATCTACCTCCGCGATCGCTCCCGGTACCTGCGAGCGCTGCAGGCCGCTGACGGCGGCGATGCGGGCCCTCTCGGCGAGCTGCTCGCCCGGTCGGTGCTCGACAACCTCTACCGCTTCATCGTCCCAGCGGTCGCAGGCCCGAAGCGGCTCGTTCCCCTGACGGCGCTCGCCGATCGCGATCTCTCCGAAGGCGCGCTCCGCACCGCTGCCAATCGCGGCCGGCTACGGGCTCAGAAGGGCGACGATGGGCAGTGGCGCAGCACCCGCGCTTGGGTTGACGAGTACAAGGCCAAGCGCCATCAACGGCAGGTGTGAAGTCCTGGCGGTCATCCGCGTTCACTCCGCGGCTCAGCGGCGTACGCAAAGAGTCGTCGCTCGCCGTCGAGTCCTTTGAGCGAGTGCAGGCCGCGGTCCTCGAACATCAAGCCCGCCGCGCCGGCAAGGGCACGTACCGTCTCTGACACCAGGATCTCGTTCGGCCCGGCTGCGGCCATCACGCGTGCGGCCTCGTGCACGGCGACGCCACGAACGCCGGCGCCGACCACCTGCACCTCGCCGATGTGAACACCAGCTCGCACCTGGAGATCGAGTTCGGACGCATCACGAACGATGGCGGCCGCGCACTGTATTGCTGCGGCTGGACCCTCGAACCTGGCGAGCACACCGTCTCCCGTGGTTTCGATCTCGCGACCACGGAACCGTTCAAGTTCGCGGCGAACCGACTCGTAGTGCTGGGAGAGCAAGTCCTGCCACGCGACATCCCCGAGCCGCGTGACGCGCTCGGTCGATCCAACCAGGTCGGTGAACAGCAACGTCGCCAGCACACGGTTGCCCAAGCCGAGCGGGAACCCACTCGTCGCTCGCACGCCTACCCACTCGAGCAGGATGCAGTCCTCCTCACCCAGCGTGTAGCCGTCGTGACCCGCTGGGATGTCGAACACGTCATCGGCCTGGACCTCCACTGTCGTGCCGTCCTCGAACGTGAAGCCGAACCGCCCACTGAGCACGACACCGACGTGCCGGGCCTGGCACAACTCGCCACCGACGACCGCGGGCATGAACGACGACCACTGCCAGCCGGGGTGGAACACGATTCGCGCCACAGTCAGGTCCCCGAGCTCCACGAGGGCTTGAGACGCGTACTCGAACTCTTCGATCTCGTCCGGCGTCTGCAAACTCTTCACATATCGCTGCCGCACAGGCTGTCCATGATGCCCGCCGCGCCGCGCCGCCTCAACGTGCTGACCTCACGTGCCGCCGCTGTGATCGATGACGCCGCGGATGTTCGTTCCGCCGTCGAGATCCTGGTAGCCACGGTTGATGTCGTCCAGCGAGTACCGGTTCGTGACGGCGTCAGCGAGGTTGAGCTGACCACGACGCCAGAGGTCGACCAGCAGCGGGATGTCGTGATGCGGGCTGCACAACCCGTAGAGGACGCCGACGACCGTCTTGGCCCAGGCGCTCATGATCGTCCCCGGCAGCTTGACCGTCTCCGCCTGCGGGTCGTGCGACATGCCCGTGACCACGAGGATCCCGCCCTTGCGGGTGAGCGCGAAGCCCTGCGCCACAGCATCGGCGGTCACGTTCCCGACCGTGACGATGACCTTGTCCGCCATCACCCCCGCGGTCTCCTCGGCCAGGGCCGCCGCAGCCTCGTCGTAGGACTGGTAGCAGAGGTGGGCGCCGAGCTTGGCCGCGAACTGCAGCTTGAACGGCTCCGGATCGATGCAGGCCACCACTGATGCTCCGGCGGCCAGCGCTCCTTGCACCGCGAACGACCCGACCCCGCCCACGCCGATGATCGTGACGACGTCGCCGGGCGTGATGCGGGCGGCGTTGACGGCCGACCCCCAGCCGGTCGGCACGCAGCAGGCCAGCAGGCAGGCCAGATCGAGCGGGATGTCCGATGGGATCGGCACCACAGAGCCGCGGGCGACGGTGGCGTAGCGGGAGAACGCCCCGAGCCCGCAGAACCCGCCCATGTCCTCCCCACCGCGGTGGAAGGAGAAGGATCCGTCGGGCGACATCCCGGTCAGCGCGTGGGCGCCGGCGTCGCACAGGTAGGGCTGGCCCGTCACGCACCACCGGCACCGGCCGCAGGTGGGGACGATGGAGCCGACGACGCGGTCACCGGGCTTCACGTCGTCGACGCCGGGACCGACCTCCTCGATCACGCCGGCACCCTCGTGGCCACCGACGATCGGGAGGCGCCCGGCCGACCCGAAGCGGAGATGGTCGTCCGATCGGCACAGTCCCGTGTAGTCGAAGCGCACGAGCACCTGGCCGGCCCGCGGCGCGTCGACCTCGAGCTCGACCACCTCCCAGTCGGCGGCCTCCGCGAACAGCGCCGCCGCCCTCGTCGTCCTCATCCGTCCGCTTCCCGGCTCCCGGCATGGGCGGTGCGGCCGGACTCGTGCTCCGGGAAGAGCTCGGCGTAGGTGTCGCCTTCGACGTAGGGGTGCCGAGCCAGCTCGCTCTCGTCGACGTCCACCCCGAGCCCCGGCCCCGAGGGGGCGGTCAGGGTCCCATCGAGATCGGTGAGACCCAGTCCGGGGTTGTCGCCGACGGCGGTGATCATCGGCTGGTCGGGCTCGATGTCGAACTCGAACAGCCGGACGCGAGCGGCGGTCGCCCACTGCAGGTTGGCAGCCAGGCCGACCACGGTCGGCCCGCCGATGTGGGGGATGACCTCGATGGAGGAGCGCGCGGCGATGTCGGCGATCTCCATGCAGGACATGAGCCCGCCGTTCAGCGTGGCGTCCGGCTCGAAGACGCGAGCGGCGTCGCGGCGGGCCAACTCGGCGAACGCCCGGGCGGAGTAGACGCGCTCACCGACGGCCACTCGGATCGGCGAGCTGTGCTGCAGGCGCTCGAGGCCTTCGATCTGGTACTGCGGGATCGGCTCCTCGAAGAAGTGGATGCGGTACGGGGCGATCCGCGTCGACGAGCTCGATGGCGCTGTCGACGTCGTGGAACCAGTACGAGTCGACCCCGATCAGCAGATCCGGCCCGACGTGCTCGCGCACCAGCTTCACCAGTTCGACGTCCTCGTCCACTGCCCGGCCCAAACGCACCTTGATGCCCTTGAAGCCGAGGGCGACGCACTGGTCGAAGTAGTGCGCGTGCCAGTCGTGGGACTGCTCGAACATGGTCGTGCCGGTGCCGTAGAGCGGGATCGGATAGGCCCGTCCGCCGAGGAGCTGGTGGACGGGCGCCTCGAGCGTCTTCCCGAGGATGTCCCACAGCGCGATCTCGATGGCGCCGATGGTCTGCGACGACAGGCCTTCCCACCCGAGGTAACCGTCCAGCGCGACCTTGAGGTCGCCGACGCGCTCCCGGATGGCCAGCGGGTCGCGTCCTTCCAGATGGCGGGCGCACACATCCTCGACCACGGCACGGAAGACGGTCGGGTACGAGTGGCCCCAGTTCGTGGACGCCTCTCCCCAGCCGACTGTGCCGCTGTCCGTCTCGATCCTCACGAGCGCCCAGCTGCGCTGCATCTCAGGGTTGAGGATCCGGTGACCCGTCAGCACGGCCCGGACGCTCTCGATCTTCATGCTGTTCCTCCCTCGGTGCTGGCCGCCGCGAGCAACCCCTCCGCGACCAGGTCGGCCCACAGCTCGTCGGGTACCCCGGCCTCCGCGGCGGCGAGGTTCTCGTCGACCTCGTCGGGCGCGGCCATGCCCACGATCACGACCGTCACCGCCGGCTGCGCGAGCACGAAGCTCAGCGCCGCTGCCCGCAAGGTGACGTCGTGACGACGGCAGACCTGCTCGATCTGGATCGCCCGATCGAGCAACGGACCGGACGCGGGCGCGTAGTCGTACCAGGCGCCCTCGGTCGGCCGGGCCAGGACGCCGCTGTTGAACACGCCGGCGGCCAGGTACGCGATGCCCCGCTCGGCACACTGTCGGAGCACCGGCGCCGCGGACTGGTCCAGCAACGTGTACCGGCCGGCGATCAACACGCAGTCGAGGTCGCACCGCTCGAGGAAGGTGGCCGCCGTCTCCACCAAGTTCGTGCCCAGCGAGACCGCGTGGATGACCCCCTGATCGCGCAGGTCGACGAGCGCGCGGTAGGCGCCCGCCACCGCTTCGTCGATGTGGTCGTCGGGATCGTGGATGTGGACGACGTCGATCCGATCGGTACCCAGACGCCCGAGGCTGCTGTCGATCGACTGCTGCACGGCGTCATAGCTGAAGTCGAACCGGGCCTCGACCTGACCGTCGGGACCGGCGTCCAGCAGGCGGCCGACCTTCGTCGCGATCACGACACCGTCACGCGCGCCGCGCACGGCGGCACCGAGACGGCTCTCGGACTCGCCCAGCCCGTAGAACGGCGCCGTGTCGAAGAAGGTCACCCCCGCGTCGAGCGCCCGCCGCGCCGTCTCGCCGGCCGTCGTCTCGTCATTGCCCCAGAAGATCGAGGCCAGGGGGGCGGTGCCCAGCCCCAGCCGGCTCACTCGGAGGGCCGTTCGCCCCAAGACGACCTCTTGCATGACCGGTCCGTCACACCCTTCCACTCGGCCGCCGAGATAAGTAGTGTTTATGGAAAGGGGGTGCGGCGCAAGTTGTTCCACACGTTGTCCGTGGCCGGTCGGTCGACACCGTGAGAACGGTCGAGGGGGAGGCGGCGACGCCGCAGCAGGAGACCGCGAGGCGGTCTCCGATGTGGCCGCGGGTCCCGCCGGTCAACAACGTCCTCCCTGTCTTCGGCGCGCTTGTCCTGTTCGCCATCTGGGTCTACGGCGGGCGCGCCGGCTGGGCGAGCGGCATGGTCGTGACGCCGGCCGAAGCCGTGGAGCCCATCTTCGGCGAGACGAGTGGTCTCTACTGGCGAGCCCTGAAGGCCACCGCCTGGTCGGCCTTCCGAGGTCTCCTCATCGGAGGGTCGCTGGCGTTCGCGGCTGCGCTCATCGCCGCCGGTGTGCCGTTCCTGCGTCGCAGCATCACCCGGCTGGCGGCGATCGCCAACGCGGCACCCTGGGTCGCCGTGGCCCCCTGCCTCATCATCATCCTCGGCAAGGGCCAGGGGCCCACCGCGGTCGCCGCCTTGGCGGTGTTCTTCTTCGTGTTCATCTCGACGACGGTCGGTTTGAGCGCGGCGCCGGCCGCCGTCCACGACGTGGCATCGGTCCTGGGAGCGAGCCGGTTCCAGCGCATGTGGCTGGTGCAGCTCCCGGCGGCCTGGCCGTCCATCGCCGACGGGCTCAAGCTGGCCGCGCCGGCGGCACTGGCCGGCGCCATCTTCGGGGAGTGGTACGGCGCACCACGCGGGCTCGGCGTGCTGCTCATCACCGCCATGCAGTCGGGCAGGCCACAGCAGCTGTGGGCCGCCTCGCTGCTGAGCGCGAGCATCGGGCTCCTCGCCTTTGCCCTCCTCGGCTGCAGCCGGATCGCGCTGGCCAAGAGGTTCGGCTCGACGATCGCCGAGAGCCCCGAACGTCCGAGAGCGAAGAGCAACCGGTTCGCCGTGATGGCCGCTGAAGTGGTCGCGTTCGCCGGTTTGGGCATCGTGCTGGTGACGATCTGGTGGGCCTGGATCGAGACGGGTGACATCGCCGGCATCGTCGTCCCAAGGCCATCGTCGGTGTGGGAGGACATCTCCTCGTCGCCCGGCGAGTACGTCTCGGCCACGGTGTCGACGCTCTGGACGGCGGCGATCGCGCTCGTCATCGGCGCCACCGTGGGGCTGGTCGCGGCGCTGGTGGCCACACGGGTGAAGTTCCTCGCCGGCATGACGATCCCGATCGTCGTCCTCATGGCGGCCACCCCGCTCGTCGCCCTCTTCCCGCTGTTCGCCCGGGTCTTCGGCTACCAGCCGACCACCGTGCGGCTCCTCGCAGCCGTCATGGTCTTCTACCCCGTCTTCGTGTACACCCGCTCCGGACTGCAGGCCGCCAACCCCGCGGCCCTGGATGTCGTGGACGCCCTGGGCGGCAGTCCCAACAGCCGGTTCCGCAGCGTCGTGCTCCCGTCCGCCGTCCCCCACATCGCCAGCGGCTTCCGCATCGCCGCGGGCACGGCCGTCATCGCGGCTGTGGTCGGCGAGACGCTCATCGGGCGAAAGGGACTCGGCGTGGAGTTCTCCTCCGCCTACAACCAGCTCCAGCTCCCACGGGCCTTCGGCGCCGCCCTGGTGGTCGTCGGCACGTCGCTGGTGGTGTTCGCGTTGGCGGGCAAGTTCGAGCAGACCGTCCACCAGCGGTGGACATGACACAACCCCACAAGAACCACAAGACCCAGGAGGTCCAGATGAACCAGCGTTACGACCGTCGGCTGTTCCTCTCGCGGTCAGCCAGGGTGATGGGGGGGCTCACGATCGTGTCCAGCCTCCCCGTCCTCTGGGGCTGCGGGAGCGACGACGATGACTCCGGCTCCGACACCACCGCCGCCTCGAACGCCGGAACCAGCGCTGGGACGAGCGCCGGGTCCAGCCCGGCCACCAGCGGCGGTGGCGAGGCCGGCACCGTGGGCACGCAGTTCAACTGGGTGCCCGACGTCGAGTGGGCCGCCTGGTACCTCGGCGACGCGAACGGGCACTTCTCCGAGCGCAACGTCACCTCCGAGCTGGGTCATGGCGGGCCGAACACGCCGGCGGTCGTCCAGGTGCTGGCGGCCGGCGACGGCAACGTCGGCCTCTCGGCCAGCGAGCTGGACATCACGCAGGCCAACAAGGAGGGGTCCGACTTCGTCATCATCGGCTCCATGTACCAGCGCAACCCGCTGGGGTTGACCTGGCTCGCCGGCACGACCATCAACACCGCCGAGGATCTGGTCGGCAAGCGCATCGGAGGCCCGCAGGGCGACCAGGTGCAGTTCGAGGCCGTGCTCAAGATCAACGATCTGCCCCTCGACTACGAGTACATCCCGATGAGCTTCGATCCGCAGCCGCTCGTCGACGGCGAGATGGACGTCATCATCTCCTACGTCACGAACCAGCCCATCCAGCTCCGCCTCGCCGGTCACGAGGCCGAGGCCAAGCCGTACTCCGACTTCGGCCTGCCGTCCTACGGCGACATCCTCTTCGCTTCGAAGGCATGGATCGACGAGAACCGTGACCTGCTCGTGCGCTACCTCGCCGGCCTGCTCGGCGGGGCCGAGGACAACCGCACCGACCCGGAGGCCGTCATCCCGATCCTGGTCGAGAAGTACGGGTCCGACACCGAGATCAACGAGGAGTACGCCACGGCGGCCAACCCCGAGTACATCGCGCTGATGGACAGCGAGTTCACTGACGCCAACGGGCTGCTGTCGGTCGACCCCGACAAGATGGAGAACGAAGTCCTCCCCGGCCTCGAGGCCGCGGGTGCGACCGACCTGCCGACGGTGGACGAGCTCCTCGATGTCTCGATCCTGAAGGACGCGCACGCCCTGCGTTCGTGACCTCGTCGTCGACCACCCCCCTCGACCAAGCCGTGACCGAGACCGCCGGGTTCGAGCTCGAGGCCGTCCGCAAGGAGTTCGTGCTCGATCGCAAACCGCTGGTGGCCATCGACCGCGTGGATCACACCGCGGCGATGGGCACGCTGACAGCGCTGCTCGGCCCCTCAGGTTGCGGCAAGTCGACCGTCCTGCGGATGCTCGCCGGGCTGGAGGAGCCCACGTCCGGCAGCGTCCGCATCCATGGCCGCCCGCCGTCCGCATGGCGTGACGACCACCAGATCGGCGTCGCCTTCCAGGACCCTGCGCTGCTCCCGTGGCGCAACGTCCACGACAACATCCGGCTCGCCCTCCAGGTCACGGGGGCGAAGGTGCCGAAGTCGGCCGTCGCCGACCTCATCCGCCTGGTCGGGCTGAACGGGTTCGAGTCAGCCAAGCCGCGGCAGCTGTCGGGCGGCATGCGCCAGCGGGTGGCGATCGCCCGAGCGCTCGTCACCGAACCCACCGTGTTGTTGCTCGACGAACCGTTCGGCGCGCTCGACGCCATGACCCGCCGGCGCATGAACATGGAGCTGCAGCGGATCTGGATGGCCAAGCTGACGACCACGCTGCTGGTCACCCACTCGATCGACGAGGCCGTCCTCCTGGCCGACGAGATCGTGGTCATGTCGCCGCGACCGTCCAAGATCCTCGCCACCATCGAGGTGGATCTCCCGCGCCCGCGCACACCGGAGCTGACGAGGAGCGAGGAGTTCCACGCCGTGGCGGACCGCGTGTCGTCGGTGCTGGTGGCGGGTGACGAGGAATGACGGCCGCCGACAGCGAGGCCGACGTCCACCGCATTCGGTCCGGGGTCGGCCAGGCCATCCACAGCGCCCGCACGCAGGCCCACCTGTCGATGCGCGAGCTGGCCGAGCAGTGCGGGGTCAGCCAGCCCTTCATCAGCGCCGTCGAGCGGGGCCTGTCCACGCCGTCGATCTCGACGCTGTACCGCCTCGCCGAGGTCCTCGAGACCGAGCCCGCGGCACTCCTCCCCGTGCACCGCGACGACGAGGTGAGCGTCATCCGGGCCGGCGAAGGGCGGCGGGTCCCGTCGAGCGATCGGCCGAACTCGGCCGTCGGCCGCGTCCTCCTGAGCGACGACACCCGGCACCTCGAGGTCTACGAGTACGTCGCCACTCAGGCCGAGGACCTCGACGTCTGGTTCGAGCACCCGGGCGACGTGGTCCTCCACCTGCTCGACGGGAGCCTCCGCCTGGAGCTGGCCGGCCGGCTCCCCGTCGAGCTCGGTCCGGGTGACTGCGTCGTGCACCCGGGGCCGATCCCCCACCGCTGGACGATCGAGGGTGACGAGCCGGCCCGCATCTTCTTGGTGGTCGTCCGCCACCAGACGGCCTGATAACCGAGGGTTATCCACCGTCTTCGGCCAGGGGGACGGCCACCCCTCTCGAGCTAGATCACCCCGATGGACCGTCGCGGCATCGACATGTCGTAGGACTTGGGCTGGTAGGGATGGGCTCGCAGCGCCTCCTCGTCGATCTCGACACCGAGGCCCGGGCCCGTAGGCACGGCCAAGGCGCCGTCGACGATGGCGGAGCAGGACAGCTGAGGCCCGACCAGCACCTCCCACAACGGCTCCAGGGTGAAGGCGTGCTCCAGGAGCTGCACGTTCTGGCGGATCGCAGCGAGGTGGAGGCCGGCAGCCATCGCCAATGGGCCGGCGGCGGCATGAGGCATCACGGGCACGCCGTAGGCCTCGGCGACGGCGGCGATCTGGAGGCACTCCGTGAGACCACCGGCGATGGACGGGTCGGGTTGCGCGATGTGAGGCCAGCCGTCGGCCAGAGCGTCGCCGAACTCGGCCGCCCCGAAGAGGTGCTCGCCGTAGGCGATCGGTAGAGGCGCACGGCTGACGACACTGGCCACGGCGCGCCGGTAGAGCTGCGGCACGGGCTCCTCGAAGAACATGACCCCCTCGTCGGCCAGTCCCGCGGCGAGGCGGAGCGCGGTGGTGGCCGAGAAGTTCTCGTTCCCGTCGACCATCAGTGACAGCGACGGCGGGAGCTCGCCGCGCAGCTCGTGCAGGACGGCCAGGTCCGCATCGGGATCGAGCGAGGTCCGCACCTTGGCCGCGGTCACACCGTGATCGATGGCGGGCGCCAGGATCCGGACGTGCATGTCGATCGGCTCGTCGAGGAACTTGCCGGAGGCGTAGACCGGGATCCGGTCCCGGGTCTGGCCCATGAGCTGCGAGACCGACTGCCCCATCAGCTTCCCGTGCAGATCCCAGAGCGCCAGCTCCAGGCCGCTCAGGGCCTGGATGGCCAGGCCTGCGTCGCCGATCCGCCGCCGGGCCCACATGCGGAGCTTGCGGGTGAGGGCATCGACGGACACCAGCTCGCTCCCGAGGACGAGCGGTGCGTACACGTGGTCGACCAGCGGCGCGTAGACCTCCGGGAACGTGCAGCAGTAGCTGTCGCAGATCTCCCCCCAGCCGACCACGCCCTCGGCCTCGACCCGGACCAGGCAGAGGTGCATCTGCTCCCCGAACATGTCGGGCAACGTGGTGGGCACCACCTCGATGGACTCGATCTTCGTCATCGTGGACGGATGCTCGACATGTCAGGTCCCCTCCCGGAGATACTGGGTCCGTGCGGTACGTCGTGATCGGTGCGGGTGCCATCGGTGGGGCTACGGGTGGGCGTCTCCATCAGCACGGGCACCGGGTCATGCTCGTGGCGCGCGGGCCTCACTTCGACGCGCTGGCGGCGGGCGGCCTGCGCCTCCGTGATCCTGACGGCGACGTGGTCCTCGACGTCCCGACCGTCAACGATCCCGCCGACATCGAGTGGGGTGACGACGACGTGGTGGTGCTGGCCACCAAGACGCACCAGACGCCGGCGGCCCTCGAGCAGCTCGCCGCGGTGGCTCCCCGCCAGGTGCCGGTCCTGTGCCTGCAGAACGGGGTGGCCAACGAGCGCATGGCCCTCCGGCTCTTCCCGAACGTCCACGGCGTCATGGTGCTCCTGCCCGCCATGCACCTCGAGCCCGGCTCCGTCGTCGTCAACAGCCGCGGCACGACCGGCATCCTCGATGTGGGCCGCGCACCCGCCGGTGTCGACGAGATGGATGCCCGGGTGGCTGGCGACCTGTCCACCGCGACGTTCTCGTCCCGACCCGAGCCGGACGTCCTCGCCTGGAAGCGGGCCAAGCTCCTCCGCAACCTCGAGAACGCCATCGAGGCGGCGTGCGCCGACCTGCGCAGCGACGAGGCCCGCGCGCTGGCGACGCGGGCCCGGGCCGAGGGCGAGGCCTGCTTCACCGCCGCCGGCTGGTCTTGGACCGATGACGCCGAGTTCGACGCCCGCCGCCGTGGCGTGATGGCGCCATGGCGTCCGGCCGACGGGGCCCACCGCGTGGGCAGCTCGACCTCGCAGAGCCTGCTGCGTCGGACGGGAACCACCGAGGTGGACTACCTCAACGGCGAAGTCGTGCTGCTCGGGCGCCTGCACGGCGTGCCGACGCCGGCCAACGCGCTGCTGCAGACGACGATCCGCCAGATGGCGATCGAGGGCCGCGAACCCGGCGCCTTCGGCGCGCAGCAGCTCCTGGACCTGCTCGAGCGTCAGCCGGCCTGAGCGACATCCTCCGGCGCGGCCGGTCCGCATCGACGACGTCACTGCAACCGCTCCACGTCGACGCCGAACGCGTGCCGGTGCCAGGGGCTCGTGAGCGCGCTCATCCCGGCCCGCTCGACCAGCTCCGCCGCCCGCGCGTCGGCCTCGTCCAGCAGCTCCTGCTCGTCGATCAGGACGCAGCGCCCGTTCTCGTAGACGACGCGGCCGCCCACGACGGTCATCTCCACGTCGGAGGCGCGCGCCGAGTACACCAGGGCCGCCACGGTGCGGTGGACCGGGCGGGTGTGGACGTTCGACAGGTTGACCACCGCGATGTCGGCCAGCCGGCCCGCCGCCAGCTCGCCGGCGTCGATCCCCGCGTAGCGCGCGCCCTCGCGGGTGGCCAGCTCCATCGCCTCCTCGACCGTCGACGCCACGGGATCCCCGGTGTGGGCTCGCTGCAGGAGCACTGACTGCTTCATGCACTCGAACATGTCCTGGCCGGTGACGGCGATTCCGTCCGTGCCGAGACCGACCGAGGCTCCGGCCCGGCGCAGGTCCCGGAGGCGGGCCACCCCGTTGCCGATGTACTCGTTGGAGACGGGGTTGTACGAGATGCCGGTCCTCGACGCGCCGATCAGGTCGATCTCGTCGTCGTCGAACCAGATGCCGTGCGCCAGCGTCGCGTCGTCACCGAGGAGGCCTTCGGCGGCGAGCCATTGCGCCGGCCGCGTGCCGTAGGCCTCGAGGTAGATGCCGGGGTCGATGTCGCCCTCCGAGCAGTGCGTGTGCCAGCCGACGCCGAACTCGCGGGCCAGCTCCACCGAGTCCCGCAGGAGGTCCTGACCGACGTAGGTGACGTTCAGTGGAGCCGGCCAGACCACGACGCGACCGCCTCCACCGCGCGCCTCGAGGCAGGCGCGGGTGATGTCCAGCTCCTCGTCGGCTGACCGGGTGAACAGGCCGCTGGCCAGGTCCATGCGCCGGGCGACCTCCGTCGGCGGCCCGACGATCCCGCGGGCCACGACGCCCCGCAGCCCCACCTCGTCGATGGCCGACGCGATCGAGAGCGTCGTCTCCAGATCGTTCGGCGCGTAGTGGTTGTCGATGATGCAGGTCGTCCCCGCCCGTGCCGCCTGCACCGCGCCGAGCAGCGCGGCGATCCGCGCCTCCGCAGCGTTGATCGTCAGCGCGTACGGCCACATGAACTCGTTCAGCCACGGCCACAACGCCAGCCCGTCGCCCAGGCCCCGGGCCAGCGACTGGAACAAGTGGCTGTGGCAGTCCACGAACCCCGGGATGACCGCCCGGCCGGCGCAGTCGACCCGGCGGGTCGCGCTCCAGCCGGCCAGCTCCTCCGCCGGTCCCACGGCGACGATCCGGTCGCCTTCGATGGCCACGCCACCCGGCTCGATGACCCGTCGATCGTCGTCCACGGTGACGACCGAGCCCCCGATCAGCAGCAGGTCGCAGCTGGACTCGATCGTGACCACCCCCTCCGGAGACCCCCTGGGCAATCGGCGCACATTACATGTAACGTCCGTGGGTGGCTTCGGTGGAGAACGCGGTCGATGGCGGCGGCGTCCGGCCCGCTGGAACCGCCCTCCCTCCGACCCCGACCTTCCGCCCCACCACCTGGGCCGAGGCGCTCGACCTCAGGGCCGAGCACCCCGAGGTCCTGGCCATCAACGGGGGCACCGATGTGATGGTCGAGATCAACTTCGCCCGCCGCCGTCCCGCTGGGCCTGCTGGACCTGTCCCACATCGACGAGATCAAGCAGTGGGAGCTCCTCGAGACCGCAGGCGGTCGCCCGGTCGTGCGGCTCGGTGCCGGCGTCACCTACACCCGCATCGTCGACGAGCTGCACGACCTCAGCCCCTGCCTGGCGATGGCCTCCCGCACCATCGGCTCACCGCAGATCCGCAACCGGGGCACGGTCGGGGGCAACCTCGGCACGGCGTCGCCGGCGGGCGACGCGCATCCACCGTTGCTGGCGACACGGGCCGTCGTCGAGCTCGAGAGCGTCGCCGGCCCGCGCCTCGTGCCGATCGACGAGTTCTTCGTCGGTCCGAAGCGCAGCGTGCTCCGGCCGGACGAGCTCATCCGCGCCGTCCGCATCCCCGTCGCCGACGGCCCTCAGCAGTTCTCCAAGATCGGCCCTCGCAACGCCATGGTCATCGCCACGACGTCGTTCGCCCTCTGTGTCGACCGCAGCGAACGCCGCATCGGCACCGGCATCGGCTCGGCCGGGCCGACACCGCTGCGCGCCAGCGAGGCCGAAGCACTGATCGCGGAGGCCGTCGGCGGTCGCTGGGACGCTCCGGGCCCGCTCGATCCCGATGTGGTGCACCGCTTCGGCGAGCTCGTGGCTGCCGCCGCCAGCCCCATCGACGACGTGCGGGGGACGGCCCGCTATCGCCGCCATGCGCTCTCCGTGCTGGCGCGACGATGCCTCGGGTGGGTGTGGGGATCGCTCGACGGAGCGCACCGATGACGCTCCGCCTGACGGTCAACGGGCGTGACCACGTGGTCGAGGACGCCTGGGGCGGCGAGAGCCTGCTCTACGTCCTGCGTGAGCGCCTCGAGCTCAGGGGCTCGAAGAACGCGTGCGAGCAGGGCGAGTGCGGCTCGTGCTCGGTCCTGCTGGACGGCGTCCTGGTGTGCGCCTGCCTGGTGGCGGCCGGGCAGGCGGACGGCGCGTCGATCGTCACCATCGAGGGACTCGCGCGAAGGAGACGAGCTCCACCCCGTGCAACAGGCCTTCCTCGACGCCGGCGCCGTGCAGTGCGGGTTCTGCACCCCCGGCCTGATCGTCGCCGTGCACGACCTGCTCCGGCGCGAGCCCGCCCCCGACGAGCCGTCGGTCCGTGAGGCGTTGGCCGGCAACCTCTGCCGGTGCACGGGGTACCAGAAGATCCTGGACGCGGTGCGCCTGGCGGCGATACCGGGAGAGACGACGCCGGGAGGGAACGGAGCATGACGGCGACGAAGATCGGCGTCACGATCCTCACCGGGTTCCTCGGGTCGGGCAAGACGACCCTGCTCAACTACATCCTGCGCGAGCAGCACGGTCGCCGCGTCGCCGTGATCGAGAACGAGTTCGGTGAGATCGACATCGACTCCGAGCTCGTGGTGACCTCCGACGAGGAGATCATCGAGATGAGCAACGGCTGCATCTGCTGCGTCACGTCGGTCCGCACCGATCTCCTGGACGTGGTGCGCAAGCTCGTCGACCGCGTCGACCACATCCTCATCGAGGCCAGCGGGCTCGCCGATCCCATGCCGATCGCTCAGGCGTTCTTCCTCGACGACCCGGTGCTGGAGCGCGTCGCGCTCGACGCCATCGTGACGCTGGTGGACGCGAAGCACATCGAGCAGCACCTCGACGACATCCGCTACGACGGGATCGACAACCAGGCCGTCGACCAGATCGTGTCCGCCGACCGCATCATCATCAACAAGGTCGACCTGGTCGACGAAGCCACCGTCGAGCGGATCCGCCGCCGCATCCAGAAGCTCAACGAGCGGGCCGAGATCGCCCTGTCGAGCTACGCCGAGGTGAACCTCGACTCGATCCTGGGGATCGAGGCGTTCGAGCTCTCCAAGCGGGCGGCCACCGACCCCGGGTTCCTCGACGAGCAGTACCACCACTCGCACGACCCGGCCGTGGCATCGCTGACGGTCCGCGTGCCGGGTGAGCTCGACGGCGACCTGCTGCGCGCCTTCGCCGAGCGCACGGCCGAGCAGTTCGGCCCGGACCTGCTGCGCTGGAAGGGGATCGTGGCGGTGGCCGGTGAGCCGCGCAAGGTCGCGCTGCAAGGGGTGCACCAGCTGTTCGAGATCTATGCCATCGAGCCGTGGGGCGACCGGCATCGGGACAGCCGCGTGGTGTTCATCGGGACGAACCTCGAGCGTGAGGCCCTGGAGGGGGGACTCATCGCCTGCAAGGCACCGGAGCTCCTGCGGTCGGGAGGTGGCGATGGCTGACATCGACGAGCTGCAGGCACTCGAGCCGGGCGACCTGCTGGCCGACCGCGCCTACCGGCAGCTCAGCCGGGCCATCCTCCGCAACCAGCTCGTGGCCGGCACCCCGCTCAGCGTGCCCGAGCTGGCCCGGCGCCTCAACATCAGTCGCAGCCCGGTGCGGGAAGCCGTGCAGCGCCTCATCTACGACGGCCTGGCCGCCAACGTGCCCCATCGGGGAGCGATCGTCAGCGAGATCAAGCCCGACGACTTCCGCGGGCTGCTCGAGGTGCGCCAGGTCCTGGAGGGGCTCGCAGCCCGTCTGGCCACGGAGCGGGCCACGGACGACGACCTCCGCTCGCTGAACGACGTGCTGGAGGATCACGCGCGGGTGCACGAGTCAGGCGACGAGCCCGCCAACGTGGAGCTCGACACCCGGTTCCACACCATCATCCGGGAGGTGGCGGCCAACGACGATCTCAGCACGATCCTCCTCCGCATCCAGGGCCGCGCTCACCTGTCCCGCTTCACCCTGTGGCGGGCCAGGCGCAACACCCAGGACGCGCTGGCGGAGCACCGGGCGGTCTTCGACGCCATGGTCGCCCGCGATGCCGAAGGGGCCGAGCGGGCGGCGCGGCAGCACATCTCGAACCTCATCTCCCGCGTCGACGAGGCGACTCGCGCCATTCTCCCCGGCCCCCTCTCCGACGCGGTGCGCGGATCGTGACGACGGTCGAGACCGAGCGACCGGTCGCACCGCCTGGCACGGGCCAGCCCGGCGGCGTCGGGGACTCGGCGTCCCGACCCGACGGCACGCTCAAGGTCACCGGCAACTTCGCCTACTCGTCGGACCTGTACCTGCGGGGAGGCCTCTGGGGCGCCACGCTGCGCAGCCCGCACCCGCGGGCCCGCATCGTGAAGCTCGACGTCACTGCGGCGCTCGCCGTCGCCGGCGTCGCCGCCGTGCTCACCCACGAGGACGTCCCGGGTGAGAAGACCTACGGCATGAAGGTGGCCGATCAGCCCGTGCTGGCCTTCGACGAGGTCCGGTACCAGGGCGAGGCGATCGCCGTCGTCGCCGCCGAGCACCCGGAGATCGCCCGTCGCGCACTCGGTGAGATCGTGGTGGAGTACGAAGCGCTCCCACCCATCGTCGACCCCGAGGCCGCGCTCGCCGGCGAGGACGGGTTCGTCCATCCCGACGGGAACCTGGTGCGCCACGTGCGCATCCGCCACGGCGACACGGACGCCGCCCGCGCTCGGGCCGACGTCGTGATCGAGGCGGACCTCGAGGTCGGGACCCAGGACCCCGCGTTCCTCGGCCCCGAGTCCGGTCTGGCCGTCCCCGACGGCGAAGGCGGTGTGGACCTGCACGTCGCCGCGCAATGGCTGCACCTCGACCAACTCCAGGTCGCTGCCAGCCTGGGTCTACCGCTGGAGAAGGTACGGCTGGCGCTGGGCGGTGTCGGCGGGGCGTTCGGCGGGCGCGAGGACCTGTCGATGCACATCCACGCCTGCATGCTGGCCCTGCGCACCGGACGACCGGTCCGGATGGTCTACAACCGTGAGGAGTCGTTCTTCGGCCACGTCCGGCGCCATCCCGCCCGGGCCCGGGTGGAGCTGGGTGCCAAGGATGACGGCACCCTGGTGTTCGCCAACGTCCGCCTGCTCCTCGACGGCGGTGCGTACACGTCGACGTCGAAGGTCGTCATCGCCAACGCCTGCTACTTCGCCGCCGGCGCTTACCAGGTGCCTGACGTGCGCATCGACGGCTTCGCGGTCTTCACCAACAACCCGCCGTGCGGGGCCATGCGCGGGTTCGGTGCCGTGCAGGCCTGCTACTCCATCGAGTCCGCCATGGACCAGCTCGCCAGCGCCCTGCGCATGGACCCCCTCGAGCTGCGCCTGCGCAACGCGCTCGTCCAAGGCACCATGCTTCCGAACGGCCAGCCGGCCGACGGCCCCACGCCGGTGCGAGAGCTCTTGGAGCACCTGCGCGACCTCCCGATGCCGGCCGATCGCGACGGCGGCCCGCTCGACCTGCGGACGCTCCCGGGCGGCCTCGGCAACGTCACGCACGGCGAGGGCATCCGTCGCGGTGTCGGCTACGCGCTCGGGATGAAGGCCATCGGCTACTCGGGAGGGCTCGACGACTACTCGACCGCCCGGGTCCGGCTCCGCGTGCTGAACGGCACGCCGGTGGCGGACGTGCACAGCGCTGCCGCGGAGTGTGGGCAGGGCATCGTCACCGTGCAGGCCCAGATCGTCCGCACGGAGCTCGGCGTCGAGCAGGTCGTCGTCCGCCAGGCCGACACCTCGATCGGCGACTCGGGCTCGAGCTCAGCCTCCCGCCAGACGTGGATGACGGGCGGCGCGGTGCTCGGCGCCTGCGAAGCGGTGCGCGACGCGGTGCTGGCGCGGGCCGCGCACATGCTGGACCGGCCGGTCGACGGACTCGTCCTGGCCGGCGGCGGCGTGCACGTCACCGACGACCCGAGGGTCAGCGTCGAGCTGGCCGATCTGCTCGGCGACGACGTCATCGACGAGGAGTTCGAGTACCACCACCGCCCGACCGAACCGATCGACGACGAGCGCGGCCAGGGCGCGGCGCACGTTGCGTTCGCCTACGCCGCGCACCGCGCGGTCGTCGACGTCGACACCGAGCTCGGTCTGGTCCGGGTAGTGGAGCTGGCGACCGCCCAGGACGTCGGCAAGGCCATCAACCCGATCGCGGTCGAGGGGCAGATCGAGGGGGGCACGGCCCAGGGGCTCGGGCTGGCCCTCATGGAGGAGGTCCAGATCGTCGACGGTCGCATCCGCAACCCCTCCTTCACCGACTACCTCATCCCGACCATCCTCGACATGCCGCCGATGACGACGAAGGTGTTCGAGTTCCCCCACCCCGACTCGCCGTACGGTCTGAACGGCGTGGGCGAGCCGCCCAACCTGTCGTCGACACCCGCCATCATGAACGCCCTGCGCAACGCCACAGGGCTCGACCTTCCCCGCGTACCAGTTCGGCCCGCCGACTTCATCCCTGAGGAGACCACATGATCATCGACACCCACCTCCATCCGACCAACAAGGTCGACGAGGCGTGGCGCCACACCGGCGAGCCGTTCACCGGCGAGCGGCTCCTCGAGATGATGGACGGACCGTTCATGATCAACGGCAAGCCGCGCCGCATCGACATGGGCTTCATCCAGCCGCCGCCGGGCAACACTGCGTGGCGCGACGGTGACCGTTCCGGGCGCGAAGGCATCCGGGACTACATGGCCTACATCACCCACCTCGTCCAGACGTACCCGGACCGTTTCATCGGCAACTTCACGTACAACCCCCGCTTTGGACCCGAGAACGGCGCTGCCGAGCTGGAGTTCCACGTGAAGGAGCACGGCTTCAAGATGATGAAGCTGCACGCCAACATGCACGCCTACCGGCCCGACCGTGCGCTCGACTGGCTGCGGCCGGCGCTGCGCAAGTGCGACGAGCTCGGCGTGATCGTCCTGCTGCACACGGGCGACGGCCCGTACAGCATCCCGACGCAGTTCTATCCGATCATCCGCGAGTTCAAGAACGTCAACTTCATCATCGGGCACTTCGGGGTGCAGACCGGAGGGGTCTACTGCTTCGAGGCGCTGTGGATGATCCTCGACAGCCCGAACGTCTACGGCGAGTCGGGCTGGCTGCTGCAATCGCGCATCGTCGAGTTCGCCAAGGAGATGCCCGTCGACCGGCTCGTCTTCGGCACCGACTCGCCCCCGAACGAGCCCGGCATGTGGCTGCGCCAGCTCGAGGTGCTGTGCACGCCGCCGCCGCAGGGCCTGAACTGCAGCGAGGAGGTCCTAGAGGGTTACATGGGCAACAACGTGGCCAAGCTCGTCGGGATCGAAGGCACGCCCCCACCCGCCTCCGTCGAGGAGGCCGAAGCCCGACTGAAGGCCGGTTCGGCCGGCCCCGTGTCGGTCTGACCGGACACAGCCGGCAGGAGACGATGAGCGGACTCGGGCTCACCGGGCGGTCCCGACGGCTCGTCGTCGGCATCAGCGGCTCGAGCGCGCCGCAGTATGGCATCGCCGTGCTGCGGGCGCTCGGACGCGCCACCTGCGTGGAGACGCACCTCGTGTTGTCGGCGGCCTCCCACCGCACGATCGAGCTGGAGACCGACCTCGCGGTCTCCGAGGTCGAGGCGCTGGCCGATGTCGTGCACGAGCCCGGCGACCTCGCAGCCGCGATCTCGTCGGGATCGTTCCTCACCATGGGGATGATCGTGGCACCGTGCTCCATGCGGACACTGGCCTCGATCGCCCACGGGCTGGAGGACAATTTGCTCACGCGCGCCGCCGGCGTCACGCTGAAGGAGCGCCGGCCGCTCGTGCTCGTGCCACGCGAGACCCCGCTCAGCCTGATCCACCTGCGCAACATGGTCGCCGTGACCGAGGCGGGCGCGACGGTCCTGCCGCCGACGCCCGGCTTCTACCACCGACCCACGTCGATCGAGGACCTCATCGACCAGACGACGGGGAAGGTGCTCGACCAGCTCGGCATCGAGCACGACCTCTTCCGCCGCTGGACCAGTCCGGAGGCGCCGTGACGGCCGTTCCCCCTCCGCCGACCGTGTCGCGCTCGCAGGATCTTCACGACTGCCTCGCCTCGTACCGCCGGGAGCATCCCGAGGACGTGCTCGTCGTCGAAGAGCGGGTCTCGGCTGACCAGGACGTGACCGCGCTCGTGTGGGAGCTGGCGGCACGGGGCCGCGGCCCGGTCGTCTGGTGCAACGACGTCGAGGGCCACGACACCCCGCTGGTGACGAACCTGTTCGCGTCGCGGACGAGGATCGCGCGATGGCTCGGGACCGAGCCCGCGCACCTGCACGAGGCGTACCAGCAGCGCTCCCGCCAGGCCTGGCCGATGCGCGAGGTCGACACCGGTCCCGTCCTCGACCAGGTCACCCTCGGCGACGACGTCGACCTCACCGCGCTGCCTCTCATCACCCACTTCGAGTCGGACCTCGGTCCGTACATCACGAACGGCATCGTCGTGGCTGAGGATCCCGTTACCGGCGTCGGCAACCTCAGCTACCACCGGGCCGTCGTGCTCTCGCCGACCACCCTCGGCACCAGCCTGCACTCCCGCGGGGACCTGTGGCGCATGCTCCAGGACGCGGCCGACGCGGCGACGACCCTGCCGGTGGCCATGGTGCTCGGTGCTCATCCCCTGTTCATGCTGGCGGCATCGGCCCGGGTGCCGTTCCACGCCGACGAGCGTGAGATCGCCGGCGGCCTCCTCGGCGAGGGGCTGGAGGTGGTGCGCACGCCAGTGCACGGTCTCCGCGTGCCGGCCAGCGCCGAGTACGTCCTGGAAGGGGTGATCGATCCCCGGCACCACGCCGAGGAGGGCCCCTTCGGTGAGTTCTCCGGGTACTCGTCCGATCGTTCCACTCACAACCGCCTGGACGTGCAGGCCGTGCTCCAACGGCGCGATGGGCTGTGGGTCGACGTCGTCGGCGGCAACTCGGACGAGCACCTGAACCTGGCCCGCGTGCCACGCGAGGCGGAGATGATCGAGCGCCTGCGGGAGCGCTTCCCGTGCGTGATCGACGTCCACTACCCGCGCTCGGGTACGCACTTCCACTGCTACATCAGCGTCCGCCAGCGGCGGCCCGGCGAGGCCCGCCAGGCCATGCTCGGCCTGCTCGGCTGGGATCCCTACCTGAAGACCGTGATCGCGGTCGACGACGACGTCGACATCACCGACGACAGCGACGTGCTCTGGTCGCTGGCCACCCGCTTCCAGCCGGCCGAGGACACCGTGATCCTGGAGCGGCTGCCGGGCAGCGCGCTCGATCCATCCTCGACACCGGACGGTTCGACGTCGCGCATGGGCCTCGATGCCACCCGCGGGCCCTCGTTCAGCGCCGCCCGCATACGCATCTCCGCCGGCGCGCGAGCGAATGCGGCCCGGCTGCTGGACAGCCTCCTCGAGCGAGGGACGTGAGCACATGAACACCCACGATCTGACCGTCAACGACTGGGACGTGGCCGGTGAAGAGCTGTTCTACCGCTCGCTGCGCCGCTACTGGCATCCCGTCCTCTACGCCACCGACGTCGGCGAGAAACCACAGCAGGTGACGCTCCTCGACGAGCGCATCGTGATCGTCCGGCTCGCCGGCGAGATCAAGGCCTTCGCCGACCGCTGTGCCCACCGCGGCACGGCGGTCTCGTTGGGCTGGGTCGAGGACGACGTCCTGCTCCGCTGCCCGTACCACGGCTGGACGTACGGACCGGACGGGGTGTGCACGAGCATCCCGTCGCGCTTCGGCACCCTGATCCCGCCGAACGCGCGGCTCCAGGAGTACCAGGCGGCGGAGCGCAACGGCCTGGTGTACGTGAGCCTCGACCCCGATCCGATCTTCCCGATCCCAGCCTTCCCCGAGTTCGATGATCCCGCGTACCGGGTGGCGGTCGTGCCTGGGTACGACTGGCAGACCGGAGCGGCGCGGCGCACCGAGAACTTCGTGGACTTCGCCCACTTCGCCTGGGTGCACGATGGCGTGCTGGCCAGCCGCGACGACCCGGAGGTCCCGGAACACGAGGTGTGGCGCGATGGCGCGGAGCTCCGGACGACGATCACCGTCGAGGAGCCCGCCAGCACCGACAAGACCGAGACGCTGGAGCTGGAGAGTGCCGATGCCAGCGTTCCCGGGCGCCGGAACTACCGCGTCGCGCTCCCCTTCACGGTCTGGCTCCAGCAGCAACTCCCGGGCGGCAACACGTTCGTGCTGTTCATGGCCTGCACGCCGATCAGCCGGAAGCGCTGCCGGAGCTTCACCTTCAACGCCCGCACCTTCGCCCTGGAGGAGGACGACGAGCGGTTCATCAGGTTCCAGCAGGAGATCGCCGAGGCGGACCGCGTCATCTCGGAGTCACAGACCCCGGAGGAGCTGCCCTTCGACATGACGGCCGAGCTCTATGTCCGTGGTGTCGACCGCCTCTCGATCGAGTACCGCCGCTGGCTGTTCGAGGTGGCGAGGGCCACGACCGATGGCTGAACCGCGGTGCGTCGCCGAGCCGGTCGAATCGCTCGAGATCGAGCTCGTCGTCAACGACCGGCCGGTGCAGCGGACCGTTCCCGTCCGCCAGCTCCTGTCCGATCTCCTTCGTGACGACCTGCGGCTCACGGGCACGCACGTGGGCTGCGAGCACGGGGTGTGCGGCGCCTGCACCGTCGAGCTCGACGGTGCGCCGGTGCGGGCCTGCATCGTGCTGGCCGTCCAGGCCGACGGGAAGCGGATCACGACCGTCGAGGGGTTGACGCGGGACGGGCAGCTGACCGAGATGCAGCAGGCGTTCCAGCGTCACCACGCCCTGCAGTGCGGGTTCTGCACCCCCGGCTTCCTCGTCACCTTGGCGTCGGCCGATCCGGCGGAGTGGCCCGACGAGCACGCCGTGCGCGAGCTCATCTCGGGCAACCTCTGCCGCTGCACCGGCTACCAGCAGATCGTGCACGCGGTGCTCGATGCCTGGGGACAGAGCGGCGAGCGGCCAGCGGCCGGCGAACCGGCACCGTGATGACGGGATCATCCGAGGGCAGGTACGTCGGCTCGAGGCTCGCCCGGCGGGAGGACGGGCCTCTGCTGGCGGGGCGGGCGCAGTTCGTGGCCGACATCACCCTGCCGGGTATGGCCGAGGCGGTGTTCGTGCGCAGCCCGGTGGCCCACGCTCGCATCACCGGGATCGACCTCGACGGCGCCCGCACCGATCCGGCGGTGCTCGCGGTCGTGACCGCGGCGGACCTGGACGGCGTGGCGCGCTACCCGCACCTCGTCCCGTGGATGAAGGACGTCGACTCCTTCCCCCTCGCCCGTGATCGGGTGCGCTACGTCGGCATGCCCGTCGTGGCCGTGCTCGCCGAGGATCGCTACGTCGCGGAGGACGCGGCCGGCGGCGTGGTCGTGGACTACGACGAGCTGCCGGTCGTGGTCACGGTGGAGGAGGCCCTGGCCGACGACGCCCCGCGGCTCTACGACGACTGGCCCGACAACAAGCTGATGGACCTCCCGGTGGCCCAGCCCGAGGTTGACAAGGTCTTCGCGGAGCTCGACGTCGTGCGCACGACGTTCCGCATGCAACGACAGTCGCCGAGCCCGATGGAGACCCGCGGCATCGTCGCCAGCTACCAGAACGGCCGGCTGACGGTGTGGGCATCGGCTCAGAGCCCGCACATCCTGCGCTCCACCCTGGCGATGATGCTCGGGCTCAGGGAAGCGAGCATCAGGGTCATCGTGCCGAACGTCGGCGGAGGGTTCGGTTGCAAGCTCCACCAGTACAGCGAGGACATCGTCGTGCCGTGGCTGGCGATGCGTACCGGCCGGCCGGTCCGCTGGATCGAGGACCGGGCCGAGCACCTCATGACCTCCATCCACGCCCGCGAGCAGCGGATGGACGTGGAGGCGGCCTACGACAGCGAAGGGCGCATCCGGGCCGTGCGCGGCACCATCGCCACCAACGTCGGCTCCGGTGAGATCTTCATCCCCGGCACCTCCACGACCCTCGTATCGGGAGGGTGCCTGACCGGTCCGTACGACATCCCCGTCACCGAGGTGTCGGTGGCCTGCGTGGTCACCAACAAGACGCCGTCGGGCGCGTACCGGGGCTTCGGTTCGCCCGAGGCCGCGTTCGCGATGGAGCGGACGGTCGAGAAGGTGGCCCGTCTGGCCGGGGTCGACCCGCGGGACAGCCGGCGCGCCATGCTGCCCGCCGTCGGGGACGACAACTTCGTGATGCCCTCGGGCGGCCGGCTGGGCGCCGGGAGCCACCGGCAGGCCTTCGACCGGGTGGTCGAGCTCGGTGACAAGGTGTGGGAGGCGGCCCGTGACGCGCACGCCGGCGATCCGCGCGTCCGCATCGGCATCGGCTTCGCCTCCTTCGTCGAGCCGACCGGGCCGTCCTACTACGGCACGACCGCGCACTGGAGGTCCTACGACTCTGCGCTGGTGCGAATCGAGCCCGACGGCAGCGCCCTCGTCGGCATCGGTGTCCAGGCCATCGGGCAGGGCATCCAGAGCACGACCGCGGCGATCGCCGCAGACGCGCTCGGCCTCGACCTCGACGACGTCAGCGTCGTGACCGGTGACACCGATCTCTGCCCCTACGGGCTCGGCGCCTGGGGTGGCCGAGGGGCCATCGTCAGCAGCGGTTCGGTGCTGAAGGCGGCCGAAGTCGTCGTCAACAAGGCCAAGGCGATCGCCGCCAGTCTGCTGGAGGCCAACCACGAGGACATCGTGATCACCCGGGGCCGGCTGCACGTCCGCGGGAGTGACGAGCCATCGGTGTCGATGCGCGACGTCGCCACCGCGGCCTACGCCCGGACCGACCAGCTGCCGGACGGCGTCGATCCCGGACTCGAGGCGACCGTGACCTACGAGCCGCCGGGCATCGACACCGACCCGGACGAGAACGGCCGCATGAACGTGGCCGCGGCCTGGTCCAACGCCAGCCACGCGGCCATCGTGAAGGTCGACATCACCACCGGCACCGTCGAAGTGCTCGACTACCTCGTGGTGCACGACTGCGGGACCGTGATCAACCCCCTGATCGTCGAGGGCCAGACCACCGGCGGGGTGGCGCAGGGCATCGCCGGGGCCCTCTACGAGCACCTCGTCTACGACGAGAACGGGCAACCGCTGAGCGCGTCGTTCATGGACTACACCGTCCCGAGCAGCCTGGAGATCCCGCGCATCACGATCGAGCACCTCGAGACGCCCTCGGCCACGACGGCTCTGGGTGTGAAGGGCGTGGGTGAGTCAGGCACGATCGGGCCCGCGGCCGCCATCGCCAACGCGGTTGCCGACGCGCTGGCGGAGTTCGACGTCGACATCGTCGAGACGCCGATCACCGCGACCAGCGTGCTGCAGGCGATCCACGCGTCGGGCGCCGCGACGTGAAGCCGCCGGTCTTCCGGTACCTCCGCCCCGACTCGCTGGAGGCGGTGGTCGCCGCGCTGGCGGAGCACGGTGACGAGGCCAAGCCCCTGGCCGGCGGGCAGAGCCTGATCCCGGCCATGAACTTCCGCCTCGCCCAACCCTCCGTGCTCGTCGACCTGGAGCTGGTCGAGGACCTGCGGACGATGCAGGGAGCGGACGGCACCCTCCACCTCGGAGCCATGGTGCGGCAGCGCCACGTCGAGCGGTCACCGGAGGTCCGCGGCGTGTGCCCGCTGTTGTGCGAAGCGCTCCCCTGGGTGGGGCATCCGCAGAACCGCCACCGCGGCACGATCGGCGGCAGCATCGTCCACGCCGACCCGGCGGCCGAGCTGCCGGCCGTCGCCGTGGCGCTCGACGCCACGATCGAGCTCATGAGCACGCGAGGGCCGCGGAGTGTTCCCGCGGCGACGTTCTTCGACGGCCCCTTCTCGACAGCGGTCGAGCCGGACGAGGTCGTGACCGCCGTGCGGTTCCCCGCCGCTCGTGGGTCCCGGGCGGCCTGCCTGGAGCTGGCGCCCCGGCGGGGTGACTTCGCCGTGGCCGGAGTCGCCGCCGACGTGCGGTTCGCCGACGGTGGCACCGTCGTCGAGGACGTCGGCCTGGCCGCGTTCGGTGTCGCGGCCGTCCCCGTGAGGCTGGTGCAGGCCGAGGCCCAGGTGCGCGGCGCCGAGCTCACACCCGACGTCGCCGAGCGGGCCGGCGCGGCGTCCGCCGCCGATGTCGAGCGGCCGACGACGGACATCCACGCGACGGGCGACTATCGGCGACGGGCGCTCACGGAGTTGGTCCGGCGGGCGCTGCACGGCATCGGTCAGTCCGCTCGCGGCTGATCCTCGGTTCCGGCCTGCCGGCGGGTGGCGAGGGTCAATGCGGAGAGGCGTCGCCACCGGGACAGCTCCCGCTCGATCGCGCTGGACGGGCGTCGTACCCGTCCCCAGCCACCGGTTGCGAGGTCGGTGAGGATCGCCTCGGCGCAGGCCCGTCCGGGAAGCCCGCTGATGCTCGGACCGGGGTTGGTCCCCGCGCCGGTCAGGTAGACGCCATCGATGCCCGACCGGTGGTCGGCCGAGCCCCGGGCCGGGCGGCCGGCGAGCAGCTGGGTGAGGATGGTCGAGACGTGCGCGCCGGCGTTGACCGCTCCGGTCCGCCGGGTCAGATCCTCGGAGGACGTGAACACCGAGCCGGTGACCAGCTCCTGCACACCGGGCAGGCAGGACTCGACCGTCTCCCAGACCCGCCGGCTCGCCCGCTCGGCCCCCTTCTGCCAGCCGCCCTCGCTGTCGAGGCGGTGGGCCACGAACCCGTTGATCCAGGCCGTGGCCGCGCCGTCCGGCGCCGCCGAAGGATCCAGCAGCGACGGGAAGGTGAGGAGCACGCCGGGCCGCGCAGCGAGGGTGCCGGCGAGCGCGGCCGATGCGTTGTCGAGCGCGCACGACGGGTCGGGCAGCAGCCAGAGCTGGCTGCCCTCGAACCCGGCTCGGAGATGGCCGACCGGGGGCGGGCCGCGCAGCGTGGCGGCCAGGGTGAACTGGCTGAGGTTGCCGCTCACCACCTCCACCTGCTGGAACCTGCGCCGCACCCGGGGCGGCACAGCGTCCGAATCGATCAGCCGGAGGACGGTGTCCTGCGGCGGGAGAGCCGACACCACGGCCCGGGTGGCAACGACCGTCTCGGCTGCGTTCGACCCGCCGGCTTCGATGCGCCAGCCACCGCCGTCGGCGCGGGTCACGCGGCTGACCGGGAAGTCGCACCGCACCCGCCCACCCAGGCCGAGCACCGCCGACTGCAGCGCGTCGACGAACGCCCGCGAGCCGCCCCGCGGCCGGCCGTAGCGGCGCCCATGTCCGGCCGGGGTGAGGCAGAACACGGCGCCCGTGCCCGGATACCACGGCGGCAAACCCGAGAACTGCGACCTGAACACGGCCAGCGCCCGCAGGTGCGGGCTGCGGAACCACTTCTCGGCCACCTCGACGGCCGAGCTGCGGGCCAGCTCGAGGATGGGACGCCCGGTGCGCCCGAGCGCCACGCGCCCCAGCCGTTGCGCGGGCTCCATGGGCACGGGCGGGTCGCGCGTGAGCTCACCCGTCAACGCGAGGAGCTTGCTTGAAAGCGCAACCAGCTCCAGCCACGCCTCGGCGTCGGCGTTGTCGACCTCCGCGATCGACCGCGCCGTCTCCTCCGCCGACTCGGCTATGGCGATCTGCACGCCGTCCCCGTACACGTGCAACGCCGATGCCGTGCGGTAGACGTAGTCGAGGCCGTGGCGGGCGAGCTCGAGCTCGTCGGGGATCGTGGAGCCGATGATCGTGGAGTGGTCGACCGCTCCGTGCTCGAGCGTGAACCCGTCCGTCGTGGTGCTGAAGAGGGCTCCGCCGCACCGGCTGTTGCGCTCCAGCACGAGCACGTCGACACCGGCCCGAGCCAGGTACGCGGCACAGACGAGCCCGTTGTGGCCGCCACCGATGACCACCACCTCGGCGCGCGCGTCGCCGGGAAGGGGGTCGATCACGTCGGGTTAGATTACCGAAGTCCATGTTGAGGAATCGGTGCGCAGGAGTGACGTGGGCTCACGACTGAGGGAACGCACTGCGGAGGAGCGGCTGTGAGCGATCAGTCAGGTGTTGACGCCGTCGAGGTCACCACGTTGGTGGAGGGCACGCTCGTCACGATGGATCCGGAGCGGCGTGTCATCCCCGACGGATCGGTGGCGGTGGCCGGTGATCGCATCGCTGACATCGGCGGCGCAGCGTCTCTCCGGGAGAAGTACCCCGACGCCCGTCGTATCGGCGGCGAACGGCGCTACGTGATCCCGGGCCTGATCGACTGCCACAACCACGTGGCCCAGGCGCTGTGCCGGGAGAGCACGGTCGAGGACTTCCCGAACATCTACCGCATCTACATCCCGGCCGAGGCCATCCAGTCCGAGGACGACGTGCGCATCAGCGCCAAGGTGGCGTTCGCCCAACTCATGCGGGCCGGCGTCACGACCATGACCGAGACGACCTGCACCGTCGCCCACGAGGAGCCCATCGCCGAGACGGCCATGGAGACCGGCATCCGCTGCGCGATCGCGCGGGGGATGTGGGACCGCGAGTCACGGCTGGCCGGCAACTACGACCAGATCACCGACCAGTCGTGGTACCGGGACGACCCCAAGGTGCTGGCCGACGACCTGGCCTACACCAAGGAGTTCTTCGCCAAGTGGTTCGCGAAGGGCGAGGGCCGCGTACGCCCGTGGGTCCACAACCTCGGTGTCCCCTCGTGCTCGGACGAGCGGTACCTGGCGACGGACGAGCTGGCGAAGGAGTGGGGCACCGGCGTGATGACCCACATCAACCGGGACCGGGAGGAGATCGAGCTGTCGGTCTCACTCTTCGGGCACCGGCCGCTGGAGCACTTGGCGTCGATCGGCGCGCTGACCGAGCGGCTGGTGGCGATCCACGCCATGCTCACCACGGACCGCGAGATCCGGCTGATGGCCGAGGCGGGAGCGAAGCTCGCCCACGCCCCCGTCGTGTGCACCGACATCATGTCCGCGGTCACACGGGTGCCCCTGATGCGTGAGTTGGGCATCACCGTCGGCCTCGGCTGCGACACGATCATCAACGATCTGCTGAAGCTCATGCGGATCGCGTTCATCATGCACAACCAGGCGGCGATGCCCCTGTTCGATCCCTTCGGGTTCACGACGCTCGACGCGTTCGAGATGGGCACCATCGACGCCGCCAAGCTGCTCCTGTGGGACGACGAGATCGGCTCGCTGGAGGTCGGCAAGGCCGCCGACATCACCGTGATCGACGCCAACAACGTCCGGCTGTCACCCTCGACCGACCCGGTGTCGACACTCGTGCGCTACGGCGTCGGCACCGATGCCGAGTCCGTGATGGTGGCCGGGCAGCTCACGGTCCACGGGGGCCGGCTGCTGACGATCGACGAGGGCGATCTGCTCGACGAGGCGGCCGAGCTGGGCGCCCGCATGATCGCCGAGATGTCCCCCCGCCGTTACCTACCGCTCGGCACCAACGTCAACGTCCTCTGACGGACACGGCGGCCGGTCGGCTATCGCTGCGAGAGCCGATGCCCCACCAGGAGACGAGCAGGCACGCCAGGCCGAGGACGGCGCCCGTCATGACGTCGGTCGGGAAGTGGAAGCCCCGGTACATCCGGCAGTAGGCGACCACCATGGCGACACCGGCCGCCAAGGCAAGGAAAAGGACCCGCACCGCTCGCCGGTCGATGCGAGCGCCGATCATGAGGGCGATCGCTCCGTAGAGGGCGACGGCGGTGCCGACGTGACCGGAAGGGAAGCTGGCGGTGGCGTAGGTCTCGCCGACCGTCGGTACCGGTGGCCGCTGCCGGTCCACGACGATGCTGGAGATCAGGTAGATCAACTTCTCGCTCCCGACCGCCACGGCGACGAACACGGACCACGTCCATCCCTTCGTGACGACGCGGGCGACCACGATCGCGAGGACGGTGAGGACGATGCTCGGTATGGACTCGGCCAGGAACGTCCCGTAGCCAGTGAGGTCGTCGAGCGCGGGAGTTCTCGAGGCGGCCAGCTCCTGGACCACGTCGGTGTCCCAGGCGACGACGCCGTCGAGCACGTTCGTGATGAGCAGACCGGCCGCGATCGTCACGATCAGCAACGCCGCGAACACCGGCAGCAAAGGCAGCACTCGGCGCAGGGCGTCCCGGAGCGACTCTCCGCCGTGACCCGCCCCGGCGATCGCCGGGTCCGGGGCAGCGAGGCTCGACACCATGGCCCGAGCCATACCCAGCCCGGGGTCCCCGTCAACCGGGCCGGCCGGGGATCCAGTCGGTGCCGGCCAAAGGGATGCGAGCCATGGCCGCCGCTTCGATGGTGAGGGCCACGAGATCCTCGGGCTCGAGGTGGTGGACGTCGCTCTTGCCGCAGGCCCGGGCCAGTGTGGTCAGCTCCATCGTCATCGCCCTGAGGTAGTTCGTCATCCACCTCGCACCGACCTCGGGGTCCAGCCGATCCTCGAGCTCCGGCTCCTGTGTGGTGATGCCGACCGGGCACTGGCCGGTGTGGCAGTGGTGGCAGTAGCCCGGCGCCGTGCCCAACCCCTCGTAGCCGGCCGACGCGTCGACCCAGCCGCCGGCGACCGTGTCCCACCAGGCCTGGCGGTTGCAGCCGAGGGCGATGAGCGACGCAACACCGATGGACACGGCGTCCGCTCCCAGCGCCAGCGCCTTCGCCACGTCGGCGCCCGAGCGGATGCCGCCAGACACGACGAGCTGGACCTCGTGGTGTTTGCCGATCTCCCGCAGCGCCTCGGCGGCCAGGCGCACCGCGGCCAGAGTCGGGATCCCGGCGTGCTCGATGAAGACGTCCTGCGTCGCCCCCGTCCCTCCCTGGAGGCCGTCGACGACGACCACGTCGGCCCCGGCCGCCACGGCCAGCTTCACGTCGTAGGCGACGCGGGTGGCCCCGACCTTCACGTAGATCGGCTTCTGCCAGTCCGTCGCCTCCCTGAGCTCCTCGATCTTCATCACCAGGTCGTCGGGGCCGGTCCAGTCCGGGTGGCGGCAGGCGGAACGCTGATCGATCCCCGCCGGCAGGGTGCGCATGCCCGCCACCCGCTCGCTCACCTTCTGGCCGAGGAGCATGCCGCCGCCGCCGGGCTTGGCTCCCTGCCCGATGACGATCTCGATCGCATCGGCCCGATGGACGTCACGGGGGTTGAACCCGTAGCGGCTCGGCAGGCACTGGTACACCAGGTGCTTCGAGGCCTCGCGCTCCTCCGTCGTCATGCCGCCGTCGCCGGTCGTGGTGGAGGTGCCCACCGCCGTCGCCGCCCGACCGAGTGCCTCCTTGGCGTGGCCGGACAGCGCGCC
Organism: uncultured Acidimicrobiales bacterium; assembly: GCA_963769115.1. Classification (GTDB taxonomy): domain Bacteria; phylum Actinomycetota; class Acidimicrobiia; order Acidimicrobiales; family Ilumatobacteraceae; genus DASTFY01. Next base: position 492,126 of record CAVYKN010000019.1, read on the forward strand.
GAAGCTCATCCCGGCGATCGTGATCGGGATGTCGAGCACGAGCGGCTTCGACGCGTACCGGGAGCCGAGCACCGTGGTCGTCGAGCAGGTCTCGCGGTAGCCCTCGATCGGGTATCGGGACGCGGAGGCAGTGACGAAGACCAGGTCGTCGAACGTGGGCAGCGCCCGCTTCGCACCCCAACCCCGGATCTCGTAGCGCCCCTCCTCCGCCATGCCGTGGATCTGGTCGATCACATGACGCGGGAAGCTGTGGCTCTCGCGGAGCGCCAGGTGGATTCGGGGAGTCTCCATGCCGGGCTCCATGTCAGTAGTGGTGCGCCTTGACGGCGTCGAAGTTGTAGAGCTGCCGCGACGATCCGACGCGGGTGACGTCCTCGGGTGACACGTGTCCGAAGCCGGCCAGGTCGACCAGGTCGCGCACGCGGGAGACGTCCTGCGCGGTCAGGTCCTCGACCTGCGCGTCGCTCCCCAGGCTCTTGATCGCCCCAGCGACGTAGACGACCGCCTCGTACAGGGAGTCGCCGAGGGCTTCGCCGGCGTCGCCGCCGACCAGCAGCACACCGGCCTGCGCCATGAAGGCGCTGAAGTTGCCGACGTCGCCGGCGACCAGCACGGTGCCCCCCTTGAGCGAGATCGCCGCTCGGGTCGAGGCGTCGCCCTCGACCACGATGGTGCCGCCATGCGCGGACGCGCCCACCCGCTCGCTGGCATTGCCGGCGATGCGGATCGTGCCCTGCATGAGGTTCTCGCCCGCGGCCCAACCTGCGAACCCGTCGATCCTGATGTCCGGCCCGTCGCTCAGGCCACCGGCGTAGTGGCCGGCGTCGCCCTCGATGGCGATGTCGAGGTGGTGCAGCAGCCCGACGGCGAGACTGTGCCGGCCCCGGGGATTGAGGATGCGGGCGGACGAGCCCGGCGGGAGCTCACGCAGCGCCTGGTTGACCTGCCGGGTGCTGAGCTCGTCGCAGTCCAGCGTCGTGCTCGGCTCGTTCATGTGCAGCTCATGCCCGACTCATCGCGGTCGTTCCCACAGGTAGATCTCGGTGGGCGTCGGCTCGAACACGTCCGCGGTCGCGATGTCCGGCAGGACGGCCAGCGCCCGGAACTCGGAGGCGACGGCCACGTACCGGTCGGTGACCGCCACCATCGCCGGCTTGCAGCCGAACTCGTCACGAACGACCGCCATCTGGTCGCGAGTGGCGCAGACGAGGGTGTAGAAGCCGTCCATCTCCTTCTGCAGCACCCGCAGCGCATCGCGCAGATCGCGCCCCTGGTCCATCTCCCGGCCGAGCAGCCGCGCTGCCACCTCGGTGTCGTTGGCGGTGAGGAAGCGCTCCCCTTCGCCCTCGAGGTCCCGCCTGACCGTGAAGTAGTTGGAGAAGCTCCCGTTGTGGACGACGCAGAGATCGTCGTGGGTCGAGAACGGGTGCGAACCGTCGGTCGTCACCGCCGATTCCGTGGCCAGCCGGGTGTGGCCGACGCCGAGGTATCCGTGCCGCCCGGGCAGGCCGTACTCGTTGCTGATGTCGACCGGCAGGCCGACGCCCTTGAAGACCTCGAGGTCCTGGCCGGACGAGACGACCGTGAGACCTCGGGCCTCCAGGTCCCCGCGGTGGCCGGCCGGACCGGAGAGCACGGCCGCCCGCCCGGAGCTCGTGGCGGTCGCGCCGATCTCCGCGGCCAGCGCCGCCCACTCGACCTCGGCATCGCCGTCGGCGCGGCACGAGTACTTCGAGGACCCGTCAGGCACCCCGTCGGCATAGATCGCCACTCCCGCCGAGTCCGGGCCGCGTTCCGTCATCTGCACGAGCATCGCGGTCAGCAGCTCACCCAGCTGCGGCTCGAGATCCCGGTCGAGGAGCAGCACACCGACGATCCCGCACATCTGGTTCGCCTCCTTCCGGTGCCCCGCTTCCTCTTGGAGCGTGTTTCCTCATGGTAGGCCCTCGGTTCCTGCTGTGAAACCCGAGCCTCTGACAGCGGGCTAACGTGCGAACGGCTCACGACGGAGGAACGAAGGGGATCACCGGTGACTGACGCCCGCGAGGTGCTCGAGGCTCGGGCCGCTCAAGACGGCATCGAGTTCTTCCTGACGATGTTCGTGGACATGCACGGCCGTCCCTGCGCCAAGCTCGTTCCGTCATCGGCGATGGACGTGGTCGTCGGCGGAGCAGGGTTCGCCGGCTTCGCCGTCGGGCCCATGGGCCAGAGCCCGGCTGATCCCGACATGATCGCCGCGCCGGACCCGGCCAGCTACGTGAAGCTCCCGTGGCGCGACGGCGTCGCGGTGGTGATGTGCGACATCGAGGTCGAGGGCCGGCCATGGCCATACACCCCGCGGGTCATGTTGAGGAACGCCCTCGAACGCCTGCGCGACGAGCGGGGCATGGAGCTCATGGTCGGGGTCGAAGCGGAGTACCACCTCGTCCGGCGCCGGTTCGAGGGTGGCATCGAGGTGGCCGACCCGCTCGACCGGCAGGACGTGCCCTGCTACGACGCCAAGGGCCTCACCCGCATGTTCGACCACCTCTCCACGGTCTCGCGGTACATGAACGAGCTCGGGTGGACGAACTACGCCAACGACCACGAGGATTCCAACGGGCAGTTCGAGCAGAACTTCCAGTTCGACGACGCGCTCACCACCGCCGACCGCGTCATCTTCTTCCGCTACATGGTCCACACGCTGGCCCACGAGGCCGGCATGGCGGCGACGTTCATGCCAAAGCCGTTTACCCGGCTCACCGGCAACGGCCTCCACATGAACACGTCGCTCTGGTCGACCGAGGGGCGCAACCTGTTCCTGGCCGGGGGCCGCCGGGATCGCTACGGCCTCGGGCTCTCGCGGATGGGCTACCAGTTCGCAGCCGGTGTCCTCGATCACGCCCGCAGCCTCTCGGCCATCGTCTGCCCCACCGTCAACAGCTACAAGCGCATGGGGGTCGGCCCGCCCAGCTCGGGGGCGACGTGGGCCCCGGCCTACGTGGCATACGGCGGCAACAACCGAACGCAGCTGATGCGCGTGCCCGAGGGTGGGCGCATCGAGCTGCGCGCCGTCGACGGCGCAGCGAACCCCTATCTCGCCTTCGCGGCGGTGCTGGCCGCCGGGCTGGACGGCATCGACCGCGGCCTCGACCCCGGCCGACCGAACGACGACAACCTCTATGCCGTCGATGCCGAAACGGTCGCCTCGAAGGGCATCACCGCCATGCCGCCGACGTTGCTGCACGCAGTGGAGGCCCTCGTCGAGGACGACGTGCTCCGCGCCGGCCTGGGGAACACAGGCTCGGAGGACTACGTGGACTACTTCGCCGGCGTGAAGGCGGAGGAGTTCCGGGCCTGGCACGCCCAGGTGACCGACTGGGAAGTGGACCGCTACCTGACCCTGTTCTGAGCGGTGGGTTCCTCAGTGGCCGGAGACGCTCGCCCGATCGCTCTCACCGAGCGCCAGGTCGAAGGCAGCCTGGAGCTCTCGGAGCAGGCCATCCACGCCGCCATCGCCCGTCAGGTCCGGGAGCAGCGGCGCCAGCTCGGGTTGACCGTCGCGCAGCTCTCCGAGCGGAGTGGGATCTCGAAGGGCATGCTGTCGAAGATCGAGAACGCCCAGGCGTCGCCGAGCCTCGCGACGCTGGCCCGGCTCGCCGCTGCCGTCGGCGTCCCCGTCACCTCGTTCTTCCGGGGCCTGGAGGAGGAGCACGACGCGCTCCACGTGCGGTCCGGCGAAGGCCTCGACATCGTCCGCCGCGGCACCCGTGTCGGGCATCGCTACCAGCTACTCGGCAGCATGCGCGGCCCGGCCAAGCGGATCGAGCCGGTGCTCGTGACGCTGACCGACGAGTCGGAGGTCTTCCCGCTGTTCCAGCACGCGGGTACCGAGTTCCTCTACATGCTGACCGGGAGGATGACCTACGGCTACGGAGCCGCCCGCTACGCGATGCGCCCCGGCGACGCCCTCGAGTTCGAGGGGGACGTGCCCCACGGCCCGGTCGAGCTGACCAAGCTGCCGATCACGTTCCTCTCCATCATCGCCACCGGGGCCCTCCCGGCCGACAGCTCGTAGACGACTGTGACCTCCGGCTCCACCTCCCTCCGCGATGGCCGACGCCCGCGCTGGCGCCCACCGGCGAAGTACTCGGCCGCCGCGCTCGTGCGCCACGGCCTGCGCGGTCGCCCATGGCCGCGCGGCTGGCGCGCCCGTGACCTCAAGGACTCGTACGACGTCGTGATCGTCGGGGCCGGGGTGCACGGCCTCGCCACCGCCTACTACCTGGCCTCGAGGTGGGGCATCACCAACGTCGCGGTCATCGACAAGGGGTACATCGGCGGCGGAGGCTCAGGACGCAACACCGCCATCGTCCGGTCGAACTACCTGACCCCGGAGGGTGTGACCTTCTACGACCGCTCCGTCAAGCTCTACGAGCAGCTGGCGGCGGAGCTGAACTTCAACGTGATGTTCTCGCAGCGGGGGCATCTCACCCTGGCCCACAACGACTCGTCCTTGCGGACCATGCGGTGGCGGGCCGAGGTCAACAAGCTCCAAGGCGTCGAGTCCGAGGTCATCGGTCCGGACGAGATCGCCCGGCTGGTCCCTTTCATGGACGTGAGCGAGCACACCCGCTACCCCATCCTCGGCGCGCTCTACCACCCACCCGGCGGCACCATCCGCCACGACGCGGTCAACTGGGGCTACGCCCGCGGCGCCGACGCCATGGGCATCGAGATCCACCAGCAGACGGAGCTGACGGGCATCGACGTCGTCGACGGCGAGGTGGTCGGCGTGACGACCTCGCGCGGGCACATCGCGACACCGGTCGTCGTGAACTGCACAGCGGGCTGGTCGTCGCTGGTGGCCGCGATGGCCGGCGTCGCGCTCCCCATCACGACCCACCCGCTCGAGGCGGCCGTCACCGAGCCGGTCAAGCCGTTCCTCGGGACCGTCGTGGTCTCCGGCACGCTCCACGTCTACGTCAGCCAGACGGATCGGGGTGAGCTCGTGTTCGGGGCCAGCACGGATTCGGTCGCGTCGTACTCGATGCGGGGCTCGCTGGCCTTCTGCGAGGAGCTGGCCGGCCACGTGCTGGAGCTGATGCCGTCGCTGGCCAAGCTGAGGGTGCTGCGCCAGTGGGCCGGGCTGTGCGACATGACGCCCGACTTCTCGCCGGTCATGGGCATCACGCCGGTCAAGGGGTTCCTGGTCGACGTCGGCTGGGGGACCTACGGATTCAAGGCCGGGCCGGTCGCCGGCGAGGCGATGGCGCAGCTCATCGCCACCGGCCACACGCCCGAGATCATCGCCGCGTTCGACCTCGCCCGATTCCCCGAAGGGCGCCTGGTCGGCGAGAAAGGCGCGGCGGCGGTCGGCCACTGAGCCGCGATGCCGCCGAGAGGTGCACTGTCGATGCTGCTGGTCCCCTGTCCGTGGTGCGGTCAGCGCGCGTCGGAGGAGTTCCGCTTCGTCGGCGACTCCAAGGCCCGGCCCGATCCCGCGACCGCGTCACCCGAGGAGTGGCGGACCTACCTGTACGTGAAGGCCAACGAGGCCGGCTGGACGACCGAGAGCTGGTTCCACCGGGCCGGCTGCCGGCGGTACTTCGTCGTCGAGCGCCATCGAGTGACGAACGAGATCCGCGACGCTCGACCGCCCGCGGCCCAACAGCGGATGGCGACCGACCCGTGAGCGTGCTGGCCGCCCGCCTCGATCCGCAACCGGGCGAGGAGATCGACCGGCAGTCGTCCCTCGCGTTCACGTGGGACGGCCGGAGCTACACCGGGTTCGACGGCGACACCATCGCGTCAGCCCTGACCGCGGCGGGCGTGTCCGTCTATTCGCGCAGCTTCAAGTACCACCGTCCGCGGGGCCTGCTCACCGCCACCTTCCACGACCCCGGCTGCACGGTGCAGGTGGACGACGAGCCCAACGTGCGGGGCGCGCACCGTCGCCTCGAGGCAGGGATGGTCGTGCAGCCCCAGAACGCCTGGCCGTCGCTCGACCACGACGTGAAGGCCGCCAACCAGCTCGTCGGCCGGTTCCTCGGGGCCGGCTTCTACTACAAGACGTTCATCCGGCCACAACGGCTGTGGCCCGCCTACCAGAAGGTGCTCAGTCGCTTCGCGTCGGGCGGCAGGGTCACCACCGCAAGGACGGCGGACCGCTTCGACAAGCGCTACGTCCACGTCGACGTGTGCGTGGCCGGCGGAGGGCCGGCCGGGATGGCCGCAGCCGTCGCCGCCGCTGGAGCGGGAGCCCGGGTGCTCCTCGTCGAGGAGGAATACCGGCTCGGCGGCCACCTGCGCTACGGCGGGCCGGATGAGCTGGCGGCGCTGGACGAGCTACGCCGGTCGGTCGCCGGGCTGGGCAACCTCGACGTCATCACCAACGGCGTCGTGGCCGGCCGCTACGACGACAACTGGCTCGCCGTCGTCGAACGCCAGCCCACGAGCGGCAGTGACGGCTCGCCCGTGTTCGAGCGCCTCCTCAAGGTCCGAGCCCGGGTGCTCGTGGTGGCGCCCGGGCTGATCGAGCGTCCCTATGTGTTCGCCGGCAACGACGAACCCGGGGTGCTGCTCTCGACCGCCGTGCGCCGCCTCGTCAACCTCTGGGCCGTGCGTCCCGGCGAGCGGGCCGTCGTCCTGACCGCCAACGCCGAGGGTGATGCCGCCGTGGAGGATCTCCGCCGCGCCGGGGTCGACGTCGTCCGTGTGGTCGATGCCCGAGCAGGCGGTGACGTCGTGCAGGCCGAGGGTGGCGGGCGGGGCGCCGATCGCCGTGTCCGTCGGGTGACGCTCGGCACCGGCGAGCGCATCGACTGCGACCTGGTGGTCACGGCCGCCGGCTGGACGGCGCCCACGACCCTGCTCAACCTGGCGGGAGACCGGCCGGTGTTCTCGACCGTCGCCAACCGGTTCCTCCCCGGGGGCCTCGCCCAGCCGACCGTTCTAGCCGCCGGGGGCCTGGCCGGTGACGGCCCGCTGGACGCCCTGGTCGAGCACGGGCGGGCGACCGGACGCGAGGCCGCCAACCGAGCCGGGGGCGGGCCAGCGCTGGTCGTACCGGACCTCCCCGTGGCCACCCATCCCCCGCTGTTCCGGTCCCGCACGCACGGGATGGTCGACTTCTCGGAGGACGTGTCGTCCAAGGACCTCCTTGCCGCGGCCGCCGAGGGGTTCGACTCCGTCGAGCTGGCGAAGCGCTTCACGACCGCCACGATGGGGCCGGCGCAGGGGAAGCTGGAGACGGTCAACCTCGTCGCCGTCCTGGCCGAGGCCAACGGGGCGACGATCGAAGCGACGGGCACGACGGTGTGGCGGCCTCCGTATGTCCCGATCACCCTCGGCGCGCTGGCCGGACGAGGGCACGAGCCCGTCCGGTACTCGCCCATGCAGTCGTGGCACGAGGCCCATGGCGCGCGGCCCCTCGTCGCCGGCGACTGGATCCGGCCCGACCACTACGGCGACGCCGAGTCCGAGGTCCGGAACGTGCGGGCCAACGTCGGGATCATCGACGTGACGCCGTTGGGCAAGCTCGACCTGCGCGGGCCGGACGTCGCGCAGTTGCTCAACCTTCTGTACGTCAACCAGTGGAGCAAGCTCGCCGTGGGAGGTGTCCGGTACGGCGTGATGTGCGCCGAGGACGGCGTCATCCTCGACGACGGTGTCACCGGGAGGCTGGGCGACGAGCACTACGTCATGTCGACGACGTCCTCCGGTGCTGGGACCGTGTGGGAATGGGTGCAGAACTGGTTGCAGACGGAACATCCTGAGTGGCGCATCCACGTCACGCCCGTGACGACGGCATTTGCCTCGATGAACGTGGCCGGGCCGGCCAGCCGGGAGCTCCTGCGGCGACTCGTGACCGGCATCGACCTGGGCCCCGAGTCCTTCCCGTACATGCAGGTCCGTGAAGGTTCCGTGGCCGGTGTCGACGGCTGCTTCATGTGGCGCATCGGCTTCACCGGCGAGCTCAGCTACGAGCTCCACGTCCCCGCCGCCTACGGACTCCACGTGTGGGAGGCCTGTCTCGAGGCCGGCGCCGACCTCGGCATCCGCCCCTTCGGCGTCGAGGCGCAGCGGGTGATGCGACTGGAGAAGGGTCATTTCATCGTCAGCCAGGACACCGACGGTCTCACGCAGGCCTTCGCGGTCGGTCTCGGTCCGCTCATCAAGCTCCAGAAGCAGGACTTCGCCGGCCGGCCCGAGCTGGTCTGGCAGCACCAGCGGGACGACCACCAACGTCTCGTCGGCCTCCAGCCCGTCGACCCGGCGTGCGTCCCGCCGGAAGCGTGCCAGATCATCGAGCGCGACACCGGAGGACAGATCCGGATCGTCGGACGGGTCACCTCGAGCCGGATGTCCCCGACGTTGAACCGCTCGATCTGCCTCGGCTTCGTGGCCCAGCACCTGTGCCAGCCCGGCTCGCTCGTCACCGTCCGCCTGCCGGACGGCGCCGACGTCGAGGTCCGGGTGATGGAGCACCACGCTCACGTCGATCCCGAGGGGGTGCGACTCCGTGGTTGACGAGCCGATCGCCCGCTCACCGATCGTGCCCGCGCCGCCGGTCGCCGTCGTCGACGGCTGGGAGGTCTCGCAGCGCCGTTCGACGGCGGCGTTGACGTTGTCGGACCACACACCGCTGGCCAAGGTGCTCGTCCACGCCGACCCCGCCGGACCATACGCCGGCGCCGCGGCGGTCGGCTTCGGACGTGCGGCACGGGTCGACGGCGACCTCCTCGAGATCGGTTCGGGAGTGGCCGAGTGGCTGCTGCTCGGTCCGGTCGGGTCGGCCGGCGCGCTCATGGATCGGGCGCGCTCGCGAGCCAGCACTGACTTCGTCAGCGTGATCGACCTGACCCACGGCCGGGCGATGATGCGCCTCACCGGCGGGGATGCGGCGGCGGTGCTGTCCAAGCTGTGCGGCGTGGACCTTGCGGACGCCGTGACACCCAACCTCACTGCGTTCCGCTCGTGGGTGGCCAAGGTCGTCACCGATGTCGTGCGGGACGATCTCGACGCCACGCCGTCGTACCTGCTCCACTGCGAGCGATCGTCGGGGCAGTACCTGTTCGACGTGCTCCTCGATGCCGGCGCCGAGTACGGCCTCGACGTCACGGGCTTCGTCAACGGGCGGTCGAGCTAGTACCTCGTCAATGAACGTTTCGCGGCGTAGCGCTCCGCTCGGCAAGAGATCGCTGCCGGCCGTTGCTACCCACGCCTACTGCACGGCGTCAGAACCGCCAGCGCGTCGAACCCGGCGTGTCTTCGGCGGTACCGACTGCGGTCGCGGTGCGGGGTTCACTTCGTAGACGAACCATGGCGGCGGCCCGAGCGTCGGCGCGTTGAACGGTGCGGTGATGCCGGTTCCCGAGTCGTCGGGCTGCGCGGGCCATCCGCTCTCCGCCCACAATGCCGCGATCTCGGCCACGATCGTCGGGTCGCTCACGCGCCGGGCTTCGCCTGCGACCATCACGTCGAAGCCCTTCGTCGCGACACTGATCGTGCAGCGCGGGTCGCGTGCGACGTTCTTCGCCTTGCGGGTGTGTTCGCCGGTCTGGAACCAGCATGAGCCCGCGTGCCAGAGCGCGCCCACACTCGTCACGTGTGGGCTTCCATCGGCGTTCAGGGTCGTCAGCCAGAACGTCGAGCGGTTCGGCGAGCGCGGGTCGTCGTGCGTCAGAAGGTCGGCGAGCTGCGTTTCAACCTGAGACCACTCGATCGTGGGCAGCCCATCGGCCTCACCAAGGTTTGTTGTCTCCATGGTTCTTGAGACTCCACCCGTACCCGAAACTCATCGCGATTGTGCGGGCCTCGTACTGGGTTCGGATCAGGGCAATCTGCAGCTGGTGACAACCGATGCCTGTCCTCTCTGCGCCGAGAACGCCGCTGCCGAACGAGACGACGATCCCTGGGCGATCGCTCGTCTTGCGACGGGATACGTGAGGCTCAACCCGACGCAGTCCTACCGGGGAGCAGCGTTCTTCGCCACGCAGCGCCTGCGTCAGTGAGCTTCACGAGTTGCCCGGCAAGCAGCGGACCGAGCACCTCGCAGAGATGGCAGAAGTAGCCGAAGCCCTGTTCCGGGCCTTCTCGCCACGGAAGCTCGATTACGAAGCGCTCGGCAACTCAGTGCCCCATCTTCATTGGTGGCTCACTCCGCCGGTACGTGGATGATCCCCGCCCGCACGCGCCGCATGCTGGAGAGAACCCCGACTTCCTGCGCGCCCAGTGGACCCGAGGCAGCCGCCCGGATGACGAGCAGAGCGAGTGGCTCAAGCGCAGCATCCTGGATGCGCTGGAGGCCCAGGACGTGAGGATCGAACGGCGATTCCTCTGAGTACAGATCTGACGCTCGTCGTGCTGAACAACGACTCGGGTTGGTTCAGCCGACCGTCATCTCACCGAGCTCGGACCAGCCGTCCTGGTCGGATGTTCAGGGATACGTTGCAGTCGATGCCGGTGTTCGCATTGTGGAGCGCTCCGCGAGCACGCTCGACGGCCTTCTTCCGCTCGATGCTCGCGCGCGGCGATCTGCTCGCTCTCCATGAACCGATCGAAGGCCTCATCTACTTCGGCGACACCGAAGTCGAAGGGCGGACGTTCACGTCACCTGCGTCGCTCCTCGCATGGTTGCGGGAGGAGGCTCATGGCGTCAGCGTGTTCCTGAAGGAGACGACCGACCGCCAGGTCCTCGAGGTCATCCTGGCCGACCGGCGGTTCCTCGCCGAAGCCCGGCACGCGTTCCTCATCCGCCGCCCCGAGGAGATCGCAGCATCCCTCCACCCGCTGAGGCCCGACATGCGCATCGAAGACGTCGGCCTCGAGGCGCTCCACGAGCTGCACACCGCCGTCCACGATGCCGGGGGTGCCCGCCCGGTCGTCATCGACTCCGACGACCTCGTGGTCCGACCCGAGGCGACCATGGCGGCCTACTGCGCAGCTGTCGGGCTGCCGTTCCTCTCACATGCGCTCACCTGGGAGCCCGGCGAACGTCCCGAGTGGCGGCGATCCGCACGCTGGCACGTGGACGTCAGCGCAAGCTCCGGCTTCGAGCAGCGCGAGCGCTGTTACGCGGACACCGTTGAGAGCTCCGACGAGCTGGCGCGGTTCGCCGCCCACCACGTGCCGTTCTACGAGCGGCTCCGCGCGCAGCGGCTCGATGTCGCGTCATGGGAGCGGACGGCAGGCTTCTGACCGAGCGGCCTGGCGTGTCCGAGCGCGCGATCGGCTGACCAGGAACCTGCCGTCAGTCCTCGACGTAGGCGATGGCTTCGATCTCGACCAGCATCTCGGGCTCGGCGAGGAGCGCCTGGACCGTGGTGCGCGCAGGCGGATCCTCGGCGAACACCTCTGCGAAGACCTCGTTCATGACCTGGAAGTGGCCGATGTCGGCCAGGTAGACGTTGCACTTCAGCACGTCGGCCAGCGTCGCCCCGCCCTCATGCAGGATCGACTCGACGTTGGACAGCACCTGGCGGGTCTGCGCGCGCGGGTCGCCGACCCCGACGAGCTCGGCCCGCTCGTTCCAGGCGACCTGCCCCGCGGTATAGATCAGCTGCCCACCACGCGTGCCGGGCGAGTAGGGGTACTCGGGGCGCGGTTGGAAGCTCAGGTTCGCGGGACGAAGGACCTGCTTCGGCATCTCATCTCCTCGGGGAGGTCGGCACGTAGATCCCACAGTCTCGACGAGACTGACGTGATGCGCGACGGTGACCGCGGACGAAGCGGAGCGGCCGGCCGATGACGCGAGGCGATACCGCCGCCCAGGTCCTGGAGCAGGTCGACCAGCTGTCGACCGATCTCTTGGAAGAGGCAGCGGCGCTCGTGCGCTTCCCGAGCGTCGGCGGGACGAGCGGCGAGCACGAGGCCCAGGCCGAGATGGCGCGACGATTCGCGGCCGACGGCCTGGAGGTGGACCATTGGCCGATCGACCTGGCAGCGATCGTCGATCGCCCCGGCTTCCCGGGTGTGGAGGTGGAGCGCAGCGAGGCCTGGGGTCTGGCCGGGCGGCTGCCCGGGACTGGCGGTGGTGCCTGCCTCATGCTGAACGGCCACATCGACGTGGTGCCCATCGGCGATCCCTCCGCATGGACCGTCGATCCTTTCGGGGGCGAGCTCCGGGACGGGCGTCTGTACGGCCGGGGCTCGTGCGACATGAAGGCCGGGCTGGTCGCGGCGCACGTCGCGGTCCGCGCCCTGCAGCTCGCCGGCGTGAGCCTGCGTGGCGACGTGATCCTCGCCTCGGTGGAGGGCGAGGAGGACGGCGGTCTCGGCACGTTCGCATTGCTGGAGCGCGGCTGGACGGCGGACGCCTGCGTGATCGCCGAGCCGACCGGACTCGACGCCATCCCCGCCAACGCCGGCGCGCTCACGTTCCGCTTGCGCATCCGCGGCCGGGCCACGCATGCCGCCCGGCGGACGGAGGGCGTGAGCGCGGTCGCCAAGCTCTGGCCGGTGTGGCGAGCCTTGGAGGCACTCGAAGCGCGGCGCCACGAGGTCGTGGATCCGCTGGCCGATCGGTGGGACCTGGCCCACCCGCTGTCGATCGGGATCGTCAGGGCCGGCGACTGGCCCTCCTCGGTGCCCGATCTCCTCGTCGCTGAGGGTCGCCTGGGCGTCGCCATCGGAGAGCCGGTCGAAGCGGCCCGAGCCCAACTCGAGGAGGCGGTCGCCGAAGCGTCGGCCGCCGACCCCTGGCTCCGTGACCACCCCGTCGAGGTCGAGTGGTGGGGAGGGCAGTTCGCATCAGGCCGGCTGCCGAGCGACAGCGATCTCCTGGACCGGCTGCGCCGCGCCCACGACGGCGCCAGCGGCGGCCGGCCGCATGCCGCCTACGCCGCTCCTTACGGCAGCGACCTCCGGTTGCTCACGGGATTGGGCGGCATCCCGACGGTGCAGTACGGACCGGGCGACGCCGCCCTCGCCCATGGACCCGACGAGTCCGTTCCGATCGACGAGGTCCTCACGACGGCACGGACCCTCGCGCTGCTGGCGCTCGACATCTGCTCCTGAGCCCGGGCGCGGTTCAACCACCGGCCGCGGGAGACGGGCGGGGGTCGATGTGGACCTTCGGCCCCGGTCCCCAACCGCCGCGGCGACCACCGGCCAGCACGAACGGGACGTCATCGAGTCCGACGGTGGCGGCGAGGAGCGGGCGAGGGTCGACCGCACCCGAGGCGAAGAGCTCGATGACGGGCGCCAGCCCGGCCGACGCCCCGAGCACGCCGACGACCGTGACGTCCTTCAGCGCGATCGTCCTGGTGTCGACGGGACTGGGCTGCCCGGCGAGCCCGATGTAGACGACACGGCGACCCACCTCGACCAGGTCCAGCGCGGTCGCCGGCATCGACGCGTCGTTGGTGGCGTCGATGACAGCGTCCCAGCGCGAAGTGGGCAGCGTGGCGGCGGTCCAGCTGTTCTCGAACCCGATCGACCGCGAGAACTCCACCGACGCCTCGGTCACCCCCAGGACGTGGACCTCGACTCCCTGGGCCTCGGCGATGAGACCGGCGAGGAGCCCGATGGTGCCGGGCCCCAGGATCAACAACCGCTCGCCGGCGTCCACGCCCGCGCCGGCCACCGCCCGGTACGCGTTGCCACCTGGCTCGACGAACGCGCCGAAGGTGGGATCGAGCGGTTCCGGCACGCGGTGCAGGGCCCTGACCGGCAACGGCATCTGCTCGGCCAGCGCGCCGGGCCAGCCATCGCGCACCCCGATCTCGTGTCGCCGCGCGCAGACGTGGTGCCGGCCGCTCCTGCACCGCTCACACGTGCCGCAGCCGACCATGACATCGGCGATCACCCGCTGGCCGAGCCACGTGCCGTCGACACCGTCGCCGACATCGCTCACCACGCCGCAGAACTCGTGCCCGATGCGGACGGGGTACGTGGTCTCGCCGCTCTGGAGGTACACCATGTCCCCGGCGTAGATCTCGGCATCGGTGCCGCACACGCCGGCGCGCTCGACGTCGATGACGACCTCGTGCGGTCCGGGGGTCGGAGCCGGCACTTCGATCACGTCGGTGCGACCGGGCCCGGTGATCACGAAGGCACGCATCATCGCCACCGGCTCATCTTGGCCCCCACCGTCATCCGCCCGGAAACAGGACAGCAGGTGTCCGGAATGGCTTCGTATCGTCGGACCATCGAGCATGCGAAGGAGTGACGAGATGCGCGACGGCTACATCCCTGGTGTCCCCTGCTGGGTGGACACGAGCCAACCTGATCCCGAAGCGGCGGCCGAGTTCTACGGTGGCCTGTTCGGCTGGGAGTTCGAGAACGTGCTGCCGCCCGGATCGGGGCCCAGCTACCTCATCGCCCGGCTGGGCGGTGGCGATGTGGCCGCCGTCGGTTCGGCACCGGACCAGGCACCGGCGCAGGCGACGTGGAACACGTACGTCTGGGTGGCAAGCGCCGACGAGACGGCGTCGAAGGTCCGGGATGCCGGGGGGAGTGTCGTGACGCAGCCCTTCGACATCATGGACTTCGGCCGGAGGGCGGTCTTCGCCGATCCCGACGGTGCGGCGTTCAGCGTCTGGCAGGCGAAGCAGCACAAGGGCGCGAACGTCGTCAACGAGCCCGGCTCGGTGAACTTCAACGACCTCCACACACGGGACCCGGAGGGCGCGAGGGCGTTCTACGGCTCCGTGTTCGGATGGAGGACGCTCGCGCTCGGACCCGGCATGGAGGCCTGGACGCTTCCCGGCTACGGCGACCACCTCGAGCTTGACGACCCCGACCTGCGCAAGCGGAACGCAGAGTTCGGGGCACCTCAAGGCTTCGAGGACGTCGTCGCCACGCTGAACCCGATCACGGCCGATCAGCCCGACACGCCGCACTGGGGCGTGACGTTCGCGGTGGAGGACGCCGACGGCACAGCCGCCAAGGCGGCCGAGCTCGGCGGCGAGATCGTCGTGCCCCCGTTCGATGCGCCGTGGGTGAGGATGACCGTGCTCCGGGACCTGCACGGGGCCACGTTCGTGGCCAGCAAGTTCGTCCCGGAGAACGCCTCCTGAAGAGCCGGCGGTGAAGAGGCAGACTGACGGTCCATGACCGCGCCGGACCAGCCGCTGAGGGATCGGATCGCCCTGGTCGCCGGCGCGACGCGGGGCTCCGGTCGTGGGATCGCCGTCGAGCTGGGCGCGGCCGGGGCGACCGTGTACTGCACGGGACGGACGACCCGGGCCGAGCGGTCGGAGATGGACCGACCCGAGACGATCGAGGAGACCGCAGAGCTGGTCGACGCCGCCGGCGGCCGCGGGATCGCGGTGCAGGTCGACCATCTCGACCGCGACCAGGTGGCCGCACTGGTGGAGCGCATCCAGGCCGAGCAGGGCGCGCTGCACCTGCTGGTCAACGACATCTGGGGCGCCACGAAGATGGAGTGGAACGCCACCGTGTGGGAGTCGGACCTGGACTACGGGCTGCACCAGCTGCGCCTGGCCGTCGACACGCCATGCGATCACCGCGCACTTCGCCTTGCCGCTGCTCATCGGCCAACCCGGGGGCCTGGTGGTGGAGGTGACCGACGGGACGGCCGTGTACAACGAGGAGAACTACCGGGTGTCGTTCTTCTACGACCTGGCCAAGGCCGCGAACCTCCGGATGGCGTTCGCGCTCGCCCACGAGCTGGCGCCCCACGGTGCCACCGCCGTGGCGCTGACGCCGGGGTGGTTGCGGTCCGAGGCGATGCTCGAGGTCTATGAGGTCACGGAGGCGACCTGGCGCGACGCGACACAGGTCCAGCCCCACTTCGCCATCTCCGAGAGCCCGGCGTTCGTCGGCCGGGCGGTCGCCGCCCTGGCCGCTGACCCCGAGCGGTCGCGGTGGAACGGCCAGTCGCTGTCCAGCGGCCAGCTCGCCGGCGTCTACGGGTTCACGGACCTGGACGGCAGCCAGCCCGACGCCTGGCGATACATGGTCGAGGTCCAGGACCCCGGCCGGCCGGCCGACACCACCGGCTACCGCTGACGACCCGGCGCGGGATCAGGCCCGCTGCATGTCCCCGTCGATGGGGATGACCTGCCCGGAGATCGATCGCGCCGCGTCGGAGGCGAGGAACACGGCCAGCGCGCCGATGTCGGACGGATCGACCAACGCCTTGAGGGACTGGTTCACCATCGCGAGGTGCTTCTCCTCCTCGACCGGTCGGCCGGACGCTCGCGCCCGCTCCTGATACACGCGCTCGGCCCGCTCTCCCGCGACCGCGCCCGGAGCGATGGCGTTGACACGGATGCCGTGCTGCCCCAGCTCCATCGAGAGGGTCTTCGTGAACCCGATCAGCGCCCACTTGGTCGACGAGTACGGGCTGCGGTTGGCATAGCCGAAGCGTCCGGCCGCCGACGAGATGTTGAGGATGCTGCCTCCGCCGGCGTGGATCAGGTGCGGGATGGCGTTGCGGGTCACGTCGAAGGTGCCGGTCAGGTTCACCCGCACCACGGCGTCCCACTCGTCGGGCTCGATCTCGTGCACCGGCTTCGTCGGCCCACCGATCCCGGCGTTGTTCACCAGGACGTCGATGCCACCCAGCCGAGCTGCCGCATCCGCCACCATCGCCGTGACCGCCGCGCGGTCACCGACGTCGCAGCGACCGGTGAGCAGCCCGGGCAACTCGTCCTGCGCGCGCTCGAGGCCGGCGATGTCGATGTCGCAGATGTAGACCTGCGCCTGGCTCGCGTGGTGGAAGGCCCGCGCGATGGCGAGACCGATGCCCGACGCACCGGCCGTGACGAGGACCCTGGTCATCGGTGTGGCGCTCCGGTGACCGGATCGGCTGGCCCGGTCACCGGAGCGAAGACGTCGATCAGTCGAGATCGAAGCGGTCGAGGTTCATGACCTTGTCCCACGCGGCCACGAAGTCCTGCACGAACCTCTCCTTCGCATCGTCCGATGCGTAGACCTCCGCGATCGCGCGGAGCTGGGAGTTCGCGCCGAACACCAGGTCGACGGCGGTCGCCGTCCACTTGGCCTCGCCGGTCTTGCGATCGCGACCCTCATACACGTTCTCGGTCGAGACCGAGGTCGACCACTCCGTGCCCATGTCGAGCAGGTTCACGAAGAAGTCGTTGGTCAACGTCCCGGGACGGTCGGTGAAGACGCCGTGCTGACCCTGATCGAAGTTGGCGCCCAGGGCCCGCAGACCGCCGATGAGGGCGGTGGTCTCGGGAGCCGTCAGCGTCAGCATGTACGCCCGCTCCAGGAGCAGGGTCTCCGGCGACAACTTCTCTCCGGCTTGGAGGTAGTTGCGGAAGCCGTCGGCGTTCGGCTCCAGGACGGCGAACGACTCGACGTCGGTCTGCTCCTGCGAGGCATCGGTGCGGCCCGGCGAGAACGGGACCGTGATGTCCTGCCCGGCGTCCTTCGCCGCCTTCTCGACGGCCGCGCAACCACCGAGGACGATCAGGTCCGCCAGCGAGACCTTGGTCCCGCCCGACTGCGAGCCGTTGAAGTCCTGCTGGATGCCCTCCAGGGTCTGCAGCACCGTCGCCAGCTCGGCCGGGTTGTTGACCTCCCAGTCCTTCTGCGGCGCGAGCCGGATCCGGGCGCCGTTGGCGCCACCGCGCTTGTCGGTGCCGCGGAAGCTGGCCGCGGAGGCCCATGCGGTCGAGACCAGCTGGGAGACTGACAGCCCGGAGTCGAGCACCTTGCCCTTGAGAGCGGCGATGTCCGCCTCACCGATCAGGTCATGGTCGGCGGCGGGGACGGGGTCCTGCCAGAGCTGCGGCTCCGGGATCCACGGACCGAGGTAGCGCGAGAGGGCCCCATGTCGCGGTGCAACAGCTTGTACCACGCCTTGGCGAACGCGTCAGCGAGCTGATCGGGGTTCTCGAAGAAGCGCCTGGCGATGGGCTCGTAGATCGGGTCGAACTTCAGCGCGAGGTCCGACGTGAGCATCATCGGCGCGTGCCGCTTCGACGGGTCGTGCGCGTCCGGCACGGTGCCCTGGGCCTCCGGGTTGGTGGGCGTCCACTGCTGGGCGCCGGCGGGGCTCCGCGTGAGCTCGTAGTCGTACCCGAACAGGTTCTCCAGGTAGCCGTTGTCCCACTTCGTCGGCTCCTTGGTCCATGCACCTTCCAGCCCGCTGGTGAGTGCGTGCACGCCCGAGCCGGTCTCGAAGCTGTTCTTCCAGCCCAGCCCCTGGTGCTCGACGGGGCAGCCCTCGGGCTCCGGCCCCAGGTACTCGGGGTCGACCGCGCCGTGGCACTTGCCGAACGTGTGGCCTCCGACGATGAGCGCAACGGTCTCCTCGTCGTTCATCGCCATCCGAGCGAACGTCTCACGGATGTCGCGGGCGGACGCCAGCGGGTCCGGGTTGCCGTTCGGGCCCTCGGGGTTGACGTAGATGAGGCCCATCTGCACGGCACCGAGCGGGCCGGAGAGCTCGCGGTCGCCGCTGTAGCGCTCGTCGCCGAGCCACGTGTCCTCGGAACCCCAGAAGATCTGCTCCGGCTCCCAGACGTCAGGGCGACCGAAGCCGAAGCCGAACGTCTTGAACCCCATCGACTCCAGCGCGACGTTGCCGGTGAAGACCAACAGGTCGGCCCACGAGATCTTCTGGCCGTACTTCTGCTTGATGGGCCAGAGCAGCCGGCGGGCCTTGTCGAGGCTGACGTTGTCCGGCCAGCTGTTGAGGGGGGCGAAGCGCTGCGCACCCTGGCCGCCACCTCCCCGGCCGTCCGCGATGCGATACGTGCCGGCGGCGTGCCAGGTCATGCGGATGAAGAGTCCTCCGTAGTGTCCGTAGTCAGCGGGCCACCACTCCTGCGAGGCGGTCATCAACTCGGTGAGGTCCTTCTTCAGCGCCTCGACGTCGAGCGACGCGAACGCCTCCGCGTAGTCGAAGTCCCCGCCCAGTGGGTTGGACTGGTTCGGGTGCTGGTGCAGGACGTCTAGGTCCAGCTGGTTCGGCCACCAGTCCTGGTTCGACATCGGACGAGTCGCCTTGGGCGTGGGGGACGGTACGGCTGGGTTTTCGCTCTCGGACACGGCGATCCTTCTCCTATCTCGGTGATTCGCTGCTGCTCACTGGTTGCCGCGACACAGGCCGGGCATCGGCCCCAGTAGATGACTTCGGCCTCGTCGACCTCGTAGCCGGAGTCGTCGGCGGCGGACAGGCAGGGGGTGTAGCCCACCGCGCAGTCCACGTCGACCATCCGGCCGCACGTTCGGCAGATGAGGTGGTGGTGGTTGTCTCCGACCCGATCCTCGTAGCGGGCCGGCGATCCGGCCGGCTGGATGCGCCGGAGGAGGCCCCTGTCGGTCAGGACCCCGAGCGCGTCGTAGACCGCCTGGCGCGAGATGGCACCGAGCTCGGCCCGGACCACGCCGTCGATGTCGTCCGCCGAGCTGTGCGGCCGGTCGATCACCGCCCGTAGGACGGCCAGACGCTGGGCCGTGACCTGCACGCCGTGTTGACGGAGCGCGACAGCGTGGTCGGCGAACGTCTCCCGGGTCACGATCGCATTGTGGCGCAGATCCTGGACTGGGTCCAGATCTCGCCGGCATCCCTCCGACCTTGACGCGACGATCTCGGGTCCCGAGCATGGGTGGAGACCGACGAATCGACTGGAGAGCGATGACTGAGCCACGCACCGGGGTCAACCGCCAGACGGTCGATCTCTCGGAGTTCCCCGACCTGGTCGTCATCTACCTGGGCATGCGGGTCCGCAAGCTCGGTGGGCTGGCCAAGCTGCTCAAGACCGGCCGCCAGATCAAGGAGGGCGTCGCGCAGGCGCCCGACGGCCTCCTGCTGCACGAGAACTTCGTGCTCTCGTTCCTGCCGCCCCACTTCGGCATGCGGCAGTACTGGCGGGATCTCGACTCGCTCGAACGATGGACCCGCGAGCTGCCGCACCAGCAGTGGTGGAAGGACTTCCTGCGCGATTCGGCCGGCACGGGCTTCTGGCACGAGACCTACTTCATGCGGGGCGGGATCGAGGCCGTCTACGACGACATCACGAAGCCGGTCGGGATGATGGCCTTCGTCCCGCTGCAGAAGGCACGGGGCCGGATGTTCAGCGCCCGGGGCCGGCTCGGTCTCGGCGATCCGGCACTGAGCCCCGTCATCCCCGAGTCCGACCTGCCCGCGTAGGGGCACGATCGCCCACCCGGACCGTCTGAGCCGTCACTGCTCCCAGCGGACGCTGATCTGCCCCTCCAGAGCGGGGATGGGGAACGACTGCGCCTCGAGTTCGACCACCTCGCGAGCTGAGGGCGAGAGGCGACGCCAGGGCTGGATGGTGACGACCGCTCCCGCCCGCCGCCATGTCCCCGCCACCTCTCCGTCGACGACGACGGCGCCCGGCCAGACCCGAGGCGTCCAGAGCTCCCCGCGCCGGGCGGGATCGGGGACGAGCAGGTCCCGATCCGCCCTCTGGAGCAGGAAGTAGGTGTCGCCGCTGGGAAGCAGCCGCGTCGACGCCGGCACTCGATCAACGGGCGCGCGGAACGCCTTCTCGTCCTTGGTCAGGATCCATGCGTCGCCGACGGGCGTGTGGACCGGCGTCAGCGATCCGGCCAGCGTCTCGAAGGTGGCCCTGGCCTGTACCGGCGCGATGCCGGCCCACTCGGCGAAGGCTTCCGCGGTCGCCGGCCCGAACACGTGGAGGTAGCGGCGAGCCAGCTCGAGCCGAGCCTCACCCGGATCGGTCGCCGGCCGCGGCACCATCCAGATCGTCGGTGGCCGCGCGCCGTCCCATCGGATCATCACCCTGCCGGTCGGCGCGGCATAGCGCATCGAACCGGGGTGCCGGCCCAGTCCGCGGCCCACCTCGCCGTACGGCATCCGGCGGCCGCCGAGGAACGCCTCGAGTCGGTCCGCCAGCTGCTCGAACGCACGGCGCCGAGACGGATCGTCAGGCATGCGCCCGACGGTGAACACGGCCCGGTCGCGCTCGGCGACGACGTACGCGCTGAACCGAGGCCCCCACACCTGCACCAGCGAACGGTCCTCCCAGCTGTCGGGCTCGGTCCGTTCGACGCGGGCGTGGATCGACAGGAGCGCGGCCCGCGGCATGCTGTCCTGCAGGCCGGCCCACGCCGCCGCCCGCAGCGAGCTCGCACGCTTCGGGACCCGCTGGTCGAGACCGCCCGAGCGCCGCCGGAACGCGAGGACCTGCGCCCGGGTCAGCTCGAGTCGGCGGCCCGCCACTTCACTCCGAGGACGGTTCGAGTGCCGGCACCTGTGCCTGCGCCTCGAGCTCGGCGACGAGATCGATCGTGCCTGACTCGGCGGCCATGGTGGCCGCCAACCGCTGCGCCGCGGCCGCGAACTCAGGTCGGGAGAGGATCTCCTGCGTGGCCCTCGCGATGCGGGCCGCCGACGCGCGGGTCGGCAGGCGGACGCCCGCGCCGTGGTGGACGAGGCGAGCGGCGTTGTCGTTCTGATCCCGCCCCATGGGGATGCACACCATCGGGACGCCTGCCGCGAGCGACTTCATGACCGTGCCGTGCCCGCCGTGCGTGATCGTCAGTGAGGCCTCACGCAGGATCGGGCCGTGCGGCGCGGAGGGCACGACGGCGACGTTCTCGGTCGAGAGGACCTCGCCGTCGGGGAGCATCTGACCCAGCGTGACCACCGCGCGGACCGGCAGCGTCGAGAGGCCCTCGACCACGCGCCGGAGCAGAGGTCCCTGCTCCTGGAACGTGGAGCTGAAGCCCACCAGGACCAACGGATCACGGTTCGTCTCGGGCCACGGCGCCTGCCAGGCCTCCGCCCAGCTCGGCTCGTCGAGGATCGGCCCGGTGTAGGTCACGTTGCTGGGCACGAACGGGGAACCGAAGTCGAACGTCGGGCTGGAGAGCACCACGATCCGGTCGGTGTCGAGGACCTGGTCGTAGAACGACCGGAGCGGCGGGAGTCCGAGATCGCTGCGAGCGGCGTTCAACGTCGGCAGGCCTCGGCCGAGGAGCTTGTTGACCACGCTCCGCAACGCGGCATCCCTCGCGCGGCCGGGAGCACCCTTGGCGAGCGGGAAGCCAGGCCCGATCGCCGGCGCACCGCTGGTCGGCAACGCCCAGATGTTGGGCACGATCGGAACCACGGGCAGGCGGGCCGCCTGCGCCGCCATGATCGAGCCGAACAGGAGGTAGTCGGGCACGACGGCATCGGGCTGCGTGGCGGTGATCGCCTCGACCGTGTCAGCCGCGTACGCCGCGGCCGGGCCGGCCACGAAGCGATCGCGCAACCGCGCCAGCATGACGAGCGGGTTGTTCGTCTCCCAGTCCTTCATGAGGTCCTGAGCCGGGTCGAGGGCGGTGCGGTGCGGTGCCCGCTGCCAGGGCGAGAAGGAGCACCCCGCCGCCACCGCCTGCTCGCGGATGGTCGGATCGCCGAGGACGTGGACGGAATGCCCGCGGGCCACGAGCCGCCGGGCGACGCCGAGCTCGGGCGGGATCGTTCCACCGCCCTCCCACATCGGCATCAGGAAGCGACGAGGCATGTTCACGAGGTCTCCTTGTTGGTGGTGATGGTGAGCGTGCCCAGCGCACCCTCGACGAGTTGGCGGATGATCGACTCGGTGCGGGACCGGGAAGAGCCCAGATCGCGCCGGAGCAGCTTCCAGACGGTGACGTCTGTGGCCGCGTAGAGCGCCAGGACCAGTTCCTCGCGCCGTGCTCCCCGGCAGCCCGTGAGCCACGGCGCGAAGGTGCGTTCGATCCAGCCCCGGTGGCTGGATCGCGCTTCACTGAGAAGGCGGTCGACCGGCGACACCCTGCCCTCCAGCTCGAGGAGGCGCACGTTCGCGTCGCCCATCGTCTCGTAGCGATCGACCAGACGGTGCACGGCCGTGACGGTGTCCCCCGGGTCGGCGGCGCGGGCCTCCTCCTCGATCGGCCGCTGCCACGCGACGATGGCCGAGCGCGAGATCGTCCTTGGAGCCGAAGTGCCGAATGACCGTCTGGCGGCTGACACCGGCGGCCTCGGCGACCGCGTCGAGGGTCACCTGGTCGTAGGGCCGGTCGAGCCAGGCCGCGTAGCCCGCCTGCAGGATGCGCTCCCGGGTCTCCTCGACCATCTCGCGCCGCTGCGTCATGCGGTAGGGCCGGGTCACGTTCATGTGACTCTTTGTAACACGGATATTTTCGTGTGACAAGAGGAAACACGAATTCGCTCGGGTCGGCCTCGCTACCGTATCGACGGTGGCGTTCCGCGAGATCCCCTTCGTATCGCTGGCCGACTGGACCGAGGGCGGTGCCGGTCAGCAGGCGTTCGCCGAACGGCTGCGGGCGATCTGCCACGAGGTGGGGTTCTTCCAACTCGTCGATCACGGCGTCGATCCGGCGTTCGTCGAGGAGTACTTCACCGCCCTCCGGTCCTTCTTCGCCCTCCCGGACTCGATCAAGGCGAGGATCGACAAGGCGCAGTCACCGTGGTTCCGGGGCTGGGAGCGGGTCGGCTCCGAGCTCACCGATCTCAGCGTCGACTATCGCGAGCAGATCGACGTCTGGACCGAGCTCCCGCCGCGGCCGCGTGACATCGAGCCCCCCTATCTCCGCCTCGACGGCCCGAACCAGTGGCCCGACGACGAGACGGTGCCGGGCTTCCGCCGTGTCGTCGAACGCTTCCAGAGGGAGATGGGCGCCATCGCCGACCAGCTCATGGCCGCCATGTGCGTCGGCCTGGGTCTCCCGCCCGACCACCTCGACAAGCTCTTCGGCGAGCGGCGCTCGTCGCTGGTGAAGCTGATCCACTATCCCCCGACTCCGCCTGGCGAAGCAGGTGTCAACGCCCATCACGACGCCGGCTTCCTCACGCTGCTGTGGCAGCACGGCGTGGCCGGGCTGCAGGTCCTGAACGAGGACGGCGATTGGATCGATGTGCCCGCCTCCGACGACGCCATCGTCGTCAACCTGGGCGAGATCCTCCAGTCGATGACCGGCAACTACTTCGTCGCCACGACGCACCGGGTCATCGCCGGCGAGGAGCGCTACTCGTCCGGCTACTTCCACGGGCCGGATCTGCGCACCGTCCTCGACCCGCTGCCGCTCGACCACCGCTTCATCGACGCCGTGGCGGCCAGCCCCCGGCACCGCGACGCGGGCTTCATGGCCAAGCACGACGAGCTCCTCGGCGGTGAACGAGGCACGGGATCGACGAGTGCCGCCTGTTACGGCGAGCAGCTCTGGAACTACTTCTCCCGCAGCTACCCCGACCTCGTACGGCGGCACCACCCCGACGTCGCACGCCGTGCCGGGAATGGAACCGCGAACCGTCCTGCGGGGTAGCAAGCGGTGTGACGGGAGCTGGCCGGTTCATCGGATCAGTTCTGGTGGTCTTGGTCGGCGCGGCGGCGTGTGGGGAAGGTGGCTCCTCGGCGACAGGCTCGACGGCGACGACGCTCTGCGACAGGTTCGACGGCGACGACGACGCTCTCGGCGGCGACGACGGCGAGGTCGACAGCGACGACGGTGGCGCCGGTCCGCGTCGAGGGCGGTGGTGAGTCGCCGGTTTCGGTCGGCGAGCCGATCGACGTCGCAGACCTGAGCGGCCGCATCGTGTTCGATGACTTCGAGGACGTGTTCACGATGCGCCCGGACGGCTCCGCCGTGCGCAACATCACCGCCCGCGCGGGCTCAGAGTTCGACGGGGCGTGGTCCCCGGACGGGCAGTTCGTCGTGTACCGCGACTCGCGGCGGGGCGTCAACGAGGACGACGAGATCTACATCGCCCGCGCCGACGGCACCGAGGCCCGGAACCTGACCAACAACCCGGCCAACGACTGGGGGCCGGACTGGTCGCGCGACGGCGAGTGGATCGTCTTCAACTCCGACCGGGAAGGGGGTGCGCTCGGTGGCTACATCGTGCGACCCGACGGCAGCGACCTGAGGCGGCTGCCGATCGATGGGTGGGTCGAGTACCCGACGCTCTCGCCCGACGGCACCAGGCTCGCGTTCATGGGCCACACCGGTCGCGACTACGACATCTTCGTCGCCGACGTGGCCACGGGCTCGACGACCCGGCTGACCGACGCCGGCGGATCGGACGGCTGGCCGGCGTGGTCGCCCGACGGCACGACGATCGCCTTCGCCAGCGAACGCGACGACTGCACCCGGATGCCGGACGACCAGGATTGCTGGCACGGCGACGAGCCCGGGGAGCACCACGACATCTGGATCATGGCCGCCGACGGCTCGAACCAGCGCCGCGTCACGCCCGAGGCCGGACAGTTCGCGACGTGGTCACCCGATGGTCGCTACCTCCTCATCTCGGGACGGGCGCTGTACGTCGTGCGTCCCGACGGAACGGGCCGGCTGGAGCTGCGCGCCGACGGCTTCCCGCTCGCCCTCGGCGGCATCCCGGACTGGATCGGGTAGCCAGGCTCAACCCGACTCACGGGCTGTCAGCGGCTCGACGGCGAAGAGCTCGTGCAGGAACTGGACCGCGATGGCACCTTCGCCGACCGCGGACGCGACCCGCTTGACCGCGCCATGCCGCGCGTCACCGGCCGCGAACACGCCGGGCATGCTCGTCTCGAGGAGGAACGGACGGCGCTCGAGCGGCCAGACCTCGCCGTCGGCCAAGTCCGGGCCGGTCAGGATGAACCCCTTCGGGTCCCGCTCGATCGTCGGCGGCAGCCAGTCGGTCAACGGTCGGGCACCGATCATGAGGAACAGCGCGTGCGCCTCGACCGTCGCCTCGTCTCCGGTGGTCACGTCTCGGAGGACGAGCTGCTCCAGCCACTCATCGCCACCTCCACCCACCACCTCGGTCCCGACCCGCACCTCGATGGTGTCCGTCGCCTCGATCTGTCGCACGAGGTACTCCGACATCCCGGCGCGGAGGGACGGCGCCCGGACGACCATGGTGACGCGCTTGGCGTAGCGAGCGAGGTGGAGGGCGGCCTGACCGGCCGAGTTGGCGCCGCCGACGATGAAGACCTCGCGGCCGACCAGCCCAGGGGCCTCCGAGGTCGCGCCGCCGTAGTAGACGCCCGCGCCGCGGAGCGCCTCGAGGGACGGCACGCCGAGCCGCCGGTAGCTCGCCCCCATCGTCAGGAGCACCGCTCTGGTCCGCACCGGTCCGCCGTCCGACAGCTCGACGAGGAGGTGGTTGCCCTCCTGCTCCAAGCCGGTGACGGTCTGCATGAAGGCGAAGTTCGCGCCGAACACCCAGGCCTGGTTGTACGCCCGCTGCGCGAGCTGTCGACCGCTGAGGCCGCGCGGGAAGCCGAGGTAGTTGCGGATCAGCGAGCTGGACGTGGCCTGGCCGCCGATGCCGCCCTTGTCGACCACGAGCGTGGCCAAGCCTTCGGACGCGCCGTACACGGCCGCCGAGAGGCCCGCAGGCCCAGCACCGACGATGACGACATCGAAGTCCATCGTCTCGGGGTTGACGGGCGAGCCGGCGGCGACGGCGATCTCGGCGTTGGACGGGTTCTCCAGGACGGTCCCGTCGGGGAACACGACGATCGGCAGCGTCACCCCCGCGCCCGCCGCGGCGACGAGCTCACGCCCCTGAGCGGAGTCGGCGAGGCAGAAGTTGTGGGCGATGGCGCACTGCCGGAGTGCGTCACGTAGCTCGTGGGCCCGGCCCGACCACGACTGGCCGACGATGTGGACGGTGAACGGCGCCGACCGTTGCGACTCGGCCCAGTCGAGCAGCAGCCCGGAGATGGCCTGGTGGAACAGCTCGTCGGGTGAGCAGCGCCGGCCGGAGCACGTAGCTGTCGAAGTGGCCCTGCGCGATGCCGTCGAAGATCGCTTCGCCCGTGGCCTTCTGGCCCCAGTCGCCCCACGCGATCAGCAGGGAGCGCATGGCGTGCGGGTGGAGACGGCGCACCTCCCGGAGGAGCTCGCCACCCGTGGCGCCGTCGAGCCACGGCCCGGCCAGGACCAGAGCGACCTCCTCCCCGGAAGCGGCGTACTCCGCCAGGCGCTCCCGGGCGTCTGCGGGCGAACGGAGGCACACGACCTCGTACTGCCGGCCGTACCGATCCTCCATCTCGCGACCGACCTCGGCCAGCAGGTCCGCGTCGTCGTCCACTGCGAGCAGCACCGGCCGGGGCACGGCGGAGCACTCTATGGCGTCAACCCGATCGCGCAGTCAGCGTCGGCCGAGGCCCCGGACCTGGAGCGGCGGCCTCCTTCGGGAGGGTCAGGACCCACACGGTCGTGCCGATGACGATGCACCCCGCGAACGGCAGCAGGCGAACCCGGGCGGACGGGTGAGTACGGTTGGGCACGATGTTCAACTTCTGGACGGTCATGTACCTCGTCGTCATCGGTCTGATCGCGGGCTACGCGGCTCGCTTGCTCGTGAAGGGCACCGACGCGATGACGTGGTGGCAGACGATGCTCATCGGCATCGTCGGATCGTTCATCGGCGGCTTCGGCGCGTATCTCCTCTTCGGCTGGGATGACGACGAGGGGTTCTTCCAGCCAAGCGGTCTGATCTTCTCGATCCTGGGGGCGATCGTGGCGTTGCTCATCTGGAGAGCTGTCTCCAGGCGCTCGGCCCGCGCCTGAGCGTTCCGCTCCATTGCGAGCCGGGACCACGCCGCCGACGCCGGCATGACCACCTCGTGTCGCGTTCGGCAAAGCCACCGGTGTATTCGGCGTCGTCGATGTACCGGGGGACGCTGACCATCACCAACCGATCGAACAGCGCCGGTCGGCGCACCGTGGCGAGCGCGCCGATCATCGCCGACACGGAGTGTCCGACGAGGATGACGTCGGAGAGCTCAGTTGTCAACAGCTCGATCAGGTCCGACGGTACCCGTCGAGCGACGCGTACCGCTCGGGCTCGTAGCCCGCCGTGCTCGACCTGCCGTGGCCCACGTGATCGAACGTGACGACCTTGAAGTGCTCCTCGTACACGGGCGCGATGAACCGCCACATGTTGGAGTCGCAGCCGAATCCGTGAGCGAACACGATCGGCTGGCCGTCGCGCAGGCCCGACACCCGAGGTGCGTTGCGTAGCAGGGCGTCGACCACGCGATCGACGCTAGTCGGGTCCATGTCGCGCGAGGCCGGTCGCCCGGCTCCACTCCCCTACGACGTCGGCCGTCGCTTCGTCCCGGCCGACACGCGCACGGTGGTTCCAGCGTCACCCATGTCCGCCTCCACTCCGCCGTTGGCGAGCGCCGCCCGGAGATAGTCGTCGATCCACGCGGCGGGCGCGACCTCATCCACCGAGCGGAACGACACGTGGCGGATCCTCGCCCCGGAGCCTTCGAGGATCCCCAGTGGATCCGGCAGCGCGGCACCGTCGTTGAATCCCAGGTTGGCGTGCCGGGAGTAGACGGCGATGTGGCAGACCCCATCCTGCCAACGCTGCGTCGGGGTGTAGACGAGAGACACGGCGTTGGTCGCGTCCCACACGAACTCGTGGGCGTTCGGCATCACACCGAGCACACGGTCCCGCAGGGCATGAACGGTCTCCGCCACCTCGTCGTCGAAGGGCGACAGGAAGGTCTCGAGGGCTGCCGGCACCTCCCGCCCGCCTTCGCGCCGCGGGGTCAGATGGCGTCGACCTGCGGCATGATCTCCTCCTTCAGCCGCTTGAGGTCGTCGAGCGTCTTCGCCACCGGCACGTCCTGGAACGGCGGCCAGAGGAGCGGCATCGTCAGCCCGGCTTCCTTGTAGCGCTTGAGGTTGTCGGTGATCTGCGCGGCGGTGCCCACCATCAGGTTGCTGCCCTTGCCCTGCGGCGTCTGATCGGTCTCCTCGTCCGTGATGACGAACCAGATCATGCTGCACATCTCGAGATCGTCGACCGAGCGGGAGCTCCCGAGCTCTTCGAGCTCTCGCTGGATGGCGTTGCGCCACTGCTCGAGCTCGTCCGGCGCGTCCTGGATCCCGATCCAGCCCGACAGGCCGTACTTCGCGATGCGGTTCGCAGAGCGCTTCGGATCCTTGAGCCCGCTGAAGAAGATCGGCGGGTGCGGCTGCTGCAGCGGCTTCGCGCCGAACCCGCACCTGTCGAAGTCCGCGAACTCGCCGTGGTACTCGAAGAGGTCGTTCGTCCAGATGCCCTGCATGATCTCGATCGTCTCGCGCACGTGCGTGTGCCGCTTGGGAAAGATGTGCGAGGCGCTCGCGGCTGCGAACTCCTCGGGCATCCAGCCGGACCCCACGCCCACGTTGACCCTTCCGTTCGAGAGGTGGTCGACGGTGGCGATCTCCGCAGCGAGCACGCCGGGCGCGCGGTAAGGCGTGTCCGTGATGCTCATGCCGATCCGCACCTTCGTCGTCTTCGCGGCGAGCCAGGGGATCAGCGGCCAGCCTTGGAACCACTCACCGCGGGAGGACACCGGCAACGCCTTCGGGAACTCGCTCATCATGCCGAACGAGTATTGGAGCTCCGCGCGATCGGAGGCTTCCGGGACGACGATCCGATCGAGCGTCCAGACGGAGTCGAAGTCGAGCTCCTCGGCGAGGCTCGTGAGATCTTCGAGCTCCTTGATGGTCACCTTGTCGCGGAAGTTCGGCAAGTAAAGAGCGAGCTTCATGAGAGACAGCCTCCTCACCGTGCGTTCGGGATTGCAACGGCCAACGCGGCGGTCGAGCGGCACGCTCCGAGCCCCCGACCTGCCTGCCTGGATCGACGCTAACAGGTCGCCGGAGAGCGGCCATTCGGAGCTCGCAGCGGGCCGAGGGCGGGTTTCAGCCCGGCCTGCCGTCGTCCGCTTCGGCCCGGAGCTGGTCGCGCAGCTCTCGCTTGACGACCTTGCCGTAGTTGTTGGTCGGCAGGGTGTCGACGAACCGGTACTCCTTGGGCCGCTTGAAGCGGGCGATGTTGTCGAGGCACGTCCGGTCGAGGTCCTCGGCCGGCGGCGGGGCGTCGCCGTCGGCCGCTACCACGAACGCCACGACCGCTTCACCCCACTCCGTGTCGGGCCGGCCGACGACGGCGACGGCCCGGACGCCGGGGTGGCGGAGCAACGCCTCCTCGACCTCCCGGGGGTAGATGTTCATTCCCCCACTGATGATCAGGTCCTTGGACCGATCCCGCAACGTGAGATACCCGTCGGTGTCGAAGCTGCCGACATCGCCGGTGTGCAGCCAGCCTTCCCGCAACGCCTCGGCGGTGGCATCGGGCTGCTTCCAGTAGCCGGCCATGACCACATCACCCTGGACGACCACCTCGCCGACCTCTCCCGCGGGAAGGTCGCGATCGTGGTCGTCGACGACGCGGACCTCGACGTCGGTGCGGGGGACGCCCACGCTCTGCAGGCGGTCCTCCCACCGGGGATGGTCCCGGTCGGCGTGGTCCGCCTTGGACAGGCCGGTGATGGTCATCGGGCTCTCGCCCTGCCCGTAGATCTGGGCCAAGCGGGGGCCGAAGACGCCGAGCGCGTCCTCCAGGTCGGCCAGGTACATCGGTGCGCCGCCGTAGATGATCGTCTTCAGGTGGGAGAGGTCGGCGGCGGCGACGGCCCGGTCACCGGTCAGCCGCTTCACCATGGTGGGAGCGGCGAAGAACGACATGCCCGGCCAGCGCCGCAGGAGGACGGCGATCTCGTCGCCGTCCACGCCGCCGGACTCCGGCACGACGCTCACCGCCCCCCGGGCCACGTGGGGCAGGCCGTAGAGCCCCGAACCGTGCGACAGCGGCGCGGCGTGGAGGATGCAGTCCTGCGGCATCACCGGGTCGATGTCGGCGAAGTAGCTGAGCGTCGCCATGAGCAGGTTGCGGTGCGTGAGCGTGGCTCCCTTGGGCCGTCCCGTGGTGCCGCTCGTGTAGAAGAGCCAGGCCGGGGCCTCCGGCTGCCGGGCGACGAGCGGTGCCGGCGACGACGCCGTGAGCCGGTCCCACCGCTCACCCGGCGCCACTACCGCCGTTTGCAGCGAAGCGACGGTCCCGACCAGCGACTCGACGTCGGCGGCATGGTCGGTGTCGGTCACGACGACGGCCGACTCGCTGTGGTCGAGGATGTAGGCGATCTCGTCGCGGTGCAGGCGAGCGTTGACCGGCACGGCCACGAGACCGGCGTGCCAGATGGCGAACATCGCCTCGACGTACTCGGGCCGGTTGCGCATCACGATGGCGACCCGATCGCCGGGCGACAGGCCGAACTCGTCACGCAGGCCAGCGGCCGCGCCCGCCGTCCGGGCGGCGAACGCGCCCCAGCCGGCGTGGACGCGCTCGCCGTCGGCCAGCGCCGGGTCGTCGGGCCGCTGGCGGCCGTTCCGCTCCACCCACACGGCCAGATTCATCCCAGCGTCCAGTCCTCGAAGAGGTGGCACCAGCAGGGCGGATCCCCGCCCTCGTCGAGGAACGTCGGGTCCGGACCGGCGGTCGAACGAGGACCTGGCCGAACAGCGCGCCGTTCTTCTCGTGGACCTGCGGGGTGGGTGTCCGCCTCGATCTCCTCCACGCCCCACAGCTTGCCGCAACGCACCCGCAGCAATCGCGCGACGTGAGGAGCCGGGCCGGCCGGGTCCATCGAGCGGAGGCCGGTCGGTAGCGTTCGTGCGATGTCGTCGAACCGCTGGATCGAGCTGACCGAGCGGAACCCGGACCACTCCTCGTGGTATGTCGAACGGTTCCGGGCCATGACCTCCGCCGGCGAGGACCTCGGCGGAGAGGCGCGCCTCGTCGACGCCATGCTCGAGCGTCACGCCCGTGTGCTCGACGCCGGATGTGGGCCGGGACGCGTGGGGGGCCACCTCGCGCAGGCCGGTCACGACGTCGTCGGCGTCGACATCGACCCGGTCCTCATCGCCGCCGCCGAGCACGATCATCCCGGCCCGATCTGGCTGGTGGCCGACCTGGCCGAGCTCGATCTCCCGGCGGTCGGCATCGAGGAACCGTTCGACGCCATCGTCTGCGCCGGCAACGTCCTGCCCTTCCTCGACCCGAGCACCCGACGAACGGTGCTGGAACGCCTTGCCGCGCACCTTCGTCCCGACGGCCGCATCGCGGCCGGGTTCGGTTCGGGACGCGACTATCCCTTCCCGGAGTTCCTCCACGACGTGGCCCAGGCCGGCCTGGTCCCCGACGCGCTGTTCGCGACATGGGACCTGCGGCCCTTCACCGAGGAGTCCGACTTCCTCGTCTCGGTGCTGTCACGAGGTCCGTCGACCTGAGAGCCGAGAGCCCCGGGCGAGGCGACGACCGTGCGACACCCCGCGCGTGCTGGCGGCCGCGATGCCGTCCGAGATCGGGCGTAGCGTCCAGACCGTGGCCGATCCGCCGTTCGTCCCGACCGACTTCGTGCCGCCGACGGCCCTCGTCAGCGACCACTTCCGGCTCGAGCCGCTCGGCCCGCAGCACAACGAGGCCGATCACGCAGCCTGGACCTCGAGCATCGCGCATGTCCGCTCGACCCCCGGCTTCCCCGACGGTGACTGGCCGCCGCCGGCGGGCATGTCGCTCGACCGGAACCTCGACGACCTCCGCCGCCACGCCGACGACTTCAAGGCCCGCACTGGGTTCACGTTCACCGTCCTCGAGCCGGTCACGGGCGACGTGATCGGGTGCGTCTACCTCTACCCGTCGGAGTCGCCGCACGCCGACGTCACGGTCCAATCGTGGGTGCGGGTCAGCCACGCGGAGCTGGACGTCCCGCTCGCCGACGCCGTCGCCGCCTGGCTGGCCGCCGAGTGGCCGTGGGAGCGCGTGCACCGCCCCGGCCGTTGAGCGCTGCCGAACTGGGCAGGGATCCCTGCCTCCGGCCGACCGATACCAACGAAGCGGCCTCGAACGCGCCGCGTCACGGAAGGCGGGGAGCGCGCTCGGGTCGAGAGCGCGCCAGTCGTCCGCGTTCGAGACAACAGGCCGCCTTCGTCGCCGCTGGAGGCGCGGCGGCGACGACCGAGAGCGAGCCCCGAGTGGTCCGCATCAACTGATTCAGATTTGGGCTCGGCAGCGAGCGGTATCGTCGACGGGCGTGAGCCTCGACATCGACATCGAAGACGTGGCCGAGGTGCTCCTTGCCGACGGCTGGCACGTCGTTCACGGTAAGTCCTTTGAGCTTGATGCCTTTGACTTCACACTCGCGGGCCGCCGTGTGCATGGCGGCGGAGACAGCGGCGTCTGTGCGACCGGGTTCAGCTTCGTGACCGACCAGGAGGGGTCGCGGATCGCCGGTCCGCTCACGTCGATACTCGCGCTCCGCCACGGCGTATCGCACGCTGACCACTTGCCGTCCCGGTGACGCGTCGTTCTGACCCGGGGCGAGAACGGACGGCTCGGCGGTACGGTGGTGGTGTTTCCCGCCTTGGGAGTGACGCCTGGTTTGGGCCGGCGGCCGTGTGGCTTGTCGCCTCGTGCAGGCTTGACGCCGTTTCCTGAGCTCGACATCAGGAGCGAACGCCATGGGCAGCGCTATCGGTTCACGTTCCGCGCCGGGACCAACCGTGGGCTCGACACGCGAACCAGCCACGCGACGGCCGAGCCGGATGAGCAGATGACGTCACCGACGGTGGCCGGCATCGCGACCGACGCCTCGATCGGGCGGTCGGACTGGTGGCCTTCGGCACTGGGAGTCGGTCGGTTGCGCCGGTTGCTGAGCGAGTCAACGTCGGCCAAGAGCGGGGGATCGGCCAGGCCGTTCCCGACCGGGCGATTCGGACCCGGGTATGCGATGACGAGGTTGATCGCGACTCCGCTCTATCGCATGCTGTGGCGGGTCCGCGTGGAAGGTGGCGAGCGGCTGCCCCGCCGGGGCCCCGCGATCCTTGCCGCGAACCACGTCTCGTTCTTTGACTCCGTCGTGTTGATCATGACGGTCCGCCGCACGCTCAGCTTCGTCGGCAAGGTCGAATACCTCGACAGCTGGAAGACGCGGCGGCTGCTACCGGCGATGGGCATGATCCCCGTCGATCGCAGCGATGGTCGCCGCGCCATAGCCGCACTAAAGATCGCCGCCAGGGTCCTGCAGGCCGGCAGCATGTTTGCCATCTACCCAGAAGGCACCCGCTCACCCGACGGAGCCCTGCACGCCGGCCACACGGGCGTGGCCTACCTCTCGATGGCCACGGGTGTACCGATCGTGCCTGCCGGCATCGTCGGGACCAACCGCGTCCAGCCGCCTGGCACACGAGTTCCGCGCCCGTTCCGACCGGTCACGGTCCGGTTCGGCAGCCCGATCGACCCCACGATCTACGCCGGCAGCCGCCGTCACCGCCGACGGCTGATCACCAACGACGTGATGACCTCCATCCAATCCCTCTCCGCGCCGCAACCACGCTGAACCCGTCGCCGGTTCGGTCCAGAGCCAGTCGCGGCCAGGAGGAGCCGGTGCGCTTGTTGTCTTCGGTCAACGTCGCCGCGTCACCGCCTCGAACCCGCGTCATCCTGCGCCGGGTCGTGTGCGTGGGGGTGATGGTGCCGTGGCGGAGCTGGATCGCAGCGACGAAGTGGAGGTCACGCTTCGCGAGCCCACGAAGACTCCGGTCCGGCTCTCAGGGCCCGCTGGGCTCAGCTCGCTCGGCACGTCTCGCGACGCGCCTCCACACGCCTTGCTGTGCGACGAGTCCGACGGCGCCCACCGTCAACAGGATGGCGAGGTTCAACAGCAACTGAACGAGCGACCCGAATGCCTCACTCCAGTTCGCGAACGCGGTCGACACGCCGATATCGGCGGCCGCTGGGATCGTGGTGACCGAGATGAAGACGCCGATGAGCGCTCCCGCACGGGCTTCAACCAGAGACACCACCCCGACGATCCCCGCCAGAGTCGCAACCACCACGGAGAAGACGTCGGGCGTGTTGATCAGGTTGGACACCGGCCGGATACCAAGACTGAAGGCCTCCGGTTCCAGGCCCAAGACGCGTACAAACACGCTGAAGGCGAAGGTGGCGATGATCGCCATCAGGAAGCCGAACACGAGCGCCGCGGAGCCGGCTCGGATCCGTTGGTGATCGCGCTTGGTGACGCCGAGCGCGATGCTGATGATTGCCGCGTACTCGGGGCCGACCACCATGGCGCCGACGATCAGGATCTGGGAGTTGGTGAAGATGCCGACAGCGGCGATCAGCCCGGCGATGATCAGCAGCGCGAACCAGCTGGGTGGGTAGCGCCCGCCGGCGCGGATCCTCGCCTCGGCCTGATCCCACGTGGGCAAGAGTCTGAGCGCTCGGGGGGCGTGGGCCTCCGCGTCGTTCGCCCGGTCCGACAGCTCAGCGCCGACGTCCTCGATGATGATTGATCCGCGCTGGACGACACCGACTGCGCGCAGGTCATGGAGGACGTCGTTGGCCTCCGCGGCGATCACGTCGAACTGCAACGAGTCACCGTCGGGGTTTCGTGCCACCCCCTCGAGGACGATCATGTTCAACACGCCGGACCTGCTCGACAGCGATTCGACCAGGCCAGGGGTGAGGTCAGGGGGGCTCACCGAGCGGATGTGGATCACCCCGCCAGGTTCGCGCGGGCACCCCGGTACCTCGACGCCAAGCCACAACCCGCTTCCTCGACCGTCAGTGTCCCGAACACACCGAGCGCGACGGCGACGTAGATCGTCGTGGCGATGCCGAGCCTGGACGGGGGCCGCAGGATCGTCCCCGAGTGCCGACCTCACACTGGCGGCCCAGGCGACGGAGGAAGAAGCGTCGCGCGGGCCAGCGACGTCGCGCTGTGCAGCGCGGTCGCCCGAGCCCTCACCTCCGCCTCCTCCGCGTCCGACGGCGGGTGCGGCGTCAACGCGATCGCGTCGAGCGCGCCGTGCAACGAACGCATCGGTTCGTGCAGCCTGGCCAGCGCTACCCTCGACGTCTCGTCGGGTGCGGTCGTCATGAGCTGCTCGACGATCGTGATGAGCACCGCGAGCCGGCTCGCATCGGCGCCGGCGACCGAGCCCAAGCCGCCAGGTGCGAGCCGGACGAGGTGCGTGCTGATCTCGTCGGACTGGGCGAGCACCTCCACCGTCGGACCTGTCGGAGCCGCGGGAGCCGGTGACGGAGCGGCCTTCGGCGACCGGCGCACGAGGGCGATCACGCCGATCACCGCGGCAGCCACCGCGAGTGCCCCCAACAGCCATGGCCACCAGGAAGAGCTGTCCTCGCCGGTCGCGGCCGCCGCTTGCGTGGTCTCCGTCCCTGGCGCTGGTGCCACCGACTCCTCGACGGTCGGCGTCTCCGTGGGCGCGGCGGGCGCCTCTGTGTCATCGGTCGGGGCATCCGTGGCCGGCGGGCGGACCGTCACGTCAGGGATCGTCGCGTCAGGGACCGTCGGCGCCTGTGTCGGTCGCGGCACCGACGACGACGGGATCGCCGATCCTGACCCGGAACCGCAACCCACCCCGAACAGCACCATCACCGCAGCCGCGATGACCAATCGGACGCAGCGCCAGAGCACGCCTCCATCTTCGCCGACCTGGCAAGCCCGCGGCACGATTGCAGGCTGACCGGCTGCGCCACTCAGCTGTGGGCCGCCAACTGCAAGAGCAGCTGCCGTCACTCCCGCGGTAACCCCCTGCACCTCCTCCCGACCCAGCAGTTCTCGGCTAGAAGCAGCAGGACATTTGTGGTCGACCCGGTGCGACGCCCGGAAGCCCACTCCTTCGGTGGGCACAGTTGGTCGAGCCCGCCCCTGGGCCGCGCTTCGTGGCGTTGCCACGGCAGTCGCTACCAGAGCCGTCCCGGTCGTGGGCGCGAGTGGTCCACCTGCGGAAATGACTTCCCTGTCGACCGCGCGACGGAACTCTCCCGTTCGTCAGCCTCACGGTAGGTCTCAACCCGGGCTGCCGGGAACTCCAACGTCGATGACCTGGGCCTTCCCGGGCGCGGGCGGCTTCCCGTCCACCTCCGCGACGGGTTCCCCGGCGTTCACGACCATTCAGTAAAGTGGCCTTGAGCAGGGCCATCGCTCTGGAGGGTTCGTGGGCGTCCGGGGACGTTCGCTGACCCTCGCCGGAGCGGAGGGCGGCGAATCGGGGCGTTTGAGTGTTCGTCATCCGGGCTCCGACTGTCGCCTGTCGCTGGGTGCGGGAAGGGACCTTTCGCGAGCCGTCCCTCGACGCGACAATCGGGGGCGTGGAACCCCAATCGGCGGGTGGTCGCGCCCGATTCGAGATCCTGTCGGACGAGGAATGTCGGACGCTGCTCGAAGCTCACGACGTCGGTCGGGTGGGCTTCGTCATCGACGGCTTCCCGGTGGTGCTCCCGGTCAACTACGCCGTCGTCGATGACACCATCGTCGTGCGCACTGCCCCCGGTGTGCTGACCGCCGGTGTTGCCGGTCAACCCGTCGCGTTCGAAGTCGACCGCTTCGAGCGCTGGAACCGCAGCGGGTGGAGCGTCCTCGCGCAGGGTCACGGCCGCGACATCACCGAGGAAGCCGACGATCGCAGCGAGGTGCTGCGCCAGTCGGACGTCGACACCTGGGCGCCGGGCGAGCGAGCGGTGTCGCTGACCATCGACATCATCCATCTTTCAGGGCGTCGCATTCGGCGCACGATGGGGACGTCGAGCTCGACCTACGAGTAGCACTGGAGGCGTCGCCGGGCGACAGGGCTGCTCCTTCGCCAAGTTCGGCGCTCGCTATCAGTCGGCGGGCGGGCTCCCCGAGGACTTCTCCCAAGGTTTCGGCAACGGCCACACCACAGGCGTTCGGCAGCCACGCCGGGAGCGCGTCGCCAGACAGCGGGACGCGTCCCGGCAGTCGACACGCCCCGGACCCGTCCGCGCTCAGCCAATTTGACAGGCCGACTCGCCCCGGCGCGGGAAGTCCGACGTCAGCGATTACCCTGACGCGGAACGGGCGCCGGCCAGTGGTCGTCGCTCGGGTCCGTGCCGTGCTCAGACGGCTGCTCGGTCCCTTAGCCGTCTGCTCCAGAGATTCCCAGCTGCGCGAGCACCTCAAACTCGTCCCAGTACTGGCGGAGTGAACAGATCCGTTCGCCTCGGAACTCCGCCACCGTGACGCCGTGGAACATGATGCGGAGGCCGGTCGGGTCGATGTTCCTGTCACCGGCGAGGCCGAGACGTCCGGAGTGGGTCATCGCAACGGACCACTCGACGCATGCGTAGTCGCCCCCGACATCAAGTGGCACGACGTCGAGCTCGATCGCGGAGAACACGTCGTCGCGACGGTCGAGTTCGTTGATGAGCTCTGTCAGCGACGCGGTGGAGAGCGCGGGTGTCCAGGCTCGAACGTCCTCGGTAAAGAGGTCTTCCAACGCGCGTCGGTCGCGCTCGATCCCGGCTCGCAGCGCTCGGACCAGCGTCGTCGCACGAGCCGCATTGGAGGTCATCTGGCCAGCAGCCTCGCTTTGGCCGCTTCGAACTCATCGTCGGTCAGCACCCCGGACTCGTGGAGCTCTCCGATTCGCTGCAGATCAATCATGCGGTCACGCTCTGCGGCTGCCGGTACGGCTGGAGCGACCCTGCGGGTCGATGCGAAGTTGTCTTGCAGCTGTCGGTTGTATTGGGCCTGCGGCATCCGGTTGCGCGGGAGTGCAAAGGGCATCCAGGTCTGGCGAGGTCGATAGAGGAAGAGCGTCTCTGGACCTCCGAGCCTGTGATGCGAGAAGCGTTGCCTTCTACGTGTCGATCGCTGTCGGCGAGGACGCCTTCGTTCGGGAGCCCGGCTAGCTCTCTCGACAGCGCTAACGAATCCGATAGTAGTGCCGAGGGTAGAGGGCGTCGCGCTGCGATCCGGTGTCCCGGCCCGAACGCGCGCTCACGTCGCTCCGCCGCACTCGCTGGCGAACGCGTGACCCCGGCGATGCGCTCGCTCGAGCCGAACGGCCGGGGAGCCGGCTCGATGGCGGGGACCTCGCCACCGCCTCCTGCAGACCGGCGGCTTCATGAAGCTGGTCGGCGGCCTCGACCACCAGATCGAGCACCACCTCGCCCCCCGCACCACGCGCACGCGGCGGTTCCGGGCCGTCTGCCGCGACCACGGGATCACATACCACCTCCACCCCGGCGTGTGGTCGGCGATTCGCTCGCACACCCGCTGGCTCCGCCTGAGGAGCGTGCCTTCCTGGCGACGGCCACCGCTGGTCTCCGACGCAGCCGAAGTGCGACCCACTCTTCCGCGATCCCGGCAGGGCCGTCTCGGCTCCCGCTCGCCCAGATTCGGGCGGGCGCACACGCTTAGCCCGTTTCCCAGGCGGCGGCGACGGACTGCTGGGGGCTCGGTGGCGCGATCGACGAGAAGGTTGCTCCGATGCGTGCCGTGTCCGGGATCGGGCACGCCCGTCACGACACCCCCTATGCGACCGCCTCCAAGCAAACCATCACGGCTGATCGCCCGGTGTTGCCGAACGTCGCTTCGCCGGTCCCGGCGGACGAGGCGGGGGACCTCGGAGCGAGCGGCGGGCCGGGACAAGCACCCTCAGCGCTCGTGGATCCGAGTCGAACACGAGCGGCGGCTCCATCGCCACGCTTTCACCGTCGATCCCGAGCGCGACGGCCGTCGCCGAGTCGACGCGAAACGTCGGGGTCGTCCACTCCGACAAGCGGCCTGGCGGCGGCCCCGTGACGGCGATGATCCCGAGCACACCTCCGTCGAGGTCCCCCCTCGTGCCGTGTAGCGGCCGGGGGTCGATCACATAACGGTTGTTGGCGACCAACACCAGCGCGGCGGTGTCGTGCGGCCGGCCGTCTTGTCCGATGAAGCGGAGGTCGAACGGTTCGGCATCCGGTCCGATCAACTCCGGCATCATGTCGATCACCGTGCGCACCTTGTGTTCCCGGTATGCCGACGACTGCACGACCGCGCCGTACATCCCCATGGCCACGTTGTTCACGAACGCGCGGCCGTTGACGCGGCCGAGATCGATACGCCGTTCCTGCCCGTCGCTGAACGCGTCGAGCGCGCCGACGACGTCGTTGCGGTCGATGCCGAGGTCGAGGGCGAAGTGGTTCCGGGTGCCGGCGGGAACACACACGTACGGGAGATCGTGCTCGGCGGCGACCGCGGCGACCGCGGCTTGCGACCCGTCACCGCCTGCCATGCCGAGGGCGTCGGCGCCGGCTCGCACCGCGGCCGTCGCCAGGGTCGTGAGATCGTCGCTAGGTTCGAAGAGGATCGGATCGATGCCTCGCGCCCGGCACTGCACGACCAGGTCGAAGCGAACCGCTTTCCCCCCGCCCGAACGCGGATTGACGATGAGGACGGATTTGGCGGGGCGCGACGTCATCGGACTATGGGCGCGGGTCGGGTAATGCAGCAGGGTGCCCGCCCACGAACGGTACAACTCGGACGAAGGTGCCATCCCGGCCGCCGAGGAACTGCTCGATCACGGCAGCGAGGCCGTTGCTCGGGAACAGGTGGGTCTTGGTCTGCTGCAATGTCCGCACCTGGGCGAGCAGGCCTCCGGGGAAGATCTGCGCAGTGGTCATTCGCGCCCACACGTGCGACAGCCGGTTGACGCCCGACGTCGGGTCGCGGGCGAGGGCGGCGCCGTTGAGGGAGCCGACGGAGGTGCCGGCGACAAGGTCCGGCACGACGCCGTGCTCTGACAGCGCTTGGAGCATGCCGACCTGGATCGCGCCGAGGCTCGCGCCGCCGCCGAGCACGTAGCCGATCGGTCGGGGAAGTTCGGCGACCGTTGTCACAGCCAACCCACGCGCTTGAAGTACCAGCGGAGCACGACGACGGTGAGGACCATGATGGCGATCGCCATTGGGTAGCCGAAGATCCAGTCGAGCTCAGGCATGTGACGGAAGTTCATGCCGTAGATGCCGGTGATGATGGTGGCCGCGGCGGCTATCGCCGCCCAGGCGGACACCTGCTGGATGATGACGTTCTGACGTACGGTCACCCGCGCCAGGTTGGCGTTGAGCAATCCGTCGAGCGCCTCGCCGAGCATCGTGATCTCCTCGGACAGGCGGCGGGCCTGGTCACTGACTTCACTGAGGAGCGGCGACAGCGGCTGGGACGCCTCCACGAGCTCGCCACGCTCGAGTTTGTCGAAGATCGTGAGCATGGGATGCATGGCGCGAGCGAGCCGCCCCGCCTCTCGGAGCTGGAGGTATATCGGCTCGCTCTGGTCCTGATCACCCTGGAACACAGCCGCCTGGATCCTCTCGAGCTGATCGCCGAGCCGGTCAACCACGCGTTCACCGTCGTCGATCACCGCGTCGAGCACTGCCCACGCCGCCGCCATGGGCCCGTGCGTGGCGACCTC
This sequence comes from uncultured Acidimicrobiales bacterium, assembly GCA_963769115.1. Classification (GTDB taxonomy): domain Bacteria; phylum Actinomycetota; class Acidimicrobiia; order Acidimicrobiales; family Ilumatobacteraceae; genus DASTFY01. The sequence continues at coordinate 533,142 of CAVYKN010000019.1, forward strand.
CGGACGTGTCCTGAGTCGCTCGCTCGCACCTTCGAGCACATCGGAACTCGACTGGCCGATGGCGATCGCGTAGCACGCACCCACGAAGATGTCGACAGCGCCGATCTCGAGCTGCGTCCCGGTCTCGTCATGGCGCGCCGTCTTCACCGTCAGGATGGTGCTCTCGCCGTGATGCTCCAGCTTCGGACGCTGGTATCCCCCCGGCGTGTCCTGGACCGCGAAGTGCAGATCGAAAGCCGTGCTCAGCTCGTCCAGGTCGTCGGCTGCAGGGTCGCTCAGCGCCACCCACACGAACCCCACCGCCTCACCGGCCAGCCTGCCCGCATCACCCAGGCTCATCGGCTCGACGTCTCGAACGCCAGCCGCGAAGTGAGCGCAATCGATGATCATGACGCGACGATGCTTCCAGCTTGGGCGACCACCGTGTTCCAACGGCCTACGGTGCTTTCGCGCCGAGGGACGCCCGGTGAGGGAGCTCGTCATCAGTCGCAGCCTCGTCAGCCCGATTTCGCGGCCGAGCTGTCGGCGTCCATCCGCGCCAACGTGGCGTAGAGCGCGGCGTACTCGGCCTCCTCGACTGCAGCCACCGCGAACCGGACGGCGAAGGTCGCATCCTTCTCTGCGATGTCAGCGTCTCGCTGGGCGCCCTCGGTCTCGAGCTCGGCTCGTTTCGCGTCCACGTTCGAGGAGTTGACGACCGAGGCCTTCGAGGACGACCAAGCCGGACGGCTCGGCACCATCCCCCGCCGACGAACTCGGCGACCGTAGCTACCGGTAGCCTCGACCAGGAGACGACCCCATGGCTAGACCAGCCTCCTGCAACGTCCAGGCCATCGCCGCGTTCCGAGCCAGCGGCGGCTCCGTCGACGCCGAGTTCCAGCGGCAAACCCTTGCTCCTCCTGCCCACCCGAACGCGAAGGTCGAGATCTGCGCCGCAGATCCCGGTCGTCGTGCTCGACCTCATTCCCGACGTCGCCCCGGAGGCGCGCGGAGGTCGCGCATGAGCCAGACTGGACAAGCAGCTGAGAGGCGCGCGGCGTGAGTGAGTCTTGCACCCACCTCGACCAGGTCGCCGATGTCACCCCGAGCAGCAACGGCTGCGAGGACTGCCTCCGCATCGGCAGCCACTGGGTGCACCTGCGCATGTGCATGTCCTGCGGTCACGTCGGCTGCTGCGACAACTCGCCCAACCGCCACGCCACCGCCCACTTCGGAGCCAGCGATCACCCGATCATTCAGTCCTACGAGCCAGGCGAGGACTGGTGGTTCTGCTATCTCGACGAGCTCGCCTTCCTGGTCGACGGACCCTCGTTGGCCCACCCATGAACCAGACGCTCGCTACCGCTCTCCCCGTTGACGATGGAGACATCGCGCCGCGGATCGCGTCGTCCGCGGTAGTCATCGGGCGGCCGAGCTTGGGTCGGCGCGCGCTGCTGTCAGTGGGGGCGGTCGTGCGGGCATCCGGCCGTGGCACGTGGATCGGTACCGCCCGCCTCGGTGACCGGGTGTTTCTCGGCGAGGGCACGCTGGTGCCGGCCGCCATGGAGCTGCCAAGTGACGTCGTCGCTGTCGGTCGGCCGGCCCGGGTGATCCGGACGGTGTCGGATGCCGACCTCGACCGGCTCCGCGAGCTCCGGGACGGCGACCTGTCGCTCCCGGCCCACACAGCCGCGTTGTCGCCGAGCCCGGTGTCCTAGGTGCGTTCAGTGTCCTTCCCCTGGCCCGAGCTGCCCTATCAGGCATGGCACGCGACCTGCGACACGCTGCACGCCCACACCCAAGTGCTCGGCAAGCTGGCCGCGGCCCTGGCGCCACCCGAACCCCAGCTCCAGCACGCCGCATTGCGCCTCGCCGCCCGAGGGTGGGAAACGCTCCCGCTGCCCGCACCCGACGGATCCGGCGTCCTTGTCGTGGCGCTGGACCTGCATCGCCACGAGGCGGTGGCTGAGCACAGCGACGGCCGAGCCACGCGCATCGCACTGGCGCCAGACCGGCCCGTGGCCGAAGTCACCCGCGATGTCCTCGCCGCAGTAGCCGACCTCGTCGGTCCGGTGCAGATCGACCCGACACCGCAAGAGACTCCGTGGACGACGCCCCTGGACGAGGACTACGAGCGCGCCACCTACAACCCAGCGCAGGCGAGCAACTACCTCACCGCGGCCACCCAGGCCGCCGTCGTGCTTGCCGCGCTACGCGCCCCCTACCGCGGGCGCTCCACGCCGGTCAACGCCTGGTGGGGCACCTTCGACCTCGCCGTGAGCCTTTTCTCCGGTCAAGCCGCCGACCCACCGTCCAACGACTTCATCATGCGGAACTCGGCAACCGCCCAGCAGATCGAAGTCGGCTGGTGGCCCGGCGACGCCCGCTACCCACGGCCCGCCTTCTTCGCGTTCGCGTTCCCGTCGCCAGACGGATTCGACCAAGCCACACTCGCGCCGGCCGCTGCGCGCTGGGACACCGAGCTGGGCGAGTACCTCCTCGACTGGGACGACGCACGCCGCTCACCCGATCCGCGCCAAGCCGCCATCGACTTCGGGCTCTCAGCGATCCGACACGCCTGCTTGGTGTGCGGCTGGGACCCGGCCCTCGCCGCCAGCGCCGAAGGAGCCGTGCCGCCCATCGCCTGAGGCCGGTCTGCCTACATCGACACCTTGGAACGCCACGACCTCGACCCCTCGTCGGCCGGTTGCGCGACGACGCCATCTTGGAGATGCCCCAGACACCACCATCGTGCTCGTGCACGGCGGAAGGGCCGACTCATCCGGATGGAACGCTCAGATCGCCACCCTGCAGAAGCACGGCTACCCCGTCATCGCACCAGCGACCCCGCTGCGCGGACTCGAGTCCGACCCGTCTACATCCGTAGCGTCCTCACCCCAATCGAGGGACCCATCGTGCTCGTCGGACACTCCTACGGGCGCGCCGTCATCAGCAACGCCGCCGCCGGCGTACCCGACGTCAAAGCGCTGGTCTACATCGCCGGATTCGCACCCGACGCCGGCGAGTCCCTTTGGGCAACTCGTCACGATGAACCCCGGCAGCGAGATCGGTCCCGCGACACTGATCCCGCAAGCTCGCCGACCAGACGCAAGCCACCCAGCGGCCCACCGTTGTCGAGGTCCGGGCGTCACACGTCCCGATGATTTCGAAACCTGACGAAACCGGCTGATCCTCGACGCCGCCAACGCCATCAGCTGATCATCAAGCGGCATCTCTCAGGCGAAGCCTTCGGTCGCGCGGAGGCCGGCGAGGAAGTCGGTCGGTACGAAGCCGGGCACGTGCACCGAGGCCACCGACTCCAGCCACGACATGCGGACCGAGTCGGGATGGGCGCGCACCTCATCAGCGAGCACCGCCTCGAACTCGGTGGGAAAGTCGTGTCGCGGCCAGCGGTCGAGCACCGCGCGGACCAGTGCCGGTTCGAGTCCTTCCGCGCCCGAGCCACGCACATCGAGCGCGACGCCGCGGTTCGCGTAGCGGGTCTCGGGGCTCTTGTGGCGGGCGAGTGGGGTGGAGGCGTGCATCGCGATGCAGTCCCAGACGTTCGCGATTCGGTCGCGCTCGATCCCGTGATCGAGCAGCAGTGCCCGCACAAGGTTGGCGCCTCGCACCTCGAACCGCTCGCTGCCGTCGGCGGCTGGGGACAGGCCGACGTCGTGCAGCATCGTGCCCAGGTAGAGCACCTCGTCGTCGAGCTCGACGCCGTCGGTGGCGGCGAATCCAGCCGCGAACTGATAGCTGCGCTCGCAGTGGGCCGCGACGACCGGCGCGCATTGGTCCAGGAGCCGCCGCACCTCGGCGGCAAGCGCAGTGGCCGGTGGGTCGATGAGATCACCGCTCACGCCGCCACCCTTGCTGCGATCGCCTCGATCTCGAGCAGCCAGCCCTCGTCCCAGTGATCGGTGACGAGGACGGTGAGCCCCGGCCGACGCTCGCCCAGCACCTCGTGGCGCACCTCGCGATTGGCGACGCGGTATCTCCGGTCACGGATGTACAAGGACACCTTCACGAGATGGTCCAGCGTGAACCCGCCAGCCGCGACGCACTGACCGACGTTGCGCCACGCGAGGCGCGCCTGACCCGCAAAGCCATCGGGGACCAAACCGTCGAGGTCTTCGGGCACCTGCCCGGCGACGAACAGAACTCGGTACCGGCCGGGATCACCGCCACGTGGCTCTAGCCGCCGACCGCTGCGGGCACGCCGTCGGGATCGAGGGTGCGATGGACCTGCGTCATGCGGTCACCGTAGAGGGCGGGCCGACGCGAGGCAGGCAGGCGGATGGTCCCCTCCGAGTCAGACGACTGGCGGGGGGACGCTGTCCGCGCTTGGCCGCAAAGGCCCGGGTCCCAGCCGCAGACCGTGCAGCCGTGCCGAAGCGCTCAGCCCGAAGCTCCTCGCAACCCGGTTGCAACTCCACGGAGCGCACACCGCTGACGTCACGGGGCGGCAGGCCGATCGGTCATTCGAGAATCATTCATCACTGCTGGTAACCCTCGACGATGTTCTCCGGCCGTAGCTGGGCGCCGTCGGGATCCTGCCCCGCGTCGCGGCGAGCCCGGCGCTGTCGGAGGAGATCCCAACATTGGTCCAGGGCGATCTCGATGGCCTGTAGGCGAGCGACCTCCTCGTCTGACGGAGGAGTGCCGGCATGCGCGCGTTCGAGCGCGTGCTCATCGTCGACCAGCTCGCTGATCCTCCGGACAATCTCGATCTCGTCCATCACGATCTTCCCTTCCCTATCGTCATGTCAGTCGTCGTGTGAGTGGCCGAGAACCTCACCGTTGCGCAGCACCGAGACCGGTCCGTCCTCGCTCACGGCGATGACGGTGGCCTGTGGGTCATCGCGGCTGTAGCGACGGCCCGATGTGTGACGAGTGCCGCCGAGTGCGTCGACGGTCTCTTCGGCCGTCGAGCTCGGTACCAGCCGGACCCCGAGCCGGCGCAAGGTCCCGCTGGCATCGAAGACGGCGGCTCCGTCGACCTGGGCAAGGGCGTGACGCAGCGGGGCAAGGTGAAAGGGGCGGCGCACCTGCAGCGGTGGTGGGGTGGGGAGCCGCTCCTCCACCGGCGGCCCCGGGTCGGGATCGGGCCGGTAGATCAGCAGCGCGCCGATGCCCATCGATCCGAGATCGTGGACCGCGAACTCGAGCATCGCCTCGAGCACTTCCGCATCCCCGTTGATCGAACCCGCGGTGACGGTGTCGATCCAGCTGCTGACCGGAGGCTCGTGATGCCAGCGGTAACCCCCCCAACGCAGCACCCCGAACCCGCCGACAACCCGGACCGAACCGGCGGGATGTCGTTGCACGATCGTGGCGTCGAGCACGTCGGCCAGCACGACGAGGTCCCGCTCGGAACCCGCTGGCCGATCGAACACCATCCACTCGTTGCGGTGCTCGGTGTGGCGGAGAAGCCAGCTCGACAACCCGTCGGCATACCGGCGAGCCGCGGGAAGCGGCTGCTCCCCCAACGGTCCGCGGGTGATGTCGAGCAGCGTCCCGGACGCCCACGATGCCGGATCGGACTTCGGCTCGAGAATCGTGCCGCTGCTCGCTACGCGTCGCTCGTGGACAGGCGGTCGCAGCGCGAGATCGATCTCCTCCACAAGCATCTCGTGGAAGACCTCGGTTCCCGCGGCGCGCATCCCGCTCTCTTCGAGCTCCTCGGCCAACCGTCGTAGTCGCCCGGTCGCGAACTCAGGCATCGCCGTCGACGCTACCGGTCATCATCCGTGACGACCTGAGCCGTGTCGTTCGATTGAACCCTCGGCGTGCCAGCCGCCGTAACCAGGGACCGACCCGCTCGTCGTTTCGACATTCGTGGTCGCGGTCGCGGTCCTCGTCACCTTCGTGCTCTGGGAGCTCAGAGCAGAGCATCCGATGCTACCGATGACCTACTTCACGGATCGTCGGTTCAGCGTTGGGAGCGCCGTCGTCACGACGCCGTTCGGCATCATGTTCGGTTTCTTCTTCAGCTTCACGCTGTACCTACAGTTCGACCGCGGTTACTCGCCACTAGACGCCGGGCTCGCCACGCTCCCGTCCGCCGCAACCCTCGTGCTCGTGTCACCTCGGAGGTCGCCTCGGCGTACCGCTCCAACATCGACCTCAGCGGCCTCGAGCTACCTGCCCCCGTCGCCCACGCTGCCGAGCAGTCATTCGGCGCGGCCAACGTCATCGCAGCTCAGCTCGGCGGTGCACCCGGCGCTGCCCTTCTCGATCAGGCCGCCACCGCCTTCACGGACGCGTTCAACCTCTTGACAGCGATCTCTGCAGTGGTCGCGTGGGCGGCCGCACTCGTTGTCCTGCGCACGCTGTCCGCAGCGAAGGAGCGCGCAGCTGGCCTAAACGGCCCGCGCGAGACCGAGCCCGCTCTTGGCCTTGATACATCGGCGCCTACGCGCCCGAAACCCGAGGGGCCCACTACTCCCCTGAGGCCTCAGGTCTAGGTCACCGCCGGTGTCCGAGAGCTGTGAGCACCGCTGCTTCGTCCGCGCTCGCCGTCGGCCCATAGGCAACCACGAGCACGCCTCTCAGGCCGCAGCGCCCGCAGCTCAGCCCGAATGCGGCCGCCTCATCAGCTGGATCGGACATGCCCTCGACCCGAACTACCGCCTCCACCACGAGATCCGACGCGTCGTGAACCTGACCGCATGCGCCGCAGCGGATCAGACCACCGGGAGCGACGGAGAAGTCACCGGTGAACCCGTCGCCACGCAGTGAGGCGATCGCCTCGACGATCGTCGTCTCGTCGCCTGGGCCGACCATCAGAGGAACTCAACGGCGATCGTCGTCATGTCGGAAGCGTACGGACAGTCTCGTCATGGCACGAGCGCAGCTGAGGTGCCTCCCCCAAGTGCGCAACTACGAGAATCTCTGGGTACATTGTCTGCGTGGATACGCAGATAGTTGAGGAACCGACCGGCGGGCAGCTCGACGCGGCGACCGCGACGTTGAAGCTGCTGGCCGACCGGACCCGGCTGCATCTCGTGTGGGCGTTGCTGCACGGAGAGCACTCGGTGAACGAGCTGGCCGCCCATGTCGGGGTGGCCGCGCCGGCGGTGTCGCAGCACCTGGCCAAGCTGCGGTTGGCGCAGCTCGTGTCGACTCGCCGTGAGGGGAACCGGATCTTCTACTCGGCGATGAACGGGCACGTGTTGCGGCTGGTGACCGAGGCGTTGTTCCACGCCGACCACCTCACCAGCGACGGCCTTGCGGTTCATCACCTCGGAGCGGGAGAGCTGGCGTCATGAGCCGCCACTGCGGTCACCACCACGATCACGACCACGGTGGTGACGGCCACACTCACGACTCCGGGTTGCGGGGCGCGATCGCGGAGCTGTTCCGGCCGCACAGCCATGATGCGGCCGACAGCGTGGACTCGGCGTTGGAGGCCAGCGAGCGGGGGTTGCGGGCGGTGAAGATCTCGTTTGCGGCGCTGATGGTCACGGCGCTGCTGCAGGTGCTGGTGATCGCGGCGACGGGGTCGGTGGCGTTGCTGGCCGACACGATCCACAACTTCTCCGACGCCTTGACGGCGGTGCCGTTGTTCGTGGCGTTCCGGTTGAGCCGCCGGCCGCCGACCCGGCGGTACACGTACGGCTACCGACGGGCGGAGGACCTGGCCGGGGTGTTCGTGATCGCCATGATCGCCCTGTCAGCCGTGATCGCCGCCTGGCAGGCGATCGACCGGCTGATCCACCCGCGCCCGATCACCAACATCGGGTGGCTGTTCCTGGCCGGGCTGATCGGCTTCGCCGGCAACGAGCTCGTCGCCCTGTATCGGATCCGGGTCGGCCGGCAGATCGGATCGGCGGCGCTGGAGGCCGACGGCTACCACGCCCGCACCGACGGGTTCACCTCGCTGGCCGTGTCGCTCGGCGCCGTCGGCGTGTGGCTCGGGTTCGAGCGGGCCGACCCGATCGTCGGGCTGGTCATCTCGATCGCCATCTTCGCCGTGCTGCTCACTGCCGCCCGCCAGGTGTTCCACCGACTCATGGACGCCGTCGACCCGGCGATCGTCGCGTCGATCGAGCACACCGCGTCGCACGTGGACGGGGTGCAGCGGGTGGGTGCGGTGCAGGCCCGCTGGGTCGGGCACCGCCTGGCCGCCTCGATCGCCGTGGTGGTCGATGAAGACCTCACGGTGCGCCAGGGCCACGACGTGGCCGAGGCCGTACGCCACGACCTGCTCCACGACGTCCGCCACCTCGACGACGTCGACGTCCACGTCGACCCGTGCGGCCACCACGGCACCGACCCCCACGCCGCGGTCGGCCATCACGGGTGACCTCACGGTCAGCGGGTGGGCTGCGGCCGGATCGCGCTGCGGGGTTGCTGGCAGTTGCGGGCGCCGCCCTCGGCCTCGTCGACCAACACCGCCGCCACTGCGTCACGGAGGCCATCACCGCCAGTCCCGAGGCCGGTGAATGGCGGCTCGCCGTAGCGAGCCACGTCGTCGAACGGCTCGCCCAGCCGTGAGCCCGACGTGTCATACCGGTTTGGTGGCCGTGACGATCCACGCCTGGCCATTCAGCACGACCCCCTCGCGCCCGGCGTAGGGCGCCAACGCGGCGCGCACCGCGTCCCACGCCGCGCCGGCCACGTCCTCGCTGGCATCGGCCATCAAGGTCTGCGCCATGTCCGTGCCCTGCATGAACGCGACCGTGTCCTCCACCGTGTCACCCATCGGCATCGGGCAGCAACACTCGTCGACGCCCACTGCGATGAAACCGGCCCCCTGGAGGATCGAGCGAACACGATCCGGGTCCGCCAGCGAGAACGGGCCGGGCCGGCCGGGCTCACCCAGATCCGGCATCGGCACATACGCCAGCACCGCCCCCGCCGGAATCATCAGCCACTCGTTGGACGCCAGCTCCCGCCAGCAGGCGAACACCACCCGGCCGCCCGGTCGCAGGGCTCGGGCCAGGTTGGCAAACGCCGCCTGCGGGTCGTCGAAGAACATCACCCCGAAGCGGCTCACGATCGCGTCGAAGGCCGCCCCAGCAAGCGGGTAAACCTGCGCGTCGCCGCGCTCGAAACTCACGTTCGTCAGCCGTGCGCTCCGCGCCCGGGCTGTCGCCGCCGCCAACATCGGCCCGGAGAGGTCCAACCCGAGCACCGAACCTCCCGGCGCGACCGTCGGTCCGATCGCCACGGTCAGCGCCCCGTTCCCGCATCCAACATCGAGCACCCGCTCCCCGGAATGTGGCGATAGCACCTCCACCACGCGGTCCCCGAACCCGCCATTGATCCGGTCGTAGCGGGCCTGCTCGGCGGCCCAATGCTCGCCAGCCGATCCATCCCAGTAGTCGGCCTGCTCGACGTTCGGCATCCCCCGCCACCGTAGATCGCCGTCGACTTCGCCCTCCCCACACCCATCGGGTGATATCGCTCGGTGGTGCGCCTGGCGCCCCCGATTCGGCGAGATGCTTCCGGCCTGGGCATCGACCGGCAACGACGACAGCCGCCACCGGAGCCGACGATGGTCGTGGAGCCAGCCCGGACCCCGCTCGCTCGTCCGACCGGAGTGGTCGCGCCGAGCGTGCCGACGGCGACAGCGGCGTCGAGCGTCCGTCGGTTACCACCGCTCGCCTGAGATCTTGTCCAGTCTCCCGGTAAGCGCGCGTTCAGGTGCGGAGGAGGCGCGCTATGGCGGCGGTGGCCTCGTCGACAGCTTCGTCGGGGTTGTCGTGGTTGGTGACGCAGTGTCGGAGGTGTTGGTCGAGGAGTCCGACGGCGACGGCCTGGAGGGCTTGTTGCACCGATGAGATCTGGGTGATGACGTCGATGCAGTAGGTGTCGTCGGCGATCATGCGCTGGAGCCCGCGGACTTGGCCTTCGATTCGGCGCAGGCGTGCCTGGTACTGCTTCGCGTCCATGGAGTAGCCGCGCGGGCGGCTCTGTCGTCGGCGTGCCCCGACGGAGGTGGCAAGGTCGACTGCCGGTGTCGGGGGGCTCATGCGAGGGTGTAGCCGGCGTCGTCGATGGCCGCGGCCAGCTGCTCGTGGTCGACGGGGGTGTCGGAGGTGACGGTGACGACGCCGGTGGGGAGGTCGATGTCAACGCCGGCGACACCGGGAATGGACTGGAGGGCATGGGTGACGGCGGCGACGCAATGGCCGCAGGTCATGCCGGTGATGGTGTAGGTGGCGACGGTCACGGTTGGCTCCTCGAAGGGGTAGGGGTGAGCTGCACGCGGCGCAGCAGCTGGGCGTTGGCGGCCACGACGATGGTGGAGACGCTCATCAAGATGGCGCCCACTGCGGGGGCGAGGGTGAGTCCGGCCCAGGCGAAGGCGCCAGCGGCGAGGGGGATGGCGACGATGTTGTACCCGGCGGCCCAGGCCAGGTTCTGGCGCATCTTGCGGTAGGAGGCCCGCGAGAGGCGGATGACACCGGCGACGGCGCGGGGATCACTGCCGGCGAGGACGACGCCGGCGGACTCGATGGCCACGTCGGTTCCGGCGCCGATGGCGAGGCCGACGTCGGCTCGGGCGAGAGCGGGGGCGTCGTTGACGCCATCGCCGACCATGGCCACCGCCAGGCCGCGGTCCTGCAGGGTGGTGACGGTGCGGTCCTTGTCGGCGGGCAGGACTTCGGCGAACACCTCGTCGACGCCGACCTGGGCGCCGACATGGTCGGCGACGGAGCGGGCGTCACCGGTGATCATCACCACGTGGGTGACGCCCAGGCCGTGGAGGTCGGCGACCGCGGCGGCCGCTTCGGGCCGCACCTCGTCCTCGAGGGCGAACGCCGCGACCACCGAGGTGTCGTCGAGGAGATGCAGCACCGCCGCACCGCGCTCGGTCCATCCGGCGGTGGTCGCGGCCAGCTCGGCGGGAATCGTGAGGCCGCGCTGGCGGAGCAGGGCCGGGCCACCGACGGCGTAGCGGCGCCCGTTGACGGTTGCCTCCACGCCTCGGCCAGTGAGCGCGGTGAAGTCGGAGGCCTTGGGTGTGGCCTGGCCTGCGGCGGTGACGATGGCGCGGGCCAGCGGGTGCTCGGAATCTCCTTCGACGGCGGCGGCGATGGCCAGGACGTGGTCACGGTCGTGGCCGTCGGAGGTGGCGATGCCGGTGACGGCGTGGTTGCCCCGTGTGAGGGTGCCGGTCTTGTCGAACAGGACCGTGTCGACCGTTCGCATCCGCTCCAGAGCGAGGCGGTCCTTGACGAGGATGCCGGCCTTGGCCGACACGGCAGTGGAGATTGCGACCACGAGCGGGATGGCCAGCCCGAGGGCGTGGGGGCAGGCGATGACCAACACGGTGACCGCCGAGGTGAGGGCCGTGTCCCAGTCGCCGAGCGCGCCCCACACGACGAACGTGACCAGGGCGGAGCCGGTGGCGATGTAGAAGAGGAGAGCGGCGAAACGGTCAGCCAGAACCTGGGCCCGGGACCGCGACGCCTGGGCGTCGGCTACTAGGCGCTGGATGCCGGCCAGGGCGGTGTCATCGCCAACGGCCGTGACCCGCACGCGGATCGCCGAGTCGGTGGACACGGTGCCGGCGACCACGCGGGAACCGGTGGTCTTGGCAACGGGGCGGGACTCGCCGGTGATCATCGACTCGTCGAGCTCGGCGGCTCCCTCGACGATCACTCCGTCGGCCGGCACCCGCCCACCCGGACGAACGAGCACCACGTCACCGAGCCGCAGGTCACCGGCAGAGATGCGATCGATCTCGTCGCCGTGGACGATCTCGGCCTCGTCTGGCAGCAGGGCCGCCAACGCGGCCAGCGCCCCCTGGGCCTGGCCGATGGCCTTCATCTCCTGCCAGTGGCCGAGCAACATGATGGTGACGAGGGCCGCGAGCTCCCACCAGAACTCGAGATCGACCCACCCCAGTGTTGAGGCCATCGAGGCGCCCCACGCCACCGTGATGGCCATCGCGATCAGCAGCATCATCCCCGGCGCCCGGTCGCGGACCTCGGCCACGGCGCCGGCCAGGAACGGTTGGCCGCCGTAGAAGAAGATGAACGTCCCCAGGAGCGGCCCGACCCAGGCGACATGCGACAGCTCGTAGCCGAACCACCCCATCACCATCTCGGAGGTCACGACGACCGGGACGGTCAGGGCCAAGCTCAGCCAGAACTTGCGGCGGAACGCCTCCGGGTCGTGACCCGCGTGCTTGTCGTGGCCGGCGTGCGCGTCATGGGCAGCGTGTTCGCCGTGCCCGACGCCCGCCTCGTCACTGGCGTGCGGGTCGCCGCGTTGGCCGCCATCGGCACCAGCGCCGTCACGTCCGTCATGGGGCATCGCGGGGTGCTAGTCGGGTGGCACGGTCGGCGTGCGTTGGTGTTCCATGGCACCCTCCTCCGGATGGTCCACTAGCTCAGTATACCCCTACCCCCTATAGGTATCAACGCCGCGGCGGCCCTGATCGCCGCGAGGATCGTTTCCGCCCGCGGGTGCCTTTGTCCCGGTAAGGCGTCATGGAGGGTTCCTCCGTGGTCGGCTGCGACGGGTCAGCCGCGGAAGGGGGCTACTCGGATCGCGAGGCCGAAGGCGGCGTACCGCTGCAAGAACTCGCGCGACCTCGTGGGACTCGGGCGGCCTCTTCTCGGAAGACGCGGGCGAACTCGCGCTTGAAGCCCAACCGCGGATGTTGGGCTACCACGGCCGCGATGGCCGAAGGCGGGAGGTCCCAGGCGCGAAGTCCGATGACGTCGAGGGCGGCGCCGGCGGAGAGGAGATACGCCACAGGCCCGTCGGATGGACGGACGTCGGGACTGTGGTGCAGCGTGATGGCGGACGCAAGAGTCTCCGCTGCTGTCGACGGGAGGCCGACATCGTCGGCGACCTGGAGAGCGACTGCCGCGCTGGCAACCGTGAAGTCGAGCCCATTGCCCGCGCCGTCGGACAGCGCGACGTCGTGCAGAAGCGCCGCGGTGTACAGGAGTTCGCGGTCGACCTCGACGTGGTCGATCAATCCGAGGGCTGCTCCGAATGTGTAGGTGCGGAGGGAGTGGTTGAGGAGCGTGGCGTCGAGATGGGCGACAGCATGCGCCTCGGCGACGCGGGTGAGGATCGTCGCGGGCGGCGTCAGCCGAGACGGGTCGAGATCACGGCGTCGCCCCCGGTTCAGGTGTGCGGCCATGGCGATGCGGCCTGCGACGCTGCGCGCCTGCGCGGAGATGACCACCGGGATCATCGACGTTCTCTCGGCGGCGGTGAGCTGCCCGCCGGTGCGCAGTGACCAGGCGTGGGTTCCGATGCGATGAGTGCGAGGCTGGTCGACGCGGAAGCTGAACATCATCCCGTCCTGGTTGTGCTCGGCGATGTGGCAGTGCGCCATCCACAGGCCAGGTTCGGTGACCTCGAGCACGATGTCGGCGGTCTCACCGGCGCGGACGAGCACGGTGTCCTTCCACACGAGGTTGGCGGGTGGTTGGCCGTCGCGGTCGATGACCAGGAACCGTCCAGCGCCGTGGATGTGGAACGGATGGTGCATCGGATGATCGCTGTCCATGGTGTTGACGAGACGGATCTTCACCCGGTCCCCGACTGTGAATGTCCAGTCGATCGCCGTGTTCTCGGCGCCCGTCTCCTGATCGACGAGCCTCCAGATCATGTTCGAGGCGTCGGTCCGGGCGTTGATCTCCGGCATGAGATCTTCCCACTCCAGCCCGTCAGCGGAGTCGTGGGCGTGATCGTGATCGTGATGGTGTGCGTCCTGGGCCGGCATATCGGCGGTGTCGCTCAGGACCAGCTTCATTCCGCACTTGGGGCATGTGCCGGGTTCGCTGCTGGTGACCTCCGGGTGCATCGGGCAGACGTAGGTCGTTGGGGCGGCAGGGACGAGCTTCATCCCGCACTTCGGGCAGGTTCCCGGTTCATCGCTGGTGACCTCCGGGTGCATCGGGCACACGTATGACGATGCCGCCGGCGGGGAGTCGCCGGAGCCGTAGAGGATTGGCATCGAGGCGGTGAACACGAGTGTCTTGTCCGGGGTACGGGTGCGCTCCTGGTCGAGCCGTGCGCGTTCCGTGGCGAGCTCGTCGTTGACGTGCAGCGTCTCGAACTCCTCGTGGAGCGATCGTTCCGCGGGCGGGTCGGCGACGATCACGGAGCCGAGCCGGTAGCTGCGGTCGGGCGTCCGGTGCTCGATCGGGAAGGTGCCGCTCGTGTCGAAGAGGACGTCGACGACGGCTCGCTCGGAGGGTGCGAGCAGCTCACTGTCGGTCCACTCTTCGCGTTCGCAGCGGCCGCTGTCGCCGCCGACCAGCTTCATTCGCGTGCCGGGGATCGACACGTTGAAGATGCGGGTGTTGGCGGTGTTGGTGAAGAAGAAGCGCACCACCTCACCGGCCTGTGCGTCGAGGGTCAGGTCGGTGGAGCCGCCGGTGAGCATGACGTTGCCGAAGCGGCCCATGGCGGTGTGGGTGGGTCCATCGGTTCGGAACGGCGTGATGCGTCCGTCTTCGAGGAGGATGTCGTCGAGGGTGACGATGGCTTCGCGGTTGACGGCCGGCCATGCCTTGTCTGTGGGTGGGTCGACGATGATGTTCCCGTAGAGGCCCATCTCCAGGCCGTAGTCCTCGCGGACGTGGGGGTGGTACCAGTAGACGCCGTCGTCGGGGAACCGCAGCCGGTAGATGAACTCGCCGCCGACGGGGATGGGGGCCTGGGTCTCCTCGGGCACGCCGTCGTAGGCGTTCTGCAGCCGGAGGCCGTGCCAGTGCACGGTGGTTTCGTGGTCGCCGTCGTTGCGCACCCGCACCGTCACCTCCGAGCCCTGTGCCACGCGCAGGGTCGGGCCGGGGATGGAGCCGTTGTAGGCGAGCATGCGCACGCGGGTATCGCCGAGCTCGTTGACGACGGGGGCGATGCGCAGGTCGTAGGTGTCGCCGTCGCCGAGTTCGACGACGGTGCTCGGGCCGCAGGCAGGGAGACCGTCGACGGCGGTCGGGAAGCCGTGGTCGTGGACGTGGATGGTGGTCATGCCGCACCTCCGAGGGCGAGCAGGAGCGGGCGGAGGTCGTCCGGTACCGCCATGGGTGAGAACGCGCTGACATCGGCGCCGCCGGTGTTGCCGACCGGGTAGCGACCGCTGACCGAGCCGGGCACGGCCAGGATGAGGCGCAGCAGCTGACCGGCCATCTCGCGGCCGTCGCGGCGGCGCACCGAAGCGGCCAGCATGGCACCGTGCGTACGCAGGTGAAGGCCGGCCAGCGGCTGGCTGAGGATGTGCGCCCGCTCCAGGTGGCGCCACTCGACCGTCGCGTCACCGGTCCGGCGAGCCGTGGTGGCGGCGTGGCGTTCTGCCTGCCAGGCCGCCTCGAGCGCCCGCCGGGCTTCGATGGGTTCTGCGGATGGCGTCGCTGCGGTGATGTCCCTCGTCGATGTCATGCATCACAGGGGACCGCGGCCGTCTGGTACGGGCCTTGCACCGGCCTGTTACGGACTGCAGGTGTCAGCGATCTGGTGTTTCGGCGGCGGTCTTGATCGCCTCGAGCGTCGTTTCCATGGTGTCGGCGTTGCGGCGGTCTCGGTCTGGGGACCCGGTGATCAACGGCGACACCGCGCGGAGGAACCGGCCGCGGCGATCGTCCACCGCTTCGACCAGCCGGACGGCGTCACCTTCGGTCTCGAGCCGGTACTCCCACCGGGCGACCGGCAGCCCGAAGTAGGTGACCTCCCACGCGAACCGCTCGCCGTCGCGCGCATCGGCGATCGTGGACGTCGTGGTCCACCTGCGCCACCCGTTGCGGCTCGTCCCGCGGAAGCGGGCGCCGACCTCAGCCCGATCGGCGCCGCCCACCCACCGGCAGCGGACACACTCGGGACTCCACTCGCCCATGCGGACCGGATCGGCGATGAGCGGATAGACGTCGTCGGCGCGGGCGTGGATGAGGATGGAACGGTCGGTCATTTCGTCATCTCCGACACAAGATCGTTGAAGCTGGCCTTCACGGGTGTGGCGGCGTTCTCGTCGGTGACGGTGCCTTCGAGGACGGCGAGCTCCTGGGCGTCACGCTGACGCAGCGGTAGACCGCGCCGGGCACGCTCGGTCCGCGCCGCCTGCAGCAGGATGGCGGTGAGATCCGGGCGGTCAACCGCCTCATCGCGTGCCAGGTCCTCGACGGCCTCGCACACCGCCGCGGCATGTCCGATCCGTGAGGCCAGCGTGAGTGCACGCCGGTGGTGGACCCTGGCCTCGTCCAGGTCACCGTGCAGGCGGGACGCCTGGCCGAGCACATGGAGGGCGGAGACGATCCCTTCGGTGTAACCGATCAGCTCCTGCAGGGCCAGCGCTTCGGAAGCAGCGGACACTGCGGCCGCCGTGTCGCCGGCGGCGATGGCGATTTGCGCCACCTGCGTCAGGGCGATGCCCAGGACGTGGCGGTCACCGGCCCGGCGGGCGTGCTCGACGCCGATCGAGGCGACCGCCTCCGCCGTGGGGTCGTCGAGGTCGAAGAGAGTGCGGGCGAGGAGCACGTTGCACACCGCCAGCCCCCAACGGTCGTCCAGCTTGTCGAACAGCGCGATCGCCTCACGGTGGGCGTCGAGTGACCGCTCGTGGTTGCCGAGCGCCCATTCGGCGACCGCCGCGGCGTTGAGGCCGTAGGCGGTGCCGGCGTCGTCGCACGCCCGGGCGATCTCGGCGGCGCGATAGCCGGCGTCGCGGGCGGTCTCCAGTCGGCCCAGCGACGCGGCGAGCAGGGCATAGCCCCACAGGCACCTGGCCCGCACCGGCGGGAGCACGTCGGTGACCTCGACGAGCCGCTCGAGGTGCTGGATCGCTTCGGTCAGCATGCCGTTGAGCGTCCAGAACCAGGCCAACGCCCCGGCCAGACGGGCGGCGCGGCTGATGTCGCCGGTGAGCAGGCACCACTCAAGCGCGGCCCGGAGGTTGTTGATCTCGCTGCGGAACTGGTCGAGCCAGGCGAGCTGGTCGGCGCCGCGGATCTCCACCTCTCCGTGCTCGGCCAGCTGCACGTAGACGTCGGCGTGGCGGTCGCGGGTCTCGTCGGCGTCGAGTTCGGCGAGGGCCTCCAAGGCGTAGGCGCGCAGGGTGTCGAGCAGCCGGTATCGGTCGTGACCGGCCCGGGCCACCATCGACTGCCTCACCAGTGAGGCCAGCAACTCCAGTGGCGCTTCGAGGCCGTGACCGGCGACGGTCAGCGCGGCGTCGAGGCCGAACGTGCCGGCGAACGTGCCGAGGCGGGCGAAGAACGTCCGTTGCGGCACGGAGAGCAGCTCGAAGCTCCAGTCCACGGCCGCTCGCAGCGTCTGTTGCCGTGCGGACACGTCGCTGCCGCCGTCGACGAGCAGCGCGAAGCGGTCCTCGAGGCGCATTCGGATGGCGGCAGGACTCAGCACGTCGGTGCGGGCCGCGGCCAGCTCGATGGCCAGCGGCAGCCCGTCCAGCGCGATGCACACGGCGGCGATGTCGGCGGCGACGGCGTCGGTGATCTCGAGATCGGGAGCGACCGCGGTCGCCCGCTCGATGAACAGCGCGACGGCGGCGTGCGAGGTGATCTCGCCGGCGCCAGCAGCATCCGGTGGTGGCAGATCCAACGGTGGCACCGGCCAGGCGACTTCGCCCGACACCCCGAGCGGGCGCCGGCTGGTGGCAACCATCCGCACACCGGGCGCCGTGTGCAACACGGCCGACGCCACCTGGGCGGCGGCGGCGACGACGTGCTCACAGGTGTCCAGCACGACGAGCAGTTCGCGGGACGCCAGCGTCTCGGCGATCGCCGCCACCGGGTCGTCGCCCGGCGCGATCGCCACGCCCGCTGCGGCGGCGACCGTCGGGGCGACCAGGCCGGGGTCGTCGATCGGGCTGAAGTCGACGTAACACGACTGCTGCCGGTGCCGGACCGCGACCTCGATGGCCAGCCGGGTCTTGCCGGCGCCGGCTGGGCCGGTGAGCGTCACGGCCCGGTGGCGTTCCAGCAGGTGTTCGAGCCGAGTGATCTGCTCATCGCGCCCGACGAGCGCCGAGACCGGAACGGGGAGCCGCCCCGACGTCCGCCGTCGCGGCGGTGACGACGGCTCGACGGCGGTCACGACGGCGGCCGGTGTCGGCTCCTCCGGCGCCACCCAGTCCAACGCCGGGTCCTGGTTGAGGATCCGTCGTTCCAGGTCACGCAGGTCCGCGCCGGGCTCGATGCCGAGCTCCTCCACCAGCGTGCGCCGGGCCTGCCCGTAGGCGCGCAAGGCGTCGGCCTGGCGGCCCGACCGGTACAGGGCGAGCACGAGTTGCTCATGAAATCGCTCCTGCAGCGGCATCTGTCGGACCAGCTCGGAGAGCTCGCCGAGCGTGTCGCCGTGGCGGCCGAGTCGAAGCAACAGGTCGATACGGCGTTCCGTCGCCAGCCAACGCAGCTCCTCCAGCCTGGCGGTCTCGCCGCGGGCGAACTCCATGTCCGCCACGTCCTCCAACGCGTCGCCGCGCCACAGCGCCAAGGCGCGCTCGACCTCGTCCAGCGCGCTGTGCAGCTCGGTCTCGGAACGAACCGAACTCAACGGTGAGAACGTGCGACTCGCGGCCTCGAACCGATGCGCATCGATCCGCTCAGGCTCGATCAGCAGGGCGTAGCCGCCGGCCCGCGTCTCCACGACCGTGGATCCGCCGGGCTCGGCGCCACCGAGGGTCTTGCGGAGGTAGGACACCTGGATCTGCAGCGCGTTGGCCGGGTTGCGCGGCAACTCATCGCCCCACAGCACATCGACCAGGAAGTCAGACGGCACCGTGTGGCCCCGGCGTAGAACCAACGCCACCAGGATCGTGCGCGGCAGCCCGCGCCTGATCGGCACCACATCGGAACCACAGCGGACTTCCAGCGGCCCGAGAATGCCGAACTCCACTGGCCACCGAGGGTACTGCCACCGAAATTCGCGGTCGGAGGGTGCCTTCGTGCAAGCCCGATGACAGCACCGTCGGGCCTACTTGAAGTCACGCGAGCACTCCAGGAGACTCTCTTGCCCAACCAGATCAGCCGACGACGACCTGCACCACCTGATGGCCAACGGCCAGCGGCCGGTCCTCGTGGAAGCACTCGGCGCCGGGTACTACGCCGACGCCCACCTCCCCGGCGCCGTCAACATCCCCCCAGGCCACGTCGACCGACTCGCGCCGGCGCTGCTGCCTGACCGGCAGGCGCCGATCGTCGTGTACTGCACCGGCGCCGGCACCAGCAGCGACGCGGTCGCCACAGCGCCTCGAACAGCTCGGCTACACGGCCGTCGCCGTGTACCGCGGCGGCAAGGAGGAGTGGGTTGAACACGGCCTCCCGCTGGAACGGCTCGACCCCGACGGCGAATGACGCCCGCCGTTTCGATCGCGCTGCGCAAGGTCCGTCACAGCCCCACGCAAGGCGGGCGGCGTTGTCTACGCCTCACGACGTCACCGACCAAGCGGGAGGAACCCATGAACCCAACCGACACCAGGCAGATTGCCTTCGTCCTGTATCCCGGCCTGACACCCCTCGATCTCATCGGGCCGCTGCAGACCCTGGCGCCCCTCCCGCGCATCGACCCCACGTTCGAGGTCCTCGTCGTCGGCGAACACACCGACGTCGTGGCCACCGACGCCATCGTCAAGCTCGCCCCGAGCCACACCTTCGACGACGCCCGATCCCCGTTCGCGATCGTCGTCCCCGGCGGCGGCCAGCCCACGCTGGCGGCGTGCGGGGACCAGCGGCTGATCGACTACGTCGCCACCGCCGCCGCCAACGCCGAGATCGTCATGTCCGTGTGCACCGGCGCGTTGATCCTCGCCTCCGCCGGGCTACTCGACGACCGACCCGCCACCACCCACTGGGCGTACGTCGACATCCTCGAGAACCTCGGCGCCAAGTACCTCCACCAGCGGTGGGTCGAAGACGGCAAGTACCTCACCACCGCCGGCGTCTCAGCCGGCATCGACGGCGGCCTCTACCTCGCCTCCCGACTCGTCGGCGAAGACGCCGCCAAGCTCATCCAGCGCGGCATCGAATACGAACCCCAACCGCCGTTCGGGCCTATCGACTGGGACCCTGCCATCGTCGAATCCCTGCGACCGATCTGGCGCGGCCCGCTCCCCGACCTGCTCGTCGCCCACCCCTACCTCGCGCGCGACACCCGCCTCGGCCACCCAGCCAACTCGTAGCGAACGGGCGTCACGCACGGGACA
>CAVYKN010000020.1:0-497435 GCA_963769115.1 uncultured Acidimicrobiales bacterium
GTAGTCAAATGCTCTAATCCATTGAGCTACGAGCGCGTGGTTGGCGTCCGTCCATCCTACGGCCGGAGGGCGCCCACAGGAACCCGGGTATCAGCCGCCCCAGGGGGCCCAGCCGGAGCGCTGGTACAGCGTCAGCGCGACCACGCAGTTCACGAGCGGGTCGGTGAGCTGGTCCACCCGGAAGCCGAGCGAGTTGATCAGCTTCTCGTGCACGTCGCCGTAGATCTGGAAGAGGCCGGTGCAGCAGAAGTTCCGCGCGTTCGGATCGAAGCGGGACTCCCGCTGGGCGATGGCGATGGCCTTCTCCTCGATGTCGTCGGGGAAGACGTCGCGGATGAGCTGGATGATCTGGCCCTCGCTCCAGCTCGTTTGCGGAGGAGGCGGCGGGGGCGGAGGCGCAGCGGTGGTCGGAGCGGCCGTGGGCTCGGGAGCCGGCGCCCCGGTGGGAGCCGGGGCAGCCGCCGCAGGCGCTCCGCCCGAATCACCGGCCGGCGCGACAGCCTGTGAAGCGGCCTCGTCGGAGGCAGTCGTCGCCGGCGGCACGGTCGTGGGCGGTGCAATCGTGGCGGGCACGGTGCCTGCGGGCGGCACGGTGGCCGGAATGGTGCCGGCGGACGGCAGCTGCAGCGGTGCCGGGGCGATCGTCGTGCTCTCCGCCCCCGGCTCGAGGGCCACGGCGGCGCCCGGGAGGTTGCCGGCCTGGACCACCTCGCCGCCGTCGTTCCGGGCGATCATGGCGGCGATCGGGGTGACGATGACACCCGCGAGCAGCAGGACACCGAGGCGAACCAGGAACGGATCGCGAGCCGCCCTGCGGGCCCGGTCGGCCGGCGGCGAGTAGCGAGGAGCGGAGCGAGTCATGGCGAGCGGCCCTGCCCCGGTACCTGCGGCTCGAGGGCCGGTTACCGGGCGGGGACGAGGGCCCGCCGGACCGGCGATCCTCCGCCCCCGAACAGGGGGATCCCTGTCGGAAGGCAGCCAGGTCTAGCCCGGCCGTAACCGAAATGCAACACCGGCGGTGTGACCGCCGTCACAACCTGTCCCCGCCCTGGAGCCTCGAACTGGCGGAGAGGGTGGGATTTGAACCCACGGTCGTGATACCACGACAACGCCTTAGCAGGGCGCCCCATTCGGCCGCTCTGGCACCTCTCCTGGGGACGCCGAGCCTACTGTCCGCCCGGCTCGCGGCGAACGGCGAACCGGATGCGAGCGAGAAGAACCCACGCTGGCCGGCGCTCCGCCCTCGCCTACCGTCGTCGCCATGGGCTCGCTCCAGGTCAGCCACCTCCGGTGGGTCCGCCCGGGCGCGGACGTCCTCTTCGATGACGTCTCGTTCCGCGTCGGCGACGGCGACCACGTGGCCCTCGTGGGCGCCAACGGCGTCGGCAAGACCACCCTCGTCCGCGTCATCGCCGGTGACCTGGACGGGGCGTCCGGTGCCGTGAACGTGGACGGTCAGCTCGCCGTCATGCCCCAGCTCGTCGGCTCGATCCGGGACCACACGACGATCGAGCAGCTCCTGGTGTCCTTCGCGCCTCGCGCCATCAGGGAGGCCCGGGGCCGCCTCTTCACGGCCGAGGCCGCGCACGCCGCCCGACCCGACGACACCGCCGCCGCGGTCTCCTACGCCCAGGCCATCAGCGACTGGGCGGAGGTCGGTGGCTACGACGTCGAGGTGCTCTGGGACACCGTGACCAGCAAGGTCCTCGACCTCCCCTTCGACGAGGTGCGAGCCCGGCCCGTGTCCACCTGTTCGGGCGGGGAGCAGAAGCGACTGGCCCTGGAGGCGGTCCTGCGGGGCGACGCCGCCGTCCTCCTGCTCGACGAGCCCGACAACTTCCTCGACGTGCCCGGCAAGCGCTGGCTCGAGGCCGAGCTGCGCCGCTGCCCGAAGACGATCCTCTTCGTCAGCCACGACCGGGAGCTCCTCGCCGCGGTGGCCACCAAGATCGTCACCGTCGAAGCCAGCGGGGCGTGGACCCACGGCGGCGGCTTCACGACCTACCACGACGCCCGGCAGGCCCGGAACGAGCGCCTGGCCCGGGACGCCGCGCTGTGGGAGGACGAGCGCGAGCGGCTCGTGGAGCTCGTCCGCGAGATGCGGCGGCGGGCGAAGATCTCCGACACGTTCGCGCCCCGCCTCAAGGCGGCCGAGACCCGCCTCCGTCACTTCGACGAGCGCACGAAGCCGCCCGAACTGGTCCGCGAGCAGCGCGTGGACGTCCGCCTGACCGGCGGGCGCACCGGCCGAAAGGCGCTCATGGTCGAGAGGCTGGCGCTCCACGGGCTCACGGACGCCTTCGACGCCGAGATCTGGTACGGCGAGCGGGTGGCCGTGCTGGGGCCCAACGGCGTCGGCAAGAGCCACTTCCTACGCCTGGTGGCCGGCGACGCTTCGGTCGCGCATGACGGCGAGGTGAGGTTGGGCGCCCGCGTCGTCCCCGGACACTTCAGCCAGACCCACGAGCACCCCGAGTGGCACGGGCGCACGCTGCTCGAGCTGCTCGAAGCCCATGACGTCGTGCGTGGTCCGGCGATGGGCATGCTGCGCCGCTACGAGCTCCAGCGGGCGGCCGAGCAGCGCTTCGAGTCGCTGTCGGGCGGTCAGCAGGCCCGGTTCCAGATCCTGCTCCTGGAGCTGCAGGGTGCCACGCTGCTCCTGCTCGACGAGCCGACCGACAACCTCGACCTCGAATCGGCCGAGGCGCTGGAGGACGGTCTCGGCGCGTTCGAGGGGACGGTGGTCGCCGTCACTCACGACCGCTGGTTCCTGCGCAGCTTCGACCGCTTCCTGGTCTTCAACGAGGACTGCTCGGTGAAGGACCTGCTGGAGCCGCCCGCCCTCTACCGCTGAGCGCTGGCCCGCTCGACCGTGGCACGCTGCGGCCGTGCGCGAACATCGCCCCGTGAGCACCCAACGCGTCATCGCCGGGATCGACGGATCGAGCGGCGCAGACGCCGCGCTGCGCTGGGCGGCGGCCGAGGCCGACATCCGCGACGCCGAGCTCGTCGCGCTCATGGCCTGGGGGTACCTCGACCAGCACCCCGTCCCCGGTCACGAGGGCTTCGACCCTGCCTACGGCCAGGCCGACGCCGAGCGGGCGGCGGGGGAGTACGTGGCCCGGGCGCTCGGCCCCGACCACCGTGCCGTCACCGTGCAGACGGTCAACGACCTCCCGGCCCGCGCGCTCCTCGAGGCCGCCGCCGTAGCCGATCTGCTCGTCATGGGTGCTCGCGGCGTCGGTGGGTTCCGCGGCCTCATGGTCGGGTCGGTCAGCCTGCGCTGCCTGAACGACACCACCGTCCCGCTCGTGCTCGTCCACGAGGAGCACCTCGGCGATCCGGACGGGCCGGTGGTGGTCGGCGTCGACGGTTCGGAGAACGCCTCGGCGGCCTTCCGCTGGGCCCACGACGAAGCCCGCCGCCGGTCGGCGCCCCTCAAGGCCCTCTACGCATGGCAGGAACCGATGGGCGGGGGCGAGTCGTTCGGTCTCGTCGTCGACGACGCCGCGCTGGAGCGAGCGGCCGTGGAGACCGTCGAAACCTCGGCGACGACCGATGAGGACGGCAGTGCGGTCGCGGTCGAGCGGGTGGCGGCACGAGGAAGGGCCGCCCCGGTCCTCATCGAGGAGTCCGGGACCGCGGCGCTGGTGGTGGTCGGTCACCGCGGGCACCGGAGCTGGGGGCGCATGGCCCTGGGGTCCGTGACCCAGCAGGTCGCGCACCACAGCCGCTGCCCGGTCGCCGTCGTACCCCTTCCGTCCTGAGCGAGTGGACCGGCGCACCGGAGCCCGTACCGTCAGGACGATGGAGATCGAAGGCGACTTCTGGGCTGACGGTGCCGTCTGTGTGCGGGCCGCGTTCGGCCCGGACGACGTGGAGCTGGCCCGCCGGGCGATCGACGCCAACCTCACCTCGCTCTCGCCCTTCGCGAAGCGGGCCAGCGCCGACGACGACGGCGCGTTCGTCGAGGACTTCTGCAACTGGCAGCGGCTTCCCGACATGGAGCGCTTCATCCGGACCTCGCCGGCCGCCGCCATCGCCGCCGAGCTCATGGCGACGGACGAGGTCCGGCTGTACCACGACCACGTCCTCGTGAAGGAGCCCGGCACCCGCCAGCGGACGCCGTGGCACCAGGACCTGCCCTACTACAACGTGGACGGACGGCTGAATGCCAGCATGTGGTTCCCGGTGGACCCGGTCCCCCGGGCGGCCACGCTCGAGTTCGTCGCCGGCTCGCACCTCGGCCCGTGGTTCATGCCCCGGTCGTTCCTGGACGGGCAGGCCAAGTGGTTCCCGGACGGCTCGCTGGCCGAGCTGCCCGACGTGGACGCCGACCCGCAGCGGTTCCGGGTGATCGGCTGGGAGCTCGAGCCGGGCGACGCCGTGTTCTTCCACATGCTCACCCTGCACGCGGCCGGCGGCGTGGAGGGTCCGGGGCGGCGGCGCGTGCTGTCCGTCCGCTTCTTGGGGAACGACATGGTGCACGCTCCCCGTTCGTGGGCTACCTCACCGCCCTTCCCGGGTCTCGAGCAGGAGCTGGCCGCGGGCGCCCCGCTCGACCATCCGCTGTTCCCGGTCGTCTGGCCCGCGGCCTAGCCCGATTCAGCCCCAGGGCGGGGCCGGCGCAGCGATGCGGTCCAGCGTCGAGTCCACCTCGCCGAAGCGTTGATCCCGCCCGTTCCAGGCCGCCCCCGCGGCGCCGGCCTCCTCGCGCGTGCGGGCCACGAAGTTCCACCACATGAAGATCGGCGACGGGAAGGGGACGCCTCCGACGACCAGCGCCCGGGTCGGGCGCCCGCGCCTCCACGGCGAGCTCGTCCCGGCCCCGGCTCAGGTAGCCCAGACTGCCCGGCTCGACGACGGAACCGTCCACGAGGACCGCGCCGTCGAGTACGACGACCGCGTGCTCGTAGTCGGCGCGCAGCGGGATCACCGATCGTCCCGGTTGCAACGACAGGTCGAACCCGGCGTGGTCGGTGTCACGGCGGGCCGGTGAGCCGTCGCCGTCCAGCTCCCCGACGAGCACCGTGGCGACCGCGCCGCCGGCGAACTCCACCCGCGGGAGCTCCGCGTGGTGCTCGAAGGCCGGCGGGCCGTCGCGCGTCTCGTCCGGTTGCGCCACCCACAGCTGCACGCCGTGGAGCTCGCCCCGGTACGCGGTGCCCTCCTCGGCATGGGCCACGCCGTGGCCCGCGGTCATGAGGTTGAGCTGTCCGGGTTTGATGACCTGGTCCGAGCCGAGGCTGTCGCGATGCCGGAGCTCGCCCGACAACAGCCAGGTCACCGTCTGCAGGCCGGTGTGCGGGTGCGGCCCGATGCCGGCGCCGGTCGGCCCGGAGACGGACGCCGGACCCATGTGGTCGACGAAGCACCACGCCCCGACCGTCCGCCGGGCCCGACGGGGCAGCGCCCGCCGCACCCGGTGGCCGCCGACCTCGGCCTCCCGGCTCGGGGTGATCTCGATCGGTGCCGCCTCCACCACCGGTGGGATCACCTGTGGCGAGGCGACGTCGTCCGTGCCGACCGGGCCAGTCATCACCCACCAACGCTACGGGTCCGCGGCCGCGCCGACCATCGCGGCCGGACGCGCGATCCTCTCCTCGTGCGGATCGCCTTCGGGACCGACGAGCGCACGGCCGTGACGGACCACGTGCAGCGGGTGCTGCGCGAGCGCGGGCACGAGGTCGAGGTGGTCGGCGAGGGCGACCCGTGGCCCGACATCGGGCGCCGCGTCGGGGAACAGATCGGCGACGGCCGTTGCGATGCCGGGGTCGTCTGCTGCTGGACCGGCACCGGCGTGTCCATCGCCGCCAACAAGGTGCCCGGTGTCCGGGCCGCGCTGTGCACGGACGCCGAGACCGCCCGCGGCGCGAGGCGGTGGAACGACGCCAACGTGCTGGCCTTCGGGCTGCGCCTCACGACGGAGACGGTGGTGACGGAGATGCTCGACGCCTTCCTCACGACCGATCCCGATCCTGAGGAGGCGGCCACCATCGCGCTGCTGGGCCCTACGGCTCCCGACGGGCCAGCTCCGCCGCCGTCCAGAAGCCCTGCTCCGGACGGGTCGTGAGCTCCCCCTTGGCGTAGCGGGCCAGCCGCTCCAGGCCGTCCATGGAAAGCAGCTCGATCACGTCGAAGACGGCGTCCGGCCCGGCCGCCCGCAGCGCGGTGTCACCCTCGCTCGGCCTCCGCGGGAGATGGGTGGTGAGCAGGACCAACGGGGTGCCGCCTCGTGCCCGTCGCAACGCACAGGCCCTCCCGAGCGATCGCCACACGGCGTCGGTCCGGGCCAGACCGCCGCGGTACCGGGTGAACGGACCGACGACGTCGAAGAACCAGGACGTTCCGCTGGCGTCCTCGGCGACGAAGCTGACGCTGACGCTCGTGCCCCGGATGCGCCGGCCACGCTCGACGATCTTGAAGCCGGCCTCGTCCAGGGCCTGCTCTGCCACCTTCTGGGCCGCCAGCCCATCCTCGACCAACCGGGCGGCGAGCGGCTCCGGCTCATCCCGCCCGCCGGCGACCCCATCGTTGATCACGGTGGCCAGGGCCTGCCCGACGCGCTCTCGGGCGATCTCCACGTACCCGGTGTCGAGGTCGTACCCGGCGTAGCGGCGGCCGAGTCTGGCGGCGGCGACGAGCGTCGAACCGCTGCCCATGAA
Source organism: uncultured Acidimicrobiales bacterium (assembly GCA_963769115.1). Taxonomy (GTDB): domain Bacteria; phylum Actinomycetota; class Acidimicrobiia; order Acidimicrobiales; family Ilumatobacteraceae; genus DASTFY01. Next base: position 6,666 of record CAVYKN010000020.1, read on the forward strand.
CGGGTCGAGCACGAGGTCGTCCTTGAACGTGTAGAGGCGGATGAGCTGGTCGGGCAGCTCCACCGGGAAGGGCGCTGGGTGGCCGACCCGCCGCGCGCTCTCCGGCGGGATCGTCCAGACGTCCAGGGTCATGGCCATGAACTCGTCCGTCATCAGGGTGCTCTCGTGGGGCAGCCCGTCGGCGGCCCGCTGCGCCACGGTGCGGGCGCGGTCGAACCGGCCCTTGCTGGCGACGACGACCCGCTCGCTGATGTCGCGCAGCACCGGATTCGACGCGCTGCGGAACGAACCCCAGGCGCAAGATCCGTTGGCCCCCTCGCCCTTCTGCCAGATGAGCTCGCCCCGCAGCAGCAGCCCGAGGTCGTGCTCGAGGATGCGGATCACATCGGCGGAGAGGCTGCGGTACGGCTTGCGGCCGAGGTTGGCCACGTTGACGGCGATGCGCCCGCCCGGCTCCAGCTTCCGGACGCACTCGGCGAAGACCTCGGTGAGCATCTGCAGGTACTCGAGGTAGGAGGACGGCACGCCGTCGCGCTCGAGCTCCTCCTCGTACTGCTTGCCGGCGAAGTAGGGCGGCGAGGTGACGACGAGGGCTACCGAACCGTCGGCGATGCCGTCCATGTGGCGAGCGTCGCCGTGGACGAGCGGCTCGGCCACCGCTGCGGGCGGAAGGACGGTCTCGTCGTCCGAGAGCTCCGGCGGCCGGAACCGGTCGTAGAACGGTGAGGCGTCGTGGCTCTCACGGAGCCCCGCGCCGAAGTTGGAGGTCGTCGTCCTGCGGCGCGCCCCCACCGACCGTTCACCGGATGCTCGACCTCTCCCGATGCGCGGACCCTAGCCCTCGCACCGGTCCGCCGACGAACACCCGCGCGCCCACCGTGCGTGCCATCCTCCCGGGGATGGATCTCGTCGGCCGCAGCCGTCGCCGCAGGTGATCCAGGCGTTCCTCTGGGGCGCGGCCGGCGCGTCCGCGCTCGTGATCGGCGCCCTGATCGCCTACACCGCGAACCCGGGCCCGAAGATCATCGCCATCACCATGGCCCTCGGCACCGGGCTGCTGATCGGCTCGGTCTCGTTCGAGTTGATCGACGACGCCGTCGTCCACACGGACGTGGCCTCGATCGGTGTCTTCACCCTCCTCGGTGCCCTCGTGTTCACCGCCGGGAACTGGTGGCTCCAACGAACGGGCGGTGCGGACCGCAAGGACTCGGCCGGGGCGCAGGCCCAAGGCTCGCCCCTGGCCATCGTGCTCGGGTCGGTCCTCGACGGCATCCCCGAGTCGTTCGTCCTCGGGCTCACCGTCCTCCAAGGCGGAATCAGCGTCGCCCTGTTCGCGGGCGTGGTGCTCAGCAACCTGCCCGAGGGGCTGTCGTCGTCGGCCGGCCTGCGCGTCGCCGGATGGGCACGAGGGCGGGTGCTCACGATGTGGATGATCGTCCTGGCCGTGTCCGCGATCAGCGCCGCCGCCGGCTACGCCCTGCTGGACCCCGAAGGCGGGCGGGGCGCGGCGTTGATCGAGGCCTTCGCCGCCGGTGCCCTCCTGGCCATGGTGGCCGACACCCTGCTGCCGGAGGCGTTCGAGGTGGAGGGCATCTACACCGGCTCCCTGGTGACGATCGGCTTCGCCATCTCCCTCATCCTCTCGGCGATCTGAGCGGCTGTGGGATTCGGAAAGAATCTCGTGGGCACCTGTCGATCGCGCGAGGTCCGTTCGTAGATGGGGTACCGGCGCTCCTGCCGGCCCGACAAGGAGGCAATGACATGACGCAGTACCTGCTCTCGGTGTGGCACGACGACACCTTCGAGATGGACTTCGCCAGCGACGAGGCCAAGCGGCTCTTCGCCCAGGTCGACAAGTTCAACGAAGAGCTCCAGGCATCCGGCGGCTGGGTGTTCGCCGGCGGCCTGCACCCGTCGAGCTCGGCCACCGTGGTCCGCTCCACCGGCGGGGACGTCTCCATGACCGACGGTCCCTACGCCGAGTCCAAGGAGCAGATGGGCGGCTTCTGGGTCATCGAGGCGGCGGATCTCGACGCCGCGCTCGAGTGGGCCCGCAAGGGTGCGGCCGCCTGCGAGGGGCCGGTCGAGGTCCGCCCGTTCCAGGGTGAGTGAAGACCTCGCTGCCGTGTTCCGGCGGGAGGCCGGTCGCTGCACCGCCACCATGATCCGCGTCCTCGGCGACATCGATCTCGCCGAGGACGCGGTCGCGGAGGCCTTCGCGATCGCCGCCGAGCGCTGGCCGGTCACGGGCGTGCCCCCCAACCCGGGGGGATGGATCACGACCACCGCCCGGAACCGAGCCATCGACCGGCTCCGCCGGGAATCGACCCGCACCGACCGGCACCTGGCCGCCCTCCGACTCGACGACCCCGATCCCATGACTCCCGACGACCCATCCGAGCTCGGCGATCTCGACGCCTTCGTCGACGTCATCGCCGACGATCAGCTCCGGCTGATGTTCCTCTGCTGCCACCCGGCGCTGGCGCCCGACGTCCAGGTCGCCCTGACATTGCGGCTGCTCGCCGGGTTCGAGACCCCCGAGATCGCCCGGGCCTTCCTGGTCCCCGAGGCGACGATGGCGCAGCGCATCGTCCGGGCCAAGCGCAAGCTGCGCGACAACCACGCCCCGTACCGCATCCCGCCTGCGTCGGAGCTCCCCGACCGGCTGCGCGCCGTCCTCGCGGCGATCGCCCTGATCTTCACCGAAGGCCACACGGCCACGAAAGGCGACGGCCTCGTCCGTGTCGACCTGTCGAGCGAGGCCATCCGGCTCGGCCGCGTCCTCGTGGAGCTGATGCCGGACGAGCCCGAGGCCGTCGGACTCCTTGCTCTCATGCTGCTGACCGACGCGCGACGGCCGGCCCGGCTGTCCGCCGACGGTGCGATGGTGCGCCTGGCCGACCAGGACCGCTCGCGTTGGGACCGCGCGCTCATCGACGAGGGGCACCAGCTCGTGCGCGCCTGCCTGCGCCGCAACCAGCCTGGACCGTTCCAGCTCCAGGCCGCCATCGCCGCGGTCCACGACGACGCTGCTACGGCCGAGGCCACGGACTGGTCGCAGATCGTGGCGCTGTACGACCAGCTGCACGCGCAGCGTCCGAACGCCGTCGTGGCGATGAATCGGGCGATCGCCATCGGCGAGCTGCACGGGCCGGACGAGGGCCTCGCCGCACTGGTAGCGATCGACGGCGACGAGCTCGGCGACTACCAGCCGTACCACGCGGCGCGGGCCGATCTCCTGGCCCGATCCGGTCGGGCGAGCGACGCCCTCGCGGCCTACGACCGGGCCATCGAGCTGACCACCAACCCCTCCGAACGCACCTTCCTGATCGAGCGGCGAGCGACAGTGGCGGAGTGAACGACGAGCCCTCGGCCGTGCGAGCAAGCCGTACCTGTCGTCGCGAGGAACCCGGCCCGTCGCCCTGAGGTCCGGAGGGCCGACCAGGCCGCCACGGGGGCGTGCGTACGATCGACGGCGATGACCGAGCTTCGCCGCGTCGCCGTCGTCAACCGGGGCGAGGCGGCGATGCGACTGATCAACGCCGTGCGGGAGCTGCGCGTCGAACAGTCGAGCGACCTCCGGGCCATCGCGTTGCACACGCGCGCCGAACGACGGGCGATGTTCGTCCGGGAGGCGGACGAGGCGGTCTGCATCGACGACGACCGTCCAGCGGACGCGGGCAGCCCTTACCTGGACCTCGACGCCCTGGAGCGGGCGCTCATCGCCGCGCGCGCCGACTCGGCCTGGGTCGGCTGGGGCTTCGTCGCCGAGCGCCCGGAGTTCGCGGATCTCTGCGCCCGGTTGGGCATCGTCTTCATCGGGCCCAGCGCCGACGTGATGCGCCGGCTCGGCGACAAGATCGGATCCAAGCTGCTGGCCGAGCAAGCCGGCGTCCCGGTGGCCGCGTGGAGCGGCGGCTCCGTCGACGACCTCGCGGCGGCGCGCCACCACGCGGACACGATCGGCTACCCGCTGATGATCAAGGCGACCGCCGGCGGAGGTGGAAGGGGGATCCGGCGCGTCGACGACGACACGGGTCTGGCCGAGGCGTTCGAGAGCGCCCGGAACGAGGGGCTCAAGGCCTTCGGCGATGCCACCGTCTTCATGGAGCGCGTCGTGCTCGCCGCGCGGCATGTCGAGGTACAGCTCATCGCCGACGACCACGGCGCCGTGTGGGCCGTCGGGGTCCGCGACTGCAGCATGCAACGCCGCAACCAGAAGGTCATCGAGGAATCGCACTGCGTGGCGCTGAGCGCGGAGCAGGACCTCGAGCTGCGGGAGGCGGCGTGTCGGCTGGCGCTGGCCGCCGGCTACTCGGGCGCGGGCACCGTCGAGTTCCTCTTCCAGCCGGCCGAGCAGCGCTTCTCGTTCCTCGAGGTGAACACCCGGCTCCAGGTCGAGCATCCGGTGACCGAGCTGACCACGGGACTGGACCTGGTCAAGTTGCAGCTCCACGTCGCCGCCGGAGGCCGCCTCGAGGGCCGGCCACCGCCGACCGACGGGTACGCCATCGAGGCCCGCCTCAACGCCGAGGATCCCCAGCAGGCCTTCGCACCGGCCCCGGGCACGATCGAGACGCTCACCCTCCCGGTCGGGCCCGGCATCCGGGTCGACACCGGCGTCGCCGAGGGGGACGTCATCCCGCCCGAGTACGACTCGATGATCGCCAAGATCATCGCCCACGGTCGCAGCCGGCCCGAGGCGCTCGCCCGGCTCCACCGCGCGCTGTCCCAGATGTCGGTCATCGTGAGCGGTGGCACCACCAACAAGTCGTTCCTGCTCGACCTGCTCGAACGGCCCGAGGTCCGGGCCGGCGACATCGACACCTCCTGGCTCGACCGGCTCACGGCGGCCGACCAGCACGTCCCCACACACCATGCCGACGTCGGGCTCGTCGCCGCGGCGTTGGACGCCGGCGACCTCCAGGCCGAGCTCGACCGGACGGCGTTCCTGGGCTGGGCCGGCCGAGGGCGGCCACAGGCCGACGTCGACATCGGCCGCGCGGTCGAGCTGCGCTTCCGGGGCCAGACGTACACCGTCGAGGTGCGCCGCCTCTCCTTCCGGCGGGCGGAGGTCGAACTGGACGGCGTCTTCACCACCGTCGACATCGAGCGCCTCGGCCGCGGGCGCAGCCGCCTGCGGTTCGGTGACCGCCAGTTCGCCGTCGTGTCGTCCGTCCAGGGGAGCGACCACCTCATCGAGGTCGAGGGGATCGCGCACCGCTTCTCCCGTGACGACGCCGGCATCGTCCGGGCCCAGGCAGCCGCGCTCATCGTCGCCGTCGACGTCGCCCCCGACGACGTCGTGCCCGCCGGAGGGAGGCTCGGGGTCGTCGAGGCGATGAAGATGGAGATCGCCGTGACGGCGCCCATCGGCGGACGGGTGCGCGACGTGTTCGTCACCCGCAACATGCAGGTCGACGCCGGCACGCCGCTGTTCCGGATCGAGCCCGAGGGCGGGGCCGGTGACGACGAGCCGCTCGGACACCGGGTGTCCCTCGACTCGTTGCAGTGGCAACCACCGACCGACCGGCACGCCGCCTGCCGGGACGCGCTCGGCACCCTCCGGGCGTTCGTGCTCGGCTTCGACGTCGAGCCGGACCGCGCCCGTCGAGCGGTCGCCGTCGCCTGCCGCGAGCCCGGCTGGGCGGACATGGGCGGGCTGGAGATCCTCGAGACGTTCGCCGATCTGCTGGCCGTGTCGCCCGAGCGGCGCGCCGCCGACGAGGCCGAGATCCGGGGCCCACGCGAGCTCTTCAACAGCTACCTCCGCTCGCTGGACGTGGAGCGTGAAGGTCTGCCGGCGTGGTTCGAGGACAGCCTGCGCCGGGCCCTCGGGCACTACGGCGTGACCTCGCTGGAGCCCGGGCCCGCGCTCGAGGAGGCGCTGCTGAGGATCTTCCTCGCCCAGCAACGCCGCCCCGAGCAGGAGCCGGTCATCACCGGGCTCCTGCACGAACTGGCGGAGTCCGACGTCGCCACCACGTCGGACTCAGGACTCGGCGCTGCACTCGACCACCTCATCGACGCCAGCCGCCGGCGGGTCCCCGCCGTGGCCAGCCTGACCCGGGGCGTCCGCCATCGGCGGTTCGACCGGTTCCAGGCCGATCGGGCGCGGGCCGAGGTCTCCGCCATCATGCGCACCCTGGCCGCCGGCCTCACCGGGGCGGAGCTGGCACCCGACGACCTCGCGCGGCTGGTCGACGGCCCGCTCCCGCTCGTCCCGCTCCTGGCCGAGGAGGGCATCCTCGCCGGCACCGACGACGCCACGCAGGTGCTGGAGGTGCTGACGCGCCGCTACTACCGCATCCGGGAGCTGGGCCCGATCTCGGCCGTGAGCGCTGACGTCGTGCGAGCGTCGTACCGGCACAAGGGGCGCGTGGTCCACGTCGCCGCTGTTCGCGCGCGCGGCGGCGAGCTGGACCGGGCCGTGGCCGACGTGGCCCGCGCGCTGGCGGAGGTCAGCCCGCCGGACACCGCCGTCGTCGACGTCTACCTCCCGCTGCCGGCGGCCGCGGCCGCGACGACCGACGAGCTCGCGCGCGAGCTGGGCTCGGCCTTGGCCTCGCAGCATCTGCCGACGACGATCCGGCGGGTCGCGCTCGTCGCCTCGCATCCCGATGCGCCGAACGACGTCCTGACGTTCCGGCGGATCGACGGCACCGGTGAGCGCCCGTACTGGATGGTGCCGGGTGACGAGGAGACGGCGTCGGGCCTCGATGACTCGCCGTTCGCGGAGGACGTCCAGTTCCGCACCCTGCATCCGATGATCGCCCGGCGCCTCCAGATGTGGAGGCTCGCCAACTTCGAGATCTCGCGCCTACCGGCAGCCGGCGAGGTCCATCTCTTCCACTGCGTCGGCCGCGAGAACCGCTCCGACGAGCGCCTCGTCGCCCTGGCCGAGGTGCGAGACATCACACCCGTGCGCGACGACCGCGGCCGGACGATCGCCGTCCCCGAGGTCGAGCTGGTGCTGGTCGAGGCGCTCGACGCCATCCGGGACGCACTCGCCGCGCAGCCCCGGCTGCAGCGGCTGGAGTGGAACCGGGTCATGCTCCACGTCTGGCCGCTGATCGACCTGCCCCTCGAGGAGCTGAGCGAGGTCGCCCGGCGGTTGGTGCCGCTCACCGAGGGCCTGGGCCTCGAACAGGTCATCGTCAGCGGGCGGTTCGCCGGGCTCGGCCCAGAGCCGGTCGAGCGGGTGGTGAGGCTGGCGTACGAGCCGGGGCGCGGCCTGACCATCCGCATCACCGAGCCGCCCACCGCGCCGATGCAACCGCTCGACGACTACACGCGCAAGCTCATCCAGACCCGCCGCCGGGGTCTCGTCTATCCCTACGAGCTGATCCCGTTGATCTCCGGTGCCGGCGGCACCTTCGTCGAGCACGACCTCGACGATGACAGTGCCGGTGACAGTGACCGTGCCGGCACGCTGGTGCCGGTCGATCGCCCGGCGGGACTGAACCAGGCCGGTGTCGTCGTCGGCGTCGTGAGCACGCCGACCGCCCGTTATCCGGAGGGGATGGCGCGGGTCGTCGTGCTCGGCGATCCGACGAGGGCGATGGGATCGATCAGCGAGGCCGAGTGCCGCCGGGTCCTCGGCGCCATCGACCTCGCCGAGCAGCTCGACGTCCCCGTCGAGTGGTTCGCGCTGTCCGCCGGAGCGAAGATCGCCATGGATTCCGGGAGCGAGAACCTCGACTGGGTGGCCAGGGTGCTCCGGCGGCTCGTGGAGCACACGCAGCGGGGCGGCGAGGTCAACGTCGTCGTGGCGGGGATCAACGTCGGCGCCCAGCCGTACTGGAACGCCGAGGCCACGATGCTGATGCACACCCGCGGCATCCTCGTCATGACACCGGACAGCGCCATGGTGCTCACGGGCAAGCAGGCCATCGACTACTCCGGCGGTGTCTCGGCGGAGGACAACCTCGGCATCGGCGGCTACGCCCGCGTGATGGGGCCCAACGGCGAGGCGCAGTACTGGGCGCCGAGCCTGGCCGCAGCGTGCGACACGCTCCTCGCCCACCACGAACTGACCTATCGCGCTCCCGGTGAGCGCTGGCCCCGCCCGGCCGTGACCACCGACCCGCCGGACCGGGACGTGCGCACGAGCCCGCACCTCGTCGACGGCATCGACTTCGCGACGGTCGGCGACATCTTCTCGCCCACCGCCAACCCGGACCGCAAGAAGCCGTTCGACATCCGGACCGTGATGAATGCAGTCGTCGACCAGGATCATCCGCCGCTCGAACGCTGGCCGGAGATGGCCGAGGCCGAGACCGCAGTCGTCTACGACGCCCGGATCGGCGGCTACGCCGTGACGGTCCTCGGCGTCGAGTCCCGCCCGCTGCCCCGCCACGGCACCACGCCGGCGGACGGTCCGGCCCAGTGGTCGGCCGGCACGCTGTTCCCACTTTCCTCCAAGAAGACCGCACGCGCCATCAACGCGGCCAGCGGATGCCGGCCGGTCGTCGTGCTGGCCAACCTCTCGGGCTTCGACGGTTCGCCGGAGTCGCTGCGCCGGCTCCAGTTGGAGTACGGCGCGGAGATCGGGCGGGCCATCGTCAACTTTGACGGGCCGATCGTGCTGTGCGTCGTGTCCCGCTACCACGGCGGCGCCTTCGTCGTGTTCTCGGCCGTGCTCAACGACGACATGGAGGTCCTCGCCATCGAAGGATCGTTCGCCTCGGTCATCGGCGGCGCGCCTGCCGCGGCGGTCGTCTTCACGCGGGAGGTCGACGAGCGCACACGCGCCGACGAACGGGTGCAGAGGCTGGAGGCCGCGGCGGGCGACGCCGGCCCGCAGGAGGTCGGCTCACGCCTGGCGGAGCTGTCAGCGGTGCGAGAGGCGGTGCGAACGGAGAAGCTGGGCGAGGTGGCGGCCGAGTTCGATGCCATCCACAGCGTCCAGCGGGCCAAGGACATGGGCTCGGTGCACCGCATCATCGCCGCCGCCGAGCTCCGGCCCGAGCTGATCGCCGCGGTCGAGCGCGGGATGGGTCGCTGCGAGGTCAGCTAGCTCGCGGCCATCCGCCGCCTGCTACGGCGCAAAGGCGGCGCGCGCCGCGGGGCCGTGGTGCGCCTCGAGGCTCTCGATCTGGGCATCGGCACGGTCGATGAGGCGGGAGAGTTCCGTCGGGTCCAGCGTGGGGAGCGCGTCCGACACGGCCACCAATGCCTGCCAGAGGTGTCGCTTGGTGAAGATGCCGGCGGTGAGGGCTTCCAGCTGGAGGACACGGCGCATAGGTGAGTGGGGCGTCAACGGGCTATAGAGCTTCGGGTGCGCGAGGACGTGGGCCACTTTGGCGAGGGCCATCTTCATGCGGGAAGGACGAATGCCGAGCGCAGTCATGATCGATTCGAGGCTCCGGCAATCCTCCTCGATCTCGTGCGCGACGCCGCGGAGCGTACGGCCGAGCTCTGTCCCGGAATTGGCGTGCGCGGCGCGACGGGCGAGCGCCTGCCCGAACGTCGCTCCGGCACGGTGATCTCGGAGGTACACCTCCAACCAGCGCCGGCTGTCGCCCGACAACGCCCCATGGTCGGTCCCTTCGACCGGGGTCGTGGACAGGTTCGTGGCTGTCGCCATTGCTGCTCCTTCCGTACCGCACGCTCGTGGATCGCCAGGTGCGGCCGTGCCGCCGGACGGATACCCACGAGAGCCCGGCGTCAAGCGTCGATCGGTCGTGCTCGGCGCCGACGTGGTTCGATCTGCTCCTCCCTCGGAAGAACCACTCACGCCGATGGACGGCGCCCCGTGGGGCGAATCCGTACTCGCGACGGCCAATCGCTCAAGGTTCGGCTGTGAGCGCCGCCAGCAGTGCACGCAGATCCGGGTAGGCGGTCTGCTCCCAGCCGCCGTCGACGAACAGGTTCACTCCCGTCACGTAGGCGGCGGCGTCACTGGCCAGGAAGAGGGCTGCGGCGGCGATGTCGTCGGGAGTCGCCACGCGCCCGAGCGGGATGCGATCGATGAAGGCATCCCGGACCATCGGCGTACCCGTGATCGCCTGGACGAGGGGCGTCTCGGTCAGCCCGGGTGAGACGGCGTTGACCCGGATCTGGTGCTCACCCAACTCGAGTGCACCGGACTGACTCAGCATGACCACGCCGGCCTTGGCCGCCGCGTACGCCGCTCCGAACACCATCGGCACGCGCGAGTTCAGCGAGGCGATGTTGACGATCGCGCCGCCGCGGCCGGCGGCGATCATCCGGCGGGCCTCGTGCTTCAGGCCGAGGAACACTCCCTTCAGGCACAGGTCGACGGTGAAGTCCCAGTCGGTCTCCGAGAGGTCGACGAGCAGCGCGGGCTTGCTCCCGCCCGCGACGTTGAACCCCGCATCGAGTCCACCGAACCGCTCCTGCGCCGCGTCCACGAGCTTCTCGACATCGGACTCCGACGTCACGTCGCAGTGCACCCCGACGAACCGGTCCTCGAGGGACTCGCCGAGGCTGGCGAGCCCGTCCCCGTCGATGTCGCCGCCGACCACGGCGCCGCCGTCCGCCGCGAAGCCCCGCGCGATGGCGGCGCCGATCCCCGACGCCGCACCGGTCACGACGGCGACCCGCCCGGCGAAGCGCTCAGTGGCGGGCACGTCGGGCTCTGATGGCATGGGACACCGTGACCAGTCGCAGCACCCGGCCACCTCTAGCACGCCCACAGCCGGACCGGGTCGCCTCGCGGAGGCAGGGGTAGAGCGCGGACCCGCCGGCGGCGTGCGGCAATCCGCTTGCCCGTCCCCTCTCGACCTGGGACGGTGGGCCGATGGCGACCCGCCTCGTGAGCATCGTCATCGACGCCGCCGACAAGTCGGCCCTGGCCCGCTTCTGGGCGGGCGTCCTCGGCTGGTCGGTCACCTACGAGGACCCCGAGGAGTCGGTGGTCGAGCCTCCCGAGGACGACCCCGCGCAGCAGGGCCAGGTGCTCTTGGTGATCGGGGCCGGCGCCGATGCCAAGACGGCCAAGAACCGCGTCCACCTCGACGTGGCGTCGACCTCGGCGGAACACCAGGCTGAGCTCGTGGCCCGCATCGAAGCCCTCGGCGGACGGCGCGTCGACATCGGCCAGGGTGACGTCACATGGGTCGTCATGGCCGATCCAGAAGACAATGAGCTCTGCGTGGTGAGCCATGCGGGCTCCGTCGGCAAGGACCCGGCCTCGGCCTTCGCCGGCATCGGACCGATCGCCGCCGTCGTCCTCGACTGCGCCGATCCCGAGGTGATCGCCCCGTTCTGGTCGGCCGCCACCGGGTGGACGGTGCTCGGCCAGGACGACGAGGGCGTGTGGCTACGGGACACCTCCGGCCGCGGGCCCTACCTCGACCTCCATCGGGTCACCGAGCCCAAGACGGCCAAGCTGCGCGTGCACCTCGACGTCGCGCCCTATGCCAGCGACGACCAACGCGCCGAGGTCGACCGCCTGCGGGCGCTGGGCGCCACCGACATCGACATCGGGCAGCGCGACGTGAGCTGGGTCGTCCTGGCCGACCGCGAGGGCAACGAGCTCTGCGTGCTGTCGCCCCGCGACGACTGATCTGCTCTTGCTCAGTTCGGGACGGCCAGGTGGTCCAGCGCGGCGGCCACCACGGCGGCCCGCTCCTCCTCCGTGGCCAGCTGCTCGAGACCGAAGCCCAGCAGGATGGTGTCGGCGGTCGTCACCGACGCGGTGATGCCGCCGAGGCCCGGCGACACCTCGAAGTCTCCGGCGTTGGCAGGGCTGCCCTCGGGCGCGCCGAGGAGCGTCCACGCGCCGAGGCCTCCCTCGAAGCCGTCCTCGTCCTGCGGGCCGGCGTTCGTCACGAGCCGGGTGTCGTCGACCGCGAGACCGTTCTCACCGGTGAAGGGGTCGGTCACGTAGCTGACGACCAGCTCGACCTGCTGCCCGGCGTAGGCGGCCAGGTCGAACGCCACCGGAGTCCACCCGTCCGACGAGCCTGTGAACGAGTTCCAGTCGCCGGTCGAACCGTTCGCTCCGCAGGGGTCCCCTCGGGTGAGGTAGTGCTCCAGCCAGGGATGGAGGTCGAGCAGGAAGCCGACCTCGCATTCAGCGGGGACGGCGTCGGAGGTCTGCCCACCGATCTCGGGGAGCGTCGTCCAGTCGTCCTGACCGACGACGTGGGCCTCCACGAGGACGTGGTCGTAGCCCTCCTCGGTGGCGTAGGAGAACTGCGCCTCGAAGCGCGGTGCGTCCCCGGCGACGACGGCGGACAGGTCGTACGTGCGGGCCAGGCGCATGTAACTGTTGTCGGCGTGTGACGCACCCGCCGCAACGGCGCCCTCGACGGCGATGAACGGTCCGACGGGGTCGAGGTAGTCGGCCGCCGGTGCGCTGGCGAACTGCGGGAACTCGTCGGCCGGGAGGACGTCGCTCGTCACCCGGAACGCACCCGCCTCGTCAACGGGGTTGTCGGTGACGGCGTCGCCGCCGAAGGCGGCCTGGACGCCGGCCAGCGGCCCCGTGTCGAGGCCGGTGACGCCGGAGGTCTCGTCGAGCGGCGTTCGCCCGTAGGCGCCCATGTAGTACTGCGTGAAGTCGTCGGCCAGCAGCAGGCAATCGCTGAACAGATCGACGGTGACGGCGCAGTCCTCCTCGGGAGCGCCGTCGAGGCCGTAGTAGATGCCACCGATCGTGCCCGCGAGGGTGCCGTAGTACGCGGTCGTCTCCCCGGCCAGCAGCAGCTTGCCGGACTCGTTCAGGAAGTCCCGCACGGCCAGCGTCAGGTACTGCTGACGTTCGGCGACCGACTGGTCCGGGACCTGGTCACCACCGATGTCGGTCAGCTCGTCCTCGGGGTCCTGGGTGAGCCGGTTGTCGCCCAGGTACCAGACCACCGTGTCGTAGTGGCTGAGCACACCGAGGTCGTGCGGCACGCCCTGCGCGTCCACGTCCCAGGTGTCGGCGGTGACGCCGTTGGCCTCCAACGCCGCGAGGTGATCATCGAGGTGCTTCGGCGCGGTCACGCTCGGCGGGTAGTCGGGGTTGACGCCGGTGTAGTCCTCGTTGGCGATGACCAACGTGCTGTTCCCGCTGTCCTGCTCGAGCGTGTAGGTGAACTTTTCGCTCTCGACGACCGAGCCGTCCGGTCGTTGACCTGTGAACCAGACGTCGACCGTGCTGCCGGCGGCCACACCCGAGATCTCCCCGCGGAGCTCCGCGTAGTAGTCGTTGATCTCGGCGCCGTACCGCTCGCCGCCGGCCCACTCCTCCACCGGCGCGGTCGTCTCATCGCCGCCGTCCACCTGGTAGTGCAACGCGACCTCGGTGAGCGCCCGCTTGGCCCACACCGACACTGTCTGCGGATCGCCGTAGGACACCGAGAAGGTGTCGAGCCGGAAGTCCTCGGCCTGGCGACCGACGACGGAGACCGGCTCGTCGGGGTGAGCCGCGGAGGCGGCGACGGCCAGGGCCAGCGGGAAGTTCTTCTCGACCTCCTGGCGGACGAGCTTCTCGTCGTCGGGGAACTCGAAGACGCTCCCGCAGTCGTCCGGCTCCCAGCTGTCGTCGGGATCGACTGCGGAGGCTGTCTCGCACGTCGACATCTCAGGGGTGATGCTGAGCGTGCCGTAGAGCCTCCTGCGCGTGCGTGTCGGTCTCGCCGTTGGTCGTGTAGAGCTCGGCGGAGATGTCGGGGTCGTAGCCGGGAACGGCGGGCTCGGCGTCGTCGCCGAGCATCGCCTCGTAGATCACGTCGTCCGGCGCCGGCGTCGCCACCTGCCAGCCGATGCCATGGAGCAGCAGCTCGGCCGCGGAGTGGTAGTTGACGAGGAACTCGGGTGTGAGGCGGGCGAACAGACCGTCGAGAGCCTGCGTCTCGGGCTCGGAGCCCGGGGGCGGTGCCGCGGTAGGTCTCACTGGAGGGCTGCGGCGACGAGCCCTCGTTGTCGTAGCCCCAGTGCGTGGGCAGGTTGCGGTTGAGGTCGACACCGTCCTCCGGCGTCATCTCGCCGTCGCCGTCGTTGTCGCGCAGGTTCTTGCGCCACAGTCGCTGCCCGTCCTCGAACGAGAAGTCGTACCCGTCAGGGTTGGAGACGGGCACGAACCACAGCTCGGTCGTGTCGAGGAGCTCGGTGATCTCCTGGTCCTTGCCGTAGCCGTCGAGCACGTGGCGCAGCAGGCGGCGCACCATCTCGGGCGTGATCCACTCCCGGGCGTGCTGCGCGGCGATGTAGACCGCGGTCGGCTTGCTGCCGTCCTCCGTCGCGGCGGGATCCTTCGTGACCTTCATGGCCACGATGTCCACGCCGTTGAGCGTCTGGCCGATGACCTGGAGCTCCGCCAGCTCGGCGTTGTTCGCGGCCAGCCGTTCGAACTCGGCCTTGAGCCCGCCCGGTCCGTCGTAGCGTCGGAACACCGTGCGACCCCGCTGACCCTCGGCTGTCGCCCGGTCGGACGGGGTCACCCCGTCGATGGTCTTGGGCGTGAGCACGATCCCCTGGCGGGCGAGCTGCTCGACCTGCTGCGGACCGAGGATGACCTCGACGTCGAGGGTCCCGGGCGTCGCCGGGTCGGCCGTGACCCGGACGTCGTGACGGTCGACACCGAGCTCGAAGATGGCGGCCAGGTCGTCACCCTGGACCTGGCCGGTGTACACCTCGAGCCGTCCACTGCCCGGCGCCGGCACCGGCCGGGCGGAAGCGGGGCTCGCGACGACGGCGGACGCCACCGCCAGCAGGCAGGCACTGATTCCTACGATCATCCGCGGCCTGCGCATGCCGTCCCCCTATGTGCTCGAGGCCCCCCGTCGTGCGCCCCCAGCGTGTCAACCGGATGGCTCCGGCGCAAGGACCACGTCGGGCGGGACCTCCGGCCCTGTCGTCGCCCAGCCGGAAGGCCGATGGTGACGAGAGGCGCGGATGCGCCAGAGGTGAGGTCACGTCATGAGAGCTGCAGTCGTCCACGAGTTCGGTGCGCCGCTGGTGCTCGAGGAGCTCCCCACACCGGAGCCCGGGCCCGGTCAGGTGCTGGTGAAGGTCGAGACGTCCGGTCTGTGCCACACCGACATCCACGCCGCCCACGGTGACTGGCCGGTCAAGCCCACCGTCCCGTTCGTACCCGGCCACGAGGGCGTCGGGCTCGTCGAGCGCGTCGGTGCCGGCGTCACGCGCGATCAGCGAGGGCGATCGGGTCGCCGTCCCGTGGCTGGGGTGGGCGTGCGGCGCCTGCGAGGTCCTGCGCCGCCGGCTGGGAGACGCTCTGCCCGGACGCAGCGCACACGGGCTACCTCGTCAACGGCGGGTTCGCCGAGTACGTGCTGGCTGATGCCGCCTTCGCCGGTCTTGTGCCGGTCGCCGTCGATCCGCTCGATGCCGCGCCGCTGACCTGCGCCGGCGTGACGACCTACAAGGCGGTCAAGGTATCCGGCGCGCGGTCCGACGCGACCTTGTCGCCGTCGTGGGCGTCGGCGGGCTCGGCCATCTCGCGATCCAATACGCGCAGATCGCCGGCGCCACCGTCGCTGCCATCGCCATCTCGGACGCCAAGCTCGACGTGGCCAAACAGCTCGGCGCCGCCCACCTCATCAACGCGGCCACCCAGGACCCGGTCGAGGAGCTGCAGGCGCTGGGTGGAGCGGACGCCGCCATCGTGCTGGCGGCCACACCCCGAGCGGCCGAGCAGGCCGTCGCCGGCCTGCGCCGCAACGGCACCGCTGGTGCTCGTCGGGGTTGCCGGCCGACAACATCGATGCAGCTGCCGATCTTCGAGACGGTGATGCGCGGCATCCACGTCGATCGGGTCGCTCGTCGGCACCCGGGTCGACCTCGCCGTACCGTTCGAGCTTCATGCCGACGGCCGCACGACCAACGTGCGGGAGTCCCAGCTGCTGAGCTCGGTGAACGAGTCGATGGCCCGGTGCTGGCCGGCGACGTCGAAGCGAGGATCGTGTTCGACCTCCGCTGAACGGCCGGTCAGCGGAACGGGAGGTGTCCGCGCTCAGGGACATAGCAAACCCGATGGGTCGCAGGCGGCCGACCTGAATTCACGCCCCGGCGACGCGAAAGCCGAGCGTTGTCGATGTAGCGCCTGACGGTGGTCGAAGTGATGAACGCCACGCGTCCAGCCGACGATCAGCGTCGAGATCATCGTGGTCGAGTGAACGCGCCGGCAGCCGGCGATCGGGCTCCTGACTACACGTCCGCGCAACTCGATCATTGAGAACGAACTGGATCGGTCGCGAACGCGGCTCCGACTCTCAGCGAGCGTGGTACCTGAGAGCATGCGCGCCAGGTTGCGACGCACCTCGACGACCGTGTGCCGGCCGGTGACGAGCTACGGCGTCGCTCGCCAGGAACGCCTCCGCAACATCCGAGTCCGTTTCGTCGACGTAGCGCTTGAGAAGAGCGCTGGCATCCACGTAGCTCGTCACTCCGCCCGGTCCTCGGTGAGCGACGCTCAATGGTGACGCTCGACTTGTGCCGGGGCACAGGACGCAGGCCGGACACCGTGGCGGGAGCACCCAGCCGGCCTCGATGGCCACCGAGAGGTCGACCGCGCCCAGCACAGGCCCGAGGATGGCGATTGGCCTCCCGCGGTCGGTGACGGTGATGAGCTCACCAGAGGCGGCGCGCTTGAGATAGGCGGACAACTTTGCCTTGAGCTCCCGCACGGCGACATCCATGTAGTCATTCTACCTCGAACGTGACACATACCGCGAGCTGCCTCCGACACCTTCGTCTACCAGGACTTAGCCGGCCCCGGCAGAGCGGAACGGGAGGGATTCGAACCCCCGAGCCTTTCGGCCGCCCGCTTTCAAGGCGGGTGCAATCGTCCGCTCTGCCACCGTTCCGGCCGTCGAGGGTACCGCCCGGCCGCGGGTCAGGCCCGGGGCAGCTCCCAGAGACCGATCAGGCCCACGTGGGAGGAACGAGATCTCGACCAGCGCCGCCGTGATCAGTGCACTGTGGATCCAGCGCTGATGACCTCGCCACCAACCTTGCCGCCACCCCCAGACGGCCATCGTGGCCAGTGCGACGGTGCACACCACCAGCCCGAGCGGCGCGTGCAGCAACAGCCGCTGCCCGACGCCCAGGTCGAGCCAGCCCATGAAGCCGGAGTAGATCATGCGCGGGTAGATCACCAGCACCGCGATCGATGCGAGGCCGCACAGGCTGGCTGCGGCGGCCAAGCCGGTGACCGCGATGTCCGTGCTGCGCCTCGGTACCGGCCGGAGTTCCTCTGTCGTCTGACGATGCAGCAGACGCCGGACTCGGCGCGCCCGGCGCAGCGAGCAGGGCCACGAGCATCACCAAGCCACAGATCGCCAGGACCGCCCGGACCGGCGGCGCAGGGCCGACGCCGACACGACGGAGCTCGAGATTGCGGAAGGTGGGAGGGTCGGTTCGGAAGTCGAGCGCTTCGCCGATCTCGGTGAAGAACAGGCCGGGCTCCACCTCGTGCAGCACCTGCGGCGGGTCTCCCGTGTCCTCGATGTCCGCCCCGTCGAAGTACAACGTTCCGCCGTCCTCGAGGACGCGGCTCGGCGGGGTCGGGGATCGATCACGCCCCAGTCGGGGTCTTGAACTCGCCCAGGTACGCTGCCAGCCGCCCGGACGGGCGGGCGCGCCTGTCACGGAGCCGTGGCGAGGACGGGGAGGCAGCCAGTCGCCCAGCCCTCTTCCACCGGCTCTTGGCGGGCAGCTCACCCAATCGGTCGCGATACGGGCCTGCCGTGTGCACCAGTCGTCCAGGACCGAGCAGGCGGACTGCAGCTCTGGTCGGAATTGGTCAGCACCACGATCCGAGCGCAGCTCCGGCAGCCACCAGAGGTCGCTGCTGAAGCCGAACGCCGCCGATGTGCGAGAACAGATCGGCGTTGCGCCCGCGGTACCAGCCCGTGCGGGCCGACGCCCAGCCCGTAGCCGTAGCGCTCGCCTCGCTCGGGGAACTGCACCGTGAGCATCTCGTCCAGCAGTGCCGGGTCGAGCACGGCGCGACCGTCCACGACACCGTGACCGAGCTGGAACTGGACGAACCGTGCCAAGTCGTTAGCGCGCTGTACATCCCTCCGGCGGCCACCAGGCAGCGACCTGACGATCCACGGGGCGGGCGGGGCATCGCCGATGGCGCGCTTGTCGTTGGCGCGGATGGCGACGGCGTCGAACGAGCTGTTGGTCATCGCGAGCGGTTCGAACAGATGGTCCTGCACGTAGTCCACGAAGGTCCGGCCGGTCACCTGCTGCAGGACGTAGCCGGCCAGGTCGATGCCAGGTTCGAGTAGGCGTAGCTCGTGCCGACGGGAACCGCAGCCAGGTGTCGAGAAGCTGCGAAGGTGCTGTCGAAGGACCCGGCGTCCTCGTCCCAG
The DNA here is from genome assembly GCA_963769115.1 of uncultured Acidimicrobiales bacterium. GTDB lineage: Bacteria > Actinomycetota > Acidimicrobiia > Acidimicrobiales > Ilumatobacteraceae > DASTFY01. Next base: position 24,965 of record CAVYKN010000020.1, read on the forward strand.
TTGTTGCCCACTGGCGCCTCGTGCGTGAAGCCGGCAGTGTGGCTGAGCAGGTGGCGCAAAGTGATCTTCGCCTCGGGGTGCTCCTCGAAGATGCTGTGCACGGTGAACCGGGCAGGTACGCGGCGATCGGCTCGTCCAAGTCGAGCACGCCGTCCTGCACCGCAGCAGCACCGCGGTGGCGGTGAATACCTTCGACGTGGACTGGATGCTGAACACCGTGTCGGACGTGACCGGCTCCGAGCCGTGGATGTCGGTGACGCCGAACCCCTCCGACCACACGAGGCCACGGTCGTCGACGACCGCGACCGACAGCCCGGGGACGTTGTGCTCCCGCATCAACCGGGGGATCTCCTGCTGATAGTCGGCGATGACAGCGGCGATGGCGTCCGAGGGAGCGGACGTCTGCCCGGGCGTCGACGTGACCGCCGGGGCACCACACGCCACCACCACGGCCAACAGGGACAATGCCTCGACGAGCCCCTTCGCGGGTTCATCTCACTCGCCTGGGGGAATGGTGCGCGCCGAACCCCTCCTTCACATAGGGCAGAAGGTCCAGAGCCCGCCGGAGCGGACCTCCTACGGCGTCTCGCGGAGCCTGGTTGCGGATTCCGCTACGGAGCTCCGCGAGAGCTGATCGGCCAGGTCCGGCTCGGGCGCCGGCTCGGGGTCGGCGCGGCCCGACGGCGGGTCGGCTGGCGGCGGCTCGGCCGCGACCGAGGGCGGGCCGGCGTCGCGGCGTTGCAGCTCGACGCACAGGCGCGCCGCGACCAGCCCGGCGATCGGCGGCAGGACCAGCAGCGCGGTCCGCAGCGTCCAGATCACGGCGTTGACCGAGACGCCGAACGTCACGGCGATGACGTCGCTCGAGCCCGCCACCATCATCACGGTGACGAACGTGAACGCGGCGACGCCGATGCCCGTGCGGACGGGATGGTCCCGGGGCCGGAACAGGATGTGGTGCTCCTGGTCGGTCTTGGCCCGCCGGGCCTCGATGAACGGCCAGGCGTACATGATCCCGAACACGATCGAGGGCAGCAGCACGCCCGGGAAGAACGGGTTGGGGATCTGGTAGCCGAAGGCCCGGACCTCCCACGGCGGCATGAGGCGCAGGCCGCCTTCGGGCCAGCCCATGTACCAGTCGGGCTGCGAAGCCGAGCTGACGTCCGCGCCGCGGTAGGGACCGGTCACCCAGATGGCGTTGATCTGGGCCAGGCCGCCGAGCGCGGCCAGCACCGAGGCGACCAGGAAGAACAGCCCACCGGCCTTGGCCGTGTAGGTCGGCCAGAGCCGCTGGCCGACGACGTTGTCCTCCCGCTTGCCCGGGCCCGGGAACTGCGTGTGCTTGTGGCGGATGACGAGCGCGAGGTGCACGGCGATGAGCACGCCGATCACGGCCGGGATGAGCAGGATGTGGGCGACGAACAGCCGCTGCAGGATCTCCGTGCCCGGGTACGGGCCGCCGAAGACGAGCGACGAGATCCACGTGCCCACGACCGGGATCGAGAGGATGATGGCGTTGGCGATCCGCAGCCCGGTGCCCGAGAGCTGGTCGTCGAGCAGCGAGTAGCCGGCGAACCCGTTGACCATGGCGAGGAGCAGCAGCGTCACGCCGATCATCCAGTTGAGCTCGCGGGGCCGGCGGAACGCGCCGGTGAAGAAGATCCGGGCCAGGTGGGCGATGATCGCGGCCAGGAACACGAGCGCGGCCCAGTGGTGGATCTGGCGCATGACCAGCCCGGCCCGCACGTCGAAGCTGAGCCGGATGGCGGACTCGTAGGCCTCCGACATCTCGACGCCCCGCAACGGCCCGTAGCTGCCGTCGTAGGTCACGACCGACGTGCTGGGCGTGAAGAAGAGCGACAGGTAGATGCCGGTGAGCACCAGGACGACGAAGCAGTAGAGCGCCACCTCGCCCGAGCAGGAACGACCAGTGGTCGGGGAACACCTTGTCGAGGGTCTTGCGTGGCCACGCGGGCGCCGCCGACGCGCCGGTCCAGCCAGCGCACGAGCCGCGCGGTCAGCGGGGCCTTCGGTGAGGCCATCAGCGCAGCTGGTTCCAGAAGCCGGGGCCGATGGGGCTGGAGAAGTCGCCGCTGGCGACGAGGTAGCCGTCGTCGTCGAGCGCGAGCGGGAGCTGCGGCAGCGAGCGGGTGGCCGGGCCGAACACCGGCCTCGAGCCCGTCGCCGACGTCGAAGGTCGACTGGTGGCACGGGCACAGCAGCAGCCCGCTCTCGGCCTGGTACAGCCCGACCGGGCAGCCGGCGTGGGTGCAGATCTTCGAGTAGGCGACGAGGTCGTCGACCGCCCAGTCCTCCCGCCCGGAACGGGGCACGTTCTGCCCGGGCCGGGTGTGGATGAGGAGCGTCGGCGCGTTGGCGTCGTCCGCGTTGCCCTCGGGAACACGGTGATGAAGCCGTCGACGGCGACGTCCTCCGGGCGCACCCGCGTCGCCCTGCTCGGTGACGAGGTGGTCGCCGGTCGAGAACGGGCTGGCCTTGAGGCCCTGCGCCGGGCCGGGGACCGAGCGAGCGGAACGGGAACAGGGCGGCCAGGCCGAGCGCGCCGGCGGCGCCGGCCAGCAGGCGCACCAGCAGCCGGCGGCGACCGAACTCCTCCTCGCCGGCGATCAGGTCGGCGTCGAGCGCGGCCAGGGCCTCGTCGCTCGACGCCACCTGCTCCCGCGGCTCCTCGTCGGGGCCGGCCGGCAGGAAGCGGTGGGCCCACGAGACCACCCCGACGCCGATGCCGCCGAGCGCGAGGCACAGCAGCGCGCCCTCCCACTGCGGCTGGCCGCCGCGCCAGTAGACGAAGGTCAGCCCGAGCGCGGCGACGATGCTGACGATGAAGGCGACCACCGGCACGTGCGTGGTGGGCGCGGGCGGACCCTTGCGTTCAGCGGACGAGGCCGGCTCCGTCACGACGTCCTCCTCAGGTGGCGGCACGGCGCCGTCCTCTCACGACCCAGAGCACCGCGGCGCCGATCACCACGATCCCGACCGTCCAGGCCACGAAGCCCTCGGGCACCGGGCCGGTCGAGCCCAGCGCGAGGCCACCGCGGTTGTCGGGGTGCTGGAGGTTGCCGGTGACGTAGGCGGCGATGTCGGTGGCCTGGTCGTCGGTGAACGCGTCCGGCCCGAACACGGGCATCTGGCCGGGCCCGGTGCGCATCGCCTCCACCACCTCGGTCGGCGTCGCCTCGAGCAGCGAGGGCGCGTGGTGGCCGTAGGACAGCGCGCCACCCGACTCCGGCCGCGTTGTGGCACGCCGCGCAGTTGGCTCGGAACAGCTCGCCGCCGTTGACCAGGTCGGCCGACGGCGACGTCGACCACGGGGATGGCCGGGCCCGGGCCGAGCGAGGCGACGTAGGCGACCAGCGCCTCGATCTCGTCGTTGCCAGTAGGCCGGCGGCTTGCGCACGGCCTGCTTTCCGATGACGGCCAGCGGCATCCGGCCGGTGCGGAGCTGGAAGTCGGCGGCGGCCGCGCCCACGCCCACGAGTGACGGGACGCGTCGTCCCCCTCGCCCGTGCCCTCGGCGTTCTCGCCGTGGCAGGTCGAGCAGCCCACCTGGTACAGCTGGCGGCCCTTCTCGATGAGCTCCGGGTCGGCCTCCTCGGACTCCCTGCCCCGCGGCGTACGACGCGACGAAGCCGAGCGCGGCGACGGCCACGCACGCCCCGATCCCGGCGGCCGTCGCCCAGCGACGCCGGGGCCTCATCGGATGAGGAAGATGGTGGCGAACAGCAGCACCCACACCACGTCGACGAAGTGCCAGTACCAGGTGGTGGCGGCTCGCAGCCCGGGAACCGAGCCGGGCACGTCCGGCGGCCGGAGGCCGACGACGGCCAGGAGCACCAGGCCGACGGCGACGTGGAGCCCGTGGAAGCCGGTGAGCGCGTAGTACAGCGTGCCGAAGGCGTCGGTCGACACGCTGAAGTCGTTGGTCGACCACTCCAGCATCTGGTTGCCGAGGAAGACGACACCGAGGGCGAGGGTGAGCAGCGTCCAGTTGCGGGCCTCGGCGTGGGAGCCGCGCTCGGCCCGATGCAGCGTGAAGCTGGAGGCCACGAGGACGAGCGTGAACAGGCCGGCCCGCGGCGCATCGAGGTCGACGCCGTCCGGCGGCCAGACGTCGTTGGCGGCCTTGACCGTGAAGTAGGCCGCGAACAACCCGCCGAAGAACATGACCTCCGAGGCCAGCCACATGGCGACACCCACCGCAGTGGGGTTCGGCCGGCGGACGACCGGCGCCACGGTCGCGCCCATGCGCCCACACTAGGCACGCGGCCAGGACGACGCCGGGAACGAGGGCGGCGGGCGTCGAGCAGGGCGCCGGACGCGCGCGGCTACGGTGCCGCGGATGGGGCTCGTGGCCGCGGGGACTCCGCAGGGGGATGGAGCGTCGACCCCGCGGCGCTGCTGGTCGTGGTCCTCGCGTCGGCCTGGTACGTCCGCGCCACGCGCCGCCTGCACCGCGCCGGGAGCCCGTGGCCTGCCACCCGAACGGTTGCAGCAGCAACGACCGTGGTGGCAGCCGTCGTCGCGACCAACGGCTGGGTGGCAGCCAACGACGTGTCCCGCTTCGGCGCCCACGCCCTGCAGCACGTCCTGCTCGGTCTCGTCATCCCGATCGGCATCGTGCTCGCCGCGCCGCTGACGCTGGCCCTGCGCACGTCGTCGCCGCCGACGCGCCAGGTGCTCCGCTCGTGGTCCTCCGGCCCGGTGCTGCGCGTCGCCTGCCATCCCGTCGTCGCCGGCGCGCTGTTCACCGTCACGATCGTTGCCATGTACACCACCCCGCTCTTCGAGTGGTCGCTCACGTCGGCTCCCGTCCACGTCCTCGTCCACGCGCACCTGCTGGTGGTCGGCGTGCTGTTCTTCTGGCCGCTCGATCGGGTTCGATCCCGCGCCGGTCCGCGTGCCGCACCCCGCCCGGATCGGGCTGCTCCTGCTGATCCTGCCGCTCCACGCCCTGCTGGCGGTGACGCTGATGGACGCCGATCCCCCGGTCGGCGGGGCCACCGCCGTCCGCCTGGCCCGCGAGGCCGGCGTCGACCCCGTCGCCGAGCAACGGCTCGGCGCCGGCCTGCTGTGGGTGGTCGGTGACCTCGTCGCCCTGGCCGCCGTCGGCATCGCCTGCTACCGGTGGTGGCGCGCCGACACCGCGTTCACACGCGCGCGGCTCCTCCGACCGACACCGATGATCGGCACCCCGTCGTGACCCGCCGGCTGCGCGCCACGCCGCGCTCGTGCTCGTCGCGCTGGCCGCGAGCGCGTGCACCGAGAACGGCTACCCCACGCCGTCGAGCGAGCAGGCCGAGGACGCCGCCTCGCTCTGGCGGGTGGCGCTCATCGCCGCCGCGATCGTCGGTGGCGTGACGATGGCGCTGATCATCTACTCGGTCGTCCGCTTCCGCCGGCGCGACGACCGGCTGCCGGACCAGCGCAACTCCCACTTCACGCTCGAGGTGGTCTGCACCGCCATCCCGATCGCCATCGTGGCCGGGCTGTTCGCGTACACGGTCAACGTCGAGCGCAAGGTCACCGAGCTGAGCGACGACCCGGACGTCGTGGTCGATGTCGTCGGCTACCAGTGGGGCTGGACGTTCACCTATCCCGCCGCGGGGGTCACGAGCGTGCCCGGCGAGGACTACGAGCCCGCGGTGCTGGCCGTCCCCGTGGGCGCGACCGTCCGCTTCAACCTGCGCTCACCGGACGTCATCCACTCGTTCTGGGTGCCGGAGTTCCTCGAGAAGCGGGACCTCATCCCCGGCGTCGACAACGCCATCGACGTCACGGTCAACCGGCCGGCACCTGGACCGGACGCTGCGCCGAGTTCTGCGGGCTGGACCACTGGCGCATGAACTTCGAGGTGCAGGCCCTGGCGCCGGACGACTTCGACGCCTGGCTGGCCCAGCAGACGCCGACCGACGGGGAGCCGAGCGCATGACGGCCGTGCAGGAGCCCGATCGGCCCGGCCGACGTTCTCCCGTGCTCCCGGTGCGCCCGCCCACGGGCATGCTGGCCTGGCTGACGTCGACCGACCACAAGCGCATCGGCATCAGCTACATGGTGACGGCGTTCGCCTTCTTCCTGGTGGGCGGCTCGCTGGCCATGGTGATGCGGGCCCAGCTCGCCCAGCCCGAGCAGGAGCTCGTGTCGAACGACACCTACAACCAGCTCTTCACGATGCACGGCAGCATCATGCTGTTCCTCTTCATCGGGCCGTTCGCCTTCGGCCTGGCCAACTACCTGATCCCGCTCCAGGTCGGCGCCCGCGACATGGCCTTCCCGCGCCTCAACGCGTTCAGCTACTGGCTGTACCTCGGCGGCGGCATCACGATGGTCTCGGGCTTCGCCACCGCCGGCGGCGCCGCCGCCTTCGGCTGGTTCGGGTACACGCCGCTGTCGGACCCGGTCCGCTCGCCCGGCCTGGGCGGCGACCTGTGGCTCGCCGGCCTGGTCCTCACCGGCTTCTCCGGGATCCTGACCGCGGTCAACATCCTCACCACGGTGTTCTGCCTGCGGATGCCGACCATGAACGCGTTCCGCATGCCGATCTTCACGTGGGACATGGTCGTCACGTCGCTGCTGGTGCTGCTGGCCTTCCCCGTGCTGACCGCGGCCGGCGCCCTGCTGTTCATCGACCGCCACCTCGACGGCCACGTCTTCGACCTCGCCGGCGGCGGCGTGCCGATCCTCTGGCAGCACCTGTTCTGGTTCTTCGGTCACCCCGAGGTGTACATCATCGTCCTGCCCTACTTCGGGGTGATCACCGAGATCATCCCGGTGTTCTCGCGCCGGCCGTTGTTCGGCTACGTCGGGCTGGTCTTCGCCACCATCGCCATCGCCGCGCTGTCGGTCGGCGTGTGGGCCCACCACATGTTCGCCACCGGCGCCGTGCTGCTCCCGTTCTTCTCCGGGCTCTCGTTCCTCATCGCGGTGCCCACCGGCATCAAGTTCGTCAACTGGATCGCGTACCATGTGGGGCGGGCAGATCCGTTCTCCGCGCCCGATGCTGTTCTCGGTCGGCTTCCTCGTGCTGTTCCTGCTCGGCGGCCTCACCGGCGTGATGCTGGCCTCGCCGCCGCTCGACTTCCAGGTCACCGACACGTACTTCGTCGTGGCCCACTTCCACTACACGCTCGTCGGCGGCTCGGTGTTCGGCGTGTTCGCCGCGCATCTACTACTGGTTCCCCAAGTTCACCGGGAAGATGCTCGACGAGCGGCTGGCCAAGGCCCACTTCTGGCTGTTCTTCATCGGCTTCAACATGACGTTCTTCGTGCAGCACGTCCTCGGCGCCAGCGGCATGCCCCGCCGGGTGGCCTCCTACCTCGAGAGCGACGGGTTCGGGCCGCTGAACCTCGTGTCCAGCATCGGCGCCTTCATCCAGGGCATCGCCGTGCTCGTGCTCGTGATCAACCTCGTCCGCACCTTCCGGCACGGCGCCGCCGCCGGCGACGACCCGTGGGAGGGCTACACGCTCGAGTGGGCGACCACGTCGCCGCCGCCGCCGCACAACTTCGACGGGCCGCTGCCGCCGATCACCAGCGAGCGCCCGCTCTTCGACCTGCGCCAGCGACAGCTCGCCGCCGGGGGTGAGAGCCATGAGCGTGATGGCCCGCACGTTGTGGACGCTGTCGCTGTTCTTCTTCCTGATCGGGTTGCTGTACTGGATCACGGCCCACGAGCCGGCCGGGGTCACGCTGCTCATGCTCTGCTCGGGCGCGGCCATCGTCGCCGTCCTCCCGTACCACCGGCGGCGCCGGCCCGGCGATCCCGAGACCGACCACGAGCTGGAGCCCACGGCGTCGCTGTGGCCGTTCATCATCGGCGCCGGCTGCGTGCTGGCCGTCAACGGCCTCGTCCTCGGGCCCTGGCTGTTCGTGCCCGGCGTCGCCCTCGTCGTGCGGGGCCTGGTGGCCATCCTCGGCCGAGGCAGCGCAGAGCGAGGAAGCGCCCGCCGAACCCGCGGTCAGCGGGGACGGTGGATCTGGCCCCTGAGGCCGCGCATCCAGTCGTCGGCCTGCGCGCCAGCGGGCGTCGGCGTGCTCGCGGGCGGTCGAGGCGTGGGCGCCGGCGGCCGGGTACGAGCCGAGGAACTTCACGTCGGCCTGCTTGGCCTTGAGGGCGCGCAGGCGCGTCGGCCACCAGCTCGTCGGCGATGTGGCCGTCGAGGTCGATGACGAAGCAGTAGTCGCCGAGGCCGCCGTCCTTGGTGGGCCGGGACTCCAGCTTGGAGAGGTTGATGCTGCGGGCCGCGAACTCCTGGAGGATCGAGATCAGGCTGCCCGGCTCGTCGGCCCGCTGGTAGATGACGACGCTGGTCTTGTCGTGGCCGGTCGGCGCGGGCACGCCGTCGCGGGCGACGACGACGAAGCGGGTCTGGTTGCCGGGGTGGTCCTCGATGTCGGCGGCCAGGACCTCGAGCCCGTAGAGGTCGGCGGCGACCGCGGGGCCGATGGCGGCCACGCCCGGCGGCCGCGTCCTCGCCGACCAGCCGGGCCGCCTCGGCGGTCGAGTTGGCCGCCGCGCAGCTCGGCGCGCCGGGCAGGTGCTGGCGCAGGAAGCGCCGGCACTGGCGCCGTCGCCACGGGGATCGACAGCACGACCTGTGATGTCGGCCAGCGCCGTCCCCGGCACGGCCGAGCAGGCACATGCTGGATGTCGAGCACGACCTCGCGCTGGATGAGCAGGTCGTGGTTGAAGGTGAGCCGTCGCTGGGTGAGGTTGACCGTGCCCTCGATGGAGTTCTCGATGGCGCACGAAGCCGAGGTCGACCTCGCCGTCGGCCGACGGCCCGCAGCACGTCCGGCATGGTGGCGAGCGGCACGAGCTCGCCGGCGGCGAGGTCGGGCTGGCGTCAGCAGCGCCTGCTCGGTGAACGTGCCGAGCGGGCCCGAGGAAGCCGATGCGGGGCACGGCCGGTGCGGCCGGAGCGGGATCGGACGGCGCACCTGGGCAGGATAGTGAGGTGGACGAGACCGCCTGCAGCGAGTTGCTCGCCGCCGTGGCCGCCGGGCGAGGTCGACGCCGACGAGGCGGCCGACCGTCTGCGCCGCCTGCCCTTCGCCGATCTCGGCTTCGCCCGCGTCGACCATCACCGGCCGCTGCGCCAGGGCCTGGCCGAGGCCGTGTACGGGCCGGGCAAGACGGCCGACGCAGTGCGCGCGCCATCGTCGCCGAGCTGCTGGCCGACGGCAACGCGCCCGGTGCTGCTCACCCGGGCCACCGACGAGCAGCAGGAGGCCGCGCTGGCCCGCAACCCGGGCGGCGACGGTCACCGGGGCCACCGTGGTCTGGCGGCCGCTCGCCGTCGACCGGCCCGAGCGCGGTCGTCGTCGCCACCGCCGGGACGGCCGACGGCCCGGTGGCGGACGAGTGCGAGACCGTGCTGGCGCGCCTACGGCTTCGCTCCCGAGCGGCTCGCGCGACGTCGGCGTGGCCGGCCTGCACCGCCTCCTCGCCGCACACCGACGCGCTCGCCGCGGCCGACGCCGTCGTCGTCGTCGCCGGGCATGGAGGGCGCGCTGGCCAGCGTGGTCGGCGGGCTCACGCCGCGCCCGGTCGTGGCCGTGCCCACCGCGCCGGGTACGGCGCCTCGTTCGGCGGGGTCACCGCGCTGCTGGCCATGCTGTCCTCGTGCGCCGCAGGGCGTGACCGTGGTCGGCATCGACAACGGCTTCGGCGCCGCCTGCGCCGTGACCCGCCTGTGCAACCAGCGGGCCGGCCGGGCCTGACCGGCGTGCGCGTCGCCTGGTTCCACTGCTTCTCCGGCATCGCCGGGGACATGGTGCTGGGCGCGCTGCTCGATGCCGGCGCCGACCTCGACGCGGTCCGCGGACGCTGTCGGGCGCCTCGGCGTCGACGGATGGGCGCTCGAGCGCGAGACCGTCCAGCGGGCGGGACTGCAGGCGACGCGGGCCGTCGTGCACGCGCCGGAAGATCACGCCCACCCCCGCGCCTTCGGGGAGATCCACTCGCTCGTCGGCGCGGCCGACCTGCCGCCGCGCGTCCGCGCCCGCGCCCTCGACGTCTTCGAGCGCCTGGCCGCCGTCGAGGGCCGGCTGCACGGCGTCCCCGTCGACGAGGTCCACTTCCACGAGGTCGGAGCGCTCGACGCCATCGTGGACATCGTCGGCTCGTGCGCGGCGCTCGAGCTGCTCGAGGTCGACGAGGTTCGCACCAGCCCAGTGACCGTCGGTCTCGGTCACGTCCGGACCGCACACGGTGTGCTCCCCAACCCTGCGCCGGCCACGCTGGCCCTGCTGGCCGAGGCGGGGATCGCGGTGTCCGGACTGGACTCGGCGGTGGAGCTGGCGACGCCCACCGGGGCCGCGCTGCTCGCCGCGCTCAGCTCGGGGTGCGGGCCGCTCCCTCCGCTCACGCCGTCGGCGGTCGGGTACGGCGCCGGCGGCGCGCGACACGTCCGGGCGGGCCAACGTCGTCCAGGTGGTGATCGGGACGGCGGCCGGGCCGGCCGGGGCCGGTGCGGGCACGGCCGTCTCCGGGCAGCCGATGGTCGAACTGGCGGCCAACGTGGACGACGCCACCGGCGAGGTGCTGGCGCACACGGTCGCCGCGCTCCTCGCCGCCGGGGCCAACGACGCCTGGGTGACACCGATCGTCATGAAGAAGGGACGGCCGGCCCACACCGTCCACGCGCTGTGCGACCCCGCAGCGGCGGCGACGGTCGGTGCCGTGCTCGTGGCCGAGTCCGGATCGCTCGGGCTGCGGGCGACCGCCGTCGAGCGTTGGCCACAGGCCCGCGACGAGATCACGGTCGACGTCGGCGGCCATCGGGTGCGGGTCAAGCGGGCGGAGGGCCGGGTCAAGGCCGAGTACGACGACGCCGCCGCGGCCGCCGCGGCGCTCGGCCGCCCGCTGCGGGCGGTACTGGCCGAGGCCGAGGGCCTGGCCGCGCAGGACGGCTGAGGCACCCGCCGGCGCTCGCGCTGACGCGAGCGAACCGTCCGGCCCGCGGCGGCGTACCCGGGGTGACGACCAATCCGATCGACGGCCGGGCACGATGTATCAGGTCCACCGCTCCGGGCTCTGAACCACGAGGCGACCGCCAGCCACGACAAGGGAGACGGATGAAGCTGTTCGACAAGCTTCGGCGCAGCACGGACGATGGCTCCGGCAACGGGTCCCCCGGGGGTCCGGCGACTGCCGGGGGCGGCGAGAACGGCAGCGCCGTCGAGGTCGGACAGTCGATGACCACCGCTCCCTCCGAGGCGCCCGCGGCGATCGGGTCAGCGGTCGCCCCGGACCCGGGCCGCTACGACCCCACCCATCCGTGTCACGCGCCCGTGTGCGGCGTCGATCTCGTCCTGTTCGCCCACATCACCCACCGGCTGCGGATCGCGCCGGCCAGAGAACGTCACACCCTGCTCGCCGACCATGGGCACACGCCGGAGTCCTGGAGCGCGGTCAACACGGTCTGGATGGCCCGGTTCGGGCAGATGCCCTACCTCTGCGCCACGTTCGACGAGGCCTCGCGCCTCCCCTGAGCGGCCGACACCGGCGCGCGAGCGAGCGGCGGTAGCGTCCCGGCCCCGTGGAGCTCCCCCCGATCGTCGGCAGCGAGTGGGTCCTCGCCCACCGCTCCGAGGTGGTCGTGGCCGACGTCCGTTGGTACCTCGACGGCCGCTCGGGGCGGGAGGCCTTCGAGCAGGCGCACATCCCCGGGGCGATCTTCGTCGATCTCGAGCGTGATCTCTCGGGGCCCGGCGACCCGTCCGACGGCCGCCATCCGTTCCCGTCGGCCGAGGCGTTCGCCGCCGCCCTCGGCCGTCTCGGCATCGGGTTGGACGATCCGGTGATCGGCTACGACGACAGCGGCGGCGGGACCGCCGGCCGGCTGGTCTGGATGCTGCGCCTGCTCGGACACCCGGCGGCGCTGCTCGATGGCGGGCTGCGGGCCTGGCCGGAGCCCACCGAGTCCGGCGCGGGCACGACCCGTCCGGCGGTCGCTGTCCCGGCGCGTCCGTGGCCGATCGAGCGCTTCGCCGACCACGCCCAGGTGGCGACGGCGGCCGGTGCCGGCAGCGGCGCCGTCGTGCTCGACGCCCGTTCCGCTCCCAGGTATGCCGGCGAGGACGCCAGCATCGACCCCCGGCCCGGTCACATCCCGGGTGCCGGGAACGTCCACTGGGCGACGAACCTCGACCCCGCGACCCGCCGCTTCCGCTCCGAGGCCGAGCTCCGTGAGCACTACGCGTCGCATGGCATCGGGCCGGACACGGAGGTGGTCTGCTACTGCGGCTCCGGGGTCTCCGCCTGCGCCGATCTCCTCGCCCTGGAGCGGGTCGGGGTCGACCGCACCCGCCTCTACGTGCCGTCGTGGTCGGGCTGGTCGGCCGACCCTGCCCGCCCGGCGGCGACCGGCGGGGTCGATCCCGGGTCCGAGCAGTAGCGTCGCCGCCCGGTGTCCGATCCGACCCCGCTCTCCGCCCACGCCGACACCATCGAGGTGTCGCCCGAGGTGCTGCGCGACCTGCGCCGCGACCGACGCCGCCGTCGCGTGGCCGGCATCGAGTGGTTCGAGGCCCTCTACCGCGCCTACCTGACCGGCGGCATCGGCATCATGGCCGTGCTGTTCCTCTCCAGCGCCGTCGGGGACGACCCGCTCTCGCCGAGCAGCGTCGACGACGTGCGCCAGCTCGCCCCCGCCCTCGTCGGTGTCGTCGCCGCCGTCGTCGCCGCCGTCGGCCTGCGGGCCGGCAGCAGGGGCGGGCCGCTGGCGCTCGAGAAGGCCGAGGTCACGCACGTCCTGCTGGCGCCGGTCGATCGGCGGCGGGCCCTGCTCGTCCCCGCGCTGCGGCCAGGTCCGCTTCGCCGCGTTCGCGGGCGCGGTGGCCGGGGCGATCGCCGGTCAGCTGGCGTCCCGCCGCCTGCCCGGCACCCTGCTGCCGTGGGCGGCGAGCGGTGCCGTGGCCGGGCTTCTCATCGGCCTCCTCGGCTACGGCGCCGGCTACCTGGCCTGCGGTTGGCGCCTGCCCCGCTGGGTCGCCACTCTCGCCGGGGCCGGGCTCATCGCCTGGGCCGCCGCGGACGCGGCGTGGGAGGTGCCGTCTCCCTTCCGCGCCATCGGCGCGCTGGGCATCTGGCCGCTCGAGCACCACTGGTGGGCGCTGGTCGCCATCCCCGTCGTCGCCGCCATCGTCGTCGTCGGCCTGTTCCGCCTCGGCCGGCTGTCGCTCGAAGCCGCCGAGCGGCGCAGCGCGCTCGTCGGCCAGCTGCGCTTCGCGGCGACCGTGCGGGACCTGCGCACCGTCATGGTGCTCCGCCGCCAGCTCGTCCAGGAGCAGCACCGCATGCGGCCCTGGGTGCGGTTGCCGGGCCGCCCCCGCCACACCATCTGGCGCCGGGACCTGCACGGCATCCTGCGCTTCCCCGCCGTCCGGCTCGCCCGCATGGCCGCGCTCACGGCCGTCGCCGCGGTCGCCCTGCACATCGCCTACCACGACACGGCGCCGGCCGCGGTCATCGCCGGTCTCGCGCTGTACCTGGTCGGCCTCGACGCCATCGAGCCCCTCGCCCAGGAGATCGACCAGGCCGATCGGGCCAGCGCCATCCCGAAGGAGCGGGGTCTCCTCCTGCTGCACCACCTGCCGGCGCCCGCCGTGCTCCTCGCCCTGTTCGCGGTGATCGGAGGCGCCATCGGCTACGCCCTCAACCGCACGAGCACCGCGCTGGCGGTGGTCGCCATCGTGGCCCTGCCGGCGCTGTGGGCCGCGGGCGCGGGGGCCGTGATCAGCGTCGTCGGCGAGGAACCCGAGCCCAGCGCGTCCGACACCAACCAGATGCTCCCGCCGGAGGTGGCCGGCCTGCGGCTGATGTTCCGGACGGTGTGGCCGATCGTGGTGTGCTGCCTCGGCACCCTGCCCGTCATCGGCGCCCGCACGGCGGCGTCACGGGAGCTCAGCCCGGCCGCCGGCGCCGCCCAGGGCGCCATGGGGGTGTTCGTGATCGTCGTGCTCACCGTGCTCTGGTTGCGGTTCCGGGAGCCGGCGCGGGCGTGGTGGCGCCAGATGATGCAGGAGAGTCAGGCCGAGTCCTCCCGGCGGGCCGCGGCGCGGGCCGGTGGATCGGCGTGAGCAGGCACCCGCAACCGCCCAAGCGCGGCGAGGGCGCGTCGGGCGGCGCGCGGCGGCCGACGCCGCCCCGGCAGACGTCGACCGCGGCCACCGAGAGCACGAGTCCCGCCAAGGGAGCCAAGGCGACCAAGCCGCCGAAGGCCGCTCCGTCGGCGGAGCAGGCCCGCGCCGTGCCGGCGCCCGAGCACAAGCCCGGGGCGCTGTCGGCGCTCGGCCTGACCAAGGTCTACGGCGACCGCCCCGCGCTCGCCGCGCTCGACCTCCACGTCCCCTACGGCGAGTCGCTGGCCCTCGTCGGCCACAACGGCTCCGGCAAGACCACCTTCCTCCGCCTGGCCGCCGGGCTGCTGGATCCGTCCGACGGCAGCGTGCTCATCGACGGGCACCCCTCCGGCTCGCTCCCCGCCCGGGCCGCGCTCGCCTACCTGTCGGACTCGCCGACCTTCTACGAGGACCTCTCGGTCTGGGAGCACCTCGAGTACGTCGCCCGCCTGCACGGGCACGACGACTGGGAGCAGGACGGCGCCGATCTGCTCGACCACCTCGGCTTGTACGACCGTGCCGACGACCTGCCCACCAGCTTCAGCCGAGGGCTGCGCCAGAAGGCCTCCATCGCGCTCGCCTTCATCCGCCCGTTCGACGTGCTGCTCGTCGACGAGCCGTTCGTCGGCCTCGACGCCAGCGGCAAGGCGGCCCTGCTCGAGCTCCTGGCCGAGGCGCACGAGGCCGGGCGGACCCTGCTGGTCGCCACCCACGAGCTCTCGTTCCTGGAGACGGTCGCGCGCTGCGTGGCGCTCCGGGACGGGGAGCTGCTGTACGACGGGACGTCGCGGGGGATCGACGTGCTCTCGCTCGTCTCCTGAGCGTGCCGCGGAGCCGGCAGTAGGTGCATCGGCAACCGGTTCGACGTGCCGCGATGAGTGCCGCCGAGCGATCGGAAGGGGCTACTGTGCCGCCTCATGTTCGAGTACAGCTCGGTGAGCGCATCGTCGTATGACCCCGGCGCCCTCGTGGCGAAGCTGAACGAGGCCGCGGCCGAAGGGTGGGAGGTCGTCAGCATCGTGCCCACCGGTGGCGATGTCTCTGCCTTTCTCCGTCGCGATCTAGAGGCCGAGCTCGACGAGGCCATCGCCGAAGAGGCCCTCGTGGAGGAGATCGCCCTCGAGGACGCCATCGCCGAAGAGGCGGCGATCGAGGAGGTCGAGGCCGAGCTCGCCGCCGAGGAAGCGTTCGTGGCCGACGAGATCGCGGTGGAAGCCGAGCTCGAGGAAGCGGCCGACGAGGCTGCCGGCGACCAGACGGTCGCCGACGAGGCCGCTGCCGTCGCCGCCGGCGCGTGGGCGGCCGACGGCGCCACCGAGACCGCACCGTCGGAGCCGGCCGGAGAGGTCGAGGTCACCGAGGTGGCCGAGGTCACCGAGGTCACCGAGCCCGTCGAGGAGCCGGCCGGGTGGGCGACCGCTCCGGCCACTGCCGCGGCAGCCGCCGACACCGCAGCAGACAGCGCGACGGACACCGCGACGGGCGCCGCCGACGAGGTCAGCGCGACGGCGCAGACCGCGACCGAGGACATCCCGGTCGCCTCCACCGCAGACGCGACCCCGGTGACCGAGCCGTCCCCCGCGCCCGCCCCGGAGCCCGAGCCGGCACCGGTCGCCGCGGCGACGTCGACGCCGCCAGGCTGGTACCCGGACCCGGCCATGCGCTACGAGCTGCGCTACTGGGACGGCAACCAGTGGACCGAGCACGTCGCCCGCCAGGGTCAGCAGTTCACGGATCCGCCCGTCCGCTGACGCGGTTCGTCCGGGCCGGGACCGACCGGGCGGGAGCGGCCCTCGCGCCGGCGAGGTTGTCCCCGGCCTGATCGCCCGGCAGCCTCAACTGTCATGCGCGCCACGTCGCTCGGCCACGCCGGGATCCTCATCGAGACCGCGCAGGGCACCATCGTGTGCGATCCGTGGTTCGTCCCCGCGTTCTTCGGATCGTGGTTCGTGTTCCCCCGCAACGACCAGCTCCCGGACGACGTGCGGGCCGCCGTCGAGCACCCTGACTACCTGTACGTCTCCCACCTCCACGGCGATCACCTCGACCTGGCCTTCCTCGCCGAGCACATCGACCGGTCGGCCGCGGTGCTGCTCCCGGGGTACCCGACGGACGAGTTGGAGCGGATGCTGCGGGGCCTCGGCTTCGAGCAGTTCGTCCACACCACGCACGCCCGGCCGTTCGAGCTGCCCGGTGGGCTGCGCGTCACCATCCACATCGAGACGTCGATCAGCGACGGGCCGGGTGGTGACTCCGCGCTCCTCGTCGACGACGGCGAGGTGCGGCTGCTCAACATGAACGACTGCCGGATCCACGATCTGGCGACGCTCACGGCCGACGGCCCGATCGACATCCAATGGCTCCAGTACTCGGGGGCCATCTGGTACCCGATGGTCTACGACCATCCGCCCGAGGTCATGCGCGAGCTGGTCGATCAGAAGGTCGAGGCGCAGCTGTCGCGGGCACAGCGCTACGTGGAGGCGGTCGACGCCCGCGTCGTCGTCCCGTCGGCCGGCCCTCCGTGCTTCCTCGATCCCGAGCTCTTCGGGTTCAACGTGATCGACGGCGACGAGCTGTCGATCTTCCCGGACCAGTCGGTCTTCATCGAGCGGCTCCGGCGGGCCGGCCGCCCGTCGGGCCGGCTGGCCATCCCCGGCACCGCGTTCGAGATCACGCCCGATGCCATCACGGTCACCCATCCGCTTGCCGACGCCGAGATCGACCGCATCTTCAACGACAAGCGGGACTACCTCCGGGACTACGCGGCCGACTGGGCACCGTGGCTCGAGGAGCAGAAGGCGGCCTGGCCGGTCCCGGCTCCCGACCTCGTCGGCCGGATGAAGGCGTGGTGGGAGCCGCTGCTGGCCCAGGCACCCACGCTGCGCCAGGGCGTCGGGGCCAACGTCCTGTTCCGGGCCGGCGACGAGTCCGTGCTCGTCGACTTCCCGGCCGGCGAGGTGCGGGCGCACGACGGCGAGCCGTTCGCCTTCTCGTTCGACCTGCCCCGACCGCTCGTCGAGGCGGTCGTGGCCGAGCGGGCCGTCGACTGGTCCAACGCCCTCTTCCTGTCGTGCCGCTTCCGGGCCTGGCGGGCGGGCGAGTTCAACGAGTACGTCTACAACTTCCTGAAGTCCCTGTCCGACGAGCGCATCGTGCGCGCCGAGGCGGAGGCCCGGTACCGGCTGGCGCCGCCGCCCGAGGTCGAGGAGATCGAGCTCTGCGGCTACGTCATGGAGCGCTGGTGCCCACATCGCCAGGCCGATCTGTCGGTGTTCGGCGAGGTGGAGGGGGGCGTCCTCACCTGCCACCTCCACGGCTGGCAGTTCGATCTGGAGAGCGGCCGCTGCCTCACCGCCGACGACCGCCATCTGCGGGTGCGCCGGGCATCACGAGCGGCGTCATAAGCAGGCCCTTCGGCCGTCCTGTTGTCGTGGCGCTGCGGAGGAGGAACACGGTCGAACGGACGGCGACCGAGCTCGTGCGCGCCTGGGCCGCCGCGGCCGGTGGGGCGCCGGCCGGGATCAGCGACCGCCTCCGTGACGCCGCCGAAGACCTGGCCGTGGCCGCCGACCGCCGCCCGGCCGACCTCCCGGGCGCGGTGAGGCGCTTCGGCTGGCAGGCCGGAGCGGACGGATGGCCGCTGGACGAGATCGCCCGCTGGGTGGAGGCCCTGGCCAACAGCGGTGGCGGCTCGGCGAGAGCCTTGCTCACCTTCGACGCCGGCATGGGGCTCTCGGCCGGTTGGGCCGACGGGTTCCTCCACGGCGCCGACCAGGACGACTGCATCGACCCGACCAGCGGTCTGGCGCGCCTCGGCGTCCTCCAGCTCCGCCTGCAACAGGTCTACGACCACTGCGCGTCGCTCGGCATCCAGCCCGACCTCGTCTACGCCCTCGTCGTGGTCGACGCCCCGCTGGACGAGCACCCACCGCTCGAGCGCAACGCGGCCCGCGTGGCGCTGGCCGGCGAGACAAGGAAGCTCTTCGCGGCTGGTGAGACCGTCGCCATCCACAACGACCGCGTGCTCGTGCTGGCCAGCCGCACGCCCGAGCTGGCCGACCGGGTGGCCATCCTCGGCGCCGCGCTGCACACGCACGGCCTGCTGCGCCATGACCCCGTCTCGGCCTGGGTCGAGCGGCTCCCCGCGGACGCGGCCGACCTGCGCGCCTTCGTCGAGGACCTGACAGCCTGAGCGGCCCGGACGTCCGGGCCCGGCGTCAGCTGTGGACCCAGACGGGCATGCCGAGCGGCATGAGGTTGGCGGCCCAGATGAAGTCCATGGCCGGGGTGCTCACCCGGACGCAGCCGTGGCTAGCCGGGTAGTTCGGGATGTTGTTCGATCCGTGGACGGCGATGCCGCCCCGGAAGTACTTGGGCCGGTAGAGCTCGCCGAGCTCACCCTCCCACCAGCCTTCGGCACGCTCCCGGTTGACCTGGTACAGCCCGTCGGGGGTCTGTGCGTCGCCCTTCAGGATGCGCCCGGGCTCCTTCTTGCTCGTCTCCGTGTACGCGTTGCCCGAGCCGGTCGACACGTTGAGCGTCCAGACCGCCTGGCCTCCGCGGATGATGTGCAGGACCTGTGCGGCCTTGTTGACCTCGATCAGATCGCCCTCCGTCGCATGCGGCCGGGCCTTGGAGGGCACGGTGTTGAGGGCGTCGGCCGTCGCTTGGTCGACGCGGCCGCTCTTGTCGGAGACGTTGAAGTACTTCTGGAAGGCCATGACGGCCTGGCTGGTGGCCAGCCCGTAGTGCCCGTCGGCGGCGTCGACCCAGAAGCCGAGCTGCAACAGGCGGTTCTGCAGGTCCACCACCCGGTCACCACTGTCTCCCTTGCGGAGCGTCTGGATCGGGAACATGGGCGGCGTCACCAGATAGGGATCCGGCGCGGCCGTCGTCGTGGTGGCGATCGTCGTCGATGTCGTGGGGGCGACCGTCGTGGCGGTGGTGGTGGTCCGGGGGATGGTGCTCGGCACCGTCACGTCGATCGGCGTCGTCGGTGTGGTGCCGTTGGTGACGATGACCGGCTGCGAGTCCTGCTGTGGCTGCTGCAGCGTCACCGCCCCGCTGTTGGCGCAGCCGGCCACGAGGGCGACCAGCGAGACGGCGGCGAGCGCGGCGAGGACTCCGCGGCGCTGGTTCGGCTCGACTCTCCACACAGGTCGCGCGTCGCTCACGATTCGGGTCACCTCCTGCCATGCTCCGACCGCGTGCGAAGGTTATCCCGCCGGAACCGCGATTTCGTTACGCGACGCTGGGCTTTCTCTCCGGGCGGCCCGCTGCTCCCGCCAATCGTGGAAGCGGTCGCTGACCTCCACGGCGAGGATGGCCAGCAACCACCCGGCCAAGATGTCGATGAAGTAGTGCTCCCCGCCGTAGACCAGGGTGAAGGCCATGGCCAGGGGATAGAAGGCCAGGATCGCCTTCACCCAGCGGCGCCGGGTGCGCTTGAAGAAGAACCAGCTGAACAGCATCGAGTAGCCCGCGTGGAGCGACGGCATGGCCGCCACAGGGTTGACCATGTGGGAGTTGTCCTTGCCGTGGACCCACAGCCGGTCGGCGAACGTGAGGTGCAGGAGCCGCAGGCCGCGGGTACCCGGGCGGGCCAGATCGGGAATCAGGCCTTGGTCGGCGGCCATCCACGGTGGCGCCATCGGGTAGAGCCAGTAGCCGAGCAGCCCGAACACGGTCAGGAGCACGAGCGCCGTCATCCACCGAACGAAGCGCTCGCGGTTGCGGACGAAGAGCACCGCGGCCGTCGTGTAGACGACGAAGAAGTGGGTCATGTAGGTGATGCCGGTGAGCGCCTCCCACCACTGGACCTGCTGGGGCACGTAGAAGCGGTCCTGCAGGACGTTGTTGGGCACCTTTCCCAGGAAGAGCGCCTTCTCTGCGGTGATGGGCTGGGTGGTGGCGACGCTGCGGCCGTTGTCGGCCTGACCCCGGATGAGGTCATAGGCCACCCACAGCAGGAAGAACGGGACCCAGTAGAGGACGAGCTCCAGGATCCGTCGCCAGCCCGAGCCGATGACCAGGATGGCGACGCCGAGGAACAGCCACGGGAACAGGCGCTCGCGGTCGTAGAAGACGCCGTCGCGCTGGACGAAGTAGAACGCGACGAGGTACCCGCCGAAGAGGGCGCCCTTGACCGGGTGCGCCTCGAGCCAGCGGAACGGCGCAGTGACCACTCGGCGGACGCGCGACCCGAGGCTCGGCGCCGGGGCGGGCGGCGGAGACGCCGGCGCCGGTTGGCCGGCGGCTGGTTGCCCGGTGTCCGTCCGCGGCGGCGGGTCGAGCCCGGGCTCGACCTGGATCGTCAGATCCGCCACGGCGACCTCGGCAGGCGGTCGGGGTCGAACCGAGGTACGAGCTGCCGGGCCGTGACGGTCTCGCCGGGCTCGGCCAGGCCCGCGCTGGCCGCCAGCAGCGAGAGGGTGTGGGCCGGGGAGGCGCCGGCCGCAGCCCGTTCCCGCAACGTGACGGCGCCGTGGCGCTTGGCGAGACGCATACCATCCGGGCCGATCACCAACGGGACGTGCGCGTACGTCGGCACGGGCAGCCCCAGGAGCTGCGCCAGGTGCGCCTGCCGGGGGCTCGACGGCAGGAGGTCGTCGGCCCGCACGACCTCCTCGACCCCGGCCGCGGCGTCATCCACCACGACGGCCAGGTTGTAGGCGGGCACGCCGTCGTTGCGCCGGAGGACGACGTCGTCCACCGCCGACGCGTACGTGCCACGTAACCGGTCCTGCACGCGCACGACCTCGCCGGCGGACCGCAGCCGCAGCGCGGGGCGGCGGCCGGCCCGCTCGTGCTGCGCCCGGTCGGCCTCGGACAGGTTCCGGCAGGTACCGGGATAGGCCCCTTCGGGCAGCTCGGTCCCGTGCGGTGCCGACGCCGCCTCGGCGATCTCGCGCCGGGTGCAGTAGCACGGGTAGGTGAGACCGGCGGCGCCGAGCTCGGCGATGGCCTGCTCATGGGCGTCGAAGCGCTGGGACTGGTAGACGACCTCGCCGTCCCAGTCCAGGCCGAGCGCGGCCAGATCCTCGAGCTGCCGCCGCCCGTGCTCCGGGCTGGAGTTGGCCTGGTCGAGATCCTCCATCCGGACGACGAAGCGGCTGCCGGCGGACCGCGCGAAGAGCCAGGCGAGGAGGGCGGTGCGCAGGTTCCCGAGGTGCAGGTCCCCCGTAGGGCTGGGCGCGAACCGTCCGATGGCCATGGCGTCCACAGCATGGCCGACCAGCGACCAGCAGGTGACGCGGAGCCGACCGTCCGCGGCCCAGCGCCGGCGCCCAGCCCGGCGGTTTCTCGCGGCGATCGGTAGCTCTCAGCGGTACGGACGACCGCGAGAACCCGAGCGGCCGGGCCCGGTCAGGTCCGGGTCAGGTCAGAGGCCGAGCCACTGCTCGTACAGGGCGTGGAAGTGGCGGACCTTGGTCTCCTGGTCGACGGCCATCGTCAGCCGGGCTTGTGGCGGCCAACGGTGCAGCCCTTCTGCACCTTCGGCAGGTTGAAGCAGTCCTGGTCTGAAGACCCGGGCCAGCGACCGAGCTCCGGCGCTTCGGTCCGTGTCGTCGAGCTCAGCCATCGATCCGGCCGCACCGGTGATCCTCCGTCTATGTCGTAGGGTAGAGGCCATGCGTCATGAAGCGCCGTCCGTAGTCCTTCTGGCACGATCGTGCCGTCGTCGGCGACGTCGTAGATGCGCCCCACGGATGCCGCATCTCGGCATGGCAGGCTTCTCGCTGGCTGGCTCTCGCGCCGATTATTGATCGCCGGTTAGTTCTCGGTCGCGCCGGGTGCGCCACCGTAGGGTGCGCTCATGGGGTTGCGACTGGACGGCAAGGTGTGCGTGGTGACGGGAGCGGGCAACGGCATCGGCCGGGCGTGCGCGCT
This sequence comes from uncultured Acidimicrobiales bacterium, assembly GCA_963769115.1. GTDB lineage: Bacteria > Actinomycetota > Acidimicrobiia > Acidimicrobiales > Ilumatobacteraceae > DASTFY01. The sequence goes on from CAVYKN010000020.1 coordinate 47,000, forward strand.
GCGCTTCGCCGAGGAGGGTGGCGCGGTGGTCGCCGCGGACCTGCTCGACGAGCAGGGTCAGGCGGTGGCCGACGAGATCACGGCCGCCGGCGGGCGGGCCACCTTCGTCCACCTGGACGCGGCCAGCGCGGACGACAACGAGACCGTCGCCGCGACCGCCGAGACGACCTACGGCGGCATCGACGTGCTGGTGACCGCCGCGGGCATCAGCCACGCGGCCTACCGCTCGGGCGATCTCGACGCCGACGCCAAGCTCTACCTGCGCCGGCTGGAGTACGTCGACCGGCCGGGCTGGGATGTCGTCGAGGCCGACATCGACGAGGTGCGCCGCGTCATCGACGTCAACCTCATCGGCACGCTCATGGCGATCCAGGCCTGCGGCCAGCGCATGCTGAGCGCGGGGACGAAGGGATCGATCGTCACGATCGGCTCGATCGCCTCGAAGGTCCCCGATGCCGGACCGTTCGCCTACGTGCTCTCGAAGGCCGCCGTATGGATGCTGACCAAGAAGGCGGCCAGGATGCTGGCGCCGGCCGGCATCCGCGTGAACGCCATCGGCCCCGGATTCATCGAGACGAACATGACGGCCGTCATCGAGCTGGCACCCGACGAGATGCGCCAGCAAGTCCTGTCGGCCATCCCGATGGGCCGGAGGGGCACGCCGGTCGAGATCGCCAACACCGCGCTCTTCCTGGCCACCGACGAGTCGTCCTACTTCACGGGCGAGATGCTCCACCCGGACGGCGGCCTCTTCACGGACTGAGCCGGTCGGGGGCCTACGGCCCCAGCGGTACTGTCTGCCCGCGGGCGCGCGGCCGTGTGCCGCCGGTCGAGAGGAGCGCACCATGACGGACGGGCTGACCCGGAAGGGGCTGGCGGAGGCCGCGGCGCAAGCGGAGAAGTTGAGCCAGGACCGCCGCCTGCGGGGCGCCGTGGCCGGACTGTTCAAGGGCGACGATGGGGCGATCGAGACCGCGCTCACCGCGCCACGCGAGTTCCTCGCCGCGGCCGGGGTGCAGGTGCCGGACCACCTCGACGTCGTGATCGTGAGGGGCCGGCACCAGCTGCCGCCCGTGCTCGGCAAGTTCGGGCCCGACTTCGAGTTCTTCTCGATCCGCCAGTTCGACTGCCGCACCTACTGGGTGGCGAAGGTGGACGACGAAGGAAAGGTCGTCGGCTACGAGGAGCAAGAGTTCTGCTGGGGCTTCGAGATCACGCCGAAGTTCTTTCCCGGCGGCCCCATCTCCTGACCAGCCGCTGATCCAAGAGGGCGGCGTCAGTTCCAGGCGACGGGGAGGACGCGGCGGCCCCACAGGAACGGGGCCTGCAGGCGCTCGGTGGGGCCGTCCAGGCGGAGATCGGGCAAGCGGTCGACGAGCTGCCCCAATGCCGTGCGCGCGGTCATCCGCGCCAGGTGTGCACCGAGGCAGAAGTGCGTGCCCCAACCGAACGCGTAGTGCTTGCGGTTCTCGAGCAGCGGACGATCCATGCGGAACTCGTCCGGTGCTTCACAGAGGTCAGGGTCGTGGTTGGCCGAGCGCAGCAGGTGCATGACCTTCGAGTTGGCCGGGATGTCGACCCCGTGGATCGTGACCGGAGCGGTGTTCGTGCGGCAATCCCCCAGGACGGGAGGATCGAAGCGCAGGCTCTCCTCGATCGCGTTCGGCACGAGGTCGGGCTCGGCCAGGAGGCGCTCCCAGCGGGTGCGGTCCTCCAGCAGTCGCCACACGGTGTTGGTCACGAGTGAGGTCGTGGTCTCGTGGCCGGCGACGAGCATCATGGCCACGAGGCCCGTCACCTCGTCGTCGGTGGCGAAGTTCCCGTCCTCCAGCCGGTGGCAGGCCAGGTGCGACAGCAACCCCTCGGGGACGACGGTGCCGACCGGATCGTCCTCCGGGCCCAGGTCGGCGGCGGCCATCGCGTCGCGGCGCTCGCGGACCTTGGCCAGGGTGTAGGTCCGAAGGGCCAGCCAGTCGGCCGTGGCTTGATCGGGGTAGGTCATGCCCAGCGTGAGCTTCTCGGCCCAGTACTTGAACTGGGGCCGGTCGTCGAGAGGAAGGCCGAGGAGGCGGGTGAACGCCGTGATCGGCAGCGGTGACGCGTAGTCGTCGTGCAGCTCGGCTCGACCGCGTGCCTCGAACCCGTCGATGAGCGACGCCGCGAGCTCTGACACCGCGGGCTGGAAGGCCTCGACCGCCTTGGGCAGGAACGGCTCGCGAAGGAAGCGGCGCCGCAGGGTGTGCTCGGGTGGGTCGTACCGCTGCAGGCTGCCGGGGTTCTGCTCGCTGTAGGAGATCCCCGGCCCGAACCGGTTCGACCACAGCTCGGCGTCGCTCAGCTGCGCGTGGATGTCCTCGCGACGCGACAGGGTGTAGAGCGGGTGCTCGAGGCCCTCGAAGAGGTGTACCGGGCACTGGGCTCGCAGCGCTTCGTAGGCAGGCAGTGGGTCGGCCAGCACCTCCGGCGACGTCGGGTCGTAGTCGACTTCCGTCGCACCCGCGATCGGCTCAGTCACCAGCACCTCCGAGGATCGTCTTCGACGTGAATGGCCTGCCTCGGGCAGTTCCGCACCGCGTCCTCGACCGCCGCCCGCCGCTCCTCCCCGACCGTCGGGAGCACCACGCGGACAGGCGGCGAGTCGTCGTCCAGCTCGAACACGTCCGGCGCGAACCCGATGCAGAAGGCGTTGCTCTCGCAGGTGTCCGCGTCGACGATCACCCGGAACATGGCAACCCCTCGATCGGGTGAAGTAGGGCCCTCGCGGGTGGACCCTACCGCGGTGCCTCGTAGAGTCCTGCCGGCCATCCGCTCCGCCTTCACGTCTTGGTGGCCACTTCAGGTTCCGATTCCGTCGATGCGGAGGAGATCTGATGAGAACCAAGCAGGTGTACAGACCCGGCGGCAAGCCGATCGTCATCAAGACGCGATCGGGATGGGTACTCGGCGTTGGATTGCTGGCTATTGCTGCGGCCGTCATGTTCGTCGGCGTATCGGCACTCAGCTTTCTCGCCTGGAACTGGTTCCGAGGCGAGAGAGTGGGTTCGTCGAAGATCGTCGACGCCGAGGTGTTCCAGGTGACACCGAAGGACATCGATTGCCGCGCGGTCGTGGGGTCGACCGTCATGGCCGACGCCAGCACCAGCGTGAAGTTCGGCGGTAAAGAGATCCCGCTCATCAGCGGTTCGCTCGGCACGACATCGAAGTTCCGCCACCTCGCCGACCCGGCGAAAGGCGGTGTCGTCGACACCCTGGTCTGCGTGAAGGCCGCCGGCACGCGTGATGAGCGTCGAGTCGACCCGACGACCAAACGCGTCACTCACGTCATCCACATCCCGGTCTCGAGCATCGTCTTCGACTCCAAGGTCGTTGAAGACGAATCAACGGTCATCCGGGATGACGGAGCCTTGAACTCCATCGGTTCGAACTTCTGGAAGCTGATCCCATTCCTCGGGGATCCGGTTGCCGACAGGATCCAGACCGGGCGTGCCCGTTTGGACGTCGCCGTGAGAGCGTTTGCGATCAACGTAGGGCAGGAGAACTGCGCCGCAGAGGCTTGGAACTCAGGGCTTGTGGAGCACGCCGTCACCGAGGCGTACCGCAACATCGCAGCAGCCGAACAGCAGAACTTCGACGCCACGTCACTGACGGTCCTGTTCGACGCAGCAGACGGGTCCACGATCCCCAACTTCGCCGGTCCGTATGACCTGAGCACGATCGGGGGGGAGATCGAGTTCTCCGATCTCGAGACCGACCCCACCAAGAAGGCTTGCACCGCGCGTAGTGATGCCTACCGTGAGGCGCCTGTCACCTACACCGACGCAGAGGACATCCGCGACGACGGGTAGCCGAGCGGAGCCTCACGTCAACCGCCTGGTGGACGTCGGTGGCGGTGGCCGTCTCGAAGGAACACTGCCTGGTGGGCGAGGGGGGACTTGAACCCCCACATCCTTTCGGACACAGGAACCTGAATCCTCCGCGTCTGCCAATTCCGCCACTCGCCCGAGTGACCTGCTCACGCTAGCGCGGGCCGGCCGGAGCCCCAACCGAGGATCTCGCGGCGTCTGGGACCGGAGACGGCTACCGAAGCCCGCGAGAACGGCCACCGCCCGACGGCGGTCGGCCACCGCCCGGACCGGCGCGAAGCACGCCTGCCGCCTGGCTGAGGCACCCCACAAGTACCCTTGTCCGGCGATGGGCTTGCAGTCGTTCGAGCGGTCCGTGGAGCGTATGGTCGACGGCGTGTTCGCCCGCGCTTTCCGGTCCCAGATCAAACCGATCGAGCTCGGGCGCCGGCTCATCCGGGAGATGGACGACCACCGCAGCGTGGACGTGCGGGGGCGCACCGTCGTCCCCAACGCCTTCACCTTCTACCTGAGCCCGCGGGACCTCGAGGGTTTCGCCGACGTGCACGACGCACTCATCCGCGAGCTGTCCGAGGCCTGCGTGGAGTACGCGGCCGACGAGAGCTACGGGCTGATGGGCCCGGTCACGGTCGAGCTGGTGGCCGACGAGCAGGCCAAGCCCGGGCGCTTCACCGTGTCCAGCCGCATGGTCGAGCCCAAGGCGCAGGGTGCGCTCGTGCTCCCCAGCGGTGAGCGGCGCATGCTGGGCGACGTCCCCTTCCGCTTCGGCCGCATGCCCGAGAACGACCTCGTGATCGCCGATCCCAACGTCAGCCGCCAGCATGCGGAGATCCGGCCCATCGGGCCCAGCTTCGTGATCGTCGACCTCGGCTCCACCAACGGCACGAAGGTCAACGGCGCGACGGTGTCTCAGCACACGCTGCAGTCCGGGGACAAGATCAGCATCGGCGCCACCACGATCCGGTTCGAGGGTCCGTAGTGGCCGTTCCCGACTAGCCGCGGGACCCCTCACCGTGCCCGAATCACTCCTCGGCCTCCTGAAGCTGTGCCTCCTCGCGCTGCTGTACCTCTTCTTCGCCCGCGTGCTGTGGGCGGTGTGGACCGAGGTGCGGGCTGTCCGGCCGCAGGCCGACGCGGCCGGCGTCCCGGGCGGACCAGCGAGCAGCGGCCGTGACCAACGAAGATCCCGCCGGGGGGTCCCCGGCCTGCCGCACCGGCTGACGGTGACCGAGCCTCCGGCGCTGAAGGGCAGCAGGTTCGAGCTCACGGGGCAAGAGGTCACGATCGGCCGAGCCGCGGGCTGCCAGGTCTCGCTCCCCGACGACACGTTCGCGTCCACGGTGCACGCACGCGTCTTCGGGCGGGACGGTGCCATCTACGTGGAGGACCTGGGGTCGACGAACGGCACGTACCTCAACGGCATGCGCCTCGGCGCCCCCGCGGTGCTCCGTCCCGGCGACCAGCTGCAGGTCGGCAACACGGTCATGGAGACCGCATGACCGCCCGGCCCATCGGGGACGGCTGATGGCCGAGCTCCGGTGGGGCGCCGCGACCGATCCGGGCCGCGTCCGCAAGGCCAACGAGGACGGGGTGCTCGCCGCGCCGGGCGTGTTCGCGGTGGCCGACGGCATGGGTGGCCACGCCGCCGGCGAGGTGGCCAGCGCGGTCGCGCTCCAGACCGTCGAGGCCCGCCTCGATCCCAAGGTCGCCACCATGGCCTCGGTGACGGACGTCGTCCGGGCGGCCAACGAGGCGGTGCACCGGCGCTCGCTCGAGGACCCGGCCACGCGGGGCATGGGCACCACGCTCACCCTCATCGCCCCCGCGGCGGGCGGCGACGGCGACCGGCTGGTGCTCGCCAACGTCGGCGACAGCCGCGCTTATCTCCTGGCCGACGGCGAGCTGCGCCAGTTGACCCGGGACCACAGCTACGTGGAGGAGATGCTGGCCGCCGGCCAGATCACCGCCGAGGAGGCCCGCAAGCATCCGCATCGCCACGTCGTGACCCGGGTGCTCGGCGTGGAACCGTCCGTGGCCGTCGACACGTGGCTGCTCACCCCCGAGCGCGGGGACCGCTACCTGCTCTGCTCCGACGGCCTGATCAACGAGGTGGCCGACGAGGAGATCGCCCGCCTCATCCTCGGCGCCGACGACCCTCAGGCGGCCGCGCAGGCGCTGGTGGACGCCGCCAACGCCGCCGGCGGGCGGGACAACATCTCGGTCGTCGTCATCGAGGTGCTCGAGGCCACCGGTCGCCCGGCCGTGCCCGCGGGTGCCGAGCGGGACCGGACGGCCGAGGACCCGGAGCCGACGAGGCCGGGCACGCCGCAAGTCGGCGGCTGGCTGTCCGACGACCAGTCGCGCCAGTTCGACGACACGGGCGGCACGGCGCGCCCGACCGCTACCGCCCTCACGACAGCGACGACCACGACCCCCGCCGTCCCCGCGACGACGCCACCACCGCGCAAGCGCCGCCTCGTCACCGCCCGCACCATCATCTTCACCGCCCTGGTGCTCGCCGTCTTCGTCGTGGCCTTCGTGGTCACGGCCGCGTTCGGGCGGAGCGGCTACTTCGTCGGCTACGAGGACGACGCTGTGGCCGTGTTCCAGGGCCGTCCGGGAGGCGTGCTCTGGTTCCAGCCGACGTTGGCCTCGACGAGCCGACTCGAGCGGGACGACCTGACGCCCGAGTTCCAGACCCGCATCGGGCGCAACCCCGAGTTCTCGTCGCAGGCCGCCGCCGAGCGCTACCTCGAGCAGCTCGCGCTCGACGAGCGGGCGGTCGTCGCCTCGACAACGGTCGAGCTCCCGAGCACCACCACCGGCTCCTCGCCCACGACCGAAGCGACCGAAGCCCGCACCACGACCAGCACCGCCGCGCCGTGATCGCCCAGGTACGCCGCTCCACCGAGCTCGGGCTCATCGTGCTCGCCGCCATCATCACGGCCGGCGCGTACACGCTGGCCGCGCTCGGCCGCACCTCCACGCTGCCCGCCAACCTGGCGCCGTTCCTCGTCGTGATCCTCGCGCTGCTGATCGCCGCCCATCTGGCGACGCGCATGTTCGCCCCCGGTGCCGACGGCACGCTCCTCCCCTTGGCCGCGCTCCTCAACGGGCTGGGCTACGTGATGATCGCCCGGGTCGACACCGACCTGGCCGGACTGCAGGCCACGTGGACGTTCGTGGCCATCGGCGCCTACGCGGCCACCCTCCTCGTCGTCCGCCGCGTCCCCGACCTGGCCCGCTACAAGTGGACGTTCGCGCTCTTCGGGATCGTGCTGCTCATGCTCCCGTTCGTGCCCGGCCTCGGCTTCGCGGCGCCGGACGGCGCCCGCCTGTGGGTGAGCCTCGGCCCGATCAACTTCCAGCCCGGCGAGTTCGCCAAGATCGCTCTCGCCCTGTTCTTCGCCGCCTACCTCACCGAGCGGCGCGAGCTCCTGGCCGCCGGCACGTGGAAGGTCGGGCCCTTCCACCTCCCCGAGCTGCGCCACCTCGGCCCACTCCTCATCGCCTGGGCGGCCTCGCTGGTCGTGATGATCGGCCAGAAGGACCTCGGCTCGTCGCTCCTCTTCTTCGCCCTGTTCGTCGTCCTCCTCTGGGTCGGCACGGAACGCGTGAGCTGGCTGGCGATCGGAACGGTGCTCTTCGCCATCGGCTCGTTCGTGGCCTGGAGCGTCCTCGGCACCGTGCAGGACCGGGTCGACATCTGGCTCGACCCGTGGAGCCAGCGCGACGTCAAGGGCTACCAGCTCGTCCAGAGCACCTTCGCCCTCGCCTGGGGGAAGATCACCGGCACGGGCCTCGGGCTCGGCGACCCGAGCCGCATCCCCGAGGTCAAGAACGACTTCATCTTCGCGGCGTTCGGTGAGGAGCTCGGGCTGCTCGGCGGGACGGCGATCATCATCGCCTACCTGCTGATGGTGGGCAGCGGCCTGCGCATCGCCATCCAGGCCGAGCGGACGTTCGAGAAGCTCCTCGCCACCGGCCTCACCACCATCCTGGGCGTCCAGGCCTTCGTGATCATCGGTGGCGTCACCCGGGTGGTGCCGCTCACCGGCGTGACCCTCCCGTTCGTGAGCTACGGCGGTTCGTCCCTCCTGGCCAACTACATCCTGCTGGCGCTGCTCATGCGCATCGCCGACTCCAGCGCGCAGTTCAGCGGTGACATCCCCCGGCGCATCACCTGGCGCCAGCGGCGGGCGGAGCGCCGCGCCGACCAGGCTGATCAGGCCGCGGCCACGGCGGGTGCGTCGTGAACCGCCAGATCCGCGGGCTCGGCGCGGGGCTGATCGTCCTCTTCGCCGCCTTGTTCATCCAGCTCAACGTGGTGCAGGTCGTGCGGGCCGACCACTACGACACCGATTCCGGCAACAACCGCAGCGTCGTCCGTGACTTCACGCGGCCCCGGGGTTCCATCCTCACCGCGGACGGCGTGGTCATCGCCGAGAGCGTCCCGTCGACCGACCGGTACCGCTACCAGCGCGTGTACCCCACCAACGAGCTGTTCGCGCACACGTCCGGCTACTTCTCCTTCACGCTCGGCTCGACCCAGCTCGAGAAGTCGCAGAACGACACGCTGAGCGGACAGACCGCGCAGCTCCAGCTCGAGGGGCTGAAGGACCTCTTCAGCGACCAGGTCAACACCGGCGACGTGGTCACCACGCTGCGGGCCGACCTGCAGCAGGTCGCCAAGGACGCCCTCGGCGAGCGTGAGGGCAGTGTGGTCCTCCTGGATCCGCGCTCGGGTGCCGTCAAGGCGCTGTGGAGCTACCCGAGCTACGACCCGAACCTCATCGCGTCGCACGACTTCGACGAGGCGACCGCGGTCAAGACGTTCTACGACGCCGCACCCAGCAAGCCGCTGCTGGCCAACAGCTACCAGGAGCGTTACCTGCCCGGCTCCACCTTCAAGGTGGTGACGGCGACCGCGGCGCTGGAGAGCGGCCAGTACACGCTGGCCTCCGAGTTCCCCCCGGTCGAGACCTACCTCCCACCCCAGACCACGGACCCCATCGAGAACTACGGCGGCACGACCTGCGGCGGCAACTTCGTCGAGGTGTTCCGCCGGAGCTGCAACACCGCGTTCGCCGAGATGGCCGTCACCGTGGGCGCGCCGGCCATGGTCGCGAAGTCGGAGGCGTTCGGCTTCAACACCGCTCCCCCGTTCGACCTCCCGCGGCCGGCCGAGTCCGTGTTCGGGACGGTCGAGGACTTCGAGGACAACATCCCGCTGCTCGCCATCGCCGGCTTCGGTCAGGGCAACACGCAGGCCACCCCGCTGGAGATGGCGCTCGTGGCCTCGGCGGTGGCCAACGGCGGCGAGATCATGACGCCCCACGTCGTCGACCGGACGGTGAGCCGCGAGGGCCAGACCCTCACCCGGACCCAGCCCAAGGCGTGGCGACGGGCGATGGAGCCGGCCACCGCGGCGACGATGACCGGGTTGATGATCGAGGTCGTCAACAACGGCACCGCTCGCTGCTGCATGAGCCTGGCCGGCGGCGTCCAGGCCGCGGCCAAGACCGGCACCGCCCAGCTCAACCCCAAGGGCCAACCGCCCTCCAGCCACGCGTGGATCATCAGCTTCGCGCCCGCCGAAGCGCCCCGCTACGCCATCGCCGTCATGGTCAAGGCCACCCCCGAGGTGACCGCCGGCACGGGCGGCACGGTCGCCGGACCCATCGCCCAGCAGGTGCTCGACGCCGCCCTCGCCCTGCCGGACACACCGTCATGAACAGTCAGCATCTACGGGTGACCCGGCTCCGCGCCGACCCATCACTAACCTTCACTCGCCATGTCGCTGGGTGACACCACGGTCTTCAACGACCGCTACGAGATCCAGACCCGTCTGGGTCGCGGCGGCATGGCCGACGTCTACCTGGCGCGCGACCGTCTGCTGGAGCGGCGGGTGGCGGTCAAGGTGCTCTTCCCCGAGTTCGCCACCGACCCCAGCTTCGTGGCCCGCTTCCGCCGGGAAGCGCAGGCCGCCGCCAACCTGACCCACCCCAACATCGTCGCCGTCTACGACTGGGGGCAGCAGGGCGGCACGTACTTCATCGTGATGGAGTACGTGAACGGCCGGACCCTGGCCGACGTCCTGCGGGCGGAGCAGAAGCTGCCCGCGGCCCGGGCGGCGAACGTGGCCGCCGAGGTCGCCGCCGCGCTCGGCTTCGCCCATCGCAACGGCGTCGTGCACCGCGACGTGAAGCCCGGCAACATCCTCGTGACGGAGACGGGCGACGTGAAGGTGGCCGACTTCGGCATCGCCCGCGTCGCCAACGCGGGCACGGATGCCGGGCTCACCCAGGCCGGCTCGGTGATGGGGACCGCCGCCTACTTCTCGCCCGAGCAGGCGCAGGGCGCCGTTCCCGATCCCCGCAGCGACCTCTACTCGCTCGGCATCGTCATGTACGAGATGGTGGGCGGCCGCCCGCCGTTCAGCGGCGAGAACCCGGTCTCCATCGCGTACAAGCAGGTGCACGAGCCGCCGCCCCGTCTGCGCAACCTGACGCCGGACGTCCCCGTCGCCTACGAGGCCATCGTGGCCAAGCTGCTGGCCAAGAACCCGGCCGCCCGGTACGCCAGCGCGGACGACCTGCGCCTCGACCTCACCCGCTTCCGGGACGGCCAGCGCCCGGAGGCCCTCGTGCAGGCGGCGGCAGCGGCCGGCGCGGTCGCCGCGGTCGCTTCCACGACCGTCACCCCCGTGGCTCCGACCTATGGCGGCCAGCCGACCACCGTCGTCGCCGCCAACCCCGGCACCCAGGTGCTGCCCGCGGCCGCCGCGCGCCCACCCGTCGCCTCTCCGCCTCCGCCCACGTACGAGGAACCGCGCCGCACGGGCTGGCTGTGGGCCGGCATCGTGCTGGCCCTGCTCGTGCTCGGCGTCGGCGGGTTCCTTCTGTTCCAGGCGTTGAACGAGGACGAGCCCGACGCCCCGACCACCATCACGATGCCGGACCTCGTCAACGTCCCGCTCGACGAAGCGACGAAGGAGCTGGCCGACCTCGGGTTCACGGGGACGATCACGCAGACGCCCGAGACCAACGACGCGGTTGCGGAGAACATCGTGTTCCGGCAGGACCCCGCGGCCGAGGCCACGGTGCCGATCGACGGTCAGATCACCCTCGTGTTCAACCCCCCGAAGGCGCCGTTCAACCTCGGCAACTTCGTCGGCGCCCAGATCGCCGACGTCACGGCCGCGCTCGACGAGGCCAAGGTGCCGTTCGAGATCACCGAGGTCGAGTCGGACCGGCCGGCGGGCGAGGTGCTCAGCCAGGACCCGGCGCCCGGTCCGGTACCGGGCAGCACCGTGGTCAAGCTCACGGTGTCGAAGGGGCTGCCCACGGTGGTCGTGCCGAACGTCGTCAACCTCAGCTCGTCGGCGGCCGCCAACCAGCTCGGCGGCCTCGGCCTGGTCACCACCGAGCAGCCCGAGGCCAGCGACACGGTGGCCGCGGGCAACGTCATCCGCACCGATCCGCCGGCCGGCACCGAGGTCGCGGCCAAGTCGCAGGTGGTGCTCGTGGTCTCGAGCGGCGCGGCGCCGGTCGCGGTGCCCAACGTGGTCGGCATGAGCGAGTCGGCCGCCCGCGACGACCTCCAGAACGCCAACCTGCGCTCCAGCGTGGTCAACGTGGACGTCCCCTTCGGCTCGCCGCAGGCCAACGTCGTGATCGATCAGACCCCGGCCGCGGGCGAGCAGGTCGCACCGAACACGACCGTGACCATCCGCATCGGCCGGCCCGGACCGCCGCCGACCAACCCGACGACGACCGAAGCGCCCCCGACGACGTAGCGGCCGGGCGCCTACCGGGTGGCGGTGGCGCTGAGGAAGTTGGCCAGGAGGTCGTGGCCGCCCGTCGTCAGGATCGACTCCGGGTGGAACTGCACGCCCTCGACGGGCAGCGTCCGGTGGCGGAAGCCCATGACCGTGCCGTCCGCGGTCTCGGCGGTGATGCTCAACACGTCGGGGATGGTGGACCGCTCGACGACGAGCGAGTGGTAGCGGGTGGCTTCCAGCGGATCGGGCAGGCCGGCGAAGACGCCCTGACCGTCGTGAGTGATCCACGAGGTCTTGCCGTGCATGAGCTCGGGCGCCGCCACGACCTCGCCGCCGTAGACCTGCCCGATGGCCTGGTGGCCGAGGCAGACGCCGAGCACGGGCACGCCCTGCCCGGCGGCCACGGGGATGAGATCGCAGATGATGCCGGCGTGCTCCGGCCGGCCCGGCCCGGGCGACAGCAGGATGGCGTCGGCGCCGACGGCCATGGCCTCGTCGACGGTCAGGGCGTCGTTGCGGTGGACGATCGGTTCGGCGCCCAGCTCGCCCAGGTACTGGACGAGGTTGAAGACGAACGAGTCGTAGTTGTCGATGACGAGGACGCGGGTGGCCATGACGGCCGCGACCCTAGACTGGCCGGCCGTGGCTCCTCCGAAGAAGAAGGGCGGGCGGGTGACGCCCAAGGCGGGCACGGCCGATCCCCGCAAGGTCCCGACGGCCGGCACGCCGCAGGTCGCACGCGCCCAGTCCACCCGCTCGGCGTCGTCCGACAGCTCGGTGTCCGCGTCGTCCCGCTACACCCCGCCGGTGCCGGCCAAGCTGAAGGGTCCGAGCCCGGTCTGGATCCCGGTGCTGCTGTTCGGTCTGCTCATCGTGGGCGCGCTGCTCATCATGCTGAACTACATGGAGCTGCTCCCCGGCGCCCCGAGGAACCTGTACCTGCTGCTCGGGCTGGGCAGCATCCTCGGCGGCATCATGGTCGCCACCCAGTACCGCTGAACAGGTCCCGGACGGGGCACGACGGTCTGGTTGCCGCCGAGTTACATCGTTGTGACCCCACACAGGGTTTTCCACAGCCTGTGGACGGGCCCGCGGCGCGGCCTCACTCGACCGGGGCGACCAGATCCATGTCCTCCTGGCAGTGCCGAGGCGGTTCCGGATCCTCCTCGCTGGCCCTGGTGAGGCGGATCTCCATGCCGCACACGCTGCAGCGATAGCGCAGGTCGACCTTGCGCAGCTCGCCGGCCGGGGGCGGCGGCGGAAGCGGCGTCGTGACGCTGCGCAGCATCCCCAGCCCGACCTTGGCCACCACGACGGTGACGACGATCGCCCCCAGCAGCCAGATCACCGTCGCCAGGGCCACGGCTGCAGGCTACCGAGGGCCCCTGCCCGACCGCTGGCCTGGCGATGACCCCTAGCCGAGGCGCTCGATGATGGTGGCGTTGGCCATGCCGCCGCCCTCGCACATGGTCTGCAGGCCGTAGCGGCCACCGGTGCGCTCGAGCTCGTTGACCAGCGTCGCCATCAGACGGGCGCCCGAGCACCCGAGCGGGTGGCCGAGGGCGATGGCGCCCCCGTTGACGTTGACCTTCTCCATGTCCGGGTGGTGCTCCTTCTCCCACGCCAGCACCACGGAGGCGAACGCCTCGTTGATCTCCACCAGGTCGATCTGCTCGAGGGTCATGCCCGCCCGCTCCAGCACCTTGCTCGGTGGCGGGGATGGGCGCGGTCAGCATGAGCCGCGGATCGTCGGCGGCGAGGGCGAAGTCCACGAAGCGGGCGCGTGGGGTCAGCCCGAGCGCGGCCGCCTTCTCCTCGCTCATGATGAGCATCGCCGCCGCGCCGTCCGTGATCTGCGAGCTGTTGGCCGCCGTGACCCGGCCGTCCTCCTTGAACGACGGCTTGAGCGTGGCCAGCTTCTCGACCGTCGACTCCCGGATGCCCTCGTCCGTCGTCATCGACGTGCCCTCGGCGTCCAGCACGGGCAGGATCTCCCGCTCGAAGCGACCCTCGTCGCGGGCCCGGGCGGCGTAGGACTGGCTGCGCACGGCGAAGGCGTCCATCTCCTCCCGGCTGATGCCCCACTTCTCGGCGATCATCTCGGCGGAGATGCCCTGCGGCACCAGCCCGCCCATCGGCTCGTAGCGGGCGCCGACCCGGGGCCCGAACGGGAAGCCGTACTTGCCGTCGGCGATCGAGGCGCCCATCGGCACACGGGTCATGACCTCGACCCCGCCGGCCACGACCACGTCGTAGGCGCCGGCGATGACGCCCTGGGCCGCGAAGTGGGCGGCCTGCTGGGACGAGCCGCACTGGCGATCGACGGTGGTGCCCGGCACGGTCTCGGGCCAGCCGGCGGCCAGCACCGCGTTGCGGGCGATGTTGACGCTCTGCTCGCCGACCTGCATGACGCAGCCCATGACGACGTCGTCGACGACCGCGGGGTCGATCCCCGTGCGCTCGGCCAGCGCCTTGAGGGTCTCGGCGGCCAGGTCGACCGGATGCCATTCCTTGAGACGCCCGTTGCGCCGGCCGAGGGGGGTGCGGATCGTGTCGACGATGACGGCGGTGGGCATGTGTGGCTCCCTGCGACGAGACTTGACCTACGGGTCAAGTCTGGCCCGGGGGGACGGTGCGCGCCAACCCGCCCGACCAGTCAGAATGGCGCCCACACGAGCGTCACTGGGGGTACGACATGACGACGACCAACCCGAACTGGGTGCCGGCGGAGGACATCGCCAGGACCGTCGAGGGGATGACCACGCCCAAGGCCTTCCTGGCCATCGTGGCCGAGCACCCGGATCTCGTGATGCTGCGGTCGATGCGGGGCGAGGAGCCCGGGCAGTGGGACGAGTGGACCGCGGCGGAGTACGCGGACCTGACCGCCAAGGCCGCCGCAGGGCTGCGGCACCACGGCCTCGGAGCCGGGGAGCGGATGCTGCTGATGATGCGCAACCGGCCCGACTTCCACTGGTTCGACGCCGCCGCGCAGTTCCTGCGGGCCACGCCCGTGAGCATCTACAACTCCTCGTCCCCCGAGGAGATCCAGTACCTGGCCGGCCACGCCGAGGCCGAGATCGCGGTCGTGGAGGACAGCGGGTTCCTCGAGCGGATCCTCAAGGTGCGCGAGGAGCTGCCCGAGCTCAAGAAGATCTTCGTGATCAACCCGCCCGCCGACGCCCTGCCCGACGGCGTGCTGCCGGCGGCCGAGCTGCTCGGCCAGGGCAGCCTCGACCTCGCCGAGCTGGCCGCCGAGACCTCCCCCGACGACCTGGCCACCCTCATCTACACGTCCGGCACCACCGGGCCGCCGAAGGGCGTCATGATCAGCCAGGGCAACGTGGTCTACACCGCCGAGCAGCTCCGCCTGTGCTTCGGCGCCGACCTCGACTTCCTGGGCAAGCGGATGGTCTCGTACCTCCCGATGGCCCACATCGCCGAGCGGATGACGAGCCACTACCAGGGGATGCTCCGCGGCCTGGCGGTCACGTCCTGTCCCGATCCCACCCAGATCGCGGCCTACGCGAAGGAGGTGCACCCCGAGCTCATCTTCGGCGTGCCCAGGGTCTGGGAGAAGATCTACCTCGGCGTCAACGCCGCGCTCTCCGCCGACCCCGAACGCAAGCAGAAGTTCGAGGAAGGGGTCGCGGCGGCCCTGGAGATCAAGGCCGCCGAGCGGGACGGCACGGTTACCCAGGAGCAGAAGGACACCTGGGCCTTCCTGGACGCCGTCGCCTTCTCGCAGGTCCGCGGGCTGCTCGGGCTCGATGCCTGTCAGGTGGCCATCACGGGCGCCGCACCCATCCCCCGGTCGATCCTCGAGTGGTACAACGCCGTGGGCATCCCGCTCAGCGAGATCTACGGCATGTCGGAGTGCTCCGGCCCGATGACGTGGGACGCCTGGGACATCCGGCCGGGCACGGTCGGGCGCGCCATCCCCGGGTGCGAGGTGATCATCGCCGACGACGGCGAGGTCGTCTGCCGCGGCGGCAACGTGTTCCAGGGGTACTACAAGCAGCCCGACAAGACGGGCGAGACGCTCATCGACGGCTGGCTCCACTCCGGTGACATCGGCGAGATGGACGAGGACGGCTACCTCAAGATCGTCGACCGCAAGAAGGAGCTGATCATCACCTCGGGCGGCAAGAACATCAGCCCGGCCAACCTGGAGGCGTCGCTGAAGACGATCGGCCTCGTCGGGCAGGCGGCCGCCATCGGCGACAACCGCAAGTTCGTGTCGGCCATCCTCGTCCTGGACCCCGAGACGGCCGCGGTGTGGGCGGGACAGAACGGTCTGGAGGGCACGAGCCTGCCCGAGCTGGCCGCCCATCCCGACGTCGTCGCCGAGGTGCAGCGGGGGGTCGACGAGGTCAACAAGCAGTTCGCCCAGGTCGAGCAGATCAAGAAGTTCACCCTCGTCGGGGAGGAATGGCTCCCCGATTCCGACATGCTGACACCCACCTCCAAGCTCAAGCGGCGGGGCGTCAACGCCCGTTACGCGGCGGAGATCGAGGCCATGTACGCATGACGGAGCAGGCATGAGAGGCCAGAGATGGTGCAGGCGGAAGAGGCATCCGATGAATCGAGACGGTTCGCCATGACGGGCGGGCGGCAGACACCCCCGCTCATCGGGCTCACGGGGCGTGGCCGGCGGGCCCACCAGGTCCACGGCCTGCCGTCGGCGTGGGACGAGGTGCCGGTGGAGGTGCACTTCGGCGACTACTCGGCCCAGGTCACCGCGGCCGGCGGCCTGCCGGTGATGCTCACCAGCGCGGCGTCCATCGACGCGCTGGCCGAACGGCTCGACGGTCTGGTCCTGACCGGCGGGTCCGATGTCGACCCGGCGCACTACGGCGCCGAGCCGGACCCGAACCTGGGCGTCGTCGAACCCGAGCGCGACGACTTCGAGCTGGCGCTCCTGGACGCCGTGGCGGCCGCGGGGAGGCCGGTGCTCGGGATCTGCCGCGGGCTCCAGGTCATCAACATCTGGGCCGGCGGGACGTTGCACCAGCACGTACCGGAGCACCTCCAGCTCGACCGGCCCCCGGCCGAGCGGGTGCACGACGTGAAGGTGGACCCGGCCACGCCGTTCGGCCGCCTCTACCCGGGCGAGATCTGCGTCAACACGTACCACCACCAGGCCATCGACGAGCTCGGCGAGGGCCTTGCAGTGGTGGGGCGGGCGCCCGACGGCATCATCGAGATGATCGAGCACGAGCGCCACCCGATGGTGGCGGTCCAGTGGCATCCCGAGCTGCTGGACGATCTCGACCCTGCGTTCGTGTGGCTCGTCGAGGCGGCCCGGCGCACGAGCTGACGCCGGGACGCCCAGGGGCGTCTGAAACCGTTCGGCCCCGAACGAATTACAGTCCGAGCACGTGGGGAACCTGGATCTCGGCGACGCGCACGCCGACATCACGAGCCACGACACCTACGTCGACGGCGTGCCCCACGCCACGTTCGCCCGGCTCCGCCGCGAGGATCCGGTCTCCTGGTGGGACGAAGCGGATGGCTCGGGCTTCTGGGCCGTGACCCGCTACGACGACCTGCTCGAGGTCAGCAAGGACCACCACCGCTTCACCGTCACCCGCGGCATCCGCCTCGAGGAGATGACGGACGACGAGACCGAGTCGCGGCGGACGATGATGGAGATGGACCCGCCGGAGCACACGCGGTACCGGCGCCTGGTCAGCAAGCCGTTCAGCCGGCGCGAGGTGTACGCCTACGAGCACGCCATCCGCATGCTGGCCCGACTCGTCATCGACGAGGTGCGGGCCAGCGGGACCACGTCGTTCGACTTCGTCGAGGCCATCGCCAAGCAGCTCCCGATGCGGATGCTCGGCCGGCTGCTCGGCGTGCCCGACGACGACGGGCCGTGGCTGGTCGAGCGGGGCGACGCCCTGCTCGGCAACACCGACCCCGACTTCACCTCGCACCCGGTCGACCTGGTCGACACCGACGAGTTCCGCCTCGTCCCCTTCCGCAGCCCCGCCGGCATCGACCTCTTCCGTTACGCGGAGGAGCAGGCCCGCCGGCGCCGCCAGCACCCGACCGACGACGTCATCAGCGATCTCCTCGCCCCGATGGTCGACGGCGACCACCTGACCGACCAGGAGTTCGACAACTTCTTCACCCTGCTCGTCGCCGCCGGCAATGACACGACGCGCTACACGATGACGCAGGGGATGCTGGCCCTGATCGAGCACCCGGACCAGATGGCCGCCCTCGTCGACGCCGCGGCCGACATCGACACCGCGGTGGAGGAGATCCTGCGCTGGGGGACCGTCACCATGCACTTCCGCCGCACGGCGACGCAGGACACGGACCTGGCCGGCCGGGCCGTGAGGGCCGGGGACAAGGTGGTGATCTGGTTCATCTCGGCGGACTTCGACGACGCGCAGTTCGCCGATCCCTACCGCTTCGACATCCGTCGCACCCCGAACGACCATGTCGCCTTCGGCCGGCTCAGCCCCCACCTCTGCCTCGGCGCCCAACTCGCCCGCATGGAGCTGAAGGTGCTCTACGAGGAGCTGCTCCCTCGCCTCGCCGACGTCCAGGTCGACGGGCCGATCGAGCGCCTGCGCTCCAACTTCATCAGCGGCATCAAGCACCTTCCCGTCCGGGTGACCTGGGCCTGACACGCGCGTGCTGGCCGCGGGCGCGGTCAGTTGGGCAGGCGGCCGGCCTCGACGCCGGCCACCTGGGGTCGCACCCGCAGCAGGTACCACAGCGAGATCAACAGGCCGGGCGCGCAGAAGAGCACGCCGATGGCGCAGGCCGCGACCCACACCGTCCGGCTTCGGTTCACGAACGAGAACGCCCACTCCGGGCGTCGCGCCGCGTCGAGCATCGCCCAGACGCTGAGCGCGATCGGGATCCCGGCGAGGAGCACGCTGACGACGACCTCGACCGGGGACATCGCCCCATCGTGGCCGCTCCGCGGCGCCTCAGGTGGACGTGACCGTCGGCAGTTTGGCGAAGACCCGCTGGAGCGCGGTGACGTCGGTGTCGGTCAGGTGCGATGCGAAGTGGTCGTAGACCCCCCGCAGATGGGTGGGAGCGGCCCGGCGCATCACCTCCCGGCCCTGCTTGGTGAGCACGGCGTACACGCCGCGCGCATCCTCGGGCACTGCGTCCCGGCGCACCAGCCCGGCTGAGTCCAGCCGGTCGCACATGCGGCTGAGGCTGGACTTGTTGACGACGAGCCGCTCGGACAGCTCGGCCATCCGCAGCCGTCCCCCGGCCTCGCTCAGGTGGAGCAGCACCTCGTACCAGGCCAGCGGGAGGTCCCGCTCGACCTGGAGCTCGTGCTCCAGCATGTTCGTGATGGTGGCATGGGCATCGAGGAACGCCCGCCAGACCGCCAGACGCTCGGCGTCGGGTTGACGCCGGCTCATGGCCGTACTTCCTTCATTGCACTGTCCCCTTCCGCCTCGGGGTGCTCAGGTTGTCGCTTTGACGGCGCCGCCAAACGCCGCCAGGGCCAGGTCGATCTCTCGCTCGTTGACTACGAGGGGTGGCATCCACCTGAGGGTGCGTCCGTACGTACCCGCATTCATGACTATCAGGTGACCCTCGGAAAGACAACGCGCCTGGATCGCCGCGACACGCGCGGCGTCGTTGAACTCGGTACCAACCATGAGCCCGAGACCCCGCACTTGGAGCAAGCCGGCGTCATGCTCCTGGACCGCGCGCAGCCCCTCCATCAACTGCTCACCACGGGCGTTCACGTTCTCCATGAAGCCGGGCTCGGTCATCACATCGATCGTCGCGAGTGCGGCCGCGCAGCCGATGGCGTTGCCGCCGTAGGTCCCGCCGTGGCTCCCCGTCGGCCACCGCGCCGACAGCTCCTCCGTGGTGCCCAGGGCGGCGAACGGGAACCCCGACGCGATGCCCTTCGCCATGCAGATGATGTCCGGGACGACGCCGTAGTGGTCGACCGCGAACATCTTCCCCGTACGTCCGAAGCCGGACTGCACCTCGTCGGCGATGAAGAGGATCCCGTGCTCGCGGCACAGCGCGACGACGCCGTCGATGAAGCGGGCCGGGGCGGGGATGTAGCCCCCCTCTCCGAGCACCGGCTCCAGGATCATGGCCGCCGTCTCGTCGGGCGCGGTCTGGGCCTTCAACAGGTGCGAAAGGCCGGCCAGAGCGGCATCTACCTCGGCCTCCGCGTCCTCGGCCATCGGATCGGGGTAGGGCGCGACGAAGACGCCGCTGGGCAGGGGCGAGTGCCCCGAGCGGTAGCCGGTCTTCGATGTCGTCATCGCCATGGCGAGGTGGGTGCGGCCGTGGAAGCTGCCGGAGAACACGATGACGTTCGGACGCCCGGTGGCCTGCTTGGCCAGCTTCACCGCCGCCTCGGTGATCTCGGCGCCGCTGTTGGCGTAGAAGAAGCGCTCGATGCCCGTCGGGCGTGATCTCCGCCAGGCGGGCCGCCAACGGCTCGAGCAGATCGTGGCGGTAGACGTTGACCTGCGCGTGGATGAAGCGCTCCGCTTGCCGCTGGATCGCCTCGACGACGTGGGGATGGCAGTGCCCGGTCGACACGACCGCGATGCCGGCCGCGAAGTCGAGGTACTCGGTTCCGTCGACCGTCGTCACCCAACAGCCCCGCCCCGACTCGACCTGCAGATCGGTGACCTTGAACCACACCTCGGACAGGTGGGACGGGGTGGTCATAGGGCCGAGCGTACGCCCGGAACGCGCCGCCGGCGCGCCGCTTCATGTGACGGTTCCATCACAGCCCGTGGGCGTCGACGGGGTGTCCCAGGCACCGTCCGGTTGCTCCTGGAACGACCAAAGGCGCCCACCGTTCGTGGTGCAACCAACGCGTCCGCCAGTGGGCCGCGCTGACCCGCCGGTGCGAACTACGCGAGCGCTGCCTCCAGCACGTCGCCGACCGAGTCGGCCAGGTGGAAGGACATGGACTCCCGGACGCGCTCCGGGACATCCTCGAGGTCCGGGCCGTTGCGCTTCGGCAGCACCACCTCGGTCAGACCGGCCCGGTGGGCGGCGAGGACCTTCTGCTTGACCCCACCGATCGGGAGGACCTTGCCCCGCAGCGTGACCTCGCCGGTCATCCCCACCGTGGGCTTCACGGTGCGCCCGGTCAGGAGGGAGACGAAGGCGGTCGTCATCGTCACGCCCGCCGACGGGCCGTCCTTCGGCACCGCCCCGGCGGGGACGTGGACGTGGAATCGCCGGTTCAGGCGCTCGGGATCGACGCCGAGCGTGGCCGCGTTCGACCGGACGTAGGACAGCGCGATCTGCGCCGACTCCTTCATGACGTCGCCGAGCTGGCCGGTCAGGGTCAGGGACGGTTCGCCGTCCGACGCCGAGGCCTCGATGAACAGGACATCGCCGCCGATGCCGGTGACGGCCAGGCCCGTCGCCACGCCCGGGACCGAGACCCGATCGGCGGCCTCGTCGTGGAAGCGGGCGCGGCCCAGGTGGGTGGCGACGTCGTCGCGCTCGATGGTGATCGGGCCGGCCTCCGGTTCGGTGGCGACACGCGTCGCCACCTTGCGGGCCAGCTTGCCCAGCTCCCGCTCGAGGCTGCGGACCCCGGCCTCCCGGGTGTAGTCGGCGATGACCGCCCGCAGGGCGTCGTCGGTCAGGACCACCTCGCCCTCTCGCAGCCCGGCCGCCGCCAGCTGGCGCGGGAGCAGGTGCTGGCGGCCGATGAAGACCTTCTCGTCCTCGGTGTAGCCGTCGAGGCGGACCAGCTCCATCCGGTCGAGCAGCGGAGCGGGGATGGTCTCCATCATGTTGGCGGTGGCCAGGAACACGACGTCCGAGAGGTCGAGGTCGACCTCGAGGTAGTGGTCCCGGAAGGTGTGGTTCTGGGCGGGGTCGAGCACCTCCAGCAGGGCAGCGGTCGGATCGCCCGACCACGCGCCGGCCGAGAGCTTGTCGACCTCGTCCAGCAGGACGACCGGGTTCATGGTGCCCGCTTCGCTGATGGCGCGGGCGATGCGGCCGGGCTGGCTGCCCACGTAGGTGCGGCGGTGGCCCCGGATCTCCGCCTCGTCGCGCACGCCGCCGAGGGCGACGCGCACGAACCGGCGACCCATGGCGCGAGCGACGCTCTCACCGAGCGACGTCTTGCCGACGCCGGGGGGACCGACCAGGGTGACGATGGCGCCACCGCCCCGGCGGGCTGCGGTAGCGACGTCCACCGCCGGCTCGGTCCCGGGCTCGGCAATGTCGTCGGCGCTGCCGTCCTCGGCGATGACGGGCAGGTCGTCCAGGCCCCGCTCGTGGCGCAGCTTGCGCACGGCCAGGAACTCGACGATGCGGTCCTTGACGTCCTCCAGCCCGTGGTGGTCGGCGTCGAGCACCTCGCGGGCGGCCACCAGGTCCAGGTTGTCCGCCGTGGTCCGTCCCCAGGGCAGGTCGAGCACCCGGTCCAGCCAGGTGCGGATCCAGCCCTGCTCGGGGCTCTGGTTGCTGGTCCGCTCCAGGCGGTCGATCTCCTTCTCGACCGTCTCCCGCACCTTCGCCGGGAGCGTGAGCTCGGCCAGGCGGGCCCGGTAGTCGGTCGAGGGATCGCCGTCGTCCTCGCCCAGCTCCTTGCGGATGGCGGCGAGCTGCTGGCGCAAGAGGTACTCCCGCTGCTGCTTCTCGACGCCTTCGGTCACGTCCGAGCGGATCTGCTCGTTGACCTGCAGCTCGGCCAGGTGGTCCTTGGCCCAGGCCAGCACCAGCTCCACCCGGGCCCCGACCTCGGTGGCCTCCAGGACGGTGAGCCGGTGGTCGTCGGACACCTCGGACCATGCCGTGACGGCATCGGTCAGCGCGCCGGCATCGCCGGCGCTGCGCAGGATCTCCGGGAGCCGGCGGGAGCGTCGCAGGCCGGCGATCTCCTCCAGCACCACCCGCAGCTCCCGCACCAGCGCGTCGACGCGGGGCGAGGGACGGCCGTCGGTCAGCGGCTCGACCTCCTGCCAGCGGCCGCTGCGCTCGGCGACCACCTCGGCCGACAGCGCGGCCCGCTGCACGACGCGCAGGATGGCCGCCTCGGCGCCGGTCGGCAGCTGGCCGACCTGTTCGATCTCGGCGATGACGCCGACCCGGGCCGAGCGACCGGGGAGCGCGGGGACCACGACCACGCGCCCATCACCTGCCCGCGCCGCAGCCACTGCGGACCGGGCGTCATCGGTGTCGAGGGTCAGCGTGGCGACCGTGCCCGGGAGCAGCACGGCGTCGGAGAGGGGCACGACCGGGAGCATGATCGTGTCTGAGGAGGAGCCAGGTGCGCCGGGGGTGGCTGGCGCGGTGTCGGTGTCTGCCATGAGCCCAGGCTAGGACGAGCAATGGTGATTACAACATTACGTTGAGCCGTCAGCGCTCAGGATCTGTGGCTCCGGTCACATCAGGATGTGGCCGCGGCGTGGGCGAGGGCATCGTCCCAGGTGATTCGGGCCGCCAGGAGCTTCAGGTATCCCATCACCAGCTTGGGGCGGGCGAGGCCGAGGACCCCGCGGAGCCGCCCGGCGCGGCCGTAGAGAGCCACGAACCCGCGCTCGCCGACAGGCCCGCCGTCGGTGGAACCGTGGACCACCCGGACCTCGTCGTCCGGCCCGGCCCGGCCCAGGAACTGCAGCTTCAGGCCGTACTGGTCGCTCCAGAAGAACGGCACGGGCGCGTACGGGCGCCGGCCGCTCCCCGGCGGCCACGGCCAGGATGGCCCGGGCGGCGTGCGCGCCCTGCTCGGCGGCGTTCGTCCAGTGCTCGACCCGCATCTCCTCGCCGAAGAGCTCGTTCGGCCACCGGCAGACGTCACCGGCGGCGTACACGCCGGGCGGGCCGGCGGCCAGCGACGCATCGCACACGATCCCGTCGCGCAGCTCGAGGCCCGAGCCCTCCAACCAACCGGTGGCCGGAGCCACACCCACGCCGACCACCACGACGTCGGCGGCCAGGACGGTGCCGTCGGTCAGACGCACGCCCTCGACGCGGTCGCGGCCGTCGAACCCTTCTACGCCCACACCCAGACGCACGTCGACGCCGTTGTCCCGGTGCAGCGCCGCGCAGGCGGCACCCATCTCGGGCCCCAGCGCCCGCACGAGAGGTACGGGGAGGGCCTCGACCACGGTGACCGCACACCCGAGGCCGTGGGCCGTGGAGGCCACCTCGGACCCGATGAACCCGGCGCCGACCACCACCACCCGCGGCGATCCATTCGTCAGGGCCGCCCGGAGGGCCAGGCTGTCGTCGAGCGTGCGCAGCATGTGCAGCCCGTCGAGCTCGGGCTGGCCCGGCAGGCGGCGGACCTCGGAGCCGGTGGCGATCACCAGCGCGTCGTAGGTCAGCGCGTCGCCGTCGCTCAGGTGGACGGTGCGTTCGGCGGGATCGAGGCGAACAGCCCGCACGCCCAAGCGGGCGTCGAGGCCGAGGGCGTCAAGCCCGCCATCGCGCCGCAACGCGATGCGGTCCGGCTCCCACTCGCCCGCGAGCACCTTCTTCGACAGCGGCGGCCGGTCGTACGGGAGGTGGTCCTCGGCCCCGACGAGGGCGACCGGGGCGTCGAAGCCCTCCGTGCGCAGGGTCTCCACGGCGCGAAGGCCGGCCAGCGAAGCACCGACCACCACCACACCCCGTTCCACCGGCGCACCCTGCCACACGGCAGGGAGGCGGGCTCGACGGACCTCGCGACTACGGGTCGAACAGGGAGGAAGCCACCGTGGCGGTGACGAGGAGCAGCAGCATGACCATGCCGATCACGGTGCCGATCGTGAGCAGTGCGTTCATGAGGGGGGTCCTTCCGTGTGCGGCCTGGTCGAGCCCGGCCCTTCTCTTGGGTTGAACGGCCTTCGGTCTTCCCGCCCCTCCGAAGTCAGGGTGCCCGCCTCCCGCGGCGAGCCGGTTGCCGGAGTGTGACGGTTGCGCGCGCCCGCCGAAGGATGGTTCGTGATGCCACCGACGGTGGCCGACGGTGGCGGCGCGCCGTGGCGGAACGTGATGCTGATCCGGGGACCGGCGACTGCCACCTTGGGGACCGAGTGCTCCCAGTCGTGCTGGGCGGCGCCGCCCATGACGAGGAGGTCCCCCTGCCCGAGGAGGAACGACAGCGACGATCCCCCGCCCCGCGGGCGGAGCTGGAACGGGCGAGGCGCGCCGACGCTCACGATGGCGACGACGGGATCGACCTGGGTGTGGCGCAGACGGTCCCCGTGCCAGGCGACGCTGTCGGCGCCCGTCCGGTAGTAGTTGCAGCCGATCGAATCGAAGGCGCGTCCGTAGCGCAACGTCAGCGCACCACGGAGCTCGTCGAGCACCGGGAGCGGCGGCGGAGGATCGCCCTCGGACCACCACCACACCAGGCGGGGCTCGCGGACCATGCGGTCGTACATCGGCACCGTCCGCTGGCGCCAGGGGAGACGGGCCACCAGCTCGGCGAAGACGTGGTCGGACCCGGACAGCCAGCGGGGCAGGTGGTCGATCCACGACGATTCGTCCAGCGGGAGGCGCCGCAGTCCCGCGAACGTGGGGTCGGCCTCGGGATCGCCCCCCGCGAACAGGCTGGCCTGCCACTCCGGCGACGGCGCGGCGACCATCTCCGGACCGGCGGTCTCCGGCGCGTCCTGTACGTCAGCCATATCGAACGCTTGTTCGCCGTACATGTGTTCGAGCGTACCGACCGCGATCAGGCCGCGCAAGGGGCTTCTACCCTCGTCGCGTGGTCGACGAACCGGCGGTGGGATGGGTCGAGCTCACCGACGGCGAGGACGAGCGCCTCGACCTCTACCGGCACCTCACGGACGCTGACGCCCGCCGGTCGCTCGAGGCCGAGCACGGGATCTTCGTCGTCGAGGGGGTAACCGCCATCGAACGGCTGCTGGGTTCGGGCCACCGGGTGCGCTCGCTCCTCCTGCTCGCGCCGCAGGCCCGGCGCCTGAGCGGAGCGCTGGCCGGGCGGGAGGTCCCCGTCTACATCGGGTCCCGGGAGCTCCTGGCCACCACGACGGGCTTCGACGTTCACCGGGGGGCACTGGCCATCGCCGAGCGGCCCGCCGTCCCGACGGTCGAGGAGGTGCTGCCCGGCGCCCACCTGCTGGCGGTGCTGGAAGGGCTGACGGACCACGAGAACCTCGGCGCCATCGCCCGGAGCGCCCGCGCCCTCGGCGTCGACGCGCTGCTGCTCGACCCGACGTGCGCCGACCCGCTCTACCGGCGAGCCGTGCGGGTCTCGATGGGGGAGATCCTCTTCCTGCCGTGGACGCGCATCTCACCGTGGCCGGACGGCCTCGCCCGGCTCCGGCAGGGCGGGTTCACGCTCGCCGCCCTGACCCCGGCGCCGGACGCCGTGCCCATCGACGAGCTCGTCGCCTCTGGACCGCCGGCCGCCGTGGCCCTCCTGCTCGGCACCGAGGGGCCCGGCCTCTCGCGCGCCGCTCTCGCCTCCTGCGATCTCCGCGTGCGCATCCCCCTCCGGACCGGCGTCGACTCGCTCAACGTCGGGCACGCCGCGGCCATCGCATTCCACCTGTTGGGTCGCCGCGGCCAGGCGCCCCGCTGACGGTCAGCCGCGCTGCTCCGCCGCGGCGATGACCGTGTCGCGGTACGGGCTCCATGCGAACCAGCGCTCGAACGTGCGCAGGCCGCGGGGCAGGCCGTCGATCGTGATCGTCCCGGCGGCGACCGCGTCGTGCAGGGACGTGCGCCCCATCCAGACCCGCTCGAGCTCCATGGCGTCGGCGCGGATCCAGATGTCCACCTCGTAGCCGGGGTCCTGCGTGCAGACCGTGGCGTCCGAGGGGTCGAAGACCAGCCAGGCCCGGAAGCGGTGGGGCGGGGTGAAGTCGAACTGGATGGTCGTGCGCCTCGGCGGCACCTGTTCGTGGCGGACGCGCTGGCGCATCCTCCACATGAGGAGCGGCGGATCGATCTGGTCGGGTTCGGGGTCGCCGAAGCTCCATCGAACGGCCCACTCCCCCAGCGTCCAGACCACCTCGCCGAGCTCCTTGCCCGCGGGGGTCAGCATGTAGTGCGGTATCCCGTCCTCGACGCGGCGTTCGAGGATGCCCATGCGCTCCATCCGTCGCAGTCGTTGCGCCAGCAACGTTCGTGAGATCTTGGGGATCCCGCGCTGGATGTCGTTGAACCGGGTCGACCCGCAGAACAGCTCGCGCACGATGAGCGGCGTCCACCGGTCGCCGATGACCTCGGTCCCCACCGCGATCGGGCAGTACTGCCCGTTGGACTCCACGTGCCCCATGATGGTCGCCGGGGCACGCCGGCACCAGTACCGAACTTGTACTAGTCGCGCGGGACGACTGTCCGTACCTTCCCAATCATGACAATCCTCGACGACCCCATCGCCGCCACCGGCACCCATGACTCCAGCGACCGCTTCGTGCCGTGGGCCGCCGAGCTCGGCGCCGCCATCGCCGAACACAGCGCCCGCCACGACCGCGACGGCACGTTCGTGACGGAGGCCTTCGACCTCCTGCGGTCATCTGGCTATCTGGCGCTCCCCGTCCCCACCGAGCTCGGAGGGCACGGTGCCACCGTGGCCGAGATCACCCGCGCTCAAGCCGAGCTGGGCCGCCACTGCGGCTCGACCGCGCTGGCCTCCTCGATGCACCTCCACGTCGTGGCCACCAACGTCCACCGCTGGCGGCACGGCCTGACCGCCGTCGAGCCGATGCTCAAGCGCGTGGCCAACGAAGCCATCGTCGTCGTCTCGACCGGTGGCACCGACGGTGCCTTCCCGACCGGCACCGCCGTGCGGGTGGAGGACGGTTGGCGGGTGAACGGCCGCAAGACCTTCGCCAGCCAGGCCCCCGTTGGCGACGTCGTCTCCACCTGGTTCCCGACCGACGGCGAGGACCGGGAGATCCTGGGCATGGGCATCCCGCTGAGTGCGCCGGGCGTCGAGATGGTCGAGACCTGGGACACCCTCGGCATGCGCGGCACCGGAAGCCACGACCTGGTCTTCACCGACGTGTTCGTGGCCGACAAGCAGGTCGCGGCGCGCCGGCCGTATGGCGAGCTCGACCCGCTCCTGCGGCTCTCGTACATCAACGCCATGACCATCGTGGCCGGCGCCTACTGGGGCGTCGCCGAGCAGGCGGCGACTCTGACCCTCGAGGGGGCCCGCGCCAAGGCCGCCGGCGGCAGCGTGAGCGCCCCGACGGCCCGGTTGGCCGGCGCCATCGAGGCCGAGCGGGCCACGATCCGCTGGGCGATGCTCGGGCTGCTGCAGGACCTCGGCCCCGATCCCCACGACACCATGGACAACCTGGTGGCGGTCATGCTGGCCAAGCGGATCGTGGCCGAGCGCGGTCTGGCCGTGGCCGACCTGGCGATGGAGCTGGCCGGTGGGCCGAGCTACTTCCGCAGCCGTCCGCTGGAGCAGTGCTGGCGCGACCTGCGGGCGGCCAAGTACCACCCGTGGACGCCCGAGACGACCCTCCACCAGGTGGGCCGCCTCGCCCTGGGACTGCCCGCCGAACCCTGATCCCACCCCGCACAACCCAGCCCCCCAGCACGCCCCCACAACTGCCAGCTTCTGGCAACGTGGGGGCGTGCGGCTGTTCGTGATCGGGATCGGCGCCGGCGATCCCTCGTTCGTCACGGCGCAAGCCGCCGACGCGCTCCGAGCGGTGGACGTCTTCCTCCTCCTCGACAAAGGGGAGGCCAAGGCCGAGCTGGCCGAGGTGCGTCGCGCCGTGCTGGCCCGCTGGGTGCCGGACGGCGGGTACCGCGTGGTCGAGATCACTGATCCGGTCCGCGACGGCGACCGGCCCTACGAACAGGCCGTGGACGCGTGGCACGACGAGCGGGTCGAGCGCCTCGAGCGGGCTCTGGCGGAGGAGGTCGGCGGCGAGAAGTCGGCCGGCATCCTCGTCTGGGGTGATCCCGCGTGGTTCGACTCCACGCTGCGGCTCGTCGAGCGGCTCCGCGGGCGCGGTGTCGTCGACGTCGACTGCACGGTCGTGCCGGGCGTGAGCAGCATCGAGGTGCTGGCGGCCCGCCACGGGATCCCGGTCAACCGGGTCGGCCGCAGCGTGCTGGTGACGACCGGCCGGCGGTTGCGGGAGGACGGCCTGCCCGAGGGCGTCGACGACGCGGTCGTCATGCTGGACGGCGGCACCGCGTTCACGACGTTGCTCGGCCAGGGCTTCGACATCTACTGGGGCGCGTACCTCGGGATGGCGGACGAGATGCTGATGGCCGGGCCGCTCGACGACGTGGCCAAGGACATCGTGCGCTGCCGGGCTGAGGCGCGCCAGCGCAAGGGCTGGATCTTCGACATCTACCTGCTCCGCCGCCGTGAGGCGGGCGCACCGATGCGATCAGTGTGAGCGGAGGTCGAGGCCGGCGACGTCCCCGATCACGACCGTGCTCGGCGCGCTCAGGTCGTGGTGGCCCACCTCGTCCAGGCGGGTGCGGATGACGGCCTGGCGCTCGGTGCAACCCCAGTGCACGGCCGTCACCGGGGTATCGGGGGGCAGTCCTCCGGCCATGAGGCGCTTGGCGATGAGGGCCATGCGGCCGGCGCCCATCATGACGACGAGCGTGGCCCCCGTGGCCGCGTGCGCCTCCCAGTCGATGCTCGTGTCGCTGGCCGGGTCCTCGTGGCCGGTGACCACTGTGAAGGAGCCCGCGTGCCCGCGCATGGTGACCGGGATTCCGGCCGCGGCGGGCGCGGCGACGGCCGAGCTCACGCCCGGCACGACCTGAAACGGGACACCCGCGGCCTGCAGCGCTTCCGCCTCCTCACCGCCGCGGCCGAACACGTAGGGATCACCGCCCTTGAGCCGCACGACCTCGCGGCCGGCGCGGCCGTGCTCGACGAGCAGCCGGTTGATCTCGTCCTGGGACACGCCTGGGTGGCCGGCCCGCTTGCCCACGTCGATGCGCATGCAATCCGCTGGTGCCAGCTCGATCGTCGCGCGGTCGACAAGGCGATCGTGGACGAGCACGTCTGCCCGGGCCAGCAACTCCGCAGCACGGACCGTCAGCAGGCCGGGATCGCCTGGTCCGGCGCCCACGAGGTAGACGGTCACCGCACCCCGTCCACCGTTCGTGCCGCCAAGGCGAGTGCGACCGTCACCCCGGCCGACCGCCGCACCGGCTCGAGCAGTTCCTCGGCGCCGCCGGTGACGAGTGCCGCGGTCTCGGCCACCCGGGCCGGGATGCCGACCGAGCGCTCGGGGGGTTCGGAGCGGTCCACGAGGACGTCGTCGGCCACCCCGACCACGGGAAGACCGAGCTGCAGTCGCGGGTCGCCGGCGAGCGACGTACGGGTGGCGATCGCCTGCACGTCATCGAGCGCCAGGCGATGCGCACGCAGCGCCGCACCGACGAGGTCGCGCACCTCGGTAGCGGTGGCCCGTGACGACAGGCCGACACCGACCACGACCCGGCGGTCCTCGCTCATCGACGACCCCAGCAGATGAGCACGGGGTTGAGCGGCGCCAAGCGAAACCCGGAGTCGCCCACCGCCACGGCCCGGTCCACGTGGACCTGGCACATGTTCCCGAGCAGCGCGAACGCCTCCACCGCCCGGTCCAGCAGCACGAAGGTGGCCACCAGCACGCCGCCCGGGCGCAGCCGCTCCCACGCCGCCTCCAGCGCGTCGAGCCCACCGCCGCCCACGAACACCCGATCCGGGTCGGGCAGCGCCCCGAAGACCGAGGGTGCCTCGGCCTCCACGACCTCGATGCGATCGGCCACAGCGGCCGCGGCGCTGTTCGTCGCCACGCGAGCGGCGTCGGCCGCTGAGCGCTCGACGGCGTACACGCGCAGCTCGGGCGCGATCGTGGCCGCCTCGATGCCGACCGAACCGCTGCCCGCGCCGACGTCCCACAGCACGCCGCCCCGGGGAAGCTCGAGCTTGCCGAGCACGACCGAGCGGACCTCGGACTTCGTGATCATGCCGTCGCGGTGCTCGAACGTCGCCTCGTCCCGGCCCCACGAGATCGAAGGTCCATCGCGCCGCGGCTCGCCGGCCACGACGAGCACCACCGAGAGCGGGTCGAAGCTCCCCTCGGCCAGCCCCTGGAGGTCCGTGCGGACGACGTGCTCGTCGATCTCGCCGAGCCGGCTGGCCACGACGACCGACCGGTCGCGGCACCCACGGGCCAGCAGCTCCTTCCCGAGCGTCTCGGGTGGGTTGGCGGGGGCGGTGAGCACCGCCACCTTCGACGACCGGACGACGGCGTCCACGGCCGCGTCCCAAGGCCGGCCGTGGGCGGACACGACGTCGGCGTCGTCCCACGCCATCCCGGCCGCCGCCCACGCAAGGGACACGGACGACGGGGCGGGGTGGACCTCGAGTTCCTCCGGGGCGCACCGCTCGCCGAGCACACGGACCACCCCGAAGAACCCCGGGTCGCCGGAGGCCAGGACGCACACGCGGCGCCCGGCGTCGCGGGCCGACACCGCGTCGTCCAGGGCGCGGAGGCCCCCGTCGAGCTCCAGCTGCTGCTGACCGGTCGCGGTCGACGGGAACCGGTCGAGGTGGCGGCGGGCGCCGACCACGAGGTCGGCGCGCTCGACGAGCCGGCGCGCCTCGGCGCCGAACACCTCGCCCCCCACGACGCCCACGACGGCGAGCGGCGGCCGGTTCACCGTGGTCACGCCTCGGCGCCCGTCGCGGCGCGGAAACGGGTGGTGTAGCCGGCCGAGTAGACGTGGCTGCACAGGTCGCCGGCGCCGTCGAGCGCCGGTCCGATCAGGAACATCGTCGTCGCGTCGAGTCCGGCCGCCCGGACGGCGTCGGCCATGCCGCCGATCGTCGACACGATGAGCTGCTCACCCGGCTGGGAGACGCGGTGGCCGATGACGACGGGGGTGTCGGCGTCATAGCCGGACTCACCGGCCAGGAGCTCATCGGCCAGGCGCTCCACGTGGGCCACGGAGAGGAACACCGCCATCGTCGCCCCGGCGGCGGCGAACAGGCGGATCGTCTCCCGGTCGGGCACCGAGCGTTGCGTGCCACCGGCCAGACGGGTGAGCACGACCGACTGCGAGACGCCGGGCACCGTGAGCTCGCAGCCGGCCGCGGCGGCCGTGGCGGACACGGACGACACGCCCGGCACGATCTCGAACGACCGGTCGTTGGCCCGGCACCACGCCACCTGCTCGGCGACCGCGCTGTAGACGGTGGGGTCACCGGAGTGCAGCCGCACGATCGCCGTGTCGTCGGGGTGGCGCTCGAACACGTCGCACACCTGTTGCAATGTCATCGACTTCGAGTCGTGCAGCTCGACGCCGTCACGGCAGTGGTCGAGCACGGCCTCCGGCACGAGCGACGCCGCCCACACGACGACGTCGGCCGCAGCCAGTCGCTGCATCCCCCGGATCGTGATGAGGTCCGGAGCCCCCGGACCGGCGCCGACGAAGGAGATCACGGTCCGCCGCCCACGAGGCTCGGACCGGGCGACGGGAACACCACGGTGGCCAGGTAGGCGATCGGCCCGTCATCGGCCTCCGCCACCGGCACGATGCGCTCGCCTGGCATCCCGGCCAGCTCGGCCACCAGACCGTCCTCGCGGCCGTGCTCCCGGGCGACGGCCTGCACGCTGGCGGCGTCGGTCGACGCCTTGTAGAGGACCACCGCGTCACCGCTGGCGAGGTGACGATCGAGGTCCTCGACGCGATCGACGACGACGAGCGCGTGACCGGGCGCGCCGAGCCTTGCCCCCGCGCCGGCGGCCGCCGCCTGGTACGAGGCGATGCCGGGCTCCGCGACCACGGGGAGGGCCGGCCGTTGCCGCCGCACCTCGTCGGCGAGGTCGGGGAAGACGGTGCGCTGCGATGGATCGCCGAGCACGGCGACGGCCACCAGCTCGCCCGCGTCGGTGGCGGCGACGACGGCGTCGGCGAGGTCGGCGAGGGAGCGCAGCCGCTCACCGGCACCGCCGCTGATGATGAACGGCACCCGTTGGATGCGGGTGGCCGGCGCCACCGCCCGCACGACCATCTCCGCCCGGCCGACGGATCGGGCGTCGGTGGTGGTGACGATCACCCGGTCGGCGTCCCGCAGCACGGCGTGCGCACGCCGGGTGACGAGCCCCGGATCGCCCGGGCCGACGCCGACGCCCACCAGCGATGGTCGGTCGTAGCTCGGCACACGGGCCTCGTCCTCTCGAGCCGTCGCGCCCGTGCCGTCCCCGGTGCCGGCGAGGAGCCGCTCGATGGCCTGGCGCACGAGCTGGGCCTCCGACCGGCCGCTCCGAGCGGCAAGGCCGGCCAGCTCGGCCTTCAGCGGCTCGGGGAGGTAGATCGAGGACTTGTGCACCGCGGCGACGCTAGCCCTTATAGGGCACACGTAGGGCAGAGCAGGAGCGCACGAATTCGGCGGCCAGCTGTGTCCGCCCGGCGAGGTGGACGTGGAGGTACGAGGCCACCAGCGACGAGGATCCGAATCCCGCTCGGCCGGCGCCGTGGCGTCCCGTCAGCTCGAACAGCTCGCCGACCGGATCGGTGACCGAGTAGTGGAACTCGTGGCCCCGCAGGCGCGTGCCGCTCGGTCCGAGCGGGGTGGGAGCGGTCGTCACCGCTGACCGGTACCCGAGCGAGAGCCGGTCGGTCATCCGACCCCGGGCGGCGATGGCCCCTGCCATCGGTCTCCCGTCCAGTTCGTCGCACAGCCACAGCAGCCCGCCGCACTCGGCCCAGGTCGTGAGGCCGGCGCCGACCTGCCGGCGCACGTCGGCCAACAGGGGTTCGTTGGCGGCGAGTTGCTCCGCGAACACCTCGGGGAACCCGCCGCCGGCCACCAGTCCGCGGCAGTGCTCGGGCAGGACAGCGTCCGAGCACGGGTCGAACGGCACCAGCTCCGCGCCGGCCGCGGCCAGCGCCTCGAGGTTGTCCGGGTAGGTGAAGCTGAAGGCCGGGCCGCCGGCCACGGCCAGGCGTACGCCGTCGGCCACCGGCTCGGGCATCGGCACGTCGGCTGCGGCGAGGGGTGGGGCGGTCGCGGCAAGCGCGGCGATGGCGACCAGATCGCACCGCTCGGCGAGCAGCGCGGCCAGACCGGTCAGGGCGGTCTCCACCTCGCCCGGCCGTTCGGCCACCGGCACCAGGCCGAGGTGACGGTCCCGCCAGGTCAGCCGCTCGTCCCGAGGGATGGCACCGAGGACGGCGACGCCCGTGCCGGCCAGGGCCTCGCGGAGCAGTTGCTCGTGGCCTGGGCTGCCCACCCGGTTCAGCACGACGCCGGCCACCGTGAGCCGGGGGTCGTGCTGCGCGAAGCCTTGGACGAGGGCGGCGACGGACTGGCTCATGGCCGAGGCGTCGACCACCAGCACGACGGGCGCGTCGAGGAGGGCGGCGACATCGGCGGTCGACGACGGGCTGCCGTCGGCCGCCCCGTCGAACAGGCCCATGACCCCCTCGATGACGAGCAGATCGGTGCCGTGGCCGGCGCGGGCGGCCAACGGACCGATGAGCTCGACACCGCTCATCCACGGATCGAGGTTCCTCGACGGCCGGCCGACCGCCAGCGCGTGGTAGCCGGGATCGATGAAGTCCGGGCCCACCTTGGCCGCCCCGACGCGGTGCCCGGCCCGGCGGAGCGCGGCCATCAGGCCGGTGGCGACGGTCGTCTTGCCCACACCGGAGTGCGTGCCGGCGACGACGATGCGGCCGGGGAGCGCCGGCACCGATCAGTACTCGATGCCCTTGCGGGCCATGATCCCGGCGTCCATGGCGTGCTTGACCTTGGTCATCTCGGTGACGGTGTCGGCGACCTCGATCAGCTCGGGCGCCGCGTACCGCCCCGTCATGATGACGTTGGTCCGCGCCGGCCGGGCGGCGATGACGCCGGCCAGGTCGGACGCGGGCAGCCAGCCGTACTTCACGACGTAGGTCGCCTCGTCGAGGATGACGAGGTCGTACTCCCCGCTGGCGATCTTGTCGGCGGCGACCGACCAGGCGTGCCGACCCTTGGCCGCGGTCTCGTCGAGATCCGTGGACTCCCAGGTGAAGCCGTCGCCCAGCGTGTACCACTCGATCCCCAGGTGCTCGGCCAGCTTGCGCTCGCCCACCTTCCACTTCTCGCTCTTCACGAACTGCACGACGCACGTCGTCCAGCCCCGGGCCCACGCCCGGCCCATCACCCCCATGGCGGCCGACGTCTTCCCCTTGCCGGTCCCGGTGTTGATCAGGAACCTCGACTGCTGCGGCATGGTCGGACCCTACGGCACGTAGGGCGTGGTGCCCTACCTCGGGTGGTACCGTCCGGCTCGTGTCCCCCGCCGGTGCGCCCGTCGTCCGCGGCTGGTGTCCGGGGGTGTTCGATCCCCTGCTGACCGGCGACGGCTGGCTGGTGCGGGTCCGCTGCCCGGGTGGCGTGATCTCGCCACCGGGGCTGCGGCTGGTGGCCGATCTGGCGGCCGGCGGCGGCTCGGGCCAGATCGAGCTGACGTCGCGGGCGAACCTGCAGCTGCGCGGCCTGCACGAGGACGTGCTCGACGCCACGGGCCGGACGCTGGTAGATGCGGGACTGGCCGCTACCGATGCTCGGACGGACGGCTGGCGGGCGATCGTCGCCAGCCCCCTGGCCGGTCACGACCCGGCGGCGGTGACCGACACCGGCCCGCTCGTTGCCGAACTGGCGGGACGTCTGCCCACCGAAGTCGACGGTCCGGCGCCGAGCAAGTTCGGGGTCCTCGTCGACGACGGCGGGAGCTGGCCGCTCGGGCACGTGGATGCCGACCTGCACCTCCGCCCCGCGCCGGGAGGTGGCTGGTCGGTGGGCGTCCGGGGGCAGCATCGCCACCGATTCGATATCGATTCGGTGGAATGGGTCGGAAGCGGGGACGACCCGGGCGCGGTCGCGATCGCTGCCGCTCGCCTGTGCGCCGCCGAACAGCAGCGCATGGACGTTGTCATCGCCGCGCGCGGCCTCTCGCCCGTCCTCGCCGCGCTCGGCGCGACGCCAGCCGCCCCATCGGAGCAGCGCTCGACCACCGACGACCGGCCCGGCCGGCGCGAACACCCCGATCCCGAACGCTGCTCGCTGGTCGCGGCGCCCTTCCTCGGCCGGCTCGACGCGACGACGCTCCGGGCCCTCGCCGCCCTGGCCGAGGCCGACGCTGCCGCCGTCCGGCTGACCACCGCCCGGTCACTGGCCTTCTGCGGGATCCGGAGGGATCGGGTCGGGTCCGTGACCGCCCGCCTCGAGGAGCTCGGACTGCTCACGACCGCCACCGATACCCGGGCGCAGCTCTCCGCCTGCGTCGGCAGCCGGGGCTGCGAGGCGGGCCGGGCGGACACCTGGGCGGAGGCGGAACGGCTGGCAGAGCGAATGGCGCGGCCCGACGGTGGCCGGGTGCACCTGTCCGGGTGCGACAAGGCGTGCGGGGCGCCGCGCGACGTGACGCACCTCGTCGCCGTCGGGCCTGGGCACTTCGAGGAGCGGACGGTGACGGCGTGATCTCGCTCGAGTACGAGCGCGACGGCGCGGCCATCTACCGCCAGTCGTTCGCCACCATCAGGGCCGAGGCCGACCTGGCCAGAGTGCCGGCGGACCTCGAACCGGTCGTCGTGCGCATGATCCACGCCTGCGGCGACGTCGGCATCGTGCCCCTGGTCGAGGCGTCGGAGGACTTCGCCGCGGCCGCCGGCGGAGCCTTGCGGGCCGGGCGTCCGATCTGGTGTGACGCGGAGATGGTCGCGCACGGGATCACCCGCAGCCGGCTCCCCGCCGCCAACGCCGTCTGCTGCCGCGTGGGGGACCCCGAAGTGGCGCAGCGGGCGCTGGCCGACGGCACGACGCGGTCGGCGGCGGCCGTCGATGCCTCGCTGGATGATCTCGACGGTGGTCTGGCCGTCGTCGGCAACGCGCCGACCGCCCTCTTCCGCCTCCTCGAGCTCATGCTCGAAGGGCGAGCCCGGCCGGCCGCCGTCATCGGCATCCCCGTCGGGTTCGTCGGCGCCGCCGAGTCCAAGCAGGCGCTGGCCGACCGCTCGCCGGGCGTGCCCTTCCTCACCGTCCACGGCCGGCGGGGCGGCAGCGCGATGGCGGCCGCCGCGGTCAACGCCGTGGCCAGCCCGAAGGAGTGAGGGTGCCGAAGAAGGAAGGCGTGGGCCGGCTGTTCGGCGTGGGCGTGGGTCCGGGCGACCCGGAGCTGCTCACGGTGAAGGCAGCTCGCGTGCTGGGCGGTTGCGCGGTGGTGGCCCACTTCGCGGCGCGCCGACGGCCGGGCAACGCGTGGGCCACGGTCCAGGCACTGCTACGGCCGGACCAGACCGTGCTGCGGCTGGAGTACCCGTTGACGACGGAGGCGGCCGACCACGACGAGTACGAGCGCCGGATCGCGGAGTTCTACGCCGGCGCGGCCGACGACGTGGCTGCGCACCTGGACGCCGGCGCGGACGTGGCGATCGTCTGCGAAGGAGACCCCTTCTTCTACGGCAGCTACATGCACCTGCACTGCCGGCTGGCGGACCGGTACGAGGTCGAGGTCGTACCCGGCATCACCTCGTTCTCGGCGGCCTGCGCCGCCGCGGGCACGCCGCTCGTGTCGATGCGCGAGACGCTGACCGTGCTGCCCGGGCGTCCTGCCCGAGGAGGAGCTGGCCGCGACGCTGGCCGGCGTGGACGCCGCGGTCGTCATGAAGGTCGGCCGCCACCTGGGTGCCGTCCGCCAGGCCCTCTCCGCCGCCGGCCGGGCCGGCGAGGCGATCTACGTCGAGCGGGCCAGCTGCACGGAGCAACGGGTCCTGCCCGTCGACGAGACCGACGGCATCGACGCGCCCTACTTCTCGCTCGTGCTGGTGCCGGGCCGGGCACTCGGGCAGCGAGGGGAACCTTGACGGGAAGGGTCACCGTCGTCGGGCTCGGCCCCGGCCCGGACGATTGGCGCACTCCTGCGGTGACCGCACTACTGGAGGCCGCCACCGACCTCGTCGGCTACGGCCCGTACCTCGACCGCGTCGCCCCCACCGCGCCGGGGCGGCGGCACCGCTCCGGCAACCGGGTCGAGGCCAACCGGGCCGAGTTGGCGCTCGATCTCGGCGCCGCGGGCGGCGACGTCGTCGTGGTCTCCTCCGGCGACCCCGGCGTGTTCGCCATGGCCAGCGCGGTGCTCGAGCAGCTCGAGCTCCACCCGGGCCGCTGGCGCGACGTCGCCGTCGACGTCCAGCCCGGCATCACCGCCGCGCTCGCCGCCGCCAGCCGCGTCGGCGCTCCTCTGGGCCACGACTTCTGCGTGATCTCGCTCTCCGACGTGCGCAAGCCCTGGTCGATCATCGAACGGCGACTGGCCGCCGCGGCGGCGGCGGACTTCGTCATCGCGCTCTACAACACCCGGAGCCGTCACCGCCCCGACCAGTTGGCGACGGCGCTCGACGTCGTCGCCCAGCACCGGCAACCGTCGACCCCGGTCGTGGTCGCCCGCCGTGTCGGCGCACCCGATGAGACCGTGGACGTCGTGACGCTCCGTACCGTCGACACCGGCGCCGTCGACATGAGCACGGTCGTGCTCGTCGGCTCGTCGCAGACCCGCGTCCTCGACCGCCCCCTCGGGGCGTCCGTCTACACACCTCGCACGTACGAGGAGCAGGCGGCGCCGGACTGAAGTGTCCGCGCGCGGCGGGAGCCGGCCTTCTCCCTGCCTGTCGTGCGGTGCTACCGTCGCCACGCGCGATGTCGGGAAGCCGGTGAGAGACCGGCGCGGTGCCGCCACTGTGACGGAGGAGCAGACCCCACGAAGCCACTGGGCCTGAACCCGGGAAGGCGGGGCGAGCGATGATCCCGGAGCCAGGAGACCGGTTGCGCTCCACACCACGAGACATGGAGACACCACAGCGATGACAGCGATCACCCACCCGACGACCGGGACTTCCCCGATTTCGATCCCCTGGTGGACATGGTTCGTCCTGGTGGCCGCACTGCTCGGCTCGTACCTGATGCTGCAGGAGAACGGTCTCCTCCTCGCGCAGTGGGAGACGGTGCACGAGTTCTTCCACGACGGCCGGCATTCGCTCGGCTTCCCCTGTCACTGACCGCGGGCGGCTCCGATGACCGACATCAAGGCGTTTCTCTGGCGCGGCGCGCTCGCGGGCATGCTCGGCGGGGTGCTGGCCGCGCTCTTCCAATGGGCCGTGACCGAGGACCAGATCCGGGTGGCACTGGCCATCGAGGAGGCCAACGCTCCCCCCGGTGGTGAGGCACCCCTGTTCGACCGCACCGAGCAG
Organism: uncultured Acidimicrobiales bacterium; assembly: GCA_963769115.1. GTDB lineage: Bacteria > Actinomycetota > Acidimicrobiia > Acidimicrobiales > Ilumatobacteraceae > DASTFY01. The sequence goes on from CAVYKN010000020.1 coordinate 85,811, forward strand.
GTGATCGGCGGCATGCTGGCCACGGGCCTCTACGGCCTGTTCCTCGGTGTCGTCTTCGCCATCGGCTGCGCGGTGCTGTGGACGATGCTGCCCGGCCGCGGCGTGTTCGGCCGGGCCATCCGGCTGGCCACCGTCGTGTACGGCGTGTGGTTCGTCGTCCCCAACCTGAAGTACCCCGGCAACCCGCCGGCGGTCGGTGATCCTGCAACCGTCGGTGACCGGACAACGTGGTACCTGATCCTGATCGCCATCTCGCTGATCATCGCCTTCCTGGCGTGGCAGGCGTGGCGGGCGCTCACGGAGCGGGGGATCGACGGAGCGCCGCGGTTCGCAGCGGTCGCCGGCGGCTACGCGGTGGCCATCGGTCTGCTGTACCTGATCATGCCGGCCAACCGCGATCCCATCGAGGTGCCGGCCAACCTCATCTGGCACTTCCGGGTGGACGTGTTCGTCCAGAACGCCATCGTCTGGCTCGTGATCGGGACGGTCTTCGGCTGGCTCGGCGATCGCGCCGTCGCTCGCGCTTCGGATCAGCCGGACGTCAGCGTCCTCTCGGCCTGACCGGAGGAGCGACGATGGCACCGGGAGCCCGCACGGTGCTCCTGCTCGGTGGCAGCACGGAGGCGACGCAGGTCGCCAGGCTCGTCGCGGCTTCGCCGGAGATCGCGCTGACCGTTTCGTTCGCCGGGCGCACCGCGGCGCGGGCGGCGCTGCCCGACGGTGTGGCGGTCCGCGTCGGAGGGTTCGGTGGGCCCGAGGGGCTCCGGCACCACCTCGAGGCGAACGCCGTCGACGCCCTGGTCGACGCCACCCACCCGTTCAGCGCCCGCATGCCGTTCAACGCCGCGGCCGCCGCCCGCGCCGGCGGCGTGCCGCGTGTGCGGGTGCTGCGACCGCCGTGGTCTCCCCAGCCCGGGGACCGGTGGACGACCGTCCTCTCGGTGACGGAGGCGGCGGCTGCGGTCGAGGCGTCCGGCGCGGGCAACGTCCTGCTCACCATCGGCCGTCAGGAGCTGGCCCCGTTCGCGGCCTGCGGCCGCGCCCGGTTCGTGGCCCGCTGCATCGACCCGCCGGACGCCGGCGTGCTCGACCGGGCGGAGATCATCCTGGCCCGGGGTCCGTTCACCGTCGAGGACGAGGTGGCGCTGCTGCGCCGCCACCAGATCGACCTCGTCGTCTCCAAGAATGCCGGCGGATCGGCCACCGAGGCGAAGCTGGTGGCGGCCCGTCGCCTCGGCCTGCCCGTCGTGATGGTGCTTCGGCCGCCCGCGCCCGACGGACCCACGGTGCCGACGGCGGCCGACGCCGTGGCCTGGATCGAACGGCGCCCTCCTCGAGAGCGCGGACCGGTGACGTCGATGCGCGGCGCGTTGATGGTGTGCGGGGCGACCTCCGACGCCGGTAAGAGCACCATCGTCACCGGCCTGTGCCGGCTCCTTGCCCGCCAGGGCGTGCGCGTCAGCCCCTTCAAGGCCCAGAACATGGCGCTGAACTCCGTCGTGACGCCGAGCGGTCACGAGATCGGGAGGGCTCAGGGGCTCCAGGCCTTCGCCGCCGGCGTTGACCCCGAGTGGGCCATGAACCCGATCCTGCTCAAGCCCACGGGCGAGCAGGCCAGCCAGGTGGTCGTGCGGGGCCGGCCGTGGCAGACGATGTCGGCACGCGAGTACCACGCCGCCAAGCCCGCGCTGCTGCCGGTGGTCCTCGATGCCCTGGCGGACCTGCGCCGTCGCTACGACATCGTCATCTGTGAGGGCGCGGGGAGCCCGGCGGAGATCAACCTGCTCGACCACGACATCGTCAACCTCCGCGTCGCCCGGGACGCCGGCATCCCGGCGATCGTCGTCGGCGACATCAACCCCGGTGGCGTCTTCGCCGCGCTGTACGGAACGGTCGAGCTCCTGCCGGACGACCTGCGCCGATGCGTACATGGTTTCATCATCAACAAGCTGCGGGGCGACCCGTCCCTGCTGCTCGACGGTTGCCAGCAGCTCCAGGGCCGCACCGGTCTCCCGGTGCTGGGCGTGTTGCCGTGGCTGGACTCGACGGGGCTCGACGCGGAGGACTCGATGGCGCTCGATGCACCGGTCGGCGCGGCTGGGCCATCGGGAGGAGCCCTGGCCGACGAGCTCGACGTGGCCGTCGTTCGCCTGCCCCGCATCTCGAACTTCACGGACCTCGATCCGCTGCGCGTCGAGCCGGGCGTACGGCTGCGGTTCGTCCACGACCGGGCCGGGCTGGGCGCGCCGGACCTGGTGATCCTGCCGGGCTCGAAGGCCACCGTCGACGATCTGGAGTGGCTGCGCCAGCGCGGTCTCGCCGAGGCCCTCGCGCAAACGGCGGCCGTCGTCCTCGGCGTGTGCGGCGGCTACCAGATGCTCGGCCGGTCCATCGACGATCCCGTCGAGTCGGGCCGGACGGGGGTTGCCGGGCTCGCGCTGCTCCCGGTCGACACCCGCTTCGACGCCGACAAGGTGACCCGCCTGCAGACCGGCACGGCCATGGGTCAGCGGGTGCACGGCTACCAGATCCACCACGGTCGGGTGCAGGTCGGCGGCGGCGAGCCCTTCGTCGTCCTGGAGGACGGTCCCGTCGACGGCGTTCGGGCCGGCCGCTACCTCGGCACGACGTTGCACGGGCTGTTCGAGGACGACGGGTTCAGACGGTCGTTCCTGGCTTCGGTGGCCGCCGAGAGCGGCAAGCGGTTCGTGAGCGCCGGACGGTCCTTTGCAGCCGCCCGGGAGGCGGCGGTCGACGCGATCGCCGACGCCATCGCCGAGCACGTCGACCTCGCCGCGATCGAACGGCTGATCGCGACGGCCACGACGGCCACCGTCCCGGCGGCGGAGGCCCGGGCGTGAGCACCACCGACCTTCGGGATGTCGCCGCCGCAGTCCAGGAGCGGGTCTCGTACCTGACCTGCGCCACGGAGGCTCCCGCCGACGACGGATGGATCATGTGCTCGGCGCTCGTGGCCGACCCCGCGCTGGTCCGACGGGAGATCGAGGCGACCCTCCAGGGGCGGCGCACGGACGACCTCCAGGTGGCGGCCTCGCTCTACGTCCAGTCCTACGCCTATCGGGTCGCCAGCCTCGCCGTCGCTGCCCACGCCCTCGATCTCCCCTCCCCGACCTGCCACCCGGACGCGCTCGCCGTCCAGGTGCAGCGGCACCGGCCGGCCCGCATCGCCGTGCTCGATCCCGTCTGCCGCGCGATGGACGCGCCTGCGCTGGCCGAGCGCCTCCTCGAGGGGCACCTCCGCCCGTTCATCACCACCGTCCGCGCATCGACCCGGATCGGTCAGCGCCTCTTGTGGGGCAACGTGGCGAGCGCCATCGCCTCGATCTTCGGTGCCGTGCAGTCCATCGGTGCGGGTGGTGATCCCATCGTCCGCCAGCGCGCCGCGGCGTTCCACGCCGCCGCCGAACCGTGGCTGGGCGGCCTGGGCGAGTGGTCTGAGCTGGAGGTCCCCGGGGCGTTCGGCTGGTACTGGAACCGGACGAGCTGCTGCCTCTGGTACCAGACGGACGGCGGCTGGTACTGCGAGGACTGCAGCCTGCACGACCGCGCCGAACTGGATGCGGCCCGGGCGGCAGCGCTGGTCGGGAACGTCGGGAACGTCGGGAGCGACCGCTCGTGATCTGGTACCTCACCAACGTCGACACCGAGATCCTCGCCCTGCGCGTGGCCGTCGACACGCTGCCCGACGGCTTCCCGCCGGTGCGGGCCGCGCAGCCGTGGTCGTACGAGATCGAGCGGGACCTCGACGGCGCGACCTGCGTGCTCGTCCGGCTGCTCGGCGGCAGGCGAGCCTGGGAGGACGGCTTCGACGCGCTCCGCCGGAGGTGCATCGAGCGCGGCATCCCGTTGCTCGCCTTCGCCGGTGAGGCCGTGCCGGACGCCGAGCTGACGTCCTTGTCGACGGTGCCGAGCGCCACCGTCGCCGACGCCTTCGCGTACCTGGTCAACGGAGGGCCGCAGAACTTCTCCGAGCTCCTCCGGTTCGTGGCCGACACCGTGCTGCTCCAGGGCTTCGGCTTCGGCGCACCCGTGGAGATCCCCGCCCACGGCGTGTGGCGGGAGAGCGAGCGGAGCGCGGACCGACCCCGCATCGGGCTCGTCTTCTACCGGGCGCACCTCGTGGCCGGGAACACCCAGTTCGTCACCGACCTGTGCGACGAGATCGAGTCGCGGGGCGCCGAGGTGGTGGCCGTCTGGTGCTACTCGCTGCGGGGCGACGCGGCGCGGCCCGTCCTCGAGCTCCTGGCCGAACGCGACGTGGACATCCTGATCACGACCGTGCTGGCGACGGGCGGCGCGGTGGCCGGCGCGGGGACCGTGGGTGCGGCTGGTGGGCTGGACGGCGACGAGTGGGACGCGTCGGCGCTGGCCGCGCTCGGTGTGCCCATCCTGCAGGCGCCCTCGTCCGGCCAGTCCATCGACGAGTGGCTGGCCAACGACGGCGGGCTCCGCCCGTACGACGCCACCGCCGGGGTGGCCATCCCGGAGCTCGACGGGCGGATCATCGGCCCGGTCTTCGCCTTCAACGAGGTGGTGGACGACGGCGCCGGGCTCGGGAGCATGGTGCGGGCCTATCGCACCGTTGCGGACAGGCGGGCCCGCCTCGTGGGCCTCGCGCTGCGGCAGGCCCGCCTACGCCGGACCCCGCCCGGCGACAAGCGGATCGTGATCGTGCTCAGCGCCTACCCCACCAAGCGCAGCCGGCTCGGCAACGCCGTCGGCCTCGACACGCCGGCCAGCGCGATGCGCCTGCTCGACGCGCTGGCCGAGGCCGGTTACGAGGTGGGTGACCCACCGGTCGACGGCGACGCGCTGATGGCGGAGCTGGCCGACGGCCTCACCTACGACGCCGACTCGCTCACACCGGCGCAGCTCCATCGCGCCGTGGGCGGCATGGACGTGGCCGACTACTGCCAATGGTTCGCCACACTTCCCGCCGACGCCCGTCGGGAGCTGGAGCAGACCTGGGGCCCGGCGCCGGGACAGCACCGCCTGCACGACGGACGGTTGGCCTTCAGCGGCCTGGAACTCGGGAACGTCCTCATCGCCATCCAGCCGCCGCGGGGCTACGGGGACGATCCGGTGGCCGTCTACCACTCGCCCAACCTGCCCCCGGCCCACCACTACCTGGCCTTCTACCGCTGGCTGGACGAGATCTGGGGGGCGGACGCCGTCATCCACCTCGGCAAGCACGGCACCCTGGAGTGGTTGCCCGGCAAGGCGCTGGCCCTCTCCGCCGGCTGCTGGCCCGACGCCGCCCTCGGCGACGTGCCGTTCTTCTACCCCTTCGTCGTCAACGATCCGGGCGAGGGCGCACAGGCCAAGCGGCGCACGCACGCTGTCGTCATCGACCACCTGCTCCCGCCGATGACCCGGGCCGACACCTACGACGAGATGGCGCGGCTGGAGCAACTCTTCGACGAGTACAGCCAGCTCCAGAGCCTCGACCCCTCGAAACTGCCCGCGCTGCGCAACCGGATCTGGGAGACCCTCACCGAGGCCGCCATCGACCGTGATCTGGGGTTGGGCGACGCGCCCGGCGACGACGGTTTCGACGACCTGATCGTCGACGTGGACGGCTATCTGTGCAGCCTGAAGGACGCACAGATCCGCGGTGGCCTCCACACGCTCGGGCGTCCGCCGCAGGGCGACGAGCTCGTCGACCTGGTGCTCGCCATCACGCGGCTGGGCCACGGGAAGGTGCCGTCACTACGGCGGGCGGTGGCCGAGGAGCTCGACCTCGACCTCGACGACCCGCGCCAGCTCGACGCCGTCGAGGCTCGTTGCCGTCAGCTCATCGAGGACGCGGCGCGCGCCGGCTGGCGGCCGGGTGCGGACGCGCTGCCCGACCGTGCAATGGGTCTGCGACTGGCTGGTGCCGAACCTGGCCCGAGCCACCGACGAGATCGACAACCTCCTGACCGGCCTGGCCGGGCGTTACGTGCCGGCAGGGCCGAGCGGGACCCTGACCCGCGGCGGCGCGCACGTGCTGCCCACGGGCCGCAACTTCTACGCGCTCGATCCGAAGGCGCTGCCCACGCCGCTCTCGTGGGACGTGGGCCGCCGGCTGGCCGACGCGGTGATCGAGCGTCATCAGCGGGAGACCGGCGAGCACCCCCGCACCATCGGCCTCGTCCTGTGGGGGACGGCGCTGCTGCGGACGCAGGGCGACGACATCGCGCAGGTGCTCGCCTTGCTGGGCATCCGACCGGTGTGGGAGGCCGAGTCCCGGCGGGTCGTCGGCCTGGAGCCGATCCCGCTGGCCGAGCTGGGTCGCCCGCGCGTCGACGTGACGCTGCGGATCTCCGGCTTCTTCCGCGACGCCTTCCCGCACCTGGTCCACCTGGTCGACGAGGCCGTGGCGCTGGCCGCCTCCCTCGACGAGCCCCCCGAGCAGAACGCGGTGCGGGCCAGCGGCGCGGGCGACCCCCGCATCTACGGCCCACCGCCGGGCGCCTACGGCGTCGGCATCCGCCACGCACTCGAGCAGCGGTCCTGGCGCTCCGACGACGATCTGGCCGCCATCTACACGGCGTGGTCCGGCCACTCGTACGGGCGCGACGGGTATGGCGTTCCCAACGAGGACGCCATGCGCCGCCGATTCTCGGTCATCGACGTCGCGGTGAAGAACCAGGACAACCGGGAGCACGACATCTTCGACAGCGACGACTACCTCGAGGAGCACGGCGGGATGGTCGCCACCATCCGCGCCCTGACCGGGCGCGACCCGCGGGCCTGGGTGGGCGACTCGGCCGATCCCGATCGGCCCATGGTCCGCTCGCTGGCCGAGGAGGCGGCGCGGGTCGTGCGCACCCGGGTGGTCAACCCTCGGTGGATCGAGGCCATGCAGCGCCACGGCTACAAGGGCGCGTTCGAGATGGCGGCCACGGTCGACTTCCTCTTCGGCTACGACGCGACCGCGCACGTCGTGGACGACTGGATGTACGAGCGCGTGACCGACGCGTACGTGCGCGATCCGGACGTGCGGAAGTTCTTCCAGCGGTCGAACCCCGGGGCGCTCACGTCGATCGCGGAACGCCTTCTCGAGGCCGTCGAGCGGGGCATGTGGCAGGCCGACGCCGACGCCGTGGCCGCCCTGCGGGACGCGGTGCTGGAGGCCGAGGGCTGGGAGGAGGGCCGGTGAGCCGGCTGCGCTTCTCGGCCGTCGTCGGCCTGGACGAGGCCAAGCGAGCACTGCTCTACGCCGCGGTCGAGCCTCGGCTGGGCGGTGTGCTGCTGCGGGGGGAGAAGGGGTCGGCCAAGACGACCGTCGCCCGCGGCCTGGCCGCGCTGCTGCCTGGCGACGCGCCCTTCGTCGAGCTTCCGTTGGGCGCCACCGAGGAGCGCGTCCTCGGCTCGCTCGACCTGCCGGAGCTCCTCACCGCGGGCACGGCGCGGTTCCGGCCCGGCCTCCTCGCCGCGGCGGACGGCGGCGTGCTCTACGTCGACGAGATCAACCTCCTCGCCGATCACCTGGTCGACGCCCTTCTCGACGTGGCCGTGTCGGGTGTCAATCGGGTGGAGCGGGACGGGCTCTCCCACACCCATCCGGCCCGGTTCGTCCTCGTCGGATCGATGAACCCCGAGGAGGGTGAGCTCCGCCCGCAGCTCCTCGACCGGTTCGGGCTGGCCGCGGAGGTGTCGGCGCCCCGCCAGGCCGACGACCGGGCCGAAGCTGTCCGCCGCCAGCTCCAGGCCGAACGCCCAGCCACGGCCGTCGACGAGGGGGCGGCGCTTGACGAGGAGTGGCGCCAGCGAGTGGCGGCGGCGCGGGACCAGATCGTGGACGTCCCCGACGACGTGGTCGAGCGAGCCAGCCGGCTGGCCCTCGAGGTCGGGGCGGAAGGGCTGCGGGCCGATCTCATGCTCTGCCGCGCTGCCGCGGCAGCGGCCGCGCTCGAAGGACGGTCGACGGCCGGACTCGACGACGTCCGCGCCGTGGCCGGCCTCGTGCTGGCCCATCGCCGCCGCCGGCGCCCCTTCGACGAGCCGGGGATCAGCCCGGAGGAGCTGACCGAGGCCTGGGAGTCCGCGAGCCGTCCCGATCCCCCACCGGCCGACGGCCACGAGCGATGCGCCACCCGAGCCGCCGCGGGACGAGACGGCCACCGACCGCAGCGGCTCGCTCGACCCGCCGCGGCGCCAGCAGGCGTCCACCGCCGCCGGTCGCTTCGGCCGGGCCGAGGCACCACGGGGTCGCTTCGTCCGTGAAGCGCCCTTCGGCGCCACGCCCGAGGCGACCGTCGATCCCCGCGGCACCGCCGTGGCCCTCGCCACCCGCCGTGCCGCGACCGGCGACGCCACCGCCCCGCTCACGTCGGACGACCTGCGCGCCGGCCAGCACGAGCGCCGGGCGGCGAGCACGGTGATCTTCGTGGTCGACGCCTCGGCCTCGATGGGCGTGGAGCGGCGCATGGCGGCGACGAAGTCGGCCGTGCTCGGTCTGCTCGGTGACGCCTACCGCCGGCGGGGGACGGTCGGGCTCATCACCTTCCGCGGGGAGACCGCCGAGGTGGTGCTCCGCCCCACCGGCTCGGTCGAGATCGCCCGGGCGCGGCTGAACGACCTCGCCACGGGCGGTCGCACGCCCCTGGCCGCCGGGCTCGACCAAGCCCGGCTGGCCGTGGCGGACTCGACCAGCCGTGGGGACGCGGACTGCACCGTCGTGCTCGTCACCGACGGGCGGGCGACGGTCGGCGAACCCGATCCCGTCACCGCGGCCCGGGTCTCCTTCGAGGCCCTCGCCCGCACCGGCGCCAGGCTGGTCGTGCTCGACACCGAGACCGGACCGTCACGCCTGTCGCTGGCCACCGAGCTGGCCACCTCGGTCGGGCGCGGAGTACCGGCACCTCGAGGCCACAGGTGCCGATCTGGAGACCACCGTCCGCGAGCTGTGAACCCCGCGCTCAAGACCCATCGACGCACCGGGGTTCCAGGACCAGGGAGTGCACGTCGAGGCCAGGACCGTTCGTCCCGCTCACCGCAGCGATCTCGGCCGCCGGTGGTGTGGCGGGCTCTGACGGGAAGCGCCAATCGAATCCGGATGCAGCGGTGACGCTGGTGATCGTCGCCGTGACGTCCCAATCGTTCGCGGGCTGGCCGTCGACGAGCTTGGTCACATTGGCAACGGTGGTGTCCCCGTTGACGCCGCTGAGCACGCTGAGCGGCAGCCCGCCGGCGGTGGTAGCTGCAGGACTGATGGCCCTGGCCGACGTCGCACTGGTCCTCCTCGGACGTCGCCGACAACACGCCTGTGAGACCCACAGGCGGCTGGAGGTCGGCCCCGGCAAAGAAGGCCGGCTCCGGTCGGGGTGCCGCCACGAGGGGACGCACTCGTACCCCGCGGCGACGTCGGGGCCAATCAGCTCGCTAGGGCCGAGGGCGGGGCAGCGCTGCGTCGATCCCGCGTAGAGGAGAATTCGGGTCATCCCCGTTGGTGCGGTGGCGGTGATCCTGGTCGGTCTGGGCGGCTTGGTGATCGTGACCACACGACGTTGCGGTCGCCCCGAAGCGCTCTGACTTCCTACGCCAAGCCTGCCGAACACGCCAGGTAGGTGCACTTTCGGGTGATTGTAAGAGCGCAGACCCTATCGGACTTTGGAGGGGTCCCGGTCAGCCGTGCACGCCGCCCACTAGCTTGCCGTGGTGCCTCGCTCTCGGGCCGCCGCTGGCGGTCATCCTTGTTGCTGCCGTCTCAGCGGTGCTCGTCCCACTCACCCTGTCGAGGGGAGGAACGGGCGAGCTCGTATCGGCTCAGATCCCACCGGGGCCGGTCCCCACACCGGTCCCCACAGCGCCGTGCCCTGGCTGCGGCCCCGGTCCCGGCAAGCCTGGCGTGAGCGACTTCGCTTGGTCCTACCCGCTCCACTTCTGCCCGCCCAATGACCCCACTTCGTCGGCTGTGTACGCGATCGTCTACGGCAACGGCGCCGACTCGGCCGTCCCGGTCACGTTCTTCGCCCGCATCGGGAACAACGTCCGCCAGCTCGACACGCTGGCCCCGGGCGAGCGGGCCATCGAGAACCCGGCCATCACGGTCGGCCAGGGCGTCACGTTCAACCTGGAAATGTGGGCCACCACGGACGCCAAGGAGGGCGGGCAGCGAGTTCGGTTTGGCAACGGTCAGACCCAGCGGTTCGACACGTTGACGTGCGATTGCCCCCTCCAGCAGCAGGTGACCACCACCACGAGTGCCACAGGAACGACGATCACGGTCACGACCACACCCGGCGACACACCCAGCACCGCCCCGCGCACGCTGCCCGCGTCACAATGACCAGAACCAAACGGAGCTGACGGTCCGGGACGCCTGCTGAATCACCCAATGGGTGTGTCCCCTCAGAGCCGTCCGGCCTCCGTGATGCGGCGCAGGAACGCCTGCGTGCGCTCCTCCCGCGGGTGTCCGAACACCTGCTCCGGCGGGCCCTCCTCGTGGACCACGCCCTCGTGCAGGAAGCACACCTTGGTGGCGACCTCGCGGGCGAAGCCCATCTCGTGGGTGGCGATCACCATGGTCATGCCCTCCTCGGCCAGCTGGCGGACGATGTTCAGGACCTCGGCGACGAGCTCCGGGTCGAGCGCGGACGTGATCTCGTCCAGCAGGAGGAGCTGCGGCTCCATGGCCAGCGCGCGCACGATGGCCACCCGCTGCTGCTGGCCACCCGAGAGGCGGTCGGGGTACTCCTGCGCCTTCTCCTCGAGGCCGATGCGGCGCAGGAGCTGCATGGCGCGCTCCTCGGCCATGACCGTCGGCCGGTCGAGCACCTTCGTCGGGGCCAGGGTGACGTTGCGGAGCACGGTCATGTGCGGGAACAGGTTGAAGCTCTGGAACACGATGCCGACGTCCTGGCGCAACAGGTTGACGTCGACGCCCCGGCCGCTCACCCGCTCACCGCCGAGGCGGATCACGCCGGCGTCGATGTCCTCCAGCGCGTTGATGCACCGCAGCAACGTCGACTTGCCGCTGCCCGAGGCCCCGATCAGGCACACGAGCTGGTGCGGATCGACGTCGAGGTCGACGCCCCGCAGCACCTCGTTGCTCCCGAAGCGCTTGTGGACGTCGCGGATCTCGAGGAACGCCATCGTGGATCAGCCGGCGCGCATGCGGGCCTGGTCCCGACGCTGGAGCCGTTCGACGAAGCGGGTCATCGGGATGGTGATGATGAAGAACAGCATCGCCGCCATCGTGTAGCCGGTGAAGGTCGCCTGCGCGTTGTTGATGAAGCGGGCGCGCGACAGCAGCTCGAAGATCCCGATCGAGAAGATCAGCGCGGTGTCCTTCTGCAGCCCGATGAAGTCGTTCAGGAGCGGTGGGACCACGCGGCGCACGGCCTGGGGGACGACCACGTGGCGCATCGTCTGGGCGTAGGTCAGGCCGAGCGAACGGGCGGCTGAGGTCTGGCTGGGATGGATGGAGTCGATCCCCGCCCGGTACACCTCGGCCACATAGGCGCCGTACACGAGGGCGAGCGCCATGATCGCGTACTGCATCGTGCTGAAGTTCTCCAGCAGGGGGAGCCGGGCCCGCTGGAAGCCGAAGTTGATGATGAGGATCACCAGCACCGCGGGAAGGGCCCGGAACAGGTCGCAGTAGGCGGTGGCCACCAGACGGATCGGCGCGCAGGCCCGGTGCGGCAGCAGGCGGACGATGGCCACGACCAGCGCCCACACGAGCACGATGCCCTCGGCCCAGAGGAAGACCTGGATGTTGATCCAGAAGCCCTTCAGCAGGGACCGCCACGCGTCGGCGCTGAACAGCACGTCGCGCCGGAAGTAGACGTCGCCGAGCACTCCGTCCCGCACGGTGAACAGCACCGCGATGAAGAGCACGAAGTACACGGCCAGGCCGATGCCGATCGAGTACCAGCACCAGTCGCGGGCACGCTCGCCCTCGATACGAGCCTCCTCCAGCCGGCCCTCCTTGGCCAGACGGCCGGCCCGGAGCGAGAAGACGAGCGCAGGGATCCCGGTCGGTGGGAACAGGAGCGAGGCGATGGACGCGCCGCGATAGGTGAGGACGCGGCTCGTCCGCTGGCGTCGGGCCCGGCTGGCGCCGGGCTCGGTCGCCGTGGAGAGTGAGGTCAGCTGCCGACCTCGATGAAGGGCACCGTCGACGGGTCACCACCGAGGTACTGCGCGATGAGCTCGTTCACCGTGCCGTCGTCGACGAAGCCCTGGAGGATCTCGTCGAACACCGCCTTCTTGGGCGAGCCCTTCGGGAAGATGGCGCCGTACTCCTCCCCGGTCGAGAACTGCGCCACCACCTCCAGCTCGCCGTTCGACTGCGAGGCCTGGCCCAGGTTGATCGGGGTGTCGATGACGACGCCTTCGACCTGGCCGGACGACAGCGCCTCGTAGGCAGAGGTGAGGTCGGGGAAGCTCTGGGGATCGCTGTCGAGCTTCCACTCGGGGATCTCCTGGAAGTAGAACTCGGCCGTCGTCGACGCCTGGACGCCGAGGTTCATGGCCTTCACGTCCTCCCAGGTGGAGACCGTCGTACCCGCGGGGACGAGCAGCCCCTGATCGGACTTGAAGTACGGCACCGAGAAGTCGACCACCTCGGCCCGCTCCTCGGTGATCGTCACCTGCGACAGCGCGATGTCGTAGGAGTCCTCGGCCACCTGGCCGGCGACGATGGCGTCGAAGACCTCGTTGCGGAACTCCATCTCGAGCCCGCAGGCCTCGGCGATCTTCGTGGCCAGGTCGTACTCGATGCCGCTCTCGACGGAGTCCGGATCGACCTCGGCGGCCTGGGTGCCCCAGAAGTTGGGGCCGGGGAGGCTGGTGACGACGGTCAGGACGCCGTCCTCGATGGGCTGGCAGTCCTTCGTCTCCCCTCCGGACGCACCGGCCGAGGCGTCCGCCGACGTCCCGGCGGTCGTGTCACCGCCGTCGTCGCTGTCGCTGCCGCAGGCGGTCAACAGCAGGCCACCGGCAACGACGATGCCGATCAACGGACGAAAGGCTGAACGCATGGCTCCCCCTGGATCTTCTCGACGGTCTTCTCGACGACGCCCGGAGTGTAGGTCTGCCGGTGCCACCCGCCCGAGTCCCCAGTGGGAGCAGGCACCGTGGGCATGCAGGAATTTGACAGCGTCACGCCGACGGACAAGCCTCCCATGGACAGTTGTCCGTCTGACGGACAGCGGGGGGATACCAGTCGGACGGCCGCTGAGGTAGGGGAGCACGAGCATGGAAGCCACGCTGAGCGCGACGACGCCGCTGGCGGAACGAGCCAAGGTGCTCGTGCCGCTCCTCGATACCCACGCGCCGTACGGCGACGAGCACAGCCTGCTGGCGCCCGAGGTGGTCGACGCCTACAACGAAGCCGGCCTGCTCAAGATGTGGGTGCCCGAGGAGCTCGGCGGCTTCGAGCTCGGCCCGCTCGACTCGCTCGAGGTGCTGGCCCTCACGGCCTACGGCGATCCGTCGGCGGGCTGGGTGCAGATGGCGGCGTCGCTGGCGATCGGCACGGCCGGCTCGTACCTCGGCGAGACAGCGGTGAAGGAGCTGTTCGGCAACGGCCGCTGCCCGGTGATCGCCGGCCAGGGGACGGCCCCCGGCCGGGCCAAGACGGTCGACGGCGGCTACCTGCTGACCGGGTCGTGGAGCTTCGCGTCGGGGCTCCGCCACGGGGACCACATCCACACGCTCGGCATCATCGAGGAGACGGGCGAGGCCCGCATCTTCGTCGTTCCCGTCGAGAAGGCCGAGCTGTTCCTCGACAGCTGGGACGTCATGGGTCTCAGGGGGACGGGCAGCATCGACTACACGATCACCGACGCCTTCGTGCCCGAGGACTACACGCACTTCGCCTTCACCCGCGAGCCGCTGCACGGCGGCTCGCTGTACCACCTCGGCATCATCGGCATCGCCGTCGTGTGCCACTCGGGTTGGGCGATGGGTGTCGGGCGCCGCCTGCTCGACGAACTCGGTGACCTGGTGCGCACCAAGAAGGGGCGGCCCGGGTCCCTCATCGACACCGACTCGTTCCGCACCAACCTGGCCAAGGCCGAGGCCCGCTTCCGCTCGGCGACCGCGTTCGTGCGGGAGGCATGGACCGACGTCGAGGCGTCGGTCGACGCCGGCGAGGAGATCACCGTGCGGCAGGACACCTTGATCCGGATCGCGCTCGGGCAACATCACCGACGCGCTGGCCGACGTCGCCAACTTCGTCTACCTGTCGGGCGGCACGACGGCGCTCCGCAAGGGGAGCCCGATCGAGCGCCTCGTCCGCGACGTGCACGCGGGCACGCAGCACATCACCTCGGGTCCCGGGATGTGGCGGGCCGCCGGCGAGGAGCTGGCCGGCGCGGCCGGGAACAAGCAGTGGGTGCTCCTCGACCTGGTCGACGTCTCGGCGCCGTCCTGAACGCGTTCAGCTAGCGGGCGAAGGCGCTCGCCAGGTTCGATGCGGCCTCGGCGACGGCCACGTTGGCCACGTCCACCGCGCCGCCCATCGTGAAGAAGGCGTGGATGGTGCCCTCGTAGCACGAGAGCGTGACGGGCACGCCCGCCGCCCGCAGCACGGCCGCGTACGCCCGGCCCTGGTCGACGAAGGGGTCGTGCCCGGCGAGGAGGATGCACGCCGGCGCCAGGCCGGCGTGATCGGCGGCGTGGATCGGTGAGACCCGCGGGTCCAGCAGTTGATCACCGCAGTGCGCGGCGTGCAGCTCGGTGATCTGGTCGACCCCGATGAACGCGTCGATGGTCATCATGCTCTCGGAGCGGTTCGTCGCGTCGATGTCCGGATAGACCAGCAACTGGAAGACGGGCTGGGGCACGTCGAGCCGCTTGGCGTCGAGACAGATCGCCGCCGCCAGGTACCCGCCCGCGCTGTCGCCGCCGACCGCGATCCTCGCTGGGTCGCCCCCGATCTCGGCGGCGTGCTCGAGGCACCACTGGTACACGGCGAAAGCGTCGTCGAGCGGCTGGGGGAACGGGTGCTCGGGCGTGCGCCGGTAGTCGACGTTGACGACGATGCAGTCGGCGCCGGCGGCCAGCGCGGTGCAGACCGGCTGGAAGTCGTCGGCGTCCAGCAGCATGAGCCCACCGCCGTGGAAGTAGATGAGCACGGGCAGTGGCGTGTCGGACGGGCGCGGTGTGTTCACCAGGCAGCGGACGTCGCCGTTCGGTCCGGGGATGGCCACGGTCTCGACGCCCGCCATCTCGACGGACGGCGGGCACAGCGCGCGATGACCCGCGCTGGCCCCGGCACGGACCTCGTCCAGGGTCGGGGGCGTCGCCGGCTGGGGCTGCGCGGCCATCGCCTCGAGGACGGCCTGGATCTGGGGATCGAGCTCAGTCATGGTCGGGTCGCCTCGTCGTGCGGAGGGGCAGGAGGCCGCGAGCGGCATCGACAGTATGAACCACGATGCGGACACTTGTCCGCTAGAGGTGTTTCAGGGAGACTGACATCCATGAGAGCGGCGGTCACCGTCGGTCCGCGGTCGATCGACATCGTCGACCGACCGGAGCCGCCACCACCGACCGAGGGCAGCACGTTGCTCCGTGTGGAGATTGTCGGCATCTGCGGTTCGGATCTGCACTTCTTCACGAACGAGCTCGGACCCACCCACGAGAAGCTGTTCCCCCGTGTGCAGGGTCACGAGTTCTCCGCCGTCGTCGAAGCGGTCGATCCCGCGGGCTCGCCGTTCGAGGTCGGCGACCGGGTGGCCGTCTGGCCGGTGAGCGGGTGTGGTCGCTGCCGGTCCTGCACGGCCGATCGGCCGAACGTCTGCAGCGAGCTCGACCTGATCGGCGTGCATCACGACGGCGCGTTGCAGGATCTCGTCCTCGTCGACACCGCCAACGTCGTCTCCGCCGCCGACCTGGCTCCGGCGCAGACGGCCCTCGTCGAACCGGTCTCCATCGCCATCCACACCGTCGTGCGGGCCGGCGTGCGAGCCGGGGAGCAGGTCGTCGTGTTCGGTGCTGGTCCGATCGGTTTCGCCACGGCGATCGCGGCGCGTGACCGCGGCGGACGGGTGACGCTCGTCGATCCTGTCGCCTCCAGGCGCGAGCTGGTCGCCCGCGCCGGGTTCGACGCCGGTGCACCGGACGCCTCGTCGCTCGGTGGGCTCGGAGCGGACGCCGGTCCGCACACCGTCATCGACACGACCGGCCGGCCGGACGTGCTGCAGACCGCCCTCGACCTGGCCAGCAACGGCGGGCGTGTCGTCGTCGTCGGTCTCACCGGGGCGTCCGCGCCCGTCTGCTCGGGGACGCTGCCCTTCAAGGAGCTCGACGTGCTCGGTGTCAGCTGCTGCGTGGCCGACGAGTTCGCCGCCGCCGTCGAGCTGGTGCGCAGCCATCGAGGGCTCTTCGACACCTTCGTGAGCCACACCTTCCCGCTCGACCGCGTCAACGACGCGTTCGAGTTGCTCGAGCACGACCCGGAGTCGGCGTACAAGGCGCTCATCGACCTCCGCTCAGAGACAGGAGCCACTCCGTGAACCAGATCTCGACCAGCACAGACATCCTCCCGCTGGCGACGCGCTTCGATCTTCGCAGCCGCCACATCGCCGTGACCGGCGCTGCGAACGGCCTCGGGCTCTCCATCTGCCAGGGCCTGCTCGAGTTCGGCGCCGCGGTGACGGCCATCGATCACGACGGTGACGCCCTCAAGGCCGCGGCCGACCAGCTCGGAGCCGACGCCGAGTTCTCACCGCAGGTCTGCGACGTCGCCGACCAGGACGCGATCGCCACGGTCATCGCCGACAGCGCCGCCGCGCACGGCCGGCTCGACGCGGTCTTCGCCAACGCCGGCATCGCCGGTGGGCCCTCACTGGAGGTCGACGCGGGCCGCATCTACGAGCTCGACTGGGCGACGTTCGACCACGCGATGTCCGTGAACCTCCGCGGCGCGCTGGCCACGATCAAGGCGGCGGCGATCGCCATGCGCCCGAGCGGCCGGGGCAGCATCGTGGCCACGGTGTCGACGGCCGGCCTCCGTGGGGAGTCGATGGTGGGTTACGGCTACAACTGCTCGAAGGGGGCGCTGACCAACCTGGTCCGGCAGGCGGCGATCGACCTGGCCCGTGATGGCATCCGGGTCAACGGCATCGCGCCCGGGCCGATCGGCGGCACCAACATCGGCGGGCCGGGGCCGGCGCCGGACCACATCGTGCGCAAGTGGAACACGACGACCCTCCAGCGCCGCATGGGCGAACCCCACGAGATCCAGGGCCTCGCGAACTTCCTGGCGTCGGACGCGTCGTCGTTCATCACGGGCACGGTCATCGCCCTCGACGGCGGCGGCACATCCGGCTTCTTCGCCACGCTGCCCGACACGCCCCGCTGACGGCGCGCCGCGTCGGCGGCTGTCCGATCGTCTCGCTGGATCAACTGTTCCACCACGCTGCGTGGTGGTGCGGCTGTTGCGATGGCGTCGGATCGGATCTAACGTCCGCGACCGCGGGGCGGGCCATAGGAGCCCGATGAAAGGGGAATCCACATGAAGAAGCTTGCGCTGCTCGGCGGAGCAGCAGTAACGCTGGCGCTCGATCGTGCCGGCGGAGGCGCACGCTGCGCCTCTCCCACCGGCCGTGGCGTCGGCCAACTGCCAGGCGTTCTTCGGCGTCGGCGCTGGCCCAGAGCAGTTGTCGGCCTGCCAGTGGGACATGCGCGCCATCAACGTCGGCGCGGCGTCGTACGCCAAGGCGACCGGTCAGGGCGTCTCCGTCGGGATCATCGACGGCGGTGTCGACTTCACCCATCCCGATCTGGCCGGCAACCTGGACGTCGCCCGGTCATGCTCGTTCATCTTCACCGGCACTCCGACGGCCGATCCGCAGGAGATCGCGAACGGCGACTGCTCGAACAAGGCCGCGGTGCAGGACCTGCAAGGTCACGGCACCCACGTGTCCACGACGGTTGCCGGGGCACTGAACGGCGTAGGCATCGCCGGCGTGGCGCCGCGGGCGAAGATCGTGGGCATCAAGGCCTGCACCATCGCCGGCTTCTGCTTCGCGGACTCGGTCGCCGCCGCCCTCCGCTACGCCGGCGATCAGCGGCTGTCGGTCGTCAACCTGAGCCTCTTCGCCGATCCGTACCTGTACTTCTGCAGGAACGACGCCGAGCAGAAGGCGATCCTGAAGGATCTGCAGAGCGCGGCCAAGTACGCCCAGCAACGGGGCGTCGTGATCGTCGCCGCGGCTGGCAACGAGTCCGACGACCTCGGGCATCCCGAGATCGACGACATCAGCCCGGACTGGCCGCCGGACACGCGCGGTCGTCCGTGAGGTGAGGAACAACTGTCGGGTCACGCCCGCTGAGCTGCCCGGTGTCATCACCGTGTCGGCGTCCGGCGTCACCACGCTGGCCAGCTACTCGAACATCGGTGGCCCGGTGGTCGACGTCACCGCTCCCGGCGGCGACGCCGCGCAGACGCCTGGCAACACCTTCGGCCGGGTCCTGGCCGGATGGTCGAGCACCGACGAGACCGGAACCTGGGAGGCGCTGACCGCTCCCGGAGTCGGCCGAGGCGTCGAGTTCAACGGCGCACGCTGGGTGTGGATCAGCGGCACGTCGATGGCGTCGCCCCACGTGGCCGGGGTGGCGGCGTTGATCCGCCAGCAGCACCCGGGCTGGAGCACCGGAGCGGTTGCCGCGGCGGTCCGCCGCAGCGCCACGCCGACCCCGTGCCCGGCGAACTGGCCGGCTGCCGACCCCCGCACCTGCACCGGCGGGCCGTCCAGCACCACCTTCTTCGGTGCCGGGATGGTGAACGCCCTGGCGGCGGCCAGCCTGTAGCGAACGAGCGCCAACAAACCGAGGGTGGGACGGGCATCGGTCCGTCCCACCCTCGTCGCGCGAAGCGCTCGGTCAGACCGATCCCGGGGTCGGCGGCCGGGTGCCGGGGGTTCAGCCCATCTCGAGGTCCGGCTTGACCTTCGAACAGAAGATGTCAAGGGTGCGCTTGGCCTCGTCGAAGGTCATGTCCCCTGTCGGGATCTGCAGCACGAGGTAATCCGTTTGGCCCTCGGCCAGGATCTCGGCGAAGCGATCCCGGATCTGTTCGGCTGTGCCGGCACCGAACTGGATTGCTTCATCGATGCTGCCCAGGATCTTGCGCAGAGGTCCGATCGCCGCGTCGGCGCCCTCCTGGCCGAGCAGCTCGACGTCCCAGCGGTGAACGGCATGGGTACGGCGGACGAGACCGTTCATGCCCCGCGCCGCCACGTCGAGAGCCTCGGACTCATCCTCGGCGATCGCGATGAGCATCGTGCAGCCCACACGGGGGCTGGCGCCCGGCCCGTCGAGGCGAACCTCGTCGCCCACGTGCGCGTACCAACTCTCGGCGTAGAGCTCGGCAACCTCGCGAGGGACCGGGCCCGGCCACATCAGGTTGAGCCCGAACCGTCCAGCGGTGACCGGGTTGCCGGGATACCAGAACGGGATGTGCTCCTGCACCGGCGGGGTCGCCAGGGGCATCGTGCGGAAGTCGTAGAACCTCGACCCTTCGCTGCTGATCTCACCGGAGCGCAGAGCCCGGCAGATGATGCCCAGCACGTCTTCGAACCGCTCCGCCGCCGTCGGCCAGTCGCTGCCGAACCAGAAGTGCTCGACGGGCGCCGGGCCACGGCCCACACCGAAGTCGACCCGACCGTTCGTGAGGTTGTCGGCGACGCACAGATCCTCGATCAGGCTCACCGGATGGTGCAGCGGAAGCAGCTTCACCATCGGACCCATCCGGATGCTGTCGGTGATCTGCGACGCCGCGGCGATGAACAGCTCTTGGTTCGGCACCAGACACAGCTCACTGCCGTGATGCTCGGCAAGGTGATACCCGGCGAAGCCAGCCTCGTCGGCCATCCGGACAAGGTCCAATCGGTCCTTGAGCACGTCGGCCACCGACCTCCCCGAGATGCCCTCGATGTGATCGAAGACGCCGAACGTCGGTGTGCCCATCAGTACCCCCAACCGTGCGACCGCGCGAGAGCCGCACGCTACAGCGGGACGCCCAACCGCATCGACGTTCGAGCCGTTGAGCGGCTCCCACGCGAGCGCGGCGGCGCCGGCGCGGACCTCAGCTACTGCCCTCAGCCTGCGTCGGCTGACGCGGCATCGAGAGGCACGCGGACAACGCCCGACACCCGGCTCCAGTCGATCCCCTCCCGCTCGCAGACACCCATGCTGCTCCCGCAGGAACCGGCGTGGATGTAGCGGTCCTCGCCGAGGTACATGACCACATGGGTTGTTCGGCCGCCGCGGCCCAGGATGATCAGATCCCCGACCTGCATCTGGTCCCGCGGCACCCGCGGGAGGTTGGCGAGCATGGAGCCGGTCCAGGTGGCATCGAGCCCGACAAGATCGACGCCGATCTGGCGGAAGCCGACGACCATCAGCCCTGAGCAGTCATAGGTGATCGTGCCCGCGGGGTACTGGTAGGTCCGATCCGAGATGAAGCTCTTCTTCGGGACCCCATCCCACGGCGTGCCGAACCGGCCGGGGTTCGTGGCCGCGTACCTGGCGCCGATCTGGATCTGCTGCCGCATCCACGTCACGACCTGCGCGATGCGCTCATCCGCGTCCTCGAGCGCCTGGCCGTAGGAGCTCAGCCGGGCCGAGATGCTCTCCGCGAAGCGGACCGCTTCGGCGGCGAAGTCGTCACCGTGCACGGCGTCATGCGGGTCGACGACGTACGGCGCGGCCGCCCCCTGGTCGAAGGCGTACGCGACCCGGAGGCGGTCGGTGGCCGAGGTGAGCGTGCCGCTGGCACCCGGCAACACCTGGGCCAGCTCGCACAGCTTTCGTGCGGCGGCGACCGTGGCGTCGTACATGTTGTCGGGACTCGTCACGCCGTCACCGTTGCCATCGGATCCGTAGCGAGCCCATTCCGATGCGGTGAAGTGCATCGGACCCTCGCCGCCGGCTCCGTCTCGGATCGGCTCAGACGTTCCACCGTCGCGAAGGAGATCGATGCCGCCGGGCGTCCCGTGCTGACTCTCGACCTGACCGATCCCGGCGATGAAGGACGCGTCGAGATCGCACGACGGCAGGTTGGCCTGCACCCAGCGCTCCGCGTCGAGGTAGGCGTCGGCGGCGACGGGCGACATGCCGCCGAGGCCATCGACCGACCCGGCCTCGAAGCCCGACAACAGGGGCGCATCCGTCTGGCGCCCGGCGAGGATGGGCGGGACGAGGTCGGCCGTGGCCGTCACCGTGGGCAGGCGGAGGCGGACCGCTGCCGCTGCCGGCATCGACCGGTACTGGCACGGCCGTGGTGGTGTCCTCGGTGGGCGGCTGGGCGGCGGACGGCTGCTCCGTGGCCGGCGGCGCGGCGGGAGGAGCTGCGGGTCCATCCGCAGGGGGAGGTGCCGGAGACTCGTCCACTGGCGGCAGCTCGGTGGCCGGCGGCTCCGTCACCGGAGGCTCCGTCACCGGAGGCACAGTGGGCGGCGGCTGGGTGGCCGGCGGCTCGGGCGGCGGCGGCTGGGTGGCCGGCGGCTCGGGGCGGCCGGAGGCTCGGGCGCCGGCGGCTCGGTGGCCGGCGGGGCTCGGGCGCCGGCGGCTGGGTGGCCGGCGGCTCGGCGGCGGCCGGAGGCTCGGGCGCGGGCTCGGGCGCGGACTCGGGCGCCGGCGGCTGCTCGGCGGGGGCTTCCTGTGCCGGGGCGTCGAGCGCAACCGGCGCGTCAGCTGCCGCCAGGGGCACGACGACGGCCGCGACCAGGGCCGAGCGCCCAGCGGGCACAACGAAGGCGGCGCCGCCGACGGCAGCCGCGACCAAGGGATAGGTGAACCAGCGCATGATGTCCTTCAAGAGATCGGGCCGCGACGAAAGCATCCCGGCACCGCTGAGACGATCGAGATGCAAGGCCGATGACGCCAACCGCGAACTTTGCGTCATGAACTTTGCGCTCCAGCGTCTCGCTCTCGGTGAGACGGAACGGGGTGAATCTGAACCGAGAGGGGCGAGCGCGGACCGCCAGCCCACGTCGCGCGCCGCCGACGCCCGCTGGACCGAGGGCCGGACGGCCCGTGTGCCCGCCCGGGCGCCCCGGCCGGTTGCCGTTGCCGAGGACGCAGAGCTCCGCCATGAGGCCCGCGCCGCGCTGCTCGGCATCGAGGCCGCGGCGACCGGCCTGGCCCGTCATCGCGACCTCCTGTCAGTCGAGCAGATCGATGAGCTGACTCACGGACTGGTCGCTGAGATCAGGCGGCTGCGGGGGCTTCTCGACGCCCGGGCGGCGGCGCCGGCCACCTTCGACCTGCGCGAGGCCTTCCTCCCCGTGCTCACCTGCGCCCGGGCCGACGGTCTCGACGTCAGGTCGAGCCTGCCCGATGGCATCGAGGTCGTCGGGGCCCCGGACCGCGCCGGCCAGGTGCTCCTGGCCCTGTTGACGAATGCGAAGATCCACGCTCCCGGTTCGCCGGTCGAGATCCGCGCCATCGTCGCCAACGGCGAGGTATCCGTCTACGTCGAGGATCGTGGACCGGGCATCCCGGCTCCCTCCAGCAGCGGGTGTTCGAGCGACGCATGAAGGCCGTCGGCAGCGACGGATCCGGACTTGGTCTCTTCATCGCTCGGCAGCTGATGGAGGAGCAGGACGGCAGCATCGACGTCGAGCCCAGCGCGGGGGGCGGCACCTCGGTCGTGTTGCGATTCCGCGCGTGGGACCAGCCGTCGCCTGTCGATGCGTCAACCGCCCTGACGTCGACGGGGGCCGCGTCATGACTCACCGCGTGCTCATCGTCGACGATCACCCGCTCATCGCGATCGGCCTCCAGCTCGAGCTCGCCGCTCGGGGCTGGGACGTCGAGACCACGAGTGGCCCGACAGCCGCCGCGGTGATCGATCACGCCCGAGCGTTCCAGCCCGAATGCGTGGTGCTCGACATCCACCTCGGATCCGCGGTCGGCAGCGGCGTCGATCTGATCACTCCGCTGCGCCAGACCGGGGCGCGTGTCGTGATGCTCACCGGCGAGACGGAGCGTGCGATCCTGGCCGCCTGCCTCGAGGCTGGCGCGCTGGGCTGGATAGCCAAGAGCGCCTTCCTGGTCGAGGTCGTCGCGTCGATCGAGGACGCGCTGGCGGGGCGGTCGCTGATCGGCCGAGCCAGCCGCGAAGCGATGCTGGACGAGCTGCGCGTGGAGCGGACGAGGGGCGCAGTGCGCTGTCGCCATTCGAGGCGTTGACTCGCCGCGAGCAGCGCGTGCTCGGCGCATTGATGGATGGCATGTCCGCAGAGGAGATCGCGGAGGCCGACTTCGTGGCCCTCACCACGATCCGCTCCCAGATCCGAGCGGTCCTCCACAAGCTCGGGGTCTGCTCGCAGCTTGCCGCCGTCGCGAAGGCCAACCGTGCTGGATGGCAGCCGCCGACGACCGTGCGTCAGCTCGTCGAAGCCGGGCGCTGACCGCTCCTCTCCGCGGCCCTGGCCGGGCTCTTCGTCGGGCGCTCCTGACGACGCGGATCGCTCGCGGCGCTGTTCATCGCCGGCGGCGTCACGCCCACGGCCATCCATCGCCACGACCACCGTCTAACGCGCCGTGGCCTACAGCGAGTCCGGTCGATTCGTCACAGCCGTACCGGCGTTTCAGGCGCTCCGTCATGAGGCGTAGACGCTCGAGACGTTGACAGGCCCCGGAGCGGTCGAGCTCCGGGGCCTGCCGTGTACTGGTCGGATCGGACCCCACTAGCCCTCCAACCAGACCGTTGTGACTGTTGCCTCAGCCGCCGAAGGACTTGCAGAACGCCGCGACGGACGGCGCCAGCAGGACGACGAAGATCACCGGGAAGAACAGCAGCACCGTGGGGAAGATGAGCTTGGTGCCCAGCTTCGCTGCCTGCTCCTCGATGGCCTGCTTGCGCCGGTCCCGAGACTCGGCCGCCTGGATCCGCAAGGTGTCGGACAACGGCGTGCCGTTGCGCTGCGCCTGGATGAGCGCCTGCACCAGCGTCTTGATCTCCGGGATCTGCGTCCGGTCGGCCAGCGCCCGCAGTGCTTGGTCCCGGGGGACACCGGCTCGCATGTCGCTGACGGTGTGCTGCAGCTCGGTCGGCCAACGGCCCCCGATTGGTCGTCGCCACACGGCTCAGCGCAGCGTCGAAGCCCATGCCCGACGCCACGCAGATGGTCATCTGGTCGATGGTGTCGGACACCGCCCCACTGATGGCCTCCTGGCGCTTGGAGCGCTGGTTGGAGACCCAGAACCGGGGAGCAAGGAACCCCGCCACCGCTCCCAGGAGAGCGAAGAGCGGCTGACCCAGGAACAGGGAGAGCAACACCAGTATGACGATGAGCACCGCCTGGATGCCGAGCAGCTTGGGCACATCCATCCCGTGGGGATGTCCGGCCTGGGACAGGTCCCGCTCCATGTTGCGCAGCAGGCCGGTCGGCACGAACCGACGCAGCTTGGCTCCGAGGTTCCGCATACCTGACTCGGCAGGCTTCGCCTCGACCGGCAGATCCGCGAAGAGGTTGGCCCGCGCCGCTGACGGCTTGACGGTGAGCGTGAACCATCCCACCAGCACAGCAGCAGCGATGAACGCTCCGAAGAGGATGGGCATCGTCAGACTCCCTTCACCCGGATCATCCGGCTCACCACGAGCCAGCCGATCGTCAACGAGACAGCGCCGTAGGCAAGCAGCAACGGGCCGAAGCCGTGGAACATCACGTCCCGGAAGCGTGCTGTCGAACAGCGTCCGCACGACGAAGATCAGGATCGGCAGGCGCGGTGAGCACCTTCACCGACATACGACCCTCCGCGGTGAGCGTCTTGATCTGCCGGCGCAGCCGGAACCGCCCTCGTACGGTGTCGTTCACGTTCGAGAGCACTTCGGCCAGGTTGCCACCGGCCTCCCGGTTGATCTCCACCGCTGAAGCGATCCACTCCAGGTCAGCCGAAGCCATCCGTTGGGCGGTAGCTCGCATGGCAGTGTGAAACTCCACACCGATGCGGGTCTCGGCCAGCATGCGGTCGAACTCGGAACGAGCCGGTTCCTCTGCCTCGGCGACCACCGCGTCGAAGGCCTGCGGCAGGCTGTGTCCGGACCGCAGTGACGTGATGAGCAACTGCAGGACATCGGGAAGCTGCGCCGCGAACGCCTCTTGGCGCTTACGGCCCTTGGACTTCACCACCATGCGGGCCACGATGACCGGAGCCACCAGGCCGATGAGCGCGAAGACCGGACCGACGAGCAGACCCAGGATCGCCAGCACCACCGACGCCAGCACGATCCGCAGAGCGAACAGACCAGGCTCGGTCTCGATGCCAGCGAGGTTGAGGGCGTGGGCGAGAGCCTGGCGCTTTCCACGACGGTCGAGGAAGGCGTCCATCGACTGGCTGAGGCTCACCTTCTCGCGCTCGATGCCGAGACGCTTCTTGCTGACCCGCCGACCGGGAAACGCCATGAGGATGAGGGAGGCGAGACCCACGAAGAAGGCCGCGATCGAGAGCCACTTCATCGCTCGAACACCCCCTGCGGCAGGGTGATGCCGTGATCATGTAGACGACGCTCGAACGAGGGACGGATACCGGTGGGCACGAGCGCCTTCTCGTTCCAGTCGTACTTGAAGACGTCCTGCATGGTGATGACGTCGCCCTCCATGCCGAGTACCTCGGTCACGTTGGCGACGACCCGGCGGCCATCGCGCAGCCGCTCGATGTGCACCACGAGGTTCAGCGCCGAAGCGATCTGCTCCCGGATGGCCCGGCTGGGCAGGTCGAAGCCCGCCATCAGCACCATGGTCTCGATGCGGGCCAGAGCGTCCCGAGGGGCGTTGGCGTGCACCGTCGAGAGTGAACCGTCGTGGCCGGTGTTCATGGCCTGGAGCATGTCGAGGGCCTCCGATCCACGGACCTCGCCCACGATGATGCGGTCGGGCCGCATCCGAAGGCGTTGCGCACGAGATCCCGGATGGTGATCTCGCCCGACGCCCTCCAGGTTGGCCGGGCGGGCTTCGAGCCGGATCACGTGGTCCTGGTGAAGCTGCAGCTCCACCGCGTCTTCGATGGTGACGATGCGCTCGTCGTGCGGCACGAAGCTGGAGAGCACGTTGAGCAGCGTGGTCTTGCCGGTGCCCGTGCCACCCGAGACGAGGATGTTCAGCCCGCCTTCGACCGCCGCCGACAGCACCGCCGACACGGCAGGGGTGAAGGTGCCCATCTCCACCAGGTCAGCCGCCCGGAACGGGTCCTTGGCGAACTTCCGGATGGTAAGGATGGAACCGTCCAGCGACAGCGGAGGCACGATGACGTTGACGCGGGAGCCGTCAGGCAGGCGAGCGTCCACCATCGGCGACTGACTCGTCGATGCGCCGGCCGATCTGGCACGATGCGATCGATGACCCGACGAAGGTGCGCTTCGCTGATGAAGCGGGCGTTGGTCGCCTCGATCAGACCCTCACGCTCGACGTAGATGAGCTCGGTCCCGTTGACCATGACCTCGGTGACCGCAGCGTCATCGAGGAACGTCTCGATCGGGCCGTAGCCCATGACGTCGCGGGCGATCTCCAGCACGAGGCGAGCCGCTCTTCGATCGGTGAGCGGAGCTTCCTCGGCCGCCATGATCGACTGGATCTCTTCGATCACCGTGGCGCGCAGCTGCTCCTCGTTCTGCGTCTCGAAGAGCCGCTGGCCCAGCCGCTCGAAGAGCTGTTGGAGATGGCGACCTTGAACTCGGACAGGCCGTCCACCGGAGCCAGGTGGCGCTTGGGCTTGTCCGCGCCACCTGCCTTGTTCATGCGTTCGCTGAGGCTCATCGCCCAGACCTCCGGAACAGCCGCCGCTTGGGCTTATCGGTGGCAATGGTCGGCGTGAA
Organism: uncultured Acidimicrobiales bacterium; assembly: GCA_963769115.1. Classification (GTDB taxonomy): domain Bacteria; phylum Actinomycetota; class Acidimicrobiia; order Acidimicrobiales; family Ilumatobacteraceae; genus DASTFY01. The sequence continues at coordinate 112,599 of CAVYKN010000020.1, forward strand.
CAGATGTGACAGCTGCACCATCTGCTTGGCGACCGCCGACCGCGGGTGGAGCTTGACGACCGGCGTGCCGACGTTCATCGAGAACGGGATCTCCCGCGCCGAGGGGATCGTGCACTCGATCGGCCAACCCACCGCTTCGGCGGCGTCGGCAGGGTTGATCCCCACCTTGGCGTCGGCCCGGTTCAGCACGAAGTGCCGGTTCTTGGTGACGCCGAGCGCGTCCATGGCGTCGACGGCCTTGCGCAGCGACCGGATGCTGGTGACGTCCAGGCTGGACACCAACAGCAGATCCGTAGCGCACTCGAGCGCCGACAGCGTGCGATCGTCGAGACCGGCCGGGGTGTCCACGACCACGTAGTCGAAGTCTGGGCCAGCAGCGGGATCACACGACTCACATGCTCGTGGGTCACCAGGTCGGCCTCGGCCGGGGTGCGCGCCCCGCAGAGCACGTACAGACCCGGCTCGTACGGGGTGAGGAACAGCTTGATCGTGGTGGCATCCACGTTGTTGGACTGAGCGACCTCGGCCAGGTTGTGCTCGGGGTGGAGGCCCAGGCTGGTGCACATGTCACCGAACTGGACGTCGAGATCGAGCGCGGCCACTCGGCCGGGGAACTGCTTGGCCAGAGCAGCAGCGAGGTTGGACGAGACGGCCGTCTTGCCGGAGCCACCCTTGGGCGACACCACGACGATGACCTTGCCCATCTTCACGGGCGGAGGCGGGGGCAGGTGCCCGTTGGTGCTGGCCTTGACGGAGACAGGCATCCCGGCGAGGCGCTCGGCCACATCGTCCTGGAGGCGGCGGGGGCGTAGATGATGGTGTTGTCCATCACGTCGCCACCGTGTAGATGTTGCCCAGCGTGATGATGCCGGTGCCGTCGTCCTTGACCGTGGCCGGCTCGTTCGACAGCCACACGTGCCCGAACTCGGTGGCGAACACGAAGCGCTCGGACTGCGCCGGGGTGAGGGCCAGCGTGACGATGTAGTTGGATGACGACACCTGCGACTGGCCGTCCTCCTGGTTCGAGACCGGATCGCCGGTGGTCTGGACGTTGGTCACCGGCACCTGGTGGAACTCCAGGTGCGTGGTGTTGGGGGTCTTGGCCGGCGTGGTGGTGTCCGACTCGGGCTTGTTCGTGTCGAACGGCTCGAAGCTGAGGTACACACCCACGGTGTCGCCGGCCTTGATGGTGCCACCGACCGCACGCTCAGCCGAGAACGTGGCCGAGATGGTCACCTTGTCGGCGTGATCGCTCTGCACGGCGGCAGCCAGCCGGGGCTTCACCAACTGATCACCCGGTTGCAGGTCGCTCGCGGCCACCTGGGTCCCGATCTGGTCCTCGCTGGTGAGCGCCCCCGGCTGGAGGGCCTTCCGCTGCACGGTGCCCACATGGGTGGCAGCCTTGATGGTGGCGGCGTCGGCGCCCGTGGGCACCTGCTTGTCCACGATGACGACGGCAGTCTGCGCTTCGGCGGCCTCTGCATCGGCCTTGGTGCTGTTCGCCCAAGAGACGAGGCCCACCGCGCCAACTCCCGCCAGAGCCACCGCAACGATGGCTCCAGTGACGCGACGTCGATTCATGATGTGTGGGGTCCTTTCTGGCCTGTTGGCCGTTGGTGTGTTACTCGGAGAGATAGACCGCGGACGACGCCAAAGTCTGGCTCGGCTCCAGGTCCGGACATATCAGCCTGGAGCTAGCGAAGCCCGGATGAAGTCACCGCGGATGCAGTCACGTTCGGATCCTGGCCGTCAGGACAGTTGGATCCATCGGCCGTGCCGTGGGCATCCGTTGCCCAGGCGTCCCGCCATGGGCACTGCCATTGAAGCTGTAGCCGGTGACATGGAACGACGCGAAGCCCACGATGTGGTACGGCCGCTGCCCGTTGTCATGGTCGTGCCATTGGAGAGCACGGACTGGTCGTAGATCGTGAACAAGCTCATCCCTGTCGCACGGCTCGCGTGTCGGTGATGCACGGTACCTTCGTCGTAAGTCGCCACCAGGCTTACCCGGCACGTCGCCGTCGACATCGATCTCGATGCTGCATGTCGTGTCGACCAGACCGAAGCTGCCCGAGCCCGCCTGGAAGCGACGGTGCACCGCGTTCAGTGCAGTGTCTCCGTGGTAGGTCCAGATGAGCGGTGACTGAGCAGTCACACGACCGAGATAGCGAACGGCACCGACGTCGCAGACCGAAGCACTCCCCATCTCGCCGTGACCTGGCCTTCGCATGGCGTCGGATCGTCAGGCGATCGAACGAGCGAACCGAAGTCGACCGGCTTCGCTGACCGTGGCCGTGCACCGTGCTGGCCAGTCATCGACGACGATGGTCGCACCAGCGTCGGCGTCAGACTGCGCCAGCCTTCAAGGCGGGAGCGGAGTCGATCGATGGCCTGCCGTGGGCACAGTTGATGGCGGCCGCGAGAGCAGCGCGTCAGCGCTGTTCTGTGCCCGCTGCCTTGTGAGCGAAAAGCTGCCCGATGTCGAGGGCGAAGGCCGCCATCAGCGAGCAGCGCAGTCAGCCCAATGGTCGCCAAGACGAGGACAGACGCCCTCGATCGTCACGCTTCATCCGCCGCATCGGTAGCTCACTGACTCTGGACGGCAGGCGCCGGGGAAGGAATGAAGGGAACGAACCACGTGAAGGTCTTGGTGACCGTCCTGGTCACGATGACCCCGTTCTGACGATGTCAGCTGGGCGTACAAGCGAGTGCGGCGGCACGAGCCTGGCAACGAGCGGCTCGTCAGCGGCCTGCATGTGAGCGTTGATGAAGATGCCCACGGAGAGGATGGCGAACACGAGTAGGCAGAGCAGGCTGCCCACGATGGCGAACTCGACGGTGGCAAGACCGGAGTCGTCATGAGAGTGGGGTGAGCGATTCATCGTAGGAACCGAAGCGGGGGGAGAGCCGAAGCCCTCCCCCTCCCGATCGTCGGTTCAGACGTTGGCGATGAGGTCTGGATCTCGCGCCAGGACGTCGGCGCCGAGGAGGCGCGAACGCGGCCCCAGCGCCAGCGGTGACGACGGCGGCGGCGACGGCGTACTCCACCGTCGTCAGGCCAGCGTCGGTGGTGTCGGCCTCGACGGCCGGGGTGAACTTCTCAACGAGGTTCAGCATTTGGATTGTGCTCCTTGGTTATTCCCCGATCCCCGCCTATCGGGGTGGGTAGCGAGGAGCACGCTAAGGACGACGGCGAGACGGCGAATCGTCAACATTGATGATTCTCTCGGCGGCGGACGCTCCGTACCGTGCCAGCCATGCCTCTCCCCGCGTTCGTGCGCAAGCACGCCCTCAACGCCGTCACCGCCCTGCTCTTCGCGCGTCGCCTTCTGGCGGCTCGGCCTGAGCCCGGAGCTCCCCGCCGTGCTCGCCTTCATCTTCGGCGGCGTGCTGCTGGCGGTGATCGACTGGAAGGTGCGTCGTCTGCCGACCCGGCTCGTCTACTACACCCTCGCCGGCGTGGCTGCCGGGCTCACGTTCGCGTCGCTCGTCGAGTGGGACTGGAAGCCGCTCGCCACCGCGTTGGCTTGGTGCGGCCCTCTTCTCCGGTGCGTATGTCCTGATCTGGTTCGTGTCGAAGCAGATGCTCGGCCTGATGGTGCTCGGCTTCGGCGACGTTCGTTTGGCGATGGTGCTGGGCGCGCTGCTCGGCTGGTACGGCCTCGAGTACGTGGTCTACGGCGCGCTCCTCGGACAGCTCCTCGCGGTGATCGTGGGGATTGGCTTGTGCATCCGGGAGCGCAAGCTCCGCCTGCAGTTCGCCTTCGGGCCGCCTCTGTTGATCGGCACGCTGGCCGTCGTGCTGCTGCACGGCTGACCGGTTGCTGTGATGAAGCGCCTCGCACTCCTCGTGGCGGCCGCCGTGGCGGTCTTCGCTTCACCCGCGGCCGCGGCTGACGCGCCGCGGGCGACGCCGGCCGACTTCGAGGTCATGCTCGTCGTCGACACATCCGGGTCGATGACCGGCACGCCGATCGACGTGGCCCGGAATGCGGCCGTGTCCTTCGTGACGCAGATGCCCTCGGACGTACGAATCGGAGCGGAGTCGTTCGGACGGGAGATCAAGGTGTGGTCCGCGCCGACGCTCGACCATATGGCCGTCGCTCAGCAGCTCGGGGCCCTGACGACCGGTGGCGACACTCCGCTCCACGACGCCGTGATCACGGCGACCCGGTCGTTCACGCCCGCCGCGCGGTACAAGGCGATCGTGCTGCTCTCTGACGGCGGGGACAAGAACAGCATCGCCAGCCTGGACGAGGCGGTGGCCGCGGTGTCAGGCATCCACGTCGAAGCGGTCTCACTGACCACCCCCAAGACCGACCTGGGCGCCCTCACCCGCCTCGGCACGGTCACCCCGGCGGAGGATCCCGCCGCCCTGCCCGCCGTACTCGGGAGGCTGGCCGCGCTGTTGATCCCCGCCACAGTCGAGGCGGCTCCTGCGCCGACCACGGCCGCGCCGACGACCGTCCCAGCCACGACCGTCCCACCCACGACCGTCGCACCGACGACGGCCGCGCCGACAGACCGTGCGGCGCCGACCAGCGTCGTCCACGCGGCGTCGCCCGCCCCGCGTCACAGGTCCCAGACCGGAATGAGGATCGGTGCCGGATTGGTCGTCGTCGCTCTGCTCCTCGCCGGAATCGTCGCCCTGGTCGCTCGGGCCATCGTCGCCGTGCGGGGCCGCGATCGCCGCGCCGCCTTCGCGGCCTCACTGCCCCAGGCCCTCCAGCTCCTCACGAGCTCGCTTCGCAGCGGCCACGGCATGACGCAGGCGCTCGACGCGGTGGCCGTGTCGGCCGACGAGCCGGCACGGGGTGAGTTCCAGCGCGTGATCATCAAGACCCGTCTCGGCCGCGACCTCACGGAAGCGATCCGCCAGCTGGCCGAGCGGATGCAAAGCAGCGAGCTCGAATGGGTCGCCCAGGCGATCGACACCCATGAGGAGACCGGCGGCAACCTGGCCGACATCCTGGACCGCCGCGGGCGCGAGCACACGCCGCTCGCCGACGCCTCCTTGCCTCGCGAGGATGCGTGTGGCGCGATGGTTGAGCGGTAGAGGGCCCAGCCAGAACGACCCGGTGAGTTCCCACCTTCACGAGTCCCGCCGACCCACCGAAACCCCCCTTTGACAAGGACTCTCAGTGGAGACGATGGGACTCGAACCCACGACTTCCTGCTTGCAAAGCGAGCCGAACGGGGTCCAAGCCGTATCAGGCTGTGTCGCTCGGCGCCTCTGAGGAGGGATTTCGCGAACGGCCAGCTACAGGACGGACGGGTTGGCGCGGGACGGCTTGATACATGTTGATACCTCGCGCTCTTTCAGGCCGCTCGCCGATGGAACCACGGGCCCGCGGCCCGGCCGTGGTCACCAGCCGGCGGCGGCCTCCACCCGGCCGTCCGCGACAGCGGCGACGAGCGCGGCGTGATCACGCTGGTTCTGATCGGCATAAGCCACGGCGAAGCGGCCCATGGCCCGGTCGAAGGCGTCACCGCGCCCGAGGTACGCGCCGATGACGACGGGGTCGCCCGTCCGGGCGTGGGCCCGGGCCAGCACGGTGCCGCTGGCGACGGCGAACTCCCGCAGCCGGGGCGCGATGGTGGCGGGCTCGGGGATCACCTTCATGTCGCGGAACTGGCGCACGTAGACGTCCCCGCCCTCCACGTGGGTCCAACCGGTGAAGATGTCGCCGGCGCTCTGCATCAGCTGGCGGCCCACGACGACCCGCTGGCCGTGGTTGGGGTGTGCGCTCGGACCGAGATGGGCCTCGTACACCGAGGGTCCGGCCTCCTTGAACTGCAGGAAGAGAGGGTCGTCGCCGTTGCGGCCCTCGAACAGGACGAGGAAGACCTGCATGCCGACGCTGCCGACGCCCACCACCTGCCGGGCCACGTCCGCCACCGTGAAGCGGTCGAGCAGGTGCCTGCGGTATTCCGGGAGGGTGGCGCGGTAGGCCTCCACGATGGCGGCGTCTCCGGCCCGCTCGTCCGGGTCGTCGACCCGGACCCGGAACGGAGGGTCCTCGACGATGCGGGGCACCCCGTCGACCACCCGGACGAGCTTGCGGGCCGCGCCCCGGCTGGTGCGCCGGCGGGCCTCGACGCTGATGTCGCTGACGATGTCCTCGCGCTCCTCGGGGACGAAGAAGTCGACGAAGCGGTCGAGGGGGACCTGGTCGTACCAGATCTCGAGCTCCCCCTTGGAGGCGGCGCGGCGCATCGCCAGGCGGTAGGCCTCGCCCATGGCCACCGCGGCCCGGGCTCCCGCGCCGTCCGACAGGCCGACCTCGCGGGCCAGCACCTCGAGGCTGGCCGCCAGGCGCTGCACGTCCCACTCGAAGGGCCCGGGGAGCGTCTCGTCGAAGTCGCGCAGGTCGTAGGACAGGTTCCGCTCGGGCGTCGCCCAGAGGCCGAAGTTCAAGATGTGGGCATCACCGCAGAGCTGGACCTCGAGCCCGGAGTGCTCGGCCGTGGCGAGGTCGGCGGCCATGACCGCCGCGGCCCCGCGGTAGTGGGTCCACGGTGTGGCCGCCATGCGTCCGTGGCGGATGGGGACCAACTCCGGGACGCGGTCGTGGCTCTGGGCCACGATGACCTCCAGTGCGTCGTAGGTACGCCGCGACGCGTCCCACTCGCCGAGGGCCCGGCGGGGGACCCGGGCCCGCGCCGCACGACCGGCGTCCCGCCGCTCATCCATGCCGGCGCCGCTGGTGGTCGTGGATGGCATCGAGGTCCCCCTTCGTGCTCGGCGGCGGAGACCGCACGTTAGGTGGCCGACACGCGCTCCCAGAGAGGTGACCAACGGCCGGCCGGCGCCGAGCCGAAGACGCCGCCAGTCCTCGGGCTCTACCGACACGGAAGACCCGGACGGCTGGGCCTGCGGCTTCACATGGGATCAGCTCGTCGCGGTGGTGGTTGTTGCCCCTGCGGTGGTAGTGGAGACGATGGGACTCGAACCCACGACTTCCTGCTTGCAAAGCAGGTGCTCTAGCCAACTGAGCTACGTCCCCGAGCGAGGTTCAGCCTACCGAGTGACCCGGCCGAGCCGAGGGGCGAGCGCCGCGCCTAGATTCAGCGCGATGGGCGCAGGGGGCGGGCAGTTCGTGAGCATCGACGGCGCGGGGGACATCCAACGGACGATCCCGGGGGTCGACGAGCGGGCTGCGCTCGGCAAGCTGCTGCGCCAGCAGGTGCCCCGCCGGCTGCACGGCCAGTGGACGCCCGCGCCCGATCGGCCTGACCCGCTCGACGTCGTCCGGGCCCGGAACCGGGGGCGACAGCGCCGGCTGGTGCCGATCCGCCTCGGACGAATGGTCGCCTCACCCTTCACCTTCTACCGCGGGTCGGCCGACCTCATGGCGATCGACCTCTGGCCGACGCCGGCCACCGGCATGGTCGTGCAGCTCTGCGGGGACGCCCACCTGTCGAACTTCGGCGTGTACGCCTCGCCCGAGCGCCACCTCGCCCTCGACATCAACGACTTCGACGAGACCAGCCGCGGCCGCTGGGAGTGGGACGTGAAGCGGCTCGTGGCCAGTGTCGAGCTGTGCGGGCGGGACAACGGCCTCTCGACCGAGACGCGGGCGGAGGCCGTGGCCACCGGCTCCCGCGCCTACCGCATGCAGATGGCACGGATGTCGTCGATCCCCCGCCTGGACGCGCACTACCTGACCTTCGGCGAGGGCACCACGCTGCCCAAGCACTGGTGCCCCGAGTCGCTCGCGCTCATCGCCCGGATGCGGGACAGGGCGCACGCCCGCACGAACGGGCAGCTCGGCGAGCGGCTCACCGATGAGGCCGGGACGAGCTTCCGGTTCAACCCACCGCTCCTGACCAAACCGGCCCAGCCCGTGCGGGATGCCGTGGTCGCGTCGCTCGGGCCGTACCTGGAGACGGTCTCGCCCGACATCCACGAGCTGCTGAAGGACTACGGCGTCGTCGATGTGGCGCACAAGGTGGTCGGGGTGGGCAGCGTCGGGACGCGGGACTACATCGTGCTGCTGCAAGGCAACTACGTCGGGGACCGGCTGCTCCTGCAGGTGAAGGAGGCGCTGCCGTCGGTGGTGCAGGACCGCGGCCTGGTCCGTCACCGGCACCACGGCCAGCAGGTCGTCGACGGCCAGCGACGGATCCAGTCGGTCAGCGATCCGTTCCTCGGGTGGACCAGCTGTCGGCTCCCGTCCCTTCTTCGTGCGCCAGCTGCGCGACATGAAGGACTCCGTCGATCCGAAGCGGCTCCGGGGCGCCGTGCTCCGCGACTACGCGGAGACCTGCGGGGCCATCCTGGCCAAGGCGCACGCCCGCACCGGGTACCCGTCCGTCATCGCCAGCTACTGCGGGAACAGCGACAACTTCGACCTCCAGATGGCGGCCTTCGCCCGCGCCTACGCGGACCAGGTCGAGCGGGACCACGACGCGCTGGCCCGAGCGGTCAAGGCCGGAACCCTCCCCGCCGAGCCGGGCGTCTGACCGGTCGTCAGCCGGCGCGCTGGAAGCGCCGGCGGTAGGCCTGGGGACTGGTGCCGACGATCCGACCGAAGTGCTGGCGCAGGCTCGGCGTGGAGCCGAAGCCCGCGCGCTGGGCCACCAGTTCGACCGGGAGCTCCGTCGTCTCGAGCAACCGCTGTGCCAGCGCCACTCGTTGCTGGAGCAACCACTGCAGCGGCGTGACGCCCATGGTCGCCCGGAACCGTCGGGCGAAGGTCCGGGGAGCCATGAACGCCCGGCGGGCGAGATCGTTGATCGTGAGGTCCCGGTCGAGGTGGGCGACAGCCCACGTCACGACGGCGGTCAGCGGATCGTCCGTGGGCACCTGCGGCAGGGGCGCGTCGACGAACTGCGCCTGACCACCGTCGCGGTGCGGCGGGACGACCATGCGGCGGGCGACGGTGTTGGCCACCTCGGCTCCGTGGTCCAGCTTCACCAGGTGCAGGCACAGGTCGATGCCGGCGGCGGTGCCCGCGGACGTGAACACACCGTCACCCCCGAGGTACAGGACGGACGGATCGAGCTCGACGAGCGGGAATCGGGAACGGAACAGGTCGGCGAACATCCAGTGCGTGGTCGCCCGGCGACCATCGAGCAGACCGGCTTCCGCCAGCACGAAGGCGCCCGAGCACAGCGACGCGACGCGGGCGCCACGGCGGTGTGCGCGCCGGAGCGCCTCGAGCACGTCGGGCGGGACTTCTCGATCCCCGAGCGGCTTGGGGGCGGCGGGCACGACGACGGTGTCGGCCCATCGCAGCGCCTCCAGCCCGTGCTCGGGGCTCAGGCTGAACCCGAGATCGGTCTTCAGCGGGAGCGGGTCGCCGGTGCAGACGCGGACCTCGGCGACGGGGACCCCGGAATCGCTGCGGTCGAGGCCCCACACCTCACACGGCACGGCGACCTCGAACGGCGCCAGGTGGTCGAACACCAGGACCGCCACCCTGTGGGGGGCTGTTCGACCTCCTGGCGCCATGGCAGGAACCTAGCGCACGTCAGGATCCCGCCAGACGGTCTCACGCCTCGTCGGCCCGGGTCGCCGAGGCCGGGCGGCGGAGGACCGAGGCGACGAGCGCCAGACCGGCCAACCCCGCTGCGATCGGCACGACCGCCGCGGGCTCGTTGAGCAACTCGCCGAGGGTGCCGGCCAGCGCGGCGATCGCCGCCGCGATCACCAGGACCCCGAACACGAGCGAGATCGGGTCGAGCAGGTGGCGCTTCACGGCTGGACCGCGGTGGTCGGGCTCGCGGGCGCTGCCGGAGCGGGCGCCGCCGGAGCGCTCGTGGGCACGGTCGAGGCCTCGGTGCTTGGGGGGCGGCCGGCACGGTCGTCGGCGCCAGACCGATCGACCCCGGCGGCACGGGCCGGATGACGATGCCGGACCACAGGATGACCGTGCCGTCCGCGTGCGATGCGCGTGCCGTCGTCCAGGATCACCTCGCCGGTCGGCAGGACCTTGGCCTCCGAGCCGAGTACCCAGCTGCCATCCGGGAACACGACCGTGCCGTCGGGCAGGTAGATCGTGCCGTCGGCCAGCTGATGGGCTCCGTCCTCGAACAGGAGCCCGCCGTTGCCGTCCGACTGGATCGGACCCAGCAGACCTGGCTCCACCGGCTCCAGTGGCTCCAGCGGCTCGATCGGCTCCAGCGGCGGGTCACCGGCGCGGAAGCGGTCGACCTCGATGCTGCCGAAGCCGACGGCGATGTCGTACCGGACCAGCGGGGCGTCAGACGGACCGTCTGCGTACGTCGCGACGCGCCGGTAGCCGTCCTCGGAGCCGTTGGGCATGTCGATGCTGCCCAACCCGACCTGCACCCTCACCTCGAGCCGCACGTCCGAAGCGGCGGAGATCTGCACCGACCCGTACCCCACCCGGATCCGCCCGTCGACGGGGTGCTGGACGTCCTCGAGCTGGAGGTGGATGTCCCCGCCGGCAACGTCGACGTCGGCCGGTGGCGGATCGGGGTTCTCACCGGCTGTCACATACGTCGTCGACTGGCGGCTGCCGCGGAGGCTCACGTCGAGATCCTCGATGGCGGCGCCGGCCACGCTCACGCCGGCGAGCAGCGCGGCCGGCACCACGAGCCATCGGGCCCGCCCGGCGAAGGTGCCCACGAGCAGGCCGAGACCGCAGACGAGCGCGGCGAGGCCGAACGAGATCTTGATCCCCTCCGCCGAGCCCTGGGCGATGAGCGTGCCCACGGCGGCGACGAGGAGCGCGAGCCCGAGCGTGCCCCGGCCGAGGGGCGAGGGCGGGGTGGGAGGGCGCGGCGCGGCCGGCGGCGCCGAGGGATCGGCCATGGCAGCGTCCGCGATGAGGACGGGCGCACCCGCGTCGGTGGTGCGGGGTGACCACAGCGCGACGGCCACGCCGAGCAGGAGGAGGGCGACGCCGAAGGGCCCGTCGGGCACGGTCCAGTCCCCGTCGGAGACGGCGACGAGCAGCCACAAGGGCACGATGGCCAGGCCCACGATGCGGCGCGACCAGCCGGGGCGCCGGTCCGGCCGGCCCGGCCGGGAGCAGGAGGTAGCCGGCGAGGTAGCCGGCGACGCCGACGCCGTCGAAGAGGGTGAGGACGACGAATCCCATCCGGGTCCACACCGGCGCCACACCCAGCGCCGTCGCCAGGCCGCCGGCCACCCCGGCCAGCACCCGGTTCCGGCTGCGCCAGACCCGGTACCGCGGCGGAGACGGCCGCGCCGGCGGCGGGAGTGTGCGCTCCGGGTCGGCCACATCCATGACCTCGACAGTACGGAGGGCAGCGGCTGGTGGCCATCGGGGGAATCCCTTCTTGAACCCTGATGTCGCGGGCGTGATCTCAGGGATGGCACCGATGTCCAAGGCCCGTGCCGGCGTGGCACCATCGACCGATGCAAGTCGACCTGCGGGTACCGGCGGGTCTCGAACACCTGCGCTTCCCGCGGAGCAGCACCGACCGATTGGTCGCCGGCGTGGCCGGGGGCCTGGCCCGGCGCCTCCAGGCGGACACCTACGTCGTGCGTGTCGCCTTCGTGCTCCTGGGTGTGGCCGGTGGGGTCGGCGTGCTGCTCTACGCAGTCGCCTGGTTGCTCTCCGAGCCGCCTGCGGACCAGCCCACGATCGCCGCACGGCCCGAACGGTCGGTGGCGGTCGGGTGCGTCACCGGAGCGGCGCTGGTCCTGCTCAGGAGCGTCGGGCTGTGGCCTGGGGACGCGGTCATGGTGCCGGCCGTGGTCGTCGCTGCCGGATCGGCCTTGGTGTGGCACGACGCGCCCCGCGTCTGCGAGTTCACGGGCGCCGACCGATCCGTTCGAACGGCTCATGACCGGCCGGCTCTCCGTCTCCCGGGTCGATCGGCGGGGTCGTCCTGATCGCCGTCGGTCTCGCCACGCTGGCCTCCGAGGGCAAGCTCTCCTCGGTCCCCCGGTCGGCGGCCGCGCTGGCCCTGGCGTTGGCCGGGGTGGCCCTCGTGGTCGGTCCCTACACCGGCCGCCTCCTGGGGGCGGTGCGGTCGGCCGAGCGGGAGCAGATCCGCACCGAGGAACGGGCCGAGATGGCGGCGCACCTCCACGATTCCGTCCTGCAGACGCTGGCCCTCATGCAGCGGGCCGCCGACGATCCGCGGCGGATGGTCCTCCTGGCCCGCCGCCAGGAGCGGGAGCTCCGTCAGTGGCTGTACGGCGGCGGGCCGGACGCCTTGGCCGAGGGATCGGTGGCCGAGCGGGCCCAGGCCCTGGCGGCCGAGATCGAGCTCGACCACGACGTCCCCGTGGAGCTCGTGGTCGTCGGGGACCACCCGGGCAACGAGGCGCTGGCCGCCCTCCTGGGCGCGGTGCGCGAGGCGTCCGTGAACGCGGCCCGGCACGCCGGCACCGACGAGGTGGACGTCTACCTCGAGATCGGGCCCAGCGCGGCGGTGGCCTTCGTGCGGGACAAGGGCTGCGGCTTCGAGCCCGACGCGGTCGCCGCCGACAGCCATGGCATCACCCACTCCATCCGCGGGCGGCTGGAACGCTGCGGCGGGCCGGGCGCGGGTGGAGACCGCCGCCAGGGACGGGCACGGAGTGGGAGCTGGAGGTGCCGCTGTGAGCGCGCCGGACACGGCACCGCCCCGGGTGTTCGTCGTGGACGACCACGCGCTGTTCCGGGCCGGCGTGCGGGCGGAGCTGGGTCCGTCCGTCACCATCGTCGGTGACGCCGGTGACGTGGACGACGCCGTGGCCGGCATCGTCGCCAGCGAACCCGACGTCGTCCTGCTCGACGTCCACCTGCCCGGCGGTGGCGGCCGGGCGGTCGTGGAGGCGGTGCGGACCCGGGCGCCGGACGTCCGCTTCCTCGCGCTCTCGGTGTCCGACGCCGCCGAGGACGTGCTCGGCCTCATCCGGTGCGGTGCCCGCGGCTACGTGACGAAGACGATCACCCGTGACGAGCTCGTCGACGCCATCGAACGGGTGCGCAGCGGGGACGCCGTGTTCTCGCCCCGCCTGGCCGGCTTCGTGCTCGACGCCTTCGCGGGTGACCTCCCCACTCCGATCGACCCCGAGCTGGACCAGCTGACGCCCCGCGAGCGGGAGGTCCTGCGGCTCATCGCCCGCGGCTACTCGTACAAGGAGATGGCGAACCGCCTGCACCTCTCGGTCAAGACCGTCGAGACCCACGTGTCGTCGGTGCTGCGCAAGCTCCAGCTCTCCAACCGCCACGAGCTGACGACCTGGGCCGCCGACCGCCGCCTGCTCTGAACCGGGCCTGTTCTGAACCGGGCCCTTCTGAACCGGGTGATGCCCGTCACCGTATCTGCACATGCGCTCGCCGCTCTGACGAGACAGACGAAGCAGGCAGGAGGTGACCCCGATGCCCCAAACCCGGACCGCCAAGCACCTGATCGGACACGACGTGGCCATCGACTGCCACGACGGCCGCCGCACCCGCGGACGGCTGCTCAACGCCACCGCTCGCAGTCTGTGGGTGGTGGCGGGCGACGAGGACCGGTTCATCCCCGTGAGCTCGATCGCCCACGTGCACCTGGCCCGATAGGCGCCTCGCCGCCTGCCGGCCACCGTCGGCAGGATCCTCGCGATCAGCGGCCGACACACCCGTCGCCTCAGGCCCCCGCCGCAAGCGACCATGGCTGCCATGGACAACGCTGCGCTCATCGACCGCTACGAGGCCGGACCGGCGGAGGTGCGGGACGCTCTCGCCGCCATCGATGCCGACGAGCTGGACCGGCGACCGGCACCGGGGGCCTGGTCGGCGCGTGAGGTCGTCCACCACCTCGCGGACAGCGAGACCACCAGCTATCTCCGGCTCCGGCGGATGCTGGCCATGGATCGCCCGGAGCTCCAGAGCTACGACGAGGCGGCTTGGGCCGCGGAGCCCCGCCTGGCCTACGACGGGCCCATCGAACCGCCGCTCGCCGTGCTGGACGCGGTGCGGGCGGCCACGACCGTGCTCCTCCGCCGGCTCGACGACGACGACTTCGCGCGGCTCGGCGTCCATCCCGAGCACGAGGACTACTCGGTGCAGATCTGGCTGGAGATCTACGCCGACCACGCCCACATCCACGCCGACCAGATCCGGCGGGCGCGGCAAGGGCTGGCCTGAGCCGGCGTCAGACGACCGGTTGGTGATAGGCGACCGAGGGTGGTTGCAGCAGCAACCGTTGCCGCTCGGTGAGCTGCTCGAGCAGTGCCGCCGGCCACCGCTGGTCCTCCGCCCACGTCGAGCTCCCCGGCGAGTACTTGTAGAGCAGCGTGCGCCGGACCTCCGGACCCCGCCAGGCCAGCGTGCCGTGGGTGAGCGCCTCCGTGAACACGACGAGGTCACCGGCGGCCAGCGGGACCTCCATGGTCAGCCGGCCGTCGGGCCGCTCGGGTAGGGCGAAGCCCGCCTTGTGGCTCCCCGGCACGCAGCAGAAGCCGCCGCCTCCGGCCGGATGGTCGACGAGCGCCCACTGCACCGCCACCAGACCGCAGCGGATCCTGCCGTCCCGCACGAGGTAGTACTGCGCGGGATCGAACGGGGTGGCGCCGCCGTGCAGCCCCAGCCCGCTCGTGCCCGGCGCCATCACGATGCCGTACGCGTGGTCGAGGCGGACGTGCACACCGCACAACTCGACCACCAGGTCGAACACCGCGGGATGATCGATCAGGTGCTGGAAGGCCACGGCGCGGGGCAGGTGGCCGCTGAAGCGCTGGCTCTGGATCGTCTCGCCCGGTGGCGCCAGCCCGAGGCCGTCGATGGCTTCGTGGAGCGCGGCCAGCTCGGCCGGACCCAGCACGCCGCGGCGCACGAGGAAGCCCTGAAGGTCGAAGGAGTAGCGCTCGTCGTCGGTCAGCGGCCCCACCACCGGCCACCCTAAAGGGGAGCGCGCGCCGGGCGCGCGGTGCCGAGCAGAACGCCCGTTCCGCCTTCTATGGTGCGGCGATGGACCGGCTCCGCTTCGGCACGTTCTTGGCGCCCCACCATCCCCTGGGCGAGAGCCCGACGCTCCTGATCCGGCGCGACCTCGACCTGGTGGAGCACCTCGACCGGTTGGGCTACGACGAGTTCTGGTGCGGGGAGCACCACTCGAGCGGCTGGGAGATGATCGCCTCACCCGAGATGTTCCTGGCCGCCGCCGGCGAGCGCACGGCGACCATCAAGCTCGGAACCGGTGTGGTGTCATTGCCGTACCACCACCCCTTCCAGGTGGCCCAGCGCATCGTCCAGCTCGACCACATGACGAGGGGCCGGGCCATGTTCGGGACCGGGCCGGGCGCGCTGCCGTCCGATGCCCGCACCATGGGCGTCGATCCCATGCTGCTGCGCGACCGCCAGGACGAGTCCCTCGGCGTCATCCGCCGCCTGCTGAGCGGCGAGGACCGCTTCACCTACGAGTGCGACTGGTTCACGCTGCGCGACGCCGCGCTCCAGCTCCTACCCGTCCAGCGCGACATGCCGATGACGGTCGCCTCCTCCATCAGCCCGAGCGGCATGCAGCTGGCCGGCAAGTACGGGATCGGCGTCCTGTCGATCGCCTCGAACTCGACCGCCGGCCTGCAGGCGCTGCCCACCCAGTGGGGTCTGGCCGAGGAGAGCGCGGCGAAGCACGGGCAGCAGGTCGACCGGGCGGCGTGGCGCGTGCTGATGGCCTGGCACATCGCCGAGGACAAGGAGCAGGCCCGGCGGGAGGCCGTCGACGGGCTCCACCGCTGGCACAACGAGTACAACGTCCACGTCCTCGGGCGCCCGGGGGCGGTGCGGGTCGAGAGCGCGTGGGAGCTGCTCGAACAGGTGGCGGAACAGGGGTCGAACGGTGCCGGGGCCGCCGTCATCGGCACCCCTGACGACCTCGTCGCCGCCATCCGCCACCTGCAGGAGCTGACCGGCGGGTTCGGCGTCGTGCTCGGCTTCGCCCACGACTGGGCCAACCACGAGGCCACCATGCGCAGCTGGGAGCTGGTGGCCCGCTACGTCATCCCCGAGCTGGACGGCTCGCTGCGACCGCTACGCGCCTCGGCCGACTACGTGCACGAGAACCAGCGCGAGCTCATCGCCGGAGCGTCGGCCGCCGTGATGCAGAAGATCATGGCCAACGAGACCGCGGCCAAGGCGATGGCGGTCACGATGCAACAGATGGCCGAGCGTCAGCAGCAGCAAGAGCAGAGCTGACGCGCGAGCGCTCGTTCAGTCCTCGGCGCGCTGGGCCACCGCGTTGGCCGTGACGTTGACCTTCGGGACGTACTCGGGCGCCTCGACCTCCCGGGCCGTGGCGGCGTAGCGGGCGCGCAGCTCGTCCACGCAGACCGGACACGGTCCGTAGAGGTCGGCGTCCACCGAGCGGTGGCAGCGTGGGCAGTCGAACGTCGTCATCGCAACCTCAGATCACGTTGAAGGCGTCGAGGACCTGGGCGGCGTAGGCCTCGTCGCCTTCGATGGTCACGTCCATGGACCGCCAGTCCCGCCGCTTGGTCCCCCAGCACACGAACTCGTGCGGCGTGGACCGCACGACCGCTGCCGCGCTGCCGTCGGCGTCGGGCACGACGGACGTGAGCCCGCCGGGCTCGGTCGGGGGTTGCAGCGACCAGCCGCCCCCGCCGGGGCCGTCGAAGACCAGGGTGACAGGCCGGTCGACGACGGACAGGGCGTCGGTGCACATCTGCGGGAGACCGGCCAGCATCCACGTCATCGTCTCCGTGAGCACCGCAGGGTCCTGCGGCAGGTCTCGCGCCACCGGGCCGTTGGGCGCGGCGATGTCCCACCGCAGGTGGCAGTAGTGATCGAACACCAGGGCGTTGGCCAGCAGGTGCAGCGGATGGCTGCCCAGGTTGGCCAGCGGCACGACCGTCGTCGCCACGCCCTGGCCCTGCAGGGCGACGAGAGCCTCGCGTCCCTTCGCGCTCCACTCCTCGTAGTCGGCCAGGACCTCCGCGCTCGTCCAGTCCTTACGAGCTCCCACCGGCACCTCGGCATTGGCTTCCACGTCCGGGCTGGTCCCACCGTCGATCGAGCCGGGGTCGGCGATCGTGTGGAACACCGCGCCCATGTGGGCGGCGACGTCCTGCACCCGCCAGCCCGCGCAGTCGCTCGGTGCCGCCCACTCCTCCGCGCTCAGGCTGCGAAACAGCTCCAGCGCCCGCGCCTGCTCGGCATCGAGCGCGCTGATGGCCTCCGTCGTCATGGCTCTCTCCCTGCCGGCTCGAAGAGGAACGGCCGGACGAGCGTAGAGGACCGCTCAGTCGGTCGAGCGGAGCAACCGGCCGGCGAGCACGCCCGTGTGCTTGCCGTGGTCCATGAAGACCTGGCCGTTGACCACGGAGTACTCGTACCCGCTGCTGCCCTGGACGTAGCGGCCGGCGCCGCCCGGGAAGTCGTGGACGAACTCGGGCTGATGGAGGGTGAGCTCGTCGAGGTCGATCACGTTCAGGTCGGCGAACGCACCGGGCCGCAGCACGCCCCGGTCGACGATGCCGAACAGCTCCGCCGTGTCCGAGGTCAGCCGGCGGATGGCCTCCTCCAGCTCCCAGCGGCCCTTCTCCCTGATCCAGTACGTCAGGTAGAAGGTGGGCTGGCTGGCGTCCATGATCTGGCCCACGTGCGCGCCGGCATCGGCGAGGCCGAGCGTCACCAGCGGGTCGTCGAGCATCTCCTCGACGGCGCCGAGGCACTGGTTGAGGAACGGGTAGTTGCAGACCAGCGTGCCGTCCGTCTCCAGCGCCAACTCGATGAAGGCCGCGGCCGGCGAGACGCCGCGCCGTTCGGCGTGCGCGGCCAGGCTGCTCTCAGGATCGCAGTCGTAGCGGGCCGGCCCGGGCGGCAGCACGTAGAGCTCGCGCAGGTCCAGGCGAGGTTGGTGCTCTTCGGCCTCGGCGATCAACTGCGCACGGGTGGCGGCGTCGCGCAGCGCGAGAAGTTGCTCTTGCACCGAGTGGCCACGGAGCTGGCGCCAGGCGGGACTGCCGTCGAACGGAGTCCGGCTCTGGAGCCCGAACAGGACGCCCACGCCCCGCGCCGTCGTCTGCGGCCGGACGCAACCACCAAGGATGTTCTCCTCCTTGGCGAAGCCGACCACGCGGCGGAACAGCTCGGGTCTGCGGTCGGACTGGGCCAGACCGAAGGTGACCGGCCGCCCCGAGCGGCGCGACACCTCGCCCATCCAGGCCAGCTCGGCGCGCGTGCCCGACAGGTCCTCACCGTCGCGCTCGCCGAGGCGCGATGCGCTCTCGAACACGCCCCGCCGGTGCCGGCCCAGCACGTCGGCGATGGCGTACAGCTCGTCAGGCGTGGCCCACGTGCCGGGCACCGGTCGGCCGTCCGGCACGGTGTGCAGCAGCGTCCGCGACGTGGAGAAGCCGAGGGCCCCGGCCTCCATGGCCTCGTCGACCAGCTCCACCATCGCCGCGATGTCCTCGTCCGTGGCCGGCGCGTCGTCCATGCTCCGCTCGCCCATGGCGTGGTGGCGCACCGCGCAGTGGCCGACCATCCCGCCCACGTTCGGGCCCTTGGGGAGCCGGTTCATGGTCTCCAGGTACTCGCCGTAGGACACCCAGTCCCAGGGCAGCCCGTCGAGGATGGCCGCACGGGGGATGTCCTCGACGCTCTCCATGAGCTCGGCCAGGTAGGCCCGATCCTCGGGGCGGCAGGGGGCGAAGGTGACGCCGCAGTTGCCCATGACGACGCTGGTCACGCCGTGAAAGCAGCTCGACGAACCGATCGGATCCCAGGCGAGCTGGGCGTCGAGGTGGGTGTGGATGTCCACGAAACCGGGCGTGACGATGCACCCGTCGGCGTCGAGCTCGCGGTGGCCCGTGGCATCCAGCGCGGCATCGACAGCGACCACGCGGTCGCCGATGACTCCCACGTCAGCGGGTCGGGCCGGAGCCCCAGTGCCGTCGACGACCGTGCCGTTCCTGATGATCAGATCCATGTCCACAAGCCGTCCCCTTGCTGTCGGGCATGGCATATCCGAGCGTGTCTACCCATCCGGTGCCCCGCCCCGCCACCTTGTGACGGCATTTGTCACAGAGGTGACACCAAGGGCGCGCGGGCCGTCAGCCATCGGACGCGCACCGTAGGCTCGCCCCGATGAGCGCCTCCGAGACGGCCACACGCAGGTCCGCAGCGGCGATCCGCATGGGCCTGCAGATCCCCAGCTTCACCTATCCCGGTGTCCCTGACGCCGAGCTCTTCGAGCGTGTGGCCGACATCGCCACGACCGCGGAGCGCGCGGGCTTCGACTCCGTCTACGTGATGGATCACTTCTACCAACTCCCCCTGCTCGGCCCGCCGAACGATCCGATGATGGAGGCCTACACGCTGCTGTCGGCGCTGGCCGCCCGGACCCGGACCGTCAAGCTCGGGGCGATGGTCGGTGGCGTGACCTACCGGAACCCGGCCCTGCTGGCCAAGGAGGTCACGACGCTCGACGTCATCTCCAGCGGACGGGCCATCTGGGCCATCGGCGCCGGCGTGGTACGAGGTGGAGCACGACGGCTACGGCTACGACTTCGGCAGCTTCACCGAGCGCTTCGAGAAGCTGGAAGAGGCGCTGCAGATCGTGAAGAGCATGTTCGTCAACGACACCACCACGTTCGACGGCAAATGGTTCAAGGTGAAGGACGCGCTGAACGTGCCCCGGCCCGTCACGCCCGGCGGGCCGCCCGTCCTCATCGGCGGGAGCGGCGAGAAGAAGACGCTGCGGATGGTCGCCCAGTACGCGGATGCCTGCAACGTGTTCGGCCAGCCGGAGGATGTCGGCCGCCTCATGGGCGTGCTCGACGAGCACTGCGCCACGCTCGGTCGCGACCCCGCCGAGGTGTGGCGGACCCGGCTCGGCACGCTGGTCGTCGGCCGGACGGTGGAGGACGCCGAAGGAAAGGTGGCCCGACGGTTCGGTGCGTCCAAGCTGACCGACCTGCCCGAGGACATGCAGGCCAACCTGCGGCGGATGCTCCTGATCGGCGACGAGGCCGCGATCCTCGAGGCGGTGCAGGCCTACCTCGATGCCGGTCTGGACGGGCTGATCTTCAACATGCCCGACGCCCACGACCTCGAGCCGGTGGAGATGGCCGGCGCCATGCTGTCGAAGGTGCTGCTCAGGTGAAGCCCACGGTCATCGGGCGGTGACCCGACCGCTCGATGACGGTGCGACCCTCGAGCCCGGGCCCCACGGCGGCGACGGCGCCGCGGTGGCCCGGCTCCTGGGGCTGGACCCGGACGATCTGCTGGACCTCTCCGCCAGCCTCAACCCGCTGGCCCCGGACGTCGGCGGCCGTCGTGCGATCGCTGGACGACCGTTGCATTCGCAACTACCCCTCCGACGATCGACGCCACAGCCCTGCTGGCGGAGGCGATCGGCGTGCCCGCGGACCAGCTCCTGCTCACCAACGGCGGCGCCGAAGCCATCGCGCTCGTGGCCGCCGAGCACCCCGCCGGCGTGGTGCCGGAGCCGGCCTTCTCGCTCTACCGCCGCCACCTCGCGTCCGCCGATCCGATCAACGGCGAGGAAGCGCTGGTGTGGAAGGCAAATCCGTCGTCCCCGCTCGGGGAGCTGGCGCATCCCGACGAACGGGCCGGGGTGTGGGACGAGGCCTTCTGGCCGCTGGCCACCGGGACGTGGACGAGAGGTGACGGGAGCGCCTACCGGCTCGGCTCGCTGACCAAGCTCTGGAGCTGCCCCGGCCTGCGGCTCGGCTACGTGATCGCGCCGGGGCCGGCGGAGCGCGAGGCGCTGGCCCACCGGCAGCCCCGCTGGGCCGTCAACGGGCTGGCCCTGGCCGCGGTCCCGCCGCTGCTGGCGGCGACGGATCTGCCGGGCTGGCAGGCCGGTATCGCCGCCCTCCGGGCGGACCTGGCGGGCATCTGGAGGACCGCTGGGTTCACGGTGCGGGAGGCGGCCGCGAACTGGGTCCTCGTCGAGGGAGCCGCCGGTTGGCGCACCCCGCTGGCGCAACAAGGTGTCCTGGTGCGGGACTGCGCCAGCTTCGGTCTCCCCGGCACGATCCGGGTCGCCGTGCCCGATGCCGACGGGCTGGCCACGGTCTCCCGGGCGGTGAGCGCGGTGGGCGGTTGACGCTCCCTCCGCCCCGAGGGGCGGTGGTGGCCTGCGGTTATGCTCGCTGCGCTCTCGAAGGGAGAAGGCCAGACCAGATGACCCGGCTCGTCCGCGCCGCCTCAGCGGCCGCCTTGCTGGCCTTGATCCTGCTCGTCCCGACCGGCGCTGGTGCCCAGAGCGTCGACGCCGCCGCGGGCGACCTGCAGGACAACGACGTCACCTTCGAGGACGGCGCCCTCACGGACGACGATCTCGAGGATCTCGACCGCGTCGTGGCGCAGCTCCAGTCGGACGGCGGGTACTTCAAGGTCGTCGTGCTGGCCTCGCCGACCGACGAGTTCTCCAGCACCCGCGCCTACGCCGAGGAGGTCCGCGACGCGCTCGGCGGCAACGGGCGAGTCATGGTCCTCGATCCCCAGGACGTGGGCATCGCCTCCAACGTCGGCGGCGAGACGGCCAGCATCAACGACGCCGAGGTGGCGGCGATCGAGGCCGCGAACCGGTCGAACTCCTTCGCCACCGGGGTGCTGGCGGCCGCCGACGAGCTCGGCGTGGAGGGATCCGGCGGCTCGGACGGTGGCGGCTCGGGGAGCGGCGGGGACGACGGGCCGACCGGTGCCGCCGGGAGCTCCAGCGGGAGCATCCTGCCCCTCATCCTGCTGCTGGTCTTCGTGGGCCTGGTCGGGTTCGGCTTCTACATCTGGTGGTCGTCCCGCAAGAAGAAGGCGTCCCAGCCGCTCTCCCCGGTGTCGCAGGCCGAGGGCGAGCAGAAGGTGCGCAGCGAGGTCGAGCTGACGTCCAACCTGGTGCTCGAGCTGGCCGACAAGGTCGAGATGCCGGACGCGTCGAAGGAAGGCGTCGACCGCTTTCCGCGATGGTGCCTCGGGCTTCGCCGACCTCCAGGACGATCTGGAAGAGGCGGACACCCGCGAGGAGCTCGAAGCGGTCTACCCCCGCCTGGTGCAGGCCCGCTGGAAGCTGCAGTGCTCGGCCGCGCTGCTCGACGGCCAGCCGGCGCCCCCGGAACCGGCTCCGGGACCGCTCTTCCCGCTTCCTCCGCCCCCACCGCCCGGGGCCGCTGTTCCCGCGCCGGTACCGGAGCCCCACTACCAGCAGCACCGCGAGAAGAGCCCGTGGCTCACCAACGCCGCCATCGCGGCCATCACGGTGCTGGCCTCCCGCGGGCTCGGCAGTGCCATGGGCCGCGGCAACCGGCGGCAGCCGAGCGACGATGACTGGTTCAGCGACCACTACGGCGGCGGAGGCGGTGGCTTCGGTGGCGGCAGCCGAGCGAGGAGCGGGGGGCGCACCGGAGGTTCGCGTCCCCGCATCAGCATGGGCTCCCGCAGAGGTCGGGGCATGGGAAGCCGGTGACGGCGGCCCGAACAGCACCCGCGACGCGACGACGGCAACAGAGAAAGGACAACCAACGTGTTCAAGAAGTGGTGGAACTACATCAAGGCCTGGTTCACCAAGAAGAGCAACGAGGTCATGGACCCTGAGATCGAGATCGAGCAGGCGATCCAGGACGCCCAGAAGAAGGACCAGCAGCTCCGCAACCAGGCCGCCCAGGTCATCGCCCACCGCACCCAGGTGGCCGGCGAGCTGGAGGACGCCGCTGGCGACGTGGCTGAGGCCAAGGAGCTGGCCAAGCAGGCCCTGCTGAAGGCCGACGCCTCGACCAAGGCCGGTAACGCGGCCGACGCGCAGAAGTGGAACGCGGCGGCCAGCACCGTGGCCATGAGGTTGCAAGCGGCACAGAACACCGAGGAAATGTTGCGCAAGCAACTGTCGCTGGCCGACGAGCAGTCCACGAAGGCGAAGGAGGCTGTGCAGGCCAACGCCGCGAGCGTGCAGCAGCTGGCGGCCAAGCGCATGGAGCTCCTGGGTCAGCTCGAGGCGGCCAAGATGCAGGAGAAGGTCAACGACGCCATGTCGTCGATGACGGCCACGGTCGGCCAGGACAGCCCCAGCCTCGAGGAGGTCGAGAACAAGATCCAGGCCCGGATGGCGCAGGCCAGTGCCAAGGCCGAGCTCGAAGCCTCGACCGGCGAGGGCGCGCTGGCCGAGCTCAAGAAGTCGACGATGGAGCTCGAGGCGTCGGCCACGCTGGACTCCCTGCGGGCCGAGCTCGGCCTCGGTGCGCCGGCCGAGCTCCCGGCGACCGCGCCGGCGCCCAGCCCGGAGCAGGCCCCGCCGAGCGCCTGACGGTGCTCGTCCTCGTCCTGGGTGGCACGCGCAGCGGCAAGTCCGCCGTTGCCGAGGCGCTGGCCACCCGGCTCGGCCCGCCCGTGACCTACGTGGCCACGGCGTCGGCCGATCCCGACGACGAGGACCTGGCGGCGCGCATCGAAACCCACCGGGCCCGGCGACCGGCCGACTGGGTGACCGTGGAAGCGGGCGGCGACCTCGTCGGCGCCCTGCACAGCTACCCCGACGGCACGCTGCTGGTGGACGCGCTCGGGACGTGGGTGGCCGCGCATCCGGAGCTCACCGTCGACGTGGCTTCCCTGGTGGCGGCGCTCCAGGGCCGGGCGGGGCCGACGGTCGTCGTGTCCGAAGAGGTGGGTCTGTCGGTGCACGCGCCGACGGAGCTCGGGCGGCGCTTCGCAGACGTCATGGGCACCCTGAACCAGGCCGTCGCCGCGGTCGCCACCGACGTGCAACTGGTGGTGGCCGGACGGGTGCTGTCGTTGCCGCCGCCCGAACCGTCGTGAAGGCATGAGCCCGTGACGGCGTTCCTCGCCGCGGTCGACTTCCTGACCGTCGCCGGTCGGGGCCGGGTCCCGGACCGGCGCAGCCTGTCGTGGTTCGGGGCAGTCGGGCTGCTGATCGGTGCAGCCTGCGGCCTCGTCCGCTGGGGCACGGGTGGTTGGTGGGCGCCCGTGCTGGCCGCGGTGCTCACGGTGGCGGTCGACCTCGTGCTGACCGGCGCGCTGCACCTCGACGGCCTGGCCGACACTGCCGACGGGCTCCTCCCCCACCTTGACCGGTCCCGCCGCCTGGCCGTGATGGCCGCGCCGGACGTGGGCGCGTTCGCCGTGGCCGCGGTGGTGGTGACGCTGCTCCTGCGCACGACGGCCCTGGCCACCGCGGACGTCGACGGCTGGCGTTGGGTGGTGCTCCTGGCCGGCGTCTGGTGCCTGGCCCGGGCGGGCATGGCGGCCATCGTCACGACCGTGCCCTACGCCCGCCAAGAGGGAGGATTGGCCACGGCCTTCGCCGGTGGCTCGCCACTGGTGGCGGTGCCGTCGGCGCTCATCGGGGTGGTGGCCGTGGTCGTCGGCGGCGGCTGGGGAGGCCTGGCCGGCGCGGGCGCCGGGGTGGTCGCCGGCGCGGCCGTGGTCGCGTTGGCCTGGCGGCGCCTGGGTGGGTTCACCGGCGACGTGGTCGGCGCCGCAGGCATGATCCTGGAGACCGTGGCCCTGGTCGTCGTGGCGGCCCGCTGGTGAAGCGCGGCCGGAGGCTCTCGCCGGCGGCCCGCTGGGGCTCGACCGCGGCCGGGCTGGCCCTGGCGCAGGTGCTGCCCGAGCCTCCCGACCGCTACCACCCGGTGGCGTGGTTCGGGCGGGCCATGAACCGCGCCGAGGCCCGTCGCTACGACGACGACCGCCGCCGCGGCATCGAGCACGTCGCCATCGGCGCGGGCCTGGCCGGGATCACCGGGATGGTGCTGCGCCGTGCCGCCGGCCCGGCGGTGGCCGGCGTCGCGGCGACCGCCCTCACCGTCGGGGGCCGGATGCTGACCGACGAGGCCCTCGCCATCGAGGGCCACCTCGACGGCGGCGACCTGGCCGCGGCCCGGTCGGCGCTGCCTGCGCTCGTCGGCCGCGACCCCGCTGAGCTGGGGGAGGACGAGATCGCCAGGGCCGTTGTCGAGTCCGTGGCCGAGAACACCGTCGATGCCGTCGTGGCGCCGATCCTGTGGGCCGCGGTCGGTGGCGGCGTCGGCGCGCTGGTCTACCGCGCCGTCAACACGATGGACTCCATGGTCGGACACCACGACGAGCGGTTCGAGCGCTTCGGCTGGGCCGCGGCGCGCCTCGACGACGTCGCCAACTGGGTACCGGCCCGACTCGCGGCGGCCGCCGTCGCCGTGCTGCGGCCGGCCCGTGCGCGTGAGATCTGGCGCGCGGTGCGGGAGGACGCCCCCGGGCACCCGTCCCCCAACGCCGGCGTGATCGAAGCCGCCTTCGCGGCGGCGCTCGGGATCCGGCTCGGTGGGACCAACCGCTATGGACGTCGGGTCGAGCAGCGGGCGACGCTGGGCCGGGGCCGCGCGGCCACGCCGGCGGACATCGGAGCGGCCGTGCGGCTGTCGCGCCAGCTCAACGGCGTCGCTCATCGTGGCCTTGGCGGCCGCCGCCGCCGCCCCGACCGCGACCCGCCTGCTCAGGGGGCGTTGAGGGTCCAGGGATAGCCTCCAACCGTGGCCGGCGACCTCGTCTATGCGTTCAGGGTGATGCGCCTGTCCCTTCTCGCCCCTGACGGCGTGGCGATCGGGAAGCTGGACGATGTCGTGCTCCTCCCCACCCGGGGCCGGGAGGCGCCCGAGGTCATCGGGTTCGTGGCGACCGTCCAGCGGCGCCGGCTGTTCGTCAACATCAACCGCGTGGCCGAGCTGGACAGCGACGGGGTCCGCCTGCGGTCGTGGGACCTCGACGTCAACCCGTTCAAGCCCAAGTCGGGCGAGATCCTGGTCGGCCGTCACCTCATCGACCGCAAGATCGGCGACGAGACGGTCAGCGACGTGGCCCTTCGCCCGGCCGAGGGACGGAGCACGAAGTGGACGGTGGAGAAGGTGCGCCTGGCCCGCCGCCGACCCCTGGTGCGCCGGGCCTCCTACCGCATCGTCGACTGGGACGAGGTGCCTGGCCTGTTCATGGGCGACGAGCTGGCCGCTGAGGCCGCCCGCCTGCGCGATCTCCACCCGAGCGACGTCGCCGCCGCCGTCCGCGCCCTGCCGCTGGCCCAGCGCCGGCAGCTTGCTGAGTCGATGGAGGACGACCGCCTCGCCGATCTGCTCGAAGAGCTGCCCGAGTCCGAGCAGCTCGGCATGATCGAGGGTCTCGACCTCGAGCGCCTGCTGTCCGTGCTGGAGGAGATGGAGGTCGACGACCTGGCCGACCTGCTGGCCGAGATGCCCGGGGAGCAGCGCACGCAGCTCCTGTCGGCCATGGACGTCGAGGACGCCGACGTGCTCCGCCGCCTGCTCTCCTACGCGGAGGGCACGGCCGGCTCGCTGATGACGCCCGACATCATCATCTTCGGTCCGCACGCCACGGTGGCGTCGGCGCTGGCCGAGGTGCGGGATCCCGACTGGCTGGTCTCGATCGCTGCGCAGGTCTTCGTGACCAACGCCCCCTTCGTCGCCCCCACCGGCAACTACCTCGGTGTCGTCCACTTCCAGCGGCTGCTCCGGGAACCACCGTCGATGACGCTCGGCCGCTGCCTGGAGGAGGAGCCGACCGTCCCGCCCGACATGCCCGAGCGGGAGGTGGCCGAGCGCCTGGCCTCCTACAACCTCCTGGCCGTCGCCGTGTGCGACGAGCAACGGCGTCTGCTCGGGGCCATCACCGTCGACGACGTCCTCGACCGCACCCTGCCCGCCGACTGGCGGCAGCGCCCCCGCACCGGAGCCACGACATGAGGGGCCGGGGCGAGGACCTGAGCCGTCCCCGCAAGGAACGCCGCGGCCTCGGCATCCACTACGACACCGACGCCTTCGGCCAGTTCAGCGAGGCCATCGCACGGTTCCTCGGCACCGCCCGCTACCTGGTGTTCCAGACCGTCGTCATCGCGGTGTGGATCATCTTCAACACCATCGTGCCGGAGTCCTGGCGCTTCGACCCCTACGGCCGTGGCCTCGTGCTGCTCACCCTCGTGCTCTCGTTGCAGGCGTCGTACGCGGCGCCGCTGATCCTGCTGGCCCAGAACCGTCAGGAACGACGGGACCGCGCCCAGTCGTCCACCGACCGTCGGGTGGCCGAGCGCACCCAGTCCGACACCGAGTACCTCGCCCGGGAGCTGGCCAGCGTGCGCCTGGCCCTGGGCGACATGGTGACGACCGAGGACCTGGACGACCGGTTGGAGAAGCTGACGGAGGCCGTCGAGCGGCTCAGCCGGCAGCTCGAGTCGGGGAGCTCGCCACGGCCCGCCGAGCCACGGAGTCGACGAGCTGCCGGGTGACCCGGGCGAAGTCGTCGGGGTGTGTCCACGGGACCAGGTGATCACCGGCGACCTCGCCGATCTCGGCCCGGATCACCTTGGCCAGAGCGTGCTGCTTGACCGGCCTGACCAACCGGTCCGCGGTCGTGAGCAGCAGGCCGGTGGGCACGTCGATCGACGTGGCGAAGGAGCGGGCGTCGTAGGTGGCCAGCGCCTGGCCGGCCTGCACCACGGCCCGCACCTCGTTGCGGTGGATCTCACCCTGGAGCCACGGGATCCACGGCTCCAGTGAGGGCTGACCACGGGACAAGCGGCGCAACCCCGAGCGCACCGACCGGGGGTACCACCAGGCCCGGAGCATGACGCCCATGAACCCGAGCGTGCGCCACATGATCCGCTCCCGCCGGGACTCCCGCCACTCCAGCGCCGTCGCCTCCAGCACCAGCCCGGCCACCAGGTGGCGGTGGCGGTTCCAGAGGTGCAGCGAGATCGGACCGCCCATGGAGTAGCCGACCAGGATCACCGGCCCCAGCCCGAGCTGCTCGATCAGCGCGGCCGCGTCATCGGCGGCGTCCTCGAGCCGGAACGGTTCGGTGATGTTGCGGATGCCACGACCGTGCCCGCGGTGGTCGACGGCGACGAACGAGTACGACTGCGCCAGCGACTCGTAGGCGGTGAAGAACTGGAGGTCGGCGGACGCCGTCCAGCCGTGGAGGAGCAGGAGCGTCGGCGCCGACCGATCCGGATGGCGGTGGTAGCGGTAGAAGATCTCGCCCCGCTGCGGGAGGTGCGTGACGTACCCGGGCGGGACGTGGGGCGGGAGGGTGGGATCGATCTCGATGGACGCAGCCTAGGAGCGATGACCCGGGCCGGGAACGGGTCAGTCGGCCGTCGGACCCTCGGCCCGGACCTTGGCCACCTCGGCCATGGCCTCCCGCAACTGGTTGATCCACGCCTCCTCGTTCCGCCCGACCAGCCGTACGCACCAGGCGAGCGCCTCCGAGCGGCTGCGGGCGATTCCGGCGTCGATGAGCGTGTCGAGCACTTCGCGCTCGGCCATCCGCAGCCGGGTCATCACCGGGACGCTTGCCGTGGTGAAGCACGTCTCGACCTCGCCGCATCGCGCGGCCCACGACACCTTCCGACCGAAGCGGTGCTCGGCCTCGCGGGCGATGGCGATGCGCTGCTCCCTGGTGTCCTCCCGATAGGCGCCGATCCGGCTGGCCAGGGCGACGCGCTGGCCGTCGGGCCCCAGGTCATCGCCCAGGTCGGGCGCGGGCAGCACACCGGTCACCACCACCTCGTCCCGATCGACGGCCACGGTCACCGGCTCGGTGAACCAACCGTCGGGGATGCGGCCCCGGAACCAGGCGGTGAGCGTCTCTTCAGTCGACATGGTGTTGAGATTACATGATTACGGACTTACTGACCAGGTCCCTCACCAGGAGGTCTGGCTGGCCGTGCCAGTGAAGCGGTGGATGGTGACGCCCGCCTCGGCCACCTCCTGGGCCAGGTCACGGGTGGGCAGCGCCTCGTCGCCGAGCACGACCAGGCCGGTAGGGAACCGCCCGGCGCCCGCCGCCGCGGCGGCAACGCTGGCCATCGCGGCCGCCACCGCGCCCAGCGGGCAGGCGACGCCCAGCACCACCGCGTCCCGGCTGACCCCCGCGTGCCCGCGGACCTCGACGCGCACGCCGCCCTCGCGCGCCTCCGGGTGCGGCGGGCGCAGCATGGGTAGTCGGGCGGTCAGCCGGTCGCGCCGAGTCGCGGTCAGGCGGGCCGTGATGCGGGAAGCGGTCGGGAAGGCCCGGTGCAGGAGCACCGGATCCGGGAGGGCGGCGCGGTAGCAGTCGTGGGCGCCGATGGGGTCGGGGAACCAGCACAGCTCGCGACCGGTGCCGCCCTGGCCGCTCCTGCCAGGCCCCGTCGTACCACGTGCGGCTCGTCGAGCCGAGGGCCTCGTGGTGCTGGCGGGCGCAGGCCGGCCCGCCGGTGCCGTGGATGGTCACATGGAGCTCGTCGACGGAGTCCAGATCGGTGGCCGCGAGGCGGCCCAGCAGGCCTGTCAGACCGGGGGACGCGGCGGCGCCGACCACGAGGCAGCGCCCGGCCTGTTGCGCCGCCCGCTCCATGGCGATCAGGGCATCGACGTCGGCGCAGTCGTCGCTGGTCGTGACCACATGGCACCCGGCGGCGAGCAGCACGGCGGCCGGCGACTGCTGGGGTGACGGTGTGGTGAGGACGATGACCGAGGCCTGGGCCCGGAGCTCCCGCTCGTCGACACGACGGACCTTCGTGCTCGTGGCGGGATGCGCGGGGCTGAGGACGAGCACCTCGTCGACGTCGGGGCGCTCGACGAGGTGCGCCACCGCCCGCCGGCCGACGACGCCGTATCCGGCGACGCCGACGCGCATCAGGGGCGCTCGGTGAAGGGGACCTCGTGCCAGCCGCCGCGCTGGGGCGGTACCCCTCCACGGCCCCGCACCCGGAGCACCGAGGCGATGAGCCCGGCCACCCCCACGGCCAGCAGGGCCCGACTGATGACCTTCACGACCGGCCCCTCACGACCGCACTGGCCCGGCGTGGGCGCGTGGGGCCAGGACGGCGCTCGGCATCGCCGCAGACTACTGCCCGGCTCCGATCGGGCCGGGGCGCTGTCCCTCGACGGTTCTCGCGGGCGACGGGACCAGGAACGGCCACTGGATCCCGCGAGAACCTCGTGCGCGACGGGCGATGAGTTTGGGCCGGTCGGCCCGTCGGTACTGGTGCGCCTGTGAGGGGCCGGATCGAAAGGAACAACGTGGCTGCATTGACGTCCGCTGCTGAGCTGGCGGCGAAGAACCCCATCCGACACCCCAACGAGTCCGAGGAGTACCGGCGGGCCCGCCAGGACCTCCTCGTCGAGGAGATCGAGCTGCGCCGCCAGGCCGAGCGCGTCGCCTCGCTCCGGCGCGATCTGCCCCCCGGTGGCGAGGTCCCCCGCGAGTACCACTTCACGGACGAGGGCGGGGCCGACGTGTCGCTCGAGGACCTGTTCGGCGACCATGACACGCTCGTCATCTACAGCTACATGTTCGGCCCGCAGCGCGAGGAGCCGTGCCCGATGTGCACCTCGCTCATGGGCGGTTTCGACCACAAGATCGCCGACATCCGTCAGCGGGTCGCCATCGCCTTCACGGCCCGGTCACCGATCGAGCGGCTCATCGAGGCCAAGAAGGCGCGCGGCTGGACCGATCTCCCCGTCTACAGCGACCAGCAGGGCGACTACACGAGGGATTACGTGTCGGCGGAGGACGCCGACATGCCGGCCTACAACGTGTTCACCCGCCAGGATGGCGTGATCCGCCACTTCTGGAGCGAGGAGGTCGGCGGTGACATGGCCGACCCGGACCAGGATCCGCGTGGCGCGGTCGAGATGGATCCGCTGTGGCTGCTCCTCGACACGGTCCCCGAGGGCCGGGGCACCGACTGGCGTCCCCAACTGAGGTACTGACCTGTAAGACCGACGGCACTGGGGTCACTCGACTCGACGACGACGGAGTCGACCTGTCCCAAAGCGGCGGGTTCCTCGATGACCTCCGCCGTCCCCGCCGGCGAGGGCACCTCAGTGGTCCGGACGGTTGTGCTTCGTAGAGTCCCGGCATGCGAGCCGACGCGCAGCGGAGCCGACGCCTCCTCCTGGACGCCGCGTGTGGCCCGTCATGCCTCGGCTCCAGGTCAGGCCGCGTCCGGTCTCGACCTCGGTGGGGCTAACAAGAATCGAACTTGTGACCTCATCCTTATCAGGGATGCGCTCTAACCGACTGAGCTATAGCCCCGGCACCGGAGCGTCGAGGCTACCGGCAGGGAGGCGATGCCCTCAACCGTTTGCGGGGCGGGAGCGCTCCAGCGGAGGAGGTGCCGGCAGGTCGGACACAGGGGTCACGACGGGCTTCGACGGACGGATGACCCGACGGCGCCGGCGCCGGCGCACGACGTCGTCCCGGGCGATGACCTCGCGCTCGAGGACCGTCAGGCGGATGCCACCGGTCAGGTCGGCGATGAGGTTGAACAGCACGGCCATGACGACGGTCAGGCCGGTACCGGCGACGACGAACAGCGCGGTGAGCGTCAACCCCGCCCGGAACAACGGCTCGGACTGCAGCTCGAAGGTGTCGTAGCCGAACGCCTCCCGGAAGAATCCCTCGACGTTGTCGAGCGTGCCGGTCGACTGCGCCAGGTTCCAGAGCAGCACCCCGGCGGTGATGAGCACGACGCCCATCGCCAGGAAGAAGATGAGGGCCACCTTGAAGACCGACCACGCGTCGACCGAGCGCACGACCCGGGTGACCTTGCGGACCCGCGGGCGGGCTCGACGGCGAGGCCGAGGGGGCGGAGGCACGACGGCAGGAGTAGGAGTCGCGACAGGCTCGAGGACCTGCGTCTCCGGCTGAGCGTTCAGCGTCGGAACGGCGATGGTCGGCGCAGGCTCGTTCGGCAGGGCTACGGGCGCAGTGCGGGGCGGCGCCGGCGCGTACATGGCGGCTGCGACGGCGGCCGCCGCGGTCGCGCCGGGCGGAAGGGTCGTGCTGGTGGGGGCGTCGGCGGACCAGTCGCTCTCGGTGTCGGAGGCACCGCCGGCGAGGAGCGGGTCGACAGGCGACCGGCTGCTCCGTGCCACCGCTCGTGTCGTTGTCGTCCGACGCGGTGTCGCCGTCGGTCGTCGCCGTCTCCTCGGCACCGGCGGCGCCGGCCACGAGGAGGGCACGCTGGCGGGCGGTGCGCTTGCGGGCGGGCCGGGGGGTACGGGTGGTGGGGCGGGACTCGTCCTGACCGGCGCCGTTCGTGGTCGCCGTGCCGGACTCGTCCGCGGCCGCGTCCTCCGCCGTGTTCTTTGCCGGGGCGGGCGCGGGCGACGGCGCCCCGTTGGTCACCTCCGGTGCCTCGCCACGACCGTCCAGGTCGTCGTCATCGACCGCGGTCACGACGTCGGCCCGGTTGTCCAGTGCCATCCCCGGCACTGTAACCCGCGACGGCCGTCAACCTCCGGTCACGGGCGGCGAGCGTTCGGCCGGCAGGCCGTCAGGACCAGGGCCGTCGTCGGCCACCATGGCTGCGCGTGCCGTCGCCGACGCACCGTCGACGCGGACGGTCACGGTCACCCCGCCGTCCGTGTCGGAGTAGGACACCAGCGTGCCGCCGTTCTCGGCGGCCATCGTGGCGGCTGCGGCCCGCCCGGCCGCCGCTCCGGCCAGGGCCGCGGCATCGGCAGCGGTGCGGGCCCTGGCGGCGGCGGCCACCCGCTGGCCCAGCTGGCCGATGCCCAGGATCAGGACGGCGGCCACGGCCATCACCGCGGCCAGGAGCGGCACCGCCTGCCCGGCTTCCGCACGGGGAGGAACGTTCCTCATGCAACATCCTTCGACGAAGGTGGAGTCGGGGGAAGTTGCGAAGGGAAGGAAGGCCGACGCGCTCGCCGGCGAAGGTCAGGCGAACGTCAGCTGTCGCCGTTGCCGCCCAGGATGGGCGCTACCGAGGCCACGTATTGCCCGGCGTCCAGGTTCATGATGCGGACGCCAGTGGCCGTGCGGCCCTGCGAGGAGATCTCCCGGACCGAGGTGCGGATGGCGACGCCTCCCGACGACACGGCGACGATCTCGTCCTCCAGGCCGACCATGAACGCCGCGACCACGTGACCCTTGCGGCTCGTCAGCTTGATGCCGATGACGCCTTGGCCGCCGCGGCCCTGCCGGTTGAAGTGCTCGAGTTGCGTGCGCTTGCCGTAGCCGGCCTCGGTCACCATGAGGATGGCGACGTCGTCGCGGGCCACATCGACGGAGACGACGGAGTCGCCCGCCTTCAGCTTCATGCCCCGCACCCCGGCCGCGGCCCGGCCCATGGGCCGCACCTCGTCCTCGCTGAAGCGGATGGTCTGGCCCGAGCGGCTGACCATGAAGATGTCGTCGCCGGTCGTCGTCTCGATGACGCGGACCAGCTCGTCCCCTTCGCGCAGGTTGAGGGCGATGAGGCCGTCGCGCCGGGACGAGTCGTACTCGGTGAACACCGTGCGCTTCACCTGGCCCCGGCGGGTGGCGAAGAAGAGGAAGCGCTCGCCGGCGAACGTGCGGGTGTCGATGATGGCCCGGATCGTCTCGCCCGCCACGAGCGGCAGCAAGTTGACGATGGGGATGCCCTTCGCGGTGCGCTCCCGCTCCGGGATGTCCATGGCCCGCAGCCGGTAGACCTTGCCGCGGTTGGAGAAGAACAGCAGGTGGGCGTGGGCCGTGGTGAAGATGACGTGGCTGACCAGGTCATCGGCCTTCAACTTGGCCCCGGCGACGCCTCGCCCGCCGCGGCCCTGCGTCTTGAAGGCGTCGGCGTCGACCGTCTTGACGTAGCCGGCCTCCGTCATGACGACGACCAGCTCCTTGTCCTCCACCAGGTCCTCGACGGACATGTCACCGTCGTCCAGCACGACCTCGGCGGCGCGCTTCGTGGCGAACTGCTCCTTGATGGCCAACAGGTCCTGCTTGATGACGGCCCTCAGGCGGCCGTCGTCGGCGAGGATCGCCTCGAGCTCGGCGATGAGCTCACGCAGCTTCTCGAGCTTCTGCTCGATGTCGATGCGGGACAGACGGGTGAGCTGGCCGAGGCGCATCTCGAGGATGTGCTCGGCCTGGAGCTCGGTGAAGCCGAACTGCTCGATGAGGCCTGAGCGGGCGGCGGCGCGATCCTCGCTGGCCCGGATGAGCGCGATGACCTCGTCGATCACGTTGAGGGCCCGGAGGAGGCCCTCCTGGATCTCCTCGTCGCGGCGGGCCTTGTCCAGCCGGTACTGCGACCTCCGGGTGATGACCTCGACCTGGTGCGCGATGTAGCCCTGGAGGGCCTGCACCAGGTTGAGCGTCCGAGGCACGCCATCGACCAGCGCCACCATGTTGACGGCGAAGCTGGTCTGGAGCTGCGTCTGCTTGAACAGGTTGTTGAGCACGACGTTGGGGTTGGCGTCGCGTCGCAACGAGATCACGAGACTCGTCTTGCCGCCGGCCGAGTTGTCGTTGACGTCGGCGATGCCTTCGAGGTCGCCGGCGTCCACCAGCTCCTGGATGCGCCCGGCGATGGCCTTGCAGCTGGCCTGGTAGGGCAGCTGCGTCACCACGATCTCCATCGGCGCGCCGCGGCGGCTGCTCTCCTCGATGGTCGCCCTGGCCCGCATCTTCACGCTGCCCCGGCCCGTCCGGTAGGCCTCCATGATGCCGGCCCGCCCCATGATGAAGCCGCCGGTCGGGAAGTCCGGACCGTGCACGAACTGCATCAGGTCGTCGGGCGTGGCGTCAGGGTGGTCGATGAGGTGGACGGTGGCGTCGATGACCTCGCCCAGGTTGTGGGGCGGGATGTTCGTGGCCATGCCCACGGCGATGCCCTGGCTCCCATTGACCAGCAGGTTGGGGAAGCGGGCCGGGAGGACGACCGGCTCCTCGTTGGAGGCGTCGTAGGTCGGCACCAGATCGACGGTGTTCTCGTCGATGTCGGCCACCATGTGCATGGCGAGGGCGTGCAGGCGGCACTCCGTGTAGCGCTCGGCCGCGGGGCCGAAGTCGGGCGAGCCGTAGTTGCCGTGGAAGTCGATGAGCGGATGGCGGAGCGAGAAGGGCTGGGCCATGCGGACCAGTGCGTCGTAGATGGCAGGGCCGCCGTGCGGGTGGTACTTGGCCATGGTGTCGCCCGTGACCCGGGCGCACTTCACGAACGGCCGGTCGGGCCGGAAGCCCTGCTGCTCCATGTCCCAGATGATCCGGCGGTGCACCGGCTTGAGCCCGTCGCGCACGTCCGGGAGCGCCCGGGCCATGATGACGGACATGGCGTAGTCCAGGAAGGACCGCTCCATCTCCTCCTGGATCTCGATGGGCTCGATGGCCCCGTGCGTGAGGTCGCGCCCGTCCCCGTCGTCGCCGTCGTCCGGGGGCAGCGTGCCCCCCGGGTCGTTGCTGTCGCTCATATGTCGAGGAACCTCACGTCGTGGGCGTTCTGCTGGATGAACTGCTTGCGCAGCTCGACCTCGTCACCCATGAGCGTGCTCATGATCTCGTCCGCCAGCGCGGCCTCGTCCACGGTCACCTGCAGGAGGGTGCGCCGGCCCGGGTCCATCGTGGTGGCCTTGAGCTCCTCCCAGTCCATCTCGCCCGAGACCCTTGAGGCGGCCGAAGTCCTTCTTGTGGTTCGGGTGCTCGGCCAGGAACGCCGCCTTGGCGGTCTCGTTCTTCAGGTACAGCTTCTCCCGGCCGACCTCGGTCGAGAACAGCGGCGGCTGCGCGATGTAGACGTACCCGTGCTCGACGAGGGGCTTCATCTGCCGGAAGAAGAAGGTCAGGAGCAGCGTGCGGATGTGGCTGCCGTCGACGTCGGCGTCGGCCAGGCAGATGACCTTGTGGTAGCGGACCTTGGCGGGGTCGAACTCCTCGCCCACGCCGCCGCCGATGGCCGTGATGAGCGCCTGGACCTCGAGGTTCTTCAGCATCTTGTCCAGCCGGGCCCGCTCGACGTTGAGGATCTTGCCCCTGATCGGAAGGATCGCCTGCGTGCGCGGGTCACGCGCGTCGACCGCGGTGCCGCCGGCCGAGTCGCCCTCGACGATGAAGAGCTCGCTCTCCTCGGGGTTGCTGCTCGAGCAGTCCTTGAGCTTGTCGGGCATGCCGGCGCCGGAGAGGGCGGTCTTGCGGCGGATGGCGTTGCGGGCGTTCTTGGCCGCCACCCGGGCCTGCGCGGCGGCCATGGCCTTCTTCACCACCCGGTTGGCCTCGGTCGGGTTCTCCTCGAACCACTCGGCCAGCTTCTCGTTCGTCACCTTCTGGACCAGCGAGCGGGTGGAGACGTTGCCCAGCTTGGCCTTGGTCTGCCCTTCGAACTGCGGGTCCTTCAACCGCACGGAGATGATGGCGGTCAAACCCTCGCGGATGTCCTCCCCGAGCAGGTTCTCCTCCTTCTCCTTCAGCAGGTTGCGGGAGCGGGCGTACTTGTTGAGCACCGACGTGAGCGCCGTGCGGAAGCCCTCGACGTGCATGCCGCCCTCGGTGGTCGAGATGCCGTTGGCGTAGCCGTGGATGCCCTCGTAGTACCCGGTGTTCCACTGGAGGGCGATCTCCACCTCCTGGTCCTCCTCGTCGACGGCGTAGGACGCCACCTTCGAGAACAGCGCCTCCTTCGAGGCGTTGAGGTGGCGCACGAAGTCGACGATGCCGCCCTTGTAGACGTAGGTGACCGTCTGCGCCTTGTCCGGACGCTCGTCGACGAAGACGATCTCCAGGCCCTTGTTGAGGAAGGCCATGGTCTGCAGCCGCTCCAGCACCGTGCGGGCGTGGAACTCGGTGCCCTCGGAGCTGAAGATGACCGGGTCCGGCCAGAACACGACCGTCGTGCCACTCGTGCGTCCGCGGGCCGGCGTCGGGCCGACCCTCTCGAGCTTGCCCTGGGGGCGGCCGCCCTTGGCGTACTCCTGGCGGTACCGGGAACCCTCTTTGTCGACCTCGATGATCAGGCGCTCCGACAGGGCGTTGACGACGGACACGCCCACGCCGTGCAGGCCGCCCGAAACCTTGTAGGTGCCGCCACCGAACTTGCCGCCGGCGTGCAAGACGGTGAGCACGACCTCGACCGCGCTCTTGCCCTTGTGCGGGCCGGACGGGTACGGATCGACAGGGACGCCGCGGCCGTCGTCGTCGACGCGGCAGCCGCCGTCGGCCTGCAGCGTCACCACGACGCGGCTGCAGAAGCCGGCCATGGCCTCGTCGACCGAGTTGTCCACGACCTCCCAGATGAGGTGGTGGAGGCCGGCCAGCCCGGTGGAGCCGATGTACATGCCGGGCCGCTTGCGCACGGGGTCCAGGCCCTCCAGGACCTGGATGGCTGACGCGTCGTACTCGTTGTTCGGGCGGTTCACGTCCTTCGCCAAGGCGCGACCTTTCGGGATCGATGAGCGACCGGCGGGACAGCCCCGCTCGCTGGAATCCCCGGACCCCGGGGAGCGCTCAGGACCGTCCTCACGATGGCCTTCATCCTACCAAGGGGGTGGTGCTCAGAGGCGGAGGCTGGGCCCGCGGCGAGCGGTCCAAACGGGGTTGTTCAGCCCGCCTTCAGCGGCTCACCGCGGCGGACGGACGCGCAGTTCGATGCTGGTCACCTCGTCGGCCCCGGCCACGTCCCGGAGGCGCGCCAGGAGGTCGCTCTCGAGGAACCGCAGCTGGGTCGCCCACGTCGGATGGTCCACGTCGACCACCAGCCGGCCGTCGGTCAGGGAGGCCGGGCGGGCGTGGGCGGCGATCTGCGGACCGACCGCCTCCTCCCATCGCCCGAACACCCCGGCCAGGCTGCGGGCGCCGGTGCCGCGCAACGATCGGACGACATCGTCGACGCTGTCGCGCAGCGACCGGGGCTCGCTGTCCGTCACCCGACCAGCTTGCCCCGCTCGACGCGCAGCACGCGCTCGGGCTCGGCCAGGTCGGGTAGGGGCCCGGCCGTCGTCAGGAGCACCTGCCCCGGCGGGAGGTGGCGCAGGAGCGCGGCGCTGCGGGCGGGATCGAGCTCGGAGAAGACGTCGTCCAGCAGCAGCACGGGCGCACTGCCGGTCCGATCGGTCACCAGCCGGTGGCCGGCCAGACGCAGCGCCAGGGCGAGCGTCCGCTGCTCCCCCTGCGAGGCATGGGTCCGGGCGGGCAGGCCGTCGAGCACGACATCGAGGTCGTCGCGGTGCGGGCCGACCAGGCAGACCTGCCGGCGCACCTCGTCGGTGCGGGCAGCCGCCAGCGCGTCGGCCAGGCCGGTCCGGCGCCACGGCGGGTCGTACCCGAGCACGACCGCTCCCCCACCGGGCGCCAGCTCGCCGTACGCGCGAGCCACCTCCGGAGCCAGCGCCTCCACCAGCTCGGCGCGGGCCCGGCCGATGAGCTCTCCCACCTCGGTCAGCTTGGTGTTCCACACGTCGAGCGTGAGGGCGGCGTCATCGTCCAGGCGGCCACCGGCCTGCTTCAGCAGCGTCGCCTTGTGGCGCAGGATGCGCTCGAGGTCCCGGCGGTCGGCGTCGAGGCGCGGATGCAGACCGACCATCGCGAGATCGAGGAAGCGCCGCCGCACGGCCGGGCCTTCCTTGAGCAGCGCCAGGTCGTCGGGGGAGAACACGGTGACCCGGACCACGTCGAGGAGCTCCGACGGCCGCCGCGGGCGTTGCTTGTTCACGAGCACACGGTCGCGTCCGCCGACGGCGAGCGCGCACTCGATGGTGACGACGCGCCCGTCCGGCTGCTCCACCTCGGCCCGCACGATCGCTTCCTGGCACCCTTCCCGCACCAGCGCGGCCGGTGGAGCGCCGCGGAAGCTCTCACGGGTGGGCAGGTAGGCGACGGCCTCGACCAGGTTGGACTTGCCCTGCCCGTTGGCGCCGATCACCGCGGTCAGCCCCGGCCCGAGCTCGACCGCGACGCTCTCGTAGTTGCGGAAGTCGACGAGCTCCAGCCGGCGGACCCACACCCGTCCGGCGACCTACGGGACCCGGACCGGCATGAGGAGGTAGAGGTAGTCCTCCTGACCGACCGGCCGCACGACCGCAGGCTTGAGCGCGTCGAGGGTGTCGAGCACGACCTCGTCGCCGGCCGCCGCCTCCACCCCGTCGGCCAGGTACTGCGGGTTGAAGGCCACGGTGAGCGGGGTGCCTTCCACCTGGGCCTCGACGACGGCGTCGGCCGTGCCCTGGTCCTGGTTGACCGTGTTGAGCCGCACCTCGTCGCCCTCGATGGTGAGACGAACGGGCGTGGCGTCCGCGGCCATGACCCGGACCCGGCGCAGGGCGTCGAGCAGAGCCTCCCGACCGACGCGCACGCGGTTGGGATACGAGGCCGGGATGAGCTGGCGGTAGTTCGGGAACTCGCCTTCGATCAGGCGGGTGGTGACCCGCGTGCCTGCCGCCTCGAAGGTGGCGTCCCGCTCACCGAGACGCATCGTGATCTCGCCTTCCGAGGGAAGGGCCCGCTCGACCTCCCGCAGCGCCCGCGACGGCAGCAGCACCTTCTGCCCGGCGGCGAGGATCGAGACCTCCGGGAGATCACACACGGCCAGGCGGTAGGAGTCGGTGGCGACGAGTCGCAGGCCCTGGTCCTCGGCGGTGAGGAGCACGCCGGTGAGGATCGGCCGGGACTCGTCCTTGCTGGCGGCCCGCTCCACCTGCGACACCGCCTGCAGGAACATCGAGGCCGGCACCGTCACCTTCTCCTCTGCCGGCTCGGCCAGGCGGGGGAAGTCATCGACCGCGAACGGCCGCACGGTGAACGACGAGCGCTCGGACGTGATCTCCACGGTGTCGCCACCGGCGTCGACCATCACCGCGCCAGGGGCCAGCGTCCGCACGGCCTCGGCCGTCAACCGGCCGGGCACGACGCACGCGCCGTCGCGCTCACCGTTGACGTCGATGGTGCACCGGATGGTCAGCTCGAGGTCGGTCCCGCTGATCTCGAGCGAGGACCCTTCGAGCCGCAGGCGCACACCTGCCAGCGCGGGCTGTGATCCGGCCCGGCCCTGGGCGGCGCGGGCCGCCGTGGCCAGCGCCTCGCCGAGGACATCTCGTTCGCAGCGGAACTTCACCCTGCCCCCTCCCCGGAGCCCTTCGTCGGTCCGGCGTCGATCATCATCACTCTGCTCTTCAGGAACCTAGTGGTAGTAGTAGGTCCTGGGGATTGTGGGCTTCGCGGCATCGGTCCTGGTCCCGGCCGGTGTAGTGATCCACAGGCCGCTCGGACTGTCCCCAGGCTGATGCTCCCGACGTCGGTCACCGGTGGATGACCACGCCCCTGTCCCCAGCTTCCGAGCCGTTCGTCCCCACCCTGGTCCCCAGGCAACGCGTGCCTACGCGCCGTTCTTGAGTTGGTTGATGAGGAACGTCACCTGGTCGTAGACCTGCTGGCGCTCCTTCATCAGCTTCTCGACCTTGCTGACGGCGTGGATGACGGTGGTGTGGTCGCGTCCGCCGAACTCACGGGCGATGGCCGGGTAGGAGAGATCGGTCAGGTCGCGCATCACGTACATGGCGACCTGGCGGGCGAGGACGAGCGGGCGCTGGCGGCTCTTGCCCCGCAGGAGCTCGACGGGCTGGCGGTAGTACTCGGCCACGGTCTCGATGATGGCCCGGCTCGACACGGTGCGCTCGGCCGAGCCGTGCAGGAGCTCGGCCAGGAGCTGCTCGGCCAGCGACACCGTGATGGTGGAGTTGTTGAGGCTGGCGTAGGCGGTGACGCGGATCAGCGCGCCTTCGAGCTCACGAATGTTGTTGGTGATGCGGACGGCGATGAACTCGAGCACGTCGGCGGGGACTGCCGTGTGGTCGCGCTCGGCCTTGTTGCGCAGGATGGCCAGACGGGTCTCCAGGTCCGGCGGCTGGATGTCCGTGATGAGGCCCCACTTGAAGCGGCCCCGCAACCGGTCCTCGAGCGTGGGGATGGCATCGGGCATCCGGTCCGACGAGATGACGATCTGCCGGTTGGCGCCGTGGAGCGAGTTGAAGGTGTGGAAGAACTCCTCCTGCAGACCTTCCTTGCCCTCCATGAACTGGATGTCGTCGATGAGGAGCACGTCGACGTCGCGGTAGCGGCGCTTGAAGTGCGCGGTGGCGTTGCTGCGGATGGCGTCGACGTACTCGTTGAGGAACGTCTCGGTCGACACGTAGCGGATCTCGTAGTT
The DNA here is from genome assembly GCA_963769115.1 of uncultured Acidimicrobiales bacterium. Taxonomy (GTDB): domain Bacteria; phylum Actinomycetota; class Acidimicrobiia; order Acidimicrobiales; family Ilumatobacteraceae; genus DASTFY01. The sequence continues at coordinate 153,459 of CAVYKN010000020.1, forward strand.
GCTGTAGTTCTGGTCGACGTAGTGGCCGATGGCGTGCAGCAGGTGGGTCTTCCCGAGGCCGGCCGCTCCGTAGATGAACAGCGGGTTGTAGGAGCGGGCCGGGGTCTCGGCCACGCGCTGGGCCGCGGCGAGCGCGAACTGGTTGGACTGGCCCTTGACGAAGGTCTCGAAGCCGTAGCGCGGGTTGAGCCCCGCCGCCGTGACCGCGTGGCGTGAGGGCTCGAACTCGCGGCCTCCGCCGTTCACGCCGTTCGAGGACGGCTGATCGTCCCCCAGAGCGAGGCCCTCGCTTGTTGTTGCATCTTCAACTACGATGTCGAAGAGGGTCTCGTGCTCTGGTGCGGGTGGCGTGACGTGCAGGACCAGGCTGACGCCGTCGGCGCCGGCCTCCTTGAGCGCGGCCTCGACCAGCGGGAGGTAGCGCGACGTGATGTGCTCCCGCACGGTGGGGCTGGGCAGGACCAGGTGCAACCCGTCGTCGTCCAGCCCGTCAGCTCGTACATCCTGGAAAGTGGAGAACCACACGACATCCGAGACCTGCTGTCGCAGGAGCCGGGCCGCCGACGTCCACAGCTCTTCGCCGTTCACCAGCGACGCACTCCTTGCAAGCGAAACCGTGTCCACAGGTGTGGATGCACCTGTGGACAACGCCACGACCGTTCTCGAACAAAACCACCAGCGACTCGGGTGCCCCCCGGGGCAGACGTGCGACCGTAGCACGCGCCCGGTGGGGGGCTGTCCAGTCCACGGGAACGGGGAGTGACCGCACGGTGACCGGCCGTGGTGACGGCCCGACTTTCTCTTTGTCGGGCGATGTCGAGCGTCGGACCCGGACCCGGTTGCCGTTCGCGGCGCCGACCCCGTAGCCTGGGTCGTCGGCATGGCGAGCGTTCGCTCGCGCCAGGTCGCAGGTCCTCGGCTCGCCGCGGCCCGGGCCCCACGGCCGTTCAGCCCGCCAGCGTGCTGGCCGGGCGGAAGGCATGTGGCGCCGGCCGGATCGAGGAACGAGGAAGTCAGGAGGCAGCGTGAAGCGCACGTACCAGCCGAACAACCGCAAGCGGGCGAAGCGCCACGGGTTCCGGCACCGGATGTCGACCCGGGCCGGCCGGGCCATCATCAAGTCTCGCCGCGCCAAGGGCCGGGTTCGCCTCTCGGCGTGATCTGGCGCATCCGGGACCGTGCGGTGTTCGCAAGGTTCCGGCGCGACGGACGCCGAGCGCGCGTAGGTTCGCTGTGGATGTCGGTGATCGCTGATCCCGCCGCCGCTCCCCCGAGGGTGGGTTTCGCCGTCGGTCGAGCGGTCGGGAGCGCGCCGGTGCGCAACCGCGTCCGCCGCCGGCTGCGGGCCCTCGCCCGCACCCACGCCGACGCCCTCGCGCCAGGGTGGTACCTGGTCGGAGCGGACGCGTCGTTCGCCCAGCAGTCGTTCCACGATGCGGAATCTGATTTCCTCGCCGCCCTGGCATCGGTCGGGGCCAGGCAACCAGGGATGACGCCGTGAACGCGGTGGCGTCCGAGGCACAGGCCGGCGACCGCGCCCCCGGCCTGGTGGCCCGCGGCCTGACCCGCCTCATCGGCTGGTACCAGGTCGGCCATCAGGACCGGACCTCGCCCTGCCGGTTCGTCCCGTCCTGTTCGACCTACGCGCTCGAGGCGGTGGAGGCCCACGGCGCCCTGAAGGGATCGTTCCTGGCCACGCGCCGCCTCCTGCGCTGCCACCCTTGGGGCGGCCACGGGTTCGACCCCGTGCCTCCGCCGCCCGCTGCTCGCCTGGAGAGAGCCGACCGCCGTGTTTGACCTGATCGCCACCGTCCTGGCGTGGTTCTACGCCCTCGTGCCGAACTACGCCATCGCCATCGCCATGATGACCATCCTCATCATGCTGCTGCTGACGCCGCTCACCCTCAAGAGCACGAAGTCGATGCTGGAGCTCCAGCGCATCCAGCCGGAGATGAAGCGGCTCCAGCAGGAGTACCGCGGCGACCGCCAGGCCATGAACGAAGCGCTCATGGCGCTCTACAAGGAGCACAAGGTCAACCCGCTCGGCGGGTGCCTCCCCCTGTTGATCCAGGCGCCGATCTGGATCGTGATGTACCGGGTCTTCATCGGGCTGACCTACAAGTCAGCGGAGAGCGAGCCCTTCTTCGCGCCGAAGTACCTGGACCACTCGACCGAGCTCTACCAGTCGCTGTCCACCTCGACCGAGATGAACGCCTTCGGGCTCAACCTGGCCGAGTCGGCGGCCCGGGCGCTCCAGGCCAGCTTCGTCACCGCGATCCCCTACCTCATCCTGGTGGGGATCGTGGTGGTGACGTACTTCGTCCAGCAGCGCCAGATCACCGCCCGCAACAAGAACAACCCCACCTACAACGACAACCCGGCCGCCGCGCAGCAGCAGATGATCATGAAGATCTTCCCGATCTTCTCGGGCATCTTCTCCTTCATCGTGCCCGCGGCCCTGGCCTGGTACTTCCTGGTGCAGAACCTCTTCCGAATCGGCCAACAGGCTTACATAACGAAGCGGTTCTACCGCGAGCATCCCGATGCCATCGCCGCCCGTCAGGCCGGCGGCGGCGGGGGCTCGACGGCCAAGGCGCCCAAGGCCACCGGCAACGGCGCGGCGGCCAACAAGAAGGGGACGAGGGGCAACCCCGCCAAGAGCACGCCGCCGAAGGCCAAGCCCACGCCGAGCGCGTCGGACAACGGCAAGCGACGGACTGCTCCCAAGCCGCCCCCGAGGTCGAGCGGTACGGCGCCCAAGCCGCCCGCCCGGCCCCGCCCCCAGAAGAAGAAGCCCTGACCGAGATCGCAGCGAGGACATCCCCGATGGAGTGGGTCGAAACCACCGGTCGCACGACCGATGAGGCCAAGAACGTCGCCCTGGACCGCCTCGGCGTGGACGAGGCCGACGCCGAGTTCGAGATCCTGGAAGAGCCGCGCCCCGGCCTGTTCGGGCGCATCCGGGGAGAGGCGAGGGTCCGGGCCCGGGTGCGACCGACCGCACCGCGGCCGAAGTCCGAACGCCGTGACCGCCGGCGCCGCAAGGACGAGCCCAGCAGCAACGGCGAAGACCGCACACCGGCCAAGGCCAAGCCTTCGCGGGAAAAGAGCAGCCGCTCCCGCAATGGCCCGCCGGCCCCGCCCCAAGAGGAGATCCCGATGGACGAGCGCGAGCGCGACGGCGAGGAGCCGACCACCGAGCAGGTGACCGAGGACGCGACCGAGTTCCTGCGGGGACTGCTCGACGCCTTCGGCTTCGACGGCGACGTGGCCTCGACCGAGCCCGCCGAGGGCGAGATCGAGGTGGCCATCACCGGCGAGGGCCTCGGGTTGCTCGTCGGCCCCAAGGGACAGACTCTCCTGGCGGTCCAGGACCTGACCCGGCTGGCCGCACAGCGCCACATCGGGCCCGGCTCGCCTCGGCTGGCCGTGGACGTGGGCGGCTACCGCCAGCGCCGGGTCGAGGCGCTTCGCCGCTTCAGCGAGCAGGTGGCTCAGCAGGTGGTCGAGACGGGCCTGGCCAAGTCGCTGGAGCCGATGGCCGCCGCTGATCGCAAGGTCGTGCACGACGCCCTCAACGACGTCGACGGGGTGCGGACGGCGTCCGAGGGCGAGGAGCCCTACCGCCGAGTCGTGATCCTTCCCGGCGCTGAGGCCTGAGCCGGCCGCGTCCCCGAGCGACGCGGTGACGGCGCCGGGGCCCACGCCCGGACCGGCACCGGAAGGTTGGTCGCTGCTGCTGGCCGCGCTCGACGAAGGCCGGCAGCGGGGGTTCCTCGGCCCGGACCAGGCGCCCGAGGTGGTCGCTCGCCACGCGGCGGGGTTCGCCCTCGCGCTGGAGCCCGCCCTCGGCGGCGCCGGCCGCGTGGTCGATCTCGGCTCCGGCGGCGGTGTCCCCGGGCTCGTGCTGGCGCTGGTCCTGCCCGCCGCTCGACTGACACTGGTGGACGCCAGCGTCAGCCGCACCGACTGGCTGCACCGGATCGTCCGCCGGTTGGGTCTCGCCGATCGGGTCGAGGTGTGTCACGAGCGGGCCGAGGTACTCGGCCACGATCCCGACTGGCGGGAGACCCAGAACGCGGTCGTGGCCCGCAGCTTCGCTCCTCCCCTGGTGACCGCGGAGTGCGCGGCGCCACTGCTGGGTCTCGGCGGCCGCCTGGTCGTGAGCGAGCCGCCCGCCGATGGACGGCCGGACCGTTGGCCGGCGGACGAGCTGGCGGAGCTCGGTCTGCGCGCGCTGACCTGGCCCGAGACCGCGTACGCGGTGCTCGAGAAGACGGCGCCGTCTCCCCCGAGGTGCCCCGGCCCAGGAAGGTCCGCGGCCGCACCTCCTGACGTTTCACGTGGAACCTCAACCGGCGCGAGAGGCTCCTGCCCACACCATGCGCGACGGGCCCGCGAGCGGCCGCTACCCTGCGGGCTACCGGTCGCTGCCCACCGCTGCGCCGTCGCAGCCGGACAAGGAGAAGGCGCTGCTCGTGCCCTCACCACCACGCATCTTCGCCGTGGCCAACCAGAAGGGCGGCGTGGGCAAGACCACCACGGCCGTCAACCTGGGAGCCTCACTCGCCCACCTCGGTCATCGGACGCTGGTCGTCGACCTGGATCCCCAGGGCAACGCCACCACCGGCCTCGGCCTCGACACCCGGAACATCGAGCACTCGATGTACGACGTGATCATGCACGAGCTGCCGCTCGAGGACTGCGTCGAACCCACGTCGGTGAAGCACCTCTTCGTGGCGCCGGCCAGCCTGGACCTCGCCGGCGCCGAGATCGAGCTCGTGCCCGCCTTCAGCCGCGAACTGCGCCTCCGCCGGGCGCTCGAGGCGGTCAAGGACGAGTACGAGTTCTTCCTCATCGACTGCCCGCCCTCGCTCGGCCTGCTGACCGTGAACGGCCTGGCGGCGGCCAGCGAAGTGCTGGTCCCCATCCAGTGCGAGTACTACGCGCTCGGAGGGCCTGGGCCAGCTGCTGCGCAACGTCGACCTCGTCCGCCGCAGCCTCAACCCCACGCTGGAGGTGTCCACCATCGTGCTCGTGATGTACGACGCCCGGACCAAGTTGTCCGACCAGGTCGTCGCCGAGGTCCGCGAGCACTTCGGTGAGAAGGTCTGCCGGACGATCATCCCCCGGACCGTGCGGCTGTCCGAGGCCCCGTCCTACGGTCAGCCCATCATCGCCTTCGACGCCGGCTCCCGGGGAGCCATCGCCTACTCGGAGCTCGCCAAGGAGGTGAGCGATGGCCACCGCGCGGCGTAGCGGGCTGGGCAAGGGCCTGGCCTCTCTGATCCCCCCCGGCGCCAGCGACACCGATGGGATCGACGATGCCCTCCGAGAGCTGTCGGTGACCTCGATCGCCCCCAACCCCGGTCAGCCCCGGGCGCAGTTCGACGAGGAGTCGCTGAGCGAGCTGACGACGTCGATCCGAGCGCTCGGCGTCTTGCAGCCGATCCTCGTGCGCGAGCTCGACGGCGACCAGTACCAGCTGATCGCCGGCGAGCGGCGCTGGCGGGCCGCCCGTCGGGCCGGACTCAGCACCATCCCGGCCATCATCCGCCGGGCCGACGATCGGGGCGTCGCCGAGCAGGCACTGGTCGAGAACGTGCAACGGCAGGACCTCACGGCCCTGGAGGAGGCGGCGGCGTTCCAGGGGCTGATCGAGGACTTCGGCCTGACCCACGAAGAGGTGGCGTCCCGGGTCGGCAAGAGCCGATCCACCGTGACCAACACCGTCCGCCTGCTCCAGCTGCCTCCGGCTGTTCAGCGCATGGTGGCCGAAGGGCAGCTCACGGCCGGCCACGCCCGCGCTCTGCTGGCCACGCCGGACCGTGCCTTCCAGGAGCAACTCGCCCGGCGGGCGGTCGAGGAGCACTGGACGGTGCGCGAGACGGAAGAGGCGGTGCGGGCGCGGCCCGAGGAGGACACCGAGGACGGCGCCGCCGCTCCGGGCACCCGCTCGGTCGCGGGTCTCCCGACGCTGCGACCGCCTGGCCTCCTCGAGCTGGAGTCGCTCCTCGCCGAATACCTCAACACGAGGGTGAGCATCACCATGCGCGGGGCCCGAGGCAAGGTTGCCGTTGAGTTCGCCACGCTCGAAGATCTTGAGCGGATCTATCGTCTGATCACCGAGAATACCGAACATACGTTCGAATGATGGCCGCCAAATTCGAATAACGTCCAAGTTCAGGGTCATGCACAACTGGGTACAACCCTGTGGACAAACCCTCGACCAGGGTCAACGGCGGTCGAGGCTGACCGGCGCCGCCACCCAACGGGCGAGGGCGCGCGCCACTGCCGCGGCGACGGCCGGGCTCTGGTCGATGACGGGGCGGGTCGGTCCGAGCTCGAGCAGGACGGCGGGCATCTTCGTCTCCCGGAGGACGGGAAGCCGCATCCCGAGCGGGGCGGCGACAGGGACCGGTAGGACCGGCGCCAGCTCGGCGTGGAGCTGCTCGGCCAGCTGGTGACCACCGAGCGACTCGAAGTCGGCGGTGGCGTAGAAGGCGATGCGGCCTGCCTCCGCGGTGGTCAGCCCGAGGTAGACGTCGGCCCGGAAGCGGTTGGCGGCTGCGGCCTGCCGGGCGCCGTCGGGCTCTTCGAGCACGAGCACGGTCGACCCGGCGACCCGCAGGGCCCGGGCGAGCGTGCGGGCCAGCGCAGACAGGCCGCCGAGCTGGCCCACGACGACGCGCCGGCCGAGCAGCGTGCGCTCACCATGGCTGAGCCGCTCGTACTCGCGCACCATGTGCACGGCCGGCCCGGCGACGGCCCGTCCGGACAGGCGGCGGAGCGCTTGCACGGTGTCCGCCCCGCAGATGCCGTCGGCAGGCGTCAGCTCCACGTTGCGCTGGAACTCGGCCAGGGCGGCGGCGGTGTTCGGGCCGAAGATGCCATCGACCCGTCCGGGGTCGAAACCCAGCCGTCCGAGCTGGCGTTGGAGCTCGGCCACGTCGTCACCGCGCAGGTTGGGGACGCGCAGGTAGAGCGTGCGGTCACCGAGCTCCCAGCTCGCTTCGACGAGTGCCATCCAGGTGACGCTGTCGCAGACGCCGTCGGCGGGCAGCCCCCGCGCCTGCTGGAACGCTGACACGCTGGTCTGGGTCTCCTGGCCGTAGTAGCCCCAGTCGGCGGGCGCCGGCGTGAAGCCGGCCGCGATCAACCGGCGCTGGAGATCCCTGACTGCTTCGCCTCGCTGGCCCCGCTCGAGCGGCAGGGACGTGGTCACCGAGGGGCCCCCGCGTGGGGCGGGGCGACGTGGAGCTCGCTCCGCCCGCTCAGAGCGCGGCGGGCAGGAATTCGCTCAGCTCCTGCAGGAGCGCGCTCTTGGGCTTGGCGCCGACAAGCCGCTTGGCCACCTCGCCGTCCTTGAACACCAGCAGGGTCGGGATGCTCATGACGTTGTACCGCATGGCCAGATCGGGGTTCTCGTCCACGTTCAACTTGGCGACCGACAACCTGCCGTTCTGCTCGGCGGCCAGCTCCTCGAGGATGGGCGCGATCATCTTGCACGGGCCGCACCACTCGGCCCAGAAGTCGACCACCACAGGGGTGTCGCTGGCGCCGACGATCTCGTCGAACGTGGCGGTGGTGAGGGTCTGGATCCCGTGAGCCATCAGGAGGGCTTCCTTTCGCGAGCAAGCGTAGCGACGAGTTCAACCTCGGCTCCGGACCGGCTATTCCACCTGCGTCCGCTCGGGAGGGGCCGCTCAGCCGTGGCGGCTGGCTTCCAACCAGCGCTCGGCGTCGATGGCCGCCATGCAGCCCGAACCGGCCGCGGTGATGGCCTGGCGGTACGTGTGGTCCTGCACGTCACCGCAGGCGAAGACGCCCTCGACGTTCGTGTAGCTCGAGCCGGGTTGGGTGACGAGGTAGCCCGCGTCATCCATGTCCAGCAGACCCTTGAACAGGTCGGTGTTCGGCCGGTGGCCGATGGCCACGAACAGCCCGGAGACCGGCAGCACGGATGTCTCGCCCGTGCGGACGTTCTCCACCTGTGCGCCCGCGAGGGACTCCTCGCCGACGCAGGTCCGTCACGACGGTGTCCCACAGGAACGTGATCCGCTCGTTGGCGAAGCGCCCGGTCCTGCATGATCTTCGAGGCGCGCAGCGTGTCGCGGCGATGGATGACCGTCACCTTGGTCGCGAACTTGGTGAGGAAGAGGGCCTCCTCCAGCGCGGAGTCCCCGCCGCCCACGACGGCGATCTCCTGGCCGCGGAAGAAGAACCCGTCGCACGTGGCACACGTCGACAGTCCGTGGCCCAGCAGCCGCGCCTCCGCGTCCAACCCCAGCATGAGCGACTGCGCTCCGGTCGACACGATGACCGCGTCGGACCGGTAGGCGTCCTCGCCCACCCAGACCGTGAACGGGCGGGCGGAGAGATCCACCGCGGTGGCCTTGACGGTGAGGTACTCGGCGCCGAAGCGCTGGGCCTGGTCCCGGAACCGCATCATCAGGTCCGGGCCCATGATCCCCTCGGGGAAGCCGGGGTAGTTCTCGACGTCGGTGGTCAGCATCAGCTGGCCGCCGGGCTGATCGGACGTGGACGACGGTTCGCCCTCGATGACGAGCGGCGAGAGGTTGGCGCGGGCGGCGTACACGGCCGCGGTCAGCCCCGCCGGACCCGATCCGATGATGATGACGTCGCGCACGCCCCCGGCCTGACCGCCGTCCTCTGGTGCTGTCAACTCACGTCCCTTCCAGGTCGCGGGTAGCGCTCGACGCTCCCTTCAGCATCAAGAACGCGCCCGACGGCCAGGAAGATTCCGGACGTGATCAGGAACGCGATCCACGACTCGCCGGTGAGCTCGGTGAGGGCGCGGATGAGCACCACGCTGAGCAGGACCAGCGCGGTGATCGCGCCGGCGATGGCGATGATCCCGAACACCAGCCCGCGCACGACGGTGAGGGCCGGGCGGGTGGTCCGGTCGCGGACGGTGGACACGACGCGGTCGATCTGGTCCGTGATCTGCGCGGCCCAGTCCCTGGAGGGTTCGTCGGGCATGGGCCGGGACATTACCTCTCGCCCTGTGCGGCCCTGCCCTCCTGCCCGGACGGGGGCCGGATGATCTACGCGTTGGCGGGATCGACCTTCACGAGCACGACGCACGTGGCCTGATCGAGGAACGCCAGCCGGTTGCCGTCGGGCGCGGTCTCGATGATGACGACGTAGGCCGGAGCGCCCTGGAACGTGGCGGTGGCGACCGGCGGTGCGTACCCGGCGCAGGGACCGTCGCCGGGGGACGCGAGGGCATCGACGAAGGTGAACGCCTCCGTGGCGGCGCGGGCCTCACGGCGGTTGGCCAGCGGTCCGAGATCGGGCAGTGCTCCGCCGGCCCGCCGCGCCCGTGCTGGCCCGCGGCGCGGCGGCGCTGGTCGCCGCGTCCTCGGTGGCCGCGGCAGGCGCTTCGGTCGCGGGCGCCTCGGACGCCGCGGCAGCGACTTGCGTGCTCGTGTCGGCGGGGGCGGCATCGGCCGCGGCGACGCCGGCGGTGGTGTCAGCGGCTTCGCCCCCCGCGTCGGCTTCGAGGGTGGCTGTCTCTGCGGCGCCGCCGTCGGCGGTGTCGACATCGCTGCTGCCGGGGCCGCGCGTCACCACCAGGGCGACGAGGCCCACGGCGGCCGCGGCGGCCAGGCCGCCCGCCACGGTCCGCACCAGTCGGGTCGAACGCCGGCGGCGCGCCGAGTCGAGCGACGTCACGGTGCCAGCGGCGGCGCTCGCGGCAGAGCCAGGGGCGGTGGCGCCCGCGGCAGGGAGGGCGGCGACGGCTGCGGCCAGCATTGCCGCCCGGCGGTCCCCGGTGAGCGGGACGACCGGCGAGGCCACGGCTTCGCTCACGGTGCGCAGCTCGGCGACCAGGGCCATCAGCGCGGGGTCGGCCTCGACCCGGGCGCGCTCGTCCGGTGCGAGCTCGCCGTCCAGGTAACCGCAGGCGAGCTCCTCGGGGGTCAGCTCGTCGCCGGCTTCCGGGCGCTCGTCGGACGGCCCGGAGGGCCCGCGGGGAGGCGTCACGTCGGTCATGGGCGCTCTCTTGGACGTTGGACGGCGGCCTCCGAGTTCCCGTGGGCGTCTTCGTCGGGTTCGCCGAGGAGGGCGGCCAGCGCGGCGCGGCCCCGGGCGATCCGGGACCGCACGGTGCCCAGCGGCACGTCGAGCACCTCCGCGATCTGGGCGTAGTCCATGCCCTGGACGTCCCGGAGCACCACGGCGACCCGGAACTCCTCGGGGATCCGGGTCAGCGCGCCGTCGATGGTGAGCCGGTCGGTCACCGCGGCTCTCCAGGCCGGGAGCGTCACCCGGGCGGTCGAAGGTCTCGCTCCCGGTCGCCACGGGGCGCCGCCCGCGCCGGCGCAGCTCGTCCAGGCACGCGTTGGTGGCGACCCGGTACATCCACGTGCGCACGGAGGCCCGCTCGTCGAAGCGGGGGAGCCCTCGGACGATGGCGATCAACGCCTCCTGCGACGCGTCGGCGGCATCGGCGGGGTTGCCGGCGATGCGGGCGCACACGGCGTGGATCATGTCGACGTGGCGCCGCAGCAGCTGGTCGAGCGCGGCACGGTCACCGTCGCGGGCGGCGGCGACGAGCTGACCGTCGCTGGCCTCCTCCATGATCAGTCGCGGCCCATGGTCAGCCGTCGGGCTCGATGGCGAGCTCGCCCACCGCGCCCTGGTACGGGTTGGTGGAGCAGGCGTCGGCCGGCGCGAGCTGCGTCAGCCACACCAGCACGTACCGGCCGTCGGAGTCCCCGAGGGAGAACGTGGCCGCACCCGGGTCGTCGCTGCCCCGCTGAGCTACCGGGTCGCCCCAGTCCTCCTTGCTCGCTCCCGGCGAGGTGGCGGTGTAGATCGACGCCCGCCAAGGACCACGTGGCCATTGCACCGCCAGCCGCTGCCCGGCGACCGGACCGGACAGGCCGAGAACGAGGCCGATGCCGCTCTTCGGATAGAGGTAGCGGGACTCGTAGCAGACCGTGGTCCAGGCCGTGGCGGGATCACCGTCGGTGAGTGCGGCCAGCGCCGCCGGGTTCTCGACACCGTCCCCCGGTGGCGGATCCAGCTCCTGCACGGCCTCGATGGTGACGGGGCCGGGCTGCGCGGAGCCGAGCTCCCCGAGTGTGGCCGGCACGGAGCCGAGGGTTCCGCCGGATTCGGTGATGACGTCGGGTCCCTGCGGCTGGGCCGCCGAGGTCCCGCCGTCGTCGCGCGACGCCCAGGCCACGGCCCCGACGCCGACCGCCGCTGCGGCGGCCAGAACGATGATCGCCGCCCGGGCCCGGCCCCGCACCGGGACCCCGGGGCCCGTGTCGTCGTCGGCCGGTCGGGCCACGCGGGCCGCCCCGCCCCGGCTGGGCGGGGGAAGGGGCAGGGGAGGCAGGGTGGAGTCGTCGCGACCGTCGGCCGCTTGCACCAGCAGCTCCCGGGCGGCCGCTGCGGTCGGCGGGCGGTCCTCGGGCCGGCGGGCCAGGAGGCGGGACACGGCATCGGCGACCGCGCCGGGGACCTCGGGCCGGGAGCGGCGGATGGGGGCCGGGTCGCGCTGCAGGCGGGCGATGGCGATGGCGCCGTCCGTGGTGCCGGTGAACGGGGGCTTCCCCGTGAGGCACTCGTACAGCACGAGGCCCAGCGAGTAGAGGTCGGCCCGGCCGTCGAGCGGGAAGCCGAGGACCTGCTCGGGCGACAGGTACTTCGCGGTGCCCATCATCACGTTCTCGGCCGTGAGGTCCTCGTGGCTGCGCTCCACGGCCTTGGCGATGCCGAAGTCCGTCAGCTTCACGCGGCCCTCGGGGGTGACGAGGACGTTGCCCGGCTTGACGTCGCGGTGGACGAGACCGGCCTGGTGGGCGTGGTCGAGCGCCGCGGCCACCGCTCGTCCGATCACGAGCGTCTCGTCGATGCCCAGCCGCCCGGACTCGTCCAGGAGGTTGCGCAGCGAGCGCCCGGGGACCAGCTCCATGACCACCGCCGCCCGGCCGTCGGCCTCGATGGTGTCGTAGATGCTGACGATGTACGGGTGGTTCAGCCCGGCGGCGGAGATGGCCTCCCGCCGGAAGCGCTCCACCACGACCGGGTCGTCGGCCAGGGATGCCTTGAGCAGCTTGATCGCGACCTGGCGATCGAGCGTCGTGTCGGTGGCCACCCACACCTCGCTCATGCCGCCGTGAGCCAGTCGCCGATCGAGACGGTACCGCTTGGCGAGAAGCGTCGGGTGGGCGGCCCCGGCCGGAGGCGGAGCGGTCGTGGCCACCGGACGACGACCCTAGTGGAGGGGTCCCGCGCCAGCCGGGCATCCCACGCGGGGAGACGGGCCGGCCGGTCGGGACAGCGGGGTCAGGACAGCGGGGTCAGGCAGCGTGCCGGCCGTCAGGACAGTTTGGTCTGGTACGCCACGCCGATGGCGCCCGGCCCGCAGTGCGCACCGATCACCGCGCCGATGTCCGTCACCATCAGCGGCCCGGGGGCGAGCGGCGCGAGCTGGGCCACGAAGTCGTCCACGTCCGGCGTCTCGGCGTGGAGGACGGCCAGCGCCTCGAGCGGACCGGCGGCCGCCACCCGGTCGACCAGGCTGCGCATCGCCTTCGTGCGCGTGCGCTGGCGGCCGCCCTCCTCGACCCGGCCGTCGCGGATCTCGATGATGGGCTTGATGGCCAGCGCCGAGGCCAGCAGTGCCCTCGCGCCCCCGATCCGGCCGCCCCGCCGCAGGTGGTCGAGGTCGTCGAGCACCCCCCACACGTGGGTGCGGCCGGCCAGGTCCCGGGCCAGGGCGGCCACGTCCTCGAGTCCGCCGCCATCGCGGGCGCGACGGGCGGCGGCGACGGCGATCATCCCCTGGCCCGTGCTGGCCGAGCGGGAGTCGACCACCTCGACCGTGAGCTTCCCGGCGAACGTCCGGGCGGCGAGCTGCGCGCTCTGCATCGCGCCCGAGAGGAGCTGCGACAGCGACACGACGACGATGCTGTCGGCGCCGGCCTCGGCCAGGCTCCGATAGGCCTGCTCGAACTGGCCGGGGGCGGGCGCCGCCGTCTCGGGGAGCACGGGCGATGCCGCGCAGCGGGCCCAGAACTCGGCCGGGGTCAGGTCCAACCGGTCGACGAGCTCGTCGCCTCCGAAGCGGACGGTCAGCGGGACGATGCGGATGCCGAGGTCGTCGGCCAACGCCTGCGGCAGGTCACAGGCGGAATCGGTCACGATGCCGACGGTCATGCCTTCACACCCAGGAGGACGGCTCCTCCATCCGATCAGGCTCGGGCTCAGGCCCACTCGGTGAAGGGGCCGTGGGGTGGTGCTCTGCGGACGCTGCCGCTGCCCGCCGGCGCCGCTTGGCCCGCAGGTGCTGGATCCACCACGCGGCCAGCACGAGGGCGGCGGCGATGGTCACGAGGAGCCCGAGCCCGGACAGCGCCGTCGATCGCACCGTGAGGGGCATCGGCGCCGCCAGCGGCGCATCGCCCTCGGGCGTCAAGAGGGCGGCCGTCACCCGGAACGTGCCGTTGCTCTTGGCCTCCACCGGCACGCGGAAGGGCGGGCTGTCGGAGGTGACGGTGATGATCTGGTCGCCCTCGGGGAAGCTCAGCTTCGGGCTGGTGAGGCGCACCTTCACCTTGAGCGGCTCGGGCCACGTCGTGCGGACGCTGATGGGGATGGTCGTGCGGCGGCTCGTGATGGTGAACTGCCGCCGATCCATCGGCACGATGCTGCCCGTCACCGCGCCGAGCTCGTCGTCGACGGCGCCGAGGAAGCCGTCGCGCTGCTCGCCGGTGAGGTCCTCGGCCAGTGACAGGTCCAGCAGGGCCGAGAGCTCGGGCTCCATCGGATCGGTCTCGTCGAGCATCGAGGTCACCTGACCGACGGACAGGCGCCGCTGAGCGATGGAGCCGGCGATCTCGGTGCGGTCGGCGACCTCGCCGTCGGGAGGGGGGATGGCCAGCCGGCCGGTGCCGTCGAAGGTCTTGGCCGCGGCCGTGGTGGCGAAGAGCGCGCTCAGCTCGACGGGCTTCAGCTCGGGGACCTGGCCGAGCAGGTCCTCCAGGGTGCCCAGCAGGACGGCGTCGATGGGCCAGCCGTCCGGCAACCGCACCGCCACGCCGCGGCCGGGCTGGTCGGCCTGCTCGGCCCGGAGGGTCAGGAGCTCGACGGCGACGTAGTGGGCGGCGAGGACGGGGTCGGGTGTCTCGACGATCCGCTGCAGCACCGACCGTTCCAGGATGCTGGCCCGCACCACCGAGCCGTCGCTGACCGACAACTCGACCGTATGCGTGGGATCGGCCTGCAGGCGTACGTCGGTCGTTGCATCGGCACCGACCGGCGCCGGTGGCAGCAGGACGTTCAGCGTGCCGAGGTTGCGCAGGAGCTGCAGGCCGGCGTCGTCGATGACGGCCGGCGCCAGGAAGAGCGAGCGGTCGGGCGTGACCCCGGGGAACAGGTCACGGAGCGTGTCCTCGCCCTGGGCCAGCAGCCGGGTGTAGTCGACCGAGAGCCCGGAGCGGGCGCTGCTCGACGGATCCATCGTCACGTACGGCCGGGAGAGCACCTGCCGCCCGCGCAGCGCGACCGTCAGGTCCTCGACGATCTGCTGGTCCTCGGGAGAGGTGCTCGTCGACAGCCGCTCCAGGAGCTCGGGAGGCAGGCTCACGGTGGTGGGCGCCTCCGGGTTGTGCTGGAGGGCGGCGACGAGCTGGGTCAGATCGGTCCGGACCTGCTCGTCGACGACGATCGAACCGCTCACCTGTGCGGCCGGCGGGCTGGTCACCGACGCCACGAGCGCCACCGACATGGGCACCACCGGCACCGTGTCGTCCCGGCGCTCCACGAAGCTGAGCAGGGAGGCGAGGACGTCGTCCTCCGGCGTCCGGAGCTCGAACGTGACGGGATAGAGGCCGGGCGAGCTGAAGCGCAGGGTCGTCTCGCTGTCGTCGGTGGAGCGGCGAACCGTGGGCACGGTCAAGCTCAGGCGGCCGGCGGCGTCCCGGGGCACGTCGGTCAGCGGGACGGAGAGGAGGTCCACGGCGCCGCCGAGCTCGTCGCCGTCGTCGAGCAACCCGTGGAGGTCGTTGCGCGGGGAGCGCAGGCGGGAGGACACGGTGATGACGAGCTCGGTCGTGTCGGGCACGGTGCCGGTGACGGCCATCGTCGTCGTCAGTGGTTCCTCCGGCGCCAGGACCAGCTTCTGGCTCACGAGCCGCAACGTGGTCGCGCCGGACGACTGGGCCTGCGCCGGGACGGGCGTCAGCGCCGTCCCCACGAGCGCGGCCGCCACGGCCGCGAGCCACCCGCGCCTCACGACCGGCTCCCGAGGGCGGAGCCGAGGACGGTGAGGCCGTCGGGCAGTGGCGTGAAGCCGAGGCGGCGGTACAGCGTCGAGCGCGCGGTGGTTGTCGTGGTGCGTGTTGACCAGTGCCTCGCCGCAGCCGGTGGTCACCATCCAGCGGAGGCCGTCGACCACGAGCGCCGTGCCCCAGCCCTGGCCGGTGGCCTCGGGGCGGACGGCGAGCCGCTGGATGTACCCGGTCGCCCCCGCCCGGCCGTTGACGACGTAACCGACCGGCTCGCGTCCGTGGTCAGCCACCCGCAGTCGGTGGCGCGGCGTGGCCCGGCAGGCGTCGAGGATGGCGGCCCGGTCCAGGTGCCAGGCCGTCGCCGAAGGCCGCGGCGTCCACCTCGGGCAGGAGCGGCCAGTCGGCACGCGTCGCTCGCCGCAGCTTGCGGGCCGGGCGGGCCGGTCGTCCGTCGAGCGGGCGGCTCAGCAGCACGAGCTCCTCGAGGGCGTCGAAGCCGGCTTCGCGGTACGGGCGCTGGTCGGGTGCGGCGAGCGCCGCGGTCCGCACCCGCGCGTAGCCCAGCCGCGACAGGCCGCCCAGCCAGCGCGCGATCTCCTGGGCGGAGGGCAGGACGGCGCCCGGTACCGGGACGACCTGGGCCGTCGTCTCGTCCGCCGGCCACGGGCGCACGCGCACGGCAGCTGCGCCGGCCCGGAGCACCACCTCGGGGCCGGTCAGGCGACGACTGAACCGGACCACTCCCATGACGGTAGCGTTCGACTCGTGGGCCTCCTCTTCGCCACGCACCCCCGTTATCTGGAGCACATGGCGACGCCCTACCACCCGGAGCGGCCGGAACGGCTGGGCGCGGTGCTCGACGGTGCGCACACGACGCCGGTGGCCGACGCGCTCGTGCCGCTGGAGCCGCGCCACGCCACGCGGGACGAGCTGGAGCGGGTCCATCCCGGCGACTACCTCGACCAGCTGCAATACATCTCCGAGGTCGAAGGCGGCGGCTACCTGGACCCTGACACCGCGGCCTGCCCGGCGACGTGGGAGGCCTGCCTGCTCGGGGCCGGCGGGGTCCTGCGGGCAGCCGAGGCGTTGGCCGCCGGCGAGGCACCGGCCGCGTTCTGCGCCGTGCGCCCGCCCGGGCACCACGCCACCCGCAACCGGGCCATGGGGTTCTGCCTCGTCAACAACGTGGCGGTCACCGCGGCGGCGCTGGCCGAGCAGGGTGAGCGGGTCCTCATCGTCGACTACGACGCGCACCACGGCAACGGGACGCAGGACATCTTCTACGAGCACCCGACCGTGTTCTACGTGTCGTTCCACCAATGGCCGCTCTATCCCGGCACTGGCGGCATGGCCGAACGTGGCGATGGCGCCGGGTTCGGTTGCAACCTCAACATCCCGCTCCCGCCGCGGGCGACGGGCGACGTCTACCTGGAAGCCATCGACCGGATCGTGGCCCCGCTCGTCGGCTCCTTCGAGCCCACCTGGCTCATCATCTCGGCCGGGTTCGACGCCCACCGGCGCGACCCCATCACTGATCTCGGCCTCACGTCGGGCGACTACGCGCTGATGACCGCCCGCCTGCTGGAGCTGGTGCCGGCCGGCCGCTGCGTGATGGTCCTGGAGGGCGGGTACGACCTGCAGGCCCTCGCCGACTCGTCGGCGGCGGCGATGGCGGCGTTGCTCGGCGTCGAGCACCTGCCGGAGAAGCCGTCCGCGGGCGGTCCAGGCCAGCGGGCGCTCGACGCGGTGGTCGGCCACTGGGCCGATCTGCTCCCGGCCTGACAGCTCCGTCGCCGTAGCCTCTGCGCGTGGTCCCCGAGCGCTTCGCCCCGCTGCTGGCCGAGCTCTCACCGCTGGCCGACCGGTTCCGCGGCGCGGGCCGGCGGCTGTACCTGGTCGGGGGCACGGTGCGCGACCTCTTGGTGGGGCGGGAGAGTGGTGGGGACGTCGACGCCACGACCGATGCCCGCCCCGACGAGATCAAGTCCATCCTCGAGGGCTGGGCCGACGCGCTGTGGACCCAGGGAGAGCGCTTCGGGACCATCGGCGCCCGCCGGGGCGACCGGGACTACGAGATCACCACGCACCGCGCCGAGGCCTACGAACCGGAGTCCCGCAAGCCGAACGTCGTGTTCGCCGACGCCATCGAGGTCGACCTGTCCCGCCGGGACTTCACCGTCAACGCCATGGCGCTGGAGCTGACGAGCGACGCGCCGACGCTCGTCGATCCCTTCGGCGGGGCCGCCGACCTCGCCGCCCACGTGCTGCGCAGCCCCATCCCCCCGGAGGAGAGCTTCAGCGACGACCCGCTGCGGATGCTCCGGGCCGCCCGCTTCCTCTCCGGCTACCAGCTGGAGCCGGTGCCCGAGCTGGTCAACGCGGTGACGGCCATGCATCACCGCCTCTCGATCGTGTCGGCCGAACGCATCCGCGACGAGTTGGACAAGCTCCTCGTCGTCGACCGGCCAGGTCCCGGCCTGTGGTTCGTGATCGACACCGGCCTGGCCGAGGAGTTCCTGCCCGAGCTGCCGGCCATGCGGCTGGAGCAGGATCCGATCCACCGCCACAAGGACGTCCTCAGCCACACCATCGCCGTCGTCGAGAACGTCCGCCGGCCGGCCGAGCACTCGGGAGGGCGCTCGTTCGACTTCCGGCGCACGCGCCTGGCGGCGCTGTTCCACGACATCGGCAAGCCGAAGACCCGCGGCTACCGCAAGGGCAAGGGCGTGACCTTCCACCACCACGAGGTGGTCGGCGCCCGGATGACCCGCGACCGCCTGCAGGCCCTGCGCTACTCGAACGCCGACGTCGAGGCCATCACCCGGCTGGTCGAGCTGCACCTGCGCTTCCACACCTACAAGATGGGCTGGACGGATGCGGCGGTGCGGCGGTACGTGCGCGACGCCGGTGATCTGCTGGGCGAGCTCAACGTGCTGACCCGCTGCGACTGCACGACCCGCAACGAGCGCAAGGCCGCCATGCTGGCGGCCCGCATGGACGAGCTCGAGGCCCGCATCGACGTGCTGGCCGCGCAGGAGGAGCTGAAGGCCATCCGGCCCGAGCTGGACGGCAACCAGGTGATGGAGCGCCTCGGCGTCGCGCCGGGCCCGGTCGTGGGGGAGGCCGTGTCCTACCTGCTCGAGCTGCGCCTGGAGGAAGGCGTGCTCGGCGAGGAGGAGGCCGGCCGGCGCCTCGACGCGTGGTGGGCCGCCCGCGAGTAGCAGCCCGCCTACGAGTCGCTAGTACCCCGAGCTTCTTGGCCCGCATGACGAGGGCGGCCGGGATCAGCGCGCCCGCCTGGCCGAGGGGCAGGGGCTCGGCCATCACGTCCACCCGGAAGTTGGCCCGCATGACGGCCATGAAGTAGTCGCTCGTGGTGCGGGTGCCGGCGCCGTAGCCCCGCCGCAGCACCACCTCGCCGCCTTCGAGCATGGCCGCCATCGGGTGGGGGACGGCGAACACCAGCGATGCCTCCGGCCGCAGCACGCGGTGGGCTTGGCGGAGGACGCGGGCCAGGTCGTCGACGACATCGAACGCGGTGGAGAAGACGAGGTCGACCGAGCCGCTGGTGGCGAAGCCGAGGTCGGCGATGTCGCCCCCGTGGAACTCGACCCGTACCCCTGCCTGCTCGGTCTGCTCACGGAAGTCGGCCAGGTCGTCGGCGGGTACGGCGGCCATCGCCCGCGCGCCGCGCTCGGCGAAGGCGATGGCGTTGGCGGTACCACCCAGCTCGATCACCCGCTTGCCGGCGACGTCCCCGCACAGCCGCAGCTCGCCCTCGTCGGGGACGCCCGTTCCGTAGGAGATGGCGCTCACCATCTCGCCATGATGACCCTCTCCCGGCCCCGTGCGGTGGATGGCGGCGAGCGCCGCGCCGCGGGCGAAGTACCGTCCCCGCGATGGCCAGGACAGTGTTGCGCGGCGGCAAGATCTTCGACGGCACGGACCAGCTCCACGACGGGGACGTGGTCGTCGAGGACGGTCGCATCGTGGACGTGGGGATCGATCTCGACGGCGACAGCGCCGTCGATTGCACCGGCCACACCCTGCTCCCCGGTCTGTTCGACTGCCACGTCCACCTCGCCGTGACGGACATCAACTCGCTGCGGCGCCAGCAGACCCCGTTCTCGCTCAACTTCTACGAGGCCATCGAGAACATGCGGGTCACCCTGGCCACGGGCATCACGACCGTGCGCGACGCCGCCGGCGCCGACCTCGGGATGAAGACCGCGGTGGAGCAGGGCCTGGTCCCCGGCCCGCGGATGCAGATCTCGATCACCATGCTGAGCCAGACGGGCGGCCACGGCGACGACTGGCAGGTGTGCGGCGCCCACGTGCCCGCCTTCTTCGTGCGCTATCCGGGCGTGCCCGAGCCGATCGTGGACGGTCCGGACGAGATGCGCCGACGGGTCCGCGAGCTCGTCCGCGCCGGCGCCGACGTCATCAAGGTCGCCACCAGCGGCGGTGTGCTTGTCACCGAGGGACGACCCCCGCCACGGCCACTTCCGCGATGCCGAGCTCACCGTCCTGGTCGAGGAGGCGACGGCCGCCGGCCGGTTCGTGATGGCGCACGCCCAGGCGACCGAGGGGATCAAGGCCGCCATCCGGACCGGCATCCGGTCCATCGAGCACGGCATCTACCTGGACGACGAGGCCATCGGCATGATGCTCGAACGTGGGACCTACCTCGTGCCGACGCTCGTGGCCCCGCTCGGCGTGCTCGAGGCCCGCGACCGCGGCATACCGGTGCCGCAGGTGATGATCGACAAGACGGTCATGGTGATGGAGACGCACGCGGCGTCCATCCGTGCCGCCGTCGAGGCCGGGGTCAAGGTGGCGATGGGCACCGACAGCGGCGTGGCGCCGCACGGTCAGAACCTGCGGGAGCTGGAGCTCATGGTCGGGTGCGGCATGACGCCCGCCCAGGCCCTGGTAGCGACCACGCGGACCGCGGCCGAGCTGATGGGCCTGGAGGACGAGCTGGGCGCGCTGGAGAAGGGCAAGCGGGCCGACGTCGTGGTCGTCGAGGGCGACCCGCTGGCCGATCTGTCAGGGCTGGGGACGAGTGTGCGCCAGGTCTGGAAGGACGGCGCCCGGGTCGTCTGACCCGTCGGCGTCTCCGGTCAACGGGGTCAGCCGGCGTCGTCCTCAGTCGGTGCCGGTGGCGAACTCCTCGACCATCAGGCGGGCCTCCTCGTCGCGGTACTGCACCGGCGGCGACTTCATGAAGTAGGCCGACGGGCCGAGCAGCGGGCCGCCCAGGCCCCGGTCCTTGGCGACCTTGGCGCAGCGGACGGCGTCGATGATGACGCCCGCCGAGTTGGGGGAGTCCCACACCTCGAGCTTGAGCTCGACGTTGAGCGGCACGTCGCCGAAGTTGCGGCCCTCGAGGCGGATGTAGGCCCACTTGCGGTCCTGCAGCCAGGCCACGTGGTCCGACGGGCCGATGTGGACGTCGTCGGCCTCGATGCCGTTGTCGATCTGGCTGGTGACCGACTGCGTCTTGGAGATCTTCTTGGACTCCAGCCGCTCCCGCTCCAGCATGTTCATGAAGTCCATGTTCCCGCCCACGTTGAGCTGGTACGTGCGGTCGAGCACCATGCCCCGGTCCTCGAACAGGCGGGCCAGGATGCGGTGCACGATGGTGGCGCCGACCTGGCTCTTGATGTCGTCGCCGACGATCGGCACACCGGCGGCCTCGAACTTCGCCGCCCACTCCGGGTCGGACGCGATGAACACGGGGATGGCGTTGACGAACGCCACGCCGGCGTCGAGGCAGGCCTGGGCGTAGTGCTTCTGCGCCTCCTCGGACCCCACCGGGAGGTAGGAGACCAGCACGTCGGCGCGGGCGTCGCGCAGGGCCTGGGCCACGTCGACCGGCTCGGTCGGCGACTCCTCGACGACCTGGCGGTAGTACTTCCCGAGCCCGTCGAGCGTCGGGCCCCGCAGCACGGGCACGCCCAGGTCGGGCACGTCGGCGAACTTCACCGTGTTGTTGTGGCCGGCCAGGATGGCCTTGCCGACGTCGAGGCCGACCTTCGTGGCGTCGACGTCGAAGGCGGCGACAACCTCGATGTCGCGGATGTGATACCCACCGAGGACGACGTGCATGAGACCGGGCACGGACTCGTTTGGGTCGGCGTTCTCGTAGTACTCGAGGCCCTGCACCAGGGAGCTGGCGCAGTTCCCGACGCCGGCGATGGCGAGGCGGATGGTCATGATGGCGGGTCCTCCTCCCGGCTGGGCGTGCTGGGACTGCTCGTGAGCGCGGCGCGCTCGTCAGCGATCAGCTCGTCGAGCCAGGCGATGTCGTGTTGGATGGTCTGGGTGTCGTGCTCCCGAAGGGAGCGAAGGTAGTGGTCCAGCCGATCGGCGACCGTCGCGTGACGGTCGGGACGGCGGGACCGTTCGCCGGCCAGGCGACCGGCGAGAGCGGCCCGGCGCCGCTCGAAGAGCTCGAGGCGCCGGGAGGACGGCAGGTAGCGGCAGAACGCCACCTTGAGGGGGAAGGCCCGGTCGTCGGTGGCCGGGTCCTCCATGAGGTCGAGGAGCAGCTGCTGGCCCGCCCCGGTGAGACAGTAGGCCTTGCGGCCCCTCCGGCCGCGCGAGCTTCCCGTGCGCTCGGGCCGGGTGCGGGTGCGGGCGAGGAAGGCCGCGGCCTCGCCGGCCAGCGAGCCGGTCAGCGGGAGCGCGGGCTCGTCGGCCGCGGGTGCGTCGACGGCGTCGACCACCCGCACCGCGCCGGCCGCCTCGAGGCGTGACAGCGCGGGGTAGAGGGCGCCGAACGACACGGCCGGGCGCAGGCCGGCCAGCTCGGTGGCGCGCTTGCGCAACTCGTAGCCGTGCAGGTCCTGCTCCCAGAGCAGCCCGAGGATGGCGAGATCAATCATGGGTGTCGATCGTGTCGTCGTGGCGATGCACCGACGCGGCGCACGAGGGTCTCGATGTATCGGTTCGATACATCTACCACGCGATCGCGGGCATCGCAACGCACGCCCGCGAGCGGCGCCCTCGCCTTCCGCGGAAGCGCCGCGGACCGGACGCGCCACCTGGCGCCGCCCGCTACCCTCTCGCCGCATGGCGTTCCAGGCGTCGTCGTTGCAGGGGGTCGGATCCGGCGTCGTCGATCATCGCCTGGCCCGCCGGGCGCTGATCCGGGAGTACCGCAAAGGGCGCCTGGCACAGCACCAGGTCTGCGACGCCCACCCGGAGCTCATCCGCGCCGCGCGTTCCATCGGCCAGCCGACACAGACCGACTGTCCGATCTGCGAGGTCGAGAAGCTGGTGCTCGTGACGTACGCGTTCGGACCTCGGCTACCCGCTCACGGCCGGTGCATCACCGACGCCCGCCAGCTGCGCGAGCTGAACCGGCGGTCGGAGTCGTATGCGGCCTACGTCGTGGAGGTGTGCCCCGGCTGTTCGTGGCACCACCTCTTGCGCGTCCTGCCGCTCGGCAGCCGCCCGGCCAGGCGCACCTCCGGCACGGGCTGACGTCGGCGATCAGCCGTCGAGCCGCTCGTGCGGGTAGTGGCTGAGGCAGGCGAAGCACCACCGCTCGGTCTCGTCCACGCGCTGGACGGTGGCCGGGCTCTCCCACGAGCCCGGGGTGGTGTACAGGCGGTGGACGGCGGTGAGCTCGTCCTCGTCGCGGCCGCAGCTGTCGCAGGTCCCCGGCATGCGGGCGACGCTACCGTGGCCCGGTGCGCGGGCTCCGGGTCCTGACCAGCGTGCCGGCGCTGCTGGCACTGGCCCTGGCGGTGGGCTGCGGCGGCGGCGACGATTCGTCGGGCGGGTCCGGGGCGGCAGTGTCCGGCACGGTCGTCCCCCCGCCGACCGGCGCCGTTGTGACGTCCGGCGACGGCGATCCGGCCGTGGTCCCCGAGGGCTACTCGGCCGTCGTCATCGAGGTGGCGCAGGACGACGGCACGACCGAAGAGTTCTGCGTCTGGCTGGCCGAGTCGGGCGACCAACGACAGCAGGGGCTGATGGGGGTCACCTCGCTCGGCGGCGCCGACGGGATGCTCTTCCGCTTCGGTGCCGACCACTCCGGCTCGTTCTGGATGAAGGACACGATCCTCCCGCTTTCGATCGCGTTCTTCGCCGGCGACGGCGCGTTCGTGTCGGCGACCGACATGGAGCCGTGCCCGCCCGACAGCGAGTCCTGCCCGCTCTACCAGGCCGACGGTCCGTACGCCGACGCCATCGAGGTCGTCCAAGGCGACCTGGGGTCGCTGGGCATCGGCCCGGGCAGCCGGCTCTCGATCACCGACCGCTCCTGCCAACCATCCGGCCCGTAACCCTTTCCACCGATTCGATATCGAATCGGTGGAAGGGTGTCGCCGACCGAAGTGTGAGCCGAACGCGCCGTTTTCGGCTCATCGGGCTCGGAGTTCCCGGCGACGAGGTCAGCTCGAGATGGTGCCTCCGTCGAATTGGCGGCCGTTGCGGTCGACGGCGCTGTAGCGGAGGCTGCCCCCGCCGGCCTCCAGCTCGACGAAGTGGTGCTCGACGGCCAGCTCGGCCGTGAACGAGGCGGGCCGGGCCCGGTAGAGACCGCCGCCGCCACCGCCGGAGACGAGGTACGTGACCCCGCGCTGAGGCCTGCTGACCTGGTAGTTGTGGTCGTGGCCGGCCACGACGAGTTGCACGCCGTACTCCTCGAACAACGGCCCCCAGGTCGACCGCACCTGCTCGTTGGATCCGTGCTTGCCGGCCGAGTACGCCGGCGCGTGCATGGCGGCCACCCGCCAGCGCTGGCCGGCGCCACGCAGCGTGGACTCGAGCCAGGAACGCTGCTGCGCCGAACCGACGCGGTTCGTGTCGAGGCAGACCAGGAGCAGGTCGCCGAAGGTCCTCGAGTACCAGCGGCCCGGCATGCCGAGCGCCCGTACCTGCCCGTTGGCGTTGCCGTCCTTCACGTCGTGGTTGCCGAGCAGCGCGCAGAGCCGGGCGCGGCGGAGGACCTCGCCATAGGGCCCGAAGACCGTCTGGTCGAGCAGCCGGGGATCGCCGTCCGGGTACGCGTTGTCCCCCAGCAGGACGAGGCCGTCGAAGGCGCCGGACCCGCCGACGGCGTCCGCCACCGCGCGGCTGACCGCGTCGCCCGTGCCCACGTCACCGACGAGCGCCAGGCGGGTGCTGCTCTGCGCCGCGGCCAGCGGCGCGCCCGGGAAGCGCTGTGCGGCGAGTCCGACCGCTACCGCTCCAACGCCCTTCAGGAACCGACGACGATCCATCCCGCCATCCCCCTTGCGTGTCCGTCGATGCGGGCCCGCGCCGCGAGGCGGACGGTACCAGCGCGTCGTTCGTCGCTCCCGGGCCAGGCCGGCCCGGACCGCATGAGGTGTCCCAGCCGTGGACCACACGACCGGCCGGAACTCTGTAGCACCCCGGTGGCATCGTGCCCATGTCAACTCGGCGGGGTTCGCCGGGCCAGGTGGGCAGCAGGTGGTCGGGGCCCGTCCCCCGCCCCTAGACTCTCCCGGTTCAACAGAACCCTGCCCCGAAACCGTCGGGGCCCCGGCCAGGCCGGGTCCACAGGGAGGTGCACACACGCCAATGCGCGCGTACGAGCTGGGCGTCATCATCGATGGCGACCTGGATGAGCCGGTCGCCCAGCGCTGGATCAAGGTCGTGAACGACCAGGTCAAGGCCGCCGGCGGGCAGGCCATCGGTCATCCGGAGTGGTGGGGGAAGCGGCGCTTCGCCTACGAGATCAACAAGAAGGAAGAGGGCTACTACGTCTTCTTCAACGTCGTGGCGCCGGCGGGTTCGCTCGGCGAGCTGGAGCGCCACCTGCGCCTCGCGGACGAAGTCGTCCGCCACAAGCTCCTCCGCCTGCCCGACCACGAAGCCGCTCGCCGCGGCATGGTCGAGCAGGTCAGCTGAAAGGCAGACCACCATGGCAGACAGCACCGTCACCCTCGTCGGCAACCTCACCCGCGACCCCGAGCTCCGCTTCACCCAGAGCGGGCAGGCCATCGCCACCCTCGGCATCGCCGTGAGCCGGCGCTACCAGCAGAACGGCGAGTGGCAGGAGAAGACGTCGTTCTTCAACATCACCGCCTGGGGCCAGCTGGGCGAGAACGCCGCCTCGTCCCTGTCGAAGGGATCGCGCGCCATCGTCACCGGGCGATTGGAGCAGCGCTCCTACGAGACCCAGGACGGCGAGAAGCGCAGCGTCGTCGAGGTCGTGGCCGACGAGATCGGCCCCAGCCTCCGCTGGGCGACCGCCCAGGTGGACCGCAACGACCGGCGCGAGGGCGGCGGCTCCAGCGGCTCCAGGGCTCGGCGGCGGCGCCTCCAGCTACAGCAGCGGGGGCGGCAGCTCCCAGGCCCCAACCGACGACAGCGCCGAAGAGCCCTTCTGAGAGGACCAGACCCATGCCGAAGATCACAAGGAGGGCCAAGCCGCGCGACGGCGGCAAGAAGCCCAAGAAGAAGACAAGCATCCTGTTCCAGGAGCGGGTGACCTACGTCGACTACAAGGACGTCAACCTGCTGCAGCGCTTCGTGTCCGACCGGTCGAAGATCCGGGCCCGGCGCGTGAGCGGCAACGACGTGCAGCAGCAGCGCGAGGTGGCGACGGCCATCAAGAACGCCCGTGAGATGGCGTTGCTGCCGTACACCAAGCGGGTGGCGACCCAGCGCGGTCCTCGCGGTGGCAGAGGCGAGCAGGGCTTCGAGGCGACGTCTGCGGCACCCGCCGCTCCTGCCGAGGGCACCACCGATGAGGTGGTGGTCGAGGAGACCGTCGTCGAAGAGGTGCTCGCCGACGGCACGGTCGAGGTGGAAGCCGAGATCGAGGAGACCGTCGTCGAGGAGGTCGAGGCGTGAGCGTGGCGAAGGTCATCCTGCGCGCCGACGTCGACGGCGTCGGCAAGCGGGGCGACATCTGCGAGGTGTCGAACGGCTACGCCCGCAACTTCCTGCTGCCCCGCGGCCTGGCCATCACGGCCAGCGACGGCGCGGTGAACCAGGCGGCCGCCATGCGCCGGTCCAGGGACCTGCGCGACGCCGCCGACCGGTCGGCCGCGGAGGAGGTGGCCAGGACGCTCGTCGCCCGGACCATCACCATCTCGGCCAAGGCCGGTGCAGAGGGGAAGCTCTACGGCTCGGTCACCTCGGCCGATGTCGTGGACGCCGTCTCGAGCCAGGTGGGGGTCGATCTCGACCGCCGCCAGCTCCAGCTCTCCGAGCCCATCAAGGCGCTGGGCAGCCATCAGGTGCCCGTGAAGCTGCACAGCGACGTGCAGTTCCCGATCACGGTCGACGTCGTCAGCGCCTGACGGCGACCGCAACTGAAGCGTTGGAGCGACGGATCTCCGGCGCGGCGCGCCCGAGGAACAGGGCCGCTCGCACGGGGATCCGCGGCTGCGGCGGCACGCCACGCCACTATCCACATGCAAGTCCCCAACTTGTCCCGAGGTATCTCACAGCCTTCTTCCTCTAGTACCCCACAGCCGACATCGGCGAAGGTGAGCCCGCATGGTTGAGCGAACGGAACGACGGCTGCGTGGCGGTGCCGGCCGTGTCCCGCCGCACAACGTCGAAGCGGAGAGCTCCCTCCTCGGGGCGCTGCTGCTGTCCCCTGACGCCATCGCCGCGGTCGCGGAGATGGGCCTCGGCCCGGAGGACTTCTACAAGCCGGCGCACCAGTTCATCTACGACGCCGTCCGCACGCTGATCTCGGCCGGAGAGCCGGCCGACGCGGTCACCGTCGCCGACGAGCTCCGCCGCGCCGGGGTGCTGGAGGACATCGGCGGTCCCGGCCTCCTCCTCGACCTCCAGGCGGCCACGCCCGCCATCTCCAACGCCGGGCGGTACGGCCGCATCGTGCGCGACACCGCGCTGCTCCGCCGCCTCATCGGGGTGGCGGGCGAGATCGCGGAGATCGCCTACGACGAGCCCGACGACGTCACCAAGGCGCTCGACGAGGCCGAGAACAGGGTCTTCCAGCTGGCCGACCACCAGGTGGTCGACAGCACCCGGCCGCTCTCGGACCTGCTCGGTGAGGCGTTCGACGACCTGCAGGCGGCCTACGAGCGGGGCAGCGCGCTCACCGGGGTGGCCACCGGCTACCACGACCTCGACGAGCTGCTGTCCGGGCTGCAGCCGGACACGCTGAACATCGTCGGTGCCCGGCCCTCGATGGGCAAGACCGCGTTCGCCCTCGGGGCCGCCACCCACGTGGCCATCAACGGCGGGCTGCCGGTGCTGTTCTTCTCGCTCGAGATGGGCCACAAGGAGCTGACCGGCCGCATCCTGTCGGCCGAGGCCCGGGTCGACTCCAAGAAGCTCCGCACCGGTGACCTCACGGAGAACGACTGGTCGAAGATCGGCCGGGCCATCGGCCGGCTCGACGCCCCGCTCTACCTCGACGACAACCCCAACGTCACCGTCATGGAGATCCGGGCCAAGGCCCGGCGGATGAAGGCCCGCCACGGCGGGCTGGGCCTCATCGTCGTCGACTACCTGCAGCTCATGTCCGGCCGCTTGGGGGCCGAGAACCGTCAGGTGGAGGTCAGCGAGCTGAGCCGCGGCCTCAAGATCCTCGCCCGCGAGCTGCGGGTGCCCATCCTCGCCCTCTCCCAGCTCTCGCGGAACCTGGAGACCCGGGCCGACAAGCGGCCGATGCTCTCGGACCTGCGCGAGTCCGGCTCCATCGAGCAGGACGCCGACGTCGTGATGTTCATCTACCGCGACGAGGTCTACAACCCGGACTCGCCCGATCGCGGAGCGGCCGAGGTCATCGTGGCCAAGCACCGCAACGGGCCCATCGGCACCCGCCGGCTGGTGTTCCTCGGGCCGTACACCCGGTTCGACAACGCCGCCCGCAGCATCTGACGCCGGCGCAGCCCGGCCCAGACCGAGCCGGCTCAGGCCGGCGCGACGCTCAGGGGCTCGTGGATCGTGACCTTGGCGTTGCGCTCGAAGGGCGGGGCGGGGTCGGCGAGCAGCTGCTGCGCCTCCTCCACCTCGTCGGGCCGGAAGTCGCGCGTGCTGTGGCAGAACTCCACCATGATCCCGTTCGGGTCGCGGATGTAGATGGACACGCACCACTCGTGGTCCACCTCGAGCACGGTGTGCCCGTGCTCCCGCCACCGCTCCCGATGCCGGACGAGGTCCTCGCGGGTCGGGGCGTCGAAGGCCAGGTGGTTGACCCACCAGGGCAGGCCGATGGACCTGTTGAGGTCCGTCGGGTAGTCGTCACCGATCTCGGGATCGTGGATCTCCCAGAAGGCGATCATCCCCTTGGAGCCGGTGTCGTAGAAGAAGTGCTTCGACCAGCCGGTGTCGTTCGGCGTCGGTGAGGCGACGACCTTCGCCAGCCGGAAGCCCATCACCTCGGTGTAGAAGGCGTGGGTGGCGGCCGTGTCCCGCGTGGCCAGCGCGACGTGGTGGAACCCCATGTGACCAGCATCGCGCCGGGGTCGCCCTCTGGGCCACCTCGTAGGCTCGCCGGGGTGCGGCACCGGTCGAGCTCCAGCACCGCCGCGGCCGCACTGGCGGCCATCGCCACCACCTGGGGGTTCGTCGGCCTGATCGTGCGCGAGGTCGACCTGCCCGCGGTCGTGATCGTGGCGTCACGTTGCTGGCTGGGGGCGACGGCCATCGGCCTGGGGTTGGCGCTCTACTGCTGGCGGACGGGCACGCGGCCGCCACGACCGCGCCGGCGGGTGCTGACCGGGCTGTGCGGCGTGCTGCTGGCGCTGCACTGGCTGTGCCTCGTCTCCGCACAGCAACGGGCGCCGCTGGGCACGGTCATGTTGCTCACCTACCTCTCGCCCGTCCTCGTGGCCGTCCTCGCCCCGCGGGTGCTGGGCGAAGTCGTGCCCCCGACCACGAAGGTCGCGCTCGCGCTCGCCGCGGTCGGCCTCGTCCTCCTGGCCCGCCCGCAGCCGGGGACCGGCACGGGCGTCGTGCTGGCTGTCATCGCCGGCGTGCTGTTCGCGGCGTGGACGCTGGCCAGCAAGGCGGTGGTCGCCGACGTGGGTGGGATGTGGCTCGGCTTCTCCACCATCGGCATCGCCGGGCTCGTCCTGGCGCCCTGGGCGCTCCTCGCCGAGTGGGGGGAGCCGCAGGCGTCGTGGTCGTGGTTGCTCGTGCTCGGCCTGGGCATGACCGCCCTGCTCGGCCCGCTGTACCTGGTGGTGCTGGACCGCCTCCCAGCTTCGACGGCCAGCGTCCTGCTCTACCTGGAACCGGTGTCGGCGCTGCTCCTCGCCTGGCTCTTCCTCGGCGAGGACCCGGGCGGTCTCACGCTCGTCGGCGGCGCCCTGATCGTCGCCGGCGGCATCATCGTGCTGCGGCAGCCGACGGTTGCGGACACGGAGGTCCTCTCGCATGTTCCTGGGTGAGAACCTGCTGGCCTGGCTGGTGCTGGCGCTCGGCGGAGCCCTCGCCGTGGGCAACCTGCTGGCCATCGTGCGCCCGCCGGCCCAGACCGAAGCGGGCGACCTGCGGCGGGCCCCGGTGGCCCGCAGCCTGGTGATGGCGGCCATCGGCCTGGTGGCGGCGCTGTGGGCCCTGGCGACGCTGGTCGGCGCCTGATGGCCAGCCAGCACGAGCCCGGCGCCAGCGACAGCGGCGCGCGGCGCGGACGCGGGCAGGCTCGCCCGGCAGCTGGCCTTCCTCTTGGAGGCGGACCGGCTCAAGCAGGTCGAGCGGCAGACGGCGATCATCGGCGGCAGCCGCCGCGAGAACACGGCCGAGCACTCCTGGCACCTCGGCCTCTTCGCGCTGGTCCTGGCCGAGCACGCGGACGAGCCCGTGGATCTGGCCCGGGTGGTGGCGATGGTCCTTGTGCACGACCTCGTCGAGATCGACGCCGGTGACACCTTCGCCTACGACGAGACCGGCTACGAGACGAAGGCCGCGCGCGAGCAGGCCGCCGCCGACCGCCTCTTCGGCCTGCTCCCGGATGGGCAGGGCGGGCAGCTGCGGGCGCTGTGGGAGGAGCACGAGGCCGGCGACACCGCCGACGCCCGCTTCGCCAACGCCCTCGACCGCCTGCAGCCCGTGCTGCTCAACCACGCCGCCGGCACGGATGCGCCGTGGGTCCGCCACGGGATCACCTACGAGCAGATCGTGCGCCGCAACGCCGTGATCGCCGACGGGTCGCAGGCGCTGTGGGCCGAGGCCCACGATCGCATCGCCGAGGCGGTGCGCGAGGGCTGGGTGGCCGGCGACGGCGGCGGGCCCGCGCCTGGCTGAGCGGCCGTCCGGCCGTCAGTCGAGCGAGGTGTTGACGGCGTCGACGACCTGGTCGATCTGGTCGTCGGTGATGACGAGCGGGGGGCACCAGGTGAGCGTCTCGTTGTTGACGGCCCGGGTGATGACGCCCGCCGCCATGAGCGCGTCCCGCACCGCGAAGGCGTCGTGCTCGCCCGTGAGCTTGATGGCGCCCACGGCTCCCGCGGCGCGCACCTCGGCCAGCCGGCCGTCCGCGGCGATGGCCCGGAACCCGCCGAACAGCCGCTCGCCGATGGCCGGCGCCCGCTCCACGAGCCCCTCCTCGCGGAGGATCTTCAGGTTGGCCAGGCCGGCCGCGCAGGCCGTCGGGTGCCCCGAGTACGTGTGGCCGTGCCGCAGCAGCCAGCTGTCGTCGGCCTCCAGCGGCTCCCGCACCGCCGGACCCACCAGCACACCGCCGAGGGGCACGTAGCCGGACGTCACCGCCTTGGCGAACGTGGCCAGGTCGGGCGTGACGCCGTAGTGATCGGCCGCCCACCACCGACCGAGCCGGCCGAAGCCGCAGATGACCTCGTCGAAGATGAGGTAGCAGCCGTGCTGGTCGGCCAGCCGGCGCAGCCCGGCCAGGAAGCCCTCCGGGGGCGGGTACACCCCACCCGCGCCCTGCACCGGCTCGGTGAGGATGGCCGCCACCTCGTGACCGTGCTCGGCCAGGTAGCCCGCCCAGGCCTCGATGTCGTCGGCGGGCAGGTTGACCATGCCCTCGACGTAGGGGCCGAAGCCCTCGCGGTTCAGGGGCAGGCCCTGCGCGGTCATCCCGCCGTAGGTGACGCCGTGGTACGCCCGGGCCCGGCTGAGGATCACGGTGCGCTCGGGCCGGCCGGCCCTGACGTGGGCGATGCGGGCCAGCTTGATGGCCGAGTCGACCGCTTCCGAGCCGCTGCTGGTGAAGAACACCCTGGTCCCTTCGGCGGGCGCCAGGCCGGCGACCAGCTCGGCCAGCTCGTCGGCGGGCTCGTTGGTGAAGGGCTCGAAGCAGGAGAACGCGGCCACGTTCACCATCTGGTCGCGGACGGCGTCGGCGATCTCCACCCGGCCGTACCCGACGTTGCAGTACCAGAGGCTGGCCATGCCGTCGATGTAGCGCTGACCGTCGCGGTCCCACACCTCGGCTCCCGCTCCACCGGTGATCGAGACGTATTGATCGCCAGCACGGGTCGGGCGGGCGAAGGGATGGAGGAAGGCCGGCAGTGTCGTCATCAGCGTCGTCATCAGCCCGGCACCGTAGCCACGAGCCCGCGCAGCAGCGCCTCGAGGGCGAACCCGAAGCGTGTGTCGGCATCGCCCCGGTACAGGTCGGCGGCCGCGGCCCGGCAGTGCGGGAACTCGTCGACAGGCAGCGCCCGGTAGTCGCGCCGCCAGGCCGCGTAGGTGGCCCGCCGGCCGGCCGGATCGAGGGCGGCCGTGGCGCCGTCGATGGTGGCCGAGCCCACCGTCAGCTCGATGAGCGCGTGGTACGCCGCCGCCGCGTGCGCGGGCGGGAAGCCTCCCGTGCGGAGCGCGCCGAGCAGCACCTCGGTCAGCCGTGTCTCGTGGCGCTGGCGGGTCGGCGCCGAGCGGGCGAGGTCGGCCAGGTGGGGCCTGGCCAGCAGCGCGGCGCGCAGGCGGACGCAGAGGGTCCGCACGGTGGTCTCCCACGACCGGCGGCCGGGCAGGCCCTCGACGACGCCGTCCAGCAGGTGGTCGCCCACGGCCCGCAGCAGCTCGTCCTTGTCCCGGACGTGCCGGTAGACGGCGGACGGGTCGGCGCCGAGTGCGGCACCGAGGGCCTTCATGGTGAGTGCGTCGGGCCCGCCCTGCTCGACCAGCCGCACGGCGGCGACGACGATCTCGTCGCGGCTGAGTCGCGGCGGCCGGGCCATCAGGAGTGGGCCATCAGTCAGCCATCAGTACAGCCTGGCCCGCCCCAGGCGCTCCAGGCAGACCTCGGCGCTCCAGGGCAGCATCAGCGAACCGAGCCGGGCATCCCGGTACATGCGCTCGAGGGCGAGGTGCCGCAGCATCGCCTGCCCTCCGCACACCCGCACGCCGATGGCCGCCACCTCGGGCGCGGTCTCCATGGTGTTGAAGGTGGCCGCCCACGCCTGGGCGAGCTGCTCCTCCGACGGGTCGACCGTGGCATCGTCGGCGGCCGCGAAGAGGAGCGCCCGGCTGCGCTCGTACGCCACCTGCATTCGGGCCCAGCCGTCCTGCTTCTGGGGCACGTCACGCCGCGCGCTGGTCGTCATGCCCGGCAGCTCGCCCCGCAGGTACGACCGCGTGAAGTCGCAGATCCCCCTCGTCACCCCCAGGTAGGTCGGCGCCAGCGACATGAACAGGAACGGGTACCGCTCCGCGGCCTGGTCGTAGAGGCCGGGGGGCAGCCACTCGTGCTCGGCGGGGACGAAGGCCCCGTCCATGACGAGGGTGCGCGAGACCGTGCCCCGCATACCGAGCGGATCCCACGTCCCCTCGATGCGCACCCCATCGCCCGTGGCGGGCACCCCGAGGAAGCGGATGACGTCCTCGCCCTCGACCTGCGCGGTGACGTTGTAGAAGTCGGCAGCGCCCGAGAGCGACGCGAAGATCTTGCGTCCCGTGACGAGGAACCCGCCGTCGACCGGCATCGCCCGGGTGGCGATGCCGCTCGTGGCGCCGGGGCTGATGCCCTCGGAGAACGGTTGGCTGTGGATCTTCCCGTCCTCGACGATCCCCCGGAAGAGCTCGGCGCGGATCCGCTCGTGGCGCTCCCGCTGCTCGTCGGTCATGGTCAGGAGGTCGGCCACGGGAGCGGTCCAGAGCGTGGTGGCGACGTGCATGTTGAAGGTCAGCGCCGTCGCCCCGCAGTGGCGACCGATCTCCTCCGACACCCGCACGTAGTCGGCGAAGCCGGCTCCGAGGCCGCCGTACGCGGTCGGGACGCAGAGGGCGAGCAGGCCGCGATCGTGGAAGTCCCGGAAGTTCTCGAACGGGAACGACGCCTCGCGGTCGT
The DNA here is from genome assembly GCA_963769115.1 of uncultured Acidimicrobiales bacterium. Taxonomy (GTDB): domain Bacteria; phylum Actinomycetota; class Acidimicrobiia; order Acidimicrobiales; family Ilumatobacteraceae; genus DASTFY01. Next base: position 186,957 of record CAVYKN010000020.1, read on the forward strand.
AGGTGAACGCCCGCTCCTCCATGGTCGGCCCGAGCTCCGCCACCATCCTCACGAGCTCGTCCCGGGTCGGCGCCATGGCGCCGAGTGTGGATGGTGCCGACGGCATAAGTCAACACCGTTGACAAACGAACCGGTGCGCTGCCAAGGTCGCCCCGTGCCGCACGCACCACGCGACGTGGATGGCCCCATCGCCTGGCGGGAGGCCGGGGAGGGGCCGGTGGTCGTGCTGCTGCACGGCCTCGGGGGGAGCCGCACGGCCTGGGAGCCGCAGCTCACCGCCCTGGCGGCGTCCTGGCGGGTCGTGGCCTGGGATCTGCCCGGCTACGGCGCCTCGGCTCCGCTGGCCGGACCGCTCGACTTCGACGGGCTGGCCGATGCCGTGGCCCGGCTGCTGGACACCGCCGGCACCGAGGCCGCCCACCTGGTCGGGCTGTCCTTCGGCGGCATGATCGCCCAGCACACCGCTCTGCGGCACCCGGGCCGGGTGCGCAGCCTGGCGCTGCTGGCCACCAGTCCTGCCTTCGGTCTGGACGGGACCTCGGCCAGCGCCTGGCGGGCCGGCCGGCTCGCTCCGCTCGATGCCGGCCGCACCCCGGCCGACATCGCTCCTGAGGTCATCGACGCCATCGCTGGCCCTGGCCTCACGGCGCCCGCCCGCGCCGAGCAGGTGGCGGCCATGGCCCGGATCCCTACGGAGGGGCTGCGCCAGGCCATCGCCTGCCTGCCCACGCACGACACCCGCGCCCGACTGGCCGAGGTCACGGTGCCGACCCTCGTCGTCACCGGTGAGCTCGACGCCGAGACACCGCCCGGGTACGGCCGGGCGCTGGCCGGCGCCATCCCGCGCGCCCGGTTCGTGCTGGTGCCGGGGGCCGGGCACCTGCTGCCGGCCGAGATGCCGGAGGAGGTGAACGCGCTGCTGATGGAGCACCTCGCCGCCGTGGAGCAGGATGGGCCCTGATGGCCGAGTGGCGCTGGATCCGGATCTTCGCCGAGCAGTTCGAGCGTTGCGGCCTCGTCCCGGGTGAGGTCGTGGCCGTGCTCTCCGAATCCTCCAGCCGCCCGGAGCTGGTGGAGACCGCGCGCCTGGCCGCCCAGCTCCTCGAGGGGCAGGTGTTCGACCTCGTCGTCCCGACGCCGGTCAACGACCAGCCGGTCGCCATCCGCTCGACGGGGGCGTCGAGGGCGCTGCAGGGCAACCCGAGCGTCCTGGCCGCGCTGTCGTCGGCCGGGTTGGTGCTGGACTGCACGGTCGAGGGCCTGCTCCACGCGCCGGAGCTGGGCGCCATCCTCGACGGTGGCGCCCGCGTCCTGATGATCTCCAACGAGCACCCGGAGAACTTCGAGCGCTTCCGGTTCGACCCCGCGCTGGCGGACCGCGTCGGGCGTGCACACGCCGCCCTCGACGACGCCGCGCTGATGCGGGTGACATCGCAGGCCGGAACGGACCTGACCGTCGACCTGGCCGGAGCCGTCACGGCGGGCTCGACCGGTGTGACCGACGGGCCGGCCTCCATCGCCCATTGGCCGGGTGGGCTGGTGCTGGCCTTCCCCGCGTCGGGCACCGTCCACGGCCGGGTCGTGCTGGCGCCCGGCGACCTGAACTTGACCTTCAAGCGCTACATCGAGCAGCCGGTCACGCTGCGCATCGAGGAGGACCACGTCGTCGATGTCGGCGGTGACGGGGTCGACGCTGACCTCTTCCGCTCGTATCTGGGCGCCTTCGCCGAGGCGGAGGGCGGTCGGTCGGCCTACGCCTGCTCCCACGTGGGCTGGGGACTGAACGAGCAGGCCCGGTGGGACTACCTCGAGTTGTACGACAAGGGCGCGGTGAACGGGACCGAAGCCCGGGCCTTCGCCGGTGGGTTCCTCTACTCCACGGGCGCCAACGAGGTGGCGGGCCGCTTCAGCGCCGGCCACTTCGACCTCCCCATGCGCGGGTGCACGATCGCGCTCGACGGGGACGTCGTCGTGGATCGCGGCCGGCTGGTGGACCGGGTCGACCGGCACCAGGGGTTGTCGTAAGGTACCGAACGATCTGAAGGGGGGACAGCGGGGTGCCGGAAGCGGCTGACATCGCTCGGGTCTTCTACAGCGACGTCCACGGGCTGTCACACGGGAAGTACGTCGCCGCTGACGACCTCGACCACCCCACGCACTACGCGGTCACGGTGCTCACCCAGGCCATCGACGGGGACATGCCGCCGGCGCCCGGCTACGGCGCCGACGTCGGCTTCCCGGACATGGAGGCGCGGGCCGATCTGGCGACGCGACGTCCCGGTTGGGAGCCCGGCACGGACGTCGTCTTCGCCGACCTGTACCACACCGACGGCCGTGAGCTCCCCATCGACGTACGGCGCGCCCTGCGACTGACGTGCCAGCGCTGGACCGAGCGGGGCCTCACCCCCATGGCCGGGTTCGAGATGGAGCTCTACCTCCTGGCCAAGGATCCGTCAGAGGGTCTCGAACCCCTTCCCGTGCCGTGGCACCGGGTCTACGGCACCGGCCCGTCATTCGATCCGAGCGGTCTGGGCCGGGAGATCTTCGAGACCTGCCGCCGGTGCGGCATCCCGGTCGAGGGGGTCAACGGCGAGTTCCATCCGGGGCAGATGGAGGTGGCGCTCCACTACCGCGACGCGCTCACCGCCGCGGACGACGCCTTCCTCTTCAAGGAGCTCGCCCGGGAGCTGGCCCAGCGAGCCGGGCTCGGCGCCACCTTCATGCCCCGACCCTTCCCGCAATGGGTGGGCAGCGGCCTGCACGTGAACCTCAGCCTGCAGGACGCACCGGGCTCCAACGCCTTCGCCGCGGCGGACGACGAGTACGGGCTGTCCCCGCTCGGCCGCCACGCGCTCGCGGGCCTCATCGCCCACCACGAGGCGCTCTCCGGCATCGGCGCTCCGACGATCAACTCCTACAAGCGGCTGGTCCCCGGCCTCATCGCCGGCTACTGGGCGAACTGGGGGCTCGACAACCGCTTCAGCACCTACCGGGTGCCGGGCGAGCGCGGTCAGGCCACCCGGGTCGAGTGCCGCAACCCCGACGGCGCGTCCAGCCCCCACCTGGTCACTGCGGCGATGCTGGCCGCGATGCTGCACGGCGTCGAGGAGGAGCTGCCGCTCCCTGAACCCCAGGTGGGCGACGCGGACGCCGAACCCAACACCGATCGCCACGCGCCGCACTCCCTGGCGGAGGGCCTCGATGCCATCGAGGCCGACACCGTCCTCACCGAGGCGCTCGGCGCCGATCTGGTGAACCTCTTCCTCGGCGTGAAGCGGACCGAGGTCGCGCGCTTCAACGCCGCCGTGACCGACTGGGAGATCCGCGAGTATGCGCGTCTGTTCTGAGCACCAACACCTGACCATGGGGGAGCGTGGCTGATGAAGCGCACACACATCTCGATCGTTCTGGCTGCGGTGCTCGTCGCCGCGGCCGGATGCGGGAGCGACTCGGACTCGGGGGAGGGGACGACGGCCGCGCCCGACACGTCGGTGGCAGCCACCAGCCCGGACACCAGTCCAGGCACAGAGGCCCCCGGGGACTCGGCGGCCCCGAGCGAGCCGGCGCCCGCGGGCGCGTTCGACGTCGACGCCGTGCTGGCCGCCGACCTCGACAACTGCGCGCCGCAGCCCACCGGTGAGCCACTGAAGATCGGGTACGCCGCCGACCTCTCCGACCTGGGCGGGTTCGCGGACGCCCCGGCCAGCGCGGCGGCGGAGCACTTCGTCAACCTCATCAACTGCGTGGGCGGCGTCGACGGCACCCCGCTCGAGCTGACCATCCAGAACATCGAAGGCGACCCGGAGGTCACCGCCCGCGCCGCGCAGGATCTGCTCGACGCCGGCGTGTCGGCCATCCTCGGGCCGCCGTTCGCCGACTTCGGCCAGCCGCTGCTGCAGGTCACGCAGGGCAACGTGCCCGTCCTCTTCGTCGCCTCGACCGAGCCGACCCTCGGCGACGTCAGCGCCCTCTCGTACCTCACGGCCTTCGACGACACCGCCCAGGCGACCGCGGCGGCCGAGTTCGCCCTGGACCAGGGTTGGCAGACGGCAGTCACGTTCTCCTCGCCTGGCCCGTACTTCGGCTACAACCCGGAGGTCTTCACCGAGGTCTTCGAGGCCGGGGGCGGCACGATCCTCGGTGACTACAACTACGTCCCGCTGGACGACACCGACTTCTCCACCCAGGTCAACGAGATCGCCAACCTCGGCGAGCAGCCGGCGGTCGTCTACAGCGCCATGCTGGCCTCCCAGGCGGTGCAGCTGGCGGCGCAGCTCGACTCGGCCGGCGTCGACACGACGATGCTGATGGCCGACGCGTTCGAGGCGACCGGCGGGTACGTGACCGAGGGGACCGACGGGTTCTTCGCCACGACGCACGCCTTCTCCGAGGAGGGGAACCGGGTCGCCGCGCTCGACGAGAGCTTCGCCGCCGCCACCGGCGCGCCGCTGGAGAACCCCTCCTTCGGCAGCCTGGCCGCCGACGCCATCCTCGTGTTGATCGCCGCCTACCAGCAGGCGGGGACGGCCGATGGAGCCGAGCTCGGCGCGGCGATCGCCGATGTCGACGTCGACGGCATCACCGGGCGCCTGACCTACGGAGGCAACGCCGTCCCGACCAAGCCGGTGTTCATCACCGAGATGGTCGACGGTCAGCCCACGCTCGCCGCCACGATCGGCTGACCACGCCCCATGGCGCTCCTCGCGGTCGAGGGCCTCTCGTGCCGCTACGGCTCGATCAGGGCCATCCGCGACGTCGATCTGACCGTCGAGGAAGGGGAGATCGTCGGCCTCATCGGGGCCAACGGCGCCGGGAAGACGACGACGCTCAACGGCATCGCCGGCCTCGTGACGCCCTCCAGCGGGAGGGTGCGCTTCGCCGATCGGGACGTGACCGGCCTCGGCCCGGACCGCCTGCTCCGGGCCGGCCTGGCCCTCGTGCCCGAGCGCCGCCGGATCTTCATCGACCTGACCGTGGCCGAGAACCTCAAGGTCGGCGGCGTGACCGCCAGCCGCCGTGAGCGGGAGGAGCGGCTGGAGGAGATGACGGCCCGGTTCCCCGTGCTGCGTGACAAGTGGGGCACGGCCGCCGGGTTCCTCTCCGGGGGCGAGGCCCAGCAGTTGGCCATCGCCCGGGCCCTGATGAGCGCGCCCCGCCTCCTGCTCATGGACGAACCGACCCTCGGCCTGGCGCCGACGCTCGTCGATCGCATCTTCGAGCTCGTCGTGTCCCTGCGGGCCTCCGGCGTGACGTTGCTGATCGTCGAGCAGAACGCCACCCGGCTGCTCGAGGTCGCCGACCGTGCCTACGTCATGCGGACCGGCGGCGTCGCCATGAGCGGCCGGGGCGCCGACCTGCTGGCCCGCGCCGACCTCTTCGAGTCGTACGTGGGTGACACGGCGTGACGGAGATCCTGCAGCAACTGGTCGACGGGCTGGGCCGTGGCTCCGAGTACGCGCTCATCGGCCTCGGCATCGCCCTCATCTTCGGCGTCATGCACCTCGTGAACTTCGCCCAGGGCGATCTCATCACGGTCAGCGGGTACGTCACCTACGCCTTGTTGACCGCCGGCTGGAGCTGGTGGGCCGTCATCCCCCTCATCGTCCTCTCGGCCACGCTGACGTCGGTGGCGATCGAGTTCGTCGCCTTCCGCCGGGTGCGCGGCGCGTCGGACACGACGATGCTGCTGACGTCCTTCGGCGTGCACTTCGTCATCACCGCCCTGTTCGTGATGTTCGTGTCGCCCAACGTCCGCACCTTCGACCGGCCGGGCTGGATCACGAACACGGTCACGATCGGCTCCGTGCGGCTCGAGGTGTTCGACCTGGCGACGCTCGGCGTCACGGTCGTCACGCTGGCCGCCACCGCCTTCCTGGTGCGGCGCACGATGTTCGGGATCTCCCTGCGGGCCGCGGCCGAGGACTTCGCCGCCGCCCGGTTGATGGGCGTGCGCAGCGACCGGGTGATCCAGGGCGCCTTCGCGCTCGCCGGCCTCCTGGCCGGCATCGCCAGCGTGTTCATCCTGATGCGGAGCGGCCGCACGTCACCGAACTTCGGCGAGACCCCGATGCTGAAGGGCATCCTCGCCGCGCTCATCGGCGGCCTCGGCAGCCTGGGTGGCGCCGTGATCGGTGGCTTCGCGCTGGGGCTCCTCGAGGTCTTCCTCATCGCCCGGCTCCCGGACGAGCTGGCGGGGCTGACCAACGGCGTCGTGTTCCTCCTGATCGCGCTGCTCTTCATCTTCCGGCCGGGCGGGATCGTGTCGGTCCGCCACGCGGAGCGGGTGTGAGCGAGCCGGGCGAGCTCACCGCCGTCCGCCGGTACCTGGCCCCGATCGGCGGCTCGACCGCGCTGTTCGTCGCGCTCGTCGCCGGGTGCTCCCTCTATGCCGCCGGTGGCGGATCCTCCCGGGACAGCCTCGTCACGCAGCTGCTCATCAACGCCATCGTCGTGGTCGGCATCCAGATCTACATGGGCAACACGGGCGTGCTGTCCTTCGGCCACGTGGGCTTCGGCGGGGTCGCGGCCTACGTCTTCGCGCTCTTCGCCATCTCCCCCGAACGCAAGGCCACGATCATCCCCGACGCGCCGTTCGGCCTGACCGATGCCGGCACCGGCCCGGTCGTAGCCGTGGCCATCGCCATCGCCATCTGCATCGTCGTCGCGGTGATCGTCGGGCTCGGGCTCGTCCGGTCAGGGGCGCAGTCCGGCGCGGTGGCGGCCACGGTCATCACCCTGGCCCTGCTGTTCGTGGTCCACGAGGTGGCCGTCAACTGGACCGAGCTGACGGGCGGCGACCGGGCCGGGCTGTCCTTCTCGGTCGGCGAGACCCTGGACTCGCTCTGGCCCGTGTACCTCGTGCTCTTCGCCGCCATCGTCGCCGGCCGCGTGTTCTCGGAGTCCCGCGTCGGCCGCTCGGCCCGGGCCAGCCGCGAGGACGACCTGGCCGCCCGGGCCATGGGCATCAACCCGGCCGTCCCCCAGATGGCCGCGCTCGTCCTGTCGGTCGTCATCGTCGCCGCCGGCTCCTCGCTGCGGGTGTACGAGCTGGGGACCGTCACGCCCAAGTTCTTCTTCCTCGACTACACGCTGCTGACCCTCACGATGCTGATCGTCGGCGGGCGCAAGGGCGTGACCGGCGCGCTCCTCGGCGTCGTCGTGATCACCGCGGGCAACGAGATCACCCGTTACCTGGCCGGCCCCGACGTGAACATCGCCGGCCTCGACTGGCTGCTGCGGGACGGCCTGTCCGAGATCTTCCTCGGCGGGGCGATGCTCGGCTTCATGATCCTGCGGCCATCAGGCCTGCTCGACGACTGGGAGCTCGATCGCTGGTGGTTCGATCGCTGGCGGCGCCGTCGCGAGCACGTGCCGCCGGCGCCGACTCCCGCGCCGACTCCTGCGCCGGCCTCCCTGCGGGCCGAGGACGTGACGGTGAGGTTCGGTGGGTTCACAGCGCTACGCGACGCGTCGGTGGCGGCGACCAACGACACGGTCCTCGGCCTGATCGGCCCGAACGGCGCCGGCAAGACGACGCTGCTCAACGTCGTCACCGGTCTCGTCGAGCCGGCCGACGGAGCGGTGACGCTCGATGGCGCTCCGGTCACGGGGCTTCCGTCGCACCAGCTGGCCCGGCGGGGTCTCGTGCGGACGTTCCAGAACCTGCGCCTGTTCTCGTCATTGACGGTGCGGGACAACATCGCCGTGGCCGCCGAGGTCGGCGCCCGCTACCGGGCCGATCGTCCGCGCCCGAGCGTCGAGGAGCTCCTGGTCCTCGCCCGCTTATGGGACCAGCGCGATCGCCGGGCCCGGGAGCTCGACTACGGCAACTCGCGGCGGTTGGAGCTGGCCCGCGCCGCGGCCGTCGGGCCCGTGTTCCTGCTCCTCGACGAGCCCACGTCGGGCATGTCGGAGAGCGAGTCGCAGGCGATGATCGAGCAGGTGCGGGCCACGGCGGCCGCGGTCGGGGCCGGGATCGTCGTCATCGACCACGACCTCGGGTTCATCGTCGGGATCTGCCAGCAGATCGTGTGCCTCGACCAGGGCGCGGTGATCGCCACGGGCACGGCGGCGGAGATCCAGGCCGATCCCGCCGTGCGGGCCGCCTACCTCGGGTCGCGGGCGCCCGTCTGAACGGCAGGGCGGTCGGACCAGAAGCGGTCGAACAGGGTCAGCGCGGCCTCGCGGCTGGCGTCGGCGTGGTCGTCCGCCTCGTCGAGCAGCAGGGTCCGCGAGAAGCCCAAGGCCTGCAGCTCGTCGGCGCTCTCGTCTGTCCACCGCGAGAGCACGGACCGGTCCACCTCGGGGTGGAACTGCACGGCGAGCGCCGAACCCAGCCGGTAGGCCTGGAGGCCATGGTCGTTGCGGGCCAGCTCGGTGGCGCCGGGCGGCAGGTGGCAGGCGTCGTAGTGGTACTGCAGCCAGGGGCCGGTGGGGATCGCCGGATCGGCTGCGGGTAGGACCCGGAAGCCGATCTCGGGCTTCGCCGTGCCGAACACCTCGCCTCCGAAGGCGACGGTCAGTTGTTGCATACCGAAGCAGATGGCGAGGACCGGCACGTCGGCCGCCACCGCCTCCCGCAGCAGCACTTGCTCGGGCTGCAGCACCGGTGCGAGCGCGGGATCGTTGACCCGCCACACCGAGCCCATGCTGATGAGGATGTCCACGCCGTCCAGCGACGGCAGCCCCCCGTCCTCACGGTCGACGCCCTGTCGGGTGAACCCCCGGAGGTCCGTCCACTCGCCGAGCACCCCGACGTCGGCGTCGTCCCGGTTCCCGATCACCAGCGCACGCATGCCCGCCATTCTGCCAGCACGGTCCCAGCCGTTCGTTCGGTGCCGAACGAGTAGCGTCCGTCGCAATGGCCGCCGGTGCTGTGCGACGCGGTCCCACCGCCGGAAGGTCGGGCGGTTCGGGTGAGCCGGACCTCGTCCGCAGGGAGCGGGACGTCCAGGCCCACCTCGGCGGGCTGCCCATCGATCCCCGGGCGATGGCGGCGGTGTCCAACGTGTTCCGGGTGGCCAACGCGGTCCGTCTCCACATGGAGCGGCGGGTGCTCGGCGACGACGGGATCTCGTGGACGGCGTTCGTCGTGCTGTGGGTGCTCTGGGTGTGGGGCGAGCAGGAGTCCCGCCACCTGGCTACCGAGTGCGGCGTCTCCAAGGCGACGCTGAGCGGGGTCGTGAGCACCCTGGAGGGACGCGGCCTCGTCACCCGCGAACGGCACCCGGACGACGGGCGGCTCGTCGTCGTGTCGCTGAGCCCGGCGGGGCGGAGGATGATCCGGCGCCTCTACCCGCGGTTCAACCAGCACGAAGCGCTCGTCGTCTCGCGCCTGGACACGGCAGAGCAGGACCAGCTCGCCCACCTCCTCCGGGAGGTCCTGCGGTCGGTCGACCCCGACGGCGATCCGGACTGACGACCCGGACTCGGGATCCGGGCTGGGCCCGGCCGCGGGCCGAGCGGGCGCGACTACCTTTCGGGCGTCCACGCAAGGAGGCGAGACACCCCATGACCCGCGTCATCAAGAACTTCGTCAACGGCGAGCAGCTCGATGCGTCCGACGGGCAGACGACGGACGTCGTCAACCCGGCCACCGGTGAGGCCTACGCCACCGCGCCGCTGTCCGCCGCGGCCGACATCGACGCCGCCATGGGCGCGGCCGCGGCGGCCTTCGAGGAGTGGAAGGACTCCACGCCCAGCGAGCGCAGCCTGGCGCTGTACCGGATCGCCGACGCCGTCGAGGCCAAGGCCGCCGACCTGATCGCGCTGGAGAGCGAGAACACCGGGAAGCCGATCGCGCTGACGGAGTCCGAGGAGATCCCGCCGATGGTCGACCAGATCCGGTTCTTCGCCGGCGCGGCCCGTCTGCTCGAGGGCCGGAGCGCGGGTGAGTACATGAAGGGGATGACATCGATCATCCGGCGGGAGCCGGTCGGCGTCATCGCGCAGGTGGCGCCGTGGAACTACCCCATGATGATGGCGGTCTGGAAGTTCGCCCCGGCCATCGCCGCCGGCAACACCGTGGTGCTGAAGCCCTCCGACACGACACCGGCCACGACCGCCCTCCTGGCCGAGATCGCCGCGGAGTTCCTCCCGCCCGGCGTGTTCAACGTGATCTGCGGGGACCGGGACACCGGGCGGGCGATGGTCACCCACGACGTGCCCTCCATGGTGTCGATCACCGGCTCCGTGCGCGCCGGCACCGAGGTGGCGCGGGCCGCCGCCGACTCGCTCAAGCGTGTGCACCTCGAGCTCGGCGGCAAGGCGCCGGTCATCGTGTTCGACGACGCCGACCTGGCGGCGGCGGCCGAGGGCATCGCCGTGGCCGGGTACTTCAACGCTGGCCAGGACTGCACGGCCGCCACCCGCGTCCTCGCCGCGCCCGGTGTGTACCAGGACTTCGTCGACGCGCTCACGGAGCAGGCCAAGGGAACCCGGACGGGCGCGCCCGACGATCCTGACGTCCTCTACGGCCCGGTCAACAACCCGACGCAGCTCGAGCGGGTGTCGGGCTTCGTCGACCGCGCGCCCGACCACGCCCGCGTCGTCGCCGGGGGCTCGCGTCAGGGCGACGTCGGCTTCTTCTACGAGCCGACCGTCGTCGCCGACCTGCTGCAGGACGACGAGATGATCCAGAACGAGATCTTCGGGCCGGTCATCACCGTGCAGCAGTTCGACGACGAGGACGAGGCGGTGGCCTGGGCCAACGGCGTCGAGTACGGCCTGGCCTCGTCGGTCTGGACGCAGAACCACGGCCGAGCCATGCGCATGGCGAAGCGGCTGGACTTCGGGTGCGTGTGGATCAACACGCACATCCCGCTCGTGGCGGAGATGCCCCACGGTGGGTTCAAGAAGTCGGGCTACGGCAAGGACCTGTCGATGTACGCGCTCGAGGACTACACGCGCATCAAGCACGTGATGTCGAGCTTGGAGTAGTGCGCTAGGGCGAGCGGTCGTTCTCGCGGGGTTCGGGGATCACCGGGCCGGCCTGCTCGGCGTTGGCGTTGGCCGTCGAGGCGGCCTGGTCCAGCGTCGGGAACGGCACCGACATCACGATGGGGCGGTAGCGCTCGGGGAACGGGAACGCGTCCGCGTGCATGTTCCTCGCGTTCTGGGACACCGCCATGACGAGGTTGCCGCCGGCTCCCAGCCAGGGCAGCGCGTGGGCGTGGTACGTGTTCAGCCGAGGGTCGGCGCCCCGCCCCTTCACCGCGGCCTCGTGGCCCGTGACCCACGGGCCCCACGGATCGGCGGCCACGTCCACGGCCAGCCGCTCACCCCAGAATCCGTTCTCCTTGGTGACGGCCACCCATCGCCCGTCGAGGTAGCGCGGCTGCATCGGGTTCTCGGTCCAATAGCGCTCGACGATCGGCTCGGCCCGGTCGCGGTCGTCGACCCAGCCTGAGCCGTCCCAGTAGTCCGGGGCTTGGTCGAGCCGGCCCCGCGGCACCCGGGCCAGCCACATCGCGGTGGCGGAGTGGGGACCATCCCAGAAGCCGCCCTCGCGGGTGAGGTTCTGCTGGTAGGTGTTGCCGAAGAGGTAGGTGTGGGTCTCGTCGGAGGCCACCGCGTAGCCGTACAGCGGCTCCGGCCCGGCCGGTCGATCCACGGCCGACGGCTGGCCGGGCGCGGGTACGAAGGACAGGCGGGCCAGGGTGGTGGCGTCGTAGGTGGCCAGCCAGGTCCGGCGTGGATGCCAGGGGAGACCGTCCCCGGCAGGGGGCTGCGCGGCGTCCTTCACCACCTCGACCCAGAAGACCCGGAACCGGTTCCCGTCGAGCTCGCCACCGAGCGGCCACCACCACCGGTTGAGCGCGGTCTCGCCGTCACCGGGCTCGAAGGACGACGGGCGGCTCGACGATCCCCGGTGGAGCAGGGTGAAGCAGAGCCCGGTCTGGAGGAGCGCGGCGTTGTGGGCGAATCCGGACCCGTCGAGCCGGGTCGCCAGGCCCGTGTGGTCGACGAACGCGTCCTGGAACAGCCACAGCCATCGGTTCGGCCCGAGGGGGTAGACGTGCTGGTAGTCCCAGCCGAGGACCGGGCCCACCCGGCGGGAGAAGAAGGCTTCGAGCGCACCCGCGTCGCGGGACGCGACGCAGCCGACGTCGGTGGCGACGTACCCCGCCGGGGTGGTGCGGGTCGTTGCCGCCCAGGGCGGGGGAGGTGGAGGACCGCAGGCGCCGAGCCCGCTGACCAGGAGGGCGGCCCCCACGAGGCCGGCCGCGGCGCGGCGTCCGCGCCCCGCTGACCATCGCAGACCCGACCTCGTGCGCTGTCCCACGTGCCTCCTCCGACCGTTGAGGGTTCCCGACCCGCCCGCCGAGGAGTCCCTCAATGCTGCCATCCCGACCACCCCGGCGCCCGTCGCGCCCGGGGTCACTAGGGTCCGCCGCCGATGGTGGTCGGCGCGTTCGTGGTGGCCGCGGTGCTGGCCGTCATCGACTGGATCGGCGTCTGGCGGGACGACACCCGGCTGCGCTGGGTGGGGAAGCCGGGCGTGATGGTCGCCCTCATCGTCGCCGCCCTCGCCACCGACGGTGCCCCGGCGGCCGTGCGGGCCTGGTTCGTCGTCGGGCTCGTCCTCTCGCTGGCCGGCGACGTGGCGCTGCTCCTGACCGAGCGCTGGTTCATCGTCGGCCTGGCGTCGTTCCTCCTCGCCCACGTCGCCTACATCGCCGGCATGGTCCAACTGCCGCTCGACTGGGCCCTCGGTTCGCTCGTCGTGCTGGCGGCCGTGGCCATCATCGGGCCGCCGCTGCTTCGGGCGGTGCGGGCCGGGCAACCGTCGATGCTCGGTCCCGTCGCCGCCTACCTCGTGGTGATCTCGGCCATGGCGATCACGGCGTGGTGCACGAACGAGCCGTGGCTCATCTCGGCCGCCATGGCGTTCTTCGCCTCGGACGCCATGCTCGGTTGGGGGCGCTTCGTCACGCCGACGCGGGAGCGCCGGTTCGACCGCCGCGTGGCCGCGGTGGCCGTCATGGTCGCCTACCACGCCGCTCAGGCCTGCTTCGTCGCCTGGCTCGCCACCCGCTGAGCGCGCCCGCGTGTCACGTCTCGAACAGAGGTGTCAGAGGGTGACACGCGAGGGCACGCTGCGACACTCCGTCGGGAAATGACGCGCGTTTGACGTCAACTTCTTGACGGTGCGGGAGGGCGTGGCTACCGTGCGCCGCCCACCGGACTTCCCCTTCGCCGCTCCGGGCGGCCTGCGGAGCGATCGGCGGCCCGAGCCGCCGGCGCCAGCGAAGGGAGAGCTGCGTGAGGTTCGGCCGCACCGGCATCGCCACCCTCGTCGCCACCGTGGCGACCACCGCCCTGTGGGCCGACGACGCGCCAGCCGGTGATCACCCACTGGAGCCGCCTGCGCCGCGGCGTGCGGAGGAACGCGCCGCGTCGTCGCCGCGCCGCCGGGCCGCTCGTCGTGCCGAGGAGCTCGTGGGGACGTTCGGGCTGCGGTGGTGGCGGGACCTGCGGGCCCAGGCCGTCGCCAGCCTCGACCGCGCCGCGACGGCGACGTTCGGCCCGCTCGACCGGGCCCGGGCCGCCGCGCTCGGTCGCCGGGCGTGGTTCGAGGACGCCGACGTCGACGTCTTCGTGATCGGGCCGGTCGAAGACCTCGAGTTCGTCGCCGTCCCCGTCGGGACGACCGTCACCGAACACGGGGAGGTGCTGGTCCCACCACCGGACGACAGCGCCTACACCGCGCCGTCGTTCGGGGGACCCTGGGGGACCTCGACCACCAGCTTCTTCACCGCGCTCAACACGGACGACGGCGGTGTGAGCTGCGGGCCGACGACGGCCCGGACGGTCCTCCGAGCGACCTGGCGCAAGCTGGACGATCGCAGCACCACCCGCGACTACTGGGGGGTCGACCTCGCTGCAGTCACCGAGGTGACGGCGACGAGCGACTGCAACGACTTCGTGGACACGGCCCGCATCGGCTTCCGCTCGTCGGCCGCCGGCCAGGTGGTCGGCGAAGAGCCCGGCTCCGGCCGGACGCAGCACTGCTCCTCCCGCACGGTGTCGGTCGGTTCGAGCTGGGGTGGGGTGAGCGGTTCCGTCAGCCAGGCCTTCACGCACTGCGAGCGGATCGGGGTGACGGGTGCCTTCCAGCCGGCGTCCGTCACCCGCTCCGTCATCTTCGACAACAACGGCAACTGCCACGCCGGTGACACGCCCTACGACGGGCGGGAGCTGGCCCAGGTGGGCGTCGTCGAGGTGCCCCAGGGCGCCGGCCACGGCCTCGTCCTCAGCTTCGGCGTCGATGCCGGCAACGCCAGCACCTGCAAGGAGGACGCGTGCTGAGCCCCCGGATGATGGCCGGAACCGGAGCCCTGGTGGTGGCCTGCGGGTGCGGTGCTGCCGGTGCGGACCTCCCGGCGCCGCGCGTGGATGTCGGATCGCGGGTCCTCGTGCTGACGGGCGCGGACGGCGAGGTGTGCGCGACCTCGAAGTCCGCCCGGCCGGCCTGCGTGCCGGTCACGGCCTCGGGCGAGCCCGTGGTGTCGGCGACGCTGGCCCGCCTCGGCGCCACAACGGACGTCGTGATGGTCCTCACCCGCCCCGACGTCGTCGTGCAGGGGCTCGGCGCCGGAACCGCCCGGGCCACCATCCGCTCCGACGGCCGGGAGCTGTTGGTGTGGCTGGGGGTCGTGCCGCCGGGGACCGAGACCGTCTGCGCGTCGTACCTGGCGCCGGAAGGGCCTGGGCGGTTGGTCGTCCACCGCGCCGTCACCGTGACCGCGGCCGAGGCCGTGGCCGTCGAGCCGGAGCCGGACGATGGGTGCTGAGTCCGAGGGTTCCGCGCTGTGGTTGGCGGCGAACGACGTCGAGGGCCGGTGGGTCATCTGCGAGGGCGAGCTCTCCACCGTCGAGGTCGAGAAGGTGCGGAGCCTCTACTGCGCCACCAAGCCGATGGTGGCCATGGGCGTGCTGGCGCTCTTGGAGCGCCACGGCGTCGACTGGACGTCCGCCCGCGTCGACGCGCACGGGCAACTCGGTGACGACGGGCCCTGGGCGCTCACCGACCTCGCCGCGCACCGCACCCCGCTCGTCCGGCCGACGTTCTGGGAGGTGCTGCGGCTCCCGCTCGGGAGCGCGGAGTCGGAGCTGGCGGCCTGGGCCGTGCGTGCGGCGGCGGCGCCCGGCGGGCCGGCAGGCAACAGCGAGGTGCTGGCCTGGTACGTGCTCTCCCGAGCCGCTGCCGCGGTGGCCGGAGAGGGTTGGGCGGGCGAGCTCCAGACGGCGCTGCGAGCCGTCGTGGGGCCGCGGCTGTGGCTCGTCCCGGATCGCGAACTGCTCGACCTGCCCGTCGACGCCATGGTCACCCTGACGGCCGCACGCGGCGGGACGGACGTGCCGCTCGTCTACGCCCTCTCCGTCCGCAGCCGGGCGCTCACCTCGCCCTACCTCGGCGGCTACGGCTCGTTCGCCGCCGTCCTCTCCTGGTTCCAGGCCCTGCGTCGTCACCTCCGCGGCGAGGCGGCCCCATCGCTCTTCCCGGCAGCGGAGGGGCTGTGGGCCGAGCTGGCGGCCGCAGGTGCCCGTGGCAAGGACGGGGGCCCGTCGGCCGCGATGGGCTTGGAGGCGGCGGTCGGGCCGGTCGGCGGGCCGCGGCTCGCCCTGCAGGCGGCCGGTGGCGCGCTCGTCCATCGACCTGGATCCGGCGACGGGTGTGATCGTCGCCGTGCTGGGGTCCCGCTTCCTCGACGATCCGAACGAGCGCCGGCGGTGGCTCGCCGCCGAACGCGCCGCGGCGCGCGAGTGGGCGCAGCGGCTCGGGTTCGAGGCCCACTCGTGACCGCCGGGTCGGCGTTCGGTCGCTCGTTGCGGGATCTGCTCGGCCGGACGCGCTTCCCGTCCGGACTGCCGCCACTGCCGGTGTCGCTCCACCTGGCTGTGGTCGTCCTCGACCAGCCGGACTCGAGCGTTGCCGTCCTGCTCGGTCCCGGTTGGACCGTCGCCACGACCGACCCCTCGCCCGAACTGGTCCACGACGCCGTGCTGGCCGCGCCGGCCGCCCTCGTCCGGGAGATCCTCACGGGCACCGCCGATCCAGGGCTGGCCACGGTCCACGGCAGCTTGACCGGCAGCCTCGTCGGCCAGAGCGCGCTCGCGCTCCTGGTCGAGGCGGTCAGCGGCATCTTCCACGACGAGGGGAACGCCTGATGCGACGGCTCCTGACGGCCGTGCTCTCCGCGGCGGTTGCGCTGATCCTGGTTCCTGTTGTGCTGCCAGGGTCGCGCGCGGCACCGACCCGGCCGGCCATCAGGCTCGTGTCGATCGTCCCCGAGCGTGGGTCCGCCGGCGGCGTCCGAACGGACGTGGCCGTGGTCGAGCAGACGCTCGGCCGGCTGGCCGAGGCCGGTCTTGGTCACGGGCCGGTGGACGTGACCGTGCTTCGCAGCGACGTCCTGGCCAGCGAGCTGGTGTCACCACGCGCCGCCGCGGCGCCGTGTTCGAGCGGAGCGTGGCGTGGGCCGATGGCGCCAGGAGCGGCGTCCGCCGTCGTGATCGTGGTCGGTGGGACCATCGCCAGCCCCGTGCCCTTCCGGCGCCGAGCGGGGCTGACCTGTCCCGGCCGGCCGCCGACCGTCCTGCTCGACCGCCGGCCCGTGCCCGGTGCCGACCGCTCCGTCGTCCTGCTGCACGAGCTCGGTCACAGTGCCGGTCTCACCCACCGGACCGAAGGACGCCGGGACGGCGACGGGCGGGTCAACGTGATGCAGGAGGATCTGGGGCCGGCCGGCCCGGGCGGTCAGACCGGCCTGCGCGACGTCACCTTGGACGATGGGCAGCTCGCCGCGCTGGCGCGGCTGCTCGACCCGCTCGAGTCAGGGCAGCGGCGGGTAGTTCGGATCGCCGGGCCGCGGCGGGGGCGGCACCGACTCCACCGGCACGCCGGTGGCGGGATCGTTCCAGGCCGGGGCGGGTGTCGTCGTGGGCGTGGCCACCGCGCCGGTGTCGAGCCCGAGCGCCGACCTCGTGCTGTCCTGCTGGGCCTCGAACGCCGCCTGCATCCGCTCCCGCTCCTCGGCCCGGTCGATCCCGGCGATGCGGCGGGCCATCCAGTCGACGATGCCGTGGAGGATCACCGCCACGACGAGATAGACGATGAGTGCGAAGAGCAGGGAGGCGTTGAAGGTGGACCGATCGGTCACCTCCGTGCTCGGGAAGATCCCCCGGAACGGCTCGGTGATGTTGGCCGCGGCGCGGTAGATCCACTCCGCGAAATCAGCCTCGGGGTTGGCGCCCAGGAGCTGGAGCACGAACGCGATCCCGACGATCACGGCGTAAGCCAGGAACACGGCGTAGATGAACAGGGTGATGAGCCGGCCGACCCACAGGATCAACCGCTTCGTCTCTCGGCGCATGCCGTTCCTCCTCGCGCTGGACACTGGTCCGACCCGCTCCACGGATGGTATCCAGCACGCGCGCCGCGCTCGGGGATGACATGACCGCGCGGGAGTGCCCGACTCGACCAAGATGGCGGGTCACGGGCGCACCAACGGCACACCTGCCGGGAGACGAAAGGGTCCTCATGCCGAAGCGATGGATCGCGATCGCGCTGGTGGGGATGAGTGCCGTGGCGCTGGCCGCCTGTGGGAGCTCGGAGGACGACGTGGACACCGCGGCTGCGCCCGAAGGTCCGGCGCTCGAGGGGACGAACTGGGTGCTGTCGGAGAGCACCGACCTCGGCGTGTCCCTGGACGGCGTGACGGTGTCCGCCCGCTTCCAGGACGGCACCGTGGCGGGGACGAGCGGATGCAACTCCTACACCGGCCCCTACGAGGTGGACGGCGAGGACCTCACGATCGGGCCCGAGATCGCCTCCACGCAGATGGCCTGTGAGGATCCGCAGGCCGCGGTCGAGCAGGCGTACCTCGCAGCGCTGCCGGAGGTGGCCTCCTTCGCCATCGCCGACGAGACGCTCACCCTGAGCAACGGCGACGGTGACGCGCTGCTCGTCTTCGACGCCTCCGTCGGCGCCGAGGCCATCGTCGGGAGCTGGACCGTCACCAGCTACTACGCGGGGGACGCCATCCTGAGCGTGACCGGTGACGCCACGCTGACTGCCGACTTCGCCGACGACGGCTCGGTCTCCGGTAATGCCGGATGCAACAACTACAACGGGCCGTACGAGATCGACGGCGACTCGATCACGATCGGGCCCCTCGCCGGCACCAAGATGGCGTGCACCTCCGAGGAGCTGTCGAAGCAGGAGGCGGACTTCCTCGCCGCCCTCGAGCTGGCGACCACCTTCATCGTGACCGGCGACCGGCTCGACCTGCTCCGTGACGGCGGCACCATCGCCGCGACGCTCCAGAAGGCGTAGGTGTCCGACCGCTCCGTCGTCGTCCCCGGGCGGACGCCGCCGCGGGGCGCCTACCCCCACCTCCGCCTGGCCGGGGAGTGGGTGTTCGTGTCGGGTACGAGCGCGCGCCGTCCGGACGGCACGATCGCCGGTGCCAGCGTCGACGCCGACGGGACCGCCACGCTCGACATCCGGGTCCAGACCCGGGCGGTGCTCGACAACATGGCCGCCCTGCTCGAGGCGGTCGGCGCCTCGCTGGCCGATGTCGTCGACCTCACCACCTTCCTGGTGACGATGGACGACTTCGCGGGCTACAACGAGGTCTACGCCGAGTACTTCTCGGCCGAGACCGGGCCGGCCCGCACCACGGTGGCGGTCCACCAGCTGCCCCACCCGCAGCTGGCCATCGAGATCAAGGCGGTGGCCCGCCGCCCGGCGACCGAAGGGGGTTGACGTGCAACCCATCGACCTGGCCCGTTGGATCGAGGAGCACCAGGAGCTGCTGCGACCTCCCGTCGGCAACGCCCAGGTGTGGGACGACGGCGACTTCATCGTCACCGTCGTCGGCGGCCCCAACCAGCGCACCGACTTCCACGACGATCCCTGCGACGAGTTCTTCCACCAGCTGCGGGGGGACATGGTGCTGCGGGTCTGGGAGGACGGCGGCCCCCGGGACATCCCGATCCGCGAGGGCGAGGTCTTCCTCCTGCCCGCCCACGTCCGCCACTCGCCGCAGCGGCCTGTGCCCGGTTCGGTGGGCCTCGTGATCGAACGTCCACGCCCGGCCGGTGCGGTCGACGGCTTCGAGTGGTACTGCCCGCGGTGCTCGACGTTGGTCCACCGCAGCGAGGTGCACCTCGTCAGCCTGGTCGACGACCTGCCGCGGGCGTTCGCCGCCTTCTACGACGACGAGCGGGCCCGCACCTGCCCCGGTTGCGGCTGGCTCCACCCGGGGCGGGGAGCGATGCCCGATCCGCCGCTCGCCGCCGAGGCCCTGCCGCGGACCCCATGACCGTCGTCGACCTCCACTCCCACTTCTTCCCCGAGACCTGGCCGGATCTCGAGCAGCGCTTCGGCACGCCGGACTGGCCCTGGATGCGGCGCGACGGACCCGATCACGCCATGGTGATGATGGGCCGGAACGAGTTCCGGCCCATCACGTCCGCCTGCTGGGATGCCGCCGTCCGCCTGGCCGACATGGACCGGGACGGGGTCGACCTGCAGGTGATCTCGGCCACGCCCGTGCTGTTCGCGTACGGACGGCCGGCCGAGCACGCCATGGAGTGCGCCCGGATCTTCAACGACGCCCTGTTGGAGCTGTGCGCGGCGGGGAAGGGCCGCCTCGTCCCGATCGGCCAGGTCCCCCTGCAGGACACCGACCTCGCGTGCCGGGAGCTGGAGCGCTGCCTGGCCGACGGGATGAAGGGCGTGCAGATCGGCAACCACGTCGGCGACCGCGACCTCGACGACGACGGCCTGGTGACGTTCCTCGTCCCACTGCGCGGCGCTCGACGCCGCGGTCTTCGTGCACCCGTGGGACATGTTCGGCGGGTGCCGTCTGGAGGACTGGATGCTGGGCTGGACGGTGGCGATGCCCGCCGAGACCCAGCTCTCGCTCAACCGCATGATCCTCGGTGGCGCCTTCGACCAGCTCCCTCGCGACCTGCGCATCTGCTTCGCCCACGGTGGCGGGTCGTTCACGTTCCTGCTGGGCCGGTTGGAGAACGCCTGGCACCGCCGGGACATCGTGCGGGGACTGTCGACGGCACCGCCCAGCACGTACCTGGACCGATTCGATGTCGATTCGGCGGTCTACGACGCCCGCGCCCTGCGGTACCTGGTCGACGTCATGGGGCCGTCGTCGGTGCTCCTCGGTTCTGACTACCCGTTCCCGCTCGGCGAGGAGCGCGTCGGCAGCGTCATCCGGTCGTGCGGGTTCGAGCCGCACGTCGAGCACCGGTTGCTGGGCGACAACGCCCTCGCCTTCCTCGGGCTCAGCGGGCCCTGACGGCGATGGCCGACGTGGGGATCGCCGGGGCGGGCCTGGCCGGCCCGCTGCTCGCGGTCTACCTCGCCCGACGTGGCCACCAGGTGGCGCTGTACGAGCGCCGGCCCGATCCGCGGCGGATGGGCGCCGCCGGACGGTCCATCAACCTGGCGCTCTCGGCGCGCGGGATCGACGCGCTCGAGCGGGTCGGCCTGTCCGAGACGGTCCTCGCCCACGGGTTGGCCATGAAGGGCCGGATGGTGCACGACCGCGACGGCCGGCTCTCCTACCAGGCCTACAGCGCCGACGGCTCCAAGGCCATCAACTCCATCTCCCGCCACGGCCTCAACGGCCTGCTGCTGGACGCCGCCGAGGCGGAGGGCGGCGTCACGACCCACTTCGAGCGGCGGGCGATCGCGGTCGCCGCCGAGGCCGGACGGATGACCCTCGAGACGCCCGACGGTGAGCGGGAGATCATCCATGACGTCGTGATCGGGGCCGACGGTGCGTACAGCGCGCTCCGCGACGCAATCGTGCGCAGCGAGCGGGCGGACTTCCGCCAGGAGCACCTGCCCTGGGGGTACAAGGAGCTGACGATCGCGTCGACGGCCGCCGGGGACTTCGCGCTCGATGCCGCGGCGCTGCACATCTGGCCTCGCGGCGACTCGATGATGATCGCCCTGCCGAACCCGGACCGGACGTTCACGGCCACGCTCTTCTGGCCCTACGAGGGACCGGCGGGCTTCGCGGGGCTGGACGGGCCGGCCGCGGTCCGAGCCCGGTTCGAGCGCGACTATGTCGACGCCATGGACCTGTTCGAGGACCTCGAGGGCGAGTTCGCGGCCAATCCTGTCGGCACGCTCGTGACCGTGCGGATGTGGCCGTGGACCCGCGACCGGTTGGCGCTGCTGGGCGACGCCGCCCATGCCATCGTCCCCTTCTTCGGTCAGGGCATGAATTGCGCGTTCGAAGACGTGGTCGAGCTCGACCGGTGCCTCGACGAGACCGATGATGACTGGGATGCCGCGCTGCCCCGCTACGCCGAGCGGCGCAAGCCCAACGCCGACGCCATCGCCGACCTCGCACTCGACAACTTCGTGGAGATGAGGGACCGGGTGGGGTCGGCGGCGTTCCGGACCGGCAAGCGGATCGAGCACGCCATCGAACGGCTCGCTCCCGACCACTTCGAGTCGCTGTACGAGCTGGTGAGCTTCACCACCGTCCCCTACGCGGAGGCCCGGAGTCGCGCCGCCGCCCAGCGCCGCTTCCCGGCCAACGTCGGCGCGGTGGCCGCTGCGGGTGCGGCACTGGTCAGCCGGACCGTGAAGCGGGTGACCACGTGACCCGGCCGGCCGGCGAGGCAGGCGGGACCGGCGGGACGGGTGGCTCCGGTGGGGCCGAGGACGCCCACCTCGACCTGCGCCACCGTCTCAGCTACGCCGAGTACCTCGGCCTCGACGCGTTGTTGACAGCGCAACATCCCCGTACCGACGCGCACGACGAGCTGCTCTTCATCATCCAGCACCAGGCCACGGAGGTCTGGCTCAAGCTCGTGCTCCACGAGCTGCACACCGTCTCCGCTCTCGTGGACGCGGACGATCTCGGCCCGGCGTTCAAGAGCCTGGCCCGCGTGGAGCGGGTCATGCAGGGCCTCATCTCGTCGTGGGACATCCTCTCCACGATGACGCCGGCTGACTACTTGTCGTTCCGGGCCGCGCTCGACACGTCGAGCGGCTTCCAGTCCTTCCAGTTCCGGGAGCTGGAGTACGTGCTGGGCAACCGCGACGCCGTCTATCTGGAGCCGTTCCGGCACGAACCCGAGCGCTTCGCCCGGTTGGAGGCCATCCTCCACGAGCCGTCGCTCTACGACCGGGTGATCCGCCTGCTCGCCCGCCGGGGCATGCCCGTGGACCCGGCGTTGGTCGACCGGGACTGGTCCGAGCCCCATCAGTCGGACCGCAGCGTCCTCGAGGCTTGGCTGGTCGTGTACCGGGAGCCCGAGACCCACTGGGAGCTGTACGAGCTGGCCGAGGACCTGCTCGACCTGGAGGACGCCATGCGCCAGTGGCGGCTGCGGCACGTCACGACCGTGGAGCGCATCATCGGGCTGAAGACCGGGACGGGCGGCACCGCCGGCGTGCCGTACCTGCGAACCCGTCTGGAGCTGGTGCTCTTCCCAGAGCTGTGGGACGTGAGGACGGAGCTGTAGGTGGGCGTCGAGCTGACAGGCGAGGACCTGCTCGGTCCGGCCGGGCAGGAGCGCGCCGCGCAGCTCGAAGCCGACGATCCGCTCGGCACCCACCGACACCTGTTCGAGGTCCCCGAGGGCGTCACCTACCTGGCCGGCAACTCGCTCGGGCTGCAGCCCGTCGCCGCTCGTGCCGCGGTCGACGACGTGCTCGACGCCTGGGCCCGCCGAGCCGTCGACGGCCACGTCGAAGGGCGACCACCCCTGGGTGCCCTACCACCGTTCGATGCGGGAGACGGCGGCGTCGCTCGTCGGCGCCCGGCCCGGCGAGGCCGTGGTGATGAACAGCCTCACGATGAACCTGCACGTGATGCTGCGCTCCTTCTACCGGCCCACCCCCGAACGCCATCGCATCGTGTTCGAGGCCGACGTGTTCCCGTCGGATCGGTACGCGCTCATGAACACGGTTCGCGCCCACGGCTACGACGCCGACGACGCCGTCGAGATCCTCTCGCCCCGCCCGGGTGAGCATCACCTGCGAACGGAGGACGTCACCGGCTTCCTGGAGCGCGAGGGCGAGACGGTCGCCGTGGTGGTGCTCAGCGCCGTCGACTTCCGCACCGGCGCGCTGCTCGACATCCCGGCCATCACGGCGGCCACCCACCGGGCCGGCGCGGTGTCCGGCTGGGACCTGGCCCACGCGGCCGGCAACGTGCCGTTGAGCATGCACGACTGGGACGTCGACTTCGCCGTCTGGTGCCACTACAAGTACCTGAACTCCGGCCCCGGCGCAGTGGGCGGTTGCTACGTGCACGAGCGCCACGGCGCTGACGTCTCGCTCGTGCGGCCCGGAGGCTGGTGGGGCCACGACGCCTCGTCGCGCTTCGACATGCCGTTCGAGTTCCGCGCCCAGGAGGGCGCCGACGGCTGGCAGGTGTCGAACCCGCCGATCCTGGCCATGGCGCCGGTGCGCGTCTCGTTGGAGATGTTCGCCACCGTCGGCTTGCCCGCCCTGCGGGCTCGCAGCATGCGGCTGACCGCCTACCTGGAGGAGCTGCTCGACGCGGTGGCGGCGCGGCGGCCGCTCGAGCTGATCACCCCCCGCGATCCAGACCGCCGCGGCGCGCAGCTGAGCGTGGTGGTCGAGGACGCAGCCGCCGTGACCGAGGCCCTCTTCGAACAGCACCGGGTCCGTTGCGACGACCGTCCGCCCAACATCGTGCGCGTCGCGCCGGCGCCGCTCTACAACACCTATGAGGACTGCTGGCGGGCGGCCATGGCCTTCGACGCCGTGCTCGCCTCCTGAGCCTCGCCGGGCGAGCGGGCGCCCACGATCGGGTAGGCCGACGCGGCCGCCCACGCCAGCGCATGATCCCGCAGCGACCGGCCGCCGGCGGCCGCCTCAGCACGGACGGCATCGAGGGCGCGGGCCCCGTCTCCGCTGGCCCACCGCAGGCGGCGGCGGAGATCGCCGGGAGCGGTCGCCTCGGGGTCGAAGCCGTCGACCAGGAACCCCGACGCCAGAGGAGACCACGCCAGGAACGCCACATCCGCGGTGGCGCACCAGCGCCGCACGGCATCGGTCTCGGGCGGGTGGTGCAGGATCGACCACTGGTGCTGCACGACCGCCAATGGTGTGACGGCCTGCGCCCGCACGAGCAGCTCGAGGGCGTGGTTGGACAACCCGATGTGGCGCACCTTGCCCATCGCCACCAGCTCGGCCATGGTTCCGACGGACTCCTCGACCGGCACCGACGGGTCGGGGTCGTGGAGTTGGAGGACGTCGACCCGGTCCGTGCCCAACCGCACCAGGCTCTCGTCGAGGTCGGCCCGGATGGCTGCCGGCCGGCCGTCCTCGGTCCACGAACCGTCGGCCCGCCGCACCGTGCCGCACTTGGTCAGGATGGTGACCTCGTCCCGGCGGCCACGCACGGCTCGGCCGACGAGCTCCTCGGCCCGGCCCCAGCCGTAGAAGGGGGCGGTGTCGACCCACGTGATGCCCCCGTCGAGCGCGGCGTGGATCGTCCGGATCGCCGTGGTCTCGTCCTGCGGTCCCCACCACAGCGGCCCCTGCTCGGTCGAGCCGAGCGGCGCGGTGCCGAGGCCGATCCTGCTCCCGAGCTCCACGCGCGTCATTGTGACCTCCCTCGGCGGACGGGTCCTACGCTCGCGCCGCATGGAGCGCCGTGAGGAGACGCCGGTGGTCATCGCCGGCGGTGGGTTGGTCGGTCTGTCGACGGCGATGTTCCTCGCCCGGCACGGAGTGGCGTCCGTGGCCATCGAGCGGCTCCGCGAAGGTTCGCCACTGCCGCGGGCCGCCCACTTCCACGTCCGTACGTTGGAGCTCTTCCGGGCCGCCGGCATCGAGGAGGCCGTGAAGGAGCAGTCGGCGCGGGAGTTCCTGCCCGAAGGCGCCATCGTCGCCATGGACAGCCTGGCCGGGCGGAAGTTGGCCGACATCATCCCCAGCATCAACATCGGAGTGGATGACACGCTCAGCCCGTGCCGGCGGCTGTTCGTGACCCAGCCCGGGCTGGAACCGATCCTGCGGCGGCAGGCGCACGCCGCAGGTGCAGAGGTCCTCGAGGGACACGAGGTCGTCGGCGTGGAGCAGGACGGCGCGGGGGTGACCGTGACCGCCCGCGATGTCGACAGCGGCGCGGAGGTCACCCAGCGCGCCGGCTACCTGGTCGCCGCCGACGGCGCGCACAGCGTCGTGCGGGACTCCCTCGGCATCCCGTTCGAGGGGCGCGGGACCTTCTCGAACAGCATCACCATCTACTTCACCGCTGACCTGTGGCCGCAGATGGGTGGCAAGCCGCTGAGCGTCATCTACATCAACAACCCTGCCTTCGGTGGGTTCTTCCGGCTCTCCAAGGACTGCCAATCCGGCTTCCTGGTGGTCAACACCGTCGGTGACCCGTCAGCCGGCGCGGCGTCCGATGCCGCCGCCGACACCAGCGAGGCCCGGCTGGTCGAACTGGTGCGGATCGGCACGGGCGTCCGCGATCTGGTGGTGCGCATCGACGGCCTGGCCCGCTGGCGGGCCAGCACGGACGTCGCCGGCCGTTATCAGGACGGCCGGATCTTCCTGGCCGGAGACGCCGCCCACGTGATGCCGCCCAACGGCGGGTTCGGTGGCAACACCGGCATCGCGGACGCGTACGACGTGGCCTGGAAGCTGGCGCTGGCTGTGAAGCGCGTGGGCGGCCCTGGCCTTCTCGCCACCTACGAGCAGGAGCGTCGGCCGGTCGGCCGGCTGACGGTCGAGCAGGCCTACGCCCGGTACGTCACCCGCACCGCGACCTACCTCGGGGCCACCGATCACCAGCCCGTCCTCCCCGACCTCGAGGTCGAGCTGGGGTACGTCTACCGCTCGCCCGCCGTCTCGAGTGGGGACGACGGCGACGGGGGCGACCTGAGTGCTGTCCACGGCGACCCGCGCCAGTCGCGGGGCCGGCCGGGCAGCCGCGCGCCGCACCTCTGGATCGACGGCGGTGGTCGGCGCCGGTCGACGCTGGACCTGATGGGGCGCGACTTCGTCGTGCTGACCGGATCGGCCGGCGGACCGTGGCGGGACGCCGCGGCGACCATCGCCGCCGAGCGGTCGGGTCTCGCCGTCCAGGCCCATCGCCTCGGGGACGGCGGTTGGCCGGTGCAGGAGGGCTCGTTCACCGAGAGCTACGGCGTCGACGAGGACGGGGCGGTGCTGGTCCGCCCGGACGGCTTCGTCGCCTGGCGCACGGCGCAGCGCGGCTCCGATCCCGTGGACGAGCTCCGCGCTCGCGGTCCGGACCGCGCTGCAGACGTCGTGACCGGCAGCGCGAGGATGGGTCGTGGACGTCGATGAGGTCGCGGTGCGGTCCGAGGCACCGCCGGGCATGGCGTGGGTACCGGCCGGCGAGTTCACGATGGGTTCGGACCACCACTACGCCGAAGAGGCGCCGGCCCACCGGGTCGCGGTCGACGGCTTCTGGATCGATCGCAGTCCTGTCACCAACGAGCAGTGGTCGTCGTTCGTCGACGCCACGAACCATGTGACCTTCGCCGAGACGACGCCGGCGGCCGATGACTACCCGGGCGCCATCCCCGACCTGCTCGTCCCCGCCTCGATGGTCTTCACGCGGCCGACCCGGCCGGTCAGCCTCGACGACCACTACCAATGGTGGAGCTACGTGCCCGGCGCCGACTGGCGTCATCCGCAGGGTCCGGAGAGCTCGATCGACGAGCTGGGCCAGCACCCGGTCGTCCACCTGACGTGGGACGACGTGGTGGCGTACGCGGCCTGGGCCGGCAAGGACCTTCCCACCGAGGCGGAGTGGGAGCGCGCCGGCGTGGGGCGGTGTCGAGGACGCCGAGTACGCCTGGGGTGACCGCCTCTACCCCGACGGCCGGATGATGGCCAACATCTGGCAGGGGAACTTCCCGATGCAGAACCTCAAGCTCGACGGCTACGACCTCACCTCTCCTGTGGGCGCGTTTCCGGAGAACGGCTACGGGCTGGTGGACATGATCGGCAACGTCTGGGAGTGGACGAGTGATTGGTACGAGCCCCACGCCGACATGACCCACCCGTGCTGCACGGTCGTCAATCCGCTCGGCGGTGAACGCGACCGCAGCCATGATCCCGACGCGCCAGGGGCCCACTTCCCGCGGCGGGTGTCGAAGGGCGGCTCCCACCTGTGCGCGAAGAACTACTGCCGCCGCTACCGGCCGCCGGCCCGGATGCCCCAGGCCCTCGACACCTCCACGTCGCACCTGGGCTTCCGCTGCGTCATCCGGCCGGGATCAGCTTCCTGAGTCCGTCCACGATGTAGCGCTTGACGTCGTCACCGACCTCGAAGATGCCGGTGCCGAGGTCGCCGTCGGCGTTCGCGGCGCTGTAGACCACGCGCTGGTAGGCGCCCGTGGCGAGAAGATCGGCGATGAGCTGGATGGCGTCGTCGATCGCCTCCCGCGCCTCGGGGGTGAGTCGCGGGTAGCCCTGCCCGCCCTGCCCGGTCGGGATGCCCGCGGCCCGCGGGGGATCGGCACCGCGGTACGGCCGGACGGTCGCGTTGCCGCCGCCGGGTGAGAGCCCGGCGCCGCCGGCGGGGTCGCGCTGGAAGGCGCGGAACTGCTCCTCGTTGTCGTTGAACACGAAGAGGGCGTCGGCGTACTCGGGCCGCGTGATCATCCAGGCGAAGTCGCCCGGCCGGCCGCGACCTTCGAAGCGGGAGGGGACGAGCTCCATGGGTGCCTCCGTGTGACGCCGGGCCACCGTAGGGCGCGCGAGCCTTGGGCCGTGGATCCCCTCCTCAAGAAGCTGCAGTACCGCCCCGGCTCCGTCATCACGGTGCTGAGCGCGCCGGCCGAGCTGGCCCCGACGATCGACGCGTGGTCGGCCGACGGCGAGGTCCGCACGCGCCTCGCCCGGGATGCGGCCTTCGTGGTCGCCTTCGTCCGGAGCTCGGACGGAGCTCCAGCGCACGGTCGGCCGTGTCGTGCCCAAGCTGGCCGATGAGGCGGTGCTGTGGATGTCCTACCCCAAGAAGTCGTCGGCGAAGTACCGATCCGATCTCAGCCGGGACGACTCCTGGCGGGAGCTGGGTGACCTCGGCTTCGAGCCGGTGCGGCAGGTGGCGGTCGACGCGGACTGGTCCGCGCTCCGGTTCCGCCGGGCCGAGCAGATCCCCGAGCTGGCGCGTGATTCCAGCCGGGCGCTGTCGCCTGCCGGCCGCACCCGGGCCAAGGGCCGCCCGGCCGCCGTCGACGAGTTCGTCGCCCGGTGCCCGCGAGGGTCGTGCGCCGCTGATCGAGGCCGTCGACGCCGCAGTGCGGAGGGCGGCTCCCGAGTTGAAGGTGGCCCTGGACGGCAAGTTCCTCGGCTACGGGCCGTTCCACTACCGGTACCCGACTGGCCGCGAGGGGGACACGTTCGTGGTGTCGATGATGGACGGTGCCCAGGCGTTGAGCGTCTACGTCAACGCCGGCGACGGTGGGCAGTACCTGGTGGAGGGCAACGCTGGGCGTCTCGGCAAGGTCTCCGTCGGCAAGTCGTGCATCCGGATCAAGCGGCTCGACCAGATCGACCTGGACGTCCTCGGCGAGATCGTCCGCACGGCGGCCGACCAGCACGCCGACGCGCTGTAGGTCCGGGTGTCGGAGCGAGCGTCGGAGGCGGGTCCCCGAACGATGATCAGGGTGACCGACAGAGGAGGAACGCCAATGCCTGTGTCCCCGATACCCGAGGGCTACCACACCGTCAGCCCCTATCTCATCGCCGAGGACGCCGGGCAACTGCTCGAGTTCATGCAGAAGGCCTTCGGCGCCGAGGAGACCTTCCGCATGGCGATGCCGGACGGTTCCGTCGGACATGCCGAGGTGCGGATCGGCGACTCCGTCGTCATGGTCGGAGGAGCGGGAGGGGCCTGGCCGGCCGTTTCCGCCGCCATCCACCTGTACGTATCCGACGTCGACGCGACCTATCAGGCCGCGCTGGCCGCCGGCGCCCGCTCGACGGAGGAGCCCGCCGATCAGTTCTACGGCGATCGGCGCGCCAACGTGGTCGATGCCGCCGGCAACCAGTGGTTCATCGCCACCCACGTCGAGGACGTCCCGCCGGAGGAGCTGGAGCGCCGGGCCGCCGCCCGATCGTGACCTGCTGACCCCCGCCGGTGTGCTACACGCCGGTGATGAAGATCGATGTGATGACGCCGGCCCGCCGGCTGCCGGACGTGCAGCGGCTGGCCGCCGAGACCCTCCTGGCCGGCTTCGACGGCCTCGTCCTCACGGAGGCCGGCCGCACCGCGTACCTCTCGTGCGCGGCGGCGACCCTGGCCGCGCCCGGGCTGGAGGTGCTGACGGG
Organism: uncultured Acidimicrobiales bacterium; assembly: GCA_963769115.1. GTDB lineage: Bacteria > Actinomycetota > Acidimicrobiia > Acidimicrobiales > Ilumatobacteraceae > DASTFY01. The sequence goes on from CAVYKN010000020.1 coordinate 216,298, forward strand.
CGTGGCGGTGGCCTTCGCCCGCAGCCCGATGATCAACGCCCAGTGCGCATGGGAGCTGGCCGACGCGTCCGGCGGACGTTTCCGCCTCGGGCTCGGCACCCAGGTCCGCGCCCATGCGCAACGGCGCTACGGCGTCGCCTTCGACCCTCCGGGACCGCGCCTCGAGGAGCACGTGCGGGCGGTGCGCGCCTGCTTCGCCGCCTTCCGCGGGGACGCCCCGCTCGACTTCCACGGGCGCTTCCACGAGCTGACGTTCATGAACCCGCAGTGGTCGCCCGGCCGCCTCGACGTGGCCGACCCCCCGGTCGACGTGGCCGGCGTGAACCCGTGGATGCTGCGCATGGCTGGGCGGGTGGCCGACGGTCTGCACGTGCATCCGCTCGGTCACCCCGGCTACCTGAGGGAGGTCGCGCTGCCCGAGGTGGCGGCGGGCGCCGCGGAGGCCGGGCGATCACCGCTCGATGTCCAGATCATCGCCCCGGTGCTCACGATCGTCGGTGACGACGCCGAGGAGCGGGCATGGAGCCGCTCGCTCGTCCGGGCCCAGCTCTCCTTCTACGGATCCACCCCGACCTACCGCTTCATCCTCGACGCCGCCGGCTTCCCCGGGCTCAACGACGCCCTGCGCGAACGGCAGCGGGCGGGAGACATCGCCGGCATGGCCGAGCTGGTCACGCGACGACGTGCTGTCGGTGTTCGCCGTCGAGGCGTCCTGGTCCGAGCTGCCCGAGGTGCTGGTCGCCCGCTACCGCGACCTGGCCGACCGGCTGGTGCTGTACGTCGCCGGCTTCGCCTGGGACCGCCGGGACGGGACGTTCGAGAAGATGGGCGACGTGGCCCGAGCCGTGCGGGACCTCAGCGGTCCTTGACGGGGCCGCCGGCCAGCCGCTCGATCTCGGCCAGCTGGTCGTCGTCCAGGGGCACGACCGAGAGCCGGGACTGGCGCACGAGCAGGCTGGACGCGAACACGGGGGCGGCCTTCATCTCGGCGAGCGTGACCGGTCGATCCAGCCGCCGGCCGGCGCCGATGTCGACCCAGACCCGTTTACCGGCCAGATCGGTGGGATCGGGGTACGGCGCCCGGACCACCTCACCGAGGCCGATGGCCGCCTTGTCGCTCTGCGAGTGGTACACGACGACGGTGTCGCCGACCTGCATGGCCCGCATGTTCATCTGCGCCGTCGCTGTTGGTGACGCCGTCCCAGTGCGTCTTCCGGTCCCGCTCGAGGTCGTCGAAGCTGTAGTCCCCGGGTTCGGTCTTGAGCAGCCAGGCGGCCATCCGGGCCACGGTAGCCCGAGGAGGTTGACCGGACCCTCGTGGCCGGGCTGGCAGGCGAAGTCTGAGCCCGATGAGCCGGAAGCAGCGCGTTCGGCTCCGAGTTCGCCCGCTCCTGCCGTCTCACCGAATCGATATCGAATCGGTGAGTGCCTTCGGTTGTGGAGCGGGCGACGGGAATCGAACCCGCGTTCTCAGCTTGGGAAGCTGATGTTCTGCCGCTGAACTACACCCGCGGAGACCCGCCGAGGATAGCCCGGGTGCCTCTTCCGTCCGAGCGCGAACCGACCCGCGCCCGCGGCCGTACCAGGGAACATGATCGACGCCACAGCCCTCCTCTTCCTGAACGGGCTGGACCGCACCGGGCTCCGGCACGGACACCGCCACGCGGTGTCCGACGTCGCCGGTGCGCGGCCGTCGATCAGGCGCCAGTCCAGCCTCGACGACCGCGTGTCCTGGTTGGCGGCCGGTGCGCTGCCGTGGGAGCGGCCCTAGGCGCCATCGCTAGGGTGCCGCTCCGTGATCCTGTCCGATCGGAGCATCAGGGACGCCATCGCCGACCGCCGGATCATCATCGAGCCACTCGACGAGGACCGCATCCAACCGTCGTCGGTTGACCTGAAGCTGGACCGGCTCTTCAGGGTCTTCCGCAACCACACCACGGGTGTCATCGACGTGAAGGAGAACCTCGAGGACCTGACCGAGCTCATCCAGATCCCCGAGGACGGTGTGTTCATGCTCCACCCGGGCGAGTTCGTGCTCGGCTCCACCTACGAGCGGGTCACGCTCGGCACGGACCTGGTGGGCCGGCTCGACGGCAAGTCGAGCCTCGGCCGGCTCGGTCTCCTCATCCACTCGACAGCGGGGTTCATCGACCCCGGCTTCGACGGGCACATCACCCTCGAGCTGTCGAACGTGGCCAGCCTGCCGATCACCCTCTACCCGGGCATGCGCATCGGTCAGATCTCGTTCCTCAGCATGACGACGGCCGCCGACCACCCGTACGGCAGCGGCCCGCTCGGCTCCAAGTACCAGGGCCAGCGGGGGCCCACGCCCAGCCGCTACCACGAGAACTTCGGGCCCGGCTGACCTCAGCCGGCGAAGGGCCCGGTCACCTCGAACGTGATGCCGCCCCCGACCGTGCCGACGGTGCCCCGCTGCGAGGAGAAGTACATGCGGTCACCGGAGGGTGTGAAGGCGATGCCCGTCAGCTCGCTCTCGCGGTGGCCCACCGCCCGGCAGAACACCGAGACCTCGCCGGACGGCTCGAGCAGGCAGATCTTCGGGATCCTCCGGCTGGTCGAGCACGCCCTGGTCCTCGCACACGAAGATGTCACCGTTGTTCCGCACGGCGAGGTTGTCGACTCCACGGAGCACGGGGTTCGGGTTCGTGGTCCAGTCGTAGACCACCTGGAGACGTCGCTGCTCGCGATGTCGTAGGCCCAGACCCGGTCGTCCTGCTTCGTGGTGAAGTTGACGACGCCGCCACTCAGCCAGATGCCCTCGCCGCCCGCGAACCTGGTGGCGTTCGGGACCTGCTTGCGGGTGGGCTTCGTGCGCCGCCGAGGGATCGGGCACCGGCAGCCAGGTGACGACTCCGTTCTGCACCTGCGCCGCCTCGAGCACGCCCGGAGGAGAGGTTCTGGGCCTGCGCGTAGCGGTACCGGTAGAAGAGGCCGCTCAGCGCGTCCTCGGTCAGGTACACGGTCCGGTTCGCGGCGTCGACGGCGGCACCCTCGTGGTTGAAGCGGCCCATGCCGAGATGGGTGACCGCCGGCCCGGCTCCCGAGCGGATCGACCTCCCACACGCGACCGTTGTCCGTCTCCTCGCAGGACAGCCACGTCCCCCAGGGGGTGTGACCGCCGCTGCAGTTCCGGTTGGTGCCGTTGAGGATGCGACGGGCGTCGGTGATGGCCCCCGCCTGGTTGAAGCGGAGCATGCCGACCCCACCGGCGCCATTCGCCAGCTCGCAGTTCGAGACGTACACCCAGCCGTCCGGCGCCGCGAAGACCCGTCCGCCGTCCGGGGCGCGGTGCCACTTGTACGTCGTTCCGGAGACAACGACGTTCGACCGGGCCACGATCCGCGAGGTGAATCCCGGGGGGAGCTGCAGCCCGTTGGCGTCCACCGGCCCGACCGGCCCGTAGCGCGGCACGGCTGACGCCCGGCGGGCGAACAGCGCGTCGGCGGCGAGGAGCGCACCCCCCAGGATCCCGGCTTGCAGGAATCGGCGGCGATCGAGCACCGCCTCGGTCTGCGTCATGGCGAGCCTCCCGCCAGTGCGGCACTCGAACCGTTGCCCGCCCAAAGCCGCGCCTGACGGGTTCGAAGACTAGCCAGCACGCACGCGATCGCCGTCCGAACGCGGCACCGTTCCGGGGCACGCGCGCGGTCCGTGGTCGGCGCCCAGGGGGTACCGGGTCGAGGGCAAGGCCTCGGCCGCTCGGCGGGCGCATCCGGATGGAACAGGTAGTACGGCGACGCTTCGCAGGCGCGCCTGCGGGCCGTGCAGCCTGTCGCCGGGGTGAGCGCCTGATGACGAGGCAGCGGCGCAGGGGTCACGCCGGCCTGAACTCTCGATGGCGCGCTACTCGACCCGCAGCAGGGAGGTCACCGGGGCCCGCCGGGCCCGGTGGGCGGGGATCGCCGCGGCCACGTTCGCCACGACCAGCACGCCGACCACGACGAGCGCGACCAGCAGCGTCGGCGTCGTCACGTCCGGCACCAGCCCGAGGCGATCGACGAAGGACCGGTACAGCGCCCGGCCCGCCACGATGCCGATCGGGACGCCGATGACGGCGGCGGCCAGCGCCAGCGCCGACGCCTGGGCGTGCACCGTGCGCCCGATCCACGGGCGGTCGGCACCGAGCGAGCGCAGCACGGCGAGGTCGCGCCGCCGCTGACGGGTCGAGGTCAACAGGGCGTGCCCGAGCGTGAGGATGGCTAGCGCACCGACCAGCACGGCGAGCACCGTCGGCACCGAGCGGGTGCGATCGAGGTTGACGACGTCCGTCGGGGTCGTCTGCTCCTCGGCCGGCTGGGGTGAGAACGGCTCGAGCTCGGTGGGGACCGAAGCCCCGGGCTCCAGGTCGATCATCAGGCTGTTCGGCTGGGTGTCCGGCTCCAGCCGCTGGAAGCCGGACAGGAGCATGGCCGCCCCGTGGCCGCCCCCCTGACCGAACGACGGGTTGGGCAGCACGGCGAGCCCCACGACCCGGTACGTCGCCGTCGAGCCCGAGCCGCTCGTCAGGGTCACCTCGTCACCCTCCCGCAGACCGAGCTGGCGGGCGGTGACCCTACCCAGGGCCACCTCGTCCGCGCTGGCCGGGAAGGCACCCTCGAGGACCGGGGGGAGCATGCTGCCGCGGACCGGATCGATCCCCACGACGTCGATGTCATGCTCGTCCAGCACAGCGCTGCCGGTGGCCACGAAGCTGGCTCCGTCCAGCCCCTCGAGTTGCTCCACGTCGGGCCATGGCGTCGGCTCGCCGGTGCCGAAGCTGTTGCCGGTGATGTAGTCGAAGTCGGAGCCGTAGCGGGCCGGATCACTGACGAGCGTGTGGATGTTGGACGCGAACACTGCCGACCCGAGCGCGACCGCGATGGCGACGGCGAGGGCCGCAGTGGTCAGCAGTGCCGAGCGGCCCGACCGGCCGCGGGCGAACGCGAAGCGCACGCCGGTCGCCTCCGCCGGCTGCAGGCCCCGCGTCAGCGTCTCCGTCGTGCTCGACGGCCTTTCGTCGATGGCGGGCCGAGCGGCCAGCGAACCGACGGCCACCCAGGCCAGCAGCGCGAGGGCGAGGACCGCCGCCCCGCCGAGCAGCACGACGGGATCGAAAGAGATCTCACCGGCCGCGGGATCGAGCCGGCGCAGGAAGCCTTGCGGGACGAGTGGCGTCAGCAGAACCGCGCCGATCACACCGAGCAGCGCCCCCGCGGCGATGACCGCCGACGCCCAGACGATGCCCTCCATCGTCGCCTGCCTGCGTGTGTACCCGAGGGCCAGCAACGGTCCGCGCGCGGTGGCTCCGGCGGCCCGCTGACGCAGGAGCAGCTGTCCGACCGCGGCGACGACGGCCAGGCCGGCGACCGCGGCCAGGATCACCGCCCCCACGGCCTGGGCCCGGATGGCGTTCCGGGCCGAGGAGCTCACCATGCGGCCGGGCTGGAAGAAGAGCTGCTCGTGGCCCGGGATCGCCTCGAGGGAGGTCCGGAACTCGTCCAGCGTCGTCCCAGGGGTCAGGCGCACGGCGATCAGGCTGGCCACGATGCCCACCGGCTCCTCGAGGATCGCCGAGGTGAAGAAGACCGAGTCCGTCGGATCGTCGAGATCGGCCGGGCCGTCGACGACACCTACGAGGACCCCGTCGATGGTCGGCCCCTTCGGCGGCTCGTTGAGGACGGTGGACTCGTCGACCTGCTGCTGAGTCCACGACGCGAACGGCACGCGGTCGCCCACCGCCAGGTCGTGGTCCCGGACGAAGGATCGATTGGCGACGAACTCCTCGGCGTCGGGGAACTCGTCCCCGTCGGCCGACGCGGCCCGGCCCTCCTTCACCAGTGCGCCGAGCGCCCGGATGTCGGTGATGCCGAAGACGTTCACCTCCGGACCCTCGACCGTCTCGGCATCGGCGGTGGGCTGCGCGAAGACGAACGTCATCGACTCGGCCTGCCGTACGTCGGGCAGGGCGGCGATCTCCGGGGTCAGAGCCGGCCCGGCCGGCTGGACGACGATCGTGTCAGCGTCACCCCCGACGGCCCGCGTGAACCGCTCGGGCAGGGTGGCGGCCCGATGCGCGTTGACGGCCAGCACGAGGACGATCGCCGTCGGGGCGGCGACGACCAGGACGACGCCGAGGGTCAGCCACCACCGCGCGGTCAGCGTGGTGCGGACACGGAGCGCCATCGCTCGCACCGTGGCATTCGACCACGGCCACCTTCACAGCGTCGATGGTGGGAGCACCCCGGCCCGGAGGGGGGCTGCCCGAACGCACGGTGCGGTGCGCTCAGTCGGCGGCGGTCAGCGGCGCGTCCTGCTCGATGACGGCTCGCTCCCCGGCCTCGATGGCCTCCAACAGGTGCATGGAGATGTCGCCCACCCTGACCTGGTCGTCATCGGCCCCGGCCGCCTTCACCCCGTCGTCCATCATGATGTAGCAGAAGGGGCAGGCCGTCGCGACCCTCGTGGCCCCCGTCGAGAGGGCCTCCTGCGCCCGCTCGTCGTTGACCTTCTTGCCGATGGACTCCTCCATCCACATGCGGGCGCCGCCGGCGCCGCAGCACATCCCGCGGGTGCCGTTGCGGGGCATCTCGACGATGTCGATGCCCTTCAGCGACCCGATCACCTTGCGAGGCGCGAGGTAGACGTCGTTGTGGCGGCCGAGGTAGCAGGAGTCGTGGTAGGTGACGCGCTCGGCCAGAGTCGCCGTGCTGATGTCGAGCTTCCCGCTCTCGATCAGTTGCTCCAGCAACTGGCTGTGGTGCACGACGTCGTAGTTCCCGCCGAGCTGCGGGTACTCGTTCTTCAGCGTGTTGAAGCAGTGCGGGCACTGCGTGATGATCTTGCGCACGCCCATGCCGTTCAGCATCTCGACGTTCGGCATGGCCAGCATCTGGAACAGGTACTCGTTGCCCGAGCGGCGGGCCGGGTCCCCGGTGCACATCTCGCTGGGACCGAGGATGGCGAAGTCGAGCCCGGCCCGCTGCAGGAGCTTGGCCATGGAGCGGGTGACCTTCTTGTTCTTGTCGTCGAACGAGCCCGCGCAGCCCACCCAGTAGAGGTACTCGTGGGTGAGCGGTTCGCCGGGATCGACCACGGGCACGTCGAGATCGCCGGCCCACTCGCCCCGGTCGCCCTGGCTCATGCCCCACGGGTTGCCCTGGTTCTCCATGGAGCGGTACGCGTTGCCGAGCTCGGCCGGGAAGTTGCTCTCCATGAGGGAGAGGTATCGCCGCATGTCGAGGATCTTGTCGAGGATCTCGATGTTGACGGGGCAGATCTCGTCGCAGGCCTTGCAGGTCGTGCAGGCCCACAGCTCCTCGGCGGTCACGCGTTCGAAGAGGGAGGCGCCGGAGATGGTGATCTCGCGGTCGAGGCCGATGGGCGGCGAGACGGGGCCGACCGGTGCGCTGGCGGCCATGACCTCCCCGACCTTGAGCACGATCTCCCGCGGGTCGAGGGGCTTGCCGGTCGCATGGGCCGGGCAGACGCTCGTGCAGCGGCCGCACATGGTGCAGGCATCGGTGTCCAGCAACTGCTTCCACGTCATGTCCTCGACGACGCTGGCGCCGAACGACTCGAGCGAGGTCTCGGCCAGGTTGGGCATGGGCTTCATGGCGCCCTTGGGCCGGTCCTTGTCCCGCAGGTAGATGTTGAGCGGCGACGTGATCATGTGCCGCAGCATCGTGATGGGCAGGATCAGCAGGAACGCCACGAACGCGAGGACGTGGGTGATCCACAGCGCCTGGTGCCAACCCTCGAGCGTCTGCTCGGTCGAGCCGTCGACGAGGGTGGCCAGCGGGTAGCCGATGAAGCTCCAGCGCTCGAAGTCCGGCGTTCCCTCGGCGGCGATGCGGAACATCTCGGTCGCGTAGCCGCTGACGCCGATGAGCAGGAACACGCCGAGGATGACCGCGTGCTCCGGCTTCGTCTTGATCCGGATGCGGTACGGCCGTTGGACGTACCGACGGCCCACGGCCCACAGGAGGCCGGCCAGGAACACCAGCCCCGCGGCGTCGCCCACGAACGAGTAGGCCTGGTAGGTGGTGCCGTGGAGGAACTTGAGCTCCTCCGGGAGCTGGTGGTCGATCTCCAGCGTGGCCGTCACGGCCAGGAGGATCAGGAAGCCGAAGTAGATGAGCGAGTGCATGACGCCCGCCGCAGGGTCCCGCAGCAGGGTGCGCATGTAGACGCCGGCCCGGTAGTCGTCGGCCCGCCGGCGGGCGTTGCCGATGGTGGTGCGGCGGCCGTCCGGCGTGCCCCGTTCCCAGTTCCGCACCCTCAGGGAGAAGAGGTACGCCACGTACACCAGCAGGACGGGGATGACGGTGTAGAAGGCCACGATGAGCGGATCCGGCACGCCGCCGAAGACCTCGCGTGCGATCGGGCTGTCGTCGTGCCAGCCCGTGAACAGCGGCGTGACCCCGGAGAGCAGGGTGAACAGCGCAGCGAAGACGCCCAGCGCGAGGACGAACTGGTGCGGACGCACGCGCCGGCGAGGGGAGCGGTCGGGCCCCGGGCCGCCGGAGGTCGAGGGAGAGGCCGAGTGAGGGTCGGCGGGAGCGGCTGACTCGACTGCGGCGGTCGTGCTCATGGCAGGCGCGAAGTTAGTGCTGTCACCGTCGCCTGCCCGCCTTGCGCCGAGCCTGCCCTACCCGCGGGGTCGCGGGCCCAGCGGCGACCGGGTCAGCCGTAGATCTGGCGGTCGAGGTCGCGGATGCGGCTGGCGAGCACGCTCATGACCTTGTGGCCGATGGTCGGCACCTCGTCGATCACGGCGCTGAAGTGACGCTGGTCGAGCACCAGGACGGTGGCCTCGGTATCGGTCGTGACCGTGGCCGTGCGGGGTCCGTGGTCGAGCAGGGACAGCTCACCGACGACGGCGCCGGGGCCGAGCACCGCGACCTTCTTCCCGTTGCGACGAACGGTGGCCGAGCCGTCGACGATGATGAACGCCTCCCGACCCGTCTGACCCTGGTCGGCGAGCGCGTAACCCGCCGGGACGGTGACCTCGTCGGCCGCCTTCGCGATCTTGCTGAGGTCACGGTCCGTGCAACCCGAGAAGAGCGACACGTTGCGGAGGTGTGCGAGGTACTGCTTCTTGCCGACCATGGCGGCGGACATTACCCCTCGCCAGCAGGCGCGACGCGCACAACGTCACGCCGGCCGCGCGCTGCGTCGCGCCCGTCCTCGCGAAAGCGGCCTTCACATTGACGAAACACGAGGGAAACGTCTGCTTCCTACGGTCGCCGCCGTGGACGTGACCGTTGTGCGCTGGCCCCTCGAGGGAGACCTGCGAGAGCGCCTCGAGCACGAGGGGCGCGCCCGCCTGCTGGTCGTGGACGAGAGCTCGCCGCCCCCGCAGGTCACCGATCTCCTCGAGGACTGGGTCTGGGCGACAGCTGAGCAGTCGGAGACCCGTGCCCGCATGGAGACCCTCTCCCACCGGGCCGCGTCGACCAAGAGCGATCCCCCCTCGCTCGACGACGACGGTGTGCTGCGACACCGAGCGCTCTGGGTGTCGCTGCCCCCGGTGGAGGGCCGGCTCGCCCGGGTCCTCATCGATCGTCTCGGTGCCGTCGTGAGCCGGGACGCGCTGACCCGGGCGGGCTGGCCCGACGGCGTGCCTGGCCGCAACGCGCTGGACGTGCACGTGCTGCGGCTTCGTCGCCGGCTGGCCACCGTCGAGCTGGCGATCCGGACCGTCCGGTCGAGGGGCTACCTGCTCGAAGCGGTGCGCCACGACCCATCCGCTGCCGTCGTGCCCGGTGGCAGTGCCGTCCAGACGTCGACATCTTTCAGGGTCAACGGATCCTGACCAACTTCGAAGTATCCCTGCTGGAGCAACAAGGAGATCGACGGTGCTGCACCTCGTGACCGCCATCATCAAGCCCTACAAGCTGGACGACGTGAAGTCCGCGTTGCGCGACTCCGGCGTGCTGGGCATGACCGTCACCGAGGTGAAGGGCTTCGGACGTCAGGGCGGCAAGACCGAGACCTACCGCGGCGCCGAGTACACGATCGACTTCCTGCCCAAGGTGAAGGTCGAGATCGTGTGCGACGCCTCCGAGAGCGACAAGGTGGTGGAGACCATCGCCTCGGCGGCCAGCACGGGCAAGATCGGCGACGGCAAGATCTGGGTGGTGGACGTGGCCGCGGTCACCAGGATCCGCACGGGCGAGCGGGGAGCGGACGCGCTCTGACCGGACGCCGGGTGGGTGGTGCTCCGGGCCAGCCGGCCTGGACGCTCACCACGGTGGGTGGGCGACGGCGCGCTGCCCGCTGACCTCAGGCAGACCGGCCGGTCCGGAGCAGCACAGCGCCGTGTTCGGCTGCGGCAGGCCACGTGGCCAGGGCTACCGTCACCTCACTGTGAGTGCGTTCGCCGCCGACATCGCCCTTGCGGCACGCCTGGCCACCGAGGCTGGAGAGCTGCTCCTCGCGCTCCGCGTGTCGGAGCTGGCCGGTGACGACCTGCGCAAGGCGGGCGACCACCAGTCCAACGAACTGCTGCTCGAGCGGCTCGCCGCGCGAGCGCCCGGACGATGCCGTGCTGTCCGAGGAGAGCGCCGACAGCCCGGCCCGCCTGGCCGCGGAGCGTGTTTGGATCATCGACCCCCTGGACGGCACCCGGGAGTTCGGCGAGGTGCCGCGCGTGGACTGGGCCGTGCACGTCGCCCTCTGGGTGGAGGGCCGGCTCGTCGCCGGCGCCGTCGCATTGCCGGGCCTGGGTCGCACGCTGGTCTCGCACCCCGCGACCCCTCTGCCGCCGGCCCACGACGGGCCGTCCCGCCTGGTCGTCAGCCGCACCCGCCCACCGCAGGTGACGGCCGCCGTCGCCGACCTGCTCGGCGCGGAACTGGTCCCCATGGGCTCGGCCGGGGCGAAGGCCACGAGCGTGCTGCTCGGCGAGTCCGACGTGTACCTGCACGGAGGCGGGCAGTACGAGTGGGACTCCGCGGCACCGGTCGCCGTGTGTGCCGCCGCCGGGCTCCACACGACCCGCGCCGACGGTTCCCCCCTTCGCTACAACCAGGCTCGTCCGTGGCTGCCCGATCTCCTGATCTGCCGGCCCGAACTGGCCGAGACCGTGCTGGCCGCCGTGGTGGCGGTCGGCGGCATCGACGCGGACGGCTAGCCGGCACGAGGCACCATGCGCATCCTCCACGTGAACAAGTTCCTCTTCCGCAAGGGCGGAGCGGAGGGGTACATGGAGGACCTCGCCGCGCTCCAGGAGCGGGCCGGTCACACCGTCGGGTACTGGGGGATGGAGCACCCGCAGAACACCCACGTCGACCTGGCCGACACGTTCCCCTCCTTCGTCGAGTTCGACAACCCGCCGTCCGGCGTCGTCGAGCGGGCGAGGATGGTCGGCCGCATGATCTGGTGCCGCGAGGCGCAGCGGGGCATGGCCGAGGCGATCGAACGCTTCCGGCCCGACGTCGCCCACCTCCACAACGTGTACCACCAGCTGTCACCGTCCATCCTGGCGCCGCTGCACGCCGCGGGCGTGCCGGTGGTGCTCACCCTCCACGACTACAAGTTGGTGTGTCCGACGTACCAACTCCTCGATCACGGTGAGCCGTGCACGGCCTGCGTCGGTGGGAAGTTCTGGAACGCGCCGGTCAAGCGCTGCCGGAACGGGTCGTTCCTGGCCAGCGCCACGATGGCCGCGGACCTGTCCGTCCACACCCTCACCCGCTCGTACCGCCACGTCGACGCGTTCATCTGCCCGAGCCGCTTCCTGGCGGGGCAGATGGAGCGGGGCCGGGTCTACCCGGACCGCATGCACGTCATCCGCCACTTCGTCGACCTCGCCGGCGTCGAGGCCAAGTCCGAGCCCGGCGGTCACGCCGTCATCGCCGGACGCATCTCGGCGGAGAAGGGGATCGACGTCGCCATCCGCGCCGTCGGGCATCTGCCGGAAGGTGTGCACCTCGACATCGCCGGAGACGGGCCGGCACGGGCCGACCTCGAGGCTCTCGCCGCGGTCGAGGCCCCGGGCCGGGTCACGTTCCACGGCCGGCTCCCGAAGGACGAGCTCCACGACCTGCTGCGCCGATCGGCCGTGGCGGTGGTGCCGAGCACGTGGTACGAGAACCAGCCCATGGCCGTCCTCGAGGCGCTGGCCGTCGGGCTGCCAGTCATCGGATCGGATCTCGGGGGCATCCCGGAGCTGATCGATCCCGGCCACGACGGTCTCCTCGTGCCGCCGGGCGACGACAAGGCGCTGGCCACCGCCATGGGCGAGCTGCTCGCCGACACCACGCGCGCCTTCGCGATGGGCCAGAATGGACGGCACAAGATCGAGGCTGAGTTCCCACCGTCGTTGCACTTGGAACATGTGAGCGGGCTCTATCGCCGGATCGGCGCGAAGGGAGCCTGAGTTGAAGATTGCAATGATCGGACAGCGGGGTGTTCCCGCCAGCTTCGGCGGTGTCGAGCGACACGTCGAAGAGCTCGGCGCGCGCCTGGCCGAGCAGGGCCACGAGGTCGTGGTGTTCTGCCGGCACGGATACAGCGATGACGAGCCGACGACGTACCGGGGCATGGAGCTCGTGCATGCCCGCACGGTCGACTCCAAGCACCTCGAGTCGATCGTGGCCAGCGCCACGTCGACGCTCGGGACCATCGGGGGCGGGTTCGACATCGTCCACTTCCACGCCGTCGGCCCCGGTCTGTTCTCCCCGTTCGCGCGACTGCTGACGCGGGCGCGCGTCGTCCAGACGATCCACGGCCTCGACGGTGAGCGCGCCAAGTGGGGTCGGCTGGCCAGCGTGCTGCTGCGCTTCGGCACGTGGCTCAGCGCCCGGGTGCCCGACGCCACCATCGTGGTGTCGAAGGCCCTGCAGGACGCCTACCGCGAGCGCTACCGCAGCGAGACCGTCTACATCGCCAACGGCACGCCCGAGGCGGAGCCCCGCGAGGCGAGAGGCATCACCGAGCGTTGGGGGCTCACGAAGGGCAGCTATGTGCTGGCCGTGGGGCGCCTCGTGCCGGAGAAGGCGCCCGAGCAGCTGCTGGCCGCGTTCGCCGACGTGCCCGGCGACGTCCGCCTGGTGCTGGCCGGCGGTTCCAGCCACACCGACGAGTACGTGGCCGACCTCGAGGCGCAGGCCGCGGCGGACCCGCGCGTGATCATGGCCGGGTACGTCTACGGCACCGAGCTCGAGGAGCTCTACTCCAACGCGGCCGTGTTCGTGCTTCCGTCACTGCTCGAGGGCCTGCCCCTGACCCTGCTGGAGGCGTCGAGCTACGGCTGCCCGATCGTGGCCAGCGACATCCCGCCCCACCTCGAGGTCATCGGTGCGTCCGGCCCCGGTGCCCGGCTGTTCCCGGCCGGCGACATCCACCAGCTCACCAAGGCCATCACGGAGGCGCTGCAGGCGCCGCCGGAGGAGGAGCGGGCGGGTGCCGACGCGCTCTCCGAGCGGGTGCGGACCACGTACTCCTGGGACACCGCGGCGGCCGAGACGGATGCCCTCTACCGCCGGGTGAGGGACCGTCGGTCCATCTTCTCCCTGGTGCGTCGGTGGACCCCTCGATGACGTCCGGTCCGTCCGGTCCCGGCGGGCGGAGCGGCCGACTACCGACCACGGGTGCTGCTGGTCACCGGCTTCGGCCGCAGCGGGACCACCCTCGTCAACACGATCCTGGGCTCGACGCCGGGAGTCTTCGCGGCCGGCGAGGTCCGGTTCCTGTGGGAGCGAGGCCTGCTGGAAGGCCGGGCCTGCGGCTGCGGCGAGCCCGTGCGCTCCTGTCCCGTCTGGGGACCGGTGGTCGAGAAGGCCTTCGGCAACCCGATGTCGATCGATCCCGCGGCGCTCGTGGCCGAGGACGCCCGCGTCATGCGCACGCGCCAGCTGCCGTGGATGCTGGCCTCCCGGTGGACGGGTGATCGGCTGGCCTCCCGCCTCCATGCTCTGCCCGACGCCCTCACGGCGGTCTACCGCAGCATCCAGGACGTCACCGGCGCGGAGCTGATCGTCGACACCTCGAAGCCCCCGTCGTTCGGCTACGTGCTGCAGCAGTTGGAGGGCATCGACCTCCGCATCGTGCACGTCGTGCGCGATCCGCGTGGCGTGGCCTACTCGTGGAGCCGGACGAAGGCGCTCGCCGACGGCGGCGAACGGACGGAGATGCTGCGGCTCTCGCCGACCCAGAGCGCGCTGCAGTGGGACCTGTGGAACGGCGCCGCCGGGTGGCTGTGGGGCGGCTCCGACCGCTACCTCCGGTTGCGCTACGAGGACCTCGCCTCCGATCCCCGCACCACGCTGACCCGGGTGATGGCCTTCGCCGGGGTGTCCCACCTCGAGCTGCCGTTCACGGCGCCCGACCGGGTCTCCACCACGACCGTCCACACGGTCGCCGGCAACGCGGACCGGATGCGCAGCGGCCCGTTGACCGTGAGCCTCGACGACGCGTGGACGACCGAGCTTCCCGCCGGCAGCCGCCGGCTGGTCTCCGCGCTCACCGCGCCGCTGCTGGCCCGCTACGGCTACCCCGTCTCCCACTGACCATCCCCGAGGAACGCACGTCATGTCAGCGCCAGATCCCGGCACCGATCCCGTCACCGCTCCGGAGATGTCGGGCCCGCCGATCTTCGTCGTCGGCTGCCACCGCTCGGGAACGACACTGTTCCGCCTCATCCTCGACTCCCACCCGGACATCAGCTGCGGTCCCGAGACGCGCTTCCTCGCCGATCTGGAGAAGGTCACCAACGCCGACAACTGGCCGCGGATGGAGCTGTACGGCTTCTCCAAGGAGTACTGGCACGGGCGGGTGGCGGCGCTGTTCAACGACTTCCAGAGCCGCTACGCGGCGCGGCGGGGCAAGACCCGCTGGGCCGACAAGACGCCGCTCTACGCGGGGCACCTGGACTACCTCAACACGCTCTTCCCGGACGCGCTCTTCATCAACATCGTGCGCGACGGCCGCGACGTCGCGCGGTCCCACCGCGACACGTGGGGCTACGTGAGCGGTCTCAAGGCCATCGAGAAGTGGCCCCGGTACATCCGCATGGCGGAGGAGTTCGCGCCGAAGGTCGGTCCGGACCGCTACCTCGAGATCCGGTACGAGGAGCTCGTGGCCGACACCGAGAAGCAGATGCGCCAGGTGCTCGAGTTCGTGGGCGAGCCCTGGGACGACGCCGTGCTGCACCACACGGAGCACCCCCACGACGTGATGGGCCGCTACGACTCGTACACCGCCAAGCGCCGCTCGCAGCGCGGTGAGGGTGCCGTCTACCGCTCCCGCGTCGGAGGCGGTCGCAAGGCCAACGACCCGCTGATGAAGCTGCTGCTGCGCTTGCGGGCCGGCTCGACGCTCGAACGCATCGGCTACACATGAGCCGGCGCACGGGCGGAGCGAGCGAGGCCCCGGTCTTCCTGATCGGTGCGCCGCGATCGGGGACCAGCCTCCTCTACAAGAGCCTCGCCCTCCACGAGGGCTTCGGCTACATCTCGAACTACAACGAGCGGTTGCCCCGCTGGTCGGCGGCGGCGGCGCTGAACAGGCTGCCCGCGGCCCTCCCGAGCGCCCGCCGCACCGTCTGGTTCGGGGGCGAGAACGGCAACGCCTACGTCTACAACGGGCGCCGTCCGCTGGCCCACAAGCTGCTGCCCATGCCGACCGAGGGCGAGTCGCTGTTCACCCGCTGCGGCATCCCGGAGGCCCCGGTGCCGCCGGACCTCCCGCACGCGGCCGCGGTGACCGAGCTGCGGTCCTCCTTCGCCCGACTGCGACGGTACGGCGGCGGTCAGCGCCTGCTGTGCAAGCGGATCGCCAACAACCTCCGCCTGCCGCTCCTGGTGGAAGCTTTCCCCGAGGCCACGTTCGTGCAGCTGACCCGCGACGGCCGGGCCGTCGCCTCGTCGCTGCGCAAGGTCAACTGGTGGCCGGGCTTCTGGGTGTTCTGGTACGGCTCGACGACCGACCAGTGGGAGGCCGCCGGCGGCGACCCGTGGGAGCTGGCCGCCCGGCACTGGGTGGAGGAGGTGCAGGTCCTCGAGAAGGGGGTGGCCTCCATCCCCGATGGTCAGCTCATCGACCTCCGCTACGAGGAGTTCGTGGCCGATCCGGTGGGGCGCCTGGCCGAGATCGCCGACCGGTCCGGACTCCCGGCGAACGCCGACTGGCTGGCCGAACTGCGCCGGCTCTCCTTCCCTGACCACAACGAGTCGTGGAGGAACCAGCTCGACGCCAGCGCGCTGACCACGATCGAGCAGGTGCAGCGTGACACCTTGCGGCGCTATGGCTACTCGTAGTGGCCGGACCAGAGGGCTTTCGCCACTCTCCGGTGTCACCGCTGATCCCGCTCTGTAGGCCGAAATCGGCAGGGGATAGCGTTCGAAACGTGTCGGGTCCAGGGATTGTCCGCCCGCTGGTGACCGCCGCGCTGACCATCGGACTGGTGGCAGCGTGTTCGGCCGGCGGTGGTGACGATGCCTCCAGCGCGCCTCCGACGCCAGTGCCCAGCGTGGTCCTCCCGGAACCCACCCATCCGCCGGTCACGAAGTTCCCCGTGGGCGTGAAGTACGCCCGGGTGGCCTTCGACCGCTACCAACCGTGGTTGACCGAGCTGGGGGCGGGCAGCGGCACGTTCTACGAGGCGGTCCTGTGCGACGTCTCGTCGCAGCCGGGCACCTACGACTGGTCCGAGCTGGACACCGTGGCCGACCAGGCCGAGTCCGTCGGGCACGAGCTCATGCTGAAGGTGCGGGTCGGCTCCTGCTGGGCCACCGGCGGCCAGGTCGGTGAAGCTCGGGGCGCCAAGGGCAAGACGGCGTCCGTCACCCCGACCGACATGGAGGCGTACGACGAGTTCCTGCAGGCGCTGGTCGAGCGCTACGGAGCGCGCGGGGTCACCGAGTGGGCCATCGAGAACGAGATCAACAACACCGCGCAGTGGGCGGGGACGCCAGCCGAGTACGCGGCACTGGTCGAGCACGCGGCCGGGGTCATCCGGGCCGCCCAGCCCGACGCCGTCATCCTCGACTCCGGCCTGTCGAGCCCCACGATGGGCACCGGCGTCGTGCTGGACCTCCTGGCGCAGGGCAAGGACGACGAGGCCTTGGAGGCATACCAGCGCTACTACGCCCGCCGGCACACGTCCCGCACGCGCGACTACCCGGCGCTCAGCACGCAGGAGGAACTGCAGGCCCTCATCGCCACCGAGAAGTGGCAGTACAACGACGCGGTCATCGAGGCCACCCTCGGCCTGGCCGAGGACGGTGTCATCGATCGGTTGCAGATGCACTTCTACGAGCGGTGGGACGCCGCGCCCCTCCTGATGGAGTTCTTCCGGTCGCGCATCCCGGCCGACATGCCCATCGAGGCCTGGGAGGTCGGGCTGTTCGACGTGGACGAGTCCAAGTCCGAGGCGGCGCTGACCGAGGAGGTCACCAAGACCGTCTCGCAGCTGCTGGCCTACGGCGCCGGGCGGGTGCTCTGGCTGCCGCTGGCCGCCGATCCCAACGGCACCGGTGGCGAGGAGAAGCGCTTCGGGCTGTTGGAGCCGGACGGCACGCCGCGAGCCGTGGCGGGCGCCTTCGAGGAGCTGGTCCGGGTGAGCAACGGGGCCACGCTCCAGCCGCTCGACAGCGAGGGTCTGCTCGGGTTCGTCGCCCGGCAGGGTGACAAGGCGAC
This sequence comes from uncultured Acidimicrobiales bacterium, assembly GCA_963769115.1. Lineage (GTDB taxonomy): Bacteria > Actinomycetota > Acidimicrobiia > Acidimicrobiales > Ilumatobacteraceae > DASTFY01. The sequence continues at coordinate 233,941 of CAVYKN010000020.1, forward strand.
GGTCGTGGCCTGGGCCGCCGACCAGACGGTCGAGGCCGGCTGGGCGGCCGGGGCAGGAAGCCTCCTCGGTGCCACCACCACGACGGAGAGCGGTGCCACGGGCATCGGCACCAGCCCGGTGATGATCGAGGTCCCGATGGAGCAGGCCTCCGTGCTGGCGGGTGCTGGCTGATGAGTGGGCGGTCGGAGCTGTGAAGGGCCCGGAGCTGCTCGACGGCAAGTCCGGTGTGCGACGCCTGGCCTTCGAGGCCCGCCGGCACGCGCGCTGGGCACGCGAGGAGGGCATCGCCAAGCTCGTCGAGGAGGACCAGCTCAACCTGATCGAGCGCGCCCCCGTGGCCGCCCGCAAGGCTTGGTGGCGGGCGACGCGGGGTGTCGAGGCGGGGATGTCCACGCCGGTCTTCCTCGTCGGCGTGCAGCGATCCGGCACGAACATGGTCGTGCGGGGTCTCGAGCGCTCCCCCGACGTCGCCGTCCACAACGAGAACGACCGCAAGGTCTTCCGTCGCTATGAACTGCGCGGCCTCGACGTGGTCCGCGCCGTGACCGAGCGCAGCCGCGCCCGGTACACGCTCTTCAAGCCGCTGTGCGACAGCCACCGGACCGATGAGCTGCTGGCCCTCGACACCACCATGCCGCCGCGGGCCATCTGGGCCTACCGGAGCATGGAGGGCTCGGGTCCGGTCATCGCTGTCGAAGTTCCGCGACCACAACCTCACGGTCCTGGCCGATGTCGCCGCCGGCCGGTCCCTCGACCGCTGGCAGGCGCAGGGCATCCGGCCGGACACGATGGAGCTGATCCGCAGCTTCGACTGGGAGCGCACCAGCCCGGCTTCGGCGTCGGCCCTGTTCTGGTACGTCCGCAACCGGCTGGTCTTCGACCTCGGCCTGACCGACCGGTCCGACCTGGTGGTCATCTCGTACCGGGACCTGGTCAGCAACCCCAGGGAGGCGATCGAACCGGTGCTCAACCTGCTCGACCTGCGCTTCACGGAGGACCTCATCTCCCACATCGACGCCCGGGAGACCTCTCGCATCACGGCCCCCTCGCCGGGGGGCAGCGGGTCCGTCCGGGCCACCCCACTCGACATCGACCCCAGGATCCGGGCGGTCTGCGCCGAGCTCGAGGACCAGCTCGACGGGGTCGCGAGGGCGCACCGCGTCCGCGCCGTGCCCGTCCGGCCCGTGGCCCCATCCTCCCGGGGGGCGGCATGACCTCGGTCGCCCCCGATCAGACGGGCGAGGGCCCGATGGACGATGCGGCCGCCCCGGTGCTGCCGCTCGACCGCAGGCTGCTCATCGCCGGGATCCTGGCTGCCGTGGCCCTCACGGTCGTCATTGCGTCATTGGTCGGCGCCGGCGACGTCAAGCTCATCGTGTACCCGGTGGGCGCTGTCGTCGGAGTCGGGCTCGTCTACCTGGCGCTGACCCGGTTCGAGCTCTTCGTCCTCGTCTGCCTCTTCCTGCGCGCCTCCCTGGACATCCTGGGTGGCCGGGGCACCACCGTCACCAACCCGTCCAGCCTGGTGTCGCTCCTCTTCATGGCCGCGTCCCTGCTCTGGCTGGCGGCGCGCGCCTATCGCGGTGAGCGGCTGCGCCGGTCGGTGATGACCGCGCCGCTCCTCTTCTTCGCCTTCGCCTGCTTCCTGAGCACCATCACGTCCCGCATCCACGACGTGAGCATCACGGAGTTCTCGCGGATCCTGTCCGTGGTCGTCATGGCGCTGGTCCTGGAGCGGCTGGCCACGACGCCCGAGGCCGTCCGCCGCATCATGATCGCCGCCCTCGGGTCGGCGCTCGTGCCGCTGGTCGCCTCGTTCGGCGCCTACCTGATCGGCGCCCCGCTGCTCGACCGCCGCGCCGCGCTGGAGGACGGCATCGAGCGGGTCCGGGGCACGTTCGACCAGGCCAACGGCTTCTCCCGCTACCTGCTCTTCATCATCATCATGGCCGTCGCCATGTATCCCCACCTGCCGAAGAAGGCCCGGGTGCCGATGCTCATCGGCGTCGCCGGCCTCGGCGTGCTGATGGTCCTGACCTACACGCGCAGCTCGTGGCTGGCCCTCCTCATCGGCCTGATGGTCGTCGGGTGGTGGCAGAGCAAGCGGCTGCTGCTGGCCCTCGTGGCCCTGGCCCTCGGTGTGGCGCTGTTCGTGCCGAGCGTCGTCGATCGCTTCGGCGACCTCACGTCGGACAATGGGCCCGACACGGCCCTCACCGGTGAGGGGAACTCCCTGGCGTGGCGCCTCTCCTACTGGAGTGAGGTCGTCTCTCTCGCCGTCGACAACCCGGTCACCGGCATCGGTCTGCGTGTGACCGAGCAGGTGGCGGATGGAGCCAAGCAGCCCCACAACGACTTCCTCCGCGCCTTCGTGGAGATGGGTGCGCTCGGGCTGATGGCCTACATCGCGCTGCTGATCGCCCTGGTCAGGGTGGCCGCGCGCGGATTGAAGGATGCCAGAGCAGGTTGGGAACGGGGGGTGGCGGTCGGCTTTGCCGGCTGTCTCGTGTCCTTCGTGCTCGTGAGCCTGGTGGCCAACGTGATGTCCCAAGCCGTCGTGCTCTGGTACCTGTTCGCTTTCGCGGCCTGCGCGAACGCGGTGGGCCGGTTCGGATGGCTCGACAAGAAGAACGCCCTGGAAGCCGGGGGGCGACCGGCTCCGATCAGCGCGTGACCAGCAACTGAGGAGAAGACAGTGGAGATCAAGGACTATCTGAGAGTGCTCGGCAAGCGAGCTTGGCTGCTGGTCATGATCCCGGCGGTGGCCGGTGTCGTGGCGGGCCTCATCGCGGTCGGCCAGCCCCAGGCCTTCCGCACCACCGCGACGCTGCAGCTGCCGCGCGACGAGACGACCACCCCTGCACAGGTGGCTCAGCTCGTCGCCGACTTCCAGGCGGCCGCGGACAACCCGACCGTCCAGAACCAGGTCTCCGAGGAGACCGGGGTGCCGGTCAAGCGCATCGAGCGGGTCCGCATCACCCAGGTCGGTGACTCGAGCCAGCTCACGATGTCCTTCCAGGACAAGCGGAAGGACGCCACCGAGGCGAGGGCCGTGATCAACGGCCTCGCGGGCGGCGCTCTCGGGTACCTCCAGACGCCGGAGCTGCGCAACAACCAGCAGGCAGTCGACGCCGCCGACGCGCGGATCGACGCGGCCCAGGAGGAGATCGAGGAGGCCACCGACGAGCGCGAACGCCATCTACGAGACGGTTCAGACCAGCCGGCCGCGAGGCGGAGCTCAAGACCTGCGCGACGACCGGCGGCAGTTCTCGAGCGCGAGCTCGCGGCAGCGCAGGCTGGCGGGGAACTCCGACGGCCATCAGCCACCTACGCAAGCACTCATCGAGCGAGATGAACCTCAGGATCTTGGCCCTCGAGGAGGTGCTGCCCGCAGGTGGTCAGCGCTCGAGCAGCGGATCGACCGCTGCCCAGGAGACGCTCGACGGCCGCGGAAGAGACGCTGGCAGATGCGGCAGGAGCAGCTGGCGGCCGTGTCGTTCGACCCTGACCTCACCTTCTCGGCTGAGGGGCAGTCGGTCGTGCGCAAGACGCGGGTCGTGAAGACCGCGGCTGCAGCGGTCGTGGCCGGGTTCCCGATCGCCATCGGTGTGGTGCTGCTGCTCGACGCCTTCCAGAAGCGGCGGGCCAATCGTCCCGCTCGTCGGGATCACGACGACGAGCTGGCCGGTGCGGCTGACGACGAGTACGAGCTGGAGTCGGCACCGTCCGGCCCCGTCCCGGGCTCGCCGGCACTGATCGGCGCCTCGGCCGGCCCGGCCGGTCTGCCCGCTGCTGCGGTCACGGCCACCGTGGTCGAGGATGAGGACGTCGACGACGAGTACGACGACGACGTCCAGGACGATGTCGACGCCGACGAGTTCGACGAGGACGACGAGGACGAGGCCGTCGTGGTCGACGACGTGGTCATCGAGGAAGACCTCGAGGACGACATCGACGCCGAGCTGGACGAGGACCTCGAGGACGACATCGACGACGAGCTCGACGATGAGATCGAGGCTGACATCGAGGACGAGGTCGCGACGGACGATGTCGCCGAGGCCGACCTCGAGGAGACCGAGGCGGAGCTCGCCGAGGACGAGGCCGAGCTCGACGAGGCCGAGCTCGACGAGGCCGACCTGGACGACGCCGAGTTGGACGATCTGGCCTTGGCCGAGCTCGACGAGGACGAGCTCGAAGCCGATCTCGACGAGGCCGACCTCGGGGAGGACCTCGAGGACGACATCGACGACGAGCTCGACGAGGATGTCGCTGCCACGGTGGCGTCGCGTCGGCGGCTGTACGAAGCCGACATCGACGACGACCTGTCCGTCGATGGCGGCCCGACCGAGCACGACGGGCCGGTGCAGAACGGGCCTGAGAGCAATGGACGGGGCCGGGTGTGGGCGCGGGTGCCGGCGGCGGATTCGGACTTCGACGGCGACGACGAAGCCGGGGCGGATCGCTGATCGCCCATGACGGCCCCGGCAGCCGCGGCGCGGCGAGGAGACGACCGTGAGCTCGTCGCGCTGGCGCGCGGAGGTGGTCTCAACTTCATAGGGGCTGCGGTCACGCAGGTCGGGACGATGGTCGTCCTCCTGCTGATCACCCGCAACCTCTCCAAGACGGATGTCGGTCTTTTCCGGCAGTCGTTCGCGCTGTTCTCGCTGCTGCAGGTCGTCGCGCTCCTCGGGCTGGGCCAGGCGCTCACCCGCTACGTGGCGGTGTTCCGGGCCGATCGCGACCGGGGCGCGGTCGTGGGCACGGTCCGCTCGGGCATGGCGATCGCCAGCGCGTCCGCCATCGCCGTCGGTGTCCTCCTCTACGCGGCGAGCGGCTGGATCGCCAACGGCATCTACGACAACCCGGAGCTGCTCACCCCGCTCCGGTACGTCGCCTTCGCGGTGCCACCCGCCGCCATCACGATGGCGGCGCTGGCCGCATGCTCGGGCTTCCGCACCATGCGGCCCAACGCGTTCCTGGGGCTGATGCTCGATCCCGCGCTGCGGGTGGTGCTCACGGCGATCGCCATCGGGACCGGCGCCGGCTTGACCGGTGTGCTGCAGGCGTTCGTCGTGGTGCCCTACATCACGGCCGCGCTCGCCATCGTGTGGTTGGCGGTGCTCGTGCGGGGGCCGCACGTCCGGCCCCGCTTCGCGTCGCGGGAGATCATGCGGTTCTCGTCGCTGGCCTGGCTGGCGACGTTCACGACGCAGGGCCTCCTCTGGGTGGACCAGCTGATCCTGCCGCTCTACGTCAGCTCCGCCGAGCTCGCCATCTACAGCGTGGCCACCAGCCTCGTCGTGCTGGCCACCTTCGCCATGAGCCCGATCAGCCAGTCCCTCGCGCCCCGGGTGGCCGACCTGACCCGGCGGGGAGAGATGCGGCGCCTCGCCATCGCCTACAAGGCGGCCGCGAGCTGGATGACGCGCTTCGCGCTCCCGTTCTTCGCCATCATCTTCATCTTCCCCCGGCCGTTGCTCGCCCTGTTCGGCACCGGCTACGGGGTGGGCGCCACGGTCACCGTCATCCTGGCCTTCGGGAAGCTCACCGACGTGATGACCGGCCCATGCGGCACGATGCTCAACCAGGCCGGGTACAACAAGCTGGCGCTGTACGACAACCTGGCCGCGCTCGCCATCAACGTCGGACTCAACTTCGCGCTCATCCCCACCTACGGCCTGCGCGGCGCGGCGGCCGCCTGGACCGTGTCGCTGATTGCCGTCAACGCGGTTCGCGCCTACCAGGTGCGGCGGTACATCACGCCCGCCTGGCCGTTCAGCGAAGGCACGCCCAAGGCGCTCGCCGCGTTCGCGTGGTCGGTGCTGGCGGCGCTCGTCGTGCGGGAGCTGGTGGACGGCTCGCCCCGCAAGGAGCTCTACATCGCCACCCCGGTGGTGTTCGCCGTCTACGCCGCCTTCGTCGTGGGCCTCGGGCTCACCGCCGAGGATCGCCTGGTGCTGCGCGACCTCCTCAGCGTCCTGCGTCGGGGCGGTCGTCGCGCTCCCCGCCCGGCCGATCCCCGGCCCGAGCCGGCCCTGGTCACCGAGGCCCTCGCCGTCGTCGACGACGAGCCGGTGACCGAGCCCATCGTCGAGGGCGAGACGACGCCGGCCCGGCTGGCCCGACGCCTGCGGCGCCGCGGCCACCTCGACCAGCGGCCGGGTACCGTCGACGTGCTGCTGGACGAGCTCGTGAGCCCGCTGCGCTACGACGTCGTCGTGCGCCAGCAGTTCTTCGCCTTCCTCGACGCCAACGCCGACCTGCTGGACGAGTTCGGGGACCTGGTCATCGAGGCTCGCGACCAGCCCTACTACTCCTGGTACCGGGACATCGTGATCGGCCCGAGGACCAAGCTCCTCAAGGGCCGGTCGCTCGACGAGGCGTTCGCCGATCAGGTGGAACGGGTGCTGGCCATGCGCGCCCGCTTCAACCCGGCCGACGAGTCGTGGGGCGAGCTCCTGCTCCGGGAGGTCCCCGCCGGGACCCGGACCATCACGGGCAAGACGGTGGGTCCCCGCTTCGTCCCCGTCGACGGCTGCCACCGCATCGCCCTGCTGCGCCATCACGGCCGCAAGGTCCTGCCTGCCGGCTCGTACCAGCTGGTCGGCGACAAGCAGTCGGTGCGTGACAACACCGCGCTCCTGATCCCCCGCCTGCACCTGACCGAGCAGCAGTACCTCGACTACCTCGCCATGGGCTTCGACGAGGACGCCCCGGACGGCTTCGCGGAGCTGGTGGCCGGCGTGGCGCTGCGCCATCCCGAGCGTTCCGCCGAGCTCGAGAGCGTGATCAGCGTGGACCTCCCCCTGCTCCTGCGCGGCTACGGCTCGACCGCGAACAGGCCGACTTGATGGCCGAGCTGTCCAAGGCCCCGCTGCCGACGCTGGCCTCCAAGGCCTTCGGCCGGACGGTGGGTCAGGTGACCGCCCGCTGGCGGGCCGTGCCCGACTATCTGGTGATCGGCACCAAGCGGGGCGGCACGACCTCCTTGCAGCAGTACCTCACCGCGCATCCCGACGTGCTGGAGCCGAAGGCGGCGAAGGCCAGCCACTACTTCGACGTCAACCACGACAAGGGCTGGTCGTGGTACCGGGCCCACTTCCCGTTGCAGAGCTGGATGGACCGCCAGCGGGCGTCCGGCCGCCGGGTCGTCGTCGGCGAGGCCAGCCCCTACTACTGCTTCCACCCCCTGGCGCTCGACCGCATCGCCGCGCAGCTGCCGGCCGTGCACATGATCATCGTGCTGCGCGATCCGGTGGAGCGGGCGTGGTCCCACTACTCCTACGAGGTGGCCCGGGGCAACGAGGACCTCTCGTTCGCCGAGGCCCTCGATGCCGAACCGGAGCGTCTCGCCGGGGCCGAGGAGCGCATCCGGTCCGGCGAGAGTCCAGGACGACCGGCACTGGCGTCTGCACTCGTACCTCCGTCGTGGTCACTACGAGGAGCAGATCGCCGCCGCGCACCGGCTGTTCGCCCCCGAGCAGCTCCACGTCGTGGTCAGCGAGGAGCTGTTCGCCGAGCCGCTCGACGTGATGAACGAGGTGTTCGACTTCCTCGGCGTCGGCCCGGTCGACGGCGGTCGGTTCGAGGCCGCCAACGCCAACCGCAAGAGCGCGCTGGACGCCGAGCTGCGCGAGCGGATGGCCGCGTACTACGCACCCCACAACCAACGGCTCTACGACGTGCTGGGGCGGGAGCTGCCATGGACCGCTCCCGCGGCGACGGCCCGCTGACGGGCCAGGAGGCGGGCCGCGGGGCGCTGAGCGGTCCGCCGGGCACGCAACGTCACGACCACCACGCTGCGCGGGCTGAGCGCCGCGCGGCGCCTCAGGACCGTGGGCCCGATGACCACGGATGGTGGCAGGATGCTCGGATGGCTCGGGAACCGGTGCTCGCGGTTCCCACGCGCTTCGGACAGCCTCTCGGGCCGGTATCGCTCGACGCGTTGGCCATCGTCCTGCTGGGCGCGCTGGCCGCCATCCTGGTCCTCGCCGGCGCCGGCGAGCCCGGCTCGACGACCGCCCTGGCCGCCGGCAGCGCGCTCGGCGCGGCCGCCCTGGTGCTGCTCGCGCTGCGCAGCATGGAGCTGTTCGTCCTGGTAGTGCTGGTTCTGCGGCCGGCGGTGGACGGCTTGAACGAGTCGGCCGGGTGGACCATCACCGAGCCCTCCACGGTGTTGGCGGCCGTCTTCATCACGGTGTCGGGCGTGTGGTGGATCCGGCGGCTGCTGCGGGGCGAGCGCCATCCCCGCTCCTGGGCCGGCCTGGCCTTGGCCGCCCTCCTGATCGCCGCCTGCGTGGCCACGCTGGGTAGTGAGATGCCGGGGCGCAGCGCGGTCGAGACATCCCGTCTGGCGACCGCCGTCCTCATGTTCTTCGTGGTCGACCGGCTGTGCGAGCAGACCCGGCGACCGGACCGGTTCGTCGCCGCGGTGCTCGGCGCAGCCGTCATCCCCGTCGCCGTCGCGCTCTTCGGACCGCTGTTCGGCCTCGACCGATTCGAGGTGAAGGACGGCATCGAGCGGGCCATCGCCACGTTCACCCAGTCGAACCCATTGGGGCACTTCCTGGTCATCGTGGTGCTCGTCCTCGTCGCCTTCGTGCTCGTCCGGCCGGGCCGGGCTCGGCTCCTGGCCGCGGCGGCCATGGTCCCTGTCGGTCTGGCGCTCGTCCTCACCTACACCCGGCTGGCGTGGGTCTCGGTCGTCATCGGGGGCGTCGTCATGCTCTGGGTGGCCGGCCGGCGCTGGCTGCTGCCTGCGCTGGTCCTGCTGCTCATCGCCGCCGCTGTGGTCGCTCCGGATGTGGGCCGCCGCATCGACCAGCTCACCACGCCGAACGCCGCCGTCAGCGGGTCGGAGTCCGGCTTCGGTTGGCGCCTCGGGCAGTGGTCCGACGTCGTCGACCTGGCCGACCGCAACCCGGTGACGGGCATCGGCCCGGACGTGGTTGCAGCACGCCTGGCCAACGGGCAGCCGCCCCACAACGACGTCCTGCGGGCTCTGGTCGAGATGGGGATCCTGGGCCTCGCCGCCTACGCCGCTGTGCTCGTGGCCCTCGTCGGCATCGCGGTCACCGCGTGGCGCCGGGCCCGCGGACCCCGATCGACCACCGTGGCCCTCGCGTTCGTCGGTGTCGTCTCGTCGTTCGCCGTCACGTCGGTGGCCGCCAACCTCCTCGGTCAGGTGGTGCTGCTCTGGTACGTGCTGGCGCTGGCCGCGGCGGCGGCGTGGGTCAGCCGGCACGGCGCGGTGCCGGTGGGGGAGCCGACGGCCGTGCCCGAACCCCGACCGGTGCACGAGTCCTTGCCTGATCCGTCTCTGCCCGCAGCGCGGATGGTGGCCGGATGAGCGAGACGGGAACAGCTGGGATGGCGGCAACGACCACGACCGTCACCGATGTGCTCCGGCGCGCCCTGCGCTTCTGGCCCATCGGCGTGGCCGTCGCCGTGGTCGCCGCCATCATCGGTCTGGCGCTCACGTGGGAGCCGCCGCGGCTCTACGTCAGCCGGGCCACGGTCTATCCCCCGACCGTGGTGACCAACGCGGCCGCCGGGCAGCGCTACGCCGCCGACCTGAACGCCGCCGTGCAGTCGCGGACCGTCCGCTCGGACACGGCCGAGAGTGCCGGCGTGCCGGTGTCAGCCCTGGGCGACACGCTCGTGCGACGGCTCCGCCAGTCGTCGGTGATGCAGGCCGAGATGACGACGTCCGAGCAGCTGGCCGACGCCGGCCAGCTCCTCGACGACCTCGTGGCCCGCGCCGGCCAGTCGCTGGCGGCGCCGGACGTGGCGGCGGCTGAATCCCAGCGCGCCCGGGCGGAGGAAGAGGTGGCGCAGGCGGAGGACGCCGCGGTCGACGCGCAGGGCATGCGTGACGCCTTCTTGCGCGACCGCAACGGCGTGACGCCGGCCGACGAGCTGGCCATCCTGGCACCGGAGCTCGCGCAGCTCAGGCTGTGCGCCTCGGGGGCCATCGTGCCCGAGGGGGCGGACCAGTCGACGTGCCAGGCCCAGGTGCGCGCGCTGGAGGCGGAGGCCGAGGAACTCGCGCAGGCGGCGGATGTCCTGGCGGCCTTCGACCGCGACGTCGACCGGGCCGAGGCGCTCGTGGCGTCCGCGCAGCAGCAGCTCGACCAGATCGAAGCTGCGGTGGTACGGGCGGGCTCGGGCCCCGTGGTCGAGGTGACCCAAGACGGCGACGAGGTGTCCCGGGTGGGCGACGTGGCCCGGCGATGGCTGGCGGTCGTCCTCGGTTCGTTGCTGCTCGGCGCCATCGTGATGGTGGCGTTGGCGCTGCTCAGTGAGCCGGCGTGGGCGAAGCGGCGGGATGGGCAGGCGGCGGACGGAGAGCGCTCCGAGCGGATGCAGACGTGATGGCCGGAGCGGCGAGGATCGGCCCCTCGTGACGAGGCTGAGCGAACCCCCCGGGCGCAAGGCACCTGTCAGCGGTAGCGCCGAAGTCGTCCACGTCGCGCGCGGCGGCGGCCTCAACCTCGCCGGCTCGCTGATCAACACCATCAGCGTGCTGGCCCTGTTCTGGGTCCTGAACAAGAACCTCGGACAGACCCTGACCGGCATCTACATCCAGGCCTTCGCCGTGCGCCGCATCCTGCAGACGATCGCGCTCGGCGGCATGCGCTCAGCGATGACCCGGTTCGTCGCCATCAACCTCGCCGACGACGACGATGCCGCGCTGCGGGGGACCATCGCCGTGGGCATCGCGGTCTCGGTCGGCCTGGCGGCCATCCTCGGCGTCGTCCTGTTCCTCGCCGCGCCGTGGCTGGCCAACAGCGTCTACGGCGACCCCGAACTGGTCAACGGTCTCCGCTGGGTGGCGGTCGGGCTGCCGTCGGCGTCGTTCACGATCGTGGTGTTGTCGGCGACGATGGGCTGGCGCACGATGCGGCCCAACGCCATCGTCGGCTCGATGGCCGAGCCCCTCATGCGGGTCGCGCTGACGGCCGGGGCGCTGGCGCTGGGCGCCGGGATCACCGGCTCGCTGATCATGCTGCAGGTGGCCAGCGTCATCGCGTCGGTGATGGCGTGGATCTGGTTGCGCCGGCTCATGCGGGGTCACCGGAAGGTCGCTCCCGTCCGCCAGACAGGCGTGCTGGTGCGCTTCGGGGCCGCCACGTGGGCGTCGTCCGTGGCGCTGGAGGGCATCCGGTGGGCGGACGTGCAGGTCCTCGCCGTGCTCACCACCGCCGACGTCGTGGCCGAGTACCAGGTGGCCACCCGGACCGTGCTGTTCTGCGCGCTCGCGGTCAACGCGCTCACCGGCGCGCTCGCGCCTCGCGCCGCGGACCTCTTGCGTCGGCAGGAGTTCTCGATCGTGCGACGGCTCTACGTCACGACGTCCGCCATCCTCATGAGGCTGACGTTGCCGCTCCTCGTCGTCGTGCTGGTACAGGCGGACTGGCTGCTCACGGTGTTCGGCGAGGAGTACCGCGAGGCGGCCTGGATCAGTCGCGTGCTGGTGCTGGGCGTGCTGTTCGACACCGCGGTCGGGGCCGCGGGACCCATCCTCAACATGGCCGGCCTGCAGCTCTACAACCTGGCCGACAACGTGGGCGGTCTGATCCTCAACGTGGCGCTCAACGTCGTGCTCGTTCCCACCTTCGATGGGGTCGGGGCGGCCGTGGCCTGGACGACGACCTTCCTCGCCCTCGGCACGGCCCGGATCCTGCAGGTGAAGGGCAAGGTGCTCGGCGTCCTGCCGTTCTCGTCACCCATGGTCAACATGCTGCTCGCCGGCGTGGTGAGCGGCGTCGTGGGCTTCTCGTTGCGCGTGGCCGTGGGTGAGGTCTGGGCCGTCATCCCGGTGGCCGCGGTGATGATCCTCGTCTACTTCGGCGTGTCGATCCTGCTCGGGATCGGCGACGACGAGCGCCGAGTCGCCCGCTCGTTCCTCCGGCCGGGCAGCGCGCTCGCCAGCTGACGCTCCGCCGGCCGGCCGGGCCGGTGCCGGGAGGAGTCGGCAAGGATGTCCGGGTGACCACCCCGGAGCCGCTGGTCGCCGGTCAGACCGCGCTGGCCGAGGGTCGCTGGGCCGAGGCTCGCGACCTGTTCGAGGCCAGCCTGGCGGAGGAGGAGTCGGGCGACGCCTGCTTCGGGCTGGCCGCCGCCCTGTGGTGGTTGGGCGAGAGCCAGGGGAGCGTCGACCGCTGCACCCAGGCCTATGCGCTGTACCGCCGGGCGGCCGCCGTCGAGCCGGCCGTGCAGTGCGCGGCGTGGCTGGCCATCACCTACAAGGCCAACTTCGCCAACACGGCGGCGGCCAACGGGTGGCTGGGCCGGGCCGACCGCCTGCTGGAGGCGATCGACCCCGGCCCGCTCCACGCGTGGGTCTGGATCGCGCGCGCCTACCGCATGCCCGACCTCGAGCGGGCCGCGGCGTTGACGGCGCAGGCCCTCGAGCTCGCCCGGCAGACCGGTGACGTGGACATGGAGCTCGGCGCCCTGTCCCAGCTCGGTCTGATCCGGGTCGGGCGGGGCGACGTCGACGAGGGCTTCGCGATGCTGGACGAGGCGCATGGTGGCGGCGCTGGCGGGCGAGCGCTCGAACCTGGACACCGTGGTCTACGCCTGCTGCGACATGCTCAACGCCTGCGAGCTGGCCAGCGACGTCGACCGGGCTGCGCAGTGGTGCGAGGTGGCCGACCGCTTCACCGAGACCTACGGCTCTCCGTTCCTCTACGCCGAGTGCCGCATCTTCTACGGCAGCGTGCTGGCGGCCAAGGGCCGGTGGGCCGATGCCGAGCGGGAGCTGTCGACCGGCCTGAGGATCACGGAGGGGACCTGCCCCGGCCTGCACGCCCGGGCCCTCAGCCGCCTCGCCGCGCTGCGGGTGCGCCAGGGGCGGCTCGAGGAGGCCGAAGCCCTGGAGGCCGGCGTCGGCGCCGGCATGGCGGCGGAGGCCGACGCGGCCCTGACGCGGGCTGCGTTGCTGCTGGCGCGAGGGGACGGCGCCGGGGCGAGCCGTCACCTGCAGCGCCGCCTGCACCAGCTGGAAGCCCACCGCTCCCACCGCGCCGCGGCGCTGGAGCTGCTGGTCGACGCCCAACTCGCAGCGGACGACCTGGCCGCCGCCCGTGCCGCGCTCGACGAGCTCAGCGAGGTCGTGCCGGCCGGCAGCAGCGAGCGGCTGACGGCCTTGCTGGCCGCGGCCCGGGGCCGGGTGCTGCTGGCCGGCGGTGACGTCGAGCCCGCGGTCGCCGAGCTGGAAGCCGCCCTGGCGCACTGGGCCGGGGCCGGGTTCCCGTTCGAGGCGGCTCGCGCCCAGTACCACCTGGCGCAGGCGAAGGCCGGCGGGCAGCCCGACGTCGCCGTCGAGCACGCCCGCCACGCGCTGGCCACGTTCGACGCGCTCGGCGCCGCCATGGAGGCCGACCGGGCGGCGGCGCTCCTGCGCTCGCTCGGGGTGCCCGGCCGGCCCGGACCCAAGGGCGTCGGGACGCTGACCGAACGGGAACAGGAGGTCCTCCGGCTCCTCGGCGCAGGGCTCTCCAACCCCGAGATCGCGGCGCGGCTCTTCGTCAGCCGCAAGACGGCCTCGCATCACGTCAGCCGCATCCTCACCAAGCTCGACTTGCGCAACCGGGCGGAGGCGGCGGCGTACGCGGCCCGGGTCCTGCCCTAGCCACGTCGCCACGTGCGCATCCCGAGAGCAGGATGGGTCAGTTGCCCGATGCTCGCCGGCGGCGCGACCGGGATGATCGGGCCATGACCGCCACCGAACCGTCCGAGTCGTTCCAGATCCCCATCGAGGCCGCCGAGCTCTACGAGGAGGCCTTCGTCCCCGGCTTCTTCGCCCAGTGGGCCCCGTTGCTGTGCGACGCCGCGGACGTGGGCCCCGGCCAAGAGGTGCTCGACGTCGCCTGCGGCACCGGCATCGTGGCGCGCACGGCGGCCGGGCGTGTCGCTCCCGCCGGCCGGGTGGTCGGTGTGGACCTGAACGAGGCCATGCTGACCGTGGCCCGTCGGGTCGCGCCGGACCTCGACTGGCGCGAGGGCGACGTGGCCGCGTTGCCCTTCCCGGACGGCGGCTTCGACCGGGTGCTCTGCCAGATGGCGCTCATGTTCTTCCCGGACCGGGCCGGTGCGCTGCGGGAGATGGGCCGCGTCGCCCGGCCCGGCGGCGCCGTCGCGGCGCTGGTCCCGAGCGGCCTCGAGCAGCAGGCCGCTTTCCGGCCCACGCTCGAGATGATGGCCCGTCACGCCGGACCCGAGGCCCGCTCGCTGCTCAGCACGTACTTCGTGTGCGGCGACACTGACGAGCTGCTCGCCGCGGTGCGCGGGGCCGGCCTGGTCGAGCCGGTGGTCACGACCCACGAGGGCGTCTACGGAGCACCGTCGGTGGCCGACGCCGTGAGGACCGAGATCGACAGCACGCCGCTGCGCGAACGCATCAGCGCCGACGTCTACGAGCGCATCCAGCGCGACGCCGTCGACATCCTGGCGCCGTACACGCAGGCCGACGGATCGCTCAGAGCGCCGTTCAGCGTCGACGTCGTCGTCGCCCGGCGGCCCTGAGCGGCGCGCGCCGTCAGCTCATGGGGACGGACGCGCCCTCGGCGTTGTTGCGCTCCCGCCCGAACACCGACGCAACCAGGCGGGCGATGACGTGCTCCACCGTGGCCAGGAGGATGATCAGGTCCAGCGACACCGACCAGTTCTCGACGTAGTAGAGGTCGAGGCGGCGGTAGGCGTCGAACGAGGGGTTGTCCCGGGCCTCGACCTGCCACAGACCGGTCAGGCCGGGCTTCACCTTCAGGCGGTCCCGCAGCTCGGGATCGAACTGGGCCACCTCGGACGGGAGGGCCGGCCGGGGGCCGACGAGGCTCATCTGGCCCCGCACGACGTTGATGAGCTGGGGCAGCTCGTCCAGGCTGGAGTCCCGCAGGATCTTGCCGACCCGCGTGATCCGGGGATCACGGGTCATCTTGAACAGCGGGCCGCGCCGCTCGTTGTCGGCCTCCAGCTCCTTCAAGCGGGCCTCGGCGTCGACGACCATCGTGCGGAACTTGTAGACGGTGAAGGGCTTGCCGTGCCGCCCGATGCGCACCTGCTTGAAGAAGAGCGGGCCGCGGTCCTCGATCTTGATGAGGATCCAGGTGAGCAGGATGATCGGCGAGGCGAGGATCAGCCCGAGGACACCGAGGGTGAGATCGATGACCCGCTTGAGGGCGATCTGCCGCCGGGCCAGGACGGGCGCCTCGAGGTAGAAGAGCGGCTCGTAGGCGATGGGGTTGGCCCGCAGGCGCCGGAAGTCGATGCCGCGCAGGCCGCTGGAGAGCTGGATGTGGACGTTGCGCTCTTGGAGCCCGCGCACGACGCCCGTGAGCTGCGGGGCGGGGATGGCGCCGGCCACCACGATGACGCCTCGGGTCTCGTGTCGCTCGAGCACGTCGAAGGTCTCCTGCACCGGCCCGAGCCACTGCGCGGCCATGCCGTTGGCCAGGGCTTCGGTGCGCTCGCCGATGACGCCCTCGACGCGGAAGCCGGCCTCCGGGTGGGTGGCGATGAGCTCCATGATGTCGGCCGCCTCCGCGCTGGCGCCGACGATGACGACCCGGCGGCAGTAGCGGCCGCTGCGGCGCGCCTGGGCCAGGTAGGCCCGGAAGACGCTCCGGCCGGTGATGAGGAACACCAGGCTGAGCGCGGCGCCCACCAGTGCCTCGGTGAGGCGGGCGGGCACGTGGAAGATGCGGGTCAGGAGGATCTCGCCGACCGCCGCCAACCCCGCCGCCCTGGTCAGGCGGGAGAGCTCGACCGAGCGGATGGCCGACACCCGGGCCAGGTACAGCTCCTGCACGCTCAGCAGCCACAGGCCGATGGCGGTGGTCCCGAGGACGACGAGGAGCCCCTGGACGGTGTCCCGGTTGGCCCGGCCGACGACGAACAACGACAGGATCCAGGCGGCGACGAAGGCCAGGGCGTCGATGCCGACCAGGACCTCGCGCAGGTGGCTCTTGCGCCCGGTCGGGGCGACCAGGGTGACCTCGTCCTGCGCGTCGATGGCGGACTCATGGCCGGCGATCCCGTTCAGAGCACCCAGCTCAGGCGTGGACACGCGGAAGTCGCCCGCTTCATCCGCCCCCTGGGGAGGATCGGTGCGCTCCACCTGGCTCACGCTGGTCCTCCCTGCTGTTCTCAGGTCCGGCCTGGCCCAGGCATGGGCTCAGGTCGACGCGGCGGCTCGTAACTGCGTGCGCGACGTTACCGAGCGCCTCGCCGGGAGGGCAGGGAGAGGGGGCCACGGACGGTGGGCAGCAGGCATTTCCGCCCGGGTGGGGACTCGCCGTGGTCACGTGCCCGCTTGCTGCGCGACCGCCGCCGCGGCCGCGGCCACGGCGTCCGCATCGCCCAGGTAGCGGGCCTCGACGACCTCGAGATCGTCGTCGAGGTCGTACCGCCGGGGGACGCCGGTCGGGATGTTGAGCTCGGCGATGTCGGCGTCGGAGATGCCCTCCAGGTGCTTGGCCAGCGCCCGCAGGGAGTTGCCGTGGGCGACCACCAAGGGGACGAGTCCGGCCCGGAGTTGCGGCACCACCGCGTCGTACCAGTAGGGCAGCACCCGGGCGACCACGTCCTTCAGGCACTCCGACGCCGGGAGGACGTCGGGGGCCAGGCGGCGGTACCGGCGGTCCTGGCGCGGATGCTCGGGATCGCCGGGGCCCACCGGCGGCGGCGGGACGTCGTAGGAGCGGCGCCAGAGCTTGGTCTGCTCGGCCCCGTAGCGCTCGGTGGTGTCCTTCTTGTCCAGGCCCTGCAGCGCGCCGTAGTGGCGCTCGTTGAGCCGCCACGACCGCTCGACCGGGAGCCACGGCTGCCCCAGGCGGTCGAGGGCCAGCGTGGCCGTGTGGACGGCGCGGGTGAGGAGCGAGGTGTGGACGACGTCGAACCAGAGCCCCGCTTCGCGCAGCGTGTCGCCCGCCGCTGCGGCTTCCTGCTCGCCGGTCTCGCTGAGGGGCACGTCGTGCCAACCCGTGAAGAGGTTGAGCCGGTTCCAGGTGCTCTCGCCGTGGCGCAGGACGACGAACGTGGGCATGGCGACCGATGGTAGGGCGTGCGTGGGCCGGTCCTCCGGCGCAAGATCGCCTCCCGTCGGCGGCGGCCGCGCCTCGCACGGCGCCGCCTACGGTCGGCGCCATGCCCACCCTGGACCGCTTTCTGCGCTACGACGAGCTGACGGCCGAGCTGCACGCGCTCGTCGAGGAGCACCCGTCGCTGCTGGCCGTCGAGAGCATCGGCCGCTCGCACGAGGGCCGCGACGTCTGGCTCGTCACCGTCACCGACGAGGCCACCGGCCCGCACGACACCAAGCCGGCCCACTGGGTCGATGCCAGCATCCACGCCGTCGAGCTGACCGCATGCGTCGCCGCGCTCCACCTGCTCGACCGGCTGGTGAGCGGCCACGGCAAGGACCCGGTCGTCACCCGGGCCCTCAGGACGCGCACGTTCTACGTCGTCCCCCGCGTCAACCCCGACGGGGCCGAGCTCGCCCTCGCCGACCGGCCCCGGTTCGTGCGCTCGAGCGTGCGGAGATGGCCATGGCGGGATGGTCACGTGCCACCCGGCCTGGCCGAGGGCGACGTCGACGGGGACGGACGACTCCTCAGCATGCGCATCGCCGACCCGGACGGCGGTTGGCGGGAGCATCCTGACGAGCCCCGTCTCATGGTCAGGCGCGCCTTCGACGAGCCGGGAGGTCCGGGCTGCTACCGGCTGCTCGCCGAGGGCACGGTCACCGATCACGACGGGTTCACCGTGCCCACGCCGTCCGACCCTGAGAGCCTTGATCTCAACCGCAACTTCCCCGCCGGGTGGGGGACCAAGGTGCAGGGGTCTGGCGACTACCCGGGCTCGGAGCCCGAGACCGCTGCGCTGCTGGCCGCGGTCATGGCGCGGCCCAACGTGTGCGGGTACAACGCGTTCCACACCAGTGGCGGCGTGCTGCTGCGACCGTCGTCGACGAGACCGGACAGCGAGCTGCCGCCGGTCGACATCTGGACGTGGACGGAGCTTGGCCGTCGGTGCACCGAGCTCACGTCATACCCGGTCCACTCCCTGTACGAGGACTTCACGTGGGACAAGTCGAAGCTGATGTCGGGCGCGGCGGACGACTGGGCTTATGACCACCTAGGCGTCTACAGCTGGACCACCGAGTTCTGGGACGTGATCGCGGTCGCCACCGGCGAGCGGGCCCACACCGGGATCTGGGTGACCGGGCCCACGGTCGAGCAGGAGCTCGGTGTGCTGCGATGGGCCGACGAGCACTTCCCCGGCGAGGTCTTCGTCGACTGGTACACGTTCGACCACCCGCAGCTCGGCCCGATCGAGCTCGGCGGTTGGGACTGGCTGCGGTCGTGGATCAACCCGCCCGCCGGGCCGCCTGGCCGAGGAGGTGGCTGGCCACGCCGACTTCGCCATCGCCCTGGCCCTCGCCTCGCCGCTCGTCGAGCTGCCGCTGGTCGAGGCGCAGGCGCTCGGCGAGGGGACATGGCGGGTGCGGGCCGGCATCGCCAACACGGGCTGGTTGCCGACGACGGTGACGGAGCGGGCCCGCAAGGAGGAGCTGGTGTTGCCGGTCGTGGCCGAGCTGATCGGGCCAGCCGGGCTCGAGGTGCTCGACGGGGCGGCCCGCCGGGAGCTCGGGCAGCTCGACGGCCTCCGGTCGCTGGCCCTGAAGGGCGGGGCGCCCAACGACGGGACACCCGAGCGGGCTCTGGTCACCTGGACCGTCCGGGCGCCTGCGGGCACGGAGCTGGTGGTCGAAGCCCGCCATCCGAGGGCCGGCTTGGCCCGGACGACGGTCCGCCTCACAAGTTGAGTGGAGAACGCTCAAGTTTTCGCTACTCGACGTTGGCAACACCCGCTCGGGGCGCGTAGGCTGGCACTTCTTCGTACGTCGCACCCCAGGAGACCCTCACCATGGCCAAAGCCGTCGGCATCGACCTCGGCACCACGAACTCCGTCGTCTCGTTCCTCGAGGCCGGCGAACCCGTCGTCATCCCCAACGCGGAGGGCGCCCGGACCACCCCGTCCGTCGTCGCCTTCTCCAAGGCGGGCGAGGTGCTCGTCGGCGAGGTGGCGAAGCGTCAGGCCATCACCAACCCCGAGCGCACCTTCCGGTCGATCAAGCGCCACATGGGCGAGAGCTGGAAGTCGCCCGACATCGACGGCAAGCAGTACACGCCGCAGGAGATCGCGGCCCGCATCCTGCAGAAGCTGAAGCGGGACGCCGAGTCCTACCTGGGCGACACGGTCACCCAGGCCGTCATCACCGTGCCGGCCTACTTCGACGACGCGCAGCGCACGGCGACGAAGGAGGCGGGGCAGATCGCCGGGCTCGAGGTCCTGCGCATCATCAACGAGCCGACCGCGGCCGCCTTGGCGTACGGGCTGGAGAAGGACAGCGCCGATGAGACCGTGCTGGTCTTCGACCTCGGCGGCGGCACGTTCGACGTGTCCATCCTGGAGATCGGCGACGGTGTCTTCGAGGTGAAGTCCACCCACGGCGACACCCACCTGGGCGGCGACGACTGGGACCAGCGGATCATCGACTGGATGGTCAAGGACTTCAAGGCCGCCCACGGGATCGACCTGGCCGCCGACCGCATGGCCGCGCAGCGGCTGAAGGAGGCCGCCGAGAAGGCCAAGATCGAGCTGTCGCAGGTGCAGCAGACACAGATCAACCTGCCCTTCATCACGGCGACGCCCGACGGTCCGCTGCACATGGACGTCTCGCTCAACCGCTCGCAGTTCGAGCAGATGACGGCCGATCTCCTGGAGCGCTGCAAGCTGCCCTTCGAGCAGGCCATCAAGGACGCCGGCATCACGCAGAACGACATCAAGCACGTCATCCTCGTGGGCGGCTCCACCCGCATGCCCGCGGTGTCGGAGATGGTCCGAGGCCTCACCGGCAAGGACGCCCACAAGGGCGTCAACCCGGACGAGGTGGTCGCCATCGGCGCCGCCGTCCAGGCCGGCGTGCTCAAGGGCGAGGTCAAGGACGTCCTTCTGCTCGACGTGACGCCGCTGTCGCTCGGCATCGAGACCAAGGGCGGCGTGATGACGAAGCTCATCGAGCGCAACACCACCATCCCCACCCGCCGGACCGAGGTGTTCACCACGGCCGAGGACATGCAGCCCTCCGTGGAGATCCACGTGCTGCAGGGCGAGCGCGAGATGGCGATGTACAACAAGACCCTGGGCAAGTTCCAGCTCGTCGACCTGCCGCCCGCGCCCCGCGGCGTGCCCCAGATCGAGGTCACGTTCGACATCGACGCCAACGGCATCGTCCACGTGTCCGCCAAGGACCGGGCCACCGGCAAGGAGCAGTCGATGACCATCACCGGCCAGTCCTCGCTGGCCAGGGACGACATCGACCGCATGGTCAAGGACGCCGAGGCCCACGCCGAGGAGGACTCGCGGCGCCGCGAGGAGGCCGAGGTCCGCAACAACGCCGACAACCTCGTGTACCAGACCGAGAAGGTCCTGCGGGAGCAGGGCGACAAGGTCAGCGAGGAGGAGCGCACGGCGGTCGAGCAGCCGCTGGCCGACGTCAAGGCCGCGCTCGGCGGCCAGGACACCGAGGCCATCAAGGCGGCCAGCGAGCGGCTGATGACGGCCAGCCAGGCCTTCAGCCAGAAGCTGTACGAGGCCGCGGCGCGTGACACCGCGGGTGCCGCCGGCACCTCGGCGTCCGGCGCCGAGTCCGCCACCCCCAACGACGACGAGGTCGTGGACGCCGAGATCGTCGACGAGGACAGCTGATGTCGCCGGAGACGGAGGCCGGGGCCGAGTCCCCGACCTCCGAGCCGGCCGAGCGCGACGCGGCCGAGGCGACCGGGACGGACGTCGTCGCCGAGAGGGGCCCGCTCGACGCGGAGGCGGCCGAGCCCGTCGAGCTCGACATCGAGTCGCTCCTGTCCGAGCGGGACCAGTTCAAGGACATCGCCCTGCGCCTGCAGGCCGACTTCGAGAACTACCGCCGTCGCATGAACGCGCAGACCAGCGAGGAGATCGACCGGGCGACCGGGCGCGTCGTCGAGGGCCTGCTGCCGGTCCTGGACGCCTGCGAGGCGGCGTTCGCCCACGGAGCCGATCAGGTCGAGCCGGTCTGGTCGGCGTTGATCGGGGCGTTGCAGAAGCAGGGGTTGGAAGCGCTCGATCTGCAGGACAAGCCGTTCGATCCGTCGGTGGCCGAGGCGGTGGCGCACGAGCCGGGTGCGGACGATGTGTTCGACGGGCCGGTCGTTGTCGAGACGTTGCGGACGGGTTATCGGTGGAAGGGGCGTGTGCTTCGTCCGGCGATGGTTCGGACGCGAGGTTGATTGCGGTCTCCGGGCGTGCGGGTCCTGGTCTCGGGCGGCGGGTCCTGTCGAGGGAAATCCGCGCCGCCGCCGCCCTTTCGGGCGGACGTCGGCTTGCGGTTCCCCTCGCCACCCCCCGCCCTGGTCGCGCCGCCGCCCCAGCTCGTGTTGGTTAAGGAGGTGAGGTAGGTGGCTGCGCAGCGGGAGTGGTTCGAGAAGGACTACTACTCGGTGTTGGGGGTGGACGAGGGGGCGTCCGCCAAGGACATCACGAAGGCGTACCGGAAGCTGGCGCGGCAGTACCACCCCGACGCCAACCAGGACGACCCGAAGGCCGAGGACCGCTTCAAGGAGATCTCGGCCGCCTATGACGTGCTCGGCGACGAGGCTCGGCGCAAGGAGTACGACGAGGTCCGGCGCCTCGGTCCGATGGCGGGCGGGTTCGGTGCCGGGGGGCCGGGACGGCCGGGCGCGGGCGGGTTCTCGTTCGACGTCGGCGCCGAGGACGTCGGCGATCTCCTCGGCAACCTCTTCGGCCGCGGCCGCAACCGCCAGCGGGCCTCGACGGGCATCGCGCCCGCAGCGCGGCGGAGATCTGGAGGCCGAGCTCACGCTCGACTTCGAAGACGCCGTGCGCGGGCTGACCACCACGCTCCACCTGACGTCCGATGCCCTCTGCTCGACCTGCTCGGGCTCGGGCGCCAAGCCCGGGACCTCGCCGCGGGCCTGCCGGGTGTGCAACGGGCGCGGCGTGGTGGAGGACAACCAGGGCCTGTTCTCGTTCTCCAGCCCGTGCACCGCCTGTCAGGGGAGAGGCGTCGTCATCGACGACCCCTGCCCCACGTGCCGGGGCACCGGCGTCGAGCGGCGTCCGCGTGAGGTCAAGGTGCGGATGCCGGCCGGGGTGGCCGACGGCCAGCGCATCGCCCTCAAGGGCCGTGGCGCGCCGGGACGCAACGGTGGGCCGCCGGGCGACCTCTACGTCACCTGCCATGTCGTGCCCCATGCGCTGTTCGGTCGCGAGGGCGAGAACCTGACGGTACGGATTCCACTCACGTTCGCCGAGGCCGCCCTCGGCGCGGACGTGCAGGTACCGACGCTCGACGGCGGGCCGGTCAAGCTGCGAATCAAGGCGGGCACGCAGCCGGGCGCGAAGCACCGGGTCAAGGGCAGGGGCGTGGCCACCAAGCGGCGCACCGGCGACCTCATCGTCACCACCGATGTCGTCGTGCCGACGAAGCTGACCGACGCCGAGCGGTCGGCGGTCGAGGAGCTCGCCCGGGCCACTACCGTGTCTCCCCGAGCCCAACAGGGGGGCTGATGCGGATGCGCTCGCGGACCCAAGCCGTGTACGTGATCTCGGTGGCGGCCGAGCTCGCCGGCATGCACCCGCAGACGCTGCGCATCTACGAGCGCAAGGGTCTGCTCGAGCCGGCCCGGACGGCCGGCGGCAATCGCCGCTACTCGGACGAGGACATCGAGCGGTTGCGGCGCATCTCCGATCTGGCCGCCGAAGGGATGAACCTGGCCGGCATCCGTCGCGTGATGGAGCTCGAGGAGGAGGTGGCCCGCCTCCGGACCGAGCTGCAGCAGGCGGCCGACACGGCGTCGGGCGCCATGGCCGAGGCCGAGCGGCGCCAGCGCCGGGACCTCGTGCCGCTCAACCAGGCCGTCGCCATCTACGGCCAATGGGGCCGCCCCGAACAGGGCGGGCGGCGCGGGCGCTAGAGCACGAGTGCCGTCTCGACGGCACAGCAGTCAATCGAGCTTGCGCAGTTCACGGCGCTTCGGACCGCTTCTCGGACTCGCGCCACCGATGAGCTAGCCGACCAAGATCTCCGTCAGCTCCTTCGGGCGGCTGAGTGCGACGCAGTGCCCGGCGACGATCTCGTCGGGAGTGACGCCAAGGCGCGTGGAGGCCACCTTGCGCATGAAGGCAGACGGGAGGAAGCGGTCCTCGGTGCACAACACGAACCGCGTCGGCACGTCCGGCCAAGCCTCGAGAGGCCACGGGCAGTGGTACGCGGCCTGCGACTCGGAGCGCTCCCTGCTCAGCGCTTCCTCGGCAAGAGGGCGGGGCACGTCGTGGTAGAAGGCGACGAACGGATCTTCGCTGCCGGTCGCGCCACCGTCTCGCTGGGCCTGCTCCTCGACGGCCTGTCGGTAGCCGGTGTTGTCCCACCAATCAGCCGGCGACTCCCCGGGAGCCGGGATCATGCCGGCGACCAGGACGAGCGCCTGCGCTTGGAGCCGATCGGCTACCAGCGGTGCGGTGAAGCCACCGTAGGACTGGCCGACGACGACAAGGTCGCCCCGGCCGCCGATGGCGTCGACCACCGTTTCGGCATAGTCGCGTAGGTCAGCCGAGTCGTCGTCGCATGGCAGATCCGGCGCTACCACCTCATGGCCGCGCTCCCGCAACTCAGCCTCCACGAGGTGCCAGTACCAGCCCACGTCCCCGCCACCATGGATCAACGCGAATGTGGCCATTGCCCGATACGTGCCCCCGGCTGCTCTGTGCCGTTGCGCTCGCGGTGCTTGCACCCTGGCCAGCAGCAGGGTCGACGCTGGCCGTCCTCCAGCTCCTCCTGGGTCCGGCGGATGCGGCGCGCTCGTGTCGTCGCCTGCTTGGCGTCCTCGACCCAGCAGATGAACTCGTTGCGGGCCAGCGGTGTGATGTCCTTCCAGGATCCGAGTGCCGTGGGGTTGGCGACCAGCGCCTTCCGGAGGTCTGCTGGGAGCTTGTGCACCACTCCACCGGGCACTCGCGAGCCGCTCACAGAGCCACGGTAGCGGCCCTACGGGAGCCTGTTCCCGTGGTGACCGGCTCTGGGGCCGAGGGTCGCCGGACGGCCTGAACACGCAGGGCGGGGATCTGCCCACGTCCCGAAAGGGCCTCGGACGTCACGCTGGGCCGTCGCGGAACCGTCAAGCGATCGTTACGCACCCGCCGGGCTGGCGTCTCCGACGTTCGGGCAGGCTGAACGGAGGATGAGCGGGGCACCACAGAACGAAGACCGGGACGTGACGCGCCCAAGTCCCCCGCGTCGGCCGCGCCCTCGGTGGCGGCGGGTCGCCGTGGCGGGGGTGGCGGGCGCGGTAGCGGCGGTGCTGGTCATGCCGTTCGTGCACACCGGCGGCACGGTCGGCCCGGCGCGGGTGGACGTCGTGATCCGCCCGTCGCTCGGCGGCGACACGGTCATCGGGGTCCCGCCCTTCGGCCGGGTGCTGGTCGACAGCCACACCGCACCGGCGGAGCTCCGGGCCACGATCGAGGAGCTCGACGTGCCCGCGCTCCAGCGCCTGGCGGCCAAGGACGACATCGAGGCCGAGCTGCGCTCGTCGGCCGAAGCCGACGTCGCCGGGCTCATCCGATGGGCGGCGATCCGGCTCGTGGTGATCACGGCGCTGGCCGGTGCGCTGGTCGGCTTCCTGCTCGGGCGGCGGCGGCGGCCGCTGGCCGTTCGCACGACGGCCGCCGCGACCGGCGGGGCGCTGGCCCTCACGATCGGGACTCTGGGCCTGGTGTGGGCCGGCTACCGGGTCGACTCCTTCGAGGAACCCCGCTACACCGGCGCGCTGGAACGGGCACCGGCCGTGATCGACGCCGTCCAGCGGGAGTTCGGGGACCTGTCGGGCATGCGGGGCCGACTGAAGGTGCTGGCCAGCCAGATCAGCGAGCTCAGCCAGGTGGCGACTGCTCCTTTGCCGGCGGCCGATCCCTCCGAGGTCCGGCTCCTGCACATCAGCGACGTGCACCTGAACCCGCTCGGTCTCGAGGTAGCTCGCGGTCTGGCCGACACGTTCGCAGTGGACGCCGTCATCGACACCGGTGATCTCACCTCGTTCGGGATCGACGGCGAGTCCCGCATCGCCGGGCTGATCGAATCCTTCGACGCCCCCTACTACCTCGTTCCCGGGAACCATGACTCGAAGGAGAACCGCGCCGCCCTGGCCCGCTATGCGAACCTCACCGTGCTCGACGGTGACGTGGTCGACATCGCCGGTGTCCGGATCCTCGGCGTGGCCGACCCCGGCTACACGACCGAGGGCGGGATCAGCCGCGAGGTGGCCGTGGGCCTCCGCAACGAGCACGCGGACGAGGTGGGAGACCTCGTCCGGCGTCGCCGTCCGGACGTGCTGGCGGTGGCCGGACTGTCGCTGGCCGACGACTCGCTCGGCGCCGTGCCGCTCGTCATCTCCGGCGACATCCACGAGCGCTCGGAGCACGAGGAGGAAGGCACCCGCCTCCTCACCGTGGGCTCCACCGGCGCCACCGGGCTGGGGTCGTTCACCATCGAAGAGGACCGTCCGTACGAAGCCCAGATCCTCCACCTGGTCGACGGGCGCCTGGTCTCGCTGGACTACGTCACGGTCAAGGGGCAGGACGGCGCCTTCACCGTCGACCGCGTGGTCTACGCCGGCGACTGAACCGCCGCCGACCCGGCGGCGACGAGCGCGGCGCTCGTCCGCTCCAGGCGGGGGAGATCGGCGCCGCGGACCACCGGTCGGGTCCCGCCGCCCTCCACCAACCATCGCCGCTCTGGCGATGGACGCATAGAAAACTTGATACGAGTTGTAGCAGGATCGACACCGAGCGATAGCCTGGAGGCATGGCCTTCGACCCCTCCAAGTGGACGACCAAGACCCAGCAGGCCGTGGCTGCGGCGATGGAGGCGGCCAGGGGAGCGAGCAACCCGGAGCTGACGCCGGACCACCTGCTCGGCGCGCTCGTGCGCCAGGACGACACCATCGTGCCCGCTGTGGTGCAGAAGCTGGGCCTGGCGCCGTTGATGCTGCGCAACCGGGCCGATGAGGCGGTGGCCAAGCTCCCCCACGCCTACGGGGGCGGCGAGCCGAGGCTGAGCCGTGAGACCAGCGACGTGTTCGACCGGGCCGAGGCCTCCCGCAAGGACCTCAGGGACGACTACCTCTCCGTCGAGCACCTGTTGCTGGCCATGAGCGACCGCCTCGGGGTCGGGGCGGAGGAGGTGCTGCAGGCGCTGCGCGATGTGCGGGGCAGCCACCGCGTGACCTCGCCCAACCCGGAGGACCAGTTCCAGGCGCTCGAGAAGTACGGCCAGGACCTCACGCAGCGCGCCCGCGACGGCAAGATCGACCCGGTCATCGGCCGGGACGAGGAGATCCGCCGCGTCATCCAGGTGCTCTCCCGCCGGACGAAGAACAACCCGGTCCTCATCGGCGAGCCGGGCGTCGGCAAGACGGCCATCGTCGAGGGGCTGGCCGGGCGCATCGCCGACGGCGACGTGCCCGAGGGCCTGAAGGGCAAGCGCCTCGTCGCCCTCGACATCGCCAGCATGCTCGCCGGGGCCAAGTACCGGGGCGAGTTCGAGGAGCGGCTCAAGGCCGTCCTCAAGGAGATCGCCGATTCCGCGGGCGAGATCATCACCTTCGTCGACGAGCTCCACACCATCGTCGGCGCCGGCGCGGCCGAGGGCGCCATGGACGCCGGCAACATGATCAAGCCGATGCTGGCCCGCGGCGAGCTGCGCATGATCGGCGCCACGACGCTCGACGAGTACCGCAAGCACGTCGAGAAGGACCCGGCCCTGGAGCGCCGCTTCCAGCAGGTCTACGTCGGCGAGCCGACCGTCGAGGACACGATCGCCATCCTCCGCGGCCTGAAGGAGCGGTACGAGGTGCATCACGGCGTGCGCATCCAGGACTCCGCGCTGGTCAGCGCGGCCGTGCTCTCCAACCGCTACCTCACCAGCCGGTTCCTGCCCGACAAGGCCATCGACCTGGTGGACGAGGCCGCGTCGAAGCTGCGCATCGAGATCGACTCGCTCCCCACCGAGATCGACGTGGTGGACCGGCGCATCCTGCAGCTCGAGATCGAGAGGGTGGCGCTGGCCAAGGAGACGGACACCGCATCGCAGGAGCGCCTGGCCGTGCTCGACGAGGAGCTGTCGAAGCTCCAGGCGCAGTCCGGCGAGATGAAGGAGCACTGGGAGTCCGAGCGGGAGGCCATCGGCGTCATCCGCACGCTGAAGGAGGAGCTGGAGGGGCTGCGGACCCAGCTCGAGCGAGAGACGGACCTGGAGAAGGCGGCCGAGATCCGCTACGGGCGCGTCCCGGAGCTGGAGCGGCGCATCGTCGACGCCACCGAGCACCTGGACGAGCTGCAGGCCGGCCGCCGGATGCTCAAGGAGGAGGTCGACGCCGAAGACATCGCCGAGGTGGTCTCCAAGTCCACCGGCGTCCCGGTCAGCCGCCTGATGGAAGGCGAGATGGACAAGCTCGTCCACCTCGAGGACCTCCTGCATCGCCGGGTCATCGGCCAGGACGACGCCGTGCGGGCCGTCGCGAACGCCATCCGCCGCAGCCGTGCCGGCCTGTCGGATCCCAACCGGCCCATCGGGTCGTTCATGTTCCTGGGCCCCACCGGCGTCGGCAAGACCGAGCTCGCCCGGGCGCTGGCCGAGTTCCTGTTCGACGACGAGCGGGCGATGGTGCGCATCGACATGGGTGAGTACATGGAGAAGCACTCCGTGTCCCGACTGATCGGTGCTCCTCCCGGCTACATCGGGTACGACGAGGGCGGTCAGCTCACCGAGGCTGTTCGCCGCCGGCCCTACAGCGTGGTGTTGCTGGACGAGATCGAGAAGGCGCACCCCGACGTGTTCAACGTCCTCCTGCAGGTGCTGGACGACGGTCGCCTGACCGACGGCCAGGGCCGTACGGTCGACTTCACGAACACCGTGCTCATCATGACGAGCAACCTGCCCGGCGACCCGATGACGTTCTTCAAGCCCGAGTTCATCAACCGGGTGGACGAGATCATCCGCTTCCGGGCGCTGACCGAGGCCGACCTCGGCGTCATCGTGGACATCCAACTTGCCCACCTCCGGGACCGGCTGGCCGAGCGTCGGATCGGGCTCGACGTCACGCCGGCGGCCACCGCGCTCCTCGCGCACGAGGGCTACGACCCCGCCTTCGGGGCCCGGCCGCTGAAGCGGGTCATCCAGCGGGAGATCGGCGACCGTGCCGCCATGCTGGTGCTGGAGGGCAAGGTCGGCGAGGGCGGCGCCATCGTGGTCGACGCTCACGACAGCGAGTTCGAGGTCAACGCGGCCGACGCCGCACCCCTCCCCGCCTGACCCGCCGCCGCGCCACCTAGGGTGCCGCGCATGGTCCGCCACTGCGTGCTGTTCCGGTTCACCGAAGCCACCACTGCTGACGACGTCGAGCGCATCGCCGCCGCCGCGGCCGAGCTCCCCGGCCAGGTCCCGTCGATCCGCGCCTACACGTTCGGCCCCGACCTGCGCCTGGGTGAGGGCTCGTGGGACTTCGCCATCGTGGGCGACTTCGACGACGCCGACGGGTGGGCCGCGTACGACCAGCACCCCGACCACCTGCGGTTCCGCAGCGACGTGATCGGCCCCCACGTCGCCGATCGCGCCGCGGTGCGCATCGACCTGTAGCCACGGGGAGGAGGCCTCGCCGACCGCGCTCAGCGCGGCCGGTACCGCGGCGCGGGGCCGTCAGCAGGCGTTCAGTCATCGTGGTGATTTCGGAGGCGACCTGGAACGGCCGCCACCGTCCCCGGTTCGCGATGATCCGGCCGTTCCACTCCTGGAACGGGCGCAGGGAGATGAAGCGATGAGGCGGATGACCCGAGGCGGTCTGGTGGGGGCAGCGACGGCGCTCGCCGCCCTCGGTCTGCTGTCGATGCCGGTGGCCGCGCAGGAGACACCGACGGAAACGACGGCCGAGACGACCGCACCGACCGAGACCGAGACGACCGCGGCACCCGAGACGACCGCGGCGCCGGAGACGACGGCGCGACCCCGCAACCAGGAGCCGGACGAGACGGGCAGTTCCCTGCCCGATGATTCGGTGCCCGAGGACACGGTGCCCGAGCCGACGGCGCCGCCGCAGACCGCGCCGCCGGCGACCGAGAACGTCCCCCAACCCGCCCCCGAGCCGCAGCCCCAGGCCCAGCCCGAGCCGCCGGCCGTGGTGCTGCCGGCCGGCCCGGTGGCGGCCCCGCAGGCCGCGGTGCGCTCGGACCTGCCCGTGACGGGTCCGGCGACGGCCGCCGCGGTGGGGGTCGGCGCGCTGGCGCTCCTCGCCGGCGGGCTGGTGCTGCGCCGGTCGCGCCGGCGGGCCGACGAGATCCTGGTCTCGCACCCGCTCTGATCGCCGGTCGCTCGATCGGCAGCGTTGCCGCCGCGGGTCGTTCGCCCGCGCCCTGATCCCTGCGACACTGTCGGCGCCGAGCCGCTGGGAGAGCCGCAGGAGAGGAGCCGCCGGTGCCCGCCACCGTGGTCGTGGGGACGCAGTGGGGCGACGAGGGCAAGGGGAAGGTCACCGACCTCCTGGCCAAGGAGACCGCGATGGTCGTCCGCTACCAGGGCGGTCACAACGCCGGCCACACGATCGTGGTCGACGGTCGCCGGTTCGCCCTCCAGCTGCTGCCGTCCGGGGTGCTGTACGACCACGTGGTGCCCGTCATCGGCAACGGGGTCGTCGTCGACCCGGGCGTGCTCCTCGCCGAGATCGACTCGCTGACGACCGCCGGCATCGACTGCAGCCGGCTCAAGGTCAGCGGCAACGCCCACCTGATCCTGCCCTACCACCAGGAGATGGACTTCCTGACCGAGCGGCGGTTGGGCCGCAACAAGCTCGGGACCACGCGCCGCGGCATCGGTCCCAGCTACGCCGACAAGTCGCTGCGCGTGGGCCTGCGAGTGCAGGATCTCCTCGACCCGAAGATCTTCCGCCAGAAGCTGGAGCAGGTCCTCAAGGAGAAGAACGCCGTCCTCACCCGCGTCTTCAACCGCCTCCCGCTCGACGCCGACGAGATCGCCGACCGCTACCTCGGCGAGCTGGCCCCGAGGGTGGCGCCGTTCATCGACGACACCGTCAGCCTCGTCCACGAGGCCCTGGAGGCCGGGCAGCACGTCCTCCTCGAGGGCGCGCAGGCCACGTTCCTCGACCTGGACCACGGCACGTACCCCTTCGTCACGTCGTCCAGCCCGACGGCGGGCGGCGCCTGCACCGGATCCGGCGTCGGTCCCCGCCACATCACGAGGGTCATCGGCATCGCCAAGGCCTATTGCACGCGGGTGGGCGCCGGGCCGTTCCCGACGGAGCTGTTCGACGGCGTCGGTGACCTCCTGGTGGAGCGGGGCCACGAGTTCGGCACCAACACCGGCCGGCGCCGGCGCACGGGCTGGTTCGACGCCGTCATGCTGCGCCAGGCGGTGCGGGTGAACTCGCTGTCCGAGGTGGCCATCACCAAGCTCGACGTCCTCGACACGCTCGACGTCGTGAAGATCTGCGTCGGCTACCAGCACGGCGGCGGGCAGCTCCGCTCGATGCCGTACCACCAGAGCGTGCTGCACGACGTGACCCCCTTGTACGAGGAGCTCCCCGGTTGGCAGACCGACCTGTCGGACCACCACGAGGTCGCCGACCTGCCCGGCAAGGCGCGCGACTACCTGGCCGCGCTGGAGCGGGAGATCGGTGTCCCGGTGAGCTATGTCGGTACCGGTCCCGGGCGGGACCAGTACGTGCAACTGCACTGATCCGTGCGCGTCTGCGTCGTGGGAAGCGGAGGGCGGGAGCACGCGCTGGCCGTCGCCCTGGCCCGGACGGCGGACGTGATGGTGACGCCGGGCAACCCGGGCATCCCCGGCTCCGTGGCCACGCCCGCCGAGGCGCTCGACGCCGACCTGTTCGTGATCGGGCCGGAGGTGCCGCTGGTCGACGGCCTGGCCGACCGCCTGCGGGCGAGGGGTGCGCTCGTCTTCGGGCCCGGCCGTGACGGCGCCCAACTAGAGGCCTCCAAGGCGTGGATGAAGGACGTCCTGGTGGCGGCCGGGCTGGCGACGGCCGCGCACCGCTCTTTCGGTGCCGATGAGCTCGATGCGGCCGTGGCCTACCTGCACACGCTGCCCGGCCTGTACGTGGTGAAGACCGACGGGTTGGCTGCCGGCAAGGGCGTCCTCGTCACCGACTCGCTCACAGAGGCCGAGGACGACGTCCGGGCCAAGCTGTCCGGTGCCTCGTTCGGTGAGGCCGGGCGGCGCGTGGTCATCGAGGAGGGCATGACCGGACCCGAGGTGTCGCTGCTGTGCCTGTGCGACGGGCGCCGGGTGGTCCCGCTGGCGTCCGCCCAGGACTACAAGCGGCTCGGCGACGGCGACGAGGGACCGAACACCGGCGGCATGGGTGCGTACTCGCCGGTGCCGGCCGTCGATGCCGCGGAAGCCGAGCGCCTGACGGAGCGGCTCGTGGCCCCCACGCTGCACGAGTTGCAACGGCGGGGCATCGACTACCGCGGCGTGCTCTACGCCGGGCTGATGCTGACGCCGGAAGGTCCGAAGGTGCTCGAGTACAACGTGCGGTTCGGCGATCCCGAGACCCAAGTCGTGCTGCCCCGCTGGACGGGCGACGTGACAGCGATGCTGGCGGCCTGCGCGACAGGATCGTTGAACATGCAACCAACGTTCTCGAGCGATGCCGCGGTGACGGTCGTGTGTGCGTCCGAGGGCTACCCGCTGGCGCCGCGGACCGGCGACCGCATCGAGGGATTGGACGCGGCGTCGGCCCGACCGGGGGTCGACGTGTATTGCGCCGGCGTGGCTGCGGGCGACGATGGGGCGCTCGTGACGGCTGGCGGCCGCGTGCTGAACGTGACCGCGGTCGGGCCGACGGTGACCGAGGCGCGGTCCCGCGCCTACGCGGCTGTCGCCGACCTTTCGTGGCCCGGCATCCAGACGCGGACCGACGTCGCCAGCGGGGTCTGATCCACCGCTGGTGTCACACCGGATGGTCGGCCGGGCTGGTGTCGGCTGACAGGAGGCGGTCGACCAGGTCCTTCGTGCCGCCGTCGAGGTCGTCACGGCGGATGGCCATGCCACCGATGACGTCGGCCCCCGTGGCGCGGACGATGTCACTGAGCTTGTCGAGCGCCTTGCGCGGCTCCAGCGCGAAGGTGATGAAGGTCACCGCCCGCTTGCCCGCCATCGCCGGCAGCTTGTCCTTGATCCGCCCGCCCCGTCCCGGCCGCTGACCGAAGAAGAACATCCCGTCCGTCCACGACCCGACGACGACGAGGTCCGCGGCGCTGAGCGCCTGCAGGTCGATGGCCGTGATCGGGCAGATCGTGCTGTCGATGCCCCGGCCGGCCAGCTCCCGGCCGATGAGCTCAGCGGCCCGCTTCGTGTTCCCGGTGAGGCTCTCGTAGATGACAACGGCGGCCACGGCCGACGTTCTACTACCCGGCGGACCCGGCGACGAGTGCCCGCGCCCCTAGCTTGCCGGCCCGGCGGCAAGCGCTCGGGCGGCGGCCTCGATCTCGTCCTCGGACAGCAGCACGAGCTCGGCGGCGTCGCCGAGCGGGATGATCGAGTCCTTGCTGGCCACGCGGGCCATGCGTCCCGCGAACCGCGCGTCGACCAGCGCCGTGAGCACCCCCTCGCTGATGCCACCGGTCCGGCGGGTCTCGTCGACGACGAGCACGCGTCCCGTGGCCTCGGCCTCCCGGAGGACGTCCTCTACGGGTAGCGGCGCCAGCCAGCGCAGGTCGACCACGCGGGCTTCGATCCCCTCGCCGGCCAGCCGCCGCGCCACCCGCAGGCTCATGTACAACCCGTTGCCGCTGGTGACGATCGTGAGGTCCCGACCCTCGCCGTGGACCCGGGCCGCGCCGAGCGGAGCGTGCACGTCGTCCCACTCGGACGGCGCCGCGTACGGCGCGGCCCACGCGCCGTCCCCGGGCTCGTGCAGGTCCGTCGTGTGGTACAGCGCGATGGGCTCGAGGAACACGCACACGCTGCCGTCGATGGCGGCCGCGGCGACGCAGGTCCGCAGCATGGCGGCGGCATCGTCCGGCCGGGCCGGCGAGGCGATCACGAGCCCGGGGATGTCCCGCAGCACGCCGATGGCGTCGTCGTTGTGGAAGTGACCGCCGAAGCCCTTCTGGTAGCCGTAGCCGGCGATGCGGACCACGAGTGGGTTGCGGTACTGGCCCTGGGAGAAGAACTGGAGGGTGGCGGCCTCGCCCCGGAGCTGGTCCTCGGCGTTGTGCAGGTAGGCGAGGTACTGGATCTCGGGCACCGGCAGCAGGCCGGTCACGCCGGCACCGAGCGCCATCCCGAGGATCGACTGCTCGTCCAGCACGGTGTCGAACACGCGGGCGGCGCCGGCCCGCTTCAGGAGCCCCCGGGTGACGCCGTACACGCCGCCCTTGGCCGCCACGTCCTCGCCGAACACGATGAGCTCGGGGTAGCGGGCCAGCAGGTCGAGCAGCGTGCGGTTGATCGACTGGGCCAGCGTCAGCGGGCCTTCGTCCTCGGGCAGGCCGCCGTCGAAGAGGGCGCGGCGGCGCTCGGTGGGTGCCGCCGTCACGGCCTCGGCCCTGACCTTGTCCGGGTGCCGGGGCGCGAGCGGCGCCATGACCGCGTCCGCGCTGGCCAGCTGGGGACGCGTGGCGAACTCCTCGGCCAGGTCCCGCACCTCGGCGCGGATCCGCTCGTAGTGGTGGACGAGGGCCGTGGGGGTCGCCACGCCGGACTCGCAGACCAGCGCAGCCGTGCCCAGGATGGGGTCGCGGGTGTAGTCGTCGCGGATCTCGGCCGGGCTGCGGTACGCGGCCTCCACGTCCGTGCCCGCGTGGGCCATGAAGCGGACGGTGCGCAGGTGGAGGAAGGCCGGCGCCCGCTCGGAGCGCACCCAGTCCGCCGCGTCCGACGCGGCGTCGTACGTGGCGACCGGATCCATGCCGTCGGCCGCGAACCAGCGCAGGTGCGGCCGGCGCCCGTAGGCGGCCTCGATCCACCCGGGCGGCGTACGCACGCTGATGCCGAGGCCGTTGTCCTCGCACACGAACAGCAGCGGCAGGGGCAGGTGCTGGTGAGCGATGCGGCACGCCGTGTTGATGGCGCCCGTGGCCGTGGAGTGGTTGGCGGAGGCGTCGCCGAAGCTGCACACCGCGATGGCGTCCGCCGGCCAGGCCGACGGCACGCCGAGGCGCTGGGCGCGGTCGATGCTGAAGGCCACCCCGAGGGCGCGGGGCAGGTGGGACGCGATCGTCGAGGTCTGCGGGATGATCGCCAGGTCGTGGTGGCCGAAGACCTTGTGGCGCCCGCCGGCCATCGGCTCGTCGGTGGCCGCCACGAGCCCGAGCAGCACGTCCCGCCGGGGATCGTGCCCCGGCACCTGCATGGCCCGGCGCACGTAGAACCCGCCCGACCGGTAGTGGAGGAGCGCCGGGTCCGACGGGCGGAGCGCGGCGGCCACGGTGGCGTTGGCCTCGTGACCGGAGGAGCCGATGGTGTAGTAGCCCTGGCCCCGACCGCGCAGCCAGCGGGCGACGAGGTCGAGGTGGCGGCTGGTGACCTGGGCCTCGAACAGGGCCATCAGGTCCGTCCCGGTGAGGCCCGAGCCCGGGCGCACGGGCCGGTCGGGGTCGCGCGCCGGAGCGGCGGGGAGGGCGGCCAGCGCGCCGAGCAGATGCTGATCGAGCGGCAGCCGCTCGTCGGTGGTGGGGCTCACCCGGCGATCACCCGTCGACGTCGAAGCGCACGCCCTGGGCCAACGGCAACTCACGCGAGTAGTTGACGGTGACCGTGGTGCGGCGCATGTACGCCTTCCACGAGTCCGACCCGGCCTCGCGGCCGCCGCCGGTGGCCTTCTCGCCGCCGAAGGCGCCCCCGATCTCGGCCCCGCTCGGACCGACGTTGACGTTGGCGATGCCGCAGTCGCTCCCGGCGGCGGAGACGAACTGCTCGGCTTCACGCACGTCGGTCGTGAAGATGCTCGACGACAGGCCCTGCGGCACGCCGTTCTGGATGGCGATGGCCTGGTCCAACTCGTCGTAGGGCATGACGTAGAGGATGGGCGCGAACGTCTCCTCCTGCACGATCGACGTCTGCTTCGGCATCTCCACGAGCGCCGGCTCGACGTAGTACGCGTCCGGCCAGCGATCGGCGAGGGCCCGGCCACCGCCGTGGACGGTCCCGCCCTGCTGGCGGGCCGCGTCGAGCGCGGCCTCCATGTGGCCGAACGCCGCGCCGTCGATGAGGGGGCCCATGAGCGTGCCCTCCTCGAGCGGGTCGCCGATGGGGACGCTGGCGTAGGCCTTGGCGAGCGACTCGACCAGCTCGTCGTGCACGGCACGATGGGCGATGAGGCGGCGCAGCGACGTGCAGCGCTGCCCCGCAGTGCCGACGGCGGAGAACACGACGGCCCGCCGGGCCAGGTCGAGGTCGGCCGAGGGCGCCACGATCATGGCGTTGTTGCCGCCGAGCTCCAGCAGGCTGCGACCGAAGCGGGCCGCCACGCGGGGCCCGACCTCCCTGCCCATCCTCGTGCTGCCGGTGGCGCTGACCAGCGGGAGCCGGACGTCGTCCGTGAGCACCCGGGCCAGGTTGTGGTCGCCGGTCACCACTTGAGCCAGGCCGTGCAGCGCGGGCTCGTCCTCCACGAGCTGGCGGAGGAGCGCGGTGCAGGCCACGGCCGTGAGCGGCGTCTTCTCCGACGGCTTCCACAGGACGGGGTTGCCGCACACCAGGCTGATGGCCGTGTTCCAGGACCAGACCGCCACCGGGAAGTTGAACGCGGTGATGACGGCGATCGGGCCGATCGGGTGCCACAGCTCCATCAGCCGGTGCCCCGGCCGTTCGGACGCGATCGTCTTGCCGTAGAGCTGGCGGGAGAGACCGACTGCGAAGTCGCAGATGTCGATCATCTCCTGGACCTCGCCCCGCCCCTCGCTCAGGATCTTGCCGGCCTCGAGGCTGACGAGCGTCCCCAGCGCCTCCTTGTGGGTGCGCAGGGCCTCGCCGTACCGGCGCACGAGGTCGCCCCGTTGCGGCGCGGGCACGTCCCGCCAGTGCTCGAACGTGCGGAGCGCCAGGCCGATCGAGTCGTCGAGGACGATGGGGTCGGTATCCATCACGGAGCCGATGACGCTGCCGTCGATCGGGGTCTGCACGTCACGGCCGTCGCCGTCGGTCAGGTCGGGGTCGAGACCCATCTGCGAGAAGAGCTCGGCTGCTCGGATCATGTGTTCCATTCTCCCAGGATCCGGCACGCCTGCCGTCCCGGGCCAGCGTGGTGCCAGCTCTTCGTGGGATGGCGGCCGTGGGATGATCCGTGCCGTGATCCCCCGCTACCGCCTTCCCGAGATGGCGGCCGTGTTCAGCGACACCGCCCGCCTCGGTCGCTGGCTGGAGATCGAGCTGCTGGCCACCGAAGCCTGGGCGGAGCTGGGGGTCGTGCCCGCCGCCGATGCCCAGGCCTGCCGGGATCTGGCGCCCGTGGTCGACGAGGCCTTCGTGGAGGCCTGCGCCGAGCGCGAGCGCGTGACCGACCACGACGTCGCCGCCTTCGTCGACGTCACCCAAGGCGCCATCGCCTCCGCCGGCGCGCCGGAGGCGGCCAAGTGGATCCACTACGGGCTGACCTCGTCCGACGTCGTCGACACCGCCTGGTGCTGGATGCTGCGTGACGCCTCCGATCTCCTGCTGGCCGCGGAAGACGCGCTGGTGGCGACACTGAAGGCCACCGCGCTGCAGCACCGCCACACCACGATGATCGGCCGCACCCACGGCATCCACGCCGAGCCCACGACCTTCGGCGTGAAAGTGGCGCTGTGGTGCCTCCAGGCCGACCGCGACCGCGCCCGGTTGCGGGCCGCCCGCACCGCCATCGCCGTGGGCAAGCTCTCGGGTGCCGTCGGCACGTACTCCAACGTCGATCCCGCCGTGGAGCAGTCGGTCTGCGCGGCGCTCGGGCTCTCGCCGGTCCCCGCCACCCAGGTGATCGCCCGGGACCGTCACGCCGAGTTCCTGTGGGCCTGTGCGGCGGTCGGGGCGACGGTCGAGCTGATCGCCGTCGAGCTGCGCCACCTCCAGCGGACCGAAGTACGCGAGGTCGAAGAGGGCTTCAAGGCGGGGCAGAAGGGCTCGTCGGCGATGCCTCACAAGCGCAACCCCATCACCGCCGAGCGCCTGGCCGGCCTGGCCCGCATCCTGCGGGGCAACCTGCAGGCTGGCCTGGAGGACGTGGCGCTCTGGCACGAGCGGGACATCTCGCACTCCTCGGTCGAGCGGGTGATCCTGCCGGACTCCTCCATGCTCGCCTACTACGTCCTGCGGCGGGCCGAGTCGCTGGTCGCCGGGCTGCAGGTCTTCCCTGAGCGGATGCTGGCCAATCTGTGGGCGAGCCACGGACTCGTCTTCTCCCAACCCGTGCTCCTCGCGTTGGTGGCGGCAGGGCTCAGCCGCGACGACGCCTACCGGATCGTGCAGGAGGACGCGGCCCGGGCCTGGGACGAGGGCGTGTCGTTCCGCTCCCTCCTCGAGAAGGACGAGCGGGTGCCGCTCGACGGCGACGCGCTCGAGGACGCCTTCTCGCTCGAGCGGTCTCTCCGCCACACCGGTGCGGTGTTCGACGCGCTCGACGCGATCGACTGACGCGCATGCCCGGTCTCCCGCTCGTCTACCGGGGCAAGGTCCGTGACCTCTACGACGCCGGCGCCGACCGGCTCCTCATGGTCGCCTCGGATCGTCTGAGCGCCTTCGACGTCGTGATGGCCGAGCCGGTGCCGGACAAGGGACGCGTGCTCACGGCGATGAGCGCGTTCTGGTTCGAGCTGCTGGCCGACGTCGCCCCGAACCACCTGCTGTCGACGGAGCTCTCCTCGCTGCCGGACGAGGAGCGGGATCCGGCGCTGGCGGGCCGCATGATGCTGGTGCGCCGCTGCCGCATGCTTCCCGTCGAGTGCATCGTGCGCGGCTACCTGGCCGGGAGCGGGTGGCAGGAGTACCGCGCCACCGGCCGCGTGTGCGGCGTGACCCTGCCCAGCGGCCTCCGGGAGGCGGATCGTCTGCCCGAGCCGTTGTTCGCGCCGTCGACCAAAGCGCCCAGCGGCGAGCACGACGAGAACATCTCGTTCGAGCACGCGGTGGCGGAAGTGGGGGAAGAGCTCGCGCACGCCGCCCGCGACCTCTCGCTGGCCGTGTACCGGCGGGCCGCGGCCCACGCCGAGGAGCGCGGGATCGTGCTCGCGGATACCAAGTTCGAGCTCGGCCTGCTCGACGGCCACCTCGTCCTCGCCGACGAGGTGCTGACGCCGGACTCGTCGCGCTTCTGGCCCGTCGACGGCTGGGAGCCCGGCACGACCCCGCCGAGCTTCGACAAGCAGCCGGTGCGGGACGAGCTGGCCGCCACCGGTTGGGACCGCCGCCCGCCGCCACCCCCACTGTCGGCGGGGACCGTGGCAGCCACCCGGGCCCGGTACGTGGAGGCGTACGAGCGGCTGTCCGGTCGCTCCTTCGCCGACTGGCCGGGACCCCGGGACGAACCGCAGACGGCGTGATCGGGCGTGCCACCATGGCGGGCGTGCAGTTCTCCACCCTGGTCGAGGTCCGGCTCCGGCCCGGCATCGCCGATCCCCAGGGCGCGACGATCGAGCGGTCACTGCCCACCCTCGGTGTCACCGAGGTCTCGGCGGTGACCGTCGGCAAGGCGATCCGCTTCCAGGTCTCGGCCGACGACGAACCGGCGGCCCGCCGCCTGGTGGAGGACCTGTGCCGCCGCTTCCTGACCAACCCCGTGATCGAGGACGCGGTGATCACCATGGAGCCGGAGCAGCGGCGATGAAGGTCGGGGTGGTCGTCTTCCCGGGCACGAACTGCGAGGCCGACGTCGTGGAGGCGCTGCGGGGACTGGGAGGCGACGCCGAGCTCCTGTGGCACGGCGATGCGCAACTACCGCCGGATGTGGACGCGGTGATCCTTCCGGGAGGGTTCGCGCACGGCGACTATCTGCGCACGGGAGCCATCGCCCGCTTCTCCCCGATCATGGGTGCGGTGGCCGAGCTGGCTGCCGCAGGGCGGCCGGTGCTCGGCATCTGCAACGGCTTCCAGATCCTTTGTGAGGCCGGACTGCTCCCGGGCGCGCTGCAGAAGAACGACGGCCTCAAGTTCCTCTGTACGACCACCGAGATAGTCGTTGAATCGTCAACGACTTGCGCCACGCTCGCGGTGCGGGAAGGTGACGTCCTGCGGTTGCCGATCAACCACTTTGAGGGCAACTACACCTGCTCTGAGGCGGTCTTGGACGAGCTGATCGCCCACGACCAGATCATCTTCCGTTACGTCGACAATCCCAATGGGTCGATGGCTGACATCGCGGGCGTGTGCAACCGTGAACGGAACGTCGTCGGTCTGATGCCCCATCCCGAGCGGGCCAGCCACGAGTTGCTGGGCTCCGTGGACGGGCAGGGCATCCTGGCCAGCGTGCTGGCGGCGGGCGTCATCGGCCCGGCGCAGCCGGCTACATCGCCCGGGTGAGCCCCGCCCGCTTCAGCACGGCGGCGTCGACGCCGATCTCCCGCCACGCGGCATAGGAGATCCCGCGGCGGTCGCTGTAGGTGCGAGCCACCTTGACGAAGTCGTCCTCGAGCGAACCCATTTCGACCTTGGTCCCCATGGCTTCGAGCTCTTGGCGGAGATCCATGCGCTCCTGCACGAGCTTCAGGCGACCCAGCGGGTCGGCATCCGGCAGCGATGCCTCGATCGCCGTCAGGCGCTTCTTGATCGAA
This sequence comes from uncultured Acidimicrobiales bacterium, assembly GCA_963769115.1. Classification (GTDB taxonomy): domain Bacteria; phylum Actinomycetota; class Acidimicrobiia; order Acidimicrobiales; family Ilumatobacteraceae; genus DASTFY01. The sequence continues at coordinate 273,842 of CAVYKN010000020.1, forward strand.
TCCGGAGTGCGCTTGCGACCCCTCTTGGGACGATTGCTGTCCAGCGCGTCGAGGTAGTTCTTCACGGCACGGCTCTCGTTCCGGCCCGCCGCCAGTGCGGCTTTGTGTTCGGCGCTCATCGGGGACTTCGGGCCCCGCTTGCGCGAAGGACTCTTCTGTTGCGGCATGTTTCCCAGTGTGTACCATTCCGAATTGCCACCACAAGTCGGGGATCCTTTGTGACCTCAGCCCCCGGCTCGATTCGCTCCCGCATCGTGAGACACCGGTCGCATCGACGGTCGCGGGATACGGTCGAGCTCGTGCAGCGTCATCGTGCTCTTGGGTTGACGGACGACGAGCTCGATCGCATCGTCGCCATCCTCGGGCGGCAGCCGAACGACCTCGAGCTCGCCATGTACTCGGTGATGTGGAGCGAGCACTGCTCCTACAAGTCGTCGCGGGTCCACCTCCGGCGGCTTCCCAGCGAGGCTCCGTGGGTGCTGGTCGGCCCGGGCGAGAACGCGGGTGTGGTCGACGTCGGCGACGGCATCGCCGCCGCCATCCGCATCGAGAGTCACAACCACCCATCGGCCATCGAGCCTTACCAGGGCGCGGCGACCGGCGCCGGCGGCATCCTCCGCGACATCTTCACCATGGGCGCCCGCCCGATCGCCCTCATGGATCCGCTGCGCTTCGGTCCCCTCGACGATCCGCGCAGCCGTTGGGTGGCGGAAGGCGTGGTCTCCGGCATCTCCGGCTACGGCAACGCCGTCGGTGTCCCGACGGTCGGCGGCGAGGTGGTGTTCGACGCCACCTACGAGGGCAACCCGCTGGTCAACGTCCTGTGCCTCGGGATCATGCCCGCCGACCGGTTGGTGCTCGGCCGGGCGAGCGGTCCCGGCAACCTGGCCGTGCTCCTCGGATCAACCACCGGTCGCGACGGGATCGGGGGCGTCTCCGTGTTGGCCTCCGCCGGCTTCGGCGACGCCGAGGCCGACGCCGCCAAGCGGCCCAACGTGCAGGTCGGCGACCCGTTCGAGGAGAAGCGGCTCATCGAGGCCTGCCTGGCCCTCCTGGACGCCGGCCTGGTCGTGGGCATCCAGGATCTCGGCGGCGCCGGCCTGTGCTGCGCGACGAGCGAGACGGCCAGCCGCGGTGGCGTCGGGATGGACGTCGACGTGTCCGCGGTCGCGCAGCGCGAGCCGGGCATGGAGCCGTTCGAGATCATGACCTCGGAGAGCCAGGAGCGGATGCTGGCCATCGTCGAGCCTGGCGACCTGGACGAGGTGCTGGCGATCTGCGAGCGGTGGGACGTGCGGGCGCGTGTGGTGGGCACGGTCACGGAGGGCGCAGCGCTGCGCGTGCTCGACGGGGAGACGGTCGTCGGCGAAGTGCCCGCGGCGTCCCTCCACGAGGACGCGCCGCTGTACGAGCGCCCGCTCGCGCCTCGCGACCGCAGCGGCGAGCGGGATCCCTCGACGCTCCACCCACCCGGCGACGCCGCCGCAGAGCTGGTGGCGATGCTCGCCGACACGGCGTGGATCTGGCAGCAGTACGACCACCAGCTCTTCCTCAACACGGTCGTGGCTCCCGGTGGCGAGGCCGCCGTGCTGCGCCTGAAGCACCCCGATACCGGGCTCGACACCGGCCGCGGCCTGGCCCTGACCACCGACGGCAACCACCGCTGGTGCGCGGTGTCGCCGCGGGCCGGGACGGCGAGGGTCGTCGCCGAGGCCGTCGTGAACCTGGCCTGCGTGGGAGCGCGCCCGCTCGCCCTGGTCAACTGCCTCAACTTCGGCAACCCGGAGCACCCCGAGGTCATGTGGGAGCTGGCGGAGGCCATCGACGGGATGGCCGAGGCCTGCCGGGCCTTCGGGGTGCCGGTCGTGGGCGGGAACGTGAGCCTCTACAACGAGACGCGCGGCCACGACATCGATCCGACGCCGGTGGTCGGCCTCCTCGGCATGGTCGACGAGTTGGTCCGCCGGCCTCCCGGCCCGGGTCTCCGGGAGGGGGCGACGGTCCTCGTCCTCGGGGGAGCGGAGGCGCCGAGCCTGGCCGGGTCGCGATGGGCGTGGGAGCGGGGCGCCAAGGGAGGGGAGCTGCCCGCGCCGGACCTCGACGCCGTCGGCCGTGTGGCGGCGCTGGTCCGTGAGCTCGTCACCGGCGACGTCCTGGCCGGTCTGCACGACGTGGCCGACGGCGGCCTGGCGCTGGCGCTGGCCGAGATGGTCGCCGCCGGCGGGGTGGGGCTCCGGGTGCCCCAGCTCGACGACCATCGCCTGCTCTTCGCCGAATCCGTCGGGCGGGTCGTGGTGTGCTGCGGCGGCGGACCGGATCGCTGAGATCAGGTCCCGGGCCGAGGCGGCGGATGTCCCCGTCGACGTCCTGGGTGACGCCGGCGGGGACCGGTTGGTCCTCGGTCGCCTCGTGGACGTGGCCGTGAGCGACGTCCGGCCGCCTGGCGGGACCGCCTCCCCGCCGCCTTCGGCACGGCCACCACCCACTGACACATCGCCACCGAATCGATATCGATTCGGTGGTGATGCGTGCGGGGGCCGAACTCTGAGCTGGACGCGCTGTTTCCGGCTCATCGGGCTCAGACCTCGGCCGCGAGGTCGGGTCGCGCTCAGACGGTCGGGTCGACGGCCGCCTGGAGGAGGATGGGTTCGGTGGGCACGGGCGAGCCGCCGGCCGGCTCCTCCGTCACGCCGAGGGCGTCGAACCCCTCCGGCGTCCGGTCGAGCATCCTCGTGGCCCGGCCATCGTCCGTGCGGAAGAGCGCCGCCTCCTCCGGCCCGTCCGGGCCGATGAACCACAGGGCGTAGGTGCGGTCCGACGGCAGGTCGGCCATGCCGTCGGCGACGACGACCGTGCGGTCGAGCTCCTCGGAGTAGACCACCCGCAGCTCACCGTCACCGCCGCCGGTCAGCGACACGCTCGTGGCGTCGGCCGCGCTGAGCACCTGGGCGACGGCCTGCTGGCGGTCGAAGGCCTGATGGGAGCGGAGCCAACCGATGCCCAGCACGAGGGCGATCACCGACGCCGCAACGGCCAGAGCGGGAGCGACGACCCGCAGGCGCGAGCGCGAACGACGGGCGGCGAGCTCGTCCGTGCCGGCGGCGGCGCCCTCGTCCAAGGGCGAGACCTGCCGGGTGCCGGACACCCGCTCGAGGATGGCCGACCGCAGCCCCGGCGGCGGGTTCTCGGCCATGAGGTTGCTGAGCCGGCCCGCCGTGGCGCGGAACTCCGCCACCTCGGCCGAGCAGGCGGCGCAGCCGGCCAGGTGCTCCTCGAACCGCTGCCGCTCGTCGCCGTCGAGGGCGTCGACGACGTAGAGGCCGACCAGGGTGTGCAGATCCTCGCTGGGCTCGCTCATGATCCTTCTCCGAGCGCGTCGCGCAGGCGGATGAGGCCGTCGCGGATGCGTGTTTTCACGGTACCGAGCGGCACGTCGAGCAGCGCCGCGATCTCGGTCTGGGTCAGCCCACCGAAGTAGGCCAGCTCGATGGATGACCGCTGGATGTCGGTCAGCCCGGCCAGTGCCGAGCGAACCCGCTGGCGGTCGAGGTCGTCGATGACGTCGTCCTGGACCGAGACGCCCGCGGTGGGCGCCTGGCTCCCGGCGCGCTGCAGGCGGCCCTGCTCGGCCACCTCGGACCGGATCCTGTCCACGGCCCGCCGGTGGGCGATCGTCATGATCCACGCCGACGCCGAGCCCCGCTGCGGGTCGAAGCGGGGCGCCAACCGCCAGACCTCGAGCATCACCTCCTGCATCACCTCGTCTGACTGGGCGCGGTCGCGCAGGATGCGCCGGATGAGCCCGTAGACGGCGGCGGAGCAGAGGTCGTAGAGCGTCGCGAACGCCTGCCCGTCACCGCGGGCGGAGGCCAGCAGCGCGCCCTCCACGGGGTTCGGCGGAGGAGCAAGACCCGACCGGAGCGGGACCACCGCGCCGGTCGGGTCACTGGCGCGCGCCGGTGCCGCTCTCGCGGCACGCCGGCCGACGCGCGAACCACGCTCCCGCATGCCCGTCCTTCGGTCCGGAGAGGTCAGCGGATTGGAGACCTTCGACGAGCGGGGTGTGACTTCGGCCACAGATCCGGCGCACGGGCCGTCCGCTAGGGCGGGGGAACGCGGCCCGCAACCCGTCGGGGCTGCTGGCCGCGCTCCCGCGAGCCCGGCCAGCCGCCCACTGGCTGCGGGCAGTTTCGACCGTGGCGGCCGTGCCGGCAAGGGGCTCTTGAGCCTCCGGGCCGGTCGAGAGGGCCGGCGGCGCGAAGTGACCGCGCGTCGTGGTGGATGCACCCCGGCTTGTACCGAACGTCAAGCTGGCGGCCTGCCACACTGGCCCGCGTGCGGAGCCAGGACGTCGTCGGCCGCGGCCGGGACGGCCATCGACAGGACGGCCGACACGGCCAGCGAGGAAGACGACGACACGCCGAAGGAGGCGTGCGGGGTCTTCGGCGTCTACGCGCCAGGCCAGCCTGTGGCCCACCTGACCTATCTCGGGCTCTACGCCCTGCAACACCGGGGCCAGGAGTCGGCCGGCATCGCCGTGGCCGACGGCCGCTCGATCACGGTCGTCAAGGACATGGGGCTGGTCCCGAACGTCTTCAACGAGCGCACCCTCGGAGGCCTGCTCGGCCACATGGCCATCGGCCACACCCGCTACTCGACCACCGGTTCCAGCACCTGGCGCAACGCCCAGCCCGTGTTCCGTGACGCCGGCGGTGTCCACTTCGCCCTGGGGCACAACGGCAACCTCACGAACACCGCGCAGCTCGCCGACGAGGCCGGGATGCTCCCGGGGACGGTGGGGAGCGACAGCGATCTCATCGCCGAGCTCGTCGCACGAGAGGTGGTCGCCTCGGGCACGGATCTCATCGGCGCACTGGTCGTCGTGCTGCCCCGCCTGCGGGGGGCGTTCTCCCTCGCGCTCATCGACCAAGGCCGCGTCGTCGCCGTCCGGGATCCCAACGGCTTCCGCCCGCTGTGCCTCGGGCGCATGGACAGCGGCTGGGCCGTGGCGTCGGAGTCGCCGGCGCTGGACATCATCGGTGCGCACCTGATCCGAGAGCTCGAACCGGGCGAGATGGTCGTCATCGACGTGAGCGGTCCCCGCTCGCTGCGCCCGTTCCCGGCCGAGCGGGTCGAACCCACGCTGTGCGCCTTCGAGTTCGTGTACTTCGCCCGGCCCGACGCCCAGCTCTACGGCGCCAGCGTCGCCGCCGCCCGGGTGCGCATGGGCGAGCAGCTGGCCGAGCAGGCGCCCCTCCCGCCCGACTCGGCGGACCCGCCCCGCCCGGCCATGGTGATGCCGGTGCCGGAGAGCGGCGTGCCCGCGGCGCAGGGCTTCGCCCGGGTCAGCGGCCTCCCGTACGGCGACGGCCTGGTCAAGAACCGGTACATCGGTCGCACCTTCATCGCGCCCAGCCAGGACCTGCGCAGCCTCGGCGTGCGCATGAAGCTCAACCCGCTGCGGGAGAACATCGCCGGCAAGCGGCTGGTCGTGGTGGACGACTCGATCGTGCGGGGGACCACGACCCGCGCCGTCGTGGCCATGCTGCGGCAGTCGGGCGCCGCCGAGGTGCACCTGCGGATCATGTCGCCGCCCTACCGCTGGCCGTGCTTCTACGGGATGGACACCGGCGACCGTGGGGAGTTGCTCGCCGCCAACCTCACCGTGGAGGAGATCCGGCGCTACGTCGACGCCGACTCGCTCGCCTACCTCACGCTCGACCGCCTCCTGGCCGCCACCGGCGCGCCGGGCGCCGGCTTCTGCTCCGCCTGCCTGACCGGTGAGTACCCCGTCGCCGTCGACGATCCGGCCGCGGCCACCTCCATCCAGCCACCGGTCGATGACGCCTCCGACTGCCGACGGCCGGAACGAGCCCCTCGACGTGGAGCCCCTCTTCGGTGGGTGAGACCTACGCCGCCGCCGGCGTCTCCATCGAGGCCGGCGACGAGGCCGTACGGCGGATCGGTCCGCTGGCCCGCTCCACGTTCCGGCCAGAGGTGTTGGCGGACATCGGCGGCTTCGGATCGCTGGTGGCCCTCCCGGCCGGCTACCGCGAGCCCGTGCTGGTCTCCTCGACGGACGGCGTCGGCACGAAGCTGCTCGTGGCCGAGGCGGCGGGGCGCTTCGACACGATCGGCATCGACCTGGTGGCGATGTGCGTCGATGACATCGCGGTGCAGGGCGCGGACCCGCTGTTCTTCCTCGACTACGTGGCCATCGACCGCGTGGACCCGTCGCTGGTGGAGGCCCTCGTGGCGGGGATGGCCGAGGGCTGCCGGACAGCCGGGTGCGCGCTCGTCGGCGGGGAGGTGGCCGAGCACGGCGCCGGCCATCCGCTGGAGCTGGCGGGCTTCGCGGTGGGCGTCGTCGAACGTGCCGAGATCCTCACGGGCGCGCTGGTCCGGCCCGGTGACGTGCTGCTCGGCCTGCCCTCGGACGGCCTGCGCTCCAACGGCTACTCGCTGGCCCGACGGGTGCTCCGCGCCGAAGACCCTGCCCGGCTCGACGGCCCGGCCTGGCCGGGCGCCGCGCACTCACTGGCCGACGAGCTGCTCCGCCCGTCGATCGTCTACGCGCCGGCCATGGCCGCGGTGCGGCGGGCCGTCCCCGTGCACGCCTTCGCCCACATCACGGGCGGAGGACTGCCGGGCAACCTCGGGCGCGTCCTGCCGGAGGGCTGCCGCGCCGTGATCCGGCGCGGCTCCTGGCCGTTGCCCAGGATCTTCGCCGAGGTGCAGGCCGCCGGCGACGTGGCCGACGACGAGATGGCCCGGGTGTTCAACCTGGGCATCGGCCTGGTCGCCATCGTTCCTCCCGAGGCTCGGGCCGAGGCCGAGCGGGTGCTGGCCGGGCTCGGTGGCAGCCACGTCATCGGCACCGTCGTGGCCGGGAGCGACACGCCCCGCGTCGTGCTCGAGTAGCCGGGACGGGCGCGGCCCTCACGGCCGCAGTTCGGGCCGCCCGGCGATGGCGTCGATCGCCTCGGGGTTGGCGATGGCCTCGCGGTTGCGCACGGGCCGGCCGTTGACGGCGTCGGCCACCGCCAGCTCGACCAGCTTGCCGCTGCGCGTCCGGGGCAGGTCGTCGACGGCCAGGACGACCGCCGGAACGTGGCGGGGCGACAGCTCACGACGGATGGCGGCCCGCAGGCGAGCCACGAGCGCGTCGTCCATGGTCACGCCGGGCTGCAGGCGGAGCGCGAGCACGATGCGGACGTCGCCCTCGTGGGCCTGTCCGAAGACGAGCGCCTCGGCCACGTCGGGATCGAGCTCGACGACGCGGTAGAGGTCCGCCGTCCCGATGCGCACGCCGCCGGGGTTGAGCGTGGCGTCGCTGCGGCCGTGGATGACGATGCCCGCCATCGTCGGTCCACGAGGCGAAGTCGCCCTGGCACCACACCCCCGGGAAGCGCTCGAAGTAGGCGGCGCGATAGCGGGCGCCCGGGGTGCCGAGCGGTCCGTCACCCCAGAACCCGAGGGGCATGGACGGGAACGGCCGGGTGCAGACCAGCTCCCCGGCGCCCTCACCGGCGGGCACGGTCCGGCCCTCCTCCGACCAGACGTCGATGGCCATGCCGAGGGCGGGCCGCTGGATCTCGCCGGCGTAGACAGGCCCGGTGGGGTCTCCGGCGACGAGGCAGCCGCAGAGATCCGTACCGCCGGAGATGGAGGCCAGGTGCACGTCGGCCTTGACGCGCTCGTACACGAACCGGAAGCCCTCGGGCGCCAGCGGTGAGCCCGTCGAGCAGATGGTGCGCAGACTGGCCAGGCCGTGGGTGTGGTCGGGGTGCCGGTCGGCCTTCGCCAGCGCGTCGAGGTACTTGGCGGAGACGCCGAGCAGGCTGATGCCCTCCTCGTCGACCAGGTCGAAGAGCCGGTCGGGCCCGGGTGCGAACGGTGAGCCGTCGTACAGCACCACGGTGGCGCCGGAGGCCAGCGCCGAGACCAGCCAGTTCCACATCATCCAACCCGTCGTCGTGTAGTAGAGGACGCGGTCGCCCCGCTGGACGTCGCACTGCAGCTGGTGTTCGGCCACGTGCTTCAGCAGCACGCCGCCGGTCCGGTGGACGATGCACTTCGGTGGCCCGGTGGTGCCGGACGAGTAGAGCACGTACCACGGATGGTCGAAGGGCAGCCGGGCCACGGCCAGCGTCGCTCCGTCGTGACGGTCGAGGACGTCGGGCCACAGCTCGGCACCGTCGATGCCGTCGAGCGCGGGCGCGGGGGAGAGGACGGGCACGACGATCGTCCTCCGCACCGAGGGCAGCGCCGCCCGGATCTCCCGCAGCCGTTGCAGGCAATCGATCGGCTGGCCGTTGTAGTGGTATCCGTCGGCGGCGACGAGCACGACCGGCTCGATCTGGCCGAAGCGGTCGAGGACGCCGACGGCACCGAAGTCGGGAGAGCACGAGGAGAACGTCGCCCCGATCGATGCCGCGGCCAGCATCGTGACGACCGCTTCCGGTCCGTTCGGCAGCCACGCGGCCACGCGGTCGCCGGGGACGGCGCCGGCGTCGCGCAGCGCGGCCGCGAGGGCGGCGACCTGGCGGCGCAGGTCCCTTCCCGACAGCTCCCGTCGGTTGCCGGTCTCGTCGTGGGCGATGATCGCCGGCTCGTCGCCCTCCCACCCGTCGAGCAGGTTCTCGGCCACGTTGAGGTGGGCGTTCGGGAAGAATCGGCTGGACGGCATGTCCTCGCCCGCCGCGAACACGACGTCGCCGGGGTCGCCGACCACGCCGCAGCGCTCCCACACCTCGCGCCAGAAGAGCTCGGGCCGCTCGATCGACCAGCGGTGGAGATGGGCGTAGTCCGGCTGCCCCAGGTGGTGCAGGAACCGGGCGAGGTGGGTCGCGTCGGCACGGGCCTGGTCGGGCCGCCACAACGGCGAACCGGTCACGGCCGCCACCGTAGGGCGCTCAACGGGCCGGGGCGGGCACGACGGTGCCCCGGGCCTCGCCGAAGCCGACGCGCGGGCGGTCAGGCCCGTCACCTCCGCACCATCCCCGCAAGGTGACGGTGTCCCCATCGAGCAGGAACGTCCTCGTCGTACCGTCGGCCAGCGAGAGTGGCTCCGCCCCCCGCCACGTGAGCTCGATGAAGCTGCCCCGCTCGCCCTTCGACGGGCCGCTGACGGTGCCCGAGCCGAACAGGTCCCCGGGCGCGGTCGTGGCGCCGTTCACGGTCATGTGCGCGAGCTGCTGCGCGAACGTCCAGTACATCGACCGGAACCCGGTGGCGCTGATCCGCTCGCCGTTGAGCTCCACCTCCAGGTTGAGATCCAGGGCCCATGGTCGTTGCATTTGCAAGTACGGGTCGGGCGTCGGATCCTGGTCCGGCCCGGGGACGAGGTACGGGCGCAGCGCGTCGAGCGTGACGACCCATGGCGAGATGGTCGTGGCGAAGCTCTTGGCCAGGTTGGGACCGAGCGGTTGGTACTCGAAGGCCTGGATGTCCCGGGCCGACCAGTCGTTGAGGAGCACGACCCCGAACACGTGGGCGTCGGCTTCGTCCGGCCGGATCCGGGTGCCCGCCGCCCCCATGACGAAGCCCACCTCGAGCTCGATGTCGAGCGCGCCGCTGGGGACGAGCCGCGGCACGCCGTCACCGTCGGGGACCAGACCCTCGGGCCGGACGATGTCGGTCCCGCTGACCCGCACCGTCCCGGACCGCCCGTGGTAGGCGACGGGCAGGTGGCGCCAGTTGGGGAGCAACGGCTCGGCGTCGGGCCGGAACATGCGGCCCAGGTTCTCCGCGTGGTGGAGCGACGAGTAGAAGTCGACGTAGTCGCCGACCATGATCGGCAGCAACACCTCGACCTCGTCGACGGGCAGGAGCGCCGCCTCGACTCCCGGCTCGGGTGTGGTGGTGAGAAGGGCCGCCACCTGCTGCCGGATCGACGGTCCCAGCCCGGCCGCCATCAGCGGGTTCAGCGCGGAGTGGTGCAGCACGGCGGCCGCCGGCACCTCGAGCAGGCCGGTCCGCGACAGCGCCGCCAGATCCACGACGTGGTCGCCGATGCGCACGGCCGGCCGGGGGAGCTCGCGGCGCGGCCGGACGATGCCGAAGGGCAGGTTCTCGACGGGGAAGTCCGAGCCCTCGGGGACGGGGACCCAGGTCGTCATGTCAGCCGGCCTCGACCCAGGCGCGGTCGGCCGCCGGATGCTCGGCCAGCGCGGCGGCGAGCGCGTCGAGGAAGCGGTCGTTGTGGTGGGGCAGGCCGAGCGTCACCCGGATCCCGCTCGGGAAGGGTCGTGTCACCACGCCGCGGCGCTCCATGGCGTCGGCCAGCGCCGCGCTCGATTCCCCTGTCGGCAGCCACACGAAGTTCCCCTGGCTGTCGGGCAGCGGTCGCCCCCACCCGCGCAGGATCTGGCTGACCCGGTCCCGTTCGGCCACCACGATCGCGGCGCGGCGAGCCACCTCCTCGGACTGCTCCAGCGCGGCCAGCGCCGCGGCCTGCGCCGGCGCGCTGACCGAGAAGGGTGTGAGGGTGGCGTCGACGGCACGAACGGTGGTGGGGTCACCGACGACGTAACCGACACGGAACGCGGCCAGGGCCCACGCCTTCGAGAAGGTGCGCAGCACGGCCAGGTTCGGTCGCGGGCCGAAGGCGGCGAGCGCGTCCGGGACGTCTGGGTCGCTCACGTACTCCCGGTAGGCCTCGTCCAGCACCAGCAGCACGTCCGGAGGAAGTCCCTCGACCAGCCGCACGAGCGCGGCCCGCCGCAGCGCGGTGCTGGTCGGGTTGTTCGGGTTGGCGATCAGGACGGCACGGGTGCGGGGCGTGACCCGGGCCAGGAGCGCTTCGACGTCGGCGGTCCAGTCGCGCAGGGGTGCCTCGACCACGGTGGCCCCGGCCAGCAGCGTGAACTGCGGGTAGGCCATGAACGACGGCCACGGGAAGAGGACCTCGTCCCCCGGACCTGCGTAGGCGAGGACGAGCTGCTGGAGCATTCCGACCGAGCCGCAGCCGATGGCGACGTGGTCGGGATCGACGTCGTGGCGCTCGGCCAGCGTCCGTCGCAGTCGCTCGGCCAAGTGGTCCGGATACGTCCCGGAGCGGTCCGTTGCCGCGGTGACGGCCTCCAGGACCCCGGGCAGCGGTCCGAAGGGCGATTCGTTCGACGCCAGCTTCACCGCGTCGTCGAGCCCGTGGGCGGCCATGGTCTCCTCGGCCGAGCGTCCGGGCTGGTACCTGGGCACGAGGGCCACGCGCTCGTGCGGTGCCGGAGCGACGGCCGCCGCGGGCGCGGCCGGAGCGCGTGGCGTCATGGGTACAGGATCACACAGGCGAGCGGGATGCCCAGAGGTGGGACTCCGGCATCAGGCTCAGAGGTTGCCCCGCCGCTCCTGGTCGCGCTCGATGGCCTCGAACAGCGCCTTGAAGTTGCCCTCGCCGAAGCCCTTGGCGCCGCGGCGCTCGATGATCTCGAAGAAGACCGTGGGGCGGTCCGTGATGGTCTCGGTGAAGATCTGCAGCAGGTACCCGTCGAAGTCCTTGTCGGCGAGGATGTTCAGCCGCTGCAGCTCGGCCCACGGCAGGTCGAACTCCGACAACCGCTCGCGGGCCTCGTCGTAGTACGTGTCGGGCACGGACATGAACCGCACGCCGCGGTCGCGCAGCGCCTGGACGGTGCTCACGATGTCATCGGTCCTGAGCGCGATGTGCTGCACGCCCGGTCCGTCGTACGTGTCGACGTACTCCTGGATCTGGCTCTTCTTCTTGCCGTCGGCCGGCTCGTTGATGGGCATGACGATCTTCGATCCGTCCCACACGACCGTCGACATGAGCGCCGAGTACTCGGTGGCGATCTGGTTGTCGTCGAAGTGGACGAGCTGCCCGAAGCCGAGCACGTCGGCGTAGAACCGCACCCAGTCGTCCAGCTTGCCCTTCTCGACGTTGCCGACGACGTGGTCGATCCGCTGCAGCCCGACCTCCGCGCCCGACAGGCGTGGGCGGCAGGTTCTCGGTGCCGTAGCCGGGCTCGAGCACGGTGCTGCGGTAGCGGGCGCGGCTCACGAAGGTGTGCACCGTCTCGCCGTACGTGCCGATCTGCGCCAGCTCCAACGTGCCGTGCTCGTCGGCCTCGGTCCACGGCGGCCGCACGCTGCGGGCACCGCGGGTCATCGCGGCGTCGTACACCGCAGTTGCATCGTCAACCAACCAGGCGAGGTCGTGGACGCCGTCCCCGTGCTTGCGGACGTGGTCGGCGATCGGCGACGAAGCCTCGAGCGCGCCGCTGACCACGAAGCGGATGTCTCCCTGCTCGAGGACGTAGCTCGCCTTGTCCCGGACGCCCGTCTCCGGGCCGGCGTAGGCCGTGCACCGGAATCCGAAGGAGCTCATGAGGAACCCCGCGGTGGTCCGCGCGTTCCCTACCCAGAACTCGATGCAGTCCCACCCTCGCAGGCGCCCGGCCGGGAGGGTGTCGGGGGCGCCAGCGTGCTCGATCGTCGTCATGACGACCATGGGACCTGATGCAGGGGCCGAGTGGTCAAACGAGCGTGCGACTGCTGGGCATTCTGTCCACTCTCAAGCCGACAGAGCTGACAGAATGCTCAGGCCATGGACGATCTGGACCGCCGCCTCGTCACCGCGCTGCCCGGCGTGACCCGGCCGGGCGTGCTCGAGCTCTCGCGGCGGTTGGGGATCGCCCGCGGCACCGTTCAGGCCCGGCTCGACCGGCTGCAGGCCGGAGGCGTCCTCGCCGGGTTCGGGCCGTACCTCGACCTGCGGGCGCTCGGCTTCACGGTGCTGGCCTTCACGACCCTCGAGATCGCGCAAGGTCAGGAGACGGCGGTGATCGACTCGCTGGCCGGCATCCCCGAGGTCATCGAGGTGCACAAGACGACCGGCCCCGGCGACCTGCTGTGCCGGATCGTCGCCCGCACCAACGAGCACCTGCACGACGTGCTGGAGCGGGTGCTGGCCACGCCGGGGATCACCCGGACGACCTCGGCGCTGGCGCTGGCCAGCCCCGTCCAGCGGCCGCTCGCCTACGCGCTCCCCGACGCGCTCCTCGGCTAGCCGAACGCGGGACGATCCCGCGCCGACCGCTTGATCTCCGCGAACCCGGGTGTGCGGGCGAGGAGCTCGAAGGCGTCCCAGATCCGCAACGCCTCTTCGCCTCGCGGGATGCGGGCGATGACCGGCCCGAAGAAGCTCACCTCGTCGTCCGCACCGGGCGAGAAGGTGATGATGGGCGTGCCGACGTCCTTGCCGGTCCGGGCCAGCGCCGCCTCGGTCTCCTCGTGCAGCACGACGTCGTAGCCCTCGTCCTCGCCCGCCTCCAGGAGCTTCGCCGGCAGGCCGGCGGCGGCGAGGGCGTCCTCGATCAGGCGGTAGTCGCCCTCCCGGATCTCCAGCGCCCGTCCGCTCGTGTGGAGCTGGTCGCCGAAGGCGGTGTACGCGGCGGCCACCGCGTCGTTGCCTCCGTGGTCACGCGCCGCCGCCGCGATCCGCAACATGCGCCGCCCGCCGCCGTGGGCGTTGACGTAGCCCGGCGGGAACTCGCGGTCGTAGTCCTTCTCCTCGTTGACCATGCGCAGCGAGATGAAGCGCCACTCCACGGCCAGGCCGCGCTGGCCGGCCACCTCGACCGTGAGGCGACTCGTGATCCACGCCCACGGGCAGATGGGGTCGAAGAAGAACTCGAGGTCGGCCATGGCGGCAAACTAACCGCGGGTCCGATCACGTGAGGTGGGGCACGACCTCGGCGGCGACGAGCTCGAGGTGCTCGAGGTCGCTCAGGTCGAGCACCTGGAGGTAGATGCGCTCGGCCCCCGCCTCCCGCCACCGGGTCAACGTGCCGGCGACCTCGTCGACCGTCCCGGCCGCGCCGTTCTCGCGCAGCTCCTCGGGCTCGCGGCCGATGGCGGCGGCGCGGCGCTCGAACTCGCCGTCGTCGGTTCCGCAGCACAGCACGAGCGCGGCCGAGTAGGTGAGGGAGGCGGGATCGCGGTCGACCGCCTCGCAGGCCGCCCGCACCCTGGCCGTCTGCTCGATGAACTCCTCCAGCGGAGGGAAGGCCAGGTTGAACTCGTCGGCGTAGGTGGCGGCGAGCCGGGGCGTGCGGGCCGGTCCGTGGCCGCCGACGATGACCGGCGGACGAGGCTGCTGGAGCGGCTTCGGGAGCGCGGGGGAGTCCGTGAGCTCGTAGTGGCGGCCGGTGAAGGCGAACCGCTCGCCGGCCGGGGTCGCCCACAGCCCGGTGATGATGGCGAGCTGCTCCTCCAGCCGCTCGAAGCGCTCGCCGAGCGGCGGGAACGGGATGGCGTAGGCGCGGTGCTCGGCCTCGAACCAGCCGGCGCCGAGCCCGAGCTCGACCCGCCCGCCGCTCATGTGGTCGACCTCGGCGACGCTGATGGCCAGCGGGCCGGGCAGGCGGAACGTGGCCGACGTGACGAGCGTCCCCAGGCGGAGGCGCGACGTGTCACGGGCGAGCCCGGCCAGGGTCACCCACGCGTCGGTGGGCCCCGGCAGGCCGTCACGCCGCCCATCACCAGGTAGTGGTCGGACCGGAAGAAGGCGTCGAAGTCCAACCGTTCCGCGGTCTTGGCCACGGCCAGGAGGTCGTCGTAGCTGGCGCCTTGCTGGGGCTCGGTGAAGATTCGCAGTTGCACGCCCGTGACCGTATACAGGCCCGGCCAAGCGGGGCCGGGTGGCCCTCGTCGCCGCTACGGTCGCCGTCCGATGGACCGGGAGGCGTTGCGGCGGCACGTGCTGGAGCACAGCGTCCGCCGGGGTGAGTTCACGCTGAAGTCCGGTCAGCGCAGCACCTGGTTCCTCGACACCAAGCAGACCGCCTGCCGCCCCGAGGGCATCCTGCTGGTGGCGGACGCCGCGCTGCCGCTGCTGCCCGCCGAGGCGACGGCCATCGGCGGGTTGACGATGGGGGCCGACCCGGTGGCGTTCGGGATCGCCGCGGTCGCCGCCACGCGCGGACGGCCGCTGCGCAGCTTCAGCGTCCGCAAGGAGGCCAAGGACCACGGCGTGACCGGCCGCCTAGCGGGTGCGCTGGAGCCCGGTGACAAGGTCGTGATCACCGAGGACACGGTCACGAGAGGCAGCTCGATCATGGAGGCGGTCGACGCCGTGCAGGCGTTCGGCGCCGAGCCGGTGGCGATCCTCGTCATCGTGGACCGAGGAGGGACCTGCGGCGAGCTGGCCGCAGCGCGCGGCATCCCGTTCCTGCCCCTGTTGACGGCCGAGGACCTCGGCTTCGGGTACGGCACCTGACGGCGATGGCAACGATCCGGGCGGTCACCTTCGACTACTGGAACACCATCGTGCGAGCCGATGCCGATCAGGGGTCCTACCGGGTCCGGGCGTGGCGCGATGAGTACCTGCAGATCGGGCACGACGTCGACGAGGAGACCATCCGCACGGCCTTCCGGACGGTCTGGGACGAGCACCACTCGTCGTGGCTCCGCAACGAGCAGTACCTCGGGGCGCGAGCCGGCGACGCCGCCGTCGACCTCGTCGCCCGGCCGGTGGACGCGGCCACGAGGGCGAGGCTCGTCGAGCGGTTCCTCACCGCCGGGGAGGAGGCCGGCTTCACCCTGTGCGACGGCGTCGGCCTTGCTCTCGAGGAGCTGCGGCGGCGGGGCGTCGGCCTGGGGATCATCTGCGACGTCGGCTTCACGCCCTCGACGGGCCTGCGGCGCATGCTGGCCGGCTTCGGTCTCCTGGAGCACTTCGGGGGGTGGTCGTTCTCCGACGACGTGGGGTGGTACAAGCCCGCCCCCGAGATCTTCGGGCACGCGCTCGACTACCTCGGCGCGCCGCCGGACGCCGTCGCCCACGTGGGTGACCTGCGGCGGACCGACGTGGCCGGGGCCCGGGGGATGGGGATGACGGCGGTGCGCTACCGGGGCGCGAACGACGACGACGGCCCCGGCCCGGAGGGCGACCACGTCCTGGATGACCACGCTGCGTTGATGGAGGCTCTCGCTCTGTGACGGCGCGCCCGGCCGGGTCGGCGATGGCGGGCCGCGGGCGTCGGATCGGCTCGTGCTCGGAGGGTGTCGCGGTGACCTACGCTGCCGCGCCGTCACCCATCGGGCGCGGAAGGAGACGGGAGTGGCCAGGTCACTGGCGCTCCGGGCCCTCGCCGGGGCCGGAGCCTTCGCAGCGTCCATGGCGCTGGGCACGGGGTTGGCCGGCGCGGCGCCGACCGCGGGTGCTGGCACTGTCTCTTCGCGCACGTTCTCGACGCCGGCGCAGGCTCCGGGCCAGTCGTGGTGCGACTTCCTCGCCTGGTTGTACGGGTGGGACGTCTGCGGCGGCAACAACGGCGGAGGCGGCCGGGCCCTGGCAACGGCAACGGGGCGGCAACGGGCCAGGGGGCCCGCCCACGACCGTGACGCCGGCGCCGACCACCCCAACCACCGCCCCGCCGGTGACGGTCAGCCCCGGCGTCCCGGTGGCCACGCTGCCTCCGGCCACGCCACCCCCGGCGACCCCGGCGCCGACGACCGTCCCGCCGGCGACGCAGCCGCCCGCCACCGCCGGCCGCCGCGCCCGCGGCTGCCGCCGAGCAGGCGCCGTCGACGGCCGCTCGCACCACACCGACCAACCCCACCACCGCCGCGCCGCCCACGGCGGCCACCACCGCGGCCACGGCCCCGTCGACCCAGGCCACGCGGATAGGCGGCCTGGTCGAGGCCGAGGTCCTCGTGCAGCCCGTTGTCGATGTGCCGCGGGACGTCGTGCCCGAGCCCCGCCGCTCCGGATCGTTCGCTCATCCGCTCGGTCATCGACACGACGTCCAGTCCGATCGGCCGGCGTCTCGTCGCGCTGGCCGGGGTCCTCCTCGCCGTGGCAATCGGGATCCTGGCTGCCACCATCGACGACCGGACGCAGTTGGTGCGGCGCATCCAGGAGCGTCGCCACGTCGACGAGCACTGAGCGTCGTTAGCGGGGCGCGACGGCCCCCTGAGCACCGGGCTGCGTCGTCGGGATCCGGCGGGTGGACCAGAGGGCCCCGAAGGTGATCAGCGCCAGCACGCCCAGCGCGGCGCGCAGGCCTTCGATGCGGGCGGTGCTGTTCTCTTCGACGATGGCGTCGGCGGTCGCGGAGTCCACCCCGGCCGTCGGCCAGCCCGTCCTCGAGCTCGCGCGTCCGACACGAACGGGATGCCGCTCGGACAGCTCGACCTCGGCGCGCTGATGACAGCTCGTCGCGGTACGGCTGGGTCGTTGTCCAGCCCGGCGAGGAACGATGGTCGTCAGCACCGAGATGAGGACCGCGCCGGTCAGCGCCGTCGCCGATCGAGGCGCCGAGGTTGGTGACCGTGTTCTGCAGGCCGCCGACCTCGCCGCTCTGCTCGTCGGGCACGGCCGACACCGTGACGGCCCCGAGTTGCGAGGCCAGCGCGCCGACGCCGAGCCCGGCCAGCAGCATCGGCCAGGTGACGATCTCGGGGCCGGCGCCCGCGTCCAGCAGCGGCGATCATGCACCACGATGCCCGACGAGCAAGGCGACGAAGCCGAGCTGCACCACCCGGCGGGGCGAGGCGTGGGGGAACAGCTTCGGGATGCCGACCGCGGCGAGCAGGAGCGTCACCGACAGAGGCAGCAGCCGGACGCCGGTGGCGATGGCCGAGAGGCCGAGCGCGACGGACAGGAACAGCGGCACGACGAAGAACAGGCCGGCCTGGAGCGAGGAACTGGAAGAAGAACGCGATGAGCCCGCCGCTGCAGCTGCGCGGTTGCCGCAGCATGGCGCGGGTCGATGAGCGGCTCGCGCCGCGTGATCGACGCGGTACCGCTCCCAGCGGAGGAACCCGACGAGCACGGCAGCAGCCGCCGAGGATCAGCCAGATCCACCGGCGAGAGGCCGAGCCACACGGGCGCTTCCGCCTTCGGCCGCACGAAACCCCACGTGCCCGACGCGGAGGACCCCGTAGACGACCAGCCCGAGCCCGACGGCCGAGAGCAGCGTGCCCGATCAGATCGAGCTTGGCGCTCGGGGTCAGCCGGGGTGTCGGCGATGCGGCGGGTCATCACCAGGATGACGAGGACGACCAGCACCTCGCCGGCGAAGACCAGCCGCCAGGAGAGGTACGTGGTGAAGAACCCCCCGATGAGCGGTCCGGCGGCGACCGCCATCGCGCCCGCCGACGCCACCAAGCCCGTACGCGCGGGGTCGTTCCGACGGTCCGAAGTTCGACGCCACGAGGGCGACGATGGCGGGCATGATCAGCGCCGCTCCCGACACCCTCGAGGAAGGACCACCCGAGGATCAGCACCGCGAGGTTGCGGTGCGATGGCCGTCGTGAAGGAGCCGCAGCCGTAGATGACGCAGCCGATGGCGAAGGCCCGCTTGCGGCCGAGGATCTGCCCCAGCCGGCCGCCCGTGATCATGAGGGTCGCCATCGACGAGCGTGTAGAGCGTGATGGCGGTCTGGATGCCCGTGACGGTGGTGTTGACGTCCTCGGCCACGGTGGCGATGGACACGTTCATCACCGAGCTGTCCAGCGTCATCAGGAACTGCCCGGACGCCAGCGTCAGCAGGATGGCGCTCGACGCAGCCGGCCGCGACCGCGCCGGCCGCCCGCTCCTCTCCCATGGGCGCCATCAGAGCACACGGAGTGCGCTGGTGGTCGGGACCGGCGTCGATCCGGTGACCTTCCGCTTTTCAGGCGGACGCTCTGCCGACTGAGCTACCCGACCGTGCCCGCCCGGGCAGTTGCTCGGACGAGTGGCGGTCCCGACGGGACTTGAACCCGCGGCCTCCGGCTTGACAGGCCGGCGTGCACTCCAACTGCACCACGGGACCTCGTCTTGATTCTGGCACCCCCAACGGGATTCGAACCCGTGCCGCCACCTTGAAAGGGTGGTGTCCTAGGCCACTAGACGATGGGGGCTCGTGGACGAAGCTCGCTGAAGGGCATGACGAATCTAGCAGCCGCCTCCTTCCCCGCCACCTGGCTTCTCCCTGCCGACGAGGGCTACGAGGCGCTCAGGGCGTGCACGAGCTCGTCGAGCAGCATCGACAGGTAGCCGTAGAGCACGAAGCCCTCGATCTCCGGGTGGTCGTCCGGCAGCGATTCGATGTCGAGCTCCTCGGACACGTCGAGCAACGAACCGAGGACGAGGCGAACGCTGTTGATCGACTGCAGCCACGCCACCGCCTCGGGCTCGGTGAGCTGCTTGGCGCCCAGGGTCTCCTCGATCGTCTCCAGCGCAGCGAGGCGCGATGTCACCAGCTCGTTGCGCATGAACGCCTGGTACTCGGCGTCGGCCTCGGCGTCCTCGGCGTAGGCGGTGGGGAACAGCCGGCGGGTCCGGTCGTCGCTCGAGCCCTTGGTCAGCAGCTCCCGCAGCTGCGGCAGGACGTGACGCAACAGCTCCTGCTCGGGGGCGGGGATCTCCACCCGGATCGCACCGCTGCGGGTACGGCGGACTCGCTGGCGGCGCAGCACCTCAGCGGTCTTGCTGCATGGTGGCCCAGAGCCCGTGCTCGTGCAGGCGGAACACGTCGATCTCGGCCTTCTCCCTGGGTCCGCTGGAGACGACCGCCCGGCCCTTCGTGTGCACGTCCCACATCAGCTTCTCGGCGTGGTCCTTGGCGTAGCCGAAGAGCTTCTGGAGCACGTAGGTCACGTACGACATCAGGTTGATGGGGTCGTTCCAGACGATCACGATCCACGGCTGGTCCGGGACGACGTCGACGTCGCTGGTCGGCTGATCGAGCTCGGTCGGAGCGGTGGAGGCTCGCGCCATCGCCCCCATTGTCGCCCAGATCGTGCGGTCCGACAGATCCCGCCCGCTGGCCAGAAACCCAACGGTTGGTCGGCCTCGCCGGCCAGCCGTACGATCGGGGCGCTATGGCCGTCGGCAGCCGACCGCTCGTCCCGTCCTCGTTGGCTCCCGGCGGAGTCCGACCGCGGGTCCACGGTGGGGCGACGCCGCGCACGCGGATCGGCGGGTTCGTGGCGTTGACCAAGCCGCGGATCGTCGAGCTGCTCCTCATCACCACGCTCCCGACGATGGTGCTGGCCGAGGACGGCATCCCGTCGCTGCGGCTCGTCGTGGCCACCCTGGTCGGCGGAGCGCTGGCCGCCGGCGGCGCCAACGCCGCCAACATGGTCATCGACCGCGACATCGACCGCCTCATGCCCCGCACCCAGGGGCGCCCGCTCGTCACCGGGCTGGTGTCGCCCCGGGAGGCCGTCGTGTTCGCCACCGCCCTCGAGGTGGCGGCGTTCGCGCTGCTGTGGTGGCAGGTCAACCTGCTCTCGGCCGTCCTGGCTCTCGCCGCCATGGCCTTCTACGTCGTCGTGTACACGATCTGGCTGAAGCGCACCTCCACCCAGAACATCGTGATCGGGGGGGCGGCGGGCGCCGTCCCCGTGCTCATCGGCTGGACGGCCGTCACGGGCAGCCTGGCCTGGCCCGCCGCCGTCCTCTTCGTCGTGATCTTCCTCTGGACACCGCCGCACTTCTGGGCGCTCGCCATCCGCTACGCCGACGACTACCGGGCCGCGGGCGTGCCGATGCTCCCCGCCGTCGTTCCCGCCGAGCAGGTCGGCCGGCGGATGCTGACGTACACCCTGGCCCTGTGGGCGTCCACGTTGGTCCTGGTGCCCGTCGCCGGGCTCGGGTGGATCTACGGCGTGACCGCGGTGATCCTCGGCGCGCTGTTCACCGCGGGCTGCGTCGGCCTGGTCCGCGATCCCTCTCCGCGCCGCTCCATGCAGGTCTTCGCCTTCTCCATCTCCTACATCACGATCCTCTTCGGAGCGATCGCCGTCGACGTCCTCGTGAGCTCCGGATGGTGACCCCGGAGCAGGCCCGTCGCCCCGCCTCCGGGGATTTCGGGAGCGATCGGGAGCGATGGGTAATGTCCCCCGGGACATCGACCCTGACCAGCGCCACCGGGGCATCCGGACCAGCGGCGAGAGGGAGCGCATGACGATCACCGACACGAGAACGGAGGAGCCGGACAGCGCTGCACCGCACGGGCCCGGCGCGTCCTCCGCTTCCGCGGCGGTGACGGCTCCTCCGGCCAGGGTCGCGGGCTGGCTCGTCTCGGCCGATCACACGAGGATCGGGCGCCTCTACATCGGCGCGTCCCTGCTGGCCGCCGTGGCCGTGCTGGTGGTCGGCACGCTGGTGATGGCCGAGCGCATCGACACCGGCGGCACCTTCCTGCCCACCGACACCATCGACCAGCTCACCACGTTCCTCTGGCTGGGCCTGGCGTTCCTGGTCGTCGTCCCGCTCCTGCTCGGCGTGGCCGTGGCCGTCGTGCCGCTGCAGCTCGGGGCGCCGGGCATCGCCTATCCGCGGGCGGCCGCGCTCTCGTTCTGGGGCTGGTTCCTGTCGGGCGTCGTCATGGTCGCCGCGTACCTCGCCAACGGAGGTCCGGGCGGCGGCGAGGCCGACGCGGTGGACGTCTTCCTGGTCTCGTTCATCGTCCTGCTGGCCGCCCTGGCGCTCGGCGCGGCCTGCGTGGCGGGAACGGTCATCACCCAGCGGGCGCCGGGCATGGGCCTCCTGGACGTGCCCCCCTTCTCCTTCGCCTCGCTGGTCAGCGCCGGCGCGCTGCTCCTGACCCTGCCGGTGCTGGCCGGAACGGTCGCCCTCCTCTTCGTCGACCACCACTACGCCCGGATCGTCTTCGGCGGGAACGAGGGCATCATCGGCGAGATGGGCTGGTCCGTGCTCCAGCCCCAGACCTACGTGTACGCCATCCCGGCCCTCGGCCTCCTGGCCGAGCTGTTCCCGGTGGCCGCCGGCCGGCGCCAGCCGACGCGGGCCGTCGTCATCGGCGCGTCTGGGCCTTGCCGGTGCGGCCGCCATCGGCGGGGCGATGCAGGGCACGCCGACCCTCGACTTCGACGGGGTCACGCCCATCCAGGGCCTCGGCCAGCTCGTGCTCTACGGCCTCACCGCCCTGCTGCCCGTCCTCCCGTTCCTGATGGTGCTCGGCCTCGGTGGCCTGGCCCTCAAGTCCGCGGTCAACAGCGGAGGGCGCCCTCGCCCCAGCGCCCCGTTCGGGTTCGCCGTCGCCGCCGTTCTCATGGGCCTCGTCGGCGCGCTGGTCGGCGTGCTCACGCCCATCGAGGACTGGAGCTCCTCGGCACCGTGTACCAGGAGTCCCAGACCTACTACCTGCTCTTCGCCGGGCTGCTGGCCGGCCTGGGCGCCGTCGCCTACTGGGGGCCGAAGCTGTGGGGGCGGCAGCTCCCCGAGAAGGCCGTCGGAGGCCTCGCCGCCCTCGGGCTGCTGGGCACGGTGCTCGCCGCCTTCCCCTACGTGATCGCCGGGTTCCTGAACCAGCCGCTCGGTGCGGTGGATTGGGACGATCTCGACGGGCCCATCCAGGTCTGCAACGTGGCGGCCACGATCGGCTTCGGGCTGTTGGCGCTCACCGTCATCGGGTTCGGGCTGCTGGCGCTGCGCGGCTTCGCCCGGGGCGACGTGGTCGGGGACGACCCCTGGGACGGCCAGACCCTCGAGTGGGCGGTGCCGTCGCCGGCCGTGGCCGGGGTGGTGCCGGACCTGGGTCTCGTGCGCTCGGCCGAGCCGCTGCTGGACGCCAAAGAGGCCTCTTCGTCGGCTTCGTCGGCGGGGGCCGGCACCGGCGCGACGGACGAAGGAGCGGCCTGATGCTCGCCCTGCCCCCCGCGGTGGCGCCGGGGCGCCGCCACTCCCTGCTCGTCGGGACCAGCTTCGGCGTCGCCGCCGGCGCGGCCGCCTTCGCCGGCCTGCTGGGCACCTACCTCGTGGCCAGGGAGCGCGAGCTCGACGCGCTCCGCGAGGCCGGCGAGACCGTCCGCTTCCTCCCCAACGGTGTCCTGATCCCCGAGATCCCCGCCAACATCATGCTGTTCGTGTTCCTCGGGGCCTCGGTGCTGGCCCAGTGGGCGGTCTACGCCATCCGGCGGGCGGACCGGCGCCACACGGCCATGGCCATCGGCCTGGTCTTCCTGTTCGGCGTCGGAGCGCTGAACCTGCAGATCGCCATCTACCGGGAGTTGGGGGTCGGCCTCACGTCCTCGCCGTTCGGCACGCTCTTCTACGGGGCCACCGGGGGTTTCCTCATCGCCCTGCTCGTGGGCCTCGTGCTCGCCGTCGTCACGGCGTTCCGGTCGCTCGGTGGTCGCTACGCGGCCACGGACACCGACGGTGTGGCGGCCTTCGCGCTCTACTGGCACTTCCTGACGGTGGCGTTCTTCGCCGTCTGGTTCGTGGTGTACGTCAACAAGTAGGCCGACGATGCTGACCACCGGATCCAAGCTCTACCTCGGGTTGGCCGCGCTGGCCGCGGTCGCCCTCGGAGTGCTCGGCTGGGCCACGGGTTGGCAGATGCAGGCCACGCTCGGCGCCGGTTCGGTCCTCGTGATCTTCCTGTTCCTCGGCGGCCTCATGCTCTACGTCCGCGACGCCAACGTCTACGTGGCACCGGCCGCCGACGAGACGCCGCCGCCGGCGCCCCGGCACGCCGCCTGGGGACTGGCAGCCGCCTTCGGTGCCGCCCTGGCGGCCATCGGGTTGGCCCTCGACACCCGCTTGTTCATCGCCGGCATGGTCGTGGTGGGCCTGGCGGTCCTGGAGTGGGTCGTCCAGTCCTGGGCTGACCGGGCCAGTGCCGATCCCGCCTACAACGACGGGTCCGCGGGCGGCTCATGCACCCCTCGAGTTCCCCGTCGCCGGGCTGCTCGGCGGCGGCCTCATCGTGTTCGGGTTCTCCCGGGTGATGGTGGCGCTGTCGAAGGAAGGTGCGCTCGTCGCCTTCGCCGTGCTCGGCCTGATCGTGATGGGGGTCGCGGTCATCCTCGGGACGAGGCCCCGGGTGTCACGGGCGGTGGTCGGCGGCGTGCTGAGCATCTCCGCCGTCGTCGCCCTGGCCGGTGGCGTGGCCGGCATCGGTGCCGGCGAGCGGAGCTTCCACCCCCACGAAGGGGAGTGCGCCCAGCGCGAGGAGGGCTCCCTCACCGTCTCGGACAAGGCCAGCGTGGCGGCCACGATCACGTTCGAAGACGCCCTCGACCCGGACGCGGTCGTCATCGGCCGGAACACGGTGCAGACCATGATCTTCAAGAACCTGAGCGACGAGCTGACGAAGTTCGTGGTCCAGGCGGGCGAGCGCGAGGCCCTGGACAGCGCCGGGGAGGCGCTCACTGGGCCGGACGGCGAGGCCATCACCGAGCCGGTCGAGTTCTGCACCGACCTCGTGCGGCCCGACACCCAGCAGGCACTGACCGTCAACTTCCTCGAGCCCGGCTCCTACGTCATGGAGGCGCAGGACGAGGAGGGGACCGTCCACGCGGAGGGCACGGTGATGGTGCCGTGAGCGCCCGTGACTAGCGTCGAGGCGATGCCCTCGAGCCGGCGTTCGCGGCGTCCCCGGACATGGACGGCGATGGGCGGACTGTCCGTCCTGCTCCTGGCCGTGCTGTCGGCCTGCTCGCAGGACGACCGTCCCCAGAGCACCATGGATCCCCAGGGCGACTACGCCCAGAAGATCTTCAACCTGTCCTGGCCGGTGTTCCTGATCGCCGCCGTCGTCGGCGTCATCGTCTTCGCCATCATCGGCGTCGCCATCGTCCGCTTCCGGGAGCGTCCGGACGACGAGTTCACGCCCAAGCAGGTCCACGGCAACCCGGCCATGGAGATCGGGCTCACCGTGCTGCCGGCCGTGCTCCTGGCGGCCATCGCCATCCCGACCGTCAGCGTGCTCTTCGACCTCAACGCTGATCCCGAGGACCCGCTCGTCATCAACGTGACCGGGCAGCAGTGGTGGTGGGAGTTCGACTACCCGACGATCACCGGCGAGGACGGCCTCCCGCTCGTCACGGCCAACGAGATGGTGATCCCCGCCGATCAGCAGGTCCGCCTCAACATCACCTCGCGCGACGTCATCCACTCGTTCTGGATCCCCAAGCTGAACGGCAAGCGCGACGCGGTGCCCGGCCGGGTCCAAACCTGGAACATGCAGGCGGAGCAGCCCGGTGAGTTCTGGGGGCAGTGCACGGAGTTCTGCGGGCTGTCCCACACCAACATGCGGATGCGGGTCATCGCGCTCACGCCCGACGACTTCGACCGCTGGGTCGAGCTGCAGAAGACCAACGCGGTCTCGCCCGACGACGAGGCCGTCGAGGCCGGGCGGACCCAGTTCTCCAGCCTGTGCGCGAGTTGCCACCAGGTGGACGGCCTGGTCGATGCCGACGGTGAGCAGATCGTGGCGCAACCCCAGACCCAGGTCTACAACGGCGCCGCGCCCAACCTCACCCACCTGATGAGCCGGGGGACCTTCGTGAGCTCCAACTTCGACCTCCTGAACGAGGAGTGCCGGGAGCAGCGCGAGGCCCTCGCCGAGGATGATCCCGAGGCGTTCAGCGCCGCCTATCTCGAGGGAACCACGCCGGAGTGCCTCAACCGGGTGGACCTGGAAGCATGGCTCCGCGACCCGCCGGGTGTGTTCCCGATGTACGTCGACCCCACCCAGCTGGCCGCCACGGACGGCAAGTACCGGGGCATGCCCAACCTGAACCTGACCGAGGACCAGATCGATCAGCTGGTCACCTACCTGCAGACGTTGAACCCAGCCGAGGCATAGGACGCGAAGGGAGACCGAGATGGCCATCGTCGAGCAGCCACCCGAGCCCCTGGCGCTGCGCGGTCCCGCGACCGTCACCCCGGACGCCGCCTACGGCGTCTTCCGCCGGCCCGTCGCCACCACGGGTTGGAAGTCGTGGCTCTTCACGATCGACCACAAGAAGATCGGGATCATGTACGGCGCCGCCGCGCTGTTCTTCTTCGTCGTCGGCGGCATCGAGGCGCTGCTGATCCGCCTGCAGCTCGCCCAGCCGGACGGCAAGCTGCTGTCGGCCGACACCTACAACCAGATGTTCACCATGCACGCCACGACCATGGTGTTCCTGGTCGTGATGCCGATGGCGGCCGCCTTCGGCAACTACCTGGTCCCGCTGCAGATCGGCGCCCGGGACGTGGCCTTCCCGCGCCTCAACTCCTTCGGCTTCTGGGCCTTCTTCTTCGGCGGGGTGTTCCTCAACCTGTCGTGGTTCATGGGCGGTGCCCCCGACGGCGGCTGGTTCGCCTATGCGCCCAACACGGGCGTGCCGTTCTCGCCGACGCACGGCATGGACTTCTGGGTGCTGGCCCTCCAGATCACCGGCCTGGCCTCGCTGACCGGTGCCATCAACCTGATCGTCACCATCCTCAACATGCGGGCACCGGGCATGAGCCTGATGCGCATGCCGGTCCTCAGCTGGATGATCCTCGTCGTCCAGTTCCTGCTGGTGTTCGCCATCCCGGTCATCACGGTGGCGCTCGTGCTGCTGAACTTCCAGCGCCTCTTCGGCGCCACGTTCTTCAGCGTGGACGCCGGCGCGGACCCGTTGCTCTGGCAGCACCTGTTCTGGATCTTCGGCCACCCGGAGGTCTACATCCTGGTCCTGCCCAGCTTCGGCATCGTGTCCGAGGTGCTGCCGGTCTTCAGCCGCAAGCCGCTCTTCGGCTACCCGTTCGTGGTCTTCTCAGGGGCCGCCATCGGCTTCATGGGTTGGGGCGTGTGGGCGCATCACATGTTCGCCTCGGGCCTGGGCCCGGTGTCGGTGGCCGTGTTCACGCTGTCGACGATGTTCATCGCCGTGCCGACCGGCGTGAAGATCATCAACTGGACGCTCACCATGTGGGGGGGCCGGCTCCGGTTCACGACCTCGATGCTCTTCGCCATCGGTCTGATCGTGGAGTTCACCATCGGTGGTCTGTCCGGAGTCACCCACGCCATCTCGCCGTCGGACACCCAGCAGACCGACACCTACTACATCGTCGCCCACTTCCACTACGTGCTGTTCGGCGGCGCGATCTTCGGCATCTTCTCCGGCTTCTACTACTGGTGGCCGAAGATCTTCGGCCGCATGCTCAGCGAGAAGCTGGGCAAGTGGAACTTCTGGCTGATGGTCATCGGCACCAACCTGACCTTCGGCCCGATGCACATCGTCGGTCTCGAGGGCCAGTCCCGCCGCAACTACCGCGTGATCCCCGGGATGGGCGTGAGCATGTGGAACTTCGTCGAGACGGTCGGAGCGCTCATCATCGCCCTCGGCGTGCTGATGTTCCTGATCAACGCGGTCCGCACGAACCTTCGGCCCCCGCAACGCCCCGCTGGACCCCTGGGACGCACGCACCCTGGAGTGGATGACGGCCAGCCCGCCGAAGGAACACAACTTCGACACCATTCCCACCGTCCACTCGATCGACGAGTTCTTCCACCGGAAGTACGAGGAGGACGAGGAGACCGGCGAGTTCCAGAAGATCGCCACGGCCGAGGAGATCCTGGCCGACCAGGAAGCCCACGCCGACGCGCACATGCACATGCCGTCGCCGTCCTACTGGCCGTTGATCCTCGCCCTTGGCCTCCCCGTGGTGGCCGTCGGCCTCATCTTCAACATCGTCATCTCGGTCGCCGGGGCGCTCCTGATCATCGCTGGCGCCTACGGCTGGACCCAGGAGCCCTCGGTCGCCGACCAGGACGACTACGACCCTCCGAGTGACGGAGCGAAGGAGCTGGCCACCGTTGACTGACGTGCACGTGACGGACGTCGGGCCGGACCGCGACGAGGGCGGTCGCGCCCACATCGAGACCGGCCATGGGGGCGGCCACGGTGAGGCCGGCCACGACACCACCACCGGGCTGTCCAACAACAAGCTCGGGATGTGGCTGTTCCTCGGGTCGGAGTGCCTGCTGTTCGGCGGGCTGATCTCGACCTACATGCTCTACCGCGGCCGCACCCAGGAAGGGCCCAAGCCGGAACAGATCTACGACATCCCCTTCACGTCGGTCAGCTCGTTCATCCTGCTGATGAGCTCGCTGACCATGGTCCTGGCCGTCTCCGCCTCCAAGAACGGCGACGTGCGCCGCACCCGGCTGTGGTTGTGCGCCACGGCGGCGCTCGGCTCCCTGTTCGTGGGCGGCCAGGTCTACGAGTTCACGGCCTTCTACCGGGAGGGCCTGGGCTTCACGACCAGCCTGTTCGGGTCCAGCTTCTACACGCTGACCGGCTTCCACGGCGTCCACGTGAGCGTCGGGATCATCATGCTGATCTCGCTCGTCGTCATCACGCTGCGGGGCCGCATCGACGGGGACCGGGCCGAGGTCGTCGATATCGTCGGTCTCTACTGGCACTTCGTCGACATCGTGTGGATCGTCATCTTCACGCTCGTCTACCTGATCCCGGCCTGAGGACACGCCCATGAGCACACACGTCGCCGATGACGCCCACGACGAGGTGACTGCCGTCGGTCTCGATGGGGCCGACGACCTCGACACGCCCGACGCCGACCGCCCGCAGTACAGCCACAAGATGGACCTGCTGTACGTCAAGGTGGCGGGCGTGCTGGTCGTGCTCACGGGCATCGAGATCTACGCCAGCTACGCCGACTACCTGGACAAGGCGTTCCTGCCCCTGATGCTGGGCCTGATGGTGACCAAGTTCCTCCTCGTGGTGCTGTTCTTCATGCACCTGAAGTGGGACTCGAAGCTGTTCGGGCGCCTGTTCTGGGCGGGGGCGCTCCTGGCCGTGGCCGTCTACGTCGGCGCCCTGGCCACGTTCGAGTACTTCGCCAAGGCCTGATCGCAGGAGGTGCCGTTGTTCGGCATCGAGGCATCACTCGACATCTGGCGCTTCCAGCCCCACGTCGAAGTCTGGGTGCTGATCGCCGGGCTGGCGCTCGGGTACACCTACGCGGTCAAGGTGATCGGCCCGCGGGCGGTGCAGCCCGGCCGGGCCGTGGTCACCGGGCGCCAGGTGGCGTGCTTCGTCGCGGGGCTGGCGATGCTCTGGCTGGCGTCCGACTGGCCGATGCACGATCTCTCGGAGGAGTACCTCTACTCCGCCCACATGCTCCAGCACATGGTGCTGTCGTACTTCATGCCGCCGCTGCTGCTGCTGGCGACGCCCACGTGGCTGGCGCGCCTGGTGGTCGGCAACGGCAGGGTCTGGCGGGTGTTCCGCTGGCTGGCCATGCCAGTGGTGGCCGGGGTGATCTTCAACGCCATGGTGATCATCTCGCACATCCCGGCCGTGGTGAACGAAGCCGTCACCAGCGGCAACCCGGCCTTGCACTACGGGCTCCACACGGTGCTCGTGCTCGCCGCGCTGCTCATGTGGGTGCCGGTGTGCGGGCCGTTCCCCGAGCTGCGCATGGGCCCCGGCGGCACGATGATCTACCTCTTCGTCATGTCGATCATCCCGACCGTGCCCGCGGGGTGGCTGACCTTCGCCGACGGGGCGGTCTACAAGGCCTACGACCACGATCCCCGGCTGTGGGGGATCACCGTCACTGACGACCAGCAGATGGCCGGGGCGATCATGAAGGTCGGTGGTTCGCTGTTCCTGTGGACGGTGATCGCCGTGCTGTTCTTCCGCCGCTTCATGGGGCGCTGGGAGGAGGAGAACACGTACGTCCGGTCCCGTCGCATCCCGGACGCCGAGATCACCGGCCACGACGACCTCCCGCTCACCTACGAGGACGTCACCCGGGTGTTCGACACCGTCCCGCCCGCGCCCGAGCCCGACCGCCCCGCCACCGGCCCCTGACGGCGCGAACGCTCGGGCGGTCCGGCCTCCCTGCTCGTCGCCGCTTCCACCGAATCGATATCGAATCGGTGGCGAAGGGCTACTCCCAGCGAAAGGTGCGGGCGGCCAGCACGGGGGCGGCGACGGCCCAGGCCAGCAGCGTGAACCAGGCCCGGCCCGGCGCCGCCCCGGTGGTGAGCGCCGACCGCAGGACCTCGGCCAGCGCGGCGCTCGGCAGGAGCTGGGCGACCTGCGCCAGCCCCGAAGGCAGCTCGTCGAGCGGGAAGATCATCCCCCCGAGCAGCAGCAGCACGAGGTAGAGGGCGTTGGCCGCGGCCAGGTTGACCTCGCCCCGCAGCCAGCCCGCCAGCGCCAGACCGATCCCCGCGAACGCCACGGTGCCGACGACCACACCGGCCAGGGCGAGCGCCCACCGCCCGCCGGGGGACCAGCCCAACGCGTAGGAGACGGGCACCAGCACGATCAGCTGGACGATCTCGATCAGCACGACCGCCGCGGTCTTCGCCGCCACCAGCCGGGGCCGGCCGAGCGGCGTGGCCCCCAGGCGCTTGAGCACGCCGTACGAGCGCTCGAACCCCGTGGCGATGCCCAGGCTGACCATCGCCGTCGACATCACGGCCAGGGCCAGGATGCCGGGGGCCAGGAAGTCGATCGGCTCTCCCTCGCCGGTCGGCAGCACGTCGACCAGGCTGAAGAAGACGAGCAGCAGCACCGGGATCCCGAGCACGAGCAGGAGCGACTCGCCCCGCCGCAGCGTGAGCGTCATCTCCACGCGGGTCTGCGCGGCGAGCGGACCCGGACCGGCGCTCATGCCGGTACGAGTGCCGGCCCCGCCGGCGGGAGCGGCGGGCCGCGGCGGGCGTGGGCGCGACCGGCGGTGATCCGGGGCGGCTGGTGAGCGCCAGGTAGACGTCCTCCAGCCGGCGCCGCCCGGCCCGCAGGTCGGCCAGGGGGATGTCGTGGGTGGCCAACCAGGCTGTCAGCTCGGCGACCACCGCCGGCTCGGGCCGGCAGGCGACCACGTACTCGCCGGGGCCGTCCTCCCGCACCAGCGCGCCGAGGGTGGCGCCCAGGCCGGCCACGTCCAGCCCCGGCGGAGCGCCGAAGCGGATCTCCTCGGAAGGCAGCGCCCGGCTCAGCTCGCCCGGGTGCCCGGTCGCCACCAGCCGGCCGCCGTCCACGATGACCACGGAGTCGGCCAGCCGCTCGGCCTCCTCGAGCTCGTGGGTGGTCAGGACGATGCAGCAGCCCTCGTCCCGCAGCGACCGCAGCAGGGATCGCACCTGCTGGCGGCCGGCCACGTCGACCGACGCCGTCGGCTCGTCCAGGAACAGGACCTCGGGCGCGCCGGCCAGCGCCAGGGCCAGCGACAGCCGCTGCTGTTCGCCACCGGACAGCTGGCGCCACGACGACCGCGCCCGCTCACCGAGCCCGACCATCGCCAACAGCTCGGGGGCGCGGCGGCGGTGGCCGTAGTGGGCGCAGAACAAGGCGGCGGCCTCCTCGGCCCGGATCCCGGGGTAGATCCCGCCCTGCTGCAGCATGACCCCCATCCGCCGCACGAGCTCGCCGTGCTGCGCACCCGGGTCGAGGCCCAGCACCCGCACCCGGCCGGCAGTGGAGCGCCGGAAGCCCTCGAGCACCTCGACTGTCGATGTCTTGCCGGCTCCGTTGGGCCCGAGCAGCGCGGTGACCGCGCCCGCTTCGGCGGTGAACGACAGACCATCCACGGCCACGAGGTCGCCGTAGCGGACGATCAGGTCCTCGACCTCCACCGCAGCCACGACGGGCGAGGCTAGCGGCGACCGCTCGCGACCTCTGAGGCGCCGTGCCGCCGGGGCAGGGCAATCGCCGGTCGGCCAGATCACGACGAGGGCTACCCTCGCTCTGTGATCGACCGCCGCCTGCTGCGTACCGATCCGGACGGTGTCAGAGCCGCCCTGGCGCGGCGCGGGTCACCGGAGGTCCTGGTCCAGCTCGACGACGTGGCGGCGCTCGACGAGCGGGCACGCACCATCACCGCCGAGCGCGACGACGCCCGTCGCCGGGTCAACGAGCTCTCGAAGCAGGTCGGGCAGCTGCGCCGCGCGGGCGACACCGACAAGGCGGATCTGGTCACGGCCGAGAGCCGGGCCGTGGGCGACGCCGAGGCGGCGCTGGCCGCCGACCTGGCCGACGTCGAACAGCAGGTGCGAGAGCTCCTGCTGCGCATCCCCAACCTGCCCGCGGAGCTGGCGCCGGACGGGCTCAGCGACGCTGACAACCCGATCGTGAAGGGCCCGTTCAACCTGCCGGACGCCTTTCCGGACCACCAGCGGGTCCCGCACTGGGAGACGGCCACCGCCCTCGGCATCCTCGACAACGAGCGGGCCGTCAAGATCAGCGGCGCGATGTTCACGATGCAACGAGGTCTGGGAGCAACGCTCTCGCGCGCCCTCTGTCAGCTCGCGCTCGATCGCAACGCGGACGCCTTCGAGGAGATCCGCCCTCCCACACTGGTGACGACGGCCACCCTCACAGCCACCGGCCAGCTCCCGAAGTTCGCCGACGACGCGTTCGCAGTTGAGCGCGACGACCTGTGGTGCATCCCGACGGCCGAGGTCCCGCTGACGTCGATCGGCGCCGGCGAGATCCTGGCCGAGGCCGAGTTGCCCGTGCGGATGATGGCCGCCACGTCGTGCTACCGGCGGGAGGCC
This sequence comes from uncultured Acidimicrobiales bacterium, assembly GCA_963769115.1. Taxonomy (GTDB): domain Bacteria; phylum Actinomycetota; class Acidimicrobiia; order Acidimicrobiales; family Ilumatobacteraceae; genus DASTFY01. The sequence continues at coordinate 306,119 of CAVYKN010000020.1, forward strand.
GGCTCAGCCGGGCGGGACACGCGGGGGATGCTCCGCGCCCACGAGTTCGACAAGGTCGAGATCCTGGCCTACACCACCCCTGAGCAGGCTCCGGCCATGCTCGACGAGCTCCTCGAGCGGGCCGAGGGCACCATCGCCGCCCTCGGCTTGCCGTATCGCATCATCGACATCTGCACCGGCGACCTCGGCCAGAGCCACCACCGCAGCCTCGACATCGAGGTGTACGCGCCGGGTGCCGACGCCTGGCTCGAGGTCTCGTCGGTGAGCTGGTTCAGCGACTACCAGGCCCGCCGGGCCGACCTCCGGTACCGGCCCACCGGCCAGAAGGGCACGGTCGTCCTCCACACCGTCAACGGCTCGGCCATGGCCGTGCCCCGGGTCTGGGCGGCGATCATCGAGAACGGCCGTCAGCCCGACGGCAGCGTGGCGCTGCCCGAGGTCCTGTGGCCGTACCTGCGCGGCCACCGCTCGATCCCGGCCCGCGGGTGACGGGATGAGCCTGGCCGATCGGCGACGCGACTACGACTGGGGCACTCTCGAGCGCGACGACTTGGACGGCGACCCCATCGCCCAGTGGTGGACCTGGTACCGGGCGGCGGAGGCCGCCGGCCTCGAGGAGCCGCACGCCATGACCGTCGCCACCATCGCCGACGACGGGAGCCCCGACGCCCGGGTGGTGCTGGCCCGGGGTGTGGACGAGCGCGGCTTCGCCTTCTTCACCAACCTGGAGTCCGCCAAGGCGCGCCAGTTGGTTGCTCGTCCGGCGGCGGCCGCCACGTTCGTGTGGCTCCCCCTCCACCGGCAGGTCCGCGTGCGGGCGACGGTGGAGCCGGTGAGCGCAGCCGAGGCCGACGAGTACTACGCCAGCCGCCCGCGTGCGTCGCGCATCGGCGCGTGGGCGTCGCCGCAGTCGCAGGTGCTGGCGGACCGGGCCGAGCTCGACGCGCTGGTGGCAGCGGCGGAGGCGCGCTTCCCGGGCGACGACATCCCCCGCCCGCCCCACTGGGGCGGCCTGCGGCTCGTGCCCCTGGCGGTGGAGTTCTGGCAGGGCCGGCCCAGCCGCCTGCACGATCGCTTCCGCTACCGGCGCGACGATCCCGGCACGGCCTGGACGATCGAGCGCCTCGCGCCCTGAGGCGACGCCGGTCAGCCGGCCCAGGAACCGACCGTGTCGACCAGCGCGTCGACGAGGGCCTGGGTGTGGGGGTTGAGCCCGGGACCCTCCCAGTCCCAGAACAGCGGGCTGGTGCCGCGGACGCGCGGCGGCAGCTCGAGCTGCACGCCGCCGCCTCGGGCCAGGTTGACCGGATTGCGGGGATGGAGGCCGCGGAGCTCGAGCGGGATGGCCTCGAGGTCGGTGACCACCTCGTAGGCGGGGAGCCTGCGGCGCAGGTGGGTGGCGAGGTGCTCGGCCAGCGGACGGTGCCCGCCCCCGACCAGCAGGGCGGCCCAGTAGCCGTCGCGCCCGTAGCCGTGGACGGTGATGACCTGGTCCACGTGGTCCAGGAAGGCGGCCAGCGCCGGCGAAGCGGCGGGCTCGATGAGGATCGACGGGATGTGCCACTGCAGGTCGGACGGCTGGTGCACGCCGTAGTACGACGCCCCGGACGCCTCGGCCGCCGCCGAGGCGATGACGTCCGTGGCCTCCTCCAGCGAACCGCCGTGGTAGGCCATGAAGCCGAAGCGGCCCCGCAGCGCCGAGACCTCCTCCACGCCGGGCTGGGCCAGCAGCTCGGCGAACGTCACGCGTCCGGCCTTCGTGGCCGGTGAGCCAGCACCGCGGCGACCGCGGCCACGACGACTGCACCGAGGACGAGCGCGAGGAACCCCGCGCCGCGGTCGTTGAGCCAGATGGCGATGTCGTCGGCCCGCTGCTGGAACCACGAGCTCAGCCCGCCCCCGGCCACGTCCCGTGCGCCCGTGTCCGACACCAGGTCGTACCACCAGTAGTAGACGAGGTAGAGCCCGGCCAGGATGAGCAGCACCCCGGCCACGGTGTCGATCCACTTCAGCGCCGAGCGCAGCCCTCGCAGCAGCCCGCCGCGGGCGACCGCCAGCGTCACGGTCAGCGTGGTCAGGAGCAACCCCATCCCGAGGCCGTAGGCCACGATCATGAGAACGCCCGACGCTGTGCCGTCGCGGGTGAAGCTGCCGAGGACGGTGAGCACGAACGGGCCGATCGTGCACCCGAACGACGCCACCGCGTACGAGATGCCGAAGACGAACATCGACCAGAACGTGCGCGAGCGCCCGCCCCGATCGAGCCGGGGCGTGGCGAAGACGAGCGATCGCCCCATGAGGAAGGCGACCCCGACGGCGATGAGCACGAACCCGATGACGATGCTCAGGTAGCGGATGACGTCCGCCACCCCGTCCCCTCCGGCCCTGATCACGAAGCCGAGGACGGTGAACACGGCCAGGAACCCGGCCGAGACCGAGGCGCTGACCATCAGCGCCCTGGCCACGCCGGCCTGGGCCGGCTCTTCGGTGGGCGCCTGGTTCTCCAGGCCCAGGAAGTAGGAGAGGTAGGCGGGGAGCATGGCGAAGCCGCAGGGATTCACTGCGGCGACGACACCGGAGAGGAAGGCGAGGGCGAACGCGCCGTCGATCACGCCGGGTACAGCTCCTCGATGCGGGAGCGCAGCTCGTCGGCGCTGAGCTCGCCCGGCTCGGCGTCCAGCACGGTCCCGTCGGCGGCCACGAACACGGTGGTCGGGAAGCGGGCGACGCCCAGGCCCGTCGTGGCCCGGCCGTCGGGATCGCGCAGGAGCTCGTAGGTGACGCCGACCTCGTCGGCGAAGCCCTGGGCCCGCTCGGCGTCGTCGAGGGGGTTGATGCCGATGAGCCGCACGCTCGTGCCGAGCTCCTCGTGGACCTGTTGGAACGCCGGCATCTCCTGGCGGCAGGGGAGGCAGGTGCTGTACCAGAAGTTGAGCACGAGTGGTTTCCCCGTCAACGACCGCAGCGGGACCGCGGCGCCGTCGAGCGCCTCGGTGTCGATGTCGGGCAGCGGGTCACCACTGACGTCCGTGGCCACGGGGATCCCGTCCGCCGGGACCGTGTCGGCACCGGGCGCGCCGAGGCGGTCGGTGTCGTCACGGCTCCGGTCGGCCAGGAACCAGCCGGCCGTCCCGCCGACGATGAGGGCCACCAGCAGCGAGATGGCGAGCAGCCGCGGCCGGGGCACGGCGTCAGGGTACCGGTGGCCCTACGGCCCGCCCCGGGCGGGTGGGCGGGGACGGGCGGGCCGCCCTACCCGGCCGGAGCCAGGTAGGGCGGCAGCGGCACCTCGTCGACCACGAGCTCCGGCCGGGGTCGCTTGGGTGGTCGGCCCCGGGGACGCTTGTTGGTCACGATGCGCCCGTTCAGGAGGAGCTGTCCGCCCCACACTCCCCACGGCTCCTGGCGCTCGAGAGCGCCCCGCAGGCAGAGCGAGGAGACCGGGCACTTGGCGCAGATGGCCTTGGCCCGGGCGATGTCGTACAGGTCCTCCGAGAAGAACAGGTGCGTCAGGGTGCCGTGGCCGTCGCGGCAGCGGCCCTTCGTGCGCAGTGCGAGCACCGTGCGCAGCTCGGCGGCCAGATCCGGAGCCCCCTGGTCCGGTCGGTGGGTTGTCTCGTCGATGGCGTACATGGCTGTTTCCCCTGGTGGTGTTGGTGATCTGTGCCGGAAAAAGTGAGAAGCCGCCGGGATTTCCCGACGGCTTCCTGAGAGTTCTCCGACGTTGTGGTCTCTACGTCGGTGCTCCCGGAAGCCGGTGGGCAGAGGTGTTGCCCGTGTCGGTCGTGATGTCGAAGCTCTGCTTGACCAGCCAGGCGTACCCGTGCATCGGGGCGCACGGGCGCGCGCCGATGCCGCTGAGGGCATCCATGCGAGGCGTGATCGTGCGCATCATCGGTGTGGGTAGTCCTTTCTCGCGGCTGGTTCTGGCCGCATCGGCAAGGAAATCATGCGAGGCCCGCCGGCGTCAACCGGTTATCCGCCACATTGCCGGCGGATCGGGCAGGTGCAGGGTGGGTACTGGGTAGGTTCGGCCGCCATGGACCTCGTGCCCCTGCCGGACGTGGGTCGTGTCCATCGCGGCCGGCGCCGGGTCCGTCTGGGTGATGCCTCGCCCGGTGGGCGGCTGCGCTTCGACGCGCTCGTCCGCTACCTGCAGGACGTCGCCAACGACGACACCCGCGAGGCCGGCTTCGACGACGTGATGGGCTGGGTCGTCCGCCGTACGGTGATCGAGGTCCACCACTTCCCCGTCTACCTCGAGCCCTTGGAGCTGGCCACGTGGTGCAGTGGGACCGGGGGCCGTTGGGCGGAGCGCCGGGTGCAGGTGAACGGCACGGACGGCGGCCACATCGAAGCGGCGACCCTGTGGGTGCACCTCGATCCGAAGACCATGCGACCCAAGGTGCTGCCCGATTCGTTCCATGGGCTCTTCGGGCCGTCCGCGCAGGGCCGGACCGTGCGGGCGCGCCTGCTGCATGACGACAGCCCGTCCTCTGAGGTCGCCGTCGCCGCCCGCCACCCGTTCCCGTTGCGCTTCACGGACTTCGACGTGCTGGACCACGTCAACAACGCCGTCTACTGGGAGGCGGTCGAGGAGGAGCTGGCGCGCCGGCGCGAACTGCGGGCGCCGCTGCGGGCCGAGCTGGAGCACCGGGCGCCCATCGAACCCGGGGCCGGGGTCGAGGTGGTGATCGAGGAGACGGCGTCGGGCTCGGCGCTGTGGCTGCGGGAGGCGGCTGGTGGATCGGTCTACGCCTCGGCGACGATCGAGCCGCTCTGAAGCGGCCCGGCGGCTCTAGCCGACCACGTACTCCAGATGGCCGTCGACCGTGCGCGTCTCGGCCTGGCCGGCGAGGCGCAGGTGCTCCAGGTGGGCGTAGGTCTCGCTGTCGGCCATCGGGCCCTGGGCGCGCGGCGGAGAAGAGGTGCTGCGCCAGCTCCATCACCGTGGCCGGCCGCCCGAGCTCCTCGGAGGCCGCGCGCAAGCGGTCGAGACGCTCCTCGTGGTGGTGCTTGATGGCCTCGACGCGGCCGTCGAGGTCGACGAACGGATGGCCGTGCGCCGGCAGCACCCCCTGCACGTCCGAGAGCTCGTGCATGCGGTCGAGGGAGGCGAAGAACTGGGCGAGGGGATCGGCCGCCGTCGTGAGACCCGAGATGTGCGGGGTGATCGTGGGCAGGACGTGGTCGCCGGACAGGACGAGACCGGTCGTGGGATCGAAGAGGCACAGGTGGTCGGGTGTGTGCCCGGGCGTGTGGAGGGCCACCCACTCGCGTCCGGCGAGCTCGATGACGTCGGCGTCGTCGAGGCGCCTGGTCGGGGTGGGGGTGCCGATGGCTTCGCGCAGGCGGGCGAAGTCCAACATGCCCTCCTTGCGTCGCCACTGGTCGTCGAAGCCGGGACCGCCCCACGGCGTGGGCCGGAAGGGAGGCATCTCCGCCTGGACCTCGGGATCGACATCGCCGGGCTCGGCCGGATCCCACCAGGTCGAGAAGCTGCGGTGGCCGACGATCTCGGCCCCGGTCTCGGCGCGGAGCCGGCCCGCCCCGCCGAAGTGGTCCGGGTGGCTGTGGGTGACGACAACGGTGTGCACCCGCCGCAGTGGCAGGTCGGCCTCGGCCAGGCGGTCATTGAGAGCGGCCCACGACTCGGGCCCCGGCAGGCCGGGGTCGACCAGCGCGACGCCCCGCTCGTCCTCGAGGGCGTAGCAGTTCACGTGCCCGAGCCCGGGCATCGAGATGGGGAGCTGGAGCCGCAGGACACCAGGGCCGACCTCGGTCACCGTGGTCGTCGCCGGCTCCTGCTCCTGGCGGAGCGCGGTCGGAGCCATGCCGCTCAGGATAATTCCGCGATGCAACTTCTCGCTAGCGGGCGGGCGGGCGACCGGGACGTAATCTGGCCTTCGTGCTGGCCTGGATGGATCTCGAGATGACCGGGCTGGATCCGGGCCGTGACGTCATCGTCGAGATCGCCACGCTCATCACGGACGACGAGCTGACGATCCTGGCCGAGGGTCCGGACCTCGTCGTCCACCAGCCCGAAGACGTCCTGGCCCTCATGGACCCCTTCGTGGTCGACATGCACACCCGGTCGGGCCTGCTGGAGGCCATCAAGGCGTCCACCGTCACCCTCGAAGAGGCGGGCGCCGCCACCCTGGCCTTCCTCCGGGAGCACGTGCTGGAGCCCCGGACGGTGCCCTTGTGCGGCAACTCCATCGGCACCGACCGCCGCTTCCTGGCCGCCTACCTGCCCGAGATCGAGGACTTCCTGCACTACCGCTCGGTCGACGTGTCCTCGGTCAAGGAGCTGGTGCGCCGGTGGTACCCGAGGGTGCGGGCGGCCCGGCCCCGCAAGGCCGGCAGCCATCGGGCCCTGGACGACATCCGGGAGAGCGTGGCCGAGCTCCGCTACTACCGCGAGCGGGTCTTCGTGCCGCCGGCCGCCCCGGAGGGCGACGCAGCGGGACCCGTCATCGAGGTGACACCGAGCGGCCCTTCCAGCGCACCGGCCGCCGGAGGGCAGTGAGCGCCACCGAGCGCAGGAAGATCACGAGGAAGAAGAGCACCAGCACCGGGTAAGCCACGCCCGTCAGCACGCCGAAGCGACCGGCCCGCCGTCCCAGCACGAAGACCTGCACGGCGCTGGCGGCGTAGAACCACGGCGAGGTGATCCACCCGCCGTTCAGGGACCACAGCCACCCGACCACGAGCAACGCGAACCACCAGCGGACGCTCCTCGCGCCGGACGCGATGTTCTTCGTCCACCCCTGCACCAGCGGGCGCAGGCCACCCGGGTACATGCGGAAGCTGACGTCCGGCCGGCCCGTGTGGAGGCTCACGGCCGGGAAGCGGCGGGCCAGCGCGATGTCCTCGGCCACCGCGCCGCGCACGCTCGCGTGGGCGTGCCCACCGGCCGCCTCGTAGGCGCCGCGGGTGCAGGCCAGTACGGGGCCGAAGGCCAGGCTCGGTTCGACGCTGCGGCCGAGTGCCGTGAAGGCGGTGGAGCCCATCAGCGCCGTGATGTTGAAGAAGACGCTGAGCTGCTCCACCGGGCGAACCGTGCGGTGCCACGGCTGCACCGAGACCAGCCGGCGGGGGTCGGCCTCCACCTCCGCGGCGAGGCGGTCCAGGACGTCATCACTATCGAGGCGGACGTCGGCATCGAGGAACACCAGCAGGCGGCATGCCGCGCACCTCGGGCGCGTCGGCGCCGGCCGCGCAGGCCCAGGCCTTCCCCGTCCAGCCATCGGGCCTCGGTCCTGCGGAGCGTACGAGCGCGCCCGCGGCCTCGGCGGCAGCGGCCGTGCCGTCGGAGGACTCGTCGTCGACGACCAGGCAGACGTCGCCCTCATGGAGCTGAGGCAGAAGGCTGCCGAGCAACGTCGGCAGCGAGCCCTCCTCGTCGCGGGCGGGGATGACGACCGCCAGCGACGGCCGCGCCCCTGCAGCGCCATCCGTCCGCCTCCCCGCCGGCAGTGGGCGGGGACGCCACAGCAGGAACCACCCGCAGCTCCACCCCGCGACGAACAGCGCGCACGAGGCGAGCGACGGCGACCACACCGGGCCCGGACGCTACCGACCTCCTCCGGTCGAGGGCGGGGAGGGCCGGCGGGCGGGCGGTCGTCGTCTGGGCCGTAGCCTCGGCCCGTGCTGCGGCTGCCTGTCCTGCTCCTCGATCCCGACCTGCCCCTCCCCACGTACGCCCGGCCGGGCGACGCCGGTCTCGACCTGATGGCCAGGGAGGATGCGGTCGTGGCCGCGGCCGGCGGCCGGGCGCTGGTGCCGACCGGGCTGGCGGTGGCCATCCCCGAGGGGCACGCCGGTTTCGTGCTCCCACGCAGCGGCCTGGTCCTGCGGCACGGCCTGACCGTCGCCAACGCGCCGGGCCTCATCGACGCCGGCTACCGCGACGAGGTGAAGGTCATCCTGCTGAACACGGATCCCGACCAGGAGTACCGGGTCCTGCGGGGCGAGCGCATCGCGCAGCTCGTCATCCAGCGGGTCGAGGAGGCGCTGCTCGTCGAGGTCAACCAGCTCTCGGGCGACGGGCGAGGCGGCGGCTTCGGCCACACCGGCTCCTGAGCCGGAGCCCTCAGCCCTCGCGGACCACCTCGACCGGCCGCTTGTCGTCCCGCAGGCCGAGGAAGCTGGCCTGGCGGACGAACCCTTCGCTCGTCCACTCGGCGAAGGCGACCTCCACGACGATCTCTGGCCGCACCCACGTGGCATCGCGGGCGTAGCTCCTCGGCGGCGGGGGGTCGAAGGGGCAGTCGGGCGTGGCCAGCGCCCGCAGCTGGGCGGTGAGCGACTCGAGCATCTTCTGGTCGAACCCGGAGCCGACCCCGCCTCCGAACCGCAGCCGGTTCCCCTCGTACACCCCGACCAGGAGTGCGCCGAACCTCCCGGTCCGGTTCCCACCGCCGGCCGTGAAGCCGCCGACGACCAGCTCCTGTTGCGGGCGGTGCTTGATCTTGCGCCAGCTGGGTGACCGCTTGCCGGGCACGTAGAGGCTGCCCAGGCGCTTGGCCACGATCCCCTCCAGGCCCTGCTCGGCCGTCACCTCCAGGAGGACCCCGCCGTCACCGACCTGGTGACGCGGCACGATCCGCCCTGGCCCGGGGCGGAAGCGTTCGAGGAGCAAGGCCCGCCGCTCCTCGTACGGACGATCGACGAGGTCCTCGCCGTCGAGCGAGAGCAGATCGAAGGCGACGTACGCCGCCGGGTCCACGTGGCGCTGGAGCAGCTCGAAGCGGGGCACGCCCTCGGGGGTGAGGACGACCACCTCGCCGTCGACGATGGCCTTCGACCCGTCGAGCCCCTCGGCCAGGCCGCTCAGCTCGGGGTACTTGGCGCTGACGTCCCGGAACGTCGTGCTCTGCAGCCTCGTCCGGCCACCGTCGAGGAAGGCGATCGTGCGGTAGCCGTCCCACTTCAGCTCGTAGGCCCAGCCGTCGTCCTCGTGCGGGAGGGTGCCCGACACCGCCTTCATGGGGGCGATGGGGAAGTGCAGCACGCCGGGATCCTCGGCGGTCAGCGGGGCCCGGGCAACCGGCTGGACAGCACGCCCTCCGCCTCCAGGGCGTCGAGCTCCTCGTCGCCCAGGCCGCACAGCTCGGCGAGGACCTCGCGGTTGTGCTCGCCGCGGTACGCGGGTTGCCCCCGCACGCCGGACTCGGCGTCGCTGAACTGCCAGGGCGAGTTGGGGATGCGGACGGTGCCCCCACCGCGGTCGGGCACCTCGACGATGGCTTCCCGCTCGCGCGCCCAGTCGCTGTCGGCCACCTCCCGCACGGAACGGAGGACGCCCATGGCCAGACCGTGCTCGGCCAGCGCCACCTCGAGCGCGTCCGGATCGGTGAAGCCGGCGGCGGCGGTGTGCAGCTCGTCGAGCAGCTCGTCGAAGTGCTCGAGCCGGAGGGCGACGTCGGCGAAGCGGGGATCGGCGATCAGGTCAGGCCGGCCGAGCGCCGTGGCGTAGCGCTCGAACGTGCCGCGGTCGGCGGGGTGGCCGGACACGATCACCGTCCGGCCGTCGGCCACGGTGAGGACGGGATAGTCGCCGGGGCTGAAGCTCGGCACCACACCGTCGGCCTCGATGTCCGACAGCTCCCAGTGCACGTGCTCGTTGATGGCCAGCAGCGTCCCCGTCATCGAGACGTCTACGTGCTGGCCGCGGCCCGTACGGCCCCGCTGGACCAGCGCGGCCAGGATGCCGGCCAGGCACTCCAACGAGGCGTAGACGTCGCCGTGCGAGATGACATCGTTGGCGAACGCGCCACCACGGGCCATGCCCTGCACCCAGGTGAGGCCGCTCTCGGCGCCCACCACCGGCGCGTAGGCGCGCCGGTCCTTCCACGGTCCGCTCTGTCCGTAGCCCGTGATCGACGCGTACACGAGCGCGGGGTTCTCCGCGGACAGCACGTCGTGACCCGAGGCCGATGCGGTCCATCACGCCGGGCCGGAAGTTCTCCAGCACGACGTCGCAGCGCCGGGCCATCGTGCGCAGGAGCGTCACCGCCCGCGGCTGCTTGAGATCGAGCGAGATGTTGCGCTTCCCGCAGTTCTGCTGCGAGAAGTAGGTGGCGATGGAGTTGACCCGGGGGAACGAGTAGCGGGTCATGTCGCCCTCCGGTGGTTCCACCTTGATGACGTCGGCACCCATGTCGGCCAGCATCCGCCCGCAGTGCGGTCCGGACAGCACGCGGGAGAAGTCGAGGACGAGCAGGCCGTCGAGGGGCCCAGGGCCGCGGGCCGGTGGCGATGCCGCGTTCATCGAGTGGTCATCGAACCCGGCTACGCCTCGGGGGCCGGCAGGACTCCCAGGTGCCGGAGGGCCAGCGCCGAGTACAGGGCGATGCCCTGCGTCATGGCGTCCTCCTCGAAGTAGACCTTGGTCGAGTGGTTGGCCGGCGCCGTGCGCGGGTCCTGCCCCTCGGGTGTCGCCCCGAGGAAGATCATGGATCCTGGAACCTGCTGGAGGACGTAGCTGAAGTCCTCGGCTCCCATGACGGGGTTGGGCAGCACGACGGTGCGGTCGTCCCCGACGACCTCCCGGGCCACACCGGTGGCGAAGGTGGCGAAGTCGCGGTCGTTGACCGTGACGGGATACCCGTTGTCGATCTCCACCACGACCCCGACCTCGTGGGCCGCGGCGATGCCCTCGGCCACGCGGCGGAGGCCGTCGTGCACGCGCTGGCGGGTCGCCTCCGAGACGGCCCGGATCGTGCCGAGGATCTCGCAGGTGTCCGGGATGACGTTGCTCGTCGTTCCCGCGTGGATGCTGGCGACGGTGACCACGGTCGGGTCGAACACGTCCACCCGCCTCGTCACCATGGTCTGGATGGCCTGCACCATCTCGCAGGCGATGGGTACGGGGTCGAGCGTGTGGTGGGGCTCCGAGGCGTGGCCGCCCGCGCCCTCGATGCGGATGCGCAGGGTGTCGGACGACGCCATGATCGGCCCCTGGCGGGTGCTCACCCAGCCGCTGGGCAGGGCCGACGTGATGTGGATGGCGGCCGCGGCCTCGACGGGGCTGGGCGTGCCGTCGGCCAGCGGCGGGAGGTCCAGCAACCCCTCCTCCAGCATGTAGCGGGCGCCGTGGTGGCCCTCCTCGCCGGGCTGGAACATGAACAGCACACGCCCGGGGAGATCCTGCCGGCGGGCGGCGAGGAGGCGAGCGGCGCCCGACAGCATCGCCACGTGGGTGTCGTGCCCGCAGGCGTGCATGGCACCGTCGACCTCGCTGGCGAAGTCCAGGCCCGTGTGCTCCGGCATCGGCAGCGCATCCATGTCGCCCCGGAGGAGGATCGTGGGGCCGGGGCTGCCGCCGGTCAGCAGGGCGGCGATGCCCGACGTGGACTCGTGGAGCGTGACCTCCAACCCGAGGTCGTCGATCTCCTCGAGGATCCGCTCCCGCGTGATCGGGAGCTCGTTGCCGACCTCAGGACGGCGGTGCAGGTCGCGCCGGAGCCCGACCGCGCCCGCCAGCAGGTCCCGGGCCTCGTCCTGCAGCTCGTCGACAGCCATGCGGCCGCATGGTAGGCCCAGACGGCGGGACGCCGGGCGGCCGTGCAGACAGACGGCCGGTCAGACGCGCACGGCGATGGCGAGGTAGCGCTCGTCCCCGTCGTCGATGCTCGTCAGCTCCCAGCCGTGGTCCCGCAGGACCCGTTCGAGGTTGGGCGGGGCCAAGAGGTCGTCGTCCGAGATGGTGCCGCCGTGGCGGGCGGCGAGGGTGGCCCGCCCGATGGGGTGGAACACGGCCATCCGCGCGCCCGGCCGGGTGATGCGGCCCAGCTCGGCCAGACCGTGATCGGGCCCGGGGAGGTGGTGGAGGATGCCGGCGGCGAACACGGCGTCGAGGCACTGGTCGCGCAGGGGGAGGCTGAGCGCGTCGGCGGCCACGAGGTCTCCGAACTGCTGGCGCCCGGCCTCGCCGGCGGCCCGCAGCATCTCCCAGGTGGCGTCGAGCGCGATCACCGTGCCCGCAGGGCCGATCTGCGCGCGGAGCGGTCGCAGCGCGCGGGCCGTGCCGCAGCCGAGGTCGAGGAGCGTGCCGCCGGCCGGAGGGTCGAGCTCGGCGGCGGCACGCGCGTAGGCGGGCCCGTCGTCGGGGAAGCGCTCGTCCCAGGTCGTGGCCCGCTCGGCGAAGAACTCCTGGGTCTCGCGGAGCGGGCGGGCGCTGGCCATGCGCGAGTGTGGCCCGTCGGCGGCGGCGGCGCGTGCTCTGGCCGTTCTGGGCCGGCCGTACTGTGACGGGATGACGGCGTCCGCCGGGGGGCCCGCCGCCGAACTGGTGGACGTCGTGGACGACGATGACCGCGTCGTCGCCACCGTCACCCGGGCCCGTGTGCGGGCCGAGCGACTGCAGCACCGCACCGTGTTCATCGTCGTGCGGCGGACGGACGGTCGGCTCCTCGTGCACCAGCGCAGCGCGGCGAAGGACATCTGGCCCTCGGCGTGGGACATCGCGGTGGGCGGCGTCGTGGCCGCCGGCGAGGCGTGGGACGTCGCGGCCGCCCGCGAGCTGGCCGAGGAGGTGGGCATCGACGGCGTTCCCCTCGACGCTGGTCCGGACCGGCCGCTACGCGGACGCTGACGTCGCCGAGCTGGCCCGCGTCTACACGGTGACCTGGGACGGGCCCATCACGTTCGCCGACGGCGAGGTCGTGGCCGCGGAGTGGCTGACCCCGGCCGAGGTGGCGGCCCGCCTGGCGGACGCTTCCTACGCCTTCTGCCCGGACAGCGTGGCCCTGGCCGGCGACCTGATCCGGGAATGAGCCGAAGATCCGTTTCCGATCGCGGCGATCTCAGGCACTCACTCTCCCCGAACCAGACCAGACAGACCGATGTGGAGGAGAGAGATGAGCAGCATGTACGGCGCCGATCCGGACCAGTTGCAGGCCCTCGGGGCGACGCTCACCAGGCAGGTGGACGCCGTCAACGGCGTGCTCAGCCAGGTGTCCGGCGTCCTCGGCAGCACGCTGTGGCAGGGCCCGGCCCACGACCGGTTCGCCGACGACTGGAACGGCGCCTTCCGGGACGCGCTCAACCGCCTGAACCAGGCCTTCGAGGCCGCGGGCCGGGACTGCACGGCACGAGCCGACGAGCTGCGGCGGGTCATGGGCGCCTGACGGACAGCCCGAGAGAGCCGGGGTCCGGGACGTCGGTACGATCCCGGTTCCGCTCGGGGAGGAGGTCCGGATGGCGCGGGTGCGCATCGAGTTCACGGTGGAGCCCTTCGTCGAAGGGCACCCCGGACCTCACGTGCTGGCCGCCATCGACGCCGTCACGGAGCGCGGCGTCCAGGTGGACGTCGGACCGTTCAGCTCGGTGGCCGACGTGGAGGTCGACCAGGCCGCGTCCACGGTGGCCGCGCTCCTCCAAGCCGCCCTCGACCAGGGGGCCACCCGCCTGTCCGTGCAGCTCGGCGGGGTGGGCCTGCCGGACGGCGGGCTCCACGGCGCGCTCGCCCGGATGATCGAGCAGGTCGAGGTCGAGCTCGGTGGCCGGCTGTCCGACCTGTCCCGCGAGGACAAGCAGCGCGCCGTCCGCGTGCTCGACGATCGCGGGGCGTTCCTGCTCCGTCGTTCGGTCGACGAGGTGGCCGACGCGCTCGGCGTCAGCCGCATCACCGTCTACAACTACCTCAACGCGGTCCGCCCGTGATCGAGCTGCCCGTCCGCTCGGACCGGCTCGTCATCGACGCGCTCACCGTCGACGACGCCTCGGAGGTCGCGGCGTACCGGAACGATCCCGACGTGGCCCGCTTCCAGGCCTGGTCGCTGCCCTACGGCATCGAGGAGGCGGCGGGACTGGCGGCCGCCGGGCAGCTGGCGATCCGGGACGGAGAGGCCGGGCCGGGCCACCGGCTCGTCGGCGACGCCATGGTCGACCGCGTCCCCGCCACCGAGCACGCGGTCGAGATCGGCATCACGCTCGCGCCGGCCGCCCAGGGGCGCGGGCTCGCCACCGAGGCCGTCACGGCGCTGGTCGACGCGGTCTTCGCCGCTGGCCGCCAGAAGGTCGTGGCCTACGTCGACGTGCGGAACGTCCCCAGCCTGGCGCTGTTCGACCGCGTGGGGTTCCGGCGCGAGGGTCTGCTGCACCACAGCTTCAAGGGTCCGGACGGACTGATCGACGAGGTGCTGTTCGGCCTGACGGCCGATGTCTGGCGGCACCCGACGGACGGGCCGGTCGTCGAGCTCGGTCCCCATCCGGCCGACGTCGACCGGCTCGTCCAGGAGCTCACGGCGTTCAACGCCGCCGCCATCGACGTCCACGACGGCACCGACATCGGTGTCTTCGAGCGCGACGAGCTGGGCCGCATCATCGGCGGCGCGGCCGGCGTGGCCTGGGCCGGCGGCGCCGAGCTGTGGCTGCTGTGGGTCAGGGAGGACCACCGGGGGGCCGGAGTCGGCCGGCGCCTCCTGACCGCCTTCGAGGACGCCGCCCGGACGAAGGGGGCGCAGCGGGTCTTCCTCAGCAGCCACACGTTCCAGGCGCCCGAGTTCTACCGCCGCCTGGGCTACGTCGAGACGGGCACGCGCGACGGCTGGCCGGCCGGTCACGGCGACGTGTTCCTGATGAAGGAGCAGTGAGTGGCCGACGTGCGTGACGCCGAGGTGACCGTGGTCGGGGGCGGGGCCATCGGCTGCGCCGTGCTCTACCACCTGGCCGAGGCCGGCTACACCGATCTGCAGCTCGTCGAGGCGGGCGAGCTGGCCGGGGCCACGTCGGGCCAGGCCGCGGGGCTGGTCGGCCAGGTGCGTACGACGCCGGAGCGCACCGCGCTGGCCATGGCCTCCGTCGCCCTGTTCAGCCGGCTGCAGCAGGACTCGCCGTGGCCCATCGACTGGCGCCAGACCGGCAGTCTCCGCATCGCCACCACCCCCGAGCGGGTCGCCGAGTTCGACCGCATGGTGGCCGTCGCCCGCTCGCAGGGACTGCCGGTCGAGCTGCTGGGGCCGGCCGAGGTGGCCGAGCTCTGCCCGGTCCTGGAGACGGCCTCGGTGCTGGTCGGGCTGTGGTGCCCGTCGGACGGCTACCTCCAGCCCCACAGCCTCACGACCGCCTACGCGCAGGCGGCCCGGAGCGCGGGCGCCACCATCGCCACAGGTGTCCGCGTCACCGACATCCTGACCGAGGCCGGGGCCGTGACCGGCCTGGTGACCGGCTTGGTGACTGACCACGGCACGATCCGCACGTCGACGGTCATCGATGCCGCCGGCCCGTGGGCGCTGGCCCTGGCCCGCTCGGTCGGGCTGGACCTCCCCATCGTCCCCGTCCGCCACGAGTACTTCATCAGCGAGCCGCTCCCCGGCTGGCACTCCGACCTTCCCGTGCTGCGACTGCCCGACCAGCGGCTCTACATCCGCGCCGACCTGTCGAGCGTGCTGTGCGGCGGGTGGGAGGCGGCGGCGTTGAGCCTCGATCCCCGGACCGAGGCCGGCGGGGTCGACGTCGCGCCCGACCCCGACTGGGAGGTGCTGGCCGGGTTCGCCGAGTCGCTCGAGCCGTTCGTGCCCGGCATCACGTCGGTCGGCATCCGCCAGACGTTCCGGGGGTGGCCCACGTTCACACCGGACGGCCGCTTCGTGGTCGGCCCGGTCCCCGGGCTGCGGGGCTTCGTGCTGGCCGCCGGTTGCAACGCCCACGGCGTGTCCGGCTCGGCCGGGCTGGCCCAGCACGTCGTGGAGAGCCTCGGCCCGTCCCCTTCGCCCTACGTGCGCTCGCTCAGCCCGGCTCGCTTCCTGGACGGCGGCTGGACGTGGGAGGACGCCCGCGCCCGGGCGCAGCAGATCTACCAGGACTACTACGTCGTGACGACCACGAGATCCGGGGGAGACGCGATGACCGAGGTGCTGACGCCGGAGCTCGAGGCGCGGTTGGAGGAGGTGCCCACGTTCGCCGGCCGGCCCCGCACGGTCGAGGCGCTGACCGGCGGCCTGACCAACATCAACCTCAAGGTGACGACGCCGGAGGGCTGCTACGTCGCCCGCCTCTCGTCGCCGGAAGGAGAGCTCCTGGCCATCGATCGGGAGGCCGAGTACCGCAACTCCGTCGCCGCCTGGCAGAGCGGCGTGGCGCCGGAGGTGGTCGACTACCTCCCGGGGCGAGGCGTGATGGTGGTGGCCTGGCTCGAGGGTCGCACCTACGACGGGGCCGACGTGCGCGACAGCACGAACCTGCCCCGGGTTGCGGCGGCCTGCCGCGCCCTGCACGCCGGCCCGCGGTTCGTCAACGACTTCGACATGTTCGTCATCCAGCGGCGGTACCTGGGCATCGTCCAGGAGCGGGGCTTCCGGCTCCCGGACCGCTACCTGGAGTTCATGCCCCAGGTCGAGCGCATCGCCGCGGCCCTCGCCGCTCACCCGGTGCCGACCGTGCCCTGCAACAACGACCTGCTGGCGGCCAACTTCATCGACGACGGCGAGAAGGTCTGGCTCATCGACTACGAGTACGCCGGCAACGGCGATCCCGGCTTCGAGCTGGGCAACGTGTGGAGCGAGTCGAACCTGTCGCTCGACCAGCTCGAGGAGCTGGTCACCCACTACCACGGCGGCTCCCGCCCGGACCAGGTGGCCCGGGCCCGGCTCCTCGGCCTCATGTCGAAGTACGGGTGGACGTTGTGGGCGTCCATCCAGGACGGGGTCAGCGACATCGACTTCGACTTCTGGGAGTGGGGCATGGAGAAGTACGACCGCGCGGTGGCGGAGTTCGACGGACCGGACTTCGCGACGCTCCTGGACCGGGCGGCCTCGCTACCCTGAACGACCCCTATGGGCATCAGGCTGATCGGGCTGGACGCCGACGACACGCTGTGGCACTCCGAGGACGGGTTCCACTCCGTCACCGCCCGGTTCTGCGAGCTCGTCGGGCCGTATGCCGACGAGTCGCTGGACCTGGCCCACACCCTCGACTCGGTCGAGCGCCGCAACATGGTGCTGTTCGGGTACGGCGTGAAGTCCTTCACCCTGTCGATGGTCGAGGCCGCCATCGAGGTGACCGGCGGCCTGGTGCCGGCGGAGACCATCCAGCGCCTGGTCGACGAGGGCCGCACGTTGCTCAGCCGGCCGGTCGAGCTCCTGGCGGGAGTCGAGGAGACACTCGCTGCGCTGGCCGGCAGCTACCGCATGGTCGTCATCACCAAGGGCGACCTCATGCACCAGGAGCAGAAGTTCCACGGCAGCGGCCTGGATCGCCACGTCGAGGGGATCGACGTGGTGAGCGAGAAGGACGTCCGGACCTACAGCCGGCTCATGTCCCGCTACAGCGTCGAGCCGGCGGCGTTCCTGATGGTCGGCAACTCGGTGCGCTCGGACGTGCTGCCGGTGCTGGAGGTCGGCGGCCGCGCCGTGCACATCCCGTACGAGTACCTCTGGAGCCACGAGGCCGCCGAGCACGACGGTGCTGTTCCCACCCTCACGTCGATCGTGGAGCTCCCGGAGTGGCTGGCCGGGGAGCTGGCGGGCTGAGCCGCTGAGCTATGGCGCCCAGAGCTGCTGCAGCGCCACCGGCTGCCCGCCCTGCACGGTCAGCAGGAACGGGAACGCGACGTACCCGTAGCCGTCGGGTGCCCCCTCCTCGGGGTTGGCCCCGCTGACCAGTCGGGCCAGCTCGCCGGCGGTGATCGCGTAGCTGACGCCGGGACGGTCGGGGCGGGCCACGGAGATGGGCAGGTCGGCGGTCAGCTCGATGTCCCGGTCGGCCGAGGGGCTCGCCGGGATGTAGACGTCGCTGTCGAGCCCGACACCGTCGGCCTGTGCGGCCGCGATGGCGTCCGGCCCGGTCAGGACCTGGTACGCGGTGATCGCCAGCCGGGGCGTGGGGGCATCGGCGGCGGCACCCCGCACGATGACGTAGTACTCGCCGTCGGGCCACGGCTCACCGGAGGGTGGTGGGGCGCTGCGGGTGGGAAAGGCCGGCGCGTCGACCGGCGCGTACGGTCCGGTGGACGGCCCGGCCGGCGGCGGGCTCGGCACCGGCGTCGTGGGCGGCGCGGTCGAGGGTGGGGTCGTCGGCGGCGCGATGGTCGCGGTGGTCGTTGCCAGTGAAACGACCGCGCTCGGTGATCGTCGAGGTGGGACCGGCCTCCGTCACGGGCGACGGACCGGCCACGTCGGACTGCCCGTCGTCGTCCCCGCCCGAGCAGCCCGGCCAGGCTCAGAGCGACCGATGAGCGTCGCCGGCAGGAAAGCTCGCCGCACCGCGCCATCATCGCGCTGTGCCGCGACAACTCGGATCTCACTCAGATCTTGCGCAGCTCCACCTCGGTCACCGCGTGGTCGGCGGCCTTGTGCATGATGAGCGATGCCCGGCCCCTCGTGGGCTCGATGTTCTCGGCCAGGTTCTTGCCGTTGATCTCCCGCCAGATCATGTGGGCGGTGCCGATGGCCTCCTCCTCTGACAGCTGCGCGTAGTGCCGGAAGTAGGACCGGGGATCGACGAACACCGTCTCCCTGAGCGTCAGGAAGCGCTCGATGTACCACCGCTCGATGTCGGACTCCACGGCGTCGATGTAGATCGAGAAGTCGAAGTAGTCGCTGACGAACTCGCGGGACTCCGGCGTGATCTGCAGGACGTTCAGGCCCTCGAGGATCAGGATGTCGGGCCGGTGCACGACCAGCTCCTCACCCGGCACGATGTCGTAGACGATGTGGCTGTAGACGGGCGCCCGCACCTCGGGCTCACCGCTCTTCACCTCACGGAGGAACGAGAGCAACCGCCGGGTGTCATAGCTCTCGGGGAACCCCTTGCGGTTCATCAGGCCCCGCGCCTCCAGCACGGCATTGGGGTGCAGGAAGCCGTCGGTGGTGACGAGGTCCACCTTCGGGTGGTCGGGCCAGCGCGACAGGAGGGCCTGGAGGATGCGGGCGAAGGTGCTCTTCCCCACGGCGACGCTGCCGGCCACCCCCAGCACGTACGGCACCTTCGGGGCCAGCGTGCCGAGGAAGGTCGACGACACCTTGTGAAGGTTCTGGGTGGCGCTGACGTACAGGTTCAAGAGCCGGGTCAGGGGCAGGTAGACCTCGGCCACCTCGTCCAGGCTGATGCGCTCGTTGATGCCCCGCAGGGCCTCGAGGTCCGGCTCCCGCAGTGTGAGCGGCGTGGCGGCCCGCAGCGCCTTCCACTCCTCGCGGCTGAACCGGAGGTAGCGCGAGGTCACGGCGGGCGAGCGTAGAGGGCTGTGACGTTGACCAGCGAAGAGACCGACCAGCCAAGATGCTGGTCGTGGAGCCAGCGGACCGCGTCGAGCGCAAGCGGCGCGGAGCCTGGTACACGCCACCGGCGGTGGTGGACCTGCTGGTCGACCAGGCCGTGGTGCCGGCGCTCGACGACGCTGCCCGCCGGGGATGGCCGGCGCCGGTGCGGGTGCTGGACCCGGCCTGCGGCGACGGCCGCGTGCTGGCGGCGGCGAGCGTGGCCGCAGCCCGGTGCGGTGCGCCGCCGGGCGCGCTGGAGCTGATCGGCATCGAGCTCGACGCCAGCACCGCCGCGCAGGCCCGGCTCACGGTCCCCGAGGCGCGGATCGAGGTGGGCGACGGCCGGTCGGCCGATCCCGGGGGGTCCTTCGACGCCGTCGTCGGCAACCCGCCCTACCTCGGTCAGACTGGCCCGGGCCACGAGCAGGGGTGGGCGCTCCCGCCTGGGCGGCGGCCCGTACGCGGACGTGGCCGCCGAGTTCCTGCTGCGGGCCGTGGAACTGGCCCGACCGGACGGCGGCCGCGTGGCACTCGTGCTCCCGCAGTCCGTCCTCGTCACCCGCGACACCGAGACGATCCGCGCCGCCGTCCGGCGGCAAGCGGCGGTGACCGGTCTGTGGTGGGCCGGGTCGCAGGTGTTCGAGGCCGGCGTCCACGTCTGCGTGGTCGTGCTGCAGCGCGGCCGGGAGCAGGGTCCGGTGGCCCGCTGGCGGGGACCGGAGATGGCGCCCCTCGAGGACGCCCCCGCCGCGGCTCGTCGGAGGTTCGACGTGGGCGCCGCTCATCGCCGACGCCGCCGGGGTCCCCGCGGTCCGCATCGCCGGCGGGCACGGCCGCCTGGGCGACCTGGCCACGGCGACGGCCGGGTTCCGGCAGCACTTCTACGGCCTGGCCCCCTTCGTCAGCGACGACGCGGCGGGGCCGCCGTTGGTGACCACCGGCCTCATCGATCTGGGGCGCTGCGCCTGGGGTGAGCGCCCGGCCCGTTTCGACAAGCGCCGCTTCGCCGCCCCTCGCGTGGACCTCGACGCGCTGGCCGCCGCCGATCCGGCGCTGGCCGACTGGGCCCGCGGCCAGCTCCGCCCGAAGATCCTCGTGGCCTCCCAGACGCGGGTGATCGAGGCCGCGGTCGACGAGGAGGGCGCCTGGATCCCGTCGGTGCCCGTCGTGAGCGTGCACCCGCACCGCGTCGAGGACCTGTGGCTGATCGCCGCCGTGCTCCTGGCTCCGCCGGTCGCGGCATGGGCCGCGCAGCGCCACCTCGGCAGCGGCCTCGGCCCGACCAGCCTCCGTCTGCGCGCCTCGCAGGTCCTCGATCTGCCGCTGCCACCGGTCCCGTTGACCCGGGCCGCCGAGCTCCTCCGCGCCGGCGAGATCGACGCCGCCGCCGTCGAATCGTGCGCGGCCTACGGCCTGCAGGGACCGGAGCAGGACGAGGTGCTGTCCTGGTGGCTGGCCACCCGCTAGCGGATTGTTTGCCCTGGTTGTTGCCCTGACTGCCGCCGGGCGGCGAGACTCGTCCCCCTATGGCAACCGTCCTCGACAACGTTCCTGATGCCGTCCTCGACGCCGGCGAGATCGTGTTCGACACCGTGCTGGGCTCCGACGACAAGGGCGGCGGCAAGGGGTTGCGCCGCGGCCTCCTCCTGCTGTTGCTGCTCGGCGCCGTCGTCGGCCTCACCCTGTGGCGGCGGTCCCAGGCGTCGCAGGTCGAGGATGCCGCAGCACCAGATCGATCCTGAGGGTCGCCCCTACGAGCCGGCGGGCCTCCCCCGCAAGCAGGACGTCGACGGGCCGGCGTTCTTCGCCGTCGACATGCGGGCGGGGGTCGTCACGGCCGTCGAGCCGTTCCCGGAGGCCCGCAAGCCGGCCCTGAAGATCGAGGTCGACTTCGGCCCGGTCGTCGGGCGCCTCTGGAGCTCGGCCCAGATCACCAACTACGAGGCGGGCGAGCTGCTCGGCCGCATGGTCGTGGGCGCCATCAACCTGGGTGAGCGGCGGATCGCCGGCTTCCGCAGCCAGTTCCTCGTGCTGGGCGCGCTCGACCCCGACGGGACCGTGCGCCTGCTGGAGCTGCCCGAGGGCGTCCTGCCCGGGTCCGCGATCGCCTGAACGACGGGCTCAGGTCGACGACGTCGGGGCTGCGGGGGACACCGCGCCGGAGCCGCCGGTCAGCACCTCGACACCGTCATCGGTCACGAGGATCGTGTGCTCGAACTGGGCCGTGCGCTTGCCGTCGGCGGTGACCGCCGTCCAGTCGTCGTCCCACATGACGTGACGCCAGCTGCCCACGCTGATCATGGGCTCGATGGTGAACGTCATGCCCGGCCGCATGATCGTGCGGGCCTTGGGCTCGTAGTAGTGGTGGATCTGCAGGTCGGAGTGGAACTGCTCGCCGATGCCGTGGCCGATGAACGCCCGCACCACGCCGTAGCGGTGCCGGCGGGCGTGGTCCTCGATGGCCCGGCCGATCTCGTTGATCGGGTGACCCGGCACCACGGCCTCGATGCCCCGCCACATGCACTCCTCGGTCACCCGGACGAGCTGCCGGCTCTCCTCGTCGACGTCGCCGACGAAGAAGGTGGCGTTGGTGTCGCCGTGCACGCCGTCGAGGAACACGGTGACGTCGAGGTTGACGATGTCGCCGTCCTGGAGGGCCCGGGCGTCGGGGATGCCGTGGCAGATCACCTCGTTGACCGAGGTGCACACGCTCTTCGGGAAGCCGTTGTAGTTGAGCGGGCTCGGGTAGGCGCCCCGCTCCACGATGAGGTCGTGGACGAACACGTCGATGGCGTCCGTGGTGACGCCGGGCGCCACCTGCTCGCCGGCCTGGCGGAGGACGTCGGCGGCCAGGGCGCCGGCCCGCCGCATCCGCTCGATGAGCTCGGGCGTCTTGACCATGGGCTCGTTCCAGCGGGGCGGGATGCCGGTCTCGGCGTAGGGCGGGCGGGCGATGGCGGCCGGCACCGAGCGCATCGGAGCTCACCTCGTGGGGCACGACCCGTCCCTCGAGGGGCTTGTGGCAGCGCTTGTACTTGCGGCCGCTCCCGCACCAGCACAGGTCGTTCGAGCGCAACACCGTCGTCGACGTCGTCGGGGTGGCCATGGCGCCAGGCTACGCCCCCTGGCCGCGGGCGCGTCGCCCGGCGGTCGGCCAGCCCGCCGTCTCGGCCACCACTCGACGTGGTGGGCAGATGTTCACCCTGCGTGGTGCGAACCGACACGAGTGTTGAGATTTCGGGACATCGGTTCCGGATGGACACCGCGCGCCGTGAACCCGTCCGTACCGTCCCTCACGCAACGTGGCGGTCGGCGGACCATTTATGGAGCCACGTTTCCGATGGGGCGCTCCTCGGATCCTCTCTGGACCGAGGAGCGCCGCTCGGACGGCGCCGACGAATCGAGGCGAACCGGGAGAGGGAGCGATCTGATGGCCCACGGGCGGGCGCCGAAGAGCACGGCGACGGTGGCACGCGTGAAGCGGGAGCGCCGTGTCCCCTGGATCGCGCTCGGTCTGCTGCTGGTGTTCGGGGCCGGTCTGGGCTTTGCGGCTTGGTCTCGGGCGACGTCCTCCCGCAGCTCCTGTGCTGGTCGCGGTGCGTGACGTGGCCGCGGGCGAGACGGTGGCGGTCGACGCGGTCGGGACGGCCGAGGTCGGCGCCGGTCCGGAGGTTCGCACCGTCGCCGCCTCCGACCTCGATCTCGTCGTGGGCCGAGTGGCCCGTGGTCCGATCCCGTCGGGCAGCGTCCTGTCGCCGGACATGGTGAGCGACGGCGATGCCGTGCCCGCCGGCCAGGCCGTGATCGGTGCCGTGCTGGAGCCCGGCGCCTATCCGACGGCCGCCCTCCGTCCCGGCGATCCCGTGCGCATGGTCGAGACGGCGGCGGCCGGCGACCTCGCGGCGGTGCCGAAGGAGCTCGGCGCCGGGCGGGTCTGGGCCGTCACCACACCGGACGGCCCGGGTGCGGACGGGCTCTTCGTCTCGCTGCTGGTCCCGGAGGGCCAGGCCGCGGCAGCGTCGAACGCCGCCGCTCGCCAGCAGCTCCGTCTGGTCCTCACGGGATGCGATGACGGTGCCGCGTGATCATCGCCGTCGCCGGCGGCAAGGGCTCGCCCGGCGTCACCGCGCTTGCGGCCCTGCTCGCGTCCACCTGGACGCGAGTCGAGCACCCGCGGGTGCTCCTGGAGGCCGACCCTGAAGGTGGTGTGTTGGCCGCCCGCTGGCACCACGCCCTCGGCGTCACGCACGACCCGGGGTTGCTCTCGCTGGCTGCGGCTCGCGACGGCTCGGCGCTCGAGCGCGTGCGCCGGCACGGTCAGCCGATCGGCGACGCGTTCGAGCTCGTGGCCGGTCCGCCAGGCGGCGCTCAGGCCGAAGCCTGCCTGCGCGAGCTCGGTGACGGCGCCGCCGAGGCCCTGCGGGACGCGCCGGTGGTGTGCATCGTCGACTGCGGTCGCCTGCACCCGGCGAGCCCGGCCCTGCCGTTGGCGCGGGCGGCGGAGCACGTGCTGCTCGTCACCCGGCCGCGCCTCGACGAGGTGGTGGGGCTCGCTCCCGCCGCCGAGCGCCTGCTGGCGGCCGGATTGGCCCCGACCCTGGTCTGCGTCGGTACGGCGCCGTTCGAGCCGGCGGAGGTGGCCGAGCACGTCGGACTCCCGCTGCGCGCGGTCATCGCCGACGATCCCGTCGCACTGGCCGCCCTCTTCGCGCAAGGACCCGCCGCCCGCCGGGTGGTCCGCAGCCGGGTGCGGAAATCGGTCGCCGCGTTGGTGGGGACGCTCGTGCCGGACATCGCGCCCGCCGAGGAACCGCGGGCCGAGACGGTCGACGCAGCAGACGCGTCGACAGAAGCAGCTGGTGTCCGGTGAGTAGCGAGCTGACCGACCGCGTCGTGACCGACGTGACCGACGCGCTCTCGTCCTGGTCGCACGCCGAGGAGGCGGCCGGGCGCGGCATCGGGCCGGCGGACGAGCAGGTCGAGCGGGAGCGGCTCCTCGTGAGCGCGTTGGAGGCGCAGCGCCGCCAGCGGCTCGTGGCCGGGCTGCCACCGCTCGATTCCGGAGAGGAAGCGGCCGTGGCCGCCGATGCCCGGGCTCGCCTCTCCGGCTTCGGTGCGCTCGAGCACCTGCTGGCCGACCCGACGATCGAGAACATCCACGCCAATGGCTGCGACCGGGTCTTCATCACGCACGCCGGCGGTGAGCGCTCGGTCGGCCCTGCGCTGGCCGCCACCGATGCCGAGCTGATCGAGCTGATCCGCCGCATCGCCGCCCACGGTGGCCGCACCGAGCGCCGATTCGACGATGCCAAGCCGCTGCTGGCGCTCCGACTCCCGGACGGCTCACGCCTGTCCGCCGTCATGAACGTCTCCGGCCGTCCGAGCCTGAGCGTGCGCCGCCACCGGCACACCGACGTGGGGCTGGCCGATCTCGTCGCGCTGGGCACCATGGACGACGACCTGGCTTCCGTGCTGGCTGCCGCGGTGACCCGACCGCACCCACTGAACGTCGTCGTCGCCGGCGGCACGGATGCCGGCAAGACGACCTTGCTGCGGGCCCTGCTGGCGGAGATCGATCCGGCCGAGCGTCTCGTCGTGATCGAGGACGCGCTGGAGTTGCAGCTGGAACGGGATCCCGAGCGGCATCCGAACGTGGTGGAGCTGGAAACCCGCGAAGCCAACATCGAGGGCGCGGGCGAGATCACCATGCGCGACCTGGCCCGGCACGCGCTGCGCATGGCTCCCGACCGGGTCATCGTCGGCGAGGTCCGCGGTGGCGAGGTGCTGGAGATGCTGCTGGCCATGAGCCAGGGCAACGACGGCTCCATGTGCACCCTGCACGCCGACAGCTCGGCGGCCGCGCTCACGAAGATCGCCACCTACGCCCTGATGGCGCCCGAACGGATGCCGATCGAGGCCACGAACCTGCTCGTGGCGCAATCGGTCGATCTCGTCGTCCACCTGACTCGGCTGCCCGACGGCGGTCGCGTCATCTCGTCCGTCCGGGAGGTCACCGGCGCCGACGGGCGGCTGGTGGCGACCAACGAGGTCTTCGCGCCGGGCGACGACGGCAGGGCGCGGCTGGTCCACGCTTTCAGCGAGACGACGTGGGATCGGCTGGTCGCCAACGGTCTGGACCCGGCCGTGCTCGGCCGCTCGGACCGGAGGGCTTTGGGGGGCTGGGCATGAGCCCGCTCGTGGCCGGCCTGCTGGGCAGCGTGCTGGCGGCTGGCGTTCTCCTGGTCGTGGTCGGCCTGCGCGGGGTGCCCGAGCGTGACGCGCCGCGTCGTCGACTCGTGCCGGACGTCGATCGCCTCAACCTGCGCGTCTCGCTGGCCGTCGGCGTCGCCGTCCTCGTGTACGCGGCGACCGGATGGCCGGTCGGAGCACTGGCCGGCGCGGCGTTCGGCTGGTCGGCGCCCACCCTGGTCGGCGCGAAGTCGGCCCGTCAGCGGGAGATCGACCGCATCGAAGGCGTCGCCCGCTGGGCCGAGCAGCTGCGCGACACGATGACCGCGGCTGCAGGTCTCCACGAGGCGATCGGTGTGACAGCGCGGGTGGCGCCACTCGCCATCCGCCCGGCGGTGGAGGAGCTGGCCGCGGGGCTGCACGACCACCGGCTGCCCGACCTGCTGAAGCAGTTCGCGGCGCGCGTCGCCAACCCGGCCGGTGACCAGGTGGCCGTCGCCCTCGCTGCTCGCCTCGGAGCGCCATGGCGCGCGGCTGGCCGACGTGCTCGACCGCGTGGCCGCAGCCGCCCGGGCCGAGGCCACGCTCCGCCTGCGGATCGAGGCCCAGCGGGCGCGGGCGGCCAGCCAGGCCCGGCTGGTCTCGGGGGTCATCGCCTCCGTCGTCGTCATCTACGTCGTTCTCAACCGGAGCTATCTGGCCCCGTTCGGCACACCGGTCGGACAGGTCGTGCTGGCGGCGGTGTGCGCGCTGTGGTTCCTGTCCTTCTGGGCCCTGGTCCGCCTCGCCGCCTTCGAACCGGGATCGCGCCTCCTGGCGGTCGACCCGTGATCTCCGTCCTCCTGATGGGCATGGTGGCCGGCGGCGGGCTCTGGCTCATGGCCAGGGGCTGGTGGCCGGCGCGCCGGCCGCTCGGTCCCGCGGTCGCCGCCCTGGGACGGCCGGGCGGCGCGGTCCCGGTCGACGCCGTCACCGAACCCGTCTGGCGCCGCGGCCTGCGCTCCGTGGCGATCACCATCGAGGGCGACCGCGTGGCCCGCCGTCCTTCGCTGGCCGCCGACCTGGCCGTCATCGGCCGGACGGCCGAGGAGCAGGCCCTCGACAAGCTGCAGACAGCGCTCTTCGGCGCCGGGCTGCCCGTCGTGCTGTGGCTGATCTCGACCCTCGGGACACCACTCCCGACGGGCATGGTGGGGCTGGGGTCGATCACGCTCGGCCTCGGCGGATGGTTCCTGTCCGACGCGCAGGCTGCGGCTCAGGCGGCGCGGCGCCGGCGGGAGTTCCGGGTCGTCCTCGCCACCTACCTGCGCCTCGTCACGATCCTGCTGGCCGGCGGCGCCGGGGTCGAGGAAGCGCTCCAGGACGCCGCCGGCTACGGCACCGGGTGGGGTTTCTCCCTGCTCCGCCGGGCCGTGAACGACGCCCGGCTGTCAGGGCGCTCGCCGTGGTCGGTCATGCTGGCCGTCGCCGAACGCACCGGCCTGGACGACCTCAACGAGCTGGCCGGGGCCATGGCCCTGGCCGGCGAGTCCGGCGCACAGGTCCGCCGGTCCCTCGAGGCATCGGCCGACGCGCTGACGACCCGCGAGCTGGCCGACGTCGATGCCCGAGCCGCGTCGCGGACCGAGCGCATGAACGCGCCGGTGGCCCTGCTCGTCGTCGGCTTCGTCCTCCTCGTGATCTTCCCCGGCGTCTACTCCGTCGTGAACCTCTGACCAGAACCTCTGACCAGAACCTCTGACCATCTCTCGTCCCCACCATCACCAAGCACAGAAAGCAGTCACTCATGATCACCCACCCCACCAACTTGACCACCAAGGCCTACGCCTGGCTCCAGTCCCGCGCCGCTGCCGCCGATGACCGCGGCGAGGTCAGCACCGAGGTGCTGTACGTCGCCGGCATCGCGGTCGCGCTGATCGGCGTCGTCGCCGCCATCCAGGCCGGCCTGATGGGCAAGGTCGGCGAGATCTTCGGCAGCTGACGTGAGAGCTCGGGGCAACGCGGGCGAAGTCACGGGAGCGGTGCTCCTGCTGCCTGTCGTCGTCACGATGGTGTTCCTCGTCATCCAGGCCGCGCTCGTGTACCACGCTCGATCCGTGGTGGCGGCGGCCGCGGAGGACGCAGCACGGACGGCGCAAGCCGAAGGTGGCACGGCCGCCGGAGGACGGGCCGTGGCCGAGGAGCTGCTGCGCGGGTCCGACGGTCTGCTCCCCGCGCCCTCGGTGCGGATCGACCGCACGGCGACGGCGGTGACCGTCACGGTCTCCGGCCAGGTGCGCGGACCGATCCCGTGGCTCCACCCGACGGTGACGGCCAGCGCCGGCGGCCCGGTCGAGCGCTTCGTCCCTGAGAGCGAGCGATGAGGTTCACCGGGTCGCGGGGTTCGGCCGGTGTGGGCGTCGTCCTGCTGACCCCGGTCGTGCTCGCTCTGCTCGCCTTCGCCGTGCTGGCGGGACGCGTCGGCACCGCGCACCAGGACGTCGTGTCGGCGGCTCAGGCCGCGGCGCGGGCAGCCAGCCTCCGTCAGAGTCCCGGGGCCATGGTCGCCGACGCCCGGGCCGCCGCGGAGACGACGCTGCGCAGCGCCGGGATCGCCTGCGGCTCCACGACGGTGCAGGTCAGCACTGCCGGCACCGGCGGCACGGTCGCCGCGACCGTGTCCTGTCAGGTCGCGCTGTCCGATCTGGTCGATCTCTCGCTCCCGGGCCAGAAGACGATCACCGCTCGCGCCAGCGCGCCCGTCGACCGGTATCGAGGTGGCCCATGAGCGGCCCGGCCCGTCGCCTCCGCGGGGCGCGCGGGACGGCCAACGCGCTGATCATCATCGCCTTCACCGGCGTGATGCTGTTGGCCGCAGGGCTGGCGCACGACGGGAGCCGGGTGCTGGCTGCCCGGCGCGAAGCGGTCGACGTGGCCGACCAGGCGGCCCGGGCCGGCGTGCAGGCCGTCGATGCCGGCGCCGTGCGGGCCGGTCGGGTCGAGGTGGATCCGGCCGCGGCGCTGGCCGAGGCCGATCGGTTCGTGCGCGCCGCCGGCTACCAGGGATCGGTGGCCTGGGCCGGCGATCGACTGCGGGTGTCGGTCACGATCCCCGTCGATCTGCCGCTGCTCTCGGCCGCAGGACTCTCGTCGACCACCGTCACCGGAGAGGGGTCGGCCCGCATCGTTCGAGGCATCTCGGAGGCTGATCGATGACAAGAAGACGCGAGCTTCGTGTTCTCCACGCCGCGGGAGCACTGCTGGTGCTCTTGGCGCTCCTCGTGGGAGTGCCGGTGGCCCTGGCGGCTGTCGCCGGTTGGCCACTGCCGACCGCGTGGCCCAACGGCGACCAGCTGCGCTTCGCAGCGCGGGGCGGGCTGGACGACGCGGTGTGGCTCAAGGCCTTCGCCGTCGTGGTCTGGCTGGCCTGGGCCCAACTCGCCGTGGCCGTGCTCCGCGAGGTGGTGGCGGCCGTCCGTCACCGCACGGGATCGGCCCGTTCGGGGTGGGCGGCGGCGGTGGCCGGCCGGCTCGTCGGTGCGCTCCTGGTCAGCAGCGGTGGCCTCAGCTACGTCCCGCACGCGCTGCCCTTCGCCGAGGCCGCGGCGAAGCCCGTCGCCGTGCCGGCGGCGACGACGACGATCGCTGCCTCCGTCGCCAGGCTGGCCGCGCCCCCGGTGCTCCCCGCACCGCACGTCGTGATGCGCGGGGAGACGCTCAGCTCGATCGCCGACGACGAGCTCGGCACCCCGGCCGCCTGGCCCTTCCTGTGGGAGACCAACCGGGGCCGATCGTTCGGGACCCGGGTGTTCGAGGACCCGAACCTCATCCTGCCCGGCTGGGACCTTGCCGTGCCCGGCCCGGCCGCCGTGGAGCCCGCGGCCCGCCGTTCCCGAGCCGGTCGCTGCCGAGGCCGTCGCTCCCGTGCTCATCCCTCCCGTGGTCATCTCCGCGCCCGTGGAGCCCGCGAGTCCGACCACCTCCATCCCGGACCCGACAACCTCCGTCCCGACCGAGACGACAGAGACGGCAGAGACGATCGAGCACGCCGAGGTTCTCGACGTCGACATCGACGTCGACGAGCAGGACGCTTCGTCCACGCCGGCCTGGGCCCGGTTCACCGCGTTCACGGGGGCCGCGCTCCTCGCCACCGGCGCGGTGGGTCTGCTGCGGTCGTCACGGCGGCGGGTGCTGCGCCCCATGACCCGTGCGGTCACCGTGGCCGCCCCGGAAGGTGAGCTGGCCGAGGCGGTCACCGCGCTCGTCGCCGGGAGCGACGCCGTCGGTCTGGCTCGGCTGGAGCTGGCCCTGCGGGCGCTGGCCGGGCAGCTCGGCCGCACCGGCAGCGAGGCCCGTGTCCTGGCCGTGCGTCGAGGGACCGGGGAGATCGAGGTGGCGCTCGACCGCCCGGCCGCGCTGGAAGGCCCGTGGCGAGCAGCAGATGACGCCGGGCGGACCTGGCTGCTCGCGGCGTCCGTGACCCTCCGCGAGCTGATCGATGACGCCCGAGCGGTGGCGCCGCCTTGCCCGGCGCTGGTCGGCCTCGGCCACGATGACAGCGGCGCCGAGATCTTCGTCGACCTGGAGGCGGCCGGCGTCGTCGATCTCGGTGCGCACGAATCGGGGTTGGACGCCGCCCGCCACCTCACGGCCACCCTGGCCGTCACACCGCTGGCCGACGAGCTGCGGGTGGTCACGGTGGGCGAGGTGCTCCCCGAGCTGGCCGCCCGCCACGAGGTCCGAGCAGTGCCGGACCTGCCCACTGCCGTCGCGGACGCGGAGGCCATGACGGCGCCGATCGTGGCGGCCACCGGCGGCCACCGATCGACGTTCGGCCTGCGGGCGATCGCCGGCCACGAGCCGTGGGAACCGGTCGTGGTGATCCTCCGCGACCCGCCGCCGCCCGGTGACCCCGCATGGGAGGCCCTCACCGCGCTGTCCGCCGGGCAACGCGGTGTGGCTGTGGTCGGCACTGGCCTGCCCGCCCTCCCCGAGGCCGCCGTCGTACCCGCGGATGACGGCACCCTCGCGGTGGCCGGGTGGACCGTACGACCGCACGGTCTGGACGCGACCGAGGCCGACCTCCTGACGAGGGTGGTCGAGGTCGACGAGGAACACGTGCCCGACGCTCATGTCGCCGACGACCTGCCCGACAACGTGAACGACGTCGACCAAGCCGAGCCGTGGGCATTGATGGTGCGGGTGCTCGGCCCGGTGGACGTGGTCGCGCCGGACGGCAGTGTCGCCGAGTTCGACCGGGCCAAGGCGCTGGAGCTCGTGGTGTGGCTGGCGCAGCACCGTCACACCGCCACCCGGACTGGAGCGCGATCGGCGCTGTGGGAGTCGGATCTCTCGAACGCTTCGTTCTCCAACGTCGTCTCCGACGCGCGGCGGGCGCTCGCCCGGCTGGCGCCCCAACCGGAGGGTGAAGAGTGGCTGGGCCGGACGTACGCGGAGCGGCTGCCGCTCCATGCCCAGGTCGTGCTCGACGCCGACCTCGTGCGCGCCCACCTCGCCCGGGCTCAGCACCTGCCGGACGATGACGCCATCGACGAGCTCCACCGGGCCTTGGCCCTCGTGCGCGGCGCGCCCGTACAGCGGGCGCTGCTACCTGTGGCCGGACGCGGAGGCGCTCCCGTCCACGTTGACGCTCCTGGTCACCACGGTGGCCGTGGAGCTCGGCCGGCGGCTGCTCGACCGGCAGGACGTCGACGGGGTGCTGGCGGCCACCTCCATCGGACTCGAGGTGCTCCCCGGTCACGAGGAGCTCGTCGGGCTGCGGCTGCGCGCTCACGCCGCCCGGGGCGACCGGGCCGCGCTGCGCCACGAGTACGCCTGCTACGAGCAGTCGCTCCTGGCCGATCCGTGGGCCGGGGATCCGTCGCCGGCTCTCGTCTCCCTGCGCGAGGAGCTAATGGAACCGGTCAAGCAGGGCTGACTCGGCCTGGCGGGCCAGGCCCTCCCTGATGGTGTGGGCCAGGCTGGCGTCCACGTCGTCGACGGAGGCCAGGTCCTCGGTGGTGGCCCGCATCAGCTTCTGGAGGGTGCCGAACCGGCTGACCAGATCGTCGACGACGTCCTCGGCCAGGCGGGGCACCTTGTCGAGCAGGCGGTACCCGCGGGGTTGCAGGCTCAGGTCGAGTTGGTCCTCGGCGCCGGGGACCACGATGGCGGCGACGCAGCGCAGATCGCGGAGGTCATCGGTCGACAGCGCGGCGAGCGCGGCGAGGGCGCTGGCCAGCCGCTCGTCCTTGTCGTCGGGGAGGTAGTCGAGCAGGACGAGCTCCCGGTCGTCGTCCACGTCCTCCAGCAGCTCGTCGAGCTGCAGGCGGATGAGGTGGGCCTCCATCCCGAGCTCCACGATCGAGGTCTGGATCTGCTCCGCCACCCGGCGGACGGTCTCGCTGCGTTGCAACATGGAGGCCACGTCCCGCACCGTGACCACGTCCTCCACCTCCAGCTCGGTGAGCGAGGTGGCGGCGTCGTCGAGGCGGACCTTGTAGCGCTCCAGGGTCTGCAGCGCCTGGTTGCCCCGGACCAGGAGCCGCGGGATCTCCTCCAGGGTGTGCTTGGCGTCGCCGACGTAGACGGTGATGACGCCCATGTCCTCACTGACGGAGATGACCGGCACGTCGAGCGACCGGGCCACCCGCTCCGCCGTCCGGTGGCGGGTGCCGGTCTCGGAGGTGGGGACGCTGGGGTCGGGGACCAGGTGGACGTTGGCGCGGGCGATGCGGCCGGCGTCGGGGGTGAGGATGATGGCCGAGTCCATCTTGCAGAGCTCGGCCAGCCGCTGCGGCGTGAACTCGGCGTCCATGAGGAAGCCGCCGGAGCACACGCCCAGCACATCGGCCCCGTCGCCGACGACGACGAGCGCGCCCCGCTTGGCCTTGACCACCCGGTCCAATCCGTCGCGCAACCCGGTGCCGGGCGCCACGAGAGCCAGCGCCTCGGTCAGCCCCATCCCGCGCCGCGCCTCCATCACGGCAGTCTAGGGAGCGGGGTACCTGGTCAGGCCAGCGTCAGGTCAGGGGATCAAGCGCGCCGTCCCGTCGCGGTCCGGGGAACCGGGGCGGGGCGGGCGGTGTAGGAACAGTGGATCGACATGGCCGGTGCGGCACACGAGAGAACCCTGGACGACGACGTCCTCGTGGCGCGGGCTCGTCGCGGTGACACCGCCGCGTTCGGCGTGCTGGTCGGCCGGCATCAGCGCGCCGCGCTGCGCACCGCCTACGCGGTGATGGGATCGGAGAGTGAGGCCGAAGACGTGACCCAGGAGGCGTTCGTGAAGGCGTTCCGGGCCCTGCCCCGGTTCCGGGAGGGACTGCCCCTGCGACCCTGGCTGATGCAGATCGTGGCCAACGAGGCCCGCAACCGCCGTCGCAGCCGGGGACGGCGGGAGCGGCTGGCCGTCCGGGCCGCGGCGATGGGGGACCACGACTCGGGCTCGGCCGAGGAGCTGGCGCTGGGCGCGGTGTCGGCCGGGGAGCTGCGGGCTGCGCTCGCCGGCCTGGACGACCGCGACCGGACCGTCATCGCGCTGCGCTACTTCGCCGGCCTGACCGAGGCGGAGACCGCCGCCGCGCTCGATGTCCCGGCGGGCACCGTGAAGTCCCGGCTCTCCCGGGCGCTCGACCGTCTCCGCACCCAACTCGGCGACGCAGGAGATCGCTCATGACCATGGATCTCGTCGACCTCGAGCGCGCACTGGCCGAGCTGGCCGACAGCCTGGAGTTCCCCGGCGCGTCGGACCTGCCGGAGCGCGTGGTGGCCGAGCTCGACCGGCCTGCGGTCGTGACGCCGTTCGTCCAGCGCCCGGCCGTGCGCCGGGTGCTGGCGCTCGCCGCAGCGGCGATCGTGATCGTCGGCGTCGTGCTCGTGGCCAGCCCCCGGGCCCGGCGGGCGGTGGCCGACCTGCTGGGCATCGGCGGCGTCGCCATCCGGACCAGCGACACGACCTTCGCCCCCGTCCCCTCGTCGACCCCGCCCACGATCTCCTCGACCGTCTCGCCCCCCTCTCCGCCCACGGATCCACCCGGCGCCATCAGCGTCGAGGACGGCGCCGCCGAGCTCGGCATCGTGCCGCCGGTGCCCACGGCGCTCGGCCCGCCGGAGACGACCACGTTGGTGGACGGCCGGCTGAGCCTGCAGTGGCCGACCGTCGGACACCCTCCCGGCCACCAAGCTGCCCGAGGTCGGCGCGCTGCTCACCGTGTTCCGGGGTCAGGTCGAGGAGCCGTTGTTCGAGAAGGTCCTCCAGCCCGGCACCACCTACGAGCGGGTCAGCGTCGATGGCCAGCCCGCGGTCTGGCTGGGCGGCGAGCCCCACCTGTTCCTGTACCTGGGCCCGACCCGCGACATCGAAGAGGAGGAGCTGCGCCTGGCCGGCAACACGTTGATCTGGACGGTCGGCCCTCACACCTACCGGCTCGAATCGGCCTTGGACCGCGACGCCGCCATCGCCGTCGCCGAGACCGTGGAGACCGATTGAGGCAACCGGGTGAGTCGGAACGCGATGACGGCGCCCGGTGTAAGAGGGGCATGCGTGCGCGTGCTCTCCTGGCCGGCAGCCTCGTCGGCGCCCTGCTGATCTCCGGCCTGAGCTGCGGTGGACCCGATCTGCCCGAAGCCACCGTCCAGGCTGACCCGAGCCCATCGGTGGCGCCGGCGCCAGACACGTCGCCCAAGACATCGACGTCGGTTGCTGCTGCTGCCCCGACGGGCCCATCGATCCGGGTGACCGACGGCCGGACCGTCGTCGCCCTCGACCCTGCGACCGGTGGTCGCCGGGCGGCGTGGACCGACGCGGCCATCAGCCTGGAGGGCAACTGGACGGTGGCCCGGGACGGTGACGCCGGGGCGAGCTGGTTCGACGCCTACGGCGTGCTCGACCGCACGGGCGAGGTCCCGGCCGGCCTGGAGCCGACCATCACCAGCGCCGACGGACGCTGGGCGGTGTTCGCCGAGCCGGCGCCGCCCACCCAGCCGGGCGAGATCGGCCCCGGTCGCAGCACTTCCCGCTTCGTGGTCACCGACGGTGCGGGATCCACGCAGGAGCTGACGCTCGACGGCAACTTCGTGCCCGAGGCCTTCGGCTGGTTCGACGAGACCGAGGGCAAGGGACACAGCTCGGCGAGGCCGATGAGCCTCCAGCTCATCGAGTACCTCCCGCCCGAGCACCCGACCCGCTACCGCGTCCGCACGCTCGATCTCGCCACCGGCACGATCGGGTTGCCCGTCAGCCTGCGGGACAAGGGCCAGCTCGTCGACGAGGCCATGGCCGGGCTGAGCCGCACCCAGGTCTACGCCGCGTCGTCGTCCCTCCTCTTCACGCTCTACCAGCCCGCGGACGTGACGACCACGGATCTGGACGACCCGGAGTACGACGTCTGGGAGTACGGCTTCGTGCACACGCTCTCCACCCCGTCGGCCGGCGTCTGGTGCATCGATCTGCCCGAGGAGCTCGGGATGA
Organism: uncultured Acidimicrobiales bacterium; assembly: GCA_963769115.1. GTDB lineage: Bacteria > Actinomycetota > Acidimicrobiia > Acidimicrobiales > Ilumatobacteraceae > DASTFY01. The sequence continues at coordinate 340,967 of CAVYKN010000020.1, forward strand.
CCGGGAACTCCGGCGCCCTGGCTCTCAGCCCGGACGAACTGACCCTCTACGTGGTGACCGGCGCCGGGAAGCTCGGTGTCATCAAGACCGACGATCCCAACGGCCTGCGCGTGTCACGCACGGCGGATCTCGGCGTCGTCCTCGATGGAGAACAACAGCCCGTCATCGCGGCCGCCCGCGACCACCTCTGGATCGGGATGGACCGCCAGCTCCTGATGGTCGACCCGACGACCCTCGAGGTGGCGGGACGCGCCGACCTGCCGGCACCGGTGACCGCGCTCACGCTCGACCCGACCACGCACGAGCTCCTGGCCGCGGGCGACGGGAAGCTCCAGCGGTGGACCGTCGAGGAGTCAGGAGCAGTCACGCCAACGGCAACGCTCCCACTTCCTGACGGGCTGGGACCGATCGCCCGGATCGCGACGTAGCCGCCGAGAGCGACAGAGCCAGCGCCTCGCCCAGGTTGGTCGCCCGCAGCAGTTCGATCGGCGCGTCGACGTCGGGAGCGGACGCCGGCACGATGGCCCGACGGAACCCGAGGCGGGCGGCCTCGGCCAGGCGCCGCGGCGTGTGGCCGACCAGCCGTAGCTCCCCGCCCAGGCCCACCTCCGCGCAGGCGATGAGGTCGCCGGCGAGCGGCGTCCCGGCGTGGGCCGACGCCAAGGCCAGGCATACGCCCAGGTCGCTCCCGGGCTCGCCCAGGCGGAGGCCGCCGGCCACCGACGCGTAGACGTCCCGTTCGGCGAAGGGCAGCCCGGCGCGGTTGGTGAGGACCGCCACGAGGAGCGCCAGGCGGCCCTGATCCAGCCCTTGCGCCGATCGCCGGGGCGAGGGCAGCGTCGACGGCACGACCAGCGCCTGGACCTCGACCAGCAGCGGCCGGTGGCCTTCCACGATCGGCACGACGGCAGAACCCGGGATGCCGGCCCCCCGGTCGGCCAGGAACAGCCCGCTGGCGTCGGCCACGCCGGCGAGGCCGCCCTGCCCCATCTCGAACACGCCGAGCTCGGCGGTGGGGCCGTACCGGTGCTTGACCGCCCGCAGGAGCCGAAGGGCGTGGTGACGGTCGCCCTCGAAGGACAGGACGGTGTCCACCACGTGCTCCAGCACGCGGGGCCCGGCCAGGCCGCCCTCCTTGGTGACGTGGCCGATGAGCACGACGGCCGCGTCACGCTGCTTCGCCTCCTGCACCAAGCGGTGGGCGCTCTCCCGCACCTGCACCATGGAGCCGGGCGAGGACTCCAGTTCGGGGTCGGCCACGGTCTGGATGGAGTCGATGACGACCAGCCCCGGCCCGAGCTCGTCGAGCGCGGCGAGGATGCCGGGGAGCTGCGTCTCCGACAGCAGCCACAGCCCGCTGTCCAGCGCGCCCAGGCGGCGGGCCCGGTCCCGCACCTGCGCCGCGCTCTCCTCGGCCGACACGTAGAGGGCCGGCGGAGCGGACGCCGCCCGCGCCGCCGCCACCTGCAGGGCCAGGGTGGACTTGCCGATGCCGGGCTCGCCCCCGATGAGCGTCACCGAGCCCGGGACGAGCCCTCCGCCGAGCACGCGGTCCAGCTCGGGCACGCCCGTCGGGATCGGCAGGCCGGCGTCCGCCTCCACCTCGGTGATGGGCCGAGCGACCGCCGCCGGACGGTTCACCCGACCCGAGCCGCCGGCTCGTCCCGTCGTCCCTACCTCCTCGACGTCCTCCACGAGGGCGTTCCAGGCTCCGCACGACGGGCACCGGCCCGCCCACTTGGGATGGGTGGCTGCGCACTCGGTGCAGCGATGGACCACTCGGAGCCGCGTCATGGCGCCCAACCTACGCAGGGGGTGTCGCGGTCTACCGTGACCCCGTGGACGAAACGGGACTGGATCTGACCGCTGAGGAGCAACGGCTGCGGGATGCCCGCCATGGCGTCGAGTGGCGGGTGTGGGGCCCCTACCTCAGCGAGCGCCAGTGGGGCACCGTCCGCGAGGACTACAGCGAGACCGGCGAGGCCTGGGACTACTTCAGCCACGACCACGCCCGCTCCCGCGCCTACCGCTGGGGCGAGGACGGCCTGGCCGGCATCAGCGACGACAAGCAGCGCCTCTGCTTCGCGCTGGCCCTCTGGAACGGCCGCGACCCCATCCTGAAGGAACGCCTCTTCGGCCTCACCAACTCCGAGGGCAACCACGGCGAGGACGTGAAGGAGTACTACTTCTACCTCGACAACCTGCCCACCCACTCGTACCAACGGTGGCTCTACAAGTACCCGCAGGCGCCGTACCCCTACGAGGACCTCGTCACGACCAACCGGACCCGCTCCCGTCAGGAGCTCGAGTACGAGCTGGTCGACACGGGGATCTTCGACGAGCGGCGGTACTTCGACGTCATGGTCGAATACGCCAAGGCCGCCCCGTTCGACATCGCCTGTCGCATCACGGTCGCCAACCGCGGACCGGAGGCGGCGGAGCTCCACGTCCTCCCGACGCTCTGGTTCCGCAACACCTGGTCGTGGCCGCCGAACACGGAGCGGCCGCGGGTGCGGCGGCATCCGACGATCACCGGTGCCGTGGTGGCCGAGCACGACGACCTCGGTCGGTACGAGCTCCACGTCGAGAGCGCGGACGGGCAGGAACCCGAGCTCCTGTTCTGCGAGAACGAGAGCAACGCCCGGAGGTTGTGGGGTGTGGAGAACGTCGAGGGGACGACGCCCTACCCGAAGGACGGCATCAACGACCACCTGCTGTCCGGCGCGCCCACCGTCAACCCGGACGGCGAAGGGTCGAAGTACGCGGCTCATCACCACGTCACCGTGCCCGCGGGCGGAGAGGTCGTGCTGCGCTGCCGGTTGACCCGCACCGCCGGCGACGCCTCGGACCCACCGCCCTTCGACGGCTTCGACGAGCTGGTGGCCACCCGGCGGGTCGAGGCCGACGAGTTCTACACCGCCATCACCCCGCCCGAGGTGGACGAGGACAGCGCTTCGATCATGCGTCAGGCCCTGGCCGGGATGCTGTGGTCGAAGCAGTGCTACTACTTCGACCTCGACATCTGGCTGCGGGAGCACGACGCCCACCCGCTGCGATCACCCCGCCGGCGGGGGACCCGCAACGAGGCGTGGTTCCACATGGTCAACCACGACGTCATCTCCATGCCCGACAAGTGGGAGTACCCGTGGTACGCGGCGTGGGACCTCGCCTTCCACACCATTCCCCTGTCCATGGTGGACCCGGACTTCGCCAAGGGGCAGCTGGACCTCATGCTGTCCCAGGCCTACCTGCACCCGACGGGCCAGATCCCCGCCTACGAGTGGGCCTTCGGTGATGTCAACCCGCCGGTGCACGCCTTCGCCACCCTGCTCATGCACTCGCTGGAGGTCGACCTGGCCGCCGACGGGACGGACCCCGAGGGGATCGACCGCGAGTTCCTCAGCGACTCGTTCCACAAGCTGCTCCTCAACTTCACGTGGTGGGTCAACCGCAAGGATCCGGCGGGGAAGAACCTGTTCGAGGGCGGGTTCCTCGGCCTCGACAACGTGGGTGTGTTCGATCGCAGCGCGCCGCTCCCGACGGGTGGGCAGCTGGAGCAGGCCGACGGCACGGCGTGGATGGCCCTGTTCAGCCAGAACATGCTGGAGCTGGCCTGCGTGCTGGCCGAACACGACTCCACCTACGAGGAGCTGGTGCTGAAGTTCCTCGAGCGCTTCTTCTGGATCGCGGCCGCCATCGATCCCATCGGCAGCACCCCGGACGAGATGTGGGACGAGGAGGACGGCTTCTACTACGACGTGCTCCGCCTCCCTGACGGGAGCGGCGAGCGGATGAAGGTGCGCTCGGTCGTCGGGCTCCTCCCGCTGTGCGCCACCACGTCCATCCCGCCGGAGCTGATGGCGAAGTTCCCCCGCCTGCGGGGCCAGGTGGACGACTACCTGCGCCGGAACCACGATCTGCTCGTCAACATCGCCGATCCGACCGTGCCCGGCGTGGCCGGGCGCCACATCCTCTCCCTCGTCAACCGGGACAAGCTGCGCCGCATCCTCGAGCGCATGTTGGACGAGGAGCGGTTCCTGAGCCCGCACGGCATCCGCGCGCTGTCCCGCTGGCACCTCGACCACCCCTATGTGCTGAGCGTGAACGGGCACGACTACCGCGTCGCCTACGAAGCGGCCGAGTCGACCACGGGCGCCTTCGGTGGCAACTCCAACTGGCGCGGGCCGGTGTGGTTCCCCACCAACGTCCTGATCATCCGCTCCCTGCTGCAGCACTACGCCTACTACGGCGACGACTTCACGGTCGAGTGCCCCACCGGTTCGGGCAACCAGATGACCCTGTTCGAGGTGTCGCAGGAGCTCTCCCGACGCCTCATCTCGATCTTCCGCCGGGGCGAGGACGGCCGGCGCCCCGTCTACGGCGGCACCAGGATCTTCCAGGAGGACGAGCACTGGCGGGACCACGTCCTCTTCTACGAGTACTTCCACGGCGACAACGGCGCCGGTCTGGGCGCCTCGCACCAGACGGGTTGGACAGGCCTGGTGGCCAGGCTCATCCAGCTCACGGCCACGGTGACGGCTGAGGACGTGTTGCGCGAGGGCCGCAAGCCGCTCGCCCGGCCCTACCGCCGCCTGACCGGTGAGCCGATGGCCGACGCCGTCGTGGCCCGGGAGACGCGCGGGGTCAGAGAAGACGTCAGAGACGACGACGACGAGCCCGGCGACGCCACGCCCTGAGCAGCACCACGAGGACGATCAGGGCGAAGAGCGCGCCCCAACCGATGAGACCCCAGACCGTCCACCGTTCGACGTCGCTGGCCCGCAGGGCCGCGGTGTCCTCCTGCAGCGCCTCGGCCTGCAGCGGGGTGGCCACGCCCTCGGCCAGCGACGGTGTCCACGTCACGCTGCCGCCGGCGGCCGTGCCGTTGGTCCCCGTGACCGTGCCCGGCAGCTCGACCGTGACCGTCAGCCCCAGCGCCTGCTCGAGCGGTACGCCACCGGCCGCGGCCTGAGCGGCCACCTGCTCGGCCAGCGGCACCTTCCCCGCCACCTGGACCAAGGCTTCGTCGGCGAAGGCGGCCACACCCCCGTCCAGGCGGACCTCGCCGGTCAGGCCCGTCGTCACCCGGGCGAACTCCCGGTCCTGCGTCAGGGTCAGGCCGCGGAGCGGACCGGACGGTCCGTTGATCTCGGCCAGGATCGCCGTCGCCTGCTCGGGCGTGCCGAAGGGCTTGGTGAGGACGACCTGGGCGCCGCCGCTGTCCGTCGGCGTGGGCCCGGTCACCGTCCAGCCGGCGGCGCGGGCGTCGTCGAAGCGCAGGTCGTCGACCGCGCCGGGAGCGCGGGCCAGCAGCTCGGCGTCGGCCGTGGCCGTGACGGTCACGGTGCCGCTGCCGTCGGCCTCGGCGTCCACCACGACGTTGACGTCGAGGCGGCAGCCGGCCAGCAGTCCGACCAGAAGCCGCCGCGAGAGCGCGGCGAGCAGGCGCAAGGGGATGCGCTCGGGTCCCGGCTACTCGATCGGGTTGCCGGGACCGGCCTCGGCCAGCTCCATCGAGGGCGGTGCGAAGCCCTCCATGGCCCGGAACGTCACCCGCCGGTCGCCGGGGCGACCCTCGGGATCGTCCTCGATGTCCACGACGATGATCTCGCCGGCCCGGAACTGCTTGTTGAGGATGTGCTCCGACAGCGGATCCTCGACCATGCGCTGGATGGCCCGCCGCAGCGGCCGGGCGCCGAGGGTGGGGTCGTACCCCTTCTCGGCCAGGTACAGCTTGACGGCCGGGGTGAGCTCCAAGCCGAGGCCCTGGCTCTCCAGCTGCTTCTGCACCCGGCGGATCATCAGGTCGACGATGTTGGTGACCTCGTCCAGCGACAGCTCGTGGAACACGATGACGTCGTCGATCCGGTTGAGGAACTCGGGCCGGAAGTGCTGCTTGAGGGCGTCGTTGACCTTCTCCTTCATGCGCTCGTACGACACCGCTTCGTCCATCTTGGTGAAGCCGATGTTGGCCTTGCGCAGGTCCTGGGTGCCCAGGTTGGAGGTCATGATCAGGACGGTGTTGCGGAAGTCGACGCTGCGGCCCTGGCTGTCCGTCAGCCGGCCCTCCTCCAGGATCTGGAGGAGCGTGTTGAACACGTCGGGGTGGGCCTTCTCGATCTCGTCGAACAGCACCACGCTGAAGGGCTTGCGGCGCACGGCCTCCGTGAGCTGGCCACCCTCTTCGTACCCGACGTAGCCGGGAGGCGAGCCGACCAGGCGGCTGACCGTGTGCTTCTCCATGTACTCCGACATGTCGAGCGCGATCAGCGCGTCCTCGTCGCCGAACAGGAACTCGGCCAGGGTCTTCGCGAGCTCTGTCTTCCCGACGCCCGACGGGCCCAGGAAGATGTAGGAGCCGGCGGGGCGCTTCGGGTCCTTCAGGCCGGCCCGGGTGCGGCGCACGGCCTGGCTGACCGCCTTGATGGCGGACTGCTGGCCGATGACCCGCTTGTGGAGCTCGTCCTCCATGCGCAGGAGCTTGGCCGTCTCCTCTTCCGTCAGCTTGTAGACGGGGATGCCGGTCCAGATGGAGAGGACCTCGGCGATCGCTTCCTCGTCGACCTCGTCGAACAGGTCCACGCCGGACGCCTTGACCTCGGTCTCCTTGGCGCCCTTCTCCTCCAGCAGGGCCTTCTCCTGGTCCCGCAGGCGGCCGGCCTCCTCGAAGCGCTGGGCCTCGACGGCGTCCTTCTTCTGCTTCTGGACGTCCTGGATGCGGTCCTCGATCTCCTTGAGGTCCGGCGGGGTCTGCATGCGCTTGATGCGCAGGCGGGAGCCGGCCTCGTCGATGAGGTCGATGGCCTTGTCCGGGAGGTGGCGGTCCGAGATGTAGCGCTCGGCCAGGTTGGCCGCGGCCACCAGGGCCTGGTCGGTGATGGTGACCCGGTGGTGGGCCTCGTAGCGGTCGCGCAGGCCCTTCAGGATCTCGATGGTGTGGGCCACCGTCGGCTCCTCCACCTTCACCGGCTGGAAGCGCCGCTCGAGGGCGGCGTCCTTCTCGAGGTGCTTGCGGTACTCGTCCAGCGTGGTGGCGCCGATGGTCTGCAGCTCACCACGGGCCAGCATGGGCTTGAGGATCGACGCCGCGTCGATGGCGCCCTCGGCGGCACCGGCGCCCACCAGGGTGTGGATCTCGTCGATGAACAGGATGATGTCGCCGCGGGTGCGGATCTCCTTCAGCACCTTCTTGAGGCGCTCCTCGAAGTCGCCGCGGTAGCGGGACCCGGCCACCAGGGCTCCGAGGTCCAGCGTGTAGAGCTGCTTGCCGGTCAGCGTCTCCGGCACGTCGCCCACGACGATCTTCTGGGCCAGGCCCTCGACGATGGCGGTCTTGCCGACGCCCGGCTCGCCGATGAGCACCGGGTTGTTCTTGGTGCGGCGGGACAGCACCTGCATGACCCGCTCCATCTCGCGGAAGCGGCCGATGACGGGGTCGAGCTTCTTGTCCCGGGCCAGCGCGGTGAGGTTGCGGCCGAACTGGTCCAGCACGGCGGAGCCGGCCTGCCCGGACTCCTTCTCCGAGCTCCCCCCACTGCCGCCCGCGGTGGCCCCGGCGGACTCCTTGCCGCCCTGCGGGCCCTGGTAGCCCGAAAGGAGCTGGATGACGGTCTGGCGCACCCGGGACAGGTCCGCCCCGAGCTTCACGAGGACCTGGGCGGCGACGCCCTCACCCTCCCGGATCAGCCCGAGGAGGATGTGCTCCGTGCCGATGTAGTTGTGGCCGAGCTGCAGCGCCTCCCGCAGGGAGAGCTCCAGCACCTTCTTCGCCCGGGGGGTGAAGGGGATGTGGCCCGACGGCGCAGAGCCACCGCGGCCGATGATCTCCTCGACCTGGCCGCGCACGGCCTCCAGCGAGATGCCGAGCGACTCGAGGGCCTTGGCCGCCACACCCTCTCCCTCGTGGATCAGGCCGAGCAGGACATGCTCGGTCCCGATGTAGGAGTGGCTGAGCTGGCGGGCCTCCTCTTGGGCGAGGACGACGACTCGACGAGCTCGGTCGGTGAAGCGCTCGAACACAAAGGCAGTGTACCTGGGGGGTGTGGCAGCCACCCTCGGACCGGGGCAGGTCCGAAAGACGGTCCGGAAGAAGGTCCGACGAAGCCTTTCGTGAACGCGCGCACGAGGGCCTAGCCTCTCCTCGTGGCTCTCACCGCAGCCTCCTCGATGACCAACTCGTCGGGCGTGTCGCCACTGCTGGCGCTGCCGTCCATGGAGACCGACCTGGCCAGGGTCGAGGAGGCTCTCCGGGCCGCGGTGCGCACCGAGGACGACTACCTGACGGAGTTGGCCAGCCACCTGGTCGTCGCCGGGGGGAAGCGCCTGCGCCCGGTCGTGGCCATGGCGGCGGCCCAGACCGCGTGAGTCCGGGGTGGGCGACGACGTCGTCCAGGGAGCGGTGTCCGTGGAGCTGGTGCACCTCGGCTCGCTGTACCACGACGACGTGATGGACGAGGCCGACACCCGTCGCGGGAGTCGAGACCGTCAACGCCAAGTGGGGCAACCTCCAGGCCATCCTGGCCGGCGACTTCCTGCTGTCGCGGCGCCTCCGAGATCGCGGCCTCGCTCGGCACCGAGATCGCCGGGCTGCTGGCCAGCACCATCGGCCGGCTCTGCTACGGCCAGATCGGCGAGCTGCGCCGGACCTACAGCCCCACCCGGACCGAAGAGGAGTACCTCGACTCCATCAGCGGCAAGACGGCGTCGCTCTTCGCCACCGCGGCCCGCATCGGCGCCCTGGTGCGCGGCCTGGAGCGACCGCAGGTGGAGGCCCTCACCGAGTACGGCCACGCGTTCGGCATGGTCTTCCAGATCGTCGACGACATCTTGGACCTCACCGCCACCGAGGCGCAGCTCGGGAAGCCGTCCGGCCACGACATGGTCGAGGGCGTCTACACGTTGCCGGTCATCCGGACGCTGGCGGCGGGTGGGGCCGCGGCCGCTGAGCTGCGCGACCTGCTCGGCCGCCCGCTCGATCCGGTCGAGTGCGACAAGGCGCTGGCCATCGTCCGCTCGGGCGGCGCGGTGGATGGGGCGCTCGCCGTCGGTGCGCACTACGTGGACGAGGCCGAGGCGGCCTGTGCCGTCCTGCCCGCGGGTCCGGCGACGGACGCTCTGCGTTCGGCGCCGAGCGCGTTGCTGGCCGTCGCTTCCGGCTGAGCGCGCGTGGGCGATCCGCTCGACGACGCTCAGGCCGAGGAGGTCCTGCGCTCCACGGCGGAAGCTGCGCTCGACTACCTGCGCTCCGTCGATGACCGGCCGGTGCGCTCGGCCACCGCCGACGCCACGGCCCGCAGCTTCGGCGGCGCCCTGCCCGAGGACGGGGTCGGCAGCCCGGCGGCCCTCGAACAGCTGGTCGGCGGACTCGACGGCGCCCACACCTCGGCCGGTCCCAGGTTCTTCCACTTCGTGACGGGTGGCGTCACGCCGGCCGCGCTCGCCGCCGACTGGTTGGCATCGACCATCGACCAGAACTCGTTCTCGTGGGTGTCGTCCCCGCTCGGCGGGCAGCTCGAGGTCACGGCGGTGCGGTGGCTGCTCGACCTCTTCGACCTTCCCGCCTCCTGGGGCGGCATCCTGACCACCGGTGCCACGACGGCCAACTTCACGGCCCTGGCCGCGGCCCGCTCGTGGTGGGCGGAGCAGCACGGTGTCGACGTCGACCGCGACGGGCTGGCCGGCTCTCCTTCTCTCCCTCCGATGCCGATCTGGTCAAGCGGGCACGTGCACCCGAGCGCCACGAAGGCCCTGGCCATGCTCGGCCTCGGACGGGACCGGGTGGAACGCCTGGTGGTGGACGGCGACGACCGGGGCACGATCGACCTCGACGCGCTGGCCCGGGCGCTCTCGACGTCCGGGCCGGCTCTGGTCATCGCCAACGCCGGCGAGGTGAACGCGGGGCTGTTCGATCCCATCGCCGCCATGGCCGACCTGTGCGAGGAGCACGGCGCCTGGCTGCACGTGGATGGCGCCTTCGGGCTCTTCGCCCGGGTCGCCCCCGAGAGCGCCGCGCTCGCCGCGGGCGTGGAGCGGGCGCACTCGGTCATCGCCGACGGTCACAAGTGGCTGAACGTCCCCTACGACTGCGGCTTCTCGTTCGTGAGGGAGCCGGCCCGGCTGGCCTCGGCGTTCACGCTGGCCGCGGCCTACCTCCCCGCCGACGACCAGCCCAACTTCGGGTACCTCGGGCCGGAGAGCTCGCGGAGGGCACGATCGCTGGCCGTGTGGGCGAGCCTGATGGCCTACGGCCGGTCCGGCTACCGGGCGATGGTCGAACGCCACCTGGCCCTCGCCCGCCGCCTGGCCGAGCGGGTCGATGCCGCCCCGGACTTGGAGCTCCTCGCCCCGGCCACGCTCAACATCGTCTGCTTCCGGTATGCGCCGCCGGGGTTCGAGGGTGATCTCGACGCGCTCGACGCGCTGAATGAACGTCTCGGCGCGGCGGTGAACGACGACGGTCGGGTCATGTTCGGCACGACCCGCTTCCGGGGCGTGACGGCGTTCCGGCCCGCCATCACCAACTGGCGGACGACCGAGCCCGACGTGGACCTGGTGGCCGACGTGGTCCGCGAGCTCGGTCCGGCGGTCGCTGGATCTCTCTAGCTCCCCGCGATCGCCGCGGCCGCGGCGAGGCCGGACAGCGCTGCGCCCTCGATGCGTGGACCAGCGAAGGCGTCCCCGGCGAGAACGAGGGGCCCGGGCGAGTCCGGCGCCCGCCAGCACGGGTCTGGCCAGACCTGCTTCGGGGTGGCGAACCGCCACCGCTTGAGCTGGGACTCGACGACGGCTGCGCCGCCCAGCCACGGGCGGGCCCGCTCGATCAGCTCGGCGTGGACCTCGTCCGGCGGCCGGTCCCACCGCCCGAGGGACCAGTCCGGACGGGCGTGGAACGTCACGGCCGGAACGGCGGAGACGCCCTTGGCCTCGTTGTCCCCGATGAAGCTGAACGTCTCGTCGGCGTCCTGGACGCCGCCCGGCGCGGGGATGGCGGCGGGACGGTCGAGCACCGCGAGCAGGGCGAGCGTGCGGTCGTATTCGGTCAGGCGCAGGTCCGGCGGGAGCTCGACGCCGGCGGTGATGAGCAGCGAGAACGACTGCGGCAGCGGGCAGGTCAGGACGATGGCGTCGGCGGCGATGGCGGTGCCGTCGTCCAGCCCGACCGACCAGGCGGTGGCCTCGCCGGGGCGGATGGCGAACACCAGCGTCGAGCAGCGCACGTCGAGCCCGGCGGCCAGGTGCTTGGCCAGCGCGTTCATCCCGCCGGTGACGGCGTAGCGGGGATGCCCGTCGTCCTCGGCGAAGCCACGGCACCATTCGCGGACCAGACCGGTCGATGCCCAGCGATCGACGTACGCGCCGAACACCGGACTCCGGACGGTGAAGAACTGGGCGCCGTGGTCGAGGGTGGCCCGGCCGATGCGCCGAGTGGCCAGCCGACCTCCCGGCGACCGTCCCTTGTCGAGCAGGAGGACCTCGTGCCCCGCCTCCACCAGTTCCCGGCCCGCCATCAGCCCGGCCAGGCCGGCGCCGACGACGATGACGGTGCTCATGAAGAGAGCTTCAGGCCGCGGCTTGCTCGCTGGCGACCCTGGTCAGGAACTCGAGGACCACCCGGTTGAAAGTAGTTGCATGTTCAATCATGAGGCCGTGGGCGGCCCCGGAGATGACGACGAGCTCGGCGCCCGGGATCCGCTCGGCCAGCTCCTCGCTGTCGCCTCGCGGGGTGAGGATGTCCTGGTTGCCGACCACCACCAGCGTGGGCACGTCGAGCGTGGCGAGGACGTCGATCATCTCCTCGGGCGCGTCGAGGATGGCCCGGACCTGGGACGTGAAGGCGTGTGAGGGGAGGCCCATGGCGAGGGGACCGAACCAGCCCACGACGGGCCAGAACCGCCGGACCGACCGCGGCGCCATCACCCAGTGGGCGGCGCGTCGGGCCATCTCGCCCATGCCCCGTTCGTTGGCGATGGAGGCCCACTCGGTGAGCAGCTCCCGGCGCCACTGGAAGTTGCGGCAGGCCGTGCAGGCCAGGACCAGCGAGCGCACCCGCTCCGGGTGCCGCAGCGCGACGAGCTGCGCGATCGCCCCTCCCATGGACGCGCCCATGACGTGCGCGCTGTCGATCCCGGCGTCGTCGAGCACGGCGATCGCGTCGTCGGCCATCTCGTCGAGGGTGTAGCGGCCGAATGGCTTGTCGCTGCGGCCCGCCCCCCGGTTGTCCATGGCGACGGTGCGGAAGCGAGGCGAGAACGCCAGCCGTTGCAGCGTCCAGCCGGTCATGTCCGTGCCGAGGCCCTGGATCATGAGCACCGGATCGCCGCCCGGCCTGCCGACCACCTGGTAGTGGAGACGGGTCCCGTCCTTCGCCCACGCGAACGCCATTAGAACTCAGTCCCCTTCACGTTCCTCAACCCGGCAGCAACCACAAGGGTGGGCTGGCCTCGTCGACCATGCGCTGGATGGCCTGGCGGATCGCGTCGGCCAGCTCGGCCGCGGCCAGTGGCCCGGGCCGGCGGGGGACGCGCAGCGGCGGGCCGACGTCCACCCGCACCCGCCGGGCCAGCGGCGGCGCGATCACCGCCACCGGCAGCACGGGGACGCCGGCGTCGAGCGCGGCCGCCAGGTAGGGGACCGGTGCCGGCCCGACCCGATGGCTGGTGGTGATGCGGGGTTGGCACCACACCGCTGGGATGTGGCCGGCGCGCAGCAGCCCGCCGATCTCGTCCGGCCGGGCCACGACGCCGCCGAGCCGCCGCAGGGTCGGCCCGATGGGTGCGATGTCGACGATCCCCGCGAAGCGGACGTTGCGATCGGTCGCTCTTCCGATGGCGGCGGCCACCAGGAGCGGCGTCGCACCGAGCGGGCGGCGGTTGGCCACCAGGAGCGCCCCGCCGGTGGTGGGCACGTTCTCCGCGCCGCCGACGGTGATCTTCCAGCGCAGACGGGCCAACGACCGGGCCACGCCGACGAGGTCCCGGTCCATGCCCCACGGGTCGATCTCGTTGACCCCGGCCGCCTGCCGGCGGGCGAGCGTGACCAGGTCGGCGGCGGGGCTCACGCGGCCAGCTCTCCGGGCCGGAGGTGGATGACGGTGGCCCACTCGTAGAGCGCCTGGACGACCTCGCGGGTCGTGAGCCGCGGTTCGACGCCCAGGGTCTCGAGCGCCCGGCCCCCGTCGGCGGTGCGCCCGCGGTGGAGGAGCTCGTGGATGTGCTCGGGGATCGGCGCGCCGAAGGCGCTGGTGAGGAGTGCGGGCCAGCCGCCACTCCGGCCCGATGAGGGGCAGGGGCAGCCGTCCGCCGATGCGGACCGCCTGGCTGGCGGTGATGGCGCCCGGCGAGACCACGTTGACCGGGCCGTCCACCCGCCTCGCCGCGGCGGCGACGAACGCGGCGGCGGCGTCCTGGTCGTCGATGACGGAGAAGGCGGGGTCGGCCAGCAGGCTCACCGGGACGGCGGGCAGCCGGAGCAGCCGGCCGAGCGGGCTCGGGACGTGGGGGCCGATCACCGGAGCCAGGCGCAGGGCGGTGACGGGGACGTCGGCGGCCCGCCCCGCCTCACGGGCGATGCCCTCCATCTCGAGCAGCGAGCGCCCGAAGGGAGCTGTCGGATCGGGCGTCACCGACTCGTCCGGCCGGGTCGCCGCCCCCCGCCGCCGCCCGTAGACGGAGATCCCCGAGCGGACGGTGATGTGCTGGAGCGACGGGCACTCGGCCGCTGCGCCGAGGACGCCGATCGCGGCCGTGTGGGTCCAGGCGGCGGCGTCACCGGGATGGGCGCGGGCGTTCGGCTCCCAGACCGCGATGTGGACGACGACGTGAGGATCGAAGTCGCGCACGATCTCCACCATCTTGCGGCGGTCCTTCGGCTCGATCCGGTGGAAGGCCGCCGAGCGCAGCCGGCGGCGGGGTGGGTCGATGTCCAGCCCGGAGACCTCACCCACCCAGCGCTCCTTCTCCAGCAGCGTGGCGACGAGCGAGCCCAGCTCGCTCCCCATGCCGCTGACCAGGACTCGCGTGCCGCCGTTCACCGAGACGTCACCGTAGCCCTTCGTTTCTTGACAGAACCTGTCGGACGCTGGTCGAGCGCTTGCTTGACGGATTCCATCAAAGCTCCGCCGGGTTGATGGCCTGCAGCTCCGCCACCCACACCGGCCGGCTGGTGGTCACGGTCACGGGCGCCATGGGCCCGCCGCCGCAGCCGGGATCGCACTGCCAGCGCACGTCCCACTCCAGGCCCATCGTGAGCTGGTACGGGCCCCGCCCGGGCGCCACGTCGGACGAGTGGCGGTAGGTGTACGAGCAGTCCGTCGTCTGGGCGGTGTCCGGCCGGCCGAAGTCGTACGCCACGCCCGGCCCGTCACAGGCGACGGGGGCGTCGCCGGTACCGGGATCCCAGGTGAGGCGCTGTGGTGTCCCCACGGCGGTGACGGTGACGATCCCCGGGATCGAGGCCTCGGCCTGCACCGGACCCCACGCGGACGGGTCGACCCAGAGCCACGTCGGCAGCTGCGTGATGAACGGGGCATCCCGCTCGCCGCTCGGGGCGGCCTGCTGGGCGAGCACCGGGAACGGGACGGCGTCCCGCGCCCGCTGACGGAGGGCGTCGATCAACGAGGCGGGCGGTCGCCCACCGATCGGCCACCAGACGAGCACGTCCCGACCGGCGTTGGCGGGACAGTGGGCCAGCGCCCACCGGGCGTCGGGATCGTCGCCGTAGTACTGGTCGGGCGGAGGCTCGGGCGGGTCGTCGTTGCCCTGGTACGAGTACGACATGTGCCACGCCAGCAGCCCGTGGGCCGACAGCGAGCGGTACGTGCACGGATCGTGCCCCGGCCCCCGGACGAACGACTGCCCCGGCCCACCCCCCGACGGCCCACCGTCAACCCCAGCATTGACATCGATCCCTCCAGGCCCGGAGGAGGCATCGCCGCCGTGGCAGAACGGCCGCAGCCGCCAGCCGTCTGCGGCCGCCGGCTGGCCGTAACACGACGCGCGGCGTGACGATGAGCAGGACCGCCAGCACTCAGGCGTCGCACTGCTCGTCGCCGCCGGTGAACCAGTCCTCGACGCGCCATCCGTGCCGGTGACACGCACGACGCAGCTCGGTGATGACCGAGCGCCCATCGGTCGTGCCCGACGACGGTCCCGTCGGCGTTGAGCAGCCGACGTCTGCATCCGTGGTGCACGCGAGGACTGCCGCGTGGTCGTGCGTCGCGGAAGGTCGACTCGGTCGATCGCGTGCTCCGGAGGTCGCCGTCGCAGTGCTTGCCCGAGTCTCGCAGCTGCCGTCGAGCGTTCTCGTCCAACCGTTGCTGCTGGAGGCCGGTGGTTGTCGCGGCGATCTCGGGGTGGGCGGGGTTCGGGCTCGCGACCGGTCGTCATCGAGCATCTGGAAGAACCGGTCGTGGAGGGCTCGGATGTCGGCTTCGTCTTGCTGTTGTGGACTGAGCGTGGTCGTCGGCGCGCTGGTCGTGCTCGGCGCGGCCGTGGTCGACGGGGTCGTGGACGGGGCGGTCACCGTCGTCGGAGGGGCGGTGTCCTCGACATCACCCGAGCATGCAGCCACTGCGAGCAGGCAACAGCCTGCGAGGGCGGCGCGCGCCACTGCACCCATCTGGTCTTCCTCCTGCCTTGTCCGCCTGCAATCGGGCGGTCCGGCACTAGTGAGTGCCTGACGACCACCGAATCGGAAACGCCGTCGGGTCGTCGTTCCGCCGTCGCCCGCCGACGCGTGTCCGAGGCTACCGGCGGAGCCGGAGGCCCCGACCGTCAGCTCTCCCCTCAGGCGACCTGCAACACGGGTGGTGGTCGCTCCCTTCTCCGCTCGAGCTGCAGCCGTCCGTCGCCCTGATCGATCAGCGTGTGCGTCGTCTCCTGGCGGTGGACGAGGTGGTGATGGTGCCAGCAGAGGAGCCCGAGCCGAGCGAGATCGGTCCGCCCGCCAGACCCCCACGGATCGAGGTGGTGCACGTCGCACGCCCACGGGGGCGCGGCGCAGCCCGAGTAGCGGCAGTGACGATCCCGGTGGATGACCGCTCGGGCCTGGGCCGGTGAGATGGAGCGGGTCGCCCGGCCGACGTCGAGGGGCTGGGAAGCGGGATCCGTGATCATGCGGACGATGGACGCGTCGCAGGCGAGGGCGCGGGCGGCGTCGCCGGTGAGGTAGGCGCCGGAGTCGAGCTGGGCCGGACGGCCGGCGCCACTGGCCAGCGCGGCGACATCGAGCGTCACGACCACCGTGGGACGACCCTGCCGGCGGACCGGCACGTCGGCGTGGTCGAGGTAGTGACGACAGATCGCCACCAGTCCGTGAGCTCGCCGTTCGTTCCAAGGGAGCTCACGGAGACCGAGCGTTTCGGTAGCGGTGTCGATCGCCACCTTGACCCACTCGAGCCCTTCCGTGTCCAGCGTGGCCTCGAGGCGACCGCCACCAGGATGGGACGTGATGGTCACGCTCGGCTCGAGCTTGGGCGCTGACCCTTGCTCAAGCTGCCATCGGTCGACCCGGCGGGCAACGTCCTCGACCGTCATGGTCTTGGCGGCTTCCACGAGCTCGGCCTGTTGGTCGGGATCGGCGGCGCGGGCCCGGGCCAGCTCCGACGCCTTCGCGCGCGACAGGCTTCCGTCGCCCATCGCTCGGTCGACGGCAGGCATGGCGGCGACGGTGGCGGCCAGCTCGATCTCCGTGCGGGCCCGGCCGCGGCGTTCGGCTCCCTTCCACGCCAGCCACGACGCGGCGTCCCGTGCGCCGTCGACCCGGAACGCCTCGCGGGCCTCGACTGCCGCGAGGACGCGTAGTCGAGCGGCATCCAGGCGCGGCCACCATCCGAGGAGCGAGGTCGCCATCGTCGCGAGGGCGCGGTCGTCCAGTTCGTCGAGCGCGTCGGAGGCGCACCGCGCCACGAGGTCGTCCAAGGTCGAGGCTCCGCCGATCACGAACCGAACGCTATACGAACACCTGTTCGTAGTCAAGGGTGAAGGGCAGACAACCTAACGGCCGAGGTCGAGGCCGATGTCGAAGGCGGGCGCCGACTGGGTGATGGCGCTGGTCGACAGGAGGTCGGCCCCCGCCGCCGCGTAGGCCGGCGCCGTCGCCAGTGTGATCCCGCCCGACACCTCGACCAGTGCCCGGCCGGCCACGGCGGCCACCGCCGAAGCCACCATCGACGGCTCCATGTTGTCGCACATGATGATGGTCGCTCCCGCCGTGGCGGCCTCCTTCACCTGCTCCAGGTCCTCGCACTCGACCTCGATCGTCCGGGCCGGCCAGCGTCGCCGCGCCAGCTCCACCATCGTCGTGATCGAGAGCCCCGCTAGGTGGTTGTCCTTCACGAGGACCATGTCCGACAGCGAGCCCCGGTGGTTGACGCCGCCCCCCGCCCGCACGGCCGCCTTCTCCAGGGCGCGCAGCCCGGGCAGCGTCTTGCGCGTGTCCCACACCTGCGTCTGCGGGTTGGCCGTGGCAACGGCGTCGACCAGCCGGCGTGTCGCGGTCGCCACGCCCGAGAGGTGGCAGAGGAAGTTGAGCGCCGTGCGTTCGGCGGTGAGCACCGACGCCAGCGATCCCGCGACGACGCCGAGATGGTCGCCGGGCGCGACACGGTCGCCGTCGACCCGGAGCCACTCGACCTCGATGCCTGGGTCGACCTGGCGGAAGGTCTCCGCCGCGCAGGCCCGCCCGGCCAGCACGCCCTCCTGCCGAGCCGTCAGCGACGCCACGACGCGCGCCGACGGCGGCAGCAACGCTGCGGTGATGTCGCCGAGCGGGCCGAGGTCCTCGGCCAGTGCCCTGCGGACGGCGTCCTCCACCGCGACGCGCGGCGGATCGTGCGGTGAGGCGTGCTGACCGTGCGAGGTCACGACCGCTCGATCCCGTGGGCGACGAGCCGGACGCGCATCGCCGGGTCCGTATCAGGGAAGTCCTCACGGGTGTGGCAGCCGCGACTCTCCTCACGGGCCCGCGCGGCGGTCAGCAGCGCCCAGCCCACCGTCGCCAGGTTGCGCAGCTCCTCGCGCGGTCCGCCCGGCGGCAGTCCGTCGACCTCGGCCAGCGTCGCCGCCAGGACCTCGCCGGTCCCCGTCAACGACCGAGCGTCGCGCAGCACTCCTGCACCACGCGTCATGGCCCGCTGCAGCCGGTCCCGCCACTCCGTCGCCGACCCACCAGAGGATCCATCCGCCGACCGATCCACCGACGACCCAACAGGCGCGGGCACCGTCAGCTTCCGCCCGCCGATCTCGCCGTGACCGAGCGGGAGCTGGCCCTCGTCGATCACCGAACGCATGGCCCCCGTCGCCTCCGGCCCGCCGACGCCGCGCCCGATGGCCTCGATGACCCTCGGCCCGAACACCATGCCCTCCAGCAGCGAGTTGCTGGCCAGACGGTTGGCGCCGTGCACACCCGTGCACGCCACCTCGCCCGCCGCCCACAGCCCGGGCAGCGACGACGCGCCGTTGAGGTCGGTGACGATGCCTCCGCAGTGGTAGTGGGCGGCCGGCGCGATGGGCAGGTAGTCAGTGGCGGGGTCGAGCCCGGCACCTCGCAGGTCGGCCGTGATCGTCGGGAAGCGCTCGTCGAAGCCCTCCAGCCCGGTGGCATCGAGGAGCATGTGGTCGGCGTCCTCCTCGAGCATCTTGCGGGTGATGGCGCGCGCCACGACGTCCCGCGGCTGCAGCTCGTCCACGAAGCGCTTGCCGTCGAGGTCGCGGATGAGCGCGCCGTGACCGCGGAGCGCCTCGGACAGCAGCGGCCGCGGCATGCGCGGGCTGAGCAGCGCAGTCGGGTGGAACTGCATGAACTCGATGTCGGCGCAGGTGACCCCGGCCCGCAGCGCCATCGCCAAGCCGTCACCCGTCGACTGGACGGGGTTGGTGGTGGCGGCGAACAGCTGCCCGGCTCCGCCGGTGGCGAGCAGGACGTGACGGGACCGGATCTCGTGGACGTCGCCGGCCGGTCCCATCGCCACGATGCCGACGCAGCGGCCACCGGTGACGAGCAGGTCGAGCGCGAACCACTGTTCCCAGCAGGCGACCGCCGTCGCCCGCACCTCGTCGACCAGCGCGCGTTCGATCTCGGCACCCGTCGCCGCGCCTCCCGCGTGGACGATGCGGGGCAGCGAGTGCCCACCCTCGCGGGCGAGCTGCAGCTGACCCTCGCGGTCCCGGTCGAACATCGCTCCCATGGCGATGAGCTCGTTGACGCGGCCCGGGCCCTCGTCGACGAGCGCGCGCACGGCGTCGACGTCGCACAGCCCGTCGCCGGCCGACAGGGTGTCGGCCAGGTGGAGGTCGGTCGAGTCGGGGTCGCCCCCCAGCACGGCCGCCACGCCTCCCTGCGCCCATCGCGTGGCGGCCTGTGACAGGTCGGACTTGGTCAGCACCCCCACCCGCAGCGCCAGTTCGTCGGCGGCCCTGACCGCGGCCGAGAGCCCGGCTACACCGCTGCCCAGGACCAGCAGGTCCAGCTCGTCAGCCCCCAGCCACGTCATCGTTCGCCCTCGACGATCTCAGCGACCCGACAGCGCATCCAGCTCGCCGAGCTGCTGGACGCCGAGATGGTCGAACCGATCCTCCCAGCCGGCTTCGACCAGGTCGGGCGCCAGATCGCGCAGCGGCGCGAGCACGAAAGGGCGTTCGGCCATGCGTGGGTGGGGCACGACGAGGCCGGGTTCGTCGACCGTCACCCCGTCCAACCACAGCACGTCGACGTCGAGCGTGCGGGGCCCCCAATGGACCACGCGCTTGCGGCTGGCCTTCTCCTCCAGGCGGTGGCAGAGCTCGAGCAGCTCCCACGCGTCGAGGTCGGTCTCGAGTCGCACCACCATGTTGAGGTACGGACCCTGACCGTCCGGGCCGCCGACGGGATCGGTCTCGTAGACA
Organism: uncultured Acidimicrobiales bacterium; assembly: GCA_963769115.1. Taxonomy (GTDB): domain Bacteria; phylum Actinomycetota; class Acidimicrobiia; order Acidimicrobiales; family Ilumatobacteraceae; genus DASTFY01. Next base: position 360,847 of record CAVYKN010000020.1, read on the forward strand.
GGCGACACCGCGACGAGATCGGGCATCATCGCCACGGCGTCCTGCAGGTAGCGGATCCGGTCGCCGAGGTTGGAACCGAGCGCCAGCAGCGCCCGCGTCACGAACGCCGCCTCGTGATGGTGACCGCGCTGGTGGCGAGATCGGCCGGTATGGGGGGACGCAGCTTCCGGACGCTCACCGTCGTGCTCTCGATCCGCGCATCGGCGGCCAGCAGCTCCTGCGCGATGCGCTCAGCCACCCGTTCCAACAGGAGGTGCGGCTCGTCGGACACCACGCGCTGAGCGAGGATCGTGAGCTGCCCGTAGTCCACCGTGTCGTCGAGCGAGTCGGATGCGCCCGCAGCAGTGGTGTCCAGCTCGACGTCGAAGTCGACCTCGAACGGTTGCGGCCGCTCCTGCTCCTCGGGATTGACCCCGATGAGACCCAGAGCGCGCAGGCCCCGGATCTCGATGCGGTCCGGCATGGGGGCGCACGCTACTTGCGGTCAGGAGAGAGCTCGCCCGCGAGTTGCACGAGGCTGCGCCCGAACGGATCGAGCTGCTTGCCGCTGATGCGCTCGATCAGCGTGATCGACTGCGGGCCGTCCGTCACGAGGCCGGCCCAGCGGATGTAGCCGCCGACGAGGCCGATCAGCCGGTCGCCCATCTCCTCCCCGTGCACGATGACCTTCGTGCCGTCGGAGAGGAGCCCGTGCACCTCGGGATAGAAGGCCTTCAGATACGTGGTCGGATCGTCGGCGGCGGTGAACGGACGGTGCCGATACACCACGCCGAGCTCGTCGTAGTTGTGGAGGTTGTAGGGCGGGGCGATGATCGAGATCACGCAGCCGAAGCCCTGCTCGCGGATCCAGATGATCTCTTCCTGCCGGCGGACGCGGCGGTGGTTCTCGCCGAAGCCGCCGGGGCGCTCGCACACCGCCAGCTGGTCCTTGATGAACCAGGTGAAGTTGCGCGGCTGGATGCCGAGGGCCCACTTGCCCCGCAGCTTCGCCATCAGTGCGCGCCTTCGAGGACCGGTTCGCCGACGAGCTCGACGGCGTGGACGGTCGCCTGCACGTCGTGGACGCGGATGAGCTGCACGCCCTGCAGTGCGGCCCACGTCGCCGCGGCCAGCGACCCCTCGATGCGGTCGTCGGTCGCCACGGGATCAACGTCGCCGGGCGAGACCGTCGCGTCGAGACCGGGGAGGGTCGGCGCGGCCACGCGCGCGTCGCTCATGGCCAGCAGGCGGCCGAGGAAGCCCTTGCGGGACAGGCCCACGGCGACCGGGAAGCCGGTCGCCACCAGCTCATCGAGATGTGCCAGCAGCTCGAGGTTGTGGTCGAGCGTCTTGCCGAAACCGAAGCCGGGGTCGATCCACAGCTCGTCCACGCCCGCGGCCATCGCCGCTTCGGCGCGGGCCACCAGGTGGTCGCGCACCTCGGCCACGACGTCGTCGTAGGCGGGCGCCTGCTGCATGGTGCGCGGATCCCCCTGCATGTGCATGGCGATCCACCCCACCCCGAGGCCGGCAGCGGCGGCATGGAGGCTCGACGAGATGTCGTTGATGATCGTCGCCCCCGCAGCGACCGCCGCCTCCGCCGTCTCTGCGTTGCGGGTGTCGATGGAGACCCGACCGTGCGCAGCCAGCGCCTCGATGACGGGAAGGACCCGCTGCTGCTCCTCCGCGGTGTCGATCGGCTCAGCCCCGGGACGGGTGGATTCCCCACCCACGTCGACGATGGCCGCGCCGGCACCGAACAGGTCCAGGCCGTGGGCGACCGCGCGGGCGTGGTCGAACCACTGCCCGCCGTCCGAGAAGGAATCGGGCGTCACGTTGACCACGCCCATGACCTGCGCTTTCACCAAGGGGCAAGGCTACTCGGCCCGGCCCGTCGGGCCCGGGCCCGCCGCCTCCTTCGGACCGTTCCAGAGGTGGAGATCGGGCAGGTTGCGGTAGCGCTCGGCCACGTCGAGCCCGTAGCCGACGACCCAGTCCGGCGGGATGGTGAAGCCCACGTAGCGCAGGCTGGCCCGGTCCATGGGCGAGATCGTCTCCCGGGCCAGGAGCGCGCACACCTCGAGGCTGGCGGGGTTGCGGGCGGCCAGCATCCGGCGCAGGTACGCGAGCGTGAGCCCGGAATCCACGATGTCCTCGACGAGCAGGACGTGGCGGTCCTCGAGCTCGATGTCGAGATCCTTGACGATGCGCACGATGCCGGACGAGCGGGTCGACGAGCCGTACGAGGAGACGGCCATGAAGTCGATCTCGTGGTCGATCGGGATGGCCCGCACGAGATCGCCCAGGAAGACGAACGCGCCCTTGAGCACGGCCACGAGGAGCGGGACCCGACCGTGGTAGTCCCGACCGATGACCTCGCCCAGCTCACCGATGCGCCCGTGCAGGTCCGCCGCGGACAGCAGCACCTTGCCCGGCCCTGTCTCGGATCCGGCGAGCCCGTCTGTTGTCACGGGAGGGCGAGGTTACCCAGCGGCTTCGCTGGGCGGGCCAACCAGCCGCAGCCGCATCGCGTGCCGCTCGACCCGTCGGCCGAGCCCGGCGTCGCAGGCCTTGGACGATCCGCCGGCCACGGCCAGCACACGTTCGACCGTCGCCGCGTCCGGCGGGTGGTCACCGGCCAGCCACCGGCGTACCGCTCGGCGGGCCAAGGGGCGGGGGGCCGCGGACAGCGCGCGGGCGTCGGTGACGTCGATGGCGGCCGCCAGCTCGTCCAGGAGATCGGCGTCGTCGCGGAGCAGATCGGCCTGACGGGCGAGGACGGGAACCACGTCCCGCTCGGCGATCTCGTCCAGCAGCGGGAGCAGTTGGTGGCGCACCCGGTTGCGCCGGAAGGCCAGCGAGGCGTTGGTCGGATCGGTGACCGGCGTGAGCCCGAGCTCGGCGCACAGCGCCACGGTCTCCGCTCGACGCAGGTCCAGCAGCGGACGGCGGTCGCGCCGCATGCCGGCCAGGCCCGCCGTGCCTGCTCCGCGCAACAGGTTCAGCAGGACGGTCTCGGCCTGGTCGTCCGCGGTGTGCCCGGTCAGCACGTCAGGGGGGAGGGCGCCGTAGCGGGCGTCGCGGGCGCGCGCCTCCAGGTTCGGGCCTGGCGACACGTCCACGCGGACGGACCGGAACGCGGCGCCGAAGCGAGCCGCCGCCTCCGCGACGACATCGGCCTCGTCGGCCGAACCGCTGCGCAGGCCATGGTCGACGTGCAGCGCGGTCGTGGGGCAGCCGGCGGTCGTCGCCAGGACGAGGAGCGCCAGCGAGTCGGCGCCGCCCGACACCGCGCAGTTCACAGCGGTGCCCGGCGCCGGGAACCGGCAGCGGGCGAGGAGGCCGGCGGGATCGGGATGGGCCAGCTCGTCGCCCGCCACGTCGACGCCGGTCACCCCGACGCCGGCGTTCACGCCACTTGACCGGCGAGGCCGACCCGGTCCAGCCAACGCGATGGTTGCCGGATCTCCTCCAGGGAGGGCAGCTGATCGGCGCCCCGCCAGCAGATGTCCACGGCGCGCGGCCCGGCCACGCGCTCGACGTAGGCGATGAACCGCTCGCCCTGCTCGTACTGGTTGAGCTTGCTCTCGAGCCCGATGAGCTTGCGCACCAGCCGGACCGGAGGCGAGCCGCTGCGACGTCGCGCGGAGAGCACGGCCGAGAAGCGGCGGGCGGACGGGACCCGCCCCGCGCCGGCCCGGTCCATGGTCACGTCGCCGTGGCCCTCGAGCAGCGACATCATCCCGCCGATCTGGTCGAGGACGGCCCGCTGCTCGGGCGAGGCGACCAGGGCGAGCACGCCCCCTTCGTCGACCCGCCGGCGGGCCTCGGCCCGGTCGCGGGTCAGCGAGCGGGCGGCGGCCGCCAGCTGCCCGCTGTCGGGCTCGGCCATGGTCAACGCCTGCTCGACCAGGCCCCGGAAGTGCGGCGCCAGCCAAGGGACCCCGGTGAACTGGGCACGGTGGGTCAGCTCGTGGAGCAGCACCCACAGCCGGAACTGATCCGGCGGGAAGCCGAACCGCCGTTCCAGGCTGACCAGGTTGGGACCGACGAGGTACACGACGTCACCTGCGCCCTCGGGCCCGTCGTTGCCGGCGGGATCCCCGAGGAGCAGGTCGTACTGTCCGAGCACGCGGCTGCTCATCCACCCGAGGAGCGTCCCCAGCTCCACGGCGGCGACCCGGCTCGTGAGGGTGGCAGCCATGCCCGGCCGGTGGCCGACCTTGTCCTGCCAGCGCTCCAGCAGCGGCGCAAGCAGCCGGCGGAAGGCGGCGACGTTGGCGGCCACCCAAGCCGGTCGGTCGACGACCTCGATGCGCGCCGGACCGGAGGGCACCAGGCCCGTCACCTCGGTGACGAGGCTCTCGGCCAGCGGTGCCTGCGCCTCCATCTCGCGCTGGAGCGCCGGCAGCTCGGAGGTCAGCGGCGACGGGCGGTTGGCCACCCGGGCGCCGATGCGCTCCGCCAAACCCCAGTCGACGAGCCCGGGCGCCACGGCCGCCTAGGTCTTCTGCTGCTGCGGGGGCTCGGCGATCGTCTGCCCGCGCCGCGGGTACTGGGGCCCGATGACCTTGATGAGGTAGCCGAACACGACCGCCAGCACCCCGAGGAGGCCCATGCCGAAGAGCACCATGGCGATCCACCAGTCCCAGGGTTGGGCAGCGAACATGGGTCGCAGCGTAGCCCGAGGGGTCGGAGCCGGCTCAGGCCGGGCCGGTGTCCCCGGCGCTCGCCTCTTCCTGGTCGACGGTGCCGAAGCAGGACTCGATCCTGGCCAGCAGGCCCGGGGGGAGGGCGTCCTGGCGGCACTTCTTCGAGATGATCATGCGCAGCTCGGCGTGGAAGTCGTAGATGTGCAGGCAGTCGAGGCAATCGTCGAGGTGGCCCTGGACCGTGGTCCACTCCTCGGGCGAGAGCTCTCGGTCGAGGTAGGGCTCCAGCTCGCGGATGACCTCGCCGCAGTCGTCATCCACGGCAGGCCCCCGCTTGTTCACCAGCTGCATTGTCGACCATCGTGACGGGCTCCTCGTCCGTTGGGGCGGCGTCGGTGGGGGCGACGAGCCCCCGCTGTTCGGCAAAATCGAACAACGCCTTCTGCATCGCCTTTCTTCCCCGGTGGAGACGGGACATGACCGTACCCATCGGGATGTCCAGCATCTCTGCGATCTCCTTGTAGGAGAAACCCTCGACGTCGGCCAGCAGCACCGGCAGGCGGAAGTTCTCTGGCAGGTCCTCGAGCGCCTGCTTGACCTCGTCATCGGTGAAGAGGTCCATGAGCTCGTCCTCGGCACTGCGGGAGGCCAACGCCTCCTCGAGCCCGCCGATGCGCCGGTACAGGTAGAAGTCCTCGATGCTGTCGAGGTCGGTCTCCTCGGGCCGGCGCTGCTTGGCCCGGTACGAGTTGATGTAGGTGTTCGTGAGGATGCGGTACAGCCAGGCCCGCAGGTTCGTGCCCTCCTCGAAGGTGGCGTAGCTGCGGTAGCCCTTCAGGTAGGTCTCCTGGACCAGGTCCTCGGCGTCCGCCGTGTTCCTGGTCATGCGCATCGCGGCCGAGTAGAGCTGCGGCGCGAGGGGGAGCGCTTCCTCGGCGAAGCGCTCCCGGTCAGCCATCGCGGCGACCCTACCGGCCGGTGCTGTGCCGCCTGCGGTCGAGGACCGCGTGCCGTCAGCGGTCGGGAAGGTCGGCGGCGAGGTGGTCGAGCGCGAGGACGAACCGCTCCAGAAGATCGGCGAGCTGCCGGCGCTCGTCGGGCTCGAACTCGCCCAGCATGCGGGCCATCGAGTGCCGGCGCCGGGCGGAGATGGCGCTGTGGCGCTGCCGTCCGGCCTCGGTGACCGAGACCATCACGACCCGCCCGTCCTCGGTGCCGCTGCCCCGGCTGGCCAGGCCGGACCGCACCAGGCGGTGGACGGCGCGGGTGGCGGTCGAGGGATCGACACGCAGGGCCTCGGCCAGCTCGCTCATGCGCCACGCGGGCTGCTGCACGAGCAGGTCGAGCGTGTCCATCTGACCCGGCTCGATCGAGTCCTCCTCCGCCACGTAGAAGTAGTCGCGCACGGCCACCATCGCCGCGCCACGCCGCAGCTCCTTCCACGCGGTGGCGATGCGGAGGGCGACCTCGCGCTCCTCGGGGACGTCGAGGTCGATGCTGCGGGGAGTGCTCTCGGCCGCGCCGGTCAGCCCCTCGGTCAACGCAGTCGGAGTCCCAGCGGACATCCCTTGTAGGGTACAAGTGATGGGGGAGGGCCCGTCCAGCGAGCGCTCCTCCGGCGAGCCCCGCACGCCGCTCGAGGCCCTCGCCGTCCTCGCCGCCCAGGAGGTCGCCGTGACGCCGGCGTTGCGCCACCTGGAGCTGTTCACCATGGGCGGCCTGCTCACCGCTGCTGTGGCACCACCCGCCCGACACCGGCGACGACCCCCCGGCGGACCTGGCGCCCGGGACGGCTGCCGTCGTCGCCTGCGGCGGGGCCATGGGCGGGCTGCTCGGCCCGGCCGAGGGTCTGTACCAACGCCTGGGCGTCCACCTCGCTGAGCAGGGTGTCCCGCTGCTGAGGGTCAGCTACCGGCGGCCCAACGACCTCGACGCCTGCTGTCTCGACCTTGCCGCCGCCGTCCAGCTCGTCACCGACCGCGGGGCGCAGCGGGTCGTGGTGATGGGCCACAGCTTCGGTGGGGCGGTCGCCATCAGGGTGGCGGTCGCCATGCCGTCGACCGTCCGCGGCGTGGTCACCTTCGCGACGCAGTCAGCCGGCTGCGAGGTGGTCGGCGGGCTCGGCGACCGACCGCTGCTGCTCTTCCACGGCGAGCGTGACGAACTGCTCCCCCTCCAGGCCAGCGAGGTCGTCCGGGCCATGGCGGGCCACGGCGAGCTGGTGGTCGTTCCCGGCGACGGGCACCTCTTGGCCCGCAGCGGTCCCATCCTGTGGGAGCGGCTCTTCGAGTGGTTGCCCGGCGTGCTCGGGCGGGAGCTGGCGCCCTGAGCGCCGCGCCGCCCAGGGGTGGCCCTCAGCCCTCGTAGCCCGGCAGATCCCGGTCCACCAGCCGGCCCGTGGCGGCGAGGAAGACCTCGGCCTTCTCCCGCTCGTGCTCGTACTGCTTCACGGTCAGCTCGGCCGTGTCGACGTCCATCAGGCGGAGGGGCTGGCCGGTGGACTGCGCCAGCACCTGCACCATGCAGGCCCGTTCGAAGAAGTAGAGGTCCTCCCACGCGTGCGCCAGCGACTCCCCGACCACGAGCACGCCGTGGTTGGCCAGGAGCACGACGCGCACCCCGTCGGCCACCGCCTCGGCCAGCCGGTCACCTTCCACCGCGTCGTTCACGAGCCCGCCGTACTCGGGCATGAGCTCGTAGCGACCGTGGAAGCGGACGCTGTTCTGGGACAACCGCGTCTCGAACCCCGTCTCGGTCAGCGCCAGCGCGGTGGCGTACGGCATGTGGGTGTGGAGCACGCAGGCCGCGTCTGGGTGCGCCAGGTGGAGACGGGAGTGGATGAAGAAGGCGCTCGCCTCGGCTTCACCGTCACCGATCACGTTGCCGGCCTCGTCGACCACCAGCAGGTCGCTGGCCCGTAGCTCGCTCCAGTGTGGCCCGTACGGGTTGAGCAGGAACCGGCCGGGCTCGCCGGGCACAGCGAGGCTGAAGTGGTTGTCGATGCCCTCGTGGAAGCCGTGCAGCACCGCGGCGCGAAAGACCATGGCTAGCTCGATGCGGGCGCGTTCGCCGTCGTTCATGAGCCTGCTGTTCGTGAGCTTGCTGTTCATGAAGAGGCCTTCGTGAACCGGTTCCGGCACTCGCCGATGCCCTCCACCGCCACGGTCACGACGTCGTCCGCGCCGATGAACCGGGGCGGGGTCCGGGCGTGGCCGACGCCGGCCGGCGTGCCGGTGAGGATCAGATCGCCCGGGCGAAGGGTGGTGAACGTCGATATGTACGACACGAGCTCGGCCGCCGGGAAGATGAGGTCGCTGGTGCGGGAGTCCTGCACCACCTCGTCGTTGACAGTGCAACTGATGCGGAGGTCGCGGGCGTGGTCGATCTCGTCGGGTGTCACCAGCACCGGTCCGACGGGGGTGGTGCCCTCGAAGTTCTTCCCCTGGAGCCACTGCAACGTGCGGTTCTGCCAGTCCCGCATCGAGACGTCGTTGGCCACGGTGTAGCCGGCGACGTGGTCGAGAGCTTCGGAGGGATCGACGTTTCGCGCCTGCCGGCCGATCACGATGGTCAACTCCGCCTCCCAGTCCACTTTCGGCGAGGCGGACGGCAGCTCGATGTCGGCGTAGGGAGCGCAGAGCGTGTCGGCGAACTTGCCGAACAGCGTAGGGAAGGCCGGCAGCTCACGGCCGGTCTCCTCCACGTGCCCGCGGTAGTTGAGGCCGACGCACACGACCTTGGACGGCCGGACGAGCGCGTCGTAGCTCAGCTCGTTCGAGGAGACCTCGGGCCCGCCACCTGCAGCGGAGTCGGCCCAGCGCGGCGGTCGCCAGCAGGGCGCCGACGTCGGCAGCGTCGAGCAGCACGGCGCTCTCGCCGTCGGCCGACAGGCGGGCGGCACGGCGGGCGCCCTCGTGGATCACGGAGGCCAGGCGCATGGCCGCACCCTACCGGCGGCCGCCCGAACGGGTGATCGGCCGCTCCTCCCTAAGATCGCCATCGTGGTCCGCCAGCGAGTGGGAGAGCTCGACCTGACCCCGCGGCTCAGCCGCGCCGACTACGACGTCCGGCTCAGGGCAGCCCAGCGCCGCTTCCTCCAGCTGCGCCTCCACCTCGGCGGCCAGATCGGCACGGGCGAGCTGGGACCCGGGCTCCTCGTGCTGTTCGAGGGCAAGGACGCCGGCGGCAAGGGTGGCGCGCTCAAGCGGATGGTCGAACCGCTGGACCCGCGGCACTACCGGGTGTCGAGCTTCTCGGCGCCCACGTCCGACGAGAAGCGCCACCACTTCCTCTGGCGCTTCTACCGTGAGCTGCCCGGTCTGGGCGGCATGGCCGCCTTCGACCGGAGCTGGTACGGCCGGGTGCTGGTCGAGCGCATCGAGGGCTACGCCACGATCGAGCAGTGGAGCCGCGCCTACGACGAGATCGTGCAGTTCGAGCGCACGCTCGTACTGGAGGGCCTGATCCTCGTGAAGCTGTGGCTGCACATCAGCGACGACGAGCAGCTCGGCCGCTTCCGCTCCCGCGAGAGCGACCCGTTGCGCCGTTGGAAGCTGACCGAGGAGGACTGGCGCAACCGGGAGAAGGCGCGTGAGTACGACCGCGCCGCCGACGAGATGTTCGACCGCACCGACCACGGGCTCGGCCCGTGGGACCTCATCGCGGCCGAGAACAAGCGCTTCGCCCGGGTGGCCGTCATCGAGACCGTGATCGCCCGCGTCGAGGAGGGCATGGCCCGGCACGGCATGGACGTCCCGGGCGATGAGCTGCCCGGGTTGATCGCCGCCGTGGATGGCTGACGTCGGTCAGCCGGGCTCGCTGCGGTCCTCGATCTCCCAGGCGTGGTCCAGCGCGTGCCAGGCGATCCGCCGCGCCGCGTAGCGGGGCCGCCATCCCTTCTCCACCAGCGGCTCGCCGGACGACCCGTGGGAGAGCACTTCGACGATGGCGGCGCGCAGCTCCTCGATGCCGGCCGTGTCGTCCATCTCCGGCGGCTTCCGGCGGATGCCGAGCTTGCGGGCGTACGCCGCCTCGGCCTGCACGACGTGCTCGACGATCTTGTCCCGGTCGCGGCCGCCGCCCCGCGGTCCCTTGCGCAACTCGGCCGGCGCCCCGGCGACGACGTCGTCGAGGACGTCCCACGAGGCTCGGAGCAGCGCCGCCTGGTCTCGAGCCTTGGCCGCCGTCAGCCGCCTGCCATCGGCGGTGGCGGTGCGCTCGGGGACGCCGAAGTCCGTGCCCGCGGCACCCTCGAGCTCCTCGACGACCTTCAGGCGGTCCGCGGAGGCGACGGCGAACGGGACGCCCGCACGGTCCGCCACCGCGGCGTAGCGCTCGCCGTACTCGGCCAGCGCCTCGAGCGCCGCGTCGGCCGTCTTCCCCGATCGGCACCAGCCCGGCCAGTCGAGCGCGCACGCGAACGTCCGTCGTGGCGCGACCTCCAGGTAGACCTGGATCGCCCGGACGCGGGCGTCAGATCTCGACATCGGCGGCGGAGGGCGCAGGACGTTCGCCTCGCCGGGGCAGCGAGGCGAAGACGGCGGGCGGGTCCCGCCAACTGTCCGTCCCGCCACCGTCGCCAGCTGCTGTGATGGCCCGCCACACCCGCTCCGGCGAGCACGGCATCTCGATGTGGCGCACGCCCAGGTGGCTGACCGCGTCGATCACCGCGTTCTGCACCGCGGGCATCGAGCCGATGGTGCCGGACTCGCCGATCCCCTTGGCCCCCAGCGGGTTCAGCGGCGTCGGGGTCTCGGTGTTCAGGGTGTCGAAGAAGGGGAACTCCGCCGCGCTCGGCATGGCGTACTCCGCCAGCGTCGAGGTCAGCGGGTTGCCCGCCTCGTCGTAGACGAACTGCTCCCACAACGCCTGGGCCGCGCCCTGCGCGATCCCGCCGTGCTGCTGACCCCGGACGAGGAGCGGGTTCAGGATGCGGCCGCAGTCGTCGACGGCGACGTGCTTGGTGAGCCGGGTCTGTCCCGTCTCGATGTCGACCTCGACCACCGCGACATGGGCTCCGAACGGGAAGGTGGGACCGGTCTGCGTGACGTCGAGAGCGGCGGCGAGCGGGCCGGCGCCGTCCTCGCCGTCGGCGTCACCGCGGTTCGCGGCCTGGGCCAGCTCGGCCCACGACAGCGCTCGCGCCGGGACGCCGGCCACGCCGAGGCGACCGTCGTCGGTCAGCACGACATCGGCCTCGTCGGCCTCCAGCAGCGCGGCCGCCAGGCGACGGGCCCTGGTGAGCACCTCGCCGGCCGCGGTGTGCACCGCCGTGCCTCCCAACTGGAGCGACCGGGAGCCGCCGGTCCCGGCTCCACGCGGGACGAGCGCGGTGTCGGACTGGACGTAGCGGATGTCCGTCATCGGGATGCCCAGACGGTCGGCGACGAGCATCGCGAACGAGGTCGCATGGCCCTGGCCGTGCGACGACGTCCCCGCGCTGACCGTGGCCGTGCCGTCCTCGTGCACCTCGACCGAGCCGTACTCGCTGGCGGAGCCGCCGGCGGTGACCTCCACATAGGTGCTCACGCCGATGCCGAGCTGCCAGCGGGCACCCGCCGCCCGTCGAGCGGCCTGCTCGGCCCGCAGCTCCGCGTAGCCGGCCGCCTCCACGGCCCGGTCGAGCGCGAGGACGTAGTCCCCGCTGTCATAGGTCGTGCCGACCAGCGTCGTGTACGGGAACACATCGGCGGGCAGGAGGTTGCGGCGTCGCAGCTCGACGGGATCGATCTCCAGCTCGTCGGCCGCCATGTCCATGATGCGCTCGAGGTACGCGGCAGCCTCAGGCCGGCCGGCGCCGCGGAACGCCCCCATCGGTGTCGTGTTGGTGACGGCCACGGCCACGTCGAAGGCGAGCTTCGGGATTCGGTAGACGCCCTGCGCCATGTTGCGGGTCGGGCCCATCGACAGCCCGCCGCCGAAGCCGCCGTACGCACCCGCGTCTCCCACCACCCGGGTGTGCATGCCGGTGATGCAACCGTCCCGGGTGAAGCCCATCTCGACGTACTGCACCTGACCGCGGCCGTGGGGCAGCGCGACCAGGTTCTCCGACCGTGTCTCCACCCAGGTCACGGGCCGGCCCAGGCGGCGGGCCGCCGCCAGTGCCACCGCGTGCTCCGCGGTGATCCCGGCCTTGCCGCCGAAGCCGCCGCCGACGTGAGGGGCGACGACGCGCATCTCCTCCTCGGGGATGCCCAGCAGGCGGCAGGCGAGGGTCCGGAACAGGTGGGGCATCTGCGTGGAGACGTACACGGTCAGCTGCGGGCTCTCGCCGGGGATGACGGCGATGGCGTTGCCCTCCATCGGCACAACGGCGATGCGTTGGTTGACGAAGCGGCCGCGCACGACGATGTCGGCGCCTTCGAGCACGTCCCCGTCGTCGGCGTCGAGGAGTCCCGCAGCCAGGTTCGACCCCAGCTCGTCGAACTGCACGGGCGCACCGGGTTCCAGCGCCGCCTCGGGGTCGACCACGGCGGGCAGCGGCTCGTAGTCGACCACCACCGCGTCCGCGGCGTCGGCCGCCTGGGCTGCGGTGTCCGCCAGCACGGCGACCACGGGATCGCCCACGAAGCGGACCTTGCCCTCGGCCAGCGGTGGCCGAGCGCAGGCCTTGTTCAGGGCCACGCCGAACGTGTGGAAGGAAGGGACGCCGAGGTCGGCGTTGACCAGCGCCGCTGCCACGCCCGGCATGGCGAGCGCCGCCGAGAGGTCCACGTCTTCGATCACCGCGTGGGCGTGCGGCGAGCGCACGAGGACGAGGTGGAGCAGCCCGGGCCCCTCCGTGTTGCCGGCCATGTTGCCGATGAACGTGCCGCGACCCAGGAGGAGCTCGGGGTCCTCGACGCGCACGACCTCGGTTCCGAGCAGCGATCCGGGCATGGTCGCCACACTACGGAGTCGTCAGGTCGTCACGACTCGGCGACGGTGTCGTCCGTGTCGCCGGCATTGCCTTCATCACCAGCATCGCCGGCATCGTCGGACCACACCTCGTGCTCGGCGTCGGCCGGATCCGGGTCCTCGTCCACGCCGGCCGCCGGCTGGTCACCGTCGCTCGGCGGTCGTGGATCGGCGACGCTCCCGCCTTTCAGTCCGGTCTCCAGCCGCGCCGCGCGCACGCACTGCGAGATGCTGTGCCAGCTGTGGCCCTGCCCGAGGAGATCCATGAAACCCGAGCGTTCCAGCACGCCGCGAGGGGCTCGCAGGGCGCGGGCCAGGTAGAGCTCGACGCCCCTCCGCTGGAGCTCGTGCAGCAGGTGGGTCAAGACGTCGATCGTCGTGGTATCGAGTTGCGTCGTCGCCTCGAGGTCGACGACCAGGGCGCGGGTGGCCGGATGCCGTTCGACCTCGGCCAGCAGCCAGTCCTCGATGGCGATCGCGTTGGCCCAGAACAGTGGGACCTCGAGGCGGACGACGATCACCCCGTCGACCGCATGGCGGTCCGGGTGGCCCCGCACCCGGCCCCAGGCCGCCTTCTCGCTCGCTGATCTTTCCGAGCACCTCCAGGCGGGGCCGGCTCGCCCGGTAGATGATGGCCAGCAGCGAGACGGCGATGGCGATGCCCAGGCCCGGGAGCGGCCCGAAGAGCACGACCGCCAGGGCGCAGATCGACGCCGCCACGAAGTCGGCCCGGCGGACGCGGAGGTAACGGCGCATGGCGGCCACGTCCATGAGACCCCAGACCGCAGCCACGACGATCGCCCCCAGCACCGCCCGCGGGAGGTCGGTGAAGAACCACGTGAACCGGATCAGCACGATGACCACCAGGACCGCGGAGACCAGGCCGGAGACCTGGCTCGTGGCGCCGGCTCGCGCCGCGGTCGCCGTCTTCGAGAGACTCCCGGCCACCGCCATCCCGCTGGAGAGCCCGGCGGCGACGTTCGAAGCGCCGACGCCGATGAGCTCCCGCTCGGTCTCGACCCGGTAGCCGCCCTGCTCCGCGAACAGTCGGGCTGCCGCCAGCCCTTCCGCGACGGCGACGAGGGCCAGCGACGCGCCGGCGAACGCGACGGCGGCGTAGTCGTGCCGCGGGATCAGCGGGAGCCCGAAGGGTGGCAGCCCCGCCGGGACCTCGCCGACCGTCGCCACGCCCTCGGCGCTGAGGTCCAGGAGCTCCGAGAGGATCACTCCGAGCACGAGCGTGATGAGGCCCCACGGGACCCGGGGCGCGAGGCGGGCGCCACCGAACAGCAGCAGCAGCGCTGCGCCACCGACCAGCGCGGTGGCCAGGTCCGCTTCGTCGAGCTCCTGGAACGTGCGGACGATGACCCCGATGACGTCGCCCGGTGGCTTGGGAACGCCGATGAGCACCGGGAGCTCGCCGACCACGATGGTGAGGGTGAGACCGAACACGAAGCCGGTGACGATGGGCTTCGACAGGAACTCGGCCACCCAGCCGATCCGCAGGAGCCCGAAGACGAGGAGGACGAGCCCGGTCGCGATCGCCAGCGCCGCGGTGACCCGTACCGCGTCAGCGGGATCGCCCCGCGTGATGTCGGCCACGATCGAGCCGGAGACGATGGCCACGGTCGAGGCGGGGCCGACGATGAGCTGCCTCGAGGAGCCGAGCACGGCATAGGCGACGAGTGCCAGCGGTACCGCGTAGAGGCCGATCTGCACGGGGACGCCGGCGATGCGGGCATAGCCGAGGGACTGCGGGATGAGCAGCGCGGCGACGACGAGACCGGCCAGGAGGTCGCCCTTGAGGTTGCTCCGACGGTAGGACGGGAGCCAGCGGAAGATGGGGAGTGCGTTCGCCGCCCACGCCCAACGGCGGTGCTCGCCTGCGTCTGCCACGCTGTGCCCCCTGCGCGCCTTCGGGCGGTGCCGGCGTCACCTGCCGGCCACCGGCGCGCAACCCAACGTACACGTCGGCGCGCCCGGCCCTCGGGCCTGACGCCGCCGGTGGTGCGGCTCGTCAGCCGAGGCAGGTGGTCCTCACGTCGAGCATGGTGTTGCCGAGCTCCTCTTCCTGCTCCTTGGTGAGCTCGTCCGCCATCAACAGCTCGAGCGGCACACGGTCGACGACCTCGGTGGCGGCGCACGTCGCCACCTCCATGTCTGCGCCGGCGTCGACGAACACCGAGATCAGGTCCGCGCGGACCTCCGGCAATCCTGCGACCTCGATCGTGAGCGTTTCGGCGACCGCTCCGGGGTCACAGGCGTCGAACTGCACGTGCCCATCGACCTCGCTCGCGGTCGCCACGCCGTCGGGCCGGCTCGCGACCCACGAGTCGACGGCCTCCACCAGCCGGCTCGTGGCGGCTGCGTCCACGCCGACCAGCGCGACTCGCACGCAGTCCGTGCCGTCGCTGTCCCGGTAGGAGCGCAGCTGGTCGCCACCCCAACCACCAGCCGCGGCGAGGGCATCCTTGGGCTCGAGAGCGCCGGCCAGCATGAGGTAGAGCATGTGGGCACCGAGCGGCCCATCGGTTCCTTGCTGCTCCTCGTCGTCGCTGAGCCGTGGTGCCTCGACGTCGACGGTCTCGACCGGATCGAGCCAGCGGGCCGGCTCGAGGACATCAGCCGACGAGTTCGGCGGATCTTCGAACGCATCCTCGAGCTGGTTCGCGCCGTCGAGCGCCTCGACCATCGCCCGCCCCATCGTGTACGGAGCTCCGAAGATGGCGACCATCGCAGGGTTCAGATCCTCGATGCCGGCCGCGGCGTCATCACCCGCGCCGGCCTCTTGCTCGTCGAGCAGCTCCAGATCGTCCTCGCTGAGCGTCTCCGACCACGCGTCCTCGACGTGACTCGCCTCGCCCTCGACGAGCGCATCGAGTCCGGCTGCGGCCTCGCTGTCGTCGAGGTCCTCGATCTGGCCCAACTGGTCCTGCAGCGCGTGGGTCAACTCGTGGACGAGCGTGGCCTTGGAGGCGAGGTTCGACTCGCCGGCGTCCGGGATGACGATCTCCTCGCGGTCAGGGTCGTAGAAGGCGGCAACCGCTTCGGTCTGGAACGTGTCCACCTGGTCGAGGAGGCTCCCGGTGCCACCGTGCAGGCCAAGGGCGCGGAGCGTGGCTTCACTCCGTTCGAGCTCCTCGCGCTCCTCGTCGGTGAGCTCTTCGTCGACACTGACGCGCTCATCGAACTCGTCCTCGCCGAGGAAGACGACGCGGACCGGATGTTCGAAGGTGGCACCCTTCTCTTCTTCGACCACCGACACGAGGTCCGCCACCCGGGGATCCCATGTGGACGGATGGGACGGACCGTCGTCACGGGTCAGCAGGACGACCGCACCGGCCGCCACCAGAGCAGCGGTGAAGGCGGCCCCGGCCACCAGGAGAGGTCCGCGGCGGCGACGTCGAGAGCTGGGCGTCTCCGCTGTGACGATCTGCGCTGGAGCAGGCGGAGGCCATGGTCCTTCGACGGAACCGGGCTCAACACCCGACTGGATCTCGTCCCCGCCCATTTCTCCCTCGCCCTTCATGACGTCTCGACGGATTCGCTTTCGGCGTTCCGTCCGTGCTCGGTCAGAACCAAATCACCGAGCAGCGTGAAGCGCGAAAGTCTGGACGGACGACAGTCGCATTTGGTCAAAGCTCATGGAACCGACACCCAAGGGAGGACCACGGCTGATCCGTCGCCGCCCTGCGCGGGCAGAAGACCGTGGTCCGCGCGCTCCGTGAGGTCAGCGAGGGGTGACGCGGCCGGCCGCGACGATGACGATCGCGCCCAGGGCCGCGACCACCACGGCGAGCAGTCCCAGACCGGTGGCGCGGCTGTTGCCCGTACTGGGGATCTGGGCCGGGCGGGCGTCGGGGGCGAGGGACGAGGCCGCCGCGGTGCTGGGCGCGAGCGCGGTGGTGGCCGTCGCCGGTGTCGTGGTCGGGCCCGCACTCGTCGTCGGACTTGTGCTGGTGGTCGGGCTGGCAGTGGTCGTCGGTGCGGGCGGGTCCGGGTCACGCCAGTTGGGCGTGCCGTCGCCGTCGTTGTCGCCCGTCCCCTCGGTCGAGTCCGGCAGGGTGTCGGCGTCGGAGTCCGTGTCGGCGTAGTCCGGTGTGCCGTCGTCGTCGGTGTCGGGGCAGGGCGTGAAGTCCACGGCATCCAGGAAGTTGCCGATGCTGAGATTGCCGCTGGCCGTCGCTGTCGCCTCGAACTGGAAGCGGGTGACCGTCTGGCCGGGCGGGATGGCATAGGCACCCTCGTGCATGCCCCATGCCGCGTTCCCGTCACTGATCGTCGCCACCACCTGCGGACCGGAGGGCGGGCCGATCTTCAACATCATCGTGTCGACCCCACTTCGGCCGCGGTGGGCCAGCGCCCAGACATACACCTCGCCAGGGTCCGTGGTCACGTCCTGGTAGAGAGCCGACGGCTCGGAGGCGTTGAGCTCGGCGATCTGGGCTCCGTCGGCGGCCGGAAGTGGAGTCGGGACGCTGCCGCCGTCGGCATGGTTGTTCCACAGTTCGACCTGTCCGTCCGATGCGGTCGTCTGCCAGACGAACGTCGGCGAGGGGACGAAGGTGCGGACCGCGCCGGACGGGATGGCGGGCGTCTCGAAGCTCCCGTTGAGCAGGAAGTTGCTCTGCGCGCCGCCGCACTCGACCTCGTTCGTGATGGTGTCGCCATCGACGTCCCCCGTGGGGTCCGGGAGGCCGGGCACCTGCGCCCTCGCTTGGCCACTCGGTCCGTTCACCACCGCGGCGATGACGGCGAGCACCATCAGCATCCTCCGACGTCGCGGCACGGGTGGGGACCGTACCGCCGCAGTGCTGCCCGGGTTCGGACAGGGGCCCGGCGGGCGAGTCGTAGATTCAAGCGCGGTGTTCAGATGACGGAGGACACTTCGTCGGTCGCCGAAGCAGCACTGGCGCGCGGTCGTGGCGCGGCCGCGCGATCCGATTGGGACGAGACGTACGACGCGCTGGTGGAGGCGGACGCGCTCGCCGTGCTGCACGCACCGGATCTGGAGCTGCTCGCCACCGCGGCGTACCTGACGGGCCACGTTCGCGACAGCATCGGAGCGCTGCAGCGGGCGTTCCAGATCCACCTCGAGCACGACGCCGTGGACCAGGCGGTTCGCTGCGGTTTCTGGTTGGGCTTCCACCTCATCAACAGCGGCGACTTCGGCCAGGCCGACGGGTGGCTCGCCCGCATCAGCCGCGTGGTCGACGAACTGGGCGAGGAGCGCGCTGCGCACGGCTACGTGCTCCTGCCGCGGGCCTTTCAGCAACTCGCCATGGCCAAGGACTACGAGAGCGGTGCAGAGATCGCGTCACGGGTGGCGGACATCGGGCGCCGCTTCGACGAGCCAGACCTCGTGGCGCTGGCGCTCAACCTCCAGGGCCGGGCGCTCATCTACCAGGGTCAGGTGACCGCCGGGCTGTCGGCCCTCGACGAGGCCATGGTGGCGGTGGTGGGCGGCGAGGTGGCCGCGCCGGCGGCAGGGGCCGTGTACTGCTCGGTGATCGAGGCGTGCGAGGAGATCTCCGAGCTGCGGCGCGCCCACGAGTGGACGGCCGCGCTCAGCGAGTGGTGCGACCGCCAGCACGGTCTCGTCACCTTCACCGGGCAGTGCCTGGTGCACCGTGCCACCATCCGCCAGTTCCGCGGCGAGTGGCCCGAGGCGGTGGCCGAGGCGCGTCTCGCCTGCGAGCGCCTCGCCGACGCAGCAGATCGGTTCGGGACGGGTGCCGCGATGTATCGCCTCGGCGAGCTCCATCGGTTGCGGGGCGAGGACGCTGCGGCGGAGGACGCCTACCGGCAGGCCGGCGAGTGGGGCTGCGATCCCCAACCGGGGCTGTCGCTGTTCCGGCGATCGCAGGGCCGGATCGACGCCGCGGTCGCCGCCATCAGCCGGGCGGTCGACGAGACCCGTGAGCCGGCGCGGCGGGGCAAGCTGCTGCCCGCCTACGTCGAGGTGATGGTGGCTGCGGGCGACGGTGATGCTGCGCAGCAGGCCGCCGAAGAGCTGGGCGGGATCGCGGAGGTCTACGGCTCCACAGCGCTCTCGGCCGACGCCTCGTTCGCCTCCGGGACGGTGCTGCTGTTCGATCGAGACCGCGCGGGGCGCTGGGCGCGCTCCGTCACGCGGTGGCGTCGTGGCGTCAGCTGGACGCGCCCTATGACGAGGCACGGGCGAGGGTGGTCGTCGCCCAGGCCTGCCTCGCTCTGGGCGACGAGGACGCTGCGGCCTTCGAGCTGGCCGCGGCTCGCGACGTCTTCGTGCGGCTCGGCGCCCGGCCGGCGCTGGCGGCGGCGGAGGCCCTGATGACCGCCGCGGCCACGGGACCGCTTCGCCCGCCGGGTTGAGTGGCCGGGAGCTCGAGGTGCTGCGCCTGCTGGCCACGGGCCGCACCAACCGGGCGATCGCCGACGAGCTCGTCCTCGCCGTGCGCACGGTCGACCGGCACGTGAGCAACATCTTCACCAAGCTCGGCGTGTCGTCGCGGGCGGCCGCCACCGCCTACGCCTACGAGCACGGCCTCATCTAGCGCAGCTGGGTAGTCCTACCCATCGCTGTCACGCGGGGATTGGGCGGTCTCGCCGAAGTCAGCGCAACTCCTCTGATCCGTACCGTGCGCTCGACCGACCCGAACGGACCGAGGAGCAGCGATGAGCCGGTACCACGCAGAGCGGATCGAGACCATCGTCGTCGGTGGCGGCCAGAGTGGACTGGCGGTCGGGTACCACCTCGCCCGCACGGGACTGCCGTTCGCGATCCTCGACGCCAGCGATCGGGTCGGGGACGCGTGGAGGAAGCGTTGGGACTCGCTGCGCCTGTTCACGCCGGCGGGCTACGACGGGCTGCCCGGGATGCGCTTCCCCGCGCCGCGGACCTCCTATCCCACCAAGGACGACATGGCCGACTACTTGGAGGCGTACGCCCGGCGTTTCGACCTGCCGGTGCGGACCGGGGTCAGGGTCGACGCCCTCGCCCGAGAGGGCGACCGGTTCGTCGTGGCGGCGGGTGAGCGGCGGTTCGAGGCCGACAACGTCGTGGTGGCGATGTCGTCGGAAGGCCGGCCACGCACACCGGAGTTCGCGTCGCAGCTCGATCCGCGGATCGTGCAGCTGCACTCCGTGGACTACCGCGGCCCGTCACAGCTCCAGGACGGCGACGTCCTCATCGTCGGCGCCGGCAACTCGGGCGCTGACATCGCCATGGAGGTCGTGCAACGGCACACGACCCTGCTGTCGGGACGCGACGTCGGGCACATCCCGTTCCCGATCAACCGCATCACGGCGGGCACCGGCTATCACGTGGTCCGGTTCAACTTCCACCACGTCATGAAGGCCGACTCGCAGACGGGGACGCACGATGAAGCGCTACCTGGCCGAGGGCCACGGGCTGCCCCTCGTGCGGGTCAAGCCCAGGCAGCTGATGGCGGCCGGCGTGCAGCGCGTGGGACGGACGGTCGGTGTGCGTGACGGCCGTCCACTGCTCGATGACGGACAGGCGCTCGATGTGGCCAACGTGATCTGGTGCACCGGGTTCCTGCCCGATCTCTCCTGGATCGACCTCGACATCTTCGACGACGACGGCGAACCCATGCACCTGCGGGGCGTCGTCGATGCGGAGCCCGGCCTGTACTTCGTCGGTCTGGACTTCCTGTACGCCGCATCGTCGGGCCAGATCAACGGCGTCGGCCGCGACGCCGCCCACGTCGGCGGGCCATCGCCACTCGACGGAGAACCGATCCCGCCGCCCGGCCGGCGCTGACGACGAGCTGACGGCGAACGACAGTGGTAGCGACGACGACGCGAACGATTCCCGGAGACCTGCAGGCGGTGTACGAGCGGGCGCTGGCCGGATCGGCGGTGCGCAGCCGCTGGGCGGTCGACAGCAGGGGCGCTCGGGTCCACCTCGTGGAGCGGGGAAGCGACGACAGCGGGCCGCCGGTCGTGCTGTTGCACGGCACCACGGCCTGCGCGGGGTTCTTCGTGCCGATGCTCGCCGAGCTGGACGGGCTCCACGTGGTCGCCGCCGATCGGCCCGGCCAAGGGCTGAGCGATCCGATCGAGCTCCCTCGAGCGCGGTTCCGTGAGTCCGCTGTCGCATGGACCGACCGCCTGCTCGACACCCTCGAACTCCGCAGCACCACGCTGGTGGGCCACTCGGGCGGCGCACTGTGGGCGCTGTGGTACACGCTCGCCCATCCCGACCGGGTCGACCGTCTGGTGCTCTTCGGCCCGCCCGCGATTCCCGGGACCCGCTGCCCCGTGCCGCTGCGCGTGATGGCACGCCCTGGCATCGGCGCGCTGCTGACGCGGCTGGCACCTCCCACGCGCAAGTCGATGCTGCGGATCGCTGGCTCGATGGGCGAGAAGACGACGCTCGCCCGTCACCCCGAGCTTGTCGACCTGTTCGTCGCCACCGGGCGAGACCCGGTCGCCGGTCGCGTCGGCCGGGAGGAGCTCCAGGCGCTGATCTCACCGGTCGCGTTGCTGACGCTCTCGGGGTTCCGGCGGCGAAGCGGCGTGCGGGCCGAGGAGCTCCGTTCGTTGGAGGTCCAGACACTCGTGGTGTGGGGTGAGCACGAGCCGCTCGGCAGCGTCGCGGTGGCACAGGCGATGACCGACCTGATTCCCGACGCTCGACTCGAGGTCCTGCCGGGCGGGCACGCACCCTGGCTCGGGGACCCCGCACGGGCAGCTGCCGTGGTCACCGACTTCGTTCTCCGCTGATGCTCTGGCTGGTTGCTGTGGAGCCCAGAGTGGGAATCGAACCCACGACCTACGCATTACGAGTGCGTTGCTCTGCCGGCTGAGCTATCTGGGCGAACGGCCCTGGAACTGTAGCGGCCGACCTCCGCCGCCCCACGGGCGGTTCCTGGGTCCCCAGCGGTCCGGAGGTGTGCACCTCTCGTTGCGAAAACCGCAACGGGACGTGCATGGTTGCTGATGGAACGACCGGTGCGCGCTCAGAGGCCGGGGAGGCGCAGGAAGAGCGCTTGGAGCAGGAGGTGCTCGTTGGGATTGCGTTCCAGCGCCTCGATGGCGCCGTGGAGCTCCTGCACGCCGACGACGGCCGCCTCCGGATGGTGGGCGGCGCCCGCCACGAGCGCATCCCGGTAGGTCCCGGCCACGGTGGCCAGCCCGGCCTTGAGCTCGTCGGCGCGGTGACGGCGCAGCTCACGCTTGTGGCGATCCTCCAGCCGCTTCTGGCCTGATCCCCGCTCGCCCAGCTCCTCCATCTCCCGCTGGAGCTCCGCCGCCTCGCGGGCCTGGCGGTCCTTGAGCGGGGCGGCCGCGGCGTCGATCAGGCCGGTCACCTCGTCGACGGCCAGGCACACGGTGTGACCGTTGCCGTCGAGGCGGTACGGCAGCCGGGCGAAGGCCTCCGTCCGGGCCGCGACGGCCGGATCGTCGGCCAGGAGCCGGGCGCGGTCCAGGTTGCCCGCGGCCGCCCGGGCCGACGCCAGGGCCGTCTCGGGCGCGACCCCCTCCCGCTCCAGCACCTCCGCCATCAACGGAACGGACAGCGGCCGGAAGTCCACCCGCACGCAGCGCGAGGCGATCGTCACCAGGTCGTGGGGGACGTCGTCGGCCACGATGACGAAGACCGTCGACGGCGGTGGCTCCTCGATCGTCTTGAGGAGGCGCGCCGCCCCCTCGGGCCGCAGGAGGTGGAACTCGTCCAGGATGAGCACCTTGCGGTGGCCTTCGACCGGCGACAGGACGGCGAGGCGGACGACCTCCTCGGCCTGCGACTTGTCGATGGCCGCGCCCACCCGGTGCACCTCCTTGATGTCCGGGTGCTCACCGGTGCGGGCGAGACGGGCGTCGCGTCCCGAGGCATCGCCCGACGGATCGATCACCAGGCCGGCGAAGACCCGGGCGGCCTCGAACTTCGTGCAGCCGGGCGGCCCGACGAACAAGTAGGCGTGGACGGGGTCCTGCGCGGCGGCGGACAGCAGCGCGACCGCGGAGGGCTGGCCCACGACGTTGCGCCAGATGGCCTCGTCCACACATGGACGTTGGCACGCCGTGGTGCCGCGGGGCCAGCCCGTCGCGGGCTCAGAGACCGAGGCGCTCCTGAACGGCCCGACGTACCTCGGTCGCCACCTGCTCCATCGGGCGATTGCCGTCGATCACGACCCACCGCTCGGGTTCCTCGGCGGCCAACAGGCGGAACCCGTGCGCCACCCGCTCGTAGAACTCAGGCCCGGACCGCTCGAAGCGGTCGAGCTGCCGGCGCCGCATGCGGCGGGCGAGCTGGTCGGGAGGCACGTCGAGCAGGACCACCAGGTCGGGCCGGCAGTCCCCGATGGCCCACTCGTTGACGCTGCGCACCTCGTCCAGGGGCAGTCCCCGCCCGTAGCCCTGGTAGGCCAGGGACGAGTAGATGCTGCGATCGCTCACCACGTGCCGGCCGGACTCCAGCGCGGGGCGCACGAGCTCGTCGATGTGCTGGGCCCGATCGGCGGCGATCAGCAGCGCCTCCGCCTTGTCGGTGAGCTCGGTGTGGTCGGGGTCGGCGACGATCGAACGGATGAGGAGCCCGATCGGGGTCCCGCCGTGCTCGCGGGTGAGGACGGCGTCCAGCTCGAAGGACAGGCGTCGGGCATGGGTCGACTTGCCGGTGCCCTCCGTGCCTTCGAAGGCGATGTACCGGCCGCGCTCCATGGCGCCAGCACGCTAGAGCGGGCGCGGCCCCGGACCGGGGAGCGTCAGGCCTTGCGACCGGACGCCGGTGCCCGCTTCGCGGCCTTCTTCCGGGGCTTGGTCGCCTTCTTCTTCGTCGATCCCGCCGCGCCCTTGTCGCCTACCTGCTCGCGCCGGATGGCCAGGAGCTCGTAGGCCCGCTCCGGCGACATCTCCTCCAGACGGTCGCCTCTCCCGAGCGAGGCGTTGGTCTCCCCATCGGTGACGTAGACGCCGAAGCGGCCGTCCTTGGCGACGACCGGCCGCTGGCTGACGGGATCGGTGCCCAGCTCGCGCAACGGCGGCTTGGGCGCGGCGCCGCCGCGACCTCGGTACTGCTTGGGCTGGGCCAGCAGGGCCAGGGCTTCGTCCAGACCGATCTCGAGGAGCTGCTCCTCGTTGGCGAGGGACCGCGTCTCCTTGCCCTTGCTGACGTACGGGCCGTACCGGCCGTTGGCGGCGACGACCTCGTGGCCGTCGGCCGGATCCGTGCCGACCACCCGGGGGAGCGAGAGGAGCTCGATCGCCTGGTCGATGGTGATGCGTTCCAGCGTCATCGTCTTGAACAGCGAGGCCATCTTCGGCTTGTCGAACCCGGGCGGGGGCGTTTCGGCCTCGCCCCACTGCACGTAGGGACCGAAGCGGCCGTTCTTGGCGAAGACCGGCAGGCCCTCGAGGACGCCGATCGGCTCGTCGCTCTTGGGGGCGGCGAGCAGCTCGAGCGCGAGAGAGACGGTCAGCTCCTCGGGCGTGAGCGACTCGGGCACGCTGGCCGTGTCATCGCCCCGCTTGACGTAGGGCCCGTACTTGCCCGGCTTGACCACGATCTCGTTGCCGTCGGTGTCGTGGCCGAGGAGGAACGTGTTGATCTGGGCGGCGTCGATCTTGTCCAGGTTGTCCGACACCAGCTCCTTGAGCCCGGGCGGGTGCTCGGTCCCGAAGTAGAAGTCGCGCAGCCACTCGACCTTCTCCTGGTCGCCGAGGGCGATGGCGTCGAGGTCGTCCTCCAGGCCGGCCGTGAAGGTGTAGTCGACGAGCTCGTCGAAGTGCTGCTCGAGCAGGCGGACGACCGCGAACGCCGTCCAGGTCGGCACGAGGGCCTGACCCTTCTTCCAGGCGTAGCCGCGGTCGAGGATGGTCTGGATGATCGACGCCCACGTGGAGGGGCGACCGATGCCCAGCTCCTCGAGCCGCTTGACGAGGCTGGCCTCGGTGTAACGGGCGGGCGGGACGGTCGTGTGGCCCTCGGGTGTCAGCGACTCGACCGGGACGGCCTGCCCCACGGTCAGCGCGGGGAGCAGCGCCTCGCGCTCGGCGTCGGTGCCGGCGCTGTCGTCGCTGGATTCGACGTACGCCTGCCGGTAACCGGGGAAGGTGATGGTCGTCCCGCTGGCGGCGAACTCGCAGTCCGTGCTTCCCGCGGGTGTCGCGCTCGCCGCGCCGAGCCGCACGCTCACCGTCGTGCCGGTGGCGTCGGCCATCTGCGAGGCCAGTGTGCGCTGCCAGATCAGGCGGTAGAGGTCGAGGTCGGGCCCGCGCAGCTCGCCCGCGACCTGGTCGGGCGGGCGCAACGGGGTGGACGGACGGATGGCCTCGTGCGCCTCCTGGGCGTTCTTGACCTTGGTCGTGTAGCGGCGCGGACCGGGGGACAGGAAACGGTCGCCGTAGGTGCTGGCGACCGTGGCCCGCACCGCGGTCAGCGCCTCGTCGGACAGGGTCACCGAGTCCGTGCGCATGTAGGTGATGAAGCCCCGCTCGTACAGACCCTGGGCCACCCGCATCACCTGCTGGGCCGAGAGCCGCAGCTTGCGCCCGCCCTCCTGCTGCAGCGTCGAGGTCATGAACGGCGGCTTCGGGCTGGACGTGTAGGGCCGCTCCTCGACGGAGCGCACCTCCAGGTCCCGGTCCGCCAGCCCCTCGGCGAGCGCGTTGGCCCGCTCCTCGGTGAGGACGACCACCTGTCCCTTGGTCTGGCCGTCGTCACCGAAGTCCTTGCCGGTTGCCACCTTCGTGCCGTCGACGCCGACGAGCGTCGCCGTGAAGGCGGGATGGGTGGCCAGCAGCGCCTCGATGTCCCAGTACGACGCGGCGACGAACGCCATCCGCTCCCGCTCCCGCTCCACCACCAGACGGGTGGCCGGGCTCTGCACGCGGCCGGCGGCCAGTCCCCGGTTGACCTTGCGCCACAGGACCGGTGACACCTCCCATCCGACCAGGCGGTCGAGGATGCGGCGGGTCTCGGCCGCGTCCACGAGGCCCTCATCGACCTGGCGAGGGTTGGCCACGGCATCCGTGATGGCCGACCTCGTGATCTCGTGGAACACCATCCGCTTCACCGGGACCTTGGGCTTGAGGTGCTGCAGGAGGTGCCAGGAGATGATCTCGCCCTCGCGGTCCTCGTCCGTGGCCAGGTAGAGCTCCGAGGCGTCCTTGAGCAGGGACCGCAGCTCCTTGACCACGTCCTTGCCCCGCTGCGTCAGCTCCCACTGCGGCTTGAAGCCGTTGTCGACATCGACGCCGAGGCCCTTGGTCGGGAGGTCGGCGATGTGCCCCACTGAGGCGCGGACGTCGTAACCGTCGCCCAGATGGCGGGCGACAGTCTTGGCCTTGGCCGGCGACTCGACGATGACGAGGGGACGGGACATCGCCGGAAAGGGTTAGGGGGACCGGGAGGCCCTGTCAAGGCAGGCCTCGCACGGGCGCTCCCTCCGGGAGCGCCCGAAATGTTGCGGAACGAACCACCTTTGGCCGGTCGCGGTCAGGGTTCGACGCCTGGTGATCACCGCATATCGCCACCGGCCCGGACGGGCGAGCGCCTACCGTCGGCGCCGCATGCCGGTTGATCTGCCCTCGCTCGGATGGGACGCGTCGTGGGACGACGCGTGGCGGGACCTGGCCGGATCGGGACGGTCGCTGGCGCCACCGGCCCGGGTCCGCCGCATCGACCGTGGCTGGTCCTGGCTCCTGCCCGAGGACCGGGTGCGGAACCTGGGAGCAGCGGTCGCGGTCGGCGACTGGGTGGTGCCGTCGGAGGACGGCGAGCGGGTCGAGCACGTCCTCCCGCGGCGGAGCGCCTTCGTGCGGCGGGCCTCATACGAAGGTGCCCGCGCGGAACCGCAGCCGCTGGCCGCCAACATCGATGTCGTCTTCCTGGTCCACGCGCTCACGACCGAATTGAACCAGCGCCGACTCGAGCGGGAGCTCGTCCTGGCCTACGACAGCGGTGCCGCGCCGGTGATCGTGCTCAGCAAGTCGGACCTGGTGGACGACCCGCAGGCCTCGGTGGCGGGCGCCGAACGCATCGCGCTCGAGCGCGCCGGTGTACGCGGCGAGTGGTCGGACCGGCGCCGGCCTCGATCTGCTCGCCGCGCTGGCGGCCGGTCACGGCACCATCGCGCTGCTGGGCGCGAGCGGGGTCGGGAAGTCGACGCTCGTGAACGGGCTGGTCGGCCGCGCCGTGCAGGACACCGGCGCCGTCCGTGAACAGGACGACCGCGGCCGCCACACCACGACGGCCGCCGAACTGATCGGTCTGCCGGAGGGGGGTTGGCTCATCGACACTCCCGGCTTGCGGGCGGTGAGCCTGTGGGCCAGCGGCCAAGGCATCGAGCGCGCGTTCCAGGACGTGTTCGATCTCGCTGAGCGCTGCCGCTTCCGCGATTGCAAGCACGAGGGAGAGCCCGGTTGCGCGGTGCTTGATGCCGTGGCCGCCGGACAGCTCGACCCGCGCCGAGTGGAGAGCATGACCCGGCTCGTCGCCGAGGAGGCGGCCCTGGAGGAGGAGCAGCGGGAGAAGGAGCGAGCCACCGACCGCCGAGGCGTGCGCAAGGTGGCGCGCCGGCGCTGAGGCCTTGCTGCCGTGCGGGCGGCGGGGTCTACGTTCCCACCATGGACTTCGCCTTCTCGGATCGATGCCTGGAGTACCGAGCCACGCTCGAGGCCTTCATGGACGAGTGCGTCTACCCCAACGAGCGGCGCTACGAGGACGAGATCGCGGCCAGCGGCAATCCGCACCACCAGCCGGCCGTCATGGAGGAGCTGAAGATCGAGGCTCGGGGTCGCGGGCTCTGGAACCTCTTCCAGCCCCATCCGGAGTGGGGCCCGGGCCTCTCCAACCTGGAGTACGCGCCGCTGGCGGAGGTGCTGGGACGCAGCCACATCGCCTCGGAGTCGTGCAACTGCTCCGCGCCCGATACCGGCAACATGGAGGTCCTCACCACGTTCGGCACGGCCGAGCAGCAGGACCAGTGGCTGCGTCCGCTGCTCGAAGGCGAGATCCGGTCCGCCTTCGCCATGACCGAGCCGGACGTGGCGTCGTCGGACGCCACCAACATCTCGTTGCGCATCGAACGCGACGGTGACGGCTATGTCCTGAACGGCCGGAAGTGGTGGATCTCGGGGGCCATGCACCCCAACTGCGCCATCTTGATCGTGATGGGCAAGACCGATCCGCAGGCATCCCCGCACCGGCAGCAGAGCCAGATCCTGGTCCCCATGGACACGCCGGGCCTGACCGTGAAGCGTGCGCTGCCCGTGTTCGGCTACATGGACCAGGAGGGCCACGTCGAGCTGGAGTTCGACAACGTACGCGTCCCGGCCTCCAACATGATCTCCGGCGAGGGCGACGGCTTCGCCATCAGCCAGGCGCGCCTCGGGCCGGGCCGGATCCACCACTGCATGCGCTCCATCGGCGCGGCCGAGCGGGCGTTGGAGCTGCTGTGCCAGCGGGCGCTCTCCCGCACGACCTTCGGACGGCGCATCGCCGAGCGGTCCAACATCATGGACTGGATCGCCGAGGCCCGCATCGAGCTCGAGATGGTGCGGCTACTCACCCTGAAGACGGCCTGGCTGATGGACACCGTCGGGAACAAGGCCGCGGCGGTGGAGATCAGCGCCATCAAGGTGGCAGCGCCGAACGTGGCGCTGAAGATCGTCGACAGGGCCATCCAGGTGCACGGCGCGGGCGGGATGAGCGACGACTTCCCCCTGGCCTACATGTACGCGCACCTCCGCACGCTGCGCCTGGCCGACGGGCCCGACGAGGTCCACAAGATGACGATCGCCCGCCGGGAGCTGCGCCGCCACGACCCCGACTTCCGCATGGACGCCGTCATCACGCGCGACTGACCCCTGCCGGGGGCGGAGCGTCAGGGCGCGCTGGACCCGGCCGCATCAGCGACCGAGTGGTGGAGCACGAAGGCCGCGTCGAGTCCCGAGCCGGTGAACACGGCCGCCACCGACGGGCTGGTGCAGACGAGTTGTAGGTCGCCGCCACCGGCGCGGGCCTGTAGGCGGGCGCCGACGAGGACGCCCACCGTGACGGGATCGAGGTGGCCCAGGCCGTCGAGGTCGACGACGACGTGGCGGCCCGGATGTTCGCTGACGAACCGCCGGACCTGCTCGTGCAGTCGGGGCAGCGACGCCAGGTCGGCCTCGCCGTCCAGGCTCAGCACCGGGACGCCCTCGATGACCGTGGAGCGGATGCCGAGGTCCATGGCGGCCGAGACGTTACCGGCGGTGCCCTCGCCCGCCCGGCGCCGATCACGGTCGGGGTCGTCACAGCTGGGACCTCACGGCTGGGACCTCACGACTCGGTCCTCACGGCTCGGGCCGCATGACGGCGGTCGCCCGCAGCGTGACGTCGCCGACCAGGCGGCCGACGAGCGGGACGTCGGTCGGCGAGCGGTAGCGCACGGTCACCCGGACCGCCTCGCCCCGCGAGGCGTCGACGTCGAGGCGGCCGGGGTCCAGCCGCGCCGCGCCGCGGGCGGCTGCGACCCCGTCGCCCGGACCGGCGCCCGTCACCGCAGCGGCGCGAGCGCCCTCTCGCGCCGCGTGGACCACCGCCACCTGATCCCGCACGACAACCGCCACCTGGACGAGGGCCAGGAGGAGCAAGGCCAGGATGGGCAGGCAGAGCGCCAGCTCGAGCGCGGCCTGACCGCGCTCGCCGTGACGGCGACGTGTCGCGTTCACACGCGGGAGGTGATCTCGTTGAGGACGCGATCGAGCAGCGCGCCGATGCGGCCCGCTCCTCCGCCGGCCGTGGCCCAGGCCACGAGGAGGAGCGCGACGAGCGCCGCGCCGAGCAGGACGAGCGCGTACTCGGTGGTGGCCTGTCCGTCGTCGCCGCGGGCGAGCAGCCAGGCGTGGAGGCGGGCGAGGAGAGTGGTCATGGTGGTACCCCTTCCGGGTCGGATCGGGAGGGTGACCGGTGAGCGGTCGACCGAGTCAGAGGGCCACAGGGCCGAGACGCCGCAGTCCCGCGGCGATGAGGGGCACCACCGTCAACAGGACGAAGGCGGGCAAGGAGCAGCACACGAGCGGGAAGCTGAGACGGACGGGGAGGCGGCGCACAGCCGCTTCGAGATCGTGCCGGCGTTGACGCCGGGCGTCATCGGCCAGGCGGCCGAGCACCGAGGCCATGGGCGCGCCGTCCTGTTCGGCCGCCACGATGGCGTGGACGACCGGACGGGCGGCTTCGCCGATGGTGTCGATCAGCCGGGGGACGGCCTGCGTCCACGGCTCACCGGCACCGGCGCGGGCCGCCACCTCGGCGAAGGGCGATCGCAGCTCCGGCGGCCCTCGTTGCGCCACGAGCGCCACCGCCTGTCGTGATGCCAGGCCGGCCGAACCGGCCACGACCAGGAGGTCCACGGCGTCGGGAAGCCGGGCGCGCCGGGCGATGTCGCAGGCGCGAGCGGCGCGCCGTGCCTTCACCCGGACGAAGACGGGCACGGCGGCCGCGGCCACGCCGGCGCCCAGCGGTCCCATCGTGACGAGCGCCACGACGGCGGCGCCGACGGTGAGCAGCACGACACGCCGCCGGGCCGACAGCGACGAGGGACGGCCACGCTCCGATGGCTCACGGACTCCGGACCCCGCGTCCCTCGCAGCCGGCGGCGACAGCATGACCAGCCGGGGCACCGGCCGGTGCTCGACACCGCCGATGATCACGAGCGCCACCCACACGGCGGCCAGCAGGACAGCCGGCCACGTCACGGTGCCACCCCCGCGATGGTCCGGTGCATCCACCACAGGCCCAGGCCCTGCAGGCCCGTGCCGGCGACGAGGCAGGCGAGACCGGGCAGCGTGCCCACGAGGAACGAGAGGACACTTCGATCGGCCAGCGCGCACAGCCCGGTGAACGCGAGGGGCAGCGCGCTCAGGGCGGCGGCCGACGCCCGAGCCTGTGCCGTCTGCGCCCGCATCTCGCCGGCGAGCGCCGCGCGCTCCCGCAGCGTGCGGGCCACGGTGTCGAACAACGCGGGCTCCGCGCGGGTCGCGCCAGCCGCGAGCTCCACCGCTCCCGCCAGGAGGCGCTCATCGGCGTCGTCCGAACTGTCCGCCCACCGCCGAGCCGCCGCGGGCACGTCGTCACCACGGCTGACGGGGTGCAGCAGCTCGGACAACCGGGGCGCCGCCGCCCCGCCGTGTGCGGCGACCGCACCCAGGGCCTGACGCAGCGACGCGCCGGAGCGCAGCGCCGATCCGATCTCGTCGGCGACCGACGGCCACGCCAGCCGGCGGGCCGCACGGGCCCGGCGCTCGCTCCACCGGCGCCGACCCGGCCACCTCACCGACGACTGACCGGAGAAGGCGAGCTCGCCACCGCTACCTGAGGCACCGACGCCGGGGAGCGACCGGGCCGGCATCCGACCGAGCACGCGCACCACGAGGCCGAGCAACCCGACCACGACGGCGGCCGTCGCCGCCGCGGACGACCCGCTCGCCACGGCGATGAACGTCATCAGCGGACCGCCCGCACCCGCTCGGGCCGGCCGACCACCCGATCGCCGATGGCCAGCGGCCGGTCCGGGAGGGCGCCCGGCTCGGCCACCTCCATCACGTGCTCGACGACCCTCTGACCGTCCCGACCCCGAGCCAGGTGGATCACGACGTCGATCGAGCGACGGACGTGTTCCTCCGCGGTGGCCGGCGGCCAGCTCGGCGCGCCCATGAGCACCATGGCCTCGATGCGCTTCAGGACTTCGGCGGGACCGTTGCCGTGACAGGTCGTCAGCGACCCGTCGTGCCCGGTGTTGAGGGCCAGCACCATGTCGAGGGCTTCGGCCCCTCGGACCTCGCCGACGACCAGACGGTCCGGCCGGAGCCGCAAGGCGGCGCGCACGAGGTCTCGCACCGTCACCTCACCCGCCCCCTCCACCGTCGGGGGTCGGGCTTCGAGCCGGACGACGTGGGGAGTGGCCAGTCGGAGCTCGGCCGCGTCCTCGATCGTGAGGATGCGCTCACCAGGGGGAACTGACGCCAGCAGCGCGTTGAGGAGCGTCGTCTTGCCGGACGAGGTGGCGCCGCTCACGACCATGTTGGCCCGGTGCGCGATCAGCTCCTCGAGCAGCTCTGCCACGGGCGGACCGGCGAAGCTGCTCAGCGGGAGGGCCCGCGCCGCGAACCGGCGCACGGCGAGACACGGACCGTCGATGGCGACCGGCGGGATGACTGCGTGGAAGCGGGAGCCGTCGGCCAGCCGAGCGTCGACGGTCGGCCGGAGCCGGTCGACCCTGAGACCGAGCGGGCCGATGATGCGCTCGATCAGCAACTCGGCCGCCCCGTCGGCGAGCTCGGCCACCCGCTCGAGACGGCCGGCGCGCTCGACCCACACCTCGGTACCGGCGTTGACGAGGATCTCCGTGACGGTCGGGTCGGCGAGGAGCGGCTCCAGCGGGCCGAGGCCTTGCGCCTGCGCCAGCGCGGCTCCCAGGACCTGTTCCCGCTCGTCTCGCGGCAGCAGCGGCGCCAGCGTCCGGAGGTGGCGTTCGGCCTCGATCGCCAGGTCGCCCGTGGCGTCGTCGACGGCGATCTCCACCAGGTGGCGGTGCACTTGTCGCGCCAACCCGGAGATGGTCGAGCCGGTCATGCGGCGGCCCTCAGCGTGCGGGACAGGCTGCGAGGGAGGCGCCCGGCCAGCAGTCCGGCGTCGACGGCGCGGGCGATGGTCGGTTGCACGTCGACCTCGGCGGCGACCTTCACGCCGACGACATCCTCGATGTCGCGACGCCCCAGTGCCCGGCCGGGTTCCGTCACGAGCACCACCCCCGTCGGGCGGGTGGGGAGCGCCGTGGCCCGCCGCAGCGCGAGGTAGCAGGGCCGCAGCACGAGGAGCGAGCGATCGGCGCGGGCCAGCAGCGGCAGCAGGTCCGGTGCGGGCACACCCAGATCGACCACGACCTCACCGGGGTTGGCGGTCAAGGCATCGCCGAGCAGGTCGACGCGGGCGGGCGGCACCGCCCGCGGCATCGCCGACGCCGACCCGGCCGGCAACACCCGCAGCCCGGGTGTGGCCGCCGTGGCGAGGTGGCCGAGGGCGTCAGCCTCGACGGCGGGGTCGGCGGCCAGCCACTCGCGCACCCCGGGGCCGACGGGTTCGGGCAGGCCGAGCACGGCGGGCACGTCCCCGGCCAGATCGACGAGCAGCGCGCCGGCCGGCGACGAGGCGGCGAGCAGGGCCAGGGAGGCGGCGATGACGGTGGTGCCGCTGCCGCCCTTCACGGACCAGCAACAGGTGAGCACGGTTCCCCCTCGGGGACGAACGCCGAGCCACCGACATGATCGGTGCTGCTCGTCGACCAACGCTTGGGGGAAGGGAGCGGTGACGGTAGCGGGCGGGGTGAGCGGTGGCAAGGGCCTTCTCGGCGCCCTCGGCCGGTACAGTCACCGGCGGAGGTGTCTGGGCACCTGGTGGGCTCCACCGCCTTCAAAGCGGCTGGAACGGGCGATCCCCGTTCGGCGGGTTCGATTCCCGTCCACCTCCGCGATCGGGGGCCCCGGCGTTCTCGACCACTCAGAGCAGTGGCCTTGAGTAGGTCGAGCGCGCTGGGGAGTCCGCGGGGTGTGCGGGAGCCTTCGACGGGGCGGCGGGAAGCCCGCCCGCCCTGAAGGCCTAGGGTCTGGACGCGCTTCGACCCGGATGGCGTCGTGGGCGTCGTTCCACGATCCACAGAGGAGATAGGACGAGATGGCCGACAAATCGCCACGCCAACACCAATCGAAGAAGTCCGGCAAGACCCTGAAGGAGAAGCGGAGCGAGAAGAAGACGAAGCAGGACCCCAAGCGATTCATGTGATCACGGGCGCCGCGGGTTGGCTGCAGCTGCTCGCGGTCGAGGATGCGCCGAACTCGCACGGCATCTGCTGAGCCGCGTCTGACCAACGCTGACCTGGATGGGTCCATGCTGCATCCTCACGGTTACGTTGGCGCGTGATCGAGGAGGTTGACGTGGACGAGCCCAGAGAGGCCGCGACCGATGTCGACGTGCTGGTGGTCGGCTCCGGCGCGGCGGGGCTCTCGGCCGCGCTGGCGGCGTGCGAGGCGGGTGCCAGCCGTGTGCTGGTGGCGGAGAGCGAGGGTGTCGTCGGAGGGTCGTCGCGCCTGTCGGGCGGGCTCATCATGGGCGCCGGGACGCGGTACCAGCGGGCCCTTGGCATCGAGGACGACGCAGAGTCGCTCTTCCACGACTACCTCCAACTCAACCGGTGGAATGTCGACACCGCCGTCGTACGTCGGTTCACGGAGCTCGTTGGTCCGACCGTCGAGTGGTTGGGCGATCTTGGCGTGGAGTACTACCCCCAGCTGGTCTACGGCGGTGACGAACGCATCCCGCGCGTCCACGTGCCCATCGGGCGAGGTCAGGGCGTCGTCGACGTCCTCCATCGGCACTGCCGCGAGCACGACATCGACATCGCGCTCGGCCAGCGGGTCGACCGCCTGCTCACGGCGTCGGACGGCTCGGTCACCGGCGTCGCCGTCGGCGATGACGAGATCACGGCTGGCGCCGTCGTGCTCGCCGCGGGTGGCTTCGGCAACGACCCCGCCAAGCTGGCTGAGCACTTCCCTTCGGCCGCGGCGACGGGATCGGCGTGGTACATCGGCGCCGAGGGCTCCCGCGGCGACGCCCTCGATCTGGGCGGCCAGGTCGAGGCGCAAACGATCGGTCACGACCGCGGGTTGCGGTTGCTGCACGCCGGCTTCGCACCCATCTACGAGGCGTACCTGCCCGGGTGGCTGATCCTGGTCAACACCGATGGTCGCCGCTTCGGCGACGAGACCGCGCCGTACGGGATCATGGACAACCTCATCCGACAGCAGGGGGACCGGGCGTTCGCCATCTGCGACCGGGCCACGCTGGAAGCGGCCACCGAAGCAGGCATCGCCCGCTACAAGCAGGCCATCCCCGGCTCGAGCAAGCGACAGAGCCCGCACTGGACGACGGACATCGTCGACCAGATGGTGCGCGAGGGCCGCGTCCACACGGCCGACACCATCGAGGCGCTGGCGGATGAGCTCGGGCTCCCGGTACGGGAGTTCGCCGGGACCATCGCCCGCTACAACCGCGGTGTCGACGCCCACGAGGACGATGAGTTCGCCAAGGACGCGAAGTTCCTCGAGCCCATCACCACGCCGCCGTTCTACGGCGTGGAGATCCGTCCGGCGACGGTGTGCTTCACCGCGTACGGCCTGCGCATCGACCGCGACGCGCGGGTCTTGGACATCGGCAGCGATCCCATCCCGGGTCTGTTCGCCGCCGGCGAGTGCACCGGCGGTGTGGTCGGGGCGCAGTACGTCGGCAGTGGGAACTCGTACGCCAACATCACCGTCTTCGGCCGGATCGCCGGCGCCGCCGCGGCGCGGTACGCACTCGTCGCGGAGCCGACCGTCTCATCGTGACGCCTCCCGGACCGGGCAGCGGCGGGCGGGACCATGGCCGAGGCTGAGCCGGTCATCGTCGTCGGGGCCGGCCTGTCCGGTCTGGCCACGGCCCTCGGCGTGGCCCTGGGCGGGCGGCGGGTGGTGCTCCTCGAGGCCGCCGACAAGGTGGGGGGCGCCGCTGCGTATTCGGGAGGTCAGGTCTGGGTCGGCGCGAACCACGTGGCCGCCCGCGAGGGGATCGACGACGATCTGACCGCGACCGAGCAGTACGTGCGCGGCATCGCCCACGTGGACCCGACGCTGCTCGACGAGACGGCCATGCGAAGGTTCGTCACGACCGCTCCCGTCGCCGTCGAGCACTGGGAGCAGGTCGGCGCCATCCGCTGGGCGTTGATCCGCGGCCTCGCCGATTACCACGCCGAGGTGGACGGTGCGCTCGCGTCAGGCCGGTACCTGACGACCGAGCCCGTCGACGCCACCACGCTCGGGCCGTGGAGGGACCGCCTGCTCGTCAGCCCGTACTTCCGCATGGGCACGACCTACGCCGACATGTTCGAGGAGGGGCGCCGCCACCTGGCGACCACCGACGGACCGGCGCAGGACACGCTGACCCTCGGCACCGGCGTCGTGGCGTCGTTCTTCCGTCGTCTGCTCGAGGAGCCGACCGTCGAGCTCCTGCTGTCCACCCGCGCCACGGCGCTGCTGCGAGAGGACGCCGGCCGCGTGATCGGGCTCGAGGCGGAGGGACCCGATGGCCGGGTGACCCACCGAGGTCCCGTCGTGCTGGCGACCAGCACGTACGACTGGGATCCCGACCTCGTCCAGGAGCTGCTCGGCCTGGACCCGGAGACGTTCGGGAGCCTGGCACCGGCCACGGTCCGCGGGGACGGCATCAGGCTGGCCCGCGGCGTGGGCGCCGCCGTGGCCAGGATCCCGCCCCGCTGCGTGCCGATGGTGCCCGGGTGGCGTGCCGACGACGGCAGCGTGGAGAACGGGCCCGAGTACGCCATGCCCCACGCCATGATCGTCGATCGCGCCGGTCGTCGATTCTGCAACGACTCGTACTGGGTCGACCTCGTCCCGAAGGCACTGGCCGAGGACGACCCGCACCTCCCGTTCTTCCTGATCCTCGACGAGCAGCACCACCGGAAGTACGGGCTCGGCTCGACGCCGCCCGGCGGTCGCTATCCGAGCGGCGTGGTGACGGCGTCGACCCTCCGCGACCTCGGCGACGCGCTCGGCATCGACGGCGGGCAGCTCGAGGCCACGGCAGCCTCGTTCAACGAGCACGCGGCCCGCGGTGAGGATCCGGCGTTCGGGCGGGGGACGGTCGAGTTCGTGAACCGCTTCTCCGGTGATCCGGGCCACCGACCCAGTCCGGTACTGGGTCCGATCAGCGAGCCTCCCTTCTACGGCCTCCGCCTTCTTCTGGTCGGCACCGGCATCGGTTCCAGCGGCGTCCACATCGACGCTGACGGACACGTGCTCGATCCGGCCGGCGCCGCCATCCCTGGGCTGTTCGCGGTCGGCTCGTGCGCGGCGACGACCACGTTCGGCACCGGGTACAACAGCGGGATGGCGCTCAGCCGCGGTCTGACGCTGGCCTACCTGGTGGCGCGGGAGCTGACCGGAGCCGCCGTCAGCGCGTGACGAAGCGGCTGACGAGGTCCGCGACCATCGCGGGATCCGTCTTGTGGGCGAAGTGCTCGTGGCCCTCGCAGGACGCTGGACCTCGGCGCCGGGGATCGCTTCCACGGCCCGAGTCGGTCGCCACCCTCACGTCGGGCACGCTCTCGGACCCGGTCAGGAAGAGCGTCGCCGCGCCGATGGCGTCGAACTGCCCTGGCTCGTACACCCAGTCCTCCTCGGCTCGGCACTCCCGCGGGATCGTGCCGGCGGCCGCCGAGGCGCGTGGGCCACAGCGGGCTGGCGCGGTACCCGTCCATCTCCTCGTCGCTCAGCTCGAGGAGCTCCACCAGCACGATGTCGATGGCCGTGTCGGGGTCGTCGGCCGCCAGGGCCGCCTCGATGCGCTCGATGGCGCCGGGCGGGTAAGGAAGGCCGAGGCTCGGTTCGTAGAGCACGAGGTGGCGAGACGTTGCTGGTCAGGGTGGCGGCGCCCATCGCGCAGTTGGCTCCGTAGGAGTGACCCCAGAGCGCGACCGGTCCGCCGGTGCGCTCGGCCACCTCGTCGACGACCGCCGCAACGTCCTCGAAGTCGCGTTCGATGGCGTACCCGGGAGCGTCTCCGCTGGCGCCGAAGCCCCGCCGGTCCAGCGAGAACGTGGTGAACCGATCGCGCAGGGCACGCCACGAACGGTTCGAACGTCGTGTGGTCGGCGATCGAGCCGTGGACCAGCACGAACGGCCGGCCCCGACCTTCCGGCCAGACGGCGATCGAGGTGCCGTCCGTCGAGCGCACGTCGAAGCGACCTGTCGTCGTCTCGGGCTTCGTGGTCATCGTCGGCCTCCTCTGCGGCGACCGGTCCGGCCGGGCGGACCGAGCCGCACCTCGATGATGAGCGCGGAGGGCCCGCCACGGCAATCGGGCGTTCACCCCATCGACGGCACGGTCCGGGCCGCGGTCAGCGGGCGAGCAGGCCCTCCTCCAGGGCGAAGAGGGTTGCCCCGGCCCGGGTGGTGACGCCGGCCTTGGCGTAGATGTGCTCGACGTGGTGCCCGACCGTCTTGGGGGCGATGCCGAGCTCGGCGCGCCACCTGCTTGTTCGCGTAGCCGCGGGCGATGAGCCGCAGCACCTCGACCTCGCGGTTGGTGAGCCCGACCGGGTGCCCGCGCTGCGCCGAGCGGCGGCGTGACCGGCGGCGGCGAGCACGGCGTCCACCTCGGCGCGCCCGAACCGCCCGGCATCGACCTCGCTCGCGGAGCAGCGGCGGCGGCATCGGCGGGCGGGAGCGCGGGCCGGTGCGGGCGGGCCTCGGTCATGGCGTGGTACGCGTCGGCGGCCGCGAGCAGCCGCGACCCGACGTCGAGGTGGTCGTCGCTGAGGCCACGGTGGTAGCCGGAGCCGTCCGCCCGCTCGTGGTGGTGCGCCGGCGAGGTCGCGAACGGCGCCGTGGACGCGCACCGGCCGAGGACGCGCTCGCTCAGGTAAGGGTGCAGCCGCACGCGCTCCCACTGCTCGGTGGTGAGCGGGCCGGGCGGTCCCAGACCCCGCTCGGGATCCCGACCTGTCCGACGTCGTGCACCAGCGCCGCCCGGCCGCACCGTCGCTGCGTCGGCCGGCGGACAGACCGGCGGCTTCGGCCGCCGCCACGGCGAGACGGGACACGCCGGCCGAGTGCCCGCGGAACCACGGCGACTTGAGGTCGGTGAAGTC
The DNA here is from genome assembly GCA_963769115.1 of uncultured Acidimicrobiales bacterium. Lineage (GTDB taxonomy): Bacteria > Actinomycetota > Acidimicrobiia > Acidimicrobiales > Ilumatobacteraceae > DASTFY01. Next base: position 399,068 of record CAVYKN010000020.1, read on the forward strand.
GGCGATCGCGCTCAAGCGCGGCGTCGAGCTCGTCCGGCGGCGATCGTGCGCACCGGTGCCGGCTCAGCGTCGAGCACCTGGGCGCACGGATCGTCGCCGAGCTCGGCCAGCCAGCCGCTGCCCGCCGTCCAGCGAACGCGTCGACGACCGCAGGGTCGTACCCGTGGCCGCGCCGGCGTGAGAGCACCTCGACGGCCGCCGGCCAGCCGGCCCGCGGCCGAACAGCTCGGCGTCGCGGGCGGCGGCGACGATCCGGACGGCCACCGGTACCTCCTCGCCGGCCAGACCGGCGGGGTGTCCCTTGCCGTCCCACCGTTCGAAGGCGTGGGCGAGCGCGTCGCAGACCGGTGTCGTCCAACCCGAGCCGGCGGGCCAACCGCGCCGCCACCTCGCAATGGCCGGAGGAGCTACGAGCGTCCAGGCCAGGGTCGGCGAGCGCCCGGGCCACCAGCCCCACCCGACGCGGCGCCGGCTGGTCCTCGCCCAGGTGGCGCACGAAGTGGCGCAGCCCCTCGCCGGGCTGGGCCATCAACACCGGTGCCATCGCCGCGTTGAACGCCACGTCGTCACCGCCCGCCAGCGCGGCGATCTCCGACGCGTCCGAGGTGCAGCCCACGAACCGCAGCAGCGCCACGTAGTACACGCACGACCGGGTGTCGTCGTCCAGGCCGAGAGCCCGCGCCACGGCGAGCGACAGCCAGCACGTCCGCAGGCCGTGCTCCATCGGTTGCCCCGTGCCCAGGTCGGTCGCCAGCGAGAGCGCGATCGTGAGCTCGGCCACCCGCCCCGGGTGAGCGTCTGGGGTCATGCGCCGTCCGGGGACGGCCCGGTCAGACGGCCAGCAGGTCGCGAGCGCCGGTGTCGCTCGAGGGGTGGCGCAGCTTGGACATGGCGCGGGCCTCGATCTGGCGGATGCGCTCACGGGTCAGGTTGAAGTGCTCCCCGACCTCTTCCAACGTCCGCGGCTCGCCGCGGTCGAGCCCGAAGCGCAGCTTCAGGATCTCGCGCTCGCGCTCGTCCAGCGGGGCCAGCAACCGGTTGATCTCGTCGGGCAGCAGCGCCGTGGCCGCCACCTCGAACGGGGACTCGGCCGAGCGGTCCTCGACCACGTCGCCGAGCTCGGCATCGCCGTCCTCGCGCAGGGGCTCGGACAGCGAGAGCGGCTCGGCCGCGAAGCGCAGCGCCTCGGTGACCTTGTCCTCGGGCATCTCGACCTCGGCCGCCAGCTCCGACAGCGTGGCCGGCCGGCCGTACTTCAGTTCCAGGCGGGCGCGGGCCTTCTGCAGCCGGGCCAGCGTGTCGCCGGCGTGGACGGGCAGGCGGATGGTGCGCCCGGTGTTGGCGATGCCCCGGGTGATGGCCTGGCGGATCCACCACGTGGCGTAGGTGGAGAACTTGAAGCCCTTGCGCCAGTCGAACTTCTCGACGGCGTGCATCAGGCCGAGGTTCCCCTCCTGGATCAGATCCAGCAGCGGGAGGCCCGAGGCCTGGTACTTCTTGGCGATCGAGACGACGAGCCGCAGGTTCGACTGGACGAAGGTGCGCTCGGCGTCCTCGCCTTCACGCGCCGTGCGCCGCAGCTCGCGCTTGCGGGCTGCAGTGACGTCCTTGCCGCCCTTCGCCATGTCCTCGGCCGCGGCCTTACCGAACTCGATGGCCTTGGCCAGGCGGACCTCGTCATCTTTGGTCAACAGCGGGTACTGACCGATATCGGTCAGGTAGAGGCGAACGAGATCTTCTTCGTCTCGCTCGACGCGCTCCTTGGCCAAGACGTGCTCCTCGCAAGGGCGGCCGGGCCGGGATCCGGGCACCGGCCGGCAGGTCAGCGGATTGGGACTGCTTCACGATACCGGCGCGGTCAACCCCCTCCACGGTCCATCTTCCGAGCGCCTGTGGTCGGCCGGCCCACCCGTCCTCCCCAGCGTGGCAGCATCGCCGTGATGTCAGACGAGGTCGAGCTCACGATCGTCACCATGCGCTTCGATGCCGCCGACCCGGCGACCCTCATCGGGGTGCTGTCGAAGTACGTCGTGCTGACGCGCATGGAAACTGCCTGCCGCAACGTCGACCTGTGCGCATCCGTGACCACGCCGGGTCGCTATCTGCTGATCCAGAAGTGGGACAGCCCCGAGGCGCAGCGGACCCACTTCGACTCGCCCGCCATGGTGGAGATGGCGGAGTCCTGCCGCGGTCTGCTGAGCGCGCCGCCCGAGATCGACCTGTGGGACGGCCCGAGCGCCCACGACTTGATCTGAGCGGGATCGTGTCGATCTGTCGATCGACGACCGCCCCGTTCGTCATCTGAGGGACGACACGTCCACCGACAAGGAAGGAAATGCACCCCATGCGTTACATGCTCCTCATCTACGGCGATCCCTCGCTCGCGGCCTCGATGACCCCCGAGGAGGGCGAGAAGATGATGACCGACTACTACACCTTCACCCAGAGCATCGTGGAGAGCGGCGAGCTGCTCAGCGGCGAGCCGCTGCAGGGTGTCGAGACGGCCACGACCGTGCGGGTCCGGGGTGGAAGGACGGCCTCGACAGACGGCCCGTTCGCGGAGACCAAGGAGGTCCTCGGCGGGTACTACCTCGTCGACTGCAAGGACCTCGACCGCGCGATCGAACTGGCCGCCCGCATCCCGGGTGCCCACGCCGGCTCGGTGGAGGTGCGGCCCGTCATGGAGCTGGGCACGGACATGGCTGCCGGCCCTGGGTGAGGGCCCTCTGCCGGACGAACGGCTCGAGGGCCTGTACCGCGCGCACGCCGGGCAGGTCCTCGGGCCGCTCATCCGGATGCTGCGCGACTTCGATGCCGCGGAGGACGCGCTGCAAGAGGCCATCGTCGTCGCCCTCGAGCGATGGCCTCGCGATGGCGAGCCGGAGAACCCGGTCGCCTGGCTCCTCACCGTCGCCCGCCGCCGAGCACTCGACCGCGCTCGGCGGGAGGCCCGGAGGGGCCCGAAGGAGGAGGCCGCCACCCGTCGCGAGGTCGTGACGCCCGAGGCCGCCTCCGACCCGGCCGAGATCATGGAAGCGCTCGACATGGACGCCATCTCTGACGACCAGCTCCGCCTGATCTTCACCTGCTGCCATCCCGCGCTCTCGCCGGACGCGCAGGTGGCGCTCACCCTGCGCACGTCGGGAGGGCTGACGACGGGTGAGATCGCGCGCGCCTTCCTCGTGCCCGAGGCGACCATGGCCCAGCGGCTGGTGCGGGCCAAGCGGAAGATCCTCGCCGCCGGCATCCCCTTCGCGGTGCCGGAGGAATCCCAACGAGCCGAGCGCCTGGATGCGGTGCTCCACGTCCTGTACCTCGTCTTCAACGAGGGGTATCGGGCCACGGCCGGCGACCAACTCATCCGGCGAGACCTGTGCGCCGAGGCCATCCGCCTGGCCCGGGTGTTGAGCCGCCTCGTGCCGGACGAGCCCGAGGTCGACGGGCTCCTGGCCCTCATGCTGCTGCACGACGCCCGACGCCAGGCGCGCGTCGACGCCGAGGGCGAGCTCGTGCTCCTGGCCGACCAGGACCGTGATCTGTGGGATCGAGCGCCAGATCCGCCTCGGCACCGAGCGCCTGGAGCGGGCACTCGCGCAGCGGCGCATCGGCCCGTACCAGCTCGAGGCGGCGATCGCCGCCGCTCACGCCACCGCGCCATCGGCCGAGGAGACGGACTGGGTCGACATTGCCGGGTTGTACGGCCTGCTGGCCCGGATCGCGCCGTCGCCCGTCGTGTCGCTGAACCGGGCCGTGGCGATCGCGATGGCCGACGGGCCGGCCGTCGGCCTGGCCCTCGTCGACCAGGTCGCTGCCGAAGGAACGCTGGACGACCACCTCCTCCTGCACTCGACCAGGGCCGACCTGCTGCGCCGGCTCGACCGTCCGGCCGAGGCGCGCGTGGCCTACGAGCGGGCGCTGGCCCTCGCCCCCACCGGACCGGAGGCCCGGTTCCTGCACCGCCGTCTCGACGAGCTGGGCTGAGGCTCCCGGGCGCTCGCGGGCGCTAGTCGAGCGCGTTCAGGAAGGTCAGGAGCGCGGCGTTGAACGCATCGGGCGCTTCCTGTTGCGTCCAGTGGCCGACGCCCGGGAGCAACGTCTGGCCCCGGTAGCCGGGAAGCTCGGCCGCCATCCGTTCGTCGGCCCCGGCGGCCATCAGCAGGACCAGGTCCTTGTCGCCCGAGATGTGACAGCTGGGCATGGTGAGGAGCGATGGCGGACGATCGGCCAGCAGGTCGTAGTTGGCGTCCAGGTTGCGGTAGTAGCTGATCGGCCCGAAGAAGCCGGACTGCTCGAAGGCCGCGGCGTAGCGGCCGAGATCGTCCTCGCTCAGCCAGGACCACGGCAGCGGCGGCGGCTCCGCAGCCCGGGAGAGGAAGCCCGTGCCCTCGGCGGGAGGGAGCTCGGTCGGGGGGCTGAAGCCCTCGCCGGACGCGCCCCAGAGCACCTTGGCCATCGTCAGGCGCGGGTCGGCCTCCAGCTCGGCCTCGGCCGGGCCGACGGGCTGGAAGTAGAGGATGTAGAAGAAGCGGTCGCCCATGAGCAGCCGGAGGACCTCGACGGGGCGGCCGGGCCAGAACGTGTACGGCACGCTCACGCCGACCACCGCCCGCACGCGCTCGGGGTGGAGGCGGGCGAGGTCCCACACGATGAGCGCGCCCCAGTCGTGGCCGACGAACACCGCCTGCTCGTGCCCCGCCTCGTCGAGGAGGGCGATCAGGTCACCGCAGAGCGACGCGATGCCGTAGTCGTCGACGCGCTCGGGACGGGAGGAGCCGGCGTAACCGCGCTGGTCGGGGGCGATGGCGTGGAAGCCCGCATCGGCCAGCACAGGGAGCTGATGCCGCCAGGACCATGAGGTCTCGGGGAAGCCGTGCGCGAGGATGACCGGTGGCGCGTCAGGGTCGCCGGACTCCAGCAGGTCGAGCTCGACACCGTTCACGGCGGCCCGGCGCGCTCTCACGGACGGACCCTCGGGTCAGACAGCGGCAGCGGTGTCCGCGGCGCGGTCGGACAGCGCGGACAGGTCCTCCCACGAGAGGTCGTCGGCCTCCCAGATGCGGGCGAACGCGTCGTCGGCGTGGTCGGTGAAGCCGTGCCGGTTCCGGAAGTTGTAGATCCACCGGGGCTGGTGCACCGGGTAGCCGAGCCTGGCCAGCCGACCCACCGCGTACGTGTCCCACGCGGCCACCTGGGCCAGGGTCAGCTCGGTGTCGGGCGGCGCGTCGTCGAACGTGCCCGACAACCGGTCTCGGATGCGCAGGAGCGTGCGCCCGAGGGCGGTGTTGACGGCGACCTCGGACAGCTGGCGGGGCCGCCGGGTGTCCTCGAAGGCGCCACTCTCGGCCCGCACCACGATGGGGTCGCCCAGCTCGCTCTGCACCCGGGCGATCGGCGTGGTTTCGTCGACCTCGATCTGCAGGTTGCGATCGGCCATTCCGAGGCGGTCGAGCAGGGCCTCGGCGCACGTCCTGATGGCGCCCGCGTCGAACAGGACCATCGCGAACTGATCCGGGACGACGGTGACGGCCATGTCCTCGAACCTAGTCAGCCTGGTCCCGGCCGGCCCAGCTCATTCAGCCTGATCCGGGTCAGGCGCTGGCGAACTGGGCGGCGGCCTCGGCCTGGAGCCGGGCGGCCTGCTCCTTGCGCTCGCCGAGGGCGGCCATGGACACCTCGGCGATCTCGTCGATCTCGTCGTCGCTGAACCCGGCCAGCTCGCGGAACCGGCGGGCCAGCCCGATGGGCGATTCGTCGGATTCCGACCGGGACCCACCGTACGAGAACAGCTTGTCCACGACGCCCTGGAACTCCAGAGCCTTGGCCCGGCGCTCGGGGTCGCCCTCGGTCACCTTCCGGAGCCAGTCGGAGCCCATCTTCACGTGGGTGACCTCGTCGGCCAGCATCCAGTCCTCGCAGAACTCGAGGTACGGGTCGCCGGCGACGTCGCCGAACTCCTTCATGGTGGTGAAGACGTCGATGGCCAGTCCTTCGAGCGCCCGGTTGACGCCGGCCAGCCGCAGGACCGGATCCGCGCTGCAGGCGGCCTCGAACAGCACGGTGTTCTCGGCGTACTGGCCGATCTCGCTGCCCATCCAGTCCGCCAGCTTCACGCTGATCTCCACGTGGCGGGCCTCGTCCCAGCACTGACGGGCCATGTCGAGCTTGAGGGCGAACGGGGCCTCGTCCGTCGTGAAGTCGAAGCAGGTCCGGCCTGCCCCCTCGAGGGCCTGGATCTCGCCCACGAAGATGCCGTGCATGAGGGCCCTGGCCGCGTCCGAGGCGTCGGGGCGCGAGGGGACGATGCGGTTCGAGGAGGGCCGTGACCCGTCCTTCCGGCCGATCATCGCCGTGCGAGGGTCGGCCATGCGGTCCCGCATGGTGATGCGGTTGAACCGCTCGTCCCGAGCGAGCTCTTCGACGGGGAAGAAACGTCGCATGTTGGAACCTCCTCGGTCGGTCAGACCGCCGTGCTCACTGCTGTGTCGGATGGTTCGCCGGCACCGATCGTGCCCGGGCCGGTGATGCCTCCGGCCTCCACCATGATGGCCTCCAGCCGGGCCTGGTGCGCAGTGGCACGCGCCACGTCGTCCTCGGTCTGCAGGAGCGACTGGATCATCATCTCGCCGTCGCGCCAGTCGTCGTGCTCGTCTTGGAGGATGAACTTGAGCGAGCGGATGGTCGGCGCGTCCGTGATCTCGCTGGTGGCGTTGAGGTGGAACGTGTAGGCGGCGACGAAGCGGGGGATGAAGACCCGGTAGACGCCGACCAGCTTCTCCAGCGTGAGCTCGGGGGCCTCGGGTTCGGTCAGCGCCTCGACGAAGCGCTCCATGGCCTCGTTGGCCGGCTTCGTCATGCGGTCGGGGTTCATCTCCCGCAGTTCGGGGAGGCGCTTGTGCCACAGCTCGGCGTGCCACGCGTGCTTGTAGCAGTGGGTGCCGAGACGCATCTTCACGTCCAGCTCGGGGACGGTCGCCACCCAGCCGCCGAGCGCCTCGAACAGCCTCATCTCGGACCACTTGTAGTTGCCGACCCGGCGCGCCGACTCCTCGACGTCGAACAGCCCGGGCAGCTCGCGCCGGTCCCACGGTGCGAACGGCGCCCTGGCCTTGTACGGATCAGCCATGGATCTCGGGACCCCTCCTGCCCGCGCCCTCCGGCGCGACCCACTTGTTTGCACTCGACAATCTATCGAGCCCGCCAGGTGGCGTCCTCCTCGCCGAGGGGCGTGCACGGTGCCCCGCCGGCCCGATACTCGTCCAGGATCCCGCGCCACGGCCCCTCCGCCTCCAGCTTGCCGAGCAGGGCGGACACGCCCCAGACCACGCGGTCGAGGATGACGAAGCTGGCGGGCAGGTTGAGCTTGGCCACCACGTCCGCATGGGGGCCGCGCACGTCGGCGATCCGCTGGACGGTGTCGGCCACGAACTCCCGGCTGAAGGCGAACCGCTCGGTGAGGTAGGGGCGGTAGGGGAGGCTGACGTAGTCGAACACCGCCTGCGCCTCCAGCCCGTGCCCGGGCGCGAGGAACTCCACGTCCTCCATGGCGCCGAGCAGCCGGTCGGGGTCGATGTCGAGGATGGCGTCGAGGCACGGCACCAGCCGCTCCCACTCGCCCGGCGTCCACCGCTTCACGAGCCCGAAGTCCAAGAACGCGATCCGGCCGTCGGGGAGGAAGCGGTAGTTGCCCGGGTGGGGATCGCCGTTGAAAACCCCGTGCCGGTGGACCGAGCCCTGCGCGAAGCGGAAGATGATCTCCCCGGCGCGCTGACGGGCGGCGCCGTCGGCGGTGGACAGGAAGTCGGCCCACGGGCGTCCCTCGACCCAGTCCGTGGTGAGCACCCGCTGCGTCGAGCAGGCCTCGATCACCGCAGGCACGGCGATGAAGGGGTGGCCGGCGTAGCGCTCCACGAACTCGGTCTGGTTGGCGGCCTCGATGCGGTAGTCGAGCTCGTCGCCCATGCGCATCCGCAGCTCGTCCACGAGCGCGTGCACGTCGAGCCCCTTGAGCGCGAAGGCCGAGAACAGGCCGTACAGGACCTCGGCGTTGTCGAGGTCGGCGAGGATGGCGGTGTCGACGCCCGGGTACTGGACCTTGACGGCGACCTTCCGGCCGTCCGGCAGCACCGCCCGGTGGACCTGCCCGACGCTCGCCGCGGCCACCGGTTCCGGCTCCCAGTGTCGGAAGATGCGCTCGGGGTCGTCACCCAGCTCCTGCCGGACGACGTCCGCGGCCAGGCTCGGGGCCATCGGCGGCGCGTCCGCCTGCAGCGTGGCCAGCGCCCGTTGAGCTTCCTCGGGCAGTCCCTCGAGGATGAAGCCGAGCAGCTGCCCGATCTTCATGAGCGCGCCCTTCATCTGGCCGAGCTCGCGAGCCGCGTCCTCCGCGGTGCGGATGACGAAGCGGGCGTCGAGCTCGGCCCGCCGCTCGTCGGACGCTCCGGCCCGGCGGACCTGGTTGGCCGTCCAGTCCGCACCGCGCCGTGCGCTCAGTCGCCACACCCGCGCCGACCGGGAGACACGGGCGCGTCGATGGGGATCGGTGGCGACGGTGGCGGCGGCGGCGGCCGCCACCGCGGCGGCGGCCGCCGCGACGGCTGCCGTACCGAGAGCCAGCCCCCGGCGGTTCACCACGTGGTCGTCGTGCTGCCCGAAGGCACCGGTGCCGTCGCCGGCGCGGCCCCGTCCGCCGGCGCCCGACGCCGGGCGACGGGATCGGCGGCGAGCAGGTCGTCGGGCAACGGTTCGCCCGTCACCTCGCACGTCCAGTAGGTCCCCTCGTCGAGGCGGACGAGGGCCACCTCCACGTCCGCCAGGTCCTGCGCGATGCGGTCCAGATCGACGGGGGTGCCGACGGGGGAGTCGACGGCTGTGCCGGCGGACGTGTCGTGCCCCTCGGCCGGCTCGAGCCCCGGCGCCGCGGAGGGCGAGGGCGGGGGGAGGCTGGCCATGGGCGTGGAGCGTACGCGGTGTCGCACGCGTGTCGGCGGAGGTTGACCTACGTTGTCTCGTCGTGGCAGGGGTGCGGCTCTCCAACGTGTCCAAGCGCTTCGGGGAGGTCACGGCGGTCGACAACGTCGTGCTCGACATCGGCGACCGGGAGTTCATGGTCCTGCTCGGACCGTCCGGATGCGGCAAGTCGACCCTGCTGCGGATGATCGCGGGGCTGGAGGATCCGACCGAGGGCGAGATCTGGATCGGCGAGCAACTCGTCAACGACGTCGCTCCGAAGCAGCGAGACATCGCCATGGTGTTCCAGAGCTACGCGCTGTATCCGCACAAGACCGTGCAGGCCAACATCGAGTTCCCGCTCAAGGCCCGCGGCATCGGGGTCCGGGAGCGGGGGCACGCGGCCCGTGACGCCGCTCAGCTCCTCGGATTGAGCGAGCTGATGTCGCGCAAGCCCGGGGCGCTCTCGGGCGGCCAGCGCCAGCGGGTGGCCCTGGCGCGGGCCATCGTCCGCAACCCTGCCGTCTTCCTCATGGACGAGCCACTCTCGAACCTGGACGCCAAGCTGCGGGGCGAGACCCGGGCCGAGCTCATCGCCCTCCACCAGCGGGTCGAGGGGACGTTCATCTACGTCACGCACGACCAGGTGGAGGCCATGACCATGGGCACCCGGGTCGCCGTCATGCAGCGGGGCCTGCTGGAGCAGGTCGGTCCGCCGCAGGAGGTGTACGACCGGCCGGCCAGCCTGTTCGTCGCCCAGTTCCTCGGCACGCCCCCGATGAACGTGTTCCAGCCGGGGATGCTGGAGCCCGGCCAGCATCTGGTGGGGGTGCGGCCCGAGCACATCCGGCTCGACCGTGAGGGTCCGCTGACCGCCCGGGTGGCGCTGGTGGAGGCCCTCGGCTACGAGCGGCTCATCACCTGCGTGCTCCCCAACGAGGTGCGCGTGGTGGCCCGCACCAGCGAGGTGGACGGCCCGCGCGAGGGCGAGGCGGTGTTCATCGACGCCGAGCCCCGCCACCGGCAGCACTTCGAGGTGGACACCGGGAAGCGGGTCGAGGTATGAGCGAGCGGAGCGAGCTCCATGTCACGGTGTTGTGTTCGCCGCAAAGCGGCGGACGGCTCATTGGTGCTCCTCGACGCCGGTCGGCTGTGACCCGGTTACGTCCTGGGATGGCGCACCAATGAGCCGCAGCAGGACGAGGGAGGCGCTGCTGGCCTTCCTGTTCCTGCTGCCCGCGCTCGTCCTCCTGGGCGTGTTCGTGTTCTACCCGCTCGGGCGGACGATCTGGCTGGGGTTCTACCGGGGTGGCGGGTTCGGCGGGGAGAAGACGTACGTCGGCGCGCAGCAGTACTGGGACGTGTTGCAGTCCAACGAGTTCCGCCACTCCCTCGGCGTCACCTTCCTCTTCGCGCTCATCACCGTGCCGGCCGGCCTGGTGATCGGGCTCGGCCTCGCCGTGCTGGCCGACAAGCACCTGCGGGGGATGCGCTTCTTCCGCACGGTGTATTCGTCGACGGTCGCCACGTCCGTCGCCGTGGCCTCGCTGATCTGGCTCGTCCTGCTGCAGCCGCAGATCGGCGTGCTCACCAACATCCTGCCCTTCGAGATCTTGAAGGAGCCCGGCCTCCTGCAGGATCCGACCTGGGCGCTGCCCGCGCTCGGCATCGTCAGCATCTGGGCCAACGCCGGGTTCACGTTCATCATCATGACGGCCGGCCTGCAGGGCATCCCCCGCGACCTCTACGAGAGCGCGTTCGTGGACGGTGCCGGTGGCTGGCGGAGGTTCACGAACGTCACCGTGCCGCTCCTCGGCCCGACGATCCTCTTCGCCGTCGTCGTGCTCACCGTGCGGGCGCTGCAGACGTACGCCGAGATCGACATCCTGACCGGCGGGGGACCGCAGGGCGATGCCACGACCACGGTCACCTATCTGATCTACGGCCGGAACTCGGTCATCGCCTTCGACAACGGGCTGCAGGCCACCGTGGCCGTCCTGCTGTTCCTGATCATGCTCGTGGTCTCGCTCATCCAGTTCCGCGGCCTCGAGCGCCGGGTGCACTATGGCTGACGCGCCCAAGTCGGCACTCGACCGCGTGAGCGGATCGCGCCAGTGGGTCCGGTATCTGGTGCTCACGGTCGTGGCGATCCTGGTGCTGTTCCCGATCTACGTCACGGTGCTCTTCTCCCTCAAGCCCGGCACGGCGATCTTCGACTACCCCCGCGCGCTCCTCCCCGTCGACCTCACCCTGCAGACGCTGAAGGACGCGTGGGAGCAGGGGAACCTGGACCGCTACCTCTTCAACAGCGCCGTCGTCTCGATCCTCATCACCGTCGGCACGCTGATCACCTCGCTGCTGGCCGCCTACGCGTTCTCGTTCATGCGCTTCCCGCTACGGGGCTTCCTCTTCTACGTCGTGCTGGCCACGCTGCTGGTGCCGGCGGAGGTCACGATCCTGGCCAACACCGACACCATCAAGTCGCTCGGGTGGACCGACTCGTACCAGGGTCTGATCGTCCCCTTCCTGGCCGCGGCCTTCGGGGTGTTCCTGCTCCGTCAGGTGTTCCTCACCGTCCCCAAGGACCTGCGGGAGGCGGCGGCGCTCGACGGCCTCGGCCACTTCGGCTTCCTCCGCGAGGTGGCGGCGCCCCTGGCGCGGCCGACGCTCGGCGCGCTGGCGCTCTTCTCGTTCCTGGGGGCGTGGAACCAGTACCTGTGGCCGCAGCGCATCACCAACGATCCCGACTACCGGACGGTGCAGATCGGCCTGCGGTCGTTGTCGAGCGCCAACCCGGACCGGCTCACGCTCATCACCGCGGGGACCGTCATCGCCGCGGTGCCGATCGTGATCGTGCTCATCGTGTTCCAGCGCCAGCTCATCCGCGGTCTCGACCGCCGGCGCGGTGAAGGGATGAGCAGGGGCCGGCGGCGCCGCTCGGGCCTGGTGCTCGTGGCCGGACTCTGCGCCGTGACGGCCGCGTGCGGCAACGGGAAGTCGATCCTGGAGATCGGCGGCGCGACCGTCCCGACGGTGGCGCCGCCGGACACCGGTGACACGCCGGCCACGATCCCCACGACGACGGCGGTCCCGGAGGAGGATCTCCCGCCCTGCCCCGTCGAGGCGCTGGACGCCGCGACGGGTCCCGTCCCGATCACGTTCTGGCACGCCATGACCGCGGCCAACGAGGAGGCCCTGGCCAAGCTCACCAACGCCTACAACGCGTCGCAGTCCAAGGTGCGGGTGGCCCTCATCAACCAGGGCGGCTACGAGCAGAGCATCGAGAAGTACAAGACGTCGTCGCCCGAACGACCGGCCGACGCTCGTGCAGATGCCGGAGTACACGCTGCAACTCCTGGCCGACTCCAACACCGTCGTCCCGATCCAGTCCTGCATCAACGCCGAGGACTACGACCTGTCGGACTTCGTCCCCCGCGCCACCGCCTACTACACGCTGCGGGGCGCGTTGCAGGGCATGCCCTTCAACCTCTCGAACCCTGTCCTGTACTACAACCGCGTCGCCTTCGAGCAGGCCGGCCTCGATCCCGACGATCCGCCGACCAGCCTCGAGGAGCTGCGCTCGGCCAGCGAGAAGCTCGTGCAGAGCGGTGCCGTGAAGTACGGGCTGGCGCTCGACCACAGCATCGACGGTGGCGGGGGCTGGTTCCTCGAGCAGTGGCTGGCCAAGGCCGGCGAGCTCTACGCCAACAACGAGAACGGCCGGGCGGCACCGGCCACGAACGTGCTGTTCGCGGGCACCGCCGGGGTCGAGCTGATGACCTTCCTGCAGCAGATGGTCGTCGACGGGCTGGCCGTCGACGTCGGTCCCAACACGTCGCTTCCCGACAACCTGCTGAAGCTGGTCGACAAGGAAGCGGCGGCGGGCATGACGATCCACACGACCGCCGCGCTCGGCTCGGTGCTGAGCATCCTCGATGCCGGCGGCTATCCGGTCACCTCGGCCGACGTCGGCATCGGACCGATGCCCGGTCCGACCGTGAACCCGGGCGTGCTCGTGGGCGGGGCGTCGCTGTGGCTGCCGATCGGCAAGGGTGATGCCGAGACCGCGGCGGCGTGGGACTACATCAAGTTCCTCGTGGCGCCCGAGCAGCAGTCGCAATGGGCGGCCGACACCGGGTACGTCCCCGTGCGGCAGAGCGCCACCGAGCTGGCGCCCATCAAGGACGTCTACGCGTCGGATCCGCGCTTCGAGGTCGGGTACGACCAGCTGCTGGCGGCCGCCGACACCCCGGTCGAGGCCGGGCCGGTGCTGGGCCCGCAGCGTGAGGTGCGGATCCTCACCGCGAACGCCGTCGAGTCGATCCTCGTCGGGCGGGCGGACGTCACCCAGGCGCTGGCCGCTGCGGCGCGCCAGTCCGACCTGCTCATCGCCAACTGGGCGTCGAGCGTCGGCGGCTGACGTCCGGTCCGGCTGACGTCTGGCTGGCTGCGTCCTGAGCGTCGGCGGCCGGTAGGGTCGCCGCCCTATGCCCCACCCCTTCCCCGCTCTCGACGGCTCCGCCGCCAAGACCCAGCAGTTCCCGGCCGACGGCCCTGAGCACGGCATCGACGCGGCCAAGCGCTACACGGCCACGCTCGACACCACGCTCGGGACGATCGTCATCGCCCTCGACGCGGTGAAGGCTCCGAAGACGGTCAACAACTTCGTCTTCCTCGCCCTGCACCACTACTACGACGGCGTGATCTTCCACCGGGTCATCGACGGCTTCATGTGCCAGGGCGGCGATCCCACGGGGACCGGGCGGGGCGGCCCGGGCTACAAGTTCGAGGACGAGCTCCCCAAGCAGGGCCAGTACCAGCTCGGTTCGGTGGCCATGGCCAACGCCGGCCCCAACACGAACGGCAGCCAGTTCTTCATCGTGAGCGGCCAGAGCGGTGTGGGCCTTCCCCCGCAGTACTCGCTCTTCGGGCAGGTCGTGAAGGGCATGGAGGTCATCGACGAGATGCAGCGCGTGCCGACCGACCGCAACGATCGGCCGCGGGACGATGTCGTCATCAACTCGGTGACCATCACCGAAGCCGACTGATCCCGCGATCCCTCGTGGCGGCGCCGCTGTCGCTCTCCCTCGCGCAAGCCCGCCGGATCGCGCTCGCCGCCCAGGGCTTCACCGATCCTCGCCCGAAGGGGCGGGTCGACCGTCGCCACCTGCGGCGGGTGTTCGACCGGGTCGGGCTGATCCAGATCGACTCCGTCAACGTGCTCGTGCGGTCCCAGGAGCTTCCCCTCTTCGCCCGGCTCGGGCCGCATCCTCGCGACCTGTTGCCCAGGGCCGCCGCTGACGGCGAGCTGTTCGAGTACTGGGGGCACGAGGCCTCGCACATCCCGGTCGCGCAGCAGCCGCTGTTCCGCTGGAAGATGGCGCGGGCGGCGGAGCACGCGTGGCCCAGCGTCGCCCGGATGAGCGAGGAGCGTCGCGGCTACGTCGAGACGGTCTACGAGATGGTGGCCGAGCGAGGGCCGGTGGTGGCCGGTGAGCTGTCGGAGCGCACCGCTCCCAAGGGGGCGTGGTGGGACTGGGACCACGCCAAGCTGGCGCTCGAGTGGCTCTTCTACACGGGGCGGATCACAGCCCGGCGGCGGCTCAACGACTTCGCCCGTCTGTACGACCTCCCCGAGCGGATGCTGCCGGTGTCGGTCCTCTCGGCGCCGACCCCGAGCGAGCCCGACGCCCGTAAGGCGCTCTTGCGGCTGGCGGCGCGGTCGCAGGGCGTCGGGACGTTGCGGGACCTGGCGGAGTACCACCGCCAGCACGTCCCGCGCTGCCGTCCGCTGGTGGCCGAGCTCGTCGAGGCGGGGGAGTTGGTCCCGGCGCAGGTGGAGGGGTGGAAGGAGCAGGCCTACGTGCACCCCGAGGCTTCCTTGCCGCGGCGGGTGCGGGCCTGCGCGCTCCTGTCGCCGTTCGACTCGGTGATCTGGGAGCGGCCGCGGGTCGAGCGGCTGTTCGGCTTCCACTACCGCATCGAGATCTACACCCCGGCGCCCAAGCGACGGTTCGGCTACTACGTCCTGCCCTTCCTGCTCGGCGACGAGCTGGTCGGGCGGCTCGATCTCAAGGCCGAGCGGGCGATGTCGACGCTCCTGGTGCGGGGCGCGTACACCGAGCCCGGCGTGCCGGACGGCCCGGTCGCGGAGGCCCTGGCCGGCGAGCTGGCGCTCATGGCGGAGTGGCTCGGGCTCGAGCAAGTGATCGTCGAGGGCCGGGGTGAGCTGGCTCCCGCCCTCAAGGCCGCCGTACGACCTTCTCGCGGCGCTCCGTCTCGCCCAGCGAAACCAACTGCCGCGAGAACCTCTCCACCGAATCGATATCGAATCGGTGGCGAGGTGGCGGGGGGCTAGGACCGCCGGGTCGACCGGCGGCGGAGGCGGTGCGAGCGGCGGGTGGCGTGGGCCTTGTCCTTCAGGTCGTCGAGCGGCGGGCCGACGGCCAGGCTCCCGTCCTCCAGGGGCGCCTCGAACCCGCGGCGGTCGATGTCCGGCGGCTCACCGGGGGCTTCCGCCTGGATGACGATCTGCTCCTTCTTGGGCCCTTCCAGGATTTCGCGCAGCCCGAGCATCGCCGCCCCGAGCACCCCGCCCCGCAGCGATGAGGGCCGCCGCGGCGGCGCTGCCTCGTCCTCGTCGGGCGGCGACGACAGCTCGTCGTCCGGCTGATCGCTCATGCCGCCGTTCACCCGGCCAGTGTGCCCGACTCGGTCGACGACCCGGCACGCGGGCGCTGACCGTCCGTCAGCGCCCAGCGCATGGCGCCGACGAGGGCCCGTCCGGCCGGGCGGATGACCACGGTCTCGGTCAGGGGGAGCGGCGGGATGCGAAGCATCACCTTCGCCCACCACGGCAGGAGCGACACGGCCGTGGCTCCGAGCACCGTGTACGGGCCGCGCGCCGCCAGGGGCACGGGTGGTTGCAGGAGCAAGAAGCGTGCCGCCTCCCGGGCTTCGGCGGTGGTGGCCAGCTCCGGGCGGTAAGCGGCCAGCTGGGCGCGCAGCGCCTCGACCGTGAGCGGCGGATCGGGCACGCCGAGCTCCCGGGCGACCCGGGCCAGGTCCGACACGTACTGGTCCTGCTCTGCCCGGTCCAGCGGTCGGGCTCCGAAGCGCTGGTGGGCGGCGAGGAAGCTGTCGACCTCGGCGATGTGGACCCAGAGGAGCAGATGGGGATCGTTGGCGTCGTACGGCCGCCCGTCCGGGGCGGTGCCACGGACCCGCCCGTGCACGCGGCGGACCGTCGCGCACGCCATCTCGGCCTGCGCGGCCGTGCCGTAGGTGGTACCGGCCAGGAAGCGGGCTGTCCGCTGCAACCGGCCCCACGGATCCTCCCGGAAGTCCGAGTGCTGGGCGACGCCGGCCATCGCCAGCGGGTGCAGGCTCTGGAGGAGGAGCGCCCGCAGCGCACCGACGAAGATCGACGCGTCGGCGTGGACCCGCCAGATGGCCCGATCGGGCCCGAACCAGCGCGGCCCCTCCGACTCGAACAGCTCTCGGGCGTGGGCCTGTCCCGTCGGACCACCCACGCGGGCGCGGATGGCGTCGGCCACCAGTTGGCGCACCTGTTCCACGGCTCCATCCTGCCGTCCGCGCGACGCGGATCCGCTACGGGACGGCCTGGTCCCGCTGAGGGTCGCCGGTCGTGCGAGCCCTCCCATCTACGCTCGGCGGGTGGCCGAAGAACCCGCGGCGGAGCCCGCTGCCGGTCCTGCCGTGGACCCGCTCGAGGCCGAAGATCCGTCTGCCACACCGTGGGTCGACCCGTCGGCGGAGACCGCCACCATGCCGAGATGGGTGCTGCGGGCCATCACCATCTTCTGGCTGGGCTTCATCGCCACCCTGGTCGGGCGGTGGCTCTTCTCCCGTCTCCACACGCTGCTGTTCCTGATCGCCGTCTCGTTCTTCCTCTCCCTGGCCATCGAGCCGGGCGTCAACTTCCTGGCCCGGCGGGGCTGGCGCCGGGGCGTGGCCACGGCGCTGTTCCTCCTCGGCATCACGCTGGCGTCGCTGCTGTTCGTGGGCGCCATCGGCGCGCTCATCGGTCGACAGGTGGCCAACTTCATCGACGACCTCCCCGCGCGGATCACCGAGGTGCAGGACTTCGTCAACCGCAACTTCTCCACCGAGCTCGACTTCGATGAGCTGATCGACCGGATCGACCGGGCGCAGCTGGCGGGCTCGCTCGCCAACAGCACGATCTCATTGACGACCACCGTCCTGGGCGCGTTGTTGCAGGTGCTCACGGTCGCCCTGCTGACCTTCTACATGGTCGCCGACGGGCCGCGCATGAGACGGGCCATCTGCGGCCGCCTGCGGCCGGACCGGCAGGAGCGGGTCCTCCACGCGTGGGAGCTGGCCATCGACAAGACCGGTGGGTACCTCTACTCCCGTGCGCTGCTCGCCCTGCTGTCGGCGGTCTTCCACACCGCCGCGTTCTCATTGATCGGCCTGCGCTACCCCGTCGCCTTGGGCGTGTGGGTGGGGCTGGTCTCGCAGTTCCTGCCCGTCATCGGGACCTACCTGGCCGGCGTGCTGCCCGTGCTGGTCGCCCTGTTGGACGACCCGATCCGGGCGTTGTGGGTGCTCATCATCATCGTCATCTACCAGCAGATCGAGAACTACCTCTTCGCCCCCCGCATCACAGCGCGGACGTTGGAGCTGCACCCTGCCGTCGCCTTCTCGGCGGCGATCGCCGGCGCCGCCATGCTCGGACCCGTCGGCGCCGTCCTCGCCCTGCCCGCCTGTGCGACGGTGCAGGCCTTCCTCGCCGAGTGGGGTCCCCGGCACGACGTCATCGAGTCCGGTCTCACTGCCCACGAGCCACCCGCCCGCCGGCGGCGCATCGCCCGCCGGGCGCCGAGCTGATCAGCCATGGCGGCGATCCCGTTCGTCCCTCCGCTCGAGGTCCGCTACGGCCAGGCCGAGCAGGTCAGCCCGCTCATCCGCCGGGTCGTGGCCGAGAACCCGTCGATGTTCACGTATCGGGGCACGGGGACCTACATCATCGGCCGCGGTGAGGTCGCGGTCGTCGATCCCGGCCCGGAGCTGGAGTCGCACCAGGCCGCCCTCGCCGCTGCCCTGGAGGGCGAGCGGGTGACCCACATCCTGGTGACCCACTGCCACGCCGATCACTCCCCGCTGGCCCGCTGGCTGGCCGACGAGACCGGCGCCACCACTTTCGCCTTCGGCCCTCATGGCGCGATCGACCCCGAGGACGACGTGGTGACCGAGGAGGCCGTCGACACGGCGTTCGACCCCGACGTCAGGCTCGTCCACGGCGAGGTGGTCGAGGGCTCGGGCTGGACCGTGGAGGCCGTGCACACGCCGGGGCACACGTCCAACCACATGTCCTACGCGTTGGCTGAGGAGCGGGCGCTGTTCACGGGTGATCACGTGATGGGCTGGTCGACGACCGTCATCGCTCCACCGGACGGGGACATGCGGGCCTACTTCGCCAGCCTGCGCCTGCTGCTCGGGCGGGACGACGCCGTGCTGTGGCCCACCCACGGCGGGCCTGTGACCGATCCCCCTCCGTTCCTGGAGGCCTACCTGGCGCACCGGCTGGAACGGGAGGCGCAGGTGGTCGCCTGCGTCCACCGGGGGACCGGCACCGTTCCCGCCATCGTGGCCGAGCTCTACACCGCCGTGCCGAAGGAGCTGCACCCGGCCGCCGAGCGCAGCGTGTTCGCCCACCTCGTGAAGCTGGTGGACGACGGGGTCGTCAGCTGTGACGGGCCGCTGACTGCAGAGGCGACGTTCGCGCCCGTGTGAGGTCCGGCGAGCTCAGGGTTCGACGGCATCGGCGAGCGGCGGCGCAGCGGCGACGACGGGCTCGTCCCCTCCCTGGTCCATCCGGAAGGGCGGGTACTCGTCGGTCATCAGCATGACGTAGGCGGCGACGCGGTACACCCAGCGGTTCATGCCCATCACGAACGCGAAGATCCCGGACGGGTAGCGCCCGCGGAAGAGCAGCGAGATGCCGGCGAACACGGCCAGCAGGCCGATGAGCCCGAAGCTGCCGGCGAAGGTCCAGTCCGGCCCGTTCCAGCCGGCGTCGTCGCGGCCCCACGAGCCGAGCCACCAACCCCAGCCGAAGATGCTCACGACGAGGAGGTGGGGGATGGCGAGGAGCCAGGACTTGACCAGCACCAGTCCCCGCGAGAGGTCCTCGGGGTAGGCGACCTCGAGCGTCGCCGGGTAGTCGGCGGGGCTCAGCGAGAAGGGCGGGTAGCGGTCCGTGCCGAGCGCGCTGAACGAGTAGAAGCCGACCCGCCAGCTCCACCGGAGCACCCCGACGTTGAAGTCGAACAGCGAGCGGGGGTAGCGCTTGGTGAAGAGGATCGCGAAGAAGGCGATGATCGTGACGATGAGGAAGGCCAGCCAGAGGAACGCCAGCACGATGTAGTGGGGGATGGCCAGGAGCCACTTCACCAGCCAGAGCCCGCGGCTGAGCTCGTCGTCGAGGTGGCCGGTGATCGTCAGCGGGTAGTGCGGCGCCGGCGACGGCACGCTGGCGACCCCGGGGATGCCCGCCGCCGCTGCGGTCGCCGCGGGTGCGCCCGGGACCGCTGGGGGCGGGAACGGGGCGGGCCCGGTCACGGTGACCGGCTCGGCCGGGGCACGAGCCAGGCCGCGACCGGCGATGATGGCCAGGGCCGTGCCGCCGAGCAGCAGGACGAGACCGCCGGCGAGCAGTGCGATGGTGGCCGGGAGGAACCAGCCGACCTTGATGCCGAGGCGCGCGTCCGTGTCGACGCCCGGGCTGGCGTCGGCGTTCATGATGACGACCGTCCAGTCGCCGCTCTCGACCTCCCAGGTGAGGTTGCCGGCGTCACTGCCGGAGCTGGTCGCCACCCAGAAGGACTGCTCACCGGGTGGGGTCGGGACGGCGTCGCCCTCGCGCCGGCGGTAACGGACCCGATCGGGGTTGAGGTCGATGTCGCGGATCTGGTCGCGGCTCACGTCCCCGAGGTAGGCGGCGACCTCCGCGCTCGGTCCGATGCCGGCGAACACCTGCGTCTCCTCGGCCGGCTCCACGACCAGCTTGACCGTGCCGAGCCCGCCCTGGTCGATGAGCCAGTCGGAGGGGCCCGGCCGGGTCTCGAGGTCGATGCGGTCCGACACGATGGCGTAGGTGGGCGTGGCCAGCCGCACCTCGGGGGTGCGGAAGAACCCGTCGTCGTCGCGCTGGGTGGCGTAACCGACCAGGGCGCCCGCTCCACCGGCCAGCAGGCCGAACCCGAGCAGGGCGAGCAGCGCGCCGATGACGATGAGAACGATCCGTCCGGCTTTCACCGGCCCAGCATGGCCGAGGCGGAGCGAACAGGGAAGGGGTCACGGGCGTGCCGAGCCGTACGATGCCCCCACCCCTCGCGGGCCGCTAGCTCATCCGGTAGAGCAGGGGACTTTTAATCCCAAGGTGCAGGGTTCGAGACCCTGGCGGCCCACCGCGAAGTGTGTTGATTCGGGTGATGCCCGGCGTTTGGCGGTCGGGTGATGTCCGACACCTTGTCCCACTCCTCAGCGACCGCGTCGTGAGGTGGTCACGGGTGGCGTGGACAGCTACGTCGAGACAATGATCAACGCCGAGAGCACGAGAGATCCCACAAACGCGCTCACGGTGATCGTAAGTGGCCACCGCGGCTGCGGAGCGTCCGTGTGACGGTCCAGGAGGCGCCCGACGGTTGCATGCTGGAGATAGCCGACCACGACGAGCGCGGCGCCACTCAGGACGATGAGGACACCTCCGGCGCTGTAGAGGTCCTTGTTCTCGAGGCGGGTCGTGTCGGGCTGCACGATCAGGGCGACCTTCGCGACGACGAATCCGAGGCCGAAGAGGGCGATCCCGGTCCGAAGCCACGCGAGGTAGGTGCGGTCGTTCGCTAGCTCGCTATCCATTGCCGAAGTAGATCACGGACATCGCGTCCACAAGATCGGCAGGCGACACCCGGTTCCTACGCATCGCGGCCGGAGCATCCGAAGGTGGGCAACCAGCACAACCGTGCAACTAGATCGACTACCGAAGTTCACCCGTTCGAGCGTGGTTCGATCGCTTGGGATCTCGCCAGCCGGGTAGAGCACACCGGTCGTCCGTGCCGGACCGGCTGAACGGAGAGTTGTCATGCCCGACCCCTTTGCCCTGCTGGAGCTCGATCACCGCCACGTCGAGGCGCTCTTCGAGCAACTCGCTGAGTCCGACGAAGGACCCGAGCGTGAGCGCCTCGTGGGCGACCTCGAGGAGTCGTTGACTGCGCACATGGCCTTCGAGGAGGGTGTGGTCTACCCGCTCGTCGTGGAGGAGATCGACGCCGAGTCGGCGCAGGAGGCCGAGACCGAGCACGGGCTGGCCCGGGACGGTCTGGCCAAGGTCCGCGAGCTGGTGGCCCAGCCCGGCTTCGGCGCTGCCGTCGAATCGCTCAAGGGCGGCATCACCCACCACGTCGAAGAGGAAGAAGGCGAGATGTTCCCGAAGCTGCGCAGCGACACCGACGCCGACGTGCAGCAGCGTCTTGCCACCGACTTCATCGCCGCCAAGAGGGCCGCAAGTCTGCCCGTGGTGCCGCCCGAGGCCACCAAGGAGCAGCTCGTCGACATGGCCCGCGACCTCGACATCGACGGTCGCAGCACGATGAACCGGGACCAGCTGATCGAGGCGGTCACCCAAGCGACCTGACACGCGCGTGGCCGGTACGGTCCGCACATGCACACGGCCCGGCAGCTCGATGCCGCCTACTTCGGCATCGCCGTCGACGGTGTTCCGTCGTCGCGGGAAGACGTCTTCCCGGAGTGGGGTGTCCACGATCGTCTTGGCGTCGTCGTGGACCGCCCGCTCGGCGCCACGGGCGCGTCGATGCTGATCCAGCTGGCGATCACGGCGTTCTACGACGTCAAGCCGAGTCGACGAGAGGTCACGCTGTACCCGGAGATCTACCTTTTCCACGTCGGCGGCCGGCACGGGAACCACGCCTACTACGACGTCTACCCGCCCCGGAAGGAGGTGGTGGTGGCGGACGATGCGGCCGAGATCCTGGAGGCGATCAACGACCGGGCGATCACCCGCTTGGCGGTCGTCGACGGGCCGGCGCAGGAGGTGACGCACCACTGGAAGGAGCCGGCCGCCGCGCTGGACCGCTTGGTGACCGCGTATGCCTACGATCCGAGCGGCCGGGTCGATCGGGGCGACATCGAGATCACCGCCACGGACCGGCGCGCGCTCGTCAACACCTCGATCATCCTGCAGCCGAAGACGACCTATGCCGAGCAGCATGAAGCTCGCGTCCAGTCGGGCGGTCGATCGCTGGCCGCGAACGAGGTGATCGTCTCGACGGACTACGTCGGAGACGATGTGGCCACGGAGGTCCGTGAGCTCGTCATCGAGCAGCGCCGCGACACGGACACCGACGGCGGCACTCGCGAGACGTACCGCCGGATCGGGAGAGCCGACGCGCTGCGGATGCTGCACGTGCGCAGGGAGGCCGCGGTCCACTGAGGCCACACCTCCCGGCCGGTTGCGGTGGCTCGTTCAGCGTGGTGAGGTGTGGCGATGGATGCCGCGAGCCCGGAGACGTGGACGCCCGTCGTCGAGGTCGACATGCTCGTCCGCCGACCTGCCATGGAGGTGTGGGAGTCCTTCGCGGACCCCGATCAGATCCGCAGGTTCTGGCTCGCCCGCTCGAGCGGACGTCTGGAGACCGGGGCCACGGTCGCCTGGGAGTTCAAGATCGCCGGCGCCGAGACCGAGGTGACCGTGGCACGGGCCGTGCCCGGAGAGATGCTGGATCTGCGCTGGGACGACGGTCAGCCGCTGCAGATCTCCTTCGAGGCGCGCGACGACGCCACGTTGGTGACTGTTCGGGTCACCGACTTCGGCGGTGACACCCCGGCCGCCAACGCGGTCGAGTCGATGTCGGGCTTCACCCTGGTGCTGGCATCGCTGAAGATGTGGCTCGAGCACGGGATCGAGGGTGACCTGATGTACGACAAGTTCCCGGACGCCAGCTACGCCGACCGCTGACCCTCGGTGTCGCTGCTACGCCGGCCGGAGCACGCGACCGAGGTGACCCGCTCGATGCCTTCGTGATGGTCGCGCTCGCCGCGGCGGTCGCGTGCGGTCCTGTTGTTCGACGACGACGCCAAGGCCTACTTCGGCCAGCGTGTCTAGCCGCCTCGGGCCGGACTGGCCCTAGCTCATCGAGGAGACGGTGCTGGGCCTGACCGTCAGTCGCCGCGCCGCGATCCGCGGCGCGATCCGGTCGTACACCCAGAGCCCGCCGAACCCGATGAGCGCGCCGAAGGCCCAACCGCCGACCACGTCCACGGGCAGGTGCACGCCGTGCACGACGCGGGCGACACCCACCAGCACCGCGATGGCCAGGACGGCGGCGCGGAAGCGGGCCGGGATGGCGGCCATCACCATGATCGCCACCGCCGACGCCACGACCGCGCTGTGCCCCGAGATGAAGCCCAGGCCGGCTCCGGTCCCCTCGCGCACGTTGATGCCGGGGAGGTACTCGAGCGGCCGCCCGCGCTCCACCCACCGCTTGATGAGCTTGGCCCCGAACCAGGCCACGAGACCGACCACGATCGTCGTCAACGCCAGCAGCCGGTCGCGCTTGAAGACGAGGATGCCCACCGCGACGAGGAGCGGAGCGGCGAGCGTGCCGAGCTGCATCAGCGGATAGAGCGCCGTCGCGACGCTGTCCGGTGCGCCGTTGATCCACTCCGTCAGCGACAGCTCCCAGCCCGGCACCGAGCTCTGGAGGGCGACGATCAGCGAGAGGAACAGCGCCACGGCCGCGAGGACGGCGTACCAGCCGGGGTAGCGGAAGCCACCCATCGGCTCCGTCGGCCCGGTCGCCTCGACGGCCTGCATCGGGGAGAAGTCCATCACACGCAGCCCCGGCCGTGCCGGTCGTGCCGCCTGGGCCGTTGTGATAGGAGCACCTCCATGATCGAGCCACTCGAAGGGGTTCCCTCCGGCGTCCTCGGCTTCGAAGCGATCGGAGAGGTCGAGGCCTCGGACTCTACCGGCGTCCTCGTTCCGGCCGTCGAGGCTGCGGCGATCCGCCGGCGACCTCACGCTGTTCCCGTTGGCGGACCGGCCCGCGGCGATCGCCTGGGCCGGCGCCGACTGAGCATGACCCCGGACGGCGCGGGCCGCTCCGCCCCCGCTCTGGCCCCTGGCGCCGGAGGCGCGCGAGCGCGCCCGCATCGGCCGGTACCTCGCGTGGCTCGAGGCCGAGCGCGGCCTGACCTTCGCCGACTACGACGAGCTGTGGCGATGGTCGATCTCCGACCTCGACGGCTTCTGGACCTCCATCTGGGAGTACTTCGACGTGTCCGGCGGGCCCGCGCCCCGACCCGTGCTCGCTGAACGGGTCCTGCCGGGCGCCCGCTGGTTCCCGACGGCCCGGCTCAACTACGCCGAGCGCCTGCTGGCGGCGTGGGCCGATCGCCCGGCGGATGTGGCTCTGGTGGCGTACGGGCAGACCCGCCCTCCGATCGAGGTCACGGCGGGCGAGCTCCTGGACGCCGTGACGCGGGTGCGCGCCGCGCTGCTGGCCCGGGGCGTCGGCAGGGGGGACCGTGTCGCCGCCTACCTGCCGAACATCCCCGAGACGGTGGTGGCCTTCCTCGCCTGCGCCGGCATCGGAGCCGTCTGGTGCTCGTGCGCCACCGAGTTCGGCCCGCGCAGCGTCATCGACCGCTTCTCGCAGGTCGAGCCCAAGGTTCTCCTCGCCGTCGCCGGCTACCGCTACGGCGACGAGCTCATCGACACCAGAGGCCGGGTGGCGGAGGTGCGCGAAGCGCTGACCTCGGTCGAGCTCGTGATCGAGGTCCCGTACAGCGAGCTGCGCCTCGACGGCGCCGACGTGACCTGGCCCGACCTCCTGGCCGAGGGACCGGGCGACGAGGAGCTGCGCTTCGAGCCGGTGCCCTTCGATCACCCGCTCGTCATCCTGTTCTCGTCCGGTACGACCGGGTTGCCCAAGGCGATCGTGCACGGCCACGGCGGCGTCCTGCTGGAGCACCTCAAGAACCACGCGCTCAGCTGGGACCTCGGGCCCGGTGACCGCTTCATGTGGTTCACGACGACCGCGTGGATGATGTGGAACGCGCTGGTGTCCGGTCTGATGGTCGGCGCGTCGCTCGTCCTGCTGGACGGCAATCCGCTCCATCCCGAACTGGAGCGGCAGTGGGAGCTGGCGTCGGTTGCCGGGGCAACCGTCATGGGGCTCAGCCCGGGGTTCATCATGGCCTGCCGCCGGAACGGCGCGGAGCCGACCCGCCGGTTCGACCTCTCGCGCCTGCGATCGCTGGCCGCCGCCGGCTCGCCGTTGCCGGCCGAGGGCAGCGTGTGGATCCACGAGCAGTTCGGACCCGACGTCCCGCTCAACGTCGGGAGTGGAGGAACGGACGTCTGCACCGGACTCGTCCAGGGCAGCCCGCTGCTGCCCGTGTGGGCCGGCGAGATGTCGGGGCGCTGCCTGGGGGTGAGTGCCTGGGCCTACGACGAGGACGGCTCGGTGGTCGTCGGCGAGCTCGGAGAACTGGTCATCACCGAGCCCATGCCGTCGATGCCCGTCGGCCTGTGGGGCGACGACGACGGCAAGCGCCTGGCGGCCACGTACTTCGAGCAGTACCCCGGGGTCATGCGCTTCGGCGACTGGATCCGCTTCAGCGAGTGGGGCAGCTGCGTGATCACCGGGCGCTCGGACGCCACGCTCAACCGGGGTGGCGTGCGCATCGGGACGGCGGAGCTGTACCGGGTGATCGAGGATCTGCCCGGCATCACCGACAGCCTGGCCGTGCACCTGGAGGACAACGAGGGCGGCCCGGGCGAGCTGATCCTGCTGGTGGTCACCGACGACGGACGGCTCGACGACGAGCGTCGCCGTTCGATCGCCGCCGCCGTCAAGGCGGCGCTGTCACCGCGGCACGTGCCCGACACCATCGCCGCTGTGCCGGACATCCCCCGCAACCTCACCGGCAAGAAGCTCGAGCTGCCCGTGAAGAAGATCCTGCTGGGGGCCGACCCGGCCTCGGTCGTGAGCCGCGACGCCATGGCGAACCCGGCCTCGCTGCCGCCGATCATCGAGCTGGCATCGGCGCGCACGAGCCGGCGAGAGGAGATCTCCCATGGCTGAGATGGACGTGGCCAGGTTGAAGGCCATCGACACGCACGTCCACGTCGAACAGGACGCCTGCGGACGCTTCGCGCTCGACGCCGAGCTGCTCGACGCGTCGGCGAAGTACTTCCGGTCCGACGACGAGCGCACGCCCACGGTCGAGCACCTGGCGGCGTACTACCGCGCTCGCGACATGGCTGCCGTGATCTTCACCGTCGATGCCGGGACCGGCCTGGGCCATCCTCCGCTGTCGAGCGCCGAGATCGCCGAACAGGCCGCCGAGCACGCGGACGTCTTGATCCCCTTCGGATCGGTCGATCCGTTGGCCGGACCCGCCGCGGTGGACCGCGCCCGCTCACTCGTACGCGACTCGGGCGTGCGCGGCTTCAAGTTCCACCCCAGCCTCCAGGCTTTCGAGCCGAACGACCCCGCCCACTATCCGCTCTGGGAGGCCATCGAGGAGCTGGGCGTCCCTGCGCTCTTCCACACAGGCCAGACAGGCATCGGCGCCGGGCTTCCCGGTGGGCGGGGCATCAAGCTCCGCTACTCCGATCCCATGCTCCTCGACGACGTCGCCGCCGACTTCCCGGGGCTCACCGTCATCCTCGCCCACCCCTCCGTGCCGTGGCAGGACTCGGCCATCTCGATGGCGACGCACAAGGCCAACGTCTACATCGACCTCTCGGGCTGGCTGCCCAAGTACTTCCCTGCGCAACTGGTCCGGGCGATCAACGGCCTGCTCAAGCAGAAGGTGCTGTTCGGCACCGACTACCCGCTGATCAGCCCCGAGCGGTGGATCGACAGCTTCGAGCAGCTCGAGATCAAGCCCGAGGTCCGGCCGCTGGTCATGAAGACCAACGCCATCGAGGTCCTCGGCCTCGGCGCGGCCGAGGCCGCGTCCGGCTAGAGGCCGTAGGCCTCCAGCAACCGCAGCCACACCTCGCTGACGGTCGGGAAGGACGGCACGGCGTGCCACAGCCGGTCCAGCGGGACCTGACCGGCGATGGCGACGGTGGCCGAGTGCAGCAGCTCCTGCACCCCAGGCCCGGTGAAGGTGGCGCCGACGACGATGCGCCGCTCCTCGTCGATGACCAGCTTGCTCGTGCCCGTGATGCCGTTGCCCTGCGTGGAGGCGCCGGCCACGTCCCCCGTGCCGTACTCGACGGCCCGCACGGGGAGCCCCTGCTCGCGGGCCTGGGCCTCGGTCAAGCCGACGGCGCAGACCTGCGGGTCGGTGAACGTGACCCTCGGGACGGCGGACGCGCTGGCCTCGTCGCGGGCGTCGCGGCCGACGATGACGTCGGCGGCGATGCGGGCCTGGTACTTGCCCATGTGGGTGAGGAGGGCACGGCCGTTGCAGTCGCCGACCGCGTACAGCCAGCCGCCGGGCACGCCGGTGGCGCGGAGCTGGTCGTCGACCTCGACGGAGCGTCCGGGTTCGAGGCCCACCGTGTCGAGCCCGAGTGACGCCGTGGCGGGCCGGCGGCCGACGGCGACGAGCAGCTCGTCGGCCTCGATCTCGCGACCATCGGCGAGCGTGCCGACGACCGGTCCATCCGCCCCGGCCCGCCGCACGGACGCCATCGAGACGCCCGTGACGACGTCTATCCCCTCGGCCTCGAACGCCGCCGCCAGCTCGTCTCCCGCGAAGGGCTCCTCCCGGGCCAGCAGCCGTAGGGATCCCTCGACGACCGTGACCTCCTCGCACCCCAGGCGCTTGAACGCCTGGGCCATCTCGGCCCCGATGGCCCCACCGCCGAGCACCAGCAGCCGCCTGGGCAGCTGCTTCGCCGCGGTGATGGCGCGGTTGTCCCACGCGCGCACGTCGGCCAGTCCGGGGATCGGGGGCATTGCCGCGCTCGGTGCCGGTCGCCAGGACGACGGCCTTCGTGGCCTCCAGCCGCTGGGCCTCCCCTGCCGGCCCCTCGACCTCGACCGCGCGCTCGCCGACCAGGCGCCCCTCTCCCCGCGCGAGGGCGATCCCCTTCTCGGCCAGCCACGTCACCTGACTGCCGTCGTCCCAGTCGCTGGTCATGTAGTCCCGCTGCGCGAGTGCGGCGTCCACGTCGATCGGGCCGGTGACCGCCTCCGCGGCGCCAGGCACCCGGCGGGCGGCCGCGACGACGTCGCCTGGGCGGATCAAGGTCTTCGAGGGGATGCAGCCCCAGTACGAGCACTCGCCGCCGATCAGCTGCTTCTCGACGAGCACGACCGACAGGCCGTGGTCGGCGCAGCGGCCGGCGATCGTCTCGCCGGCGGGTCCCCCGCCGATGACGATCACCTCGTACGAAGCGGGATCGGGCACGGCGCCCGGCGTTGTGGTCATCGTCCGTCCTCCGGTGGCGGTGTGGAGCGGATGCGGGTCGCAGCGTCGGCGAAGAAGGCGGCGGCGTCGTCTGCGGTCCTGACGCGGTCGAAGGTGATCGCGGCACCGAAGGGTTCGTTCCAGAAGGAACGATCGCCGTCGGGCACCGGGGAGGGTGGCAGGACGTAGAGGTAGGGCTGGTCGTGCTCGGCGTCGCCGGGCGAGCCGCCGTAGGTGATGTCGCCGCGCTGCGCATCGCTGACCGTGACGGCGAGATCGAAGTGCTCCGGCCAGAGCGTCGGTGATGCGGACGGTGCCTGCGTGGCGAGAGCCTGGCCGGCCAGCGTGAACCAACCGCACAGGAGCCGCAGGTCGGTCTCGTCGATGGCGAGCGGAGCGTCGGGATCGGGCGAGGTGACGGCCGTCCACAGCGGGGGTGCCCCGACCGCGATGCCGAAGTGGTCGGCTGCGGCCCGCAACGTGGTGACGGGGGCGAGCCGCTCCCCGTCGGGACCACGGTCGACGAGCTCGAGGCCCCGAAGGCCGACGGTGCGCCCGTCGAACGGCGGTGTGGCGATGCCGTCCGGCGCGGGCTCCAGCCCGATCCGTTCGACGGCGGCGTAGCGCACCGCTGAAAGGACGTGTTCGGCGAGGGCGTGCACGGCGAGGCGCGTGCTGACGAACGAATCCGGGAGCGGGTTCACAGAGCTCGGGTCCACGACCCACAGCTTGCCCCGCCGGTCAGTCAGCGAGCGACGCCGGGACGATGATGACCTTCATCGCGTCGCCCGCCTCCAGCGCGGTGCGCATGGCCTCATCGGCTTGCTCGATGGGGAAGCGGTGCGTCACGGCGAGGTGGAAGGGCACGCGCTCGTGGTGCTCGGCGAGGAGGCGGAGGGTGGCGTCATAGACCCTGGCGTCCTCACCGGCCACGCCGACGATGGTCAGGTTGCGCCCGAGGATGTCGGCCGGGTTGATCGGTACGGTGCCGAGATCGACGAAGGCGCCCACCTCGAGGAGCGTCCCGCCGTCGCGCAGGAGGCTCAGCGCGGGCCCGAAGCTCGACGGGTGGCCGGTGGCGTCGACCACGATGTCGGCTCCGCCGCCCAGCAGCTCCCGCGCCTCCGCCGCGGCGCGCTCAGCGTTGTCCGTCACGACGACGGTGTCGGTGGCCCCGAGTGCTTCTGCGATGGCGAGGCGGGCCGGGAAGCGGTCGATGCCGGCCACGCGGCCAGCACCGGTGAGCGCGGCCTTGGCGATGTGGACGAGTCCGACGGGGCCGACGCCGAACACCGCGACGGTGTCGCCGGCGCGGTAACCACCCGGGCGGGGCATGGCCGCGGCCAGGTCCAGGCTGTGGGTGACGGCGAAGAGCTCGGTGAGGACGGCGACGTCCGTGGGCAGCTCGGCCGGGACCTTGAAGACGGGCGTATCGGGGAGCAGGTACAGCAACTCGGCCCAGCCTCCGAACAGGTGGGGAGGCTGCGCGCACGACAGCGAGTTGCCGTAGTTCTCGAGGTTCTCGCAGAAGTAGTAGGGGAAGCCCCCGGCGGTGCACGGCCGGCACCGCCCGCAGGCCCGGTTGGGCGCCGGGACCACCCGGTCCCCGACGGTCAGCGGTGAGCCGTCGAAGGCCTGCGCGCCACCAGGGCCGATGTCGACGACGACTCCGACGTTCTCGTGGCCCTGGATGATCGGGAAGGGCGTCGAGCGGGCGTGGTCCGTGCCGACGTACTGCTCGGTCTCGCCCCGATAGGTGTGCTTGTCCGTGCCGCAGATGCCCGAGGCCAGCATGCGCAGGAGCACCGCGCCCGGTTCCAGTCGCTCGGGTCGCGGGTACTGCTCGACCCGGAGGTCGAACGGGCCGGCGAGGGTGGCGGCCTTGACCATCTCCGGCATGGCCGCATCATGACCGACCCGAGGGTGTCAGCGGCCGAAGCCGCGCAGGAAGTTGTCCACCACCCGGTCGGCCACGACGCCGGAGAGCTCGCCGCCGAACATGAGGCGGAAGTAGAGCGGGCCGACGAGCGCCTCCGTCGCGAGATCGGTGTCGGCGTCGGCCCGCAGGTCCCCGCGGGTGATGCCGCGGGCGACGATGCGGGCCACCTCGTCGCGCCGGGCCTGCACGACCGTGGCCCGGAAGGGATCGCCGAGCGAGGGGTTGATGGCGATCTGGGAGAGCAGGGCGCGGATCACCGGGCCGAAGGGCGTCTCCGTGAGCGCCTGCACGACATGTCCGGCGGCCGCCCGCAGCTCGACCCGTGTGTCCCCGCACTCCTCGACCGCGAGGTGGGGAGCAGCCAGCTCCAGGAGGAGCTCGAGGGCCAGCGCCTCCTTGGACGGCCACCGCCGGTAGAGCGTGGCCTTGGCGACGCCGGCCCGCGCGGCCACGTGCTCGAGGCGCAGGTCGGCGAAGCCGTGCTCGATGATGAGGGCCTGGGTGGCGTCGAGGATGGCCCGGTTCGCCTTCTCGCTGCGGGGCCGGCCGCGGCGCAACGCGGCGTCGACGATGGCCGCGCCGCCCTCGGGCGCATCGGACGGCACCACCTGGACCGGACCGGTGACCGTCGTCACCTCATTTCGAGACGGATCGACCTGGAAATCCCCCATCGATCGATAGGATACGGAGCGGATCGAATGTTGCATCCGGAAGGATCGAAGAGGTCGTGATGAATCAGCAGCCGATGACCAGCACCGAGCAGGACAAGGCCCTGACCGCGCTCGAGTTCGCCGGGCGGGAGACGCCGGTGTGCTCCCTCTGCGGCGAGCTGACGGCTCCGGTCGCCCACGCCGACGGTTCCGTGTGGCTCGAGTGCCCGTCGGTATCGACGTCGGCGTCGAAGCCCACCCTGCGCCGCCTGCTCGGTCTCGACTTCGGTGGTCACACCCGCCGGCTGGTCGTGGAGGCCGCGGCTACCCGCCGGGCGGCCTGAGCGGTCTCGGATCGGCCAGCAACGCCTCGACCACGGTGTCCAGGTCGGCCTGCCCGTCCCTGAAGCGGTCGAGGCGCTCGAACAACTCGCCCGCGGCGCGGTGGAAGCCGTCCGGGAGGCCGGCCTGCTCGAACGTCGTGGTGATCTCGGCCATCTCTCCTGTCCAGCGCCACGCCTTCGGCGCCGACCCGGCCGCGGTGCTGCCGGCCCGGGCGGTCAGTCCGGGCTGCGATCGGTCCCACTCCGCCAGCAGCGGGCCCTCTACTCCCGTGGCACGCGCCAGAGCGGCCACGGCGAGCAGGAGAGCGGCAGCGCCCTTCGTGTACGCGGCGTAACACATCTTGAGCGCCGACGCGGTGCCCAGCTCCTCACCGATGACCACCGCTTCGAGGTTCGAGCCGGCGAAAACCTTGCCCACGTCGGCCGCCCGAGCCCCGGAGAGGTAGAGCCGCGTGGTGCCGGGCTGGTGCGCCGGCGGCCCGACGATCCCGCCATCGACCACGTCGGCCCCGCTCGCGGTCACAAGCTCGGCGACGGCGGCCATCGTCGACGGCGCGATCGCGTTGGCGTCCACGAACAATCCTGCGAACGCCGTCCCGGCGACGTCGCCGGCGACAGCGGTGGTCGCGTCCGGCGGGCAGACGCTGAGCACGATGTCGCTGCCGGCGCAGAGCGCATCGAGCGTCCCCACGTCGTCCATCCCCGCCTGTCCGGCCCGCAGGGCCGTGGCTGACGATCGCCCCGCTGACGCCCAGAGGACACGGTGTCCACCGCTGCGGGCGGCAGCGGCCACGGTGACGCCCATCGCTCCGGGGTGCAGTACGCCGATGGTCGGAAGCGGGGCGTCGGTGCTCGTGGGCCGGGTGGTCGTGGTTGGGGATGGTACCGGCGCGACGCGATGGCGCCGGCCGGCCCGGAGGCCGACCGGCGCCACCGCCGTTGGGGGCGGATGGAATCAGGTCGTGACGACCTTGTGCCGGTGCACGAAGCCCAGGATCACCAGCGCGAGCATGGCGAAGCCGGCCACGAAGGCGACCAGGGCGGCGATTCCCGCGATGCGCCCGATCGTCGACCAGGCGTAGGTCGACAGCAGCAGGCCGCGCAGCGTCTCGCCCTTGAAGAGCGTGTTGCGCTGGTTGGTGAACTCGTCGGCGGTCGCCTGCAACTCCGTCACGGTCGCTTCGTCAGCGCCGCTGTCGATGGCCGCTTGGACCTCGGCCCTGGCGGCCCGCTCGGGCGCCCCGAGGTCGGCGTAGGTGGCGCCGTCGGCGACCTCCTCCAGGTGATGCCCGATGTAGCTGGCGTACGCCTGCGCCTCGGATCCGGTGGTCACCTGCTCACCGGCGTAGCCCAGCAGGTCCGTGCGGCCCTCGTCCTCCAGGGCGGCCTGCTCGGGGAAGAAGATGTTCTGGGACGTGAGCTCGTCGCTCACATGGTCGTTGGCGAAGCGGCTGCCCCAGGTGAGCAGTCCGCCGGCCACGAACAGCACGACGGTGACGACCGCACCCAGGGCGACGAGCACCGTGTCCACGGTGCGCCGCTTGACGGCTACGACCTTCTCGTCGTGGGCCGGGCTGGTGCCGACCTCGCCCTCGGAGGGCGTGCTCTCGATGACTGACACGGTGGTTCCTTTCTCTCCCCCGACCGGGGCCGGGATCACTCTTCGACGATCAGTGCGGTGACCATGCCGAACATCCCCTGCGGGCCTTCGGCGTGGTTGAGGATGTGGCAGTGCCAGGCCCACACCCCGGGGTCGACGGCCGTGTACAGCACGGTCAGGCGCTCACCGGGGGCGACCACGAACGTGTCGCTGGGGACCGGCACCTCGAGCGGCTTGCCGTCCTTGGCGATCAGCCAGCCGAGCGGTTGGTGCAGATGCATCGGGTGCACCTGCAACCCTTCGTTGAGGTAGTTGACGATCATCGACTCGCCGACCTTGAGCGTGTACGGCTCCGTGGCCGGGAAGCTCTTGCCGTTCAGCGACAGGCCGATCGTGCCGGCGTCGTTCAGGACCATGTTCAGCGTCTGGACGACGTTGGCGCCGGCCAGGGTCTCCGGCACGGGCATGGTGCCGATGAGGAAGGCGCCGGCCATGCCGTTCGGCACCTGGATCTGGGCGTCGTGGTGCGAGTGGTACATGCCGACGGCAGGTTCCTGCGCCGTGAACTCGTAGGTGAAGGTCTCGCCGGGCTTGATCGGATCCTGTGTGTACGGCGGCACACCGTCCATGGCGTTCGGCACGCGCACCCCGTGGAAGTGGAGGGCGGTCGACTCGGGCAGGTTGTTCGTGAGGATCACGCGGACCTTGTCGCCGACGTCGACCTTGATGGTGGGGGCGGGGACGACGCCGTTGTAGGTCCAGGCCTCGACGATCTTGCCGGGCTCGACCTCCCAGTCCACGATCTCCGCAGTCAGATCGAACTGCTTGGTGCCGTCGGCCAGGACGGTCGGGGCCAGATCCTCTCCGCCGTGCCCCGCGGTCTCGGCCGGGAACTGGTTGGCGACGGCCTCCATCACCGCATCCATCTCGTCCGCGCTCATGGTGGTCGCCGGCTCGGACGTGGCCGATCCGTCGACCGAACCCGCCGCGCCTACGTGGAGCATCCCCGTCATGCCGCCCGCCGCGTGTCCGGCGATCGTGCAGATCATCTCGTAGCTGCCCTCCGTGAGGACCCCCAGGTCGAGGCGGGCCGTCTCACCGGGCGCGATGTCGGCGCTCTGCTTCTCGAGCGACGGGAAGGAGATGTTGTGGACCTGCGAGCCGGTGTTCGTCATCTCGATCACGACCGGACCGGCACCGACCTCGGGCATGGCCGGCTCGATCTTGAGATCGGCCAGGGTGAGCTCCACCACCGCGGCGTCGCTGGCGGCGGCGGCGCCTCCTCCGGCTGGAGTGGTCCCGTTGGAGTCGTCGTCACGCACGACGAAGAGCGCGGCGAAGGCCAGGAGCAGCGCGCCCACGGCCACCACGACGGCGATCAGCGAGACCGTGGTCCGGTTGGAGTCATCCATGGCTTCGAGCCTGCCGACACGCGGCCCGCCCGGGCAGGGCCCTCGGGCGGCGGCCGCTAGGACCTTGGTCCCGAATGCGCCGGGTCAGCGCCGGACCTGGCCGCGAGCTGCACGATGCGCCGGCCGGTGATCTCCCGCAGCCGCACGCCTATCCAACCAGGGGCCGCGACGAGCCCCCACGGCCGCAACGGCAGCTGCTCGAGCGCGTCGACCGGCATCATCTGTTCGAGGCCCTCGGCCCTTCCACGCCCGATCACGCTCCAGCCGGAGTGGTACGCGGGATCGGCCTGGTCGACCTCGAACGCGACCTCGGCGTCGCGGACCAGTACGTCGAAGGCCGACCCGGCCGCCGTCCTGAACACCACGACGTCCTCGACCAACGTGAAGTTCACGGGCAGGACGGTCGGCTCGCCGTCGACGATGAACGCGACGCGCCCGATGCCCTGCGTGGCCAGGAGGCGCAGGCACTCACCGGCGTCCAGATCCTCGAGCACGGTGACGTCGTCCAAGCGCTGCATGTCTCCGTTGTGCACCGATGCGCCGGCCCGGGGGAAGGGACCTTGGGCCCTGGCCCGTTATCCCCCTAGGGTCGATACTGGCGTTGTGAGCACTCGCCTTCCCGACGGAGTCATGGAGCTGGACGAGTCGCGTTGCTGGGCCCTGTTGCGGGCCGCCGACGTCGGCCGGCTGGCGGTTGCCATCAGCAACCACCCGGACATCTTCCCGGTCAACTTCGTCGTCGATCACGGGACGGTCGTCTTCCGGACGGCCGAGGGCACCAAGCTCGCCGCCGCCGTGCTCGGCCAGGCCGTCGCCTTCGAGGTGGACGGGTACGACCCGGGCTCGGGCGAGGCCTGGAGTGTGGTGATCAAGGGTCGGGCCCTGGAGATCGAACGGATGCAGGAGCTGTTCGACGCTGTCGACCTCCCGCTGTTCCCGTGGCACGCCGCGCCCAAGCCCCGCTTCGTCCGCATCGAGCCCGACGAGCTGAGCGGCCGTCGCTTCCACGTGGTCCAGGGCCGCAGACCGAGCTCGGCCAAGGACCCGGCGTAAGGGACCTTCGCCCCTGTCTGCCGGCGGGCGCCGGCGAGATGATCGTGTCCGTGTGGCTCGACGGCGCAGGCTTGGAGATCCTCGATCGGGAGGAGTGCCTGCGACTGCTGGCCGGAGCCAACACCGGTCGCATCGCGCTGACCGTCCGTGCGTTGCCCGCGATCCTGCCCGTCCGCTTCGTGCTCGACGGCGAGCAGATCGTGATCCGCACGGGCGTCGAGTCCACCCTCGCCGGTGCCACCCGCTCTGCGGTCGTGGCCTTCGAGGCCGAGGGCTGCGACGGTGGGCCGGCCCTGGAGTGGAGCGTGGTGGCGACCGGCCTGGCCCGCCACGTCACCGACGAGCACGAGCAGGCTCGGCTCGACGCGCTGGCTCTTCCCCGATGGGCGAGTGACGACGGTAGCTGCCTGGTGTCGATCACCACCGAGCGCCTGGGCGGCCGGCGCACCCTGGTCCGCGAGCGGACCTGAGCCACTCGCGGCGCCCGGGTACCGTGGCGCCGATGGAAGGGACCGGCGTCGCGGGGCCGACGAGCCTGCGCCTGTTGCTGGATGCCGTCATCGGCATCGGCGCCGACCTCGACCTGTCGGCCACGTTGCGGCGAATCGTCGCTGCGGCCACCTCGCTGGTCGACGCCCGCTACGGCGCGCTCGGCGTCCTCGACCCCACCGGCACCGCCCTCTCGGAGTTCATCACCGTGGGGGTCGACGACCGGACGCGGGCGCAGCTCGGTGAGCCGCCCAAGGGCCACGGCATCCTCGGGCTGCTCATCGCCGATCCCCGCCCGCTGCGCCTCCCCGATCTGCGGGAGCACCCCGACAGCTTCGGGTTCCCGCCCAACCACCCGGAGATGCGTTCGTTCCTGGGTGTGCCCGTCACCGTGCGGGGGCGGGTGTTCGGCAACCTCTACCTGACCGACAAGCAGTCGCAGGAGGTCTTCTCCGACGTCGACGAGGAGCTCGTCGTGGCGCTGGCGGCGGCGGCCGGCGTGGCCATCGACAATGCCCGGCTCCACACCCGGATCCAGGACCTGGTGGTGCTCCAGGACCGGGAGCGCATCGCCATGGACCTGCACGACACGGTGATCCAGCAGCTCTTCGCCATCGGGCTCTCCCTCGAGGCCACCTCGCGCCGCGTGGAGGACGACGAGGCGCGGCGGCGCATCCATCTCGCCGTCGAGGATCTGGACGGCACCATCAAGCGCATCCGCTCGACCATCTTCTCGCTGGGGGAAAGCGCGCACGGGCAAGCCGAGGGTCTTCGGCAGCGGGTCCTGGCGCTGGTCGAGGAGCTGGGGTCGACCCTGCCGGGCCGGCCGTCGGTGGAGTTCGACGGGCCCGTGGACACGCGGGTGCCCGCCGATGCCGCCGACGAGGTGGTCAGCGTGCTGCGGGAGCTGCTGTCGAACGTCGCCCGTCACGCACAGGCGTCCACGGTGGAGGTCTCCGTGGCCGTCGGCGACGCGCTGGTCGTGCGGGTCGACGACAACGGCGTCGGGCCGCCGGCTGTCGGGGCGGAGAGCGCAAGCGGCGGCCTGGGCCTGGGGAACTTGGCCCGACGGGCCGCTCGGCGGGGCGGGGAGTTCCGCTTCGTCACCCGTGCGAGCGGCGGAGCCCGCGCCGAGTGGACGGTGCCGAACCCGTCCTGACCTGTCGTGTCACCTCCCGCACGGAGGTGTCGGAATGTGACATCAGGCGTCGCTCCAGAACACCTTCGTTCAGGGGACTGCTGTGTGTGGCGGCTGGTGCCGGACGGCGTACACCGCGGCTTCGGTGCGGCGGGTCATGCCCATCTTGGCCAGCAGCGCCGTGACGTAGTTCTTGATCGTCTTCTCGGCGAGGTGCAGCCGCTCGCCGATCTCACGGTTGGTGAGGCCCTCGGCCAGGAGATCGAGCACCTTGTGCTCCTGGTCGGTGAGGCGGGCCAGGCGCTCGTCCTGCGCAGGGCCGCGGCGGAGGCGCTCGAGCACCCGGGCGGTGACGACGGGGTCGAGGAGGTTCTGTCCCGCGGCCACGCGGCGGACGGCATCGACGAGGTCGGCGGAGCGGATCTGCTTGAGGACGTAGCCGGCCGCTCCGGCCATGATGGCCTGGAACAGCGCCTCGTCGTCGCTGAAGGACGTGAGGATCAGGCAAG
Organism: uncultured Acidimicrobiales bacterium; assembly: GCA_963769115.1. Classification (GTDB taxonomy): domain Bacteria; phylum Actinomycetota; class Acidimicrobiia; order Acidimicrobiales; family Ilumatobacteraceae; genus DASTFY01. Next base: position 436,588 of record CAVYKN010000020.1, read on the forward strand.
CCGTGCGGGGATGGCGGGAGCGGATCTCCCGGCAGGCCTCGACGCCGTTCCCCTCCTCCAGGCGCACGTCCAGGACGGCGACGTCGGGGTCGAGCGCGTGGACCCGGTCCACGGCGGTCTGCTGGGTGGCCGCCTCCCCGACGATCTCGATGTCACCGTCGGCCTCCAGCAGGTCGCGCAGGCCGCGGCGGACGATCTCGTGATCGTCGAGGAGGAACACCGTGATGCGGTCGGTCATCGGTACGCAGCTTCGCGCCGAGCTCGGCCCGGGGCACGCGACACCGACCGGTCCCGCCGTCACCGTGCCGCCATGAGCCGGGCGGGATCGGCCGGGACGACGAGCACCGGGTGGTGCGCCTTGTGCGCCAACTGTCGGGCCACGCTGGTCCGGTGGGCGTGGTGGGGATCGGTCCAGCGGACGCTGGCCACCGCGATCACCGCGTCCTCGACGCGATCGGCGAAGTCCATGAGTGCGTCGGCCGGGTGCTTGGCGTGGGTCACGTCCCACTCGGCGTCGAGGCCCTTCCTGGCGAAGGTGGTGGCCATGCGGTGGACCTCGGCGGACTCGGCGACATCGGTGGGGCCGGCCGGCTCGCGGGGCACGGGGAGCACCTCGACGAGCCACGGCGTCGCGCCGCCGAACGACTCCCTCCACGTGACGAGGATGGGCAGCAGCGCCGCGGACACGTCGCTCGCGTCGACCCCGGCCACGAGCGTCGGGCTCCCCGACAGATGCTCGACGCCGGCGTGGGGACCAACCACGAGGACCGGGTGCTGCGTGTGCGTGAGCAACTCCTCGCTGACGCTGCCGAGCAGGAGCTCGCCGAGCCGGCCACGGGCACGGGTACCCATCACGACGAGCGCGCCGGGCCGATCGGCCAGGAACGCGACGAGCGCGGCCGCCGGATCGTTGTCGTGGAGGACGTAGATCGCGGCGGGTCGAGCAGGATCCGCATAGTCCGCGGCCCGCCGGCGCAGCTCGTAGAGATCATCGGCCTCGCCGAGGTCCGGGGAGCTGATGGTGACGAGCTCGAGTCCCACGCTCTGCGGTGCGGGCGAGGGCGGCCGCCACCGGGAGGGCGCGGTCGCCGCCAGGCTCGAGGTCGAGCGGGACGACGATGGTGGTGAACATCTGAGACTCCTTCTTCTCGTTCTTCTCGTTCACTTCGTGGGATGGTCGGCTGGCGGGGGCCGGACGACGACGGTCGGGCAAGTGGCGTGGGACGAGCACTGCTGGCTGACGGAGCCGAGGAGCAGGCCACGGAACGAGCCGAGGCCTCGGGCGCCGAGGACCAGCAGGTCGGCGTCGCGGGCCTGGTCGAGGAGAGCGGCTGCGGGTGAACCGGCCACTGAGCGCAGCTCGTGCTCGGGTGGCTTGCGCCCGTCTTCCTCCGACGCAGTCATGAGCCACGCGGCGGCGGTGTCGAGCACGGCCGTGCTGGCGCGCCTCGAGCTCCTCCGCCTCGCCGACGAACACCGCGCCCGTCGGGACCAGCAGCTCGGGGATGACCCACGCGTGCACGAGGTCGAGGCGTGCGGACCGGCGGCGGGCTTCGGCGGCCGCCCAGGTCAGAGCGTCGTAGGACGCCGGCGAACCGTCGACGCCGACCACGATCCGCCCGGACGTGTGGTCGCCGTCGCTGGTCGGCGGCACGACGGCCACCGGGCACGGCGCGTGGGTCAGGCAGCGCTGGCTGACGGACCCGAGCAGCAGTCCGGCGAAGCCGCCCCGCCCGCGGGTACCGACGACGAGGAGATCGGCGTCCTCGGCGGCGGCCAGCAGGGCGGTGGCGGGGTGCTCGAACTCGAGCCGTTCCCGGATGCCGGTCAGCCCGGGCACCTCGGCTCCGGACCCGGGCCACGGCGTCCAGCAGCTGGCGGTGGGCGGCGTCCTCGAGCAGGGCCTGGTCCTCGTACAGGTCGTGAGCGGCCAGCGGGTAGGTGGGCAGCCAGGCATGGACCACGTCGAGCACGGCGTCCGCCAGCACCGCCTCGCGCGCGGCCCACCGCAGCGCGCGCTCGGACGTCTCCGGAGCCGTCCACGCCGACGACGATCCGGCCTGCAGGGACTCGGTGGTCGGTCACGCCTCCAGGGTGGCTCGTCGAGTGCCGGATGGCCAGGGTCGTTGGTCCTGCGCCGTCGGGTCTCCCCGGCGGGTCAGTGTCGGCGCCGCTTGGTGTCCCCGCAGTGGGACACCCCTGGGATTGACCGAGCGATTCAGGTGTGAACCCTGCGTCGTATCGTGCGCGGCGGTCATCGCGTCGGTGGAGAGGAGCTGCCCTTACATGGCGAACGGCACCCCGGACACGAGCGGGCGTCGGGTGCTCCGCATCCTCCAGTACCTGGCGCGGCATCAGCGTCCGGTGCTGGCCAGCGCCATCGCCCGGGACTGCGGCCTCCCCCGGTCCAGCACGTACCGCCTCCTCCACGTCATGGCCGAGGAGCGCTTCGTCACCTACTACCCGGACGACGGGCGGTGGGGGCTCGGGTTGGCCGCCTACGAGCTGGGGACCGGGTACCTCCTCAGCGATCCGCTGTCTCGCCAGGCGGCCGGCATCCTCGCCCGGCTGGCCGCCGAGACCGGGGCGTTCATGGCCATCGGGGTGCTCGACGGCACCGACGTCGTGGTCTCCCGCACCCACATCCCGGAGGCAGCGACGGATTGGGCGGAGGTGCTGTCCGGGGGCCGCTATCCCGCCCACCTGACCGCCATGGGACGGGCGATCCTGCTCGGTCGGGACGACATCGAGCTCGCCGCGCTCTATCGGGATCGCCAGCTCGTCCAGCTCGCCGGCCGCGGTCCGACCACGCTCGCCGAGCTGATGGACGAGCTGGAAGAGGCCAGGACGCTCGGGTATGCGGCGTCCTTGAACGACCTCGAGGACGGCATCACGGCGTATGCGGCACCGGTCCACAGCGCGCCGGGACGGGTCGTCGCCGCCCTCACCGCCGGCTTCCTTGGCGACCCTCCGTCGGGCTCCGAGCGGCGAGCGCGTGCTCGCCGCGCTGCTCGACGGCGCCGCCGAGCTGTCCGCTCGGCTCGGCTATCGCGCCACGGAGGGCGCGCGTGACGGCACCCTGGCGGGGTGAAAGTGCCATCGCATGAGTGCTCACCGTGGTTGTGTTGCGTTCCGGCGGCGCGGATCGCAACCATTCCGTAACGGGCTGCTATCCTCACGCTCCGTGTCGGAGAGGGCTGCGCATCGTTCCTGGTCGTCCGCGGCCCCGCTCAAGCGCTCCCTCGCCCTCGGGCTGTTGCTGGTCCTCGGAGCGGTAGGCGTCACCCAGTCGGCGTCGGCCAGCCCGGTGGACGACAAGCGCCAGGAAGCCCAGCGGATCGCCGCACAGATCGAGGCGTTGAACAACCAGTCCTTCGACCTCGGCGAGGAGTTCGACCGGGTCGAGACCGAGTTGGCCGAGGTCGACGCCGAGGTGGCCGTCGCCCAGAAGCGCGTCGCCGAGCTCGAGGCCCAGGTCGGCTCCATGCGGACGGCCATGCAGGGCTTCGCGGTGCAGTCCTACATCTACGGCGTCCAGGGCGACGGTGTCGCCGCTCTCCTCGGCGGGACGGATGCTCCTGCGGTCGCCGCGCAGCGCGAGCAGTACACCGAGCTCGTGCTCGGCTCGTCCGTGTCGAAGATCGACGAGCTGGAGACGGTCACCCAGGACGCCGCGGAGGAGCGGCAGAACCTCGAGGCCAAGCAGGCCAAGAAGCGGACGCTGCAGGAGGCGTTGGAGGACAAGCAGGCTCAGGTCGACGCCTCGATCCAGAAGGCCCGCGACCTCCAGGGCAAGGTCAAGGGCGAGCTGGCGACGCTCGTCGTCCAGGAGCAGGCCCGCCGGGCCGAGCAGGCTGCGGCCCGCTCCCGCACCAGCTCCGGGTCGAACACGTCCTCCGGTGGCGGTGGTCGCAGCAACGGTGGCGGCTCGCAGTCCAGCGGGCGCTCGTCTGCTCCTTCCGGTCCGCGCGCCGGCGCCAACGTCCCCGCACCCTCGCCGGGCGCGGCAGGTGCGGTGGCCGCGGCCATGAGCCAGCTCGGTGTCGGCTACCGCTACGCCACGGCCAGCCCCGGCGTGGCCTTCGACTGCTCAGGGCTGACGTCATGGGCGTGGAGCCAGGCCGGTCGCGGGCTGCCGCGGAACTCGCGGTCCCAGTACGCGGTCGCTGCCGCACGTGTCGCAGGGCGACATCCAGCCGGGCGACCTGGTCTTCTACTACAGCCCCATCAGCCACGTCGGTCTGTACATCGGCAGCGGCCAGATGGTGCACGCCACGCACCCCGGTGACGTCGTCAAGGTGGCGGCCGTCAACTGGGGCAAGGTCGTCGGCATCGGCCGTCCCTGACGGGCCGCGCGCCGCCGGGCGCTGTCAGCTGGCGACGTCGACGGCGAGCTCGCGCAGCCGCCCGACGAGGCGGTCTCGCCGGTTGCGAACCGTCCGGTCGGTGCATCCCAGCTCTGACGCGATCGTGGCCGTCGACGCCCCGCCGGCAAGCGCGTCGAGCAACGCCAGCTCCGGCTCGGCCAGGGCGACGGCGGACCCGACGTCGCGGAGCAGCCAGCGCAGCTCCTCAGACGCATCGAGGTCCGGCCGGCCCGACAGGTCCACGACCGGCTCGTCCCGCTCGCGCAGCGGCACGCATCGGCGGCTGTCGTGCAGCCGGGCCGGGCGCACGCACGTGAGGTACTCGGTGTCCCGGCAGATGTTGGAGGCGATGGCCCTCGGTCGCCGGGCCAGCGGGTACGAGCCGATGACGAGCCACGCCGTCGAGCACAGCTCGTCGAAGAGCGGGGCGCAACGGCGGGGGGCCGAACGGGTGCGGCGGACGGCGATGCGCACGAGCGCGCCGAGCACCCGCTGGAGCGCGACCCGCGAGGCGAGCGTCCGGCCCTCCAGGCCGGCGGCGACGACCTGAGCGAGCAGCGCGTCGGCGTCGTCCATGGGCACCGCGGGGTCAGCGCCGCAGGCCGCCAAGAGCGGTCGTCAGGTCGTGGTGCCCGGCGATCGGCGCCCCGGCCAGATCGGCCCGCACCCGAGGGTCGGCCACGAGGTGATCCCACTCGTCGTTGAGGCGGGCCGTCAGGGCCCGCCGGGAGCTGCCGAAGCCGCCGGTCCGGGAGGGGGAGGGGTCGAGGTGGGTGATCCGCACGATGTCCATGGGGGACAGGGTCCGGACCGGTCTCACCACGGCCTTCACCGCCGGTCTCACCGCGGTCTCACCGGCCGGAGATCCGGCTCCGATGGGCCCCAGATCTTTCCGAAACCGCCCGTCTGGGGCACACCCTCCCGGCATGACCACCATCACCGCGTGCGGCGAGCAGTCCTCGGTCCGCGTCGTCCTGCGCCAGGCCGGCGCCGAGCGGGAGGTCGGAGCTCAGGTTCCACCATCCGGCGGCGACGGCGGCCGACCTCGTCGGCGCGCTGCAGAGGGGGGCCGGCGTCCCGGCAGGCCATGACACGCCCGGACCCGACGTCGTCTGCGTCGACGGCCGCCCGTTGCCCCCTGGCCTCCCCCTGCGGGCCGGCGGTCTCAGGCGGGGATCGACGATCGGGCTCGACCGCCCCGCCGAGGAGCTGCCGCTGGCCGGCCCGCCAGGCACCGGCCTCGTCTTGCGCACCCTTGCCGGCCCCGACGCCGGCCGGGAGCTGCCCCTGGTCGCCGGTGCGCAGGTCGTGGGACGGGGCCGCGACGCCGACCTGCACATCGAGGATCCCTCGCTGGCGCGGTACCAGGCCGTGCTCGAGGTCGGTGACGGCGACCGGGTGGAGCTGACGGACCTGGGGGCACCGCGGGTCAGCCGGATCGACGGGTCGGTCGTGGAGGACGCCGGTCCGCTCGCCATCGGTGACGAGTTGGTGCTCGGCGCGACTGCGGCGGTCGTCGTCCGCGACGCCGGCGGAGCAGCCACGCAGGACGGCTGCGCCGGCGCGCTGCGGAGCGCCGAGCCCCCGGCGGCGGGTCCGCACTGGACGGTCCCGTTGCACCGGCCGCCGCCCGCTCCGGCGCCGCCGTCGCCGGCACCGGTGCGGGTGCCGGCCGCGGCGTCGGTGGCGGACCTCCCGGCCTCGGCCGGGCTGGCGGCCGTCGCCATCACGCTCGTCGCAGGGGCCGCTGTCGCCGTGGTGACCGGGCAGCCTGCGTTCCTCCTCCTGAGTGCCGTCGGTGCCGCCGGCACCCTGGGAGCCGCGCTCTGGTACCGAGGGAAGCGCCACGCCCGCCGCCGCGCCGGTCGCCGGCAGGCTGATGCGGAGCTGGAGCGCTTCGCCCGCGATCTCGCCGCCCACCAGTCCGAGCGCGCCGATCGGGACCGCGCACTCGCCTTCGAGCTCGGCGACGCCATTCGGGCGGTGTCCTCGCGTCGCCAGGACCTGTGGGCCCGCCGACGCGACGATCCGGCCGCCTACCTCGCGGTCGTGGGCCGGGGTGAGCAGCTCGTCCCGCCCGTGCTCGCTGGCGCGACGACGCCGCAGGATCCGGTGGGCGAGGCCTGGGCCCTCGTCGAAGCGGCCAGCATCATCCCCGACATGCCCGTCACGGTCGATCTCGGGCCGGGCGAGATGGTGGGCATCGTCGGGCCCGCAACGCCGGCGCGGGCGCTCCTCCGCAGCCTCGTGCTCCAGCTCGTCGCGGCCCACGGACCCGCCGACCTGCTGGTCGCCGGGCTGGCCGGACCGACCGGGCCGGCGGGCGGCGAGGTCGGCGCGGTCGAAGGGTCGTGGTTGGCGTGGCTGCCCCACACCGAGCACCCGGGCGGCGGCGAGCGCCTCGTGGCCGCGGGCACCGACGTCGACGCCGTGCTCGCCGGGCTCGACCGATCGGCCGAGCCGTCCACCTCCGCGCACCTGCTCCTGGTGGTCGAGGATCCCGCGTTGCTCGCCGCCCGCAACACCTCCGCGCGTCGTCTGTTGGCTCGGGACCCGTCGGCCGCGGCGCTCGTCGTCGCCGATGACGTGGCGGCGCTGCCGAACACGTGCCGGACCGTGGTCCAGCTCCGCGCCGACGGCTCCGCCAGCATCCAGCGTCCCGGGCACGACGGTCTGGCCGAGCACGTGCGCCCGGCCGGCGCGTCACTGACGACCGCGTGCCGCGTGGCCCGCGCGCTGGCCGGCCTCCACGATCCCGAGCGGCCAGGAGGCGGCCAGAGCCTCCCGCCCACCGTCGCGCTCATCGACCTGCTCCCCGGTCCGCTCGACGATGCCGACGAGATCCGAGCCCAGTGGCGCGCCGCGGGCGACGATCCTCCGCTCCGCACGCGACTGGCGCTGGCTGCCGACGGTCCGGTGGAGATCGATCTCGTGCGGGACGGACCTCACATGCTCGTGGCCGGAACGACCGGCTCGGGCAAGAGCGAGCTCCTCCGGGCGCTGATCGCCGGCCTGGCCGCAGGCACGGGACCGGAGCACCTGGCGTTCCTGCTGGTCGACTACAAGGGCGGTGCCGCCTTCGACGCCTGCGCGCGGCTCCCGCACGTCGCCGGCACCGCCACGGATCTCGACGACCGTCTGGCCGAGCGCGCGCTGCGCAGCCTGCGCGCGGAGCTGCACCGTCGCGAGGCGCTGCTGCGCGACGCCGGCTCCCCCGACCTGACGTCGTATCGGAGCCTGCCCGGGCGCCCGCCCATCCCGAGGCTGGTGGTCGTGGTGGACGAGTTCGCCACCCTCGCTGCCGACCTCCCGGGCTTCATCCCGTCGCTGGTCGCCGTGGCCCAGCGCGGTCGCAGCCTCGGTGTGCACCTGATCCTCGCCACCCAGCGGCCGGCCGGCGCGGTGAGCGACGACATCCGCGCCAACACCAACATCCGCATCGCCCTCCGCGTGCAGGACCCGGCGGACTCGATGGATGTGGTGGGCGAGGCGACCGCAGCGGCCATCCCGCGCCACCGTCCGGGGCGGGCGGTCATCCGCTTCGGGCCCGGTGAGCTCGTTCCCGTGCAGGTCGCCTCGGTCTCGCTGCCGAGGGCGGAGGCGCCCGGCCTGGCCGTGACCATCGACGACCCGGACGGTCCGATCGCATCAGGACCTCCCGCGCTCGACGGGCTCGTCAGCGTCATCGGCGCCGCCGCCCGGACGTCGGTCCTCCCGCCGCGGCCCGTGGCTCCCGCCTCTTCCCACCGACCTCGCGCTCGACGATCTCCCGCCGGGCTCGTCCGGCGTGGTCGACGATCCGGACCGCCAGACGCAGGGGCCGTGGACATGGGACCGCCGGAAGGGGCACGCGCTGTGCATCGGCGCCGTCGGCAGCGGGACGACCACGGCCCTGGCGGCGCTGGCCGTGGCGGCTGCGGCCGCAACACCTCCCGCGGCGCTGCACCTCTACGTCGTGGCCGCTGACCCCGCGCTGCGGGCCCTGGAGGCGCTCCCGCACACCGGCAGCGTCATCACCCCCGAAGAGGACGAGCGCCTCGGCCGGCTCCTCCGCCACCTCGGCCGGCGGCTGTCGCGGGATGGGAGCGACCGGGCCCGCCCGGCCGTGCTGCTGGTGGTCGATCGGCTGGCCGGGTGGCGGCTCGATGTGGCGGCCCGCCTCGGTCCCGAGCTGGCGGACCTCCTGGACCGCATCCTCGTCGAAGGCCCGGCGTGCGGCATCGTCGTCGCCGGCGGGCTCGATCGGCCCGGGGCCCTGCCGCTGGCCGTGTCGGGCGCGGTCGGCGAACGACTCGTCTTTCGCCTGGCCGATCCCGCCGACGCGATGGCGGCCGGACTTCGGCCGGCCTCGGTGACCGGCCTCCCGCCGGGTCGGGCCTGCCTGGCCGGCGACGGGCGCGAGCTGCAGGTGGCGCGCCCCGCCGATCCGATCGGGACCGTCGCCGCGGTGGCGAGGCAGTGGGGCTTGATCGACGTGGCCGTCCGGCCGCCGGCCATGAGATGCCTCCCCGACCGCGTCGTCGAGGACGAGCTGCCGGCGCCGTCGTCGTGCGGCGCCGCCCGAGACGGCGGGACCAGTCGCCGGCCCTGGGTGCTGCCGGTCGGCGTGGACGGAGAGACGCTCGGTCCTGCCCGCCTGGAACTGCATCCCGGCGATCACCTGCTCGTCGCCGGGCCGGCGCGCTCGGGTCGCTCCGGCGCCCTGGCCCTGATCGGCCGGATGGCGCGGCGCGCCGACCCCTCGGTCACCGTCGTCGCGCTCGCCCCTCGGTCAGCCGGCTCGGCCGTCCTCCAGCCCTTCGCGCCGTGGTCGACAGTGACGGAGCTGGAGGCGGCCGTGGCCGCGGTCCCGGCTGATCGCCCACTCGTCGTGCTCGTCGACGACGCGGAGCTGGTCGACGATCCGGACGGCGTCCTCGCCCGCCTGCTGGCCGGTGAGGCCAACGTGATGGCCGCGGGCCGGGTCGATGCCCTGCGGTCGGCGTACGGGCACTGGACGCAGGAGCTCCGCCGTCGCCGGCGCGGCCTCCTCCTGCAGCCCGCTTCCGACCTCGACGGGGACCTGTTCGGCCTGTCGCTGCCCCGGTGGCCGCTGGCGCCGGCGACCACCGGACGTGGCTACCTGGTGGCCGATGGGAGCAGCACGTTGTTGCAGATGGCCCTTCCGGCCTCTCATCGGCGGGAAGGGGCCGAGTAGCCTGGCGCCGGTGGCGAACACTGACGGCACGATGATGGGGCGCGCTCGGCCGGATCAGGCTACGAGTCGCTGACCGGAGGTTGTCTGTGAAGGGCGCGATCCGCGTCTGCTTCGTGTGCCTGGGCAACATCTGCCGCTCGCCCGCCGCGGAGGCCGTGCTGCGCCGGCTCGTCGACGAGGCGGGGCTGACCGAGGTGGTCGAGGTCGACAGCGCCGGTACCTCGCGGTACCACCTCGGCGACCGCCCGGACTCGCGGACCGTGGCCGAGGCGGCCCGCCGCGGCATCCCGATCGAGCACCGGGCCCGCCAGTTCACGCGCGACGAGCTGTCCGAGTGGGACCTCGTCATCGCGATGGACGCGCAGAACCTGCGTGACCTGCGGGCGTTGGTGTCCGATGACGACGGTCTCGGTCGCGTCCGCCTGCTGCGGGAGTTCGACCCGCCGGCCAACCCGACGTCCGAGACCTCCGCCGGCCACGACGTCCCGGACCCGTACTACGGCGAGGACGACGGGTTCTGCGCGATGTACGACCTGATCGAGCCCGCCTGCCGGGGGCTGCTCGAGTACCTCCAGACACTGGTCGTGCGCCAGTGAGCGAGCGAAGCGAGCTCCACGTCACGGTGCAGTGTCCGCCGCAAAGCGGCGGACAGCTCACTGGTGCCCCTGGCCGCGGCGACGGCCCTGACCGCTCCCACGATCCGATGGTGCACCAGTGAGCGTGGCGACGTCCGTGGCCCGGGCCCTCGGCGTGGCCGTCGGCGCCTCGCACCCCATCGGGGGCGGCGACGTGGGCGAAGGGTGGCGGCTCGAGCTGGCCGACGGGCGCACCGTCTACGCCAAGACCAGGGCCGGAGCTCCGACCGGGCTCTTCGCCGCCGAGGCCGCCGGGCTGCGCTGGCTGGCGGCCGCCTCGGCGCTACCGGTCCCCACCGTGCTGGCCGTGGCCGAGGGGCCGGACGACGACCCGCCCGTCCTCGTGCTGCCCTGGATCCAGCCCCACCGGCACGGGCACCGCGACGAGGAGGCGCTCGGTCGTGGCCTGGCCATGCTGCACCGGGCCGGCGCGCCGTCCTACGGCTTCAACGGGCCGGGCTTCATCGGCCCCCTCCCGCTGGACAACCGCAACTCGGCCACCTGGGCGGAGTTCTGGTGGGCGCGGCGGATCGAGCCGTTCCTGCGCCTAGCGGTGGATGCCGGCGCTCTGGACGCCGATGGGGCAGCCGAGATCTCCGACCTCGAGGAGCAGGTCGCCGAGCTCCTCGGGCCGCCCGAGCCGATCGCCCGCCTCCACGGGGATCTGTGGACGGGCAACGTCCTCTGGTCGGAGGACGGCCGCCCTTGGCTGATCGATCCCTCCGCGTACGGCGGCCGGCGGGAGGTCGATCTCGCCATGCTGGGCCTGTTCGGCGGGATCAGCGAGCCGGCGTTCGGCGCCTATGACGAGGCCTGGCCACTGGCCGAGGGTTACGAGGACCGCGTCCCGCTCTACCAGCTCTACCCGCTGCTGGTGCACACGGTGCTGTTCGACGGCGCGTACGCCGAGCGGGCGGTGGCGGCGGCGCGGTACTACAAGTAGGTCTCGTGGGCTCGCCGGCCACCGAGGTCGCCGTCCCGGCGGCCCCTCCATCCCCGGATGACGTCTCCGAGCTGCTCCGCCCGTTGGCCCTCGGCCGCCGCACCGCGGCCAACCGCGTCCTGTTCGGTCCCCACGTCACGAACCTCGGCGACGACGACCGCCGCTTCACCGATCGCCACCTCGCCTACTACCGGCGCCGGGCGGCCGGGGGCTGCGGGACGGTGGTCCTGGAGGAGGCCAGCGTCCATCCGTCGGACTGGCCGTACGAGCGCTGCCCGCTGGCCGAGCGTTGCGCCGACGGCTGGGCCCGGATCGGCGACGCGCTCCACGCCGAGGGCACGCTCGCACTCGCCGCGCTCGGCCACAGCGGCGGGCAGGGCTCGTCCGCCTACTCCCAGCGCGAGCTGTGGGCGCCTTCGCGGGTGCCGGAGGTCAACAGCCGCGAGGTCCCGAAGTGGATGGAGCCGGAGGACATCTCGGCCGTCGTCGACGGCTTCGCCTCGGCGGCGGCGCTGGCCGCGTCGTGCGGGCTCGACGGTGTGGAGGTCAACGCCGGTCAGCACAGCCTCCTCCGACAGTTCCTGTCCGGGCTGACCAACCAGCGGGGCGACGAATGGGGGTCGGACCGGACGTTGCTGGCCCGCACGGTGCTGGCGGCCGTCCGGGACGCCGTCGGCGAGAGCGTGGTGGTCGGTCTGCGGCTCTCGTGCGACGAGCTGGCGCCCTGGGCGGGCATCACCCCGGAGCAGGCGCCGGAGCTGGCGGCGTCGCTGACCGACGGCGTCGACTACCTGGTCGTGGTGCGGGGTGCGATCTTCTCCGCCGAGAAGACCCGCCCGGACCACCACGAGCCCGAGGGCTTCAACCTGGATCTGTGCCGCGAGGTGCGGGCCGCGGTGCCGGAACGGGTGGCGATCGTGCTGCAAGGCTCGGTCGTCGATCCCGTACAGGCCATGGGGGCCGTGGCGAGCGGGGTGTGCGACGCCGTCGAGATGACCCGGGCCCAGATCGCCGACCCCGATCTGGTGGCCAAGGTGTCGGCCGGCGAGCCGGACCGGGTCCGCCCGTGCCTCCGGTGCAACCAGACCTGCCAGGTGCGCGACGTCCGCAACCCGATCGTGACCTGCGTCGGGGAGCCCAGCAGCGGGCACGAGACCGAGGACCCGGACTGGACGTCGCCAGCCCGGCCCCGCGACGTGCTCGTGGTGGGCGCCGGGCCGGCCGGCCTGGAGGCGGCGCGGGTGGCGGCGTCGCGCGGGCACCGCGTGCGGGTCGTCGATCGCAGCACGCGCGTCGGTGGCATGGCCGCCGTCTCCGGGCCTGGCGCGCCGCTCGTGGCGTGGCTGGCCGGTGAGCTCGAGGAGCTCGGCGTACCCGTGGCGCTCGGGGTCGACGACTGGTCGGCCCGCCCGGGTGAGGTCGTATTGCAGTGCACGGGCAGCCGCCGTGGTGAGCCGTCCTACGACATAGTTGATGATGCAACGGTCTTGGATATAGCCGACGTGCGGGCCGGAATCTCAGAGCTGCCGGCCGAAGGGCCGGTGGTGCTCCTCGATCCGATCGGCGGTCCGATCGCCGTCGCGCTGGCCGAGGAGCTCGGCGAGCGGGCCACACTCGTCACGCAGGACCTCATCGCCGGCAACGAGCTGTCGCGCACGGGCGACCTGGCGCCCGCCAACGTGCGGCTCCAGCAGCGCGGCGTGCACATCGAGCGCCACGCGGTCGTGCGCGGCGGTGCGAGCGCGCGGCGACACCCTCGAGGTGGACATCGGCGACAGGTTCACCGGCCGGCGGCGGACCCTCACGTGTGCGGCCGTGGTCGACTGCGGCTTCCGGCTCCCCGACGAGCCGCTTCCCGGCGCGTTCGCCCGCGCCGGCGACTGCGTCGCCCCCCGCACGATCCACGAGGCCGTGCTGGAAGGGCGACGGGCCGCGTACGCCGTGTGACACCGGCCCTGGTTTGCGAGGACTACAACAGGGGCACACACGGTGACGGAGGATGACGCCATGACCTACACGCTTCCTGACCTGCCCTACGACTACGACGCGCTCGAGCCGCACTACTCGGCCCAGGTGCTGGAGCTGCATCACGACAAGCACCACAAGGCGTACGTCGACGGCCTCAACCAGACGATGGAGAAGCTGGAGGGCGTGCGGGCGTCAGGTGACTACTCGGCCATCGTGGGTCTGCAGAAGACCCTGGCCTTCAACCTGTCTGGCCACGTGCTGCACTCGATCTTCTGGAAGAACCTCAGCCCCGAAGGCGGCGAGAAGCCCACGGGCGAGCTCGCGGCTGCGATCGACGAGAACTTCGGCTCGTTCGACCAGTTCAAGGACCACCTGAGCCAGGCCACCACGACGGTGCAGGGGTCGGGGTGGGGTTCGCTCGCTTGGGACACCTTCGGCGAGCGCCTCTACATCGAGCAGATCTACGACCATCAGGGCAACGTCGGCCAGTCCGGCTCGCCGTTGCTCGTGCTGGACGCGTGGGAGCACGCCTACTACCTGCAGTACCTCAACGTCCGGGCCGACTACGTCAAGGCGATGTGGAACATCGTCAACTGGGACGATGTCACCGCCCGCTTCGAGCAGGCACGCGCCGCCGGCGATCCCAGCGCCTGACCCGCTCGTTCTCGCCGGCCGGCCGCACGGAGCCGGGTGCGGGGGTCGAACCCGCGACCTACCGCTTACAAGGCGGTTGCTCTTCCAACTGAGCTAACCCGGCCTGCGAACGACCCTACGGGGTGGTGGGGGTGCTTGTATCACCCCTGGTCGTCGGGCAGGCTGTGCCGATGCCGTGGACCGAGCGGCATACGACGGTGCAGCAGAGGACGGTGCATCAGTGAACCAGCGGCGCTCCAGCTCCCAACGGCCTCCGGCGCGCCCCGCCGGTACCTCGACCGCGATCACGATCGTGCTGGTCGTGGTGGCCGCGCTGCTCGGTCTGTTCATCCTGAACCAGATCAGCGACGACTCCGAAGGGGGCAGCGCGTCGCCGTCGACCGAGGAGCCCTCCGACTCGGCCAACGACACGACGACGTCCTCCACCGTCCCGGAGGCGGACATGTCCCAGGCCAAGGTGATCGTGGCCAACGGCGCCGGGGTCAAGGGCCTGGCCGGCAGTGCCACCACGTCGCTGCAGGCGGCGTTCCCGGGCGCCACCTTCCTGCCGGCGACCGACGCCAACGCCAAGTACCAGGCGAGCGCCGTGTACTACACCGAGGGGTTCGAGGCGCAGGCCGGCGAGATCGCCACCTCGCTCGGGTTGACGCCGAGCGGCCTGTTCCCGCCGGCGCTGCCGCTGGCCGATCCGACGAAGATCGCCGACGCCAACATCCTCGTCCTGCTGGGCGCGGACAAGGCCGGCGGGGTGACGGCCACACCTCCGGTGGGTGCCGACGCCGCCACCGGGGACAGCACGACGTCCTCTTCGGCCCCGCCCACCACCTGAACCCGCCAGACCTGAGCGGCGATCAGCCGGCCAGCTCGGTGAGGACGGCGCGAGTGGCGTCCTCCACGGCCTGAGCCGTCCGCTCGAAGGCCGCGTCCCGCCCGCACCGCTCGACCAGCGACACGACGCGCAACCCGGCGGGCAGGGTCACGCCGTCGAGCACCTCGCCGACGATGGCCACCACCGGCCGCCCGGCCTCGGCCGCCATCGCGGCCACGCCGCCGACCACCTTTCCCTCGAAGCTCTCCTCGTCGAGGAAGCCCTCGCCGGTCACGATCACGTCGGCGGCCTCCATGCGCTCGGCCAGGCCCAGCTCGTCGGCCACCAGGTCGAACCCGCTGACCAGGTCGGCACCGATCGCCGCCAACCCGCCCCCCAACCCTCCTGCCGCCCCGCCACCGACCAGCGGTGCGACGTCGACGCCGAAGTCCTCGCGGTAGACGTCGACCAGCCGCTCGAGGCGCCGGGTCAGGAGCGCGACCTGCGCGGGCGTGGCTCCCTTCTGGGTGGCGAAGACGCGGGCGGCGTCGACGAAGAGCGTGCGGACGTCGCAGGCGGCCAGCAGCTCGATCCCGCGGAGGCGTCCGGCCCCCGAGATGGCGCGGACCGCGCCGAAGCCGCCGTCGGTCGTCGCCGAACCGCCCATGCCGACGATGATGCGCTTCGCACCCGCGTCGAGCGCGCAGGCGATCAGCTCGCCGGTCCCGTGCGTGGACGCGGCGATCGGATCGTTCTCCGCCGCGCCGCCCACCAATGCCAGTCCGGAGGCCTGCGCCATCTCGATGACCGCGGTGCCGCGGTGCAGCCGCCAGGGTGCATCCACCGCATCCCCGAGCGGGCCCATCACAGTCGTCGTGCGCGTCGGGCCGCCCAGCGCGGCGAGCGTGCCCTCGCCCCCGTCGGCGGCCGGCGCCTCGTCGCACGTTCCCCCCAACCCGGCGACGGCCCGGCCCACGGCCGCCGCGACCTCGGCCGCGGACGCCGTTCCCCGGAACTTGTCGGTGACGGCGAGGACGCGCACCGGCGAAGGTTAGGGCTCGGCGTTGCCCGTACGATCCTGGACCATGCCAGCCGACAACGATCTCAGCACCCTCGATGCCACCGCGCAGGCCGCGCTCGTCCGCGACGGCAAGGTGTCGCCCCTCGAGTTGGTCGACGCCGCCATCGAGCGCATCGAGAAGGTGAACCCCGAGATCAACGCAGTGATCCACGAGCGGTTCGAGGCCGCGCGGCGCGAGGCGGCCGGCACGCTGCCCGACGGTCCGTTCCGGGGCGTGCCGTTCCTGCTGAAGGACCTGGGCATCGCCATGGCCGGCGACCCGCACCACATGGGCAGCCGGTTCCTGAAGGAGGCTGGCTTCCGGGCGGCCGAGGACACGGCGCTGGCCCGCCGGTTCCTCGCCGCCGGGCTGGTGGTGGTGGGCCGGACGAACACGCCGGAGCTGGGCAGCACGGTCACCACGGAGCCCCTGGCCTATGGCCCCAGCCGCAACCCGTGGAACCCCGAGCACTCGACCGGCGGGTCGTCCGGTGGTTCCGCCGCCGCGGTGGCGGCACGGATGGTGCCGGCCGCCCACGCCAACGACGGCGGTGGCTCCATCCGCGTCCCGGCCAGCGAGTGCGGGCTGGTGGGCCTGAAGCCGTGCCGTGGCCGGGTGACGCACGCGCCGATCGGCGAGGAGTGGATGGGCGCGACGAGCGACGGCGTCGTCTCCCGGACCGTGCGCGACACCGCGGCGCTCCTCGACTGCATCGCCGGGTACGAGGCCGGCGATCCCTACGTCGCGCCGGACCCGCGGCGGCCCTTCGCGCAGGAGGTGGGTGCGGACCCGGGCCAGCTGCGGATCGGGTTCCTCGACCATCCCCTCCAGCCCGGCATCGCCGCCAACGCGGAGTGCGCCGAGGCCGTTCGGGACGCCGCCGAGCTGTTGGGCTCGCTCGGCCATCGCGTCGAGGAGGGTCACCCCGCGGCGCTGGAGGATCCCGACTTCATCTCCCGCTTCATCACCATCGTCGCGACGGCGACGGCAGCCGCGATCGCCCAGATGGAGCGCGACATCGGCCGTCCTGTGGGCCCGGACGACATCGAGGGGGACAACCTCGCCTTCCGCGCCATCGGCGACTCGGTGCCCGCCCCCGCCTACGTGGACGCCGTGAACTGGCTCCACGAGTGGTCCCGCCGCGTGCAGGCGTGGTGGCTGGCGGACGGCTTCGACCTCCTGCTCACGCCGACGCTGGCCGTCCCCCCGCCCGAGATCGGGTACCTGTCCGATCCCGAGCTGGGCGGGCAGCGAGTGGTGGAGGTCCTGCAGTACACCGCGCAGTTCAACGTCACCGGCCAGCCCGCGGTCAGCCTGCCGCTGTCGTGGACGGCGGGCGATCTGCCCGTCGGCGTCCAGCTCGTGGCCCCGTACGCCCGGGAGGACCTGCTGATCCGGGTGGCGTCACAGCTCGAGGAGGCACGGCCGTGGGCGGACCGGCTGCCCGCGGTGCACGCCTGAGGGCCCCGCTTGTCTGTGGCCCCGTCTGAGGGCGGGCTCAGGCGCTGGCCTGCCCGGCCGCTGCGTCGCGGAGCTCGGCCAGCGGCGGTCGCTCGACGTGGGCGCAGGCCAGCGGCGGCAGGCCGGGACGTTGCAGCGTCGCCGGCCGTTCGGTCGGCCACCCGGCCCGCGCGAACGCGGTCTGCATGATCGACAGCGCCTGGGGTGAGAGCTCGTCCAGGCTCCGGTTGCGGTGGTGGCGCGAAACGAGGTCGACCTGCGCGATGGCGGCCGCGCCCCAGCGCTCCTGCACGTCGATGAGGAGCCCCAGGTCCACTCCGTAGCCCTGCACGAACGGGACCTGCTCGAGCACCGCACGGCGGGCGGCGTACTCGCCGGACAGCGGTTGCACGACGCCGGTGAGCGACGGGAACAACAGCGACAGCAGCGGGCGGGCCACGAGCTCGGTGGTCCTCCCGCCCGTACCGGGGGCGTGGGTGTCGGGCCGCTCGTAGAAGCCCTTGACGAACTGGACCGACGGGTCGGTGAGCAGCGGTCCGACCAGGCCGAGCACGAAGCGGGCGTCGAAGTCGGTGATGTCGGCATCGCAGAACACGACGAGCTCGCCGGTCGTCGCCGCCAGGCCGCGCCAGAGCGCTTCGCCCTTACCCGTGCCCGGGACGACGTCGGCGAGCGGCGCGCAGGTCGACACGACCTTGGCGCCGGCGGCGGCCGCCAGCGCGCCCGTGCCGTCCGTCGAGCGGTCGTCGACGACGACGATCTCGTCGACCAGCGGGTGCACGACCATGAGCGGCGTCCGGATCGCGTGGACGATGCCGGCGATGGTCGCCGCTTCGTTCTTGGCCGGCACGCACACCGAGATCGTCGTGCCGCCCTTCAGGGCGACGAGGTCGGCGGCCGTGAAGTCGCGATGGTGGAACGACCGCCGCCTGGAGAGCTCCATCGAGCCAGTCTCACGGGGGGCCGGTCCGTCCGCAACATCGCCCGCTGCGGGCGGACGGGGGCTCGTCGGGAGCGGGCCGGTAGCTTCGCTGCCATGGCCGTGACCATCCGCATCCCCACCACCCTGCGCCCGATGTCGGGCGGCCAGGCCGAGGTCCAGGTCGAGGGCTCGACGCTGGCCGAGGTGTTGGCCAGCCTGGACGCCGCCCATCCGGGCTTCCGCGACCGTCTGTTCGACGAGCAGGGGGCGTTGCGGCGCTTCGTCAACGTCTTCGTCGCCGACGACGATGTGCGCTACCTCCAGGGTCTCGACACGGCCGTGCCCGACGGCGAGACCGTCGCCATCATCCCCGCAGTAGCCGGAGGCTGAGAGACCAGGTCGGGGTTCAGGCGGCCAGGAGGGCCAGCAGGCCATCGCGGGTGGCCGGGCCGGTCGGCTCCTCCGGCAGCCGTTGGTCCCGCTCGTTCCAGGCGGCCAGCACGCGGGCGCTGACGTCGGGGTCCTTGATGAGGGCCTCGGGCGGTGAGAGCAGGTTGAAGTTGCGCACGAATGCCCTGAGCACGACCGGGTCGCGGCGTAGCGCGGGGAGCAGGCCGTCCCGGAACACGGCCCGCACGAAGGCCCGGGGATCCGACTGGTCGGCGTCCGGGTCCTCTCCGGCCAGCAGTGCCGCGGCGACCCGGCGGGCCTCGGCGTCCTGGTTGACCGAGGCGCGGTACCACGGACGGAGGTGCTGACGCGTGGTCGCGTCCAGGGCCAGGGCCTGGGCGAGCGGATCGCCGGGGTGGGCGCGGACCGCTTCGCCCATGAGGTGCGCATGCCAGAAGCCTGTGGTGCAGCCACGGCCGTACAGGGGGTTCGTGCAGACCTGCGCGTCGCCGACCGCGTGGAGGCCCAGGGCCAGCGGCCGGCCGTCGACGACCACGTCCCGCCAGCGGTTCACGAGGCCGGCCATCACGTGGACGTCGGTGATCGGCTCGGGCGCGCCCGCCAGCCACTCGGCGGCGGGCGTGAGTGATCGCGCCGTGGCGTCGAAGGCCGTCGGCGCGCCGAGGAGGCGTCGGAGCTCGTCATCGGCCACGGGCACGGCCAGCGTGATCGAGAACGTCCGGTTGTCGCCCGCGAACACTCCGTACTTCAGGTAGCCGAGGTCGCCGCCGACCGCGGCGCTCAGGGCCGGCGGCGGTGCCGCCTCGTGCAGCCGGTAGAAGCGCGACAGGTAGACGATGCCCGTGTCGTCGACCTCCTCCGGCATCTCCGGAGCGCCCAGCTCGCTCAGCCATGCCGGGAGCGCGCTGCGCCGGCCGGTGGCGACGACGGTGAGCGCGGCCGGTAGCTCGTCGCCGCTCTCGAGCCGGACGCCGGTCACGGGCATCGACCGGCCGGGGTGCGCCTCGCCGGCGGACAGCAGCCCCCGGACGGCGGAACCGGTGCGGAGGTCCACCCGGCCCTCGGCCAGCACCGCCCGCCGCAGCACCCACTCGAACGTGGTCCGCCGGCAGCACAGCATCACCAGGTCCTCGTCGCCGGGCTCGGGCGCGAAGCCGACCATGGTCGGCGGGAGGTGCTGGCCGAAGCGTTGCTCGGTGGCACCGGCGGCCAGCAGGCCCTCGAGGACGTCGGGGTAGTGGTCGCGCAGCAGGCTGTGGAGGCGGGCGAGGAAGGCGTGGCTGTGCCGGACCTGGGGCGCGCCGCGGCGGTCCCAGCCGAAGGCTTCCTCGGGGTCGGCGGGGAGGGGGGTGGCGTCACGTTCGAGGACGGTGACCGCCCGTCCCTGGCGGGCCAGGCTCAGCGCCGCGGCCAGGCCGGCGACGCCGCCGCCGACGACCACCACGTCCCCGTTCGAGCCCTCCGCCGTCGCTTCCGCCATCGCGTCTCCCTTAGGTCCCGGGGTCCACCGTCGCCACCGCGCCGACCCTACCGTGGGCCCCGGTTGCCCGTTAGCACTCGCACGGTTAGAGTGCTAGCACTCGCCAAGGAAGAGTGCGAACCGCCACGTTCCCACGTCAGGCAAACGCCGAGATCCCAATGGAGGGACACAGATGCCGAAGATGATCGCGTTCGACGAGCAGGCACGTCGGGCTCTGGAGGCGGGCATGAACAAGCTCGCCGATGCCGTTCGCGTCACGCTGGGCCCCAAGGGCCGCAACGTCGTCCTGGAGAAGAAGTGGGGCGCTCCCACCATCACCAACGACGGGGTCTCCATCGCCAAGGAGATCGACCTCGAGGACCCGTACGAGAAGATCGGGGCCGAGCTGGTCAAGGAGGTCGCCAAGAAGACCGACGACGTGGCCGGTGACGGCACGACGACGGCCACGGTCCTGGCCTGGAGCATGGTGCGTGAGGGTCTGCGCAACGTTGCCGCCGGCGCCAACCCCATGAGCCTGAAGCGGGGCATCGAGGCTGCGGTCGAGGCTGCGGTCGGCTCCATCAAGGATCAGGCCAAGGAGGTCGACAACAAGGACCAGATCGCCCAGGTCGCCGCCATCTCCGCGGCGGACGACGAGATCGGCCAGATGATCTCCGAGGCCATCGACAAGGTCGGCAAGGACGGCGTCATCACCGTCGAGGAGAGCCAGACCTTCGGCATGGAGATGGACCTGGTCGAGGGCATGCGCTTCGACAAGGGCTACATCTCGCCCTACTTCGTGACCGACCCGGAGCGCATGGAGGCCGTCCTGGACGACGCCTCCCTCCTGCTGGTGGGCTCGAAGATCTCCTCGGTGCGGGACCTGCTCCCAGTGCTGGAGAAGATCATGCAGACCGGCAAGCCGCTGGTGATCATCTCCGAGGACGTGGAGGGCGAGGCCCTCGCCACGCTCGTGGTCAACAAGATCCGGGGCACGTTCAAGTCGGCGGCGGTCAAGGCCCCCGGCTTCGGCGAGCGCCGCAAGGCGATGCTGCAGGACATGGCCATCCTCACCGGCGGCCAGGTCATCACCGAGGAGGTGGGCCTGAAGCTGGAGAACGTCACTCTGGACCTGCTGGGCTCGGCCAAGAAGGTCATCATCACCAAGGACGAGACGACGATCGTCGAGGGCGGCGGTGTCGAGGACGACATCAAGGGCCGCATCAACCAGATCAAGACCGAGGTCGAGAACACCGACTCCGACTACGACCGGGAGAAGCTGCAGGAGCGGCTGGCCAAGCTGTCCGGCGGTGTCGCCGTGCTCAAGGTCGGCGCGGCCACCGAGGTGGAGCTGAAGGAGAAGAAGCACCGCATCGAGGACGCCGTGTCCACCACCAAGGCCGCCATCGAGGAGGGCGTCGTGCCCGGCGGTGGCGTCGCCCTGCTGCGGGCCCAGGCCGCGGTCCTCAAGGCCGCCGACGGCCTGTCCGCGGACGAGGCCACGGGCGCCCGCATGGTCGCCAAGTCGCTGGAGGCTCCGATCAAGCAGATCGCGGAGAACGCCGGCATGGAGGGTGGCGTCGTCGTCGAGCGGGTCAAGGGCCTGAGCGGCAACGACGGGCTCAACGCCATGACCGGCGACTACGAGGACCTGGTGAAGATCGGCGTCATCGACGCCGCCAAGGTCACCCGCTCCGCGCTGCAGAACGCGGCCTCGATCGCCGCGCTGTTCCTCACCACGGAGGCCGTGGTGGCGGACAAGCCCGAGAAGGACGCTCCGGCCATGCCCGGTGGAGGCATGGAGGACTTCTGATCTCTCGCACGAGGTGAGCGAGAGGGCCGGCCCGCAAGGGCCGGCCCTCTCCGCGTCCCGGCCCCGACCCCGCTCCGGGCCGGCCCGGTGGTTTCTCGCGGCCGCCAGTACCGCCTGGAGCCACTGGATCCCGCGAGAACCCGTCGGCCGGTCGGCCTGACCGGCCGGGCTACGGTCCGGGTCGTGGACGGGCCGCCTCTGCACCCGGATCTGGAGGGGTTGGCCTTCCTACTGGGGACCTGGAGCGGTGAGGGCGCGGGCAGCTATCCGACGATCGAGGACTTCGCCTACACCGAGACGGTGACGTTCGGGCACGTGGGCAAGCCGTTCCTGGCCTACGGCCAGCGGACCAAGCGGATCCCCGACGAGTTCCCGCTGCACGGCGAGGCCGGGTACTGGCGGCTGGCCGGGACGGGCGGCGTCGAGGTCGTGCTCTCCCACACGTTCGGCATCGTCGAGATCCAGGAGGGCACAGTGTCCGGCCAGCGCGTCGACCTGCGGTCGCGGCTCGTGGCGTCGACGGGCACCGCCAAGGAGGTGGCCGCCGTCGAGCGGACCTTCGAGGTGGACGGCGACACGCTGCGCTACACGTTGCGGATGGCGGCGGTGGGCGTCGAGCTCACGCACCACCTGGCGGGCGAGCTCCAGCGCCAGCCCGGCTGACGAACGCCGTCTGCTCTAGGCCGGCGGGACCGGCTGATCGGGTGGAGCTGTGCGATCAGGCTGCGCCGGGCGATCCTCGCCGATGTCGTCGAGCCGGTCGTCCAGGTCGTCGACGGCGTCGCGCGCCTCGGTCGCTCCCGGCACCTCGGCGAACAACGTGTCCTCCAGCCGGGCTTCGTCCAGCATGATCCAGATCAGCGAACCGACGACGGCGCCGATCATCGGGAACACGAGGAACAGCCAGAGCTGACCGAGGGCGTCAGGGCCGGCGAACAGCGCCGACCCGAAGCTGCGGGCGGGGTTGACCGAGGTGTTGTCGACCGGGATGGTCACCATGTGGATCAGGGCCAGCGCGAGACCGGCGGCCAGCCCGCCGAAGCCCACAGGGAAGCGCCCGCTCGTCGTGGCCAGCACCACGTAGACGAGGAGCGCGGTGAAGACCACTTCCACGAACATGGCCGCCACGACGCCGTAGCCACCGGGGCTGTACTGATCCCAGCCGTTGGCCGCGAAGTTGTTCTTGCTGCTGAAGCCCTCGATGTTGTTGGCGATGGCGTAGATCACGACGCCGCCGATGGCCGCGCCCACGAACTGGCCGACCCAGTAGAAGACGGCCTGCGCCCAGGTGAGCTTGCGGGTGAGCACCATGCCCAGCGTCACCGCGGGATTGATGTTGCAGCCGGTGATGTGGCCGATGGCGTAGGCCATGACGAGGAGGCTGAAGCCGAAGGCGAACGCGATCCCGAGGGTGCCGATGCGGTCTCCGGCCAGGATGGCGCTGCCTGGTCCGCCGAGCATGAGAACCGCGGTCCCGACCACCTCGGCGGCGAACACCCGGGAGTTGCTGATCTCCATGCCACTCCTCCTTGATGTCGGGTGCCGGCGGGACGGCTACCCAGCGGGCGAGCGTAGCGATCCGCCGTCCGGGGCCGGCGCATCGGACCACCGGTAGCGTGTCCCCATGGCCCGCCGCCGCACGGAGACGGTGCTCGTGACCCGGTGGGACGGTGTCGCGGCCCGGCGAGGCCCGGACGAGGTGATCGTCGAGGAGCCGATGGCCATCCAGCTCGACGGGGTGCTCGTCGCCACCACCATGCGCACGCCGGGGCACGACTACGAGCTGGCCGCGGGGTACTGCCTGACGGAGGGACTGCTGGCCGGCGCGCCCGTCGAGTCCGTGCGGTACTGCGCCACGGGCTCCGCCAGCGAGACCGACTTCAACGTCGTGACCGTCGAGACCGGGGGCCGCGCGCCGGCACCCACGCCACGGCTCACGCGGACCACGTCGAGCTGCGGCATCTGCGGCAGCGCGGAGCTCGACGAGTTGCTGGAGCGCCTGGAACCGCTGGCCGCCTCGCGCACCTGGTTCGCGCCCGAGTCGCTGGCCGCCCTCGCCGGTGCCGCCCTCGCCGGCCAACCGCTGTTCGACTCGACCGGCGCGGTCCATGGTGCCGTCGCCTTCGACACGGACGGCACCGCCCTCGTGGCGCGGGAGGACGTCGGCCGCCACAACGCGGTCGACAAGGTGATCGGGCGGCTGCTGCTCGACGGCCGCCTCCCCGCCCACGACCTGGCGTTGGCGGTGACCAGTCGCGCCAGCTTCGAGATCGTGCAGAAGTCGTGGGCGGCCGGCTTCTCCGCGCTGGTCGCGGTGAGCGCACCGACCGCGCTCGCCGTCACGGCGGCGCGGCGGGCGGGGCTGACGCTGGCCGGCTTCGCCCGGGACGGGCGGGTCAACCTCTACTCGCCGGAGCGGCTCCCCGGCTGAGCGCTCAGGTCGGGTGGGGAGCGAGCGCGGGGCCGGTCGTCGGCACGGGCACCACCGCCTCCTCGGCGGCCACCCATCCGGGTAGCGCGGCGAGGATCTGCCTGATGCTGCGACCGTTGTCCTCGACCAGGAGCATGCGCGGGGACCGGTCGAGCACCTGCAACGACCGCTCGATGCGGGCGAGCTCGCCGGCGGGCGGCTGTCCGGTCCCGCGGTAGCGAAGGACGTAGCGACTCACGGCTGGGTCACCTCCTCAGCGGGCCAGGCCGTCACCTTCCAACGACGAGGGGAAGCCTAGCGACCGCGCCCGCCGGCGCAGCCGGGCCAGCACCGCGGCGGCCCGCTCGGGACCCCGGGGCTGGCTGCGCAACCGTCGGCTCCCGCCGAGGATGCGGGCGATGGTCCCGGTGACCGCCGGGCAGGCCATCGACGTGCCGTCGAGGTCCAGGTAGCCGCCGGGCACCGTGGACACGATGGCGACGCCGGGCGCGGTGACGTCGATGTCGCCAACGTTGGAGAAGGCGGCGACGAAATCGGCGCCGTCGTGCCCGTACGGTCCGCGGCGCTCCGCCGAGCCGGCCGCCGACGGTGGATACGTGCCCGTGCGCCCGAGAGCCGAGACCGCCACCACGTCCGGGAGGTCGGCCGGGAAGGCCACCGGACCCCGGCCGTCGTTGCCGGCGGCGGCGACGACGATCACGCCCGCCTCCTGCGCCTCCTCGATGGCCGCGCGCACGACGGCGTCGGCCGGCCCGCCGCCGAGGCTGAGGTTGACGACGTCGCACCCGTCGCCGACGGCGGTGTCGATGGCCTTGGCGATGGCGAAGTTGGTCGCCTCGGCCCGGCCCCGTCCGAACACCCGGTAGCTCATCAGGTCGGCACCGGGAGCCACGCCGCGGCACCCGCCGGGCGGTCGCCCGCGGCCGCCGATGATCCCGGCGACGTGAGTGCCGTGCTCGTGGCCGTTCGATCCGTGATCGGTCGGATCCTCACCTGTCACGCAGTTCTGCCCGCCGGCCACCACGAGGTGCGGGTGGTCGGCGTGGACGCCGGTGTCCACCAGGCCGACTCGGACGCCGCGACCGGTGGACGTGCGGGTCGTCCCGTAGCGCACGCGCAACCCGTCGGGCACGGTGTGGTCGATGGGCTGGAGCACCAGGCGGACCGGCCGGCCGATCGGGACGCGCCGGCGCAGGAACGTCCAGTGGTCCACCGCGCCATGCACGTAGAGCCGCTCCAGTAACGCGGCGTCGCCGACCTGCAGCCGGGCGGTGCCGTCCGCGCGCGTCCGGGCGCGGGCGCCCAGGCCGAAGGCCACGTCCGTGAAGGCCGTCACCATCGCCCCCGGCAGCGGCCGCCCGTCGGCGGCCGACACCACGACGACGTCGAGAGCGGCGCCGCGCGCTGCGGCCGGTGGCGCGGCCGCGATCTCCGGCCGGTGCAGGGCCAGCCGGTACCGCCGCACGGGTGCGACCCGGAGATCTTCTATGCCCGCCCGCAGCTCCCTGGCCCGGCGGGCCGGGAGCGACACCAGCACAGCGCCGGTCTCGGGACCGGGGAGCTCGTCCTCCACCCCGGTCGCCAACTCCGCCGCGACAGAGGGCGCGCGCTGGCCTGGACGCCACCGCAGACCGTGGCGGGGGAGCAGGACGTAGCGGGCCACTCAGACAGCTTGCCCGGCCGGTGTGTCACCGTTCGGCGCCGGAGCCTGCCCGGGCGGCTCGACTGCCCGACAATCCGCTCGGCCGCATCGACCGTCCTCTCCGACCGTGCGGAGCGGGTGGCCGATCTGAGAAAATGTCGGCGCCGCGGAATCCGATCGGCGCCGCAGGACCGATAATGGAGCAGCGCCCGCCCACCGGGCGGCCCTCGCGAAGTGGGATGTGTGCCCGTGAAGCAGGCCGGTACGAGCAGGAGTGGCGCCAGGCGGGTCATCACCGCGGGCTCCGCCGCTGCCGCCCTGCTTGCGTTGTCGTCCTGCGGCGGCGCGAAGTTCGACTACGTCGACAACAGCGCCGAGAACACCTACATCCGCGTCCCGAACGAGTGGGAGGTCTTCACCGTCGAGGGTGGCGGGGTCCGGCCAGAAGCGTTCCCGGACAGCGTGGAGTCGGTGTGGCACGTCGCCTTCGACGCCAGCGAGAAGCCCAGCTTGGAGAACACCGCCGCCATCGACGCCCTCCCGCCGTCATCGGTGGACCAGCCGGTCGGGCAGCTCCAGATCTTCGACGTGCAGGGCTCGTTCAACCAGGAGCTCTCGCTCACGACGGCCCGCACGACGGCGCTCGGCCTCGATCCCCTCGGCGTGCCCGACGACATCAAGGACCTCGTGGAGATCGTCAGCTACACGCCGCTCTCCCAGGACGGCATGCAGGGCAGCCGGGTCGTCTACAACCTCCACAACGAGGGGGAGCCGTGGCAGACGGTGGACGCGACGACGCTGTTCGACCAGAGCCGCAACCGCTTCTACGTCCTGCGCATCGGCTGCACCTCCGAGTGCTTCCGCGAGAACCAGGACGACATCAGCGAGATCGCCACCTCGTGGAAGGTCGTGCGATGAAGGGAACGGTGCCTCAGTGAGCATGACCCTGCCCCCGCCGCCCCCGCCACTCCAAGCGGTGCACGAGCCCGAGCGCGACGATCGGGAGCCGAAGACCCGCATGAAGATGATGCTCGGGGACCGGATCAAGGTCCTCGTCCTCATCACCCTCTTCATCGTGCTGTCGGCGGCCTACCTCCACTCGTCGATCCCGATCATGTCGTTCTGGGAGGCGCTGCAGGATCAGCTCCGGGCCAAGTGGTGGCTCGTCGGGCTGTTCGGGCTGGAGGTCCTGCGCCAACTCCACTACCTGATCTGCGAGCGGGTGGCCGGGTACAACCAGTTCTGGGAGAAGCACGTGTGGGGCGCCTGGGGCCGGCGCATGGACAAGGTCAACCCGTGGCGGCGGTACCGGCTCAACCGGATGTTCAAGTTCATCGTCTTCACGATCATCGCCGGGCTGATCCTGGCCTGGAAGTGGGGCACGACGTTCATCGAGGCCATCGTCGAGGCCCCGGCCCGGTTCTTCGACATCCTGTTCGTGAACCCGATCGCCGGCCTGCCGCTGTTCTTCACGCTGATCATCACCGCGATGTACGGCCTGTTCAGCCTGCTGATCTTCTACGGCATCTTCATGATCGGCGGCATCGAGACGTACAAGGCGGGCGAGATCAAGACCCGCTTCCGTGACGTGTGGGGCCAGGATCCGGTCCTCCACAAGATCCAGGAGAACATCGACTTCCTCGAGAAGCCGGCCGAGATCGAGGCGAAGGGCGGCTACGTGCCGAGCGGCATCCTGCTGTGGGGCCCGCCCGGCACCGGCAAGACACTGATGGCGGAGGCCGTCGCCGGCGAGACCGGCAAGCCGTACTTGTTCGTCGATCCCTCGGCTTTCGTGCAGACGTTCATCGGCGTGGCGCCGATGAAGATCAAGTGGCTGTACCGCAAGCTGCGCAAGCAAGCGCTGCGCAACGGCGGCGTCGTCGTGTTCTTCGACGAGGCCGACGTCCTCGGCAACCGCGGCTCGACCTCCCAGGGCGGCCAGTTCGACAGCCGGCGGGAGCACGAGTCGCTCGCCGGGCTGCACAGCTGCAACGCAGTGCACTACGTCGACGACCACGCCCTCTCCATCGTCTGGCACGGCCTGCAGCCCTCGACAGCCGGCATCGACGGGGAGGACCAGAAGCCCGAGAAGCGGGGCATCATCATGGGCGGCATGGGCATGGGCGGCGGCATGGGTGCGCTGCAGGCCCTGCTCACCGAGATGTCGGGTCTCCGCAAGCCGCGCGGCTTCTTCAGCCGCCGCTTCCGGTCGTTCCTGTGCATGAAGCCCAAGGCTCCGCCGAAGTACCGGATCCTCCACATCATGGCCACCAACCGGCCGGACGTGCTGGACGACGCCCTGCTGCGCCCCGGACGCCTGGACCGCATCTACAAGGTCGGTTACCCGCACGTCGACGGCCGCCGCCGCACGTATGACGGCTACCTCGACAAGGTCAAGCACGAGCTGTCCCCGGCCCAGGTCGATCGCCTGGCCGTCATCTCCCCGTACGCCACCGGCGCCATCATCAAGGACATCGTCAACGAGGCGCTGATCATCGCCATGCGCGACGGTCGGGACACCATCACGTGGGCCGACATGTTGAAGGCCAAGCACATCAAGACCCACGGCATCCCGGACGACTGGACCTACGGGGACCTCGAGCGCCACCAGG
The DNA here is from genome assembly GCA_963769115.1 of uncultured Acidimicrobiales bacterium. Lineage (GTDB taxonomy): Bacteria > Actinomycetota > Acidimicrobiia > Acidimicrobiales > Ilumatobacteraceae > DASTFY01. The sequence continues at coordinate 464,972 of CAVYKN010000020.1, forward strand.
TGGCCGTCCACGAGGCCTGCCACGCGGTGGCCATGTACCGCCTGCAGAAGCGCTCGACCATCGACGTCGCCACGATCGAGCGCCGCGGCGGCACGGGCGGGTTCGTCGCTCCGATGCCGCTGGAGGAGCGCTTCACGGAGTGGCGGTCCGGGTTCGACATCAACGTCAAGACGTTCCTGGCCTCGCTGGCCGGGGAGCGGATGCTGTTCGAGGGGGACAACTCGGCCGGCGTCGGTGGCGACCTCTACAGCGCCACCCGCATCGTGATGGAGACCCAGGCGTACTGGGGCATGGGCCCGAGCGTGGCGTCCCACGCCGTCACCAAGGCGCAGCGGGGAGGGGTCAGCTCCCGTCCCGAGGACGGGACCGACCGGAACCTGCTGGAGACCAGCTTCGGGCACCAGGTCGAGGCGCGCCTGCAGGAGCTGTTCGCCGAGACCCAGGAGATGCTGGAGGACAACCGCCGCTTCGTGCTGGCCATCGCCCACGCGCTCGAGACCTACAAGACCGTCACCGGCGACGACATCGACGCCATCTTCCGCGGCACCACGGGGCCGACGCTGGACGGGTGGGTGTACCACACCGACGAGTTCCTGCTGTCGTACGAGGCGTACCACCTCAGCACCATCGAGGCCCACAAGGCGCAGGCCAAGCCGAGCCGGGAGCTACCGGTCATCGCCACCAGCCGTCCCGAGGGCAGCAACGGCTGGGCGCCGCCCCGGCCGCCGGTCCCCCGGCGCCGGGAACCCTGACCCTGTGGTCGAGCCGGTCTCGCCGACCGTCGGCTGGGGGGTGCTGCACCTCTTCTGCCATCCCGGGCCGCAGGTCGACCCGGAGGTGATCCGCGCCGCGGTGAAGGAGACGGTGGAGGCCGGGCACCAGGTGGTGCCGGTGTCGATCCTCGGTCACAAGGCGGACCTGGCGTTCATGGTGCTCGGGCCGGACCTTCGCCAGCTGCGTCGCTTCCAGAGCGCACTGCAGGCCGGAGGGTTGGTGATGGCCGACTCGTACGTCTCGCTCACCGAGGTGTCGGAGTACGCGAAGGGCATGCCCGAGCACCTGCTCGAGGCCCGGCTCCACCCGCAGCTCCCGCCGGAGGGCAAGCCGGCGTTCTGCTTCTATCCGATGACCAAGCGGCGTGAGGTGCAGCAGAACTGGTACACGCTGCCCTACGACGACCGCAACGCCCTCATGCGCGAGCACGGCGCCTCCGGCCGCACCTTCTCGGGTCGCGTCCTGCAGGTCGTCACCGGCTCGACCGGCATCGACGACTACGAGTGGGGCGTGACCCTGTTCGGCGTCCACCCGGACGATCTCAAGGAGGTCGTCTACACGATGCGGTACGACCGGGCCTCGGCCGTCTACGCCGAGTTCGGTCCCTTCTACGCCGGCATGGTGACGCCGCTGGACGACCTGCTGGCCGGCGTCTGAGCCACGCAAGCAGGGCTCACGCGCTGTCGAGCCGGATGGTGATCGTCCCGGTCGACACGTCCTGGCCCTGCTCGTCGTACTCGAACACGTCGTAGTCGGCCACCCCGACGTCACCGTCGTCCTGCAGATCGAGGTCGCCCGAGGCGCCGTTGAGGTTGATGCTGCGGCCCTCGGCCAGCAGCTCGGCGCACGGGCCGAAGCGCCGGCAGGTCGACCCTCCGGCGCTGACGGAGGTGATCTCGGCCTGGACCTTCTCGGCGTCGTCGGAACCCGCGGCCTGCGCGGCCAACGCGAGCAGGTTGACGCAGTCGTACGCGTACGCGGCGTAGGCCATCCGACCCCCGGGCGAACTCTCGATGAAGTCCGCCTCGAACATGGCGTCGACCGGTCGGGCCGTCGGTGACACGCCCTTGATGCCCGCCGAGGCGGTCGGACGGCGGGGATCGATGAGCGCGCTGAGGTTGTCGACGCGCAGCCCGGACGTGACGAAGGTCGAGATCTCGCTGGGCGGCGCGTCGTTGGCGGCCAGCGCCGCCAGCACCCGGGCACCGACCGTGCCCGTGCCGACGACGGCGACCACTTGGACACCCGCGTCGAGCGCCGCTGTCACCGGTCCGTTGAACTGCGGCAGCGTCGTGTCGTAGGGGACCAGTTCGACGTCCTCACGGCGCCGCCGGAACGCCCGCTGCATCTCGGTGGCGTAGGCCAGGCCGTAGTCGTCCTCGGGATAGAGGACGGCGAAGTTCTGGCGGCCCGTGACGATCATCGCCTCCGTGAGGGCCGCCGCCTCGAAGGCCTCCGAGCCGATGGTGCGCACGAAGTACCCGCCGTCGCGCCGGGCACTCAGGTCCAGCGCGGTCGAGGTCGGTGAGCAGGTCATGACCCGCGCCTCGGCCAGGGTCTCGAGCGCGCTCAGCGCGACGCGTGACGAGGCCGGGCCGACGACGACGTCCACCTGTTCCTGGTCGAGGAGCTCACGCAGGGACTGGAACGCTGTGGCCGGGTCGCTGCCCTCGTCCCGGGCGACCACCTCCACGAGCTCGCCGTTCACGCCCCCGGCCTCGTTGATCTCGCGCGCCGCCAGGTCGATCGCGGTCATCAGCGGAGTGCCGAGCGTGGCCGCGGTCCCCGACGTCGGGAGCCACACACCGATGCGGAGCCGGCCGTCGACGTTGCGACGCGGAGCCGTCGACGAGTCGGTGGCGACGGTCGAGGAAACCGTTGCCTCCGAGGTCCCGTCGCCTCCGGAGCAGCCGGTGAGCAGGCTCGCCGCGATGAAGATCATGGCGATCGGAGTGGTGATCGACAGCCGCCGCTCCACCCTCCCCATCGGTGGCGAAGTGTAGAGGCGGTCCGGTCTGACCGGACCGCAGTCGAGCGGCAAGAATCGGACCGATGTCGACCGAGCTCCTCTATCTCCGCGACGCCTACCTCCGCGAGTTCACGGCCACGGTCGTCGATCGCCGCGACGGGGTGGTGGCGTTGGATCGGACGGCGTTCTACCCGACCGGTGGGGGCCAGCCCCACGACACCGGCCGCCTGGGCGGGCTCACCGTCACGGCGGTGCGCAAGGAGGGCGACCTCGTCTGGCACACGCTCGACGGTGACGCGCCCGACATCGGCACCGAGCTGTCTGGCGAGGTCGACTGGGACCGGCGGCACGCCCTCATGCGCACCCACTCCGCCCTGCACGTGCTGTGCGGTGTCATCTGGAACGAGTGGAGGGTCCCGGTGACCGGCGGCAACATGGAGCCGCTCTCGGCCCGCATGGACTTCGAGTTCGACCCGCTGCCCGAGGGGTTCGGACCCAGGGTCGAGGAGCTGGTCAACGAGGAGCTGGCCGCCGACCGGCCGATCCGTGTCGAGTTCCTCCCCCGGGGCGCCGCGCTGGAGGACGAGGACCTGATCCGCACGAAGGTCAACATGATCCCGGAATCGGTCGAGGAGATCCGTGTGGTCGACATCGTCGGTCTCGACAAGCAGGCGGACGGTGGGACGCACGTGCACAGCACGGCCGAGGTCGGACGGATCCGTGTCACCAAGACCGAGAACAAGGGCAAGGGCAACAAGCGGGTCCGGCTCGAGGTGGTGGATGGCTGAGCTGGCGGCACTGACCGCCGCGATCGCGCGTCACGAGGAGCTCGTGGTGGCGTTCAGCGGCGGGGCCGACTCGGCGTTCCTGGCCCGCGTCGCCCACGACACGCTCGGGCGCGAACGGGTCCGGGCCGTGACCGCGGTGTCGCCGTCCCTGGCCGCGGCCGAGCTCGACGACTGCCGCGCCCTGGCCGCCGAGTGGGGCCTCCGCTGGTCGACCCTGGCGACCGACGAGATGGAGCGCGCCGCGTACCGCGTGAACGACGGTGAGCGCTGCTACCACTGCAAGGCAGCGCTGATGGACGCCTTGGAGCCGCTGCGCGGCGACGGGGTTGCCATCGCCCTCGGCGTCAACACGGACGATCTGGGGGATCACCGGCCGGGTCAGCGGGCGGCCGGCGAGCGAGCGGCCGTGTTCCCGCTGGTCGAAGCCGGCTTCAGCAAGGCCGACGTGCGGGAGTGGTCGCAGCGGCTCGGCCTGCGGACGTGGGACAAGCCGGCAGCGGCCTGCCTGGCCTCGCGGCTGCCCTACGGCACCGAGGTCACGGTGGCGGTGCTGTCGAAGGTGGAGAGGGCGGAGGCCGCCCTACGGGCGCTGGGGTTCCGCTCGGTCCGGGTGCGCCACTACGAGCGCACGGCCCGGGTGGAGGTGCCCGTGCCCGATCTCGCTGCGGTGCTCGAGCAGCGGACGGCCGTGGTCGCCGCGGTGCGGTCGGCCGGCTACGAGTACGTCACGCTCGATCTCGAAGGCCTGCGTTCCGGCAACCTGAACGGCGCGCTTCGCACGGGCTGATCGGCCCGACGACGCCTCCGCGAGTCGTCCGGGACGGTTCTCGCGGCGATCGGTCACGCCCTGCGAGACGGACGGCCGCGAGAACGCTCGCGGGGCGCGTGACGCACGGTCAGGCGACGAGCAGGCGCAGGTGGTCGGGCAGGTGGGTCCGGTCGGCCGGGAGCGGCTCGATCCAGTGCCGAACGCGGACGTCCTCGAGCCCGCTCCCTGACTCGATGGCGTTGGCCAGCCGGCGGGTGCGGATGGGCAGGGCGCGGCTGCGCTCGGCCAGCACCAGGATCCGACCGCTCGGGAGCACCACCACCGACTCGCCGGCGGTGAAGATCCGCCGGGCGAGGCCGGCCGCTCGCTGCAGCACCGCTCGCCGGGTCTCGTCACAGCCGGGCAGCCCGTCGACGACGACGACGGCCAGGGCGACCTCCCGTTCCGCGGTCAGCCCCAACGCGGTGCAGTGCTCGTAGACCTCCCCGAGCCGCAGCTCGAGGTGGTCGATGCTCTCGTCGTCCGACGGCGGGAGCTGGGCCAGCCGTCCGGCCGCCCACGCTTCGGCCAGCAGATAGGCGCTGCGATGGGCTCGCAGCGTGGCCCGGGACCGGCGGGGGGCCAGCGGGACCAGGAGCGCGATCCAGTCGGCGACCTCCACGAGCGGATGGCCGTCGAACCCGGCCCGATGACCGAGCGCGGTGAGGGCCTCCGAGAGGGAGGTCGCACCGCCCAATGCGCTCTCTACCAGGGGCGCGACGGCGTCGATCGTGTCCAGCCGGCGCTCTCCGCCCCAGGCCGCGGCGACCGTCGCCCGCCACACCTCGACAGCTCGGGTCTGATCCGACCGGTGATGTCGCATGTTGAAGAGACGTCCGAGGCGGCTGCGCATGACGCAGGCAGGGTCGTAGCCTGGCGCCCGCCAGGTCCTGCACCGATGGGGAGCTGGCCCAACACGACCGAGGACCGACCGGGAGGCACGTGGCGGAGAGGCTCGTCGACGCCGGAGCACGCAGCGATGCCGAGCTCATCACCGCCGTGCGCGTGGGGGACACCGGCGCCTACGAGGAGCTCTACCGCCGCCACGTGGACGCCGCGATGGCTGTCGGCCGCCAGCTCACCCGCTCGCGGGCCGATGCCGAGGACGTCGTGTCGGAGGCCTTCGCCCGGGTCCTGTCGGCCCTCCAGCGCGGGGCGGGCCCGGAGATGGCCTTCCGGCCCTACCTCCTGACCAGCGTCCGCAACGCCTTCTACGACCGCACCCGCAAGGACAAGCGGCTCGATGTCACGGACGACGTCCCCGAGGACCTGGGCCGGGTGCTGGCGGCCGCGGCGGCATCCGAGGACGACGTCGAGCGCCAGCTGGCGGCCACCGCCTTCGCCTCGCTGCCCGAGCGCTGGCAGCTCGTGCTGTGGCACACCGAGGTCGAGGGACGCAGCCCGGCCGAGGTCGGCCCGCTGCTCGGGTTGGCCCCGAACGCCGTGGCCGCGCTGGCGTACCGCGCCCGGGAAGGGCTGCGACAGGCCTACCTGAACGCCCACATCCAGGCCCGACCGCCGGCCGGGTGCGAGGACATCGTGCCCAAGCTCGGGGCCTACGTCCGGAACGACCTCTCGAACCGGGACCGCCGGAAGGTCGAGGAGCACCTCCAGACCTGCGACGCGGTGCACCGCCATCGTGGCCGAGCTGGAGGAGGCCGGGTCGAAGCTGCGCATGCTGCTCATCCCGATGATCGCCGGCATCCCGGCCGCCGCCTACCTCAGCGGCATCGGCGCTGCGGGGGCGGGCGGTCTCCTCGGCTTGACCAGCCGGACCGTCCAACGGGCGAAGGACTCGGGCCCCGTCGCCCAGGCGGCCATGGTGGTCGGGGCCGTCGCGGCGGCTGGGCTGCTAGCCGTCGGGTCGCTGGCCGTGGCCCGCGCCGTGACCGGTGGATCAGGTGAGGAGACGGCGATCACGACGCCGGGCGGGGCCGGTGACGGCTCTGGTGGCGGCGGCGATGGGACCGGTGACGGCTCCAGCGGCAGTGATGCCTCGGGCGGAGGCGGCGGGACCGGTGGTGGTGGCGAGGCTCCCGCCGGCTCCGATGCTCCCGCGGTCACTGATGCTCCGCCAACGGCCGAGCCGAGCGTGGTGTCACCGGGCAATGACACCACGGTCCCGGAGGACGAAGCTCCTGACCCGACGCCGCCAGTCGAGCCCGAAACGACCACCGGGCCCACCCTCCCGCCCACGACTGGCGCGACGGTGCCGACCGTGCCGACGATCCCGACCACGCCACCCACCACCGCACCACCTCCACCGGTGTTCTCGGTCGGCTTCGGCACCGCAGGGCCGGCCTACGCGGGTCTCGGCGTCACGATCCCGGTCACCGCAGGGAACGCCGGGTCCGGCAGCGCGGTGTCGCTCGGTCCGGGGCGGGCCGCGCCTCCCGCGCTCGCGGGAGCGTTGCTCCGACAGACCTCCGGCCCGCCCATCGTGACGATCCCGCTCACGCCGGGTGTCGGCTTCGCCGGTGTCGACAACGCGGCGTGGGCGTGCTCGGTCGCCTCCGAGGTGCTGCAGTGCGTCCTTCCCGTGCTGGCTGCCGGAGCGAGCAGTGAAGGCCTCATCCAGCTCACCCTCGACGTCGCCGCCGGTTCTACCGTCACCCTGACACCCACGATCTCGGACGGTTCGGGGCCACCGGTCGCCGGGACGCCGCTCGTGATCACGGTCCAACCGCAGCCGGCCGGAGTGAGCGACCTCTTCGTCGACCGGGCGGACCTGGTGCTGCTCGGCAACGCCGTGCTCACCTGCGACCCGGCGGCGGCCAACTCGTGCGTGGAGGCCCGGGACGCGCCCGCGAACGCACCACCGGGCCAGGTCGACAAGTCGGCCCAGCAGATGGTGTACATCGACGTCGACGCCGATCCGACGACGTTCAACTCCTCGACCGCCACCCTTGCCATGCCGCCCGGCGCGGAGGTCCTGCTGGCCCGGCTGACGTGGGGCGGGTCGGTGCAGGCAGGTACCGGAGGTCGTCCCGCACCGGACGGTTCGGCCCGCGACGTCGTGTTGCTGCGCGGCCCCGTGGCGGCCGCACCTGTGCCGGTGACCGCGACCTCGCTGTCGCCCGACCCCACGGGGAACGCCCGCTTCATGGCGTCGGCGGACGTCACCGGGGTCGTCCAGACCAACGGTCCGGGCGTGTACACCGTGGCCAACCTGCAGACCGGCACGGGTCGCAATGGGTTCGGGGGCTGGGCGCTCGAGGTCCTCTACCGGGACCCGGCCGCTCCGCTGCGCGTCGTGGCGCTCTCCGACCAGATCGCCACCGTCAACGGCGGTGGAAGCACGTCCGTCACGCTGCCGGGCCTCGCAGCGTCGGCGGTGGACCGGCCATTGAAGCTGGGCTTCGCCGCCGTCGAGGGCGACTTCGGGCTCGTCCCCGAGGCCGTGTCGGCGAACGGGGTTGCTCTCGCCAACCCGTTCAACGCCGTCGACAACCCGTTCAACAGCTCCATCTCTTCTCCGGCCGCCCGCGCGCCGGCCTTCGTCAACAACTTCGGCTTCGACGTGGACCAGTTCGCGATGACCGTGGCAGCTGGCGCTACCGAGGTCGTGATCGACATCAGCAGCACCCGGGATCGGTTCCGCCTCGGCGCGGTCAGTATCGTCGTGCCGCTCTGAGCGTCACGGGAACCGGCCGGCGCCGACGCCTAGCCTCCCGTCGATGAGCGAGCGCGTGGTGGTGATCGGTGGCGACCCCGGGGGGATGGCCGCGGCCTCGCAGATCCGCCGCCGGCGACCCGAGTTCGAGGTGATCGCGCTGGAGCGGGGGAACTGGACCAGCTACTCGGCGTGCGGCATCCCCTACGTCGTAGGCGGGATCGTGGAAGGCGGCATCGAGGCGCTCGTCGCCCGCAGCCCCGAGGAGCATCGCGACAATGGCATCGACGTCCGGTTAGGGCACGAGGCGATCGCCATCGACCTCGATGGGGAGGTCGAGGTCGCGCCGCGCGACGGCAGCGCGTACCGCCTGGCGTACGACCAGCTCCTCATCGCCACGGGCGGCTCGCCCATCAGGCCGGAGCTGCCCGGCATCGACCTGCCGTTCGTGCACGGGGTGCAGTCGCTGGACGACGGCGGGCACCTGCTGCGCCACGCCGAGGAGCTGGCGAGCGGATGCCAGCGCATCGTCGTGGTCGGCAGCGGCTACATCGGTCTCGAGATGGCCGAGGCCTTCGTCGATCGCGGGTGCACCGCCACCGTCGTCGAGCAGGCGGCCCAGCCCATGGGCACGCTCGACCCCGACATGGGCGAGCTCGTCGCCGACGCCATGAAGATGCACGGCCTGACGCTGAGGACCGAGGTGGAGGTGACCGGTTTCGAGCCCGGCCGCGTGCTGACCTCCGACGGGCCGCTCGACGCGGATCTCGTCGTGCTCGGCATCGGCGTCGGTCCGAACGCCGGTCTCGCCGAGGAGGCCGGACTGGACCTCGGGGCGAAGGGCAGCATCCGGGTCGACGAGCGACAGGAGACCAGCAGCCCGGGCGTGTGGGCGGCCGGTGACTGCTGCGAGAGCCGGCACCTGGTCACCGGTCACCCCGTGTACATCGCCCTCGGCACCTACGCCAACCGGCAGAGCCGGGTGGCCGGCATCAACATCAGTGGCGGGCGGGCCGTCTCCCCGGGCGTTCTGGGATCGGCCATCAGCAAGATCTGCGACACGGAGATCGCCCGCACCGGCCTGGGCACCGACGAGGCCGGGGAGGCGGGCTTCGACGTCGTCGGCTCGCGCATCGAAGCGACGACCCACGCCGACTACTACCCCGATGCCGACCCGATGACCGTCAAGCTGATCGTGGAGCGGAAGACCGGACGGCTGCTCGGCGCGCAGATCGTCGGTGGACCCGGCGCCGGCAAGCGCATCGACACCTGCGCGGCCGCGATCACCGCCGGGTTCACGGTCCAGCAGGTCATGGACCTGGACCTGGCGTACGCGCCGCCGTTCTCCAGCGTGTGGGACCCGGTGGCCGTGGCCGCTCGGGAGGCATTGAAGCTGGTCTGAAGCCGGCCCGCCGCCTGCCGGTACCCTCCCCAACGTGGTGGCGCTGACGACAGGCGACGCGCTCCGGGCCCGGGAAGCGCTGCTGGCCGACACCTCCGTGCGCGGCAGGCGTTTCTGCCGGGAGCTGTCCGACGCCACCGACGCCTGGCTGGCCGAGCTCTTCGCCGCCGCCGTGGCGGACGCCGACCTCTCGGCCCGTCAGTCACTGGCGTTGGCTGCTGTCGGTGGCTACGGCCGGGCCGAGCTGGCCCCGGCGAGCGACCTCGACGTCGTCCTGCTCTACCAGGGGAGGCAGGCGCCCGCCCTGGTCAGCGAGCGGCTGTGGTACCCGGTGTGGGACGCCAAGCTCAAGCTCGGCCACGCCGTGCGGACCGTGAAGGAGGCGCTGCGGCTGGCCGCCGACGACCTCGAGACGGCGACGTCCCTGCTGACGGTCCGGCACCTCGCCGGTGATCCGGAGCTCACGGTCTCGCTGGCCGACGGCGCCCGTGCACGGTGGCGGCGCAAGAGCAAGGCCTGGCTGGGACGCCTCGGGCGAGCGGTCGAGGAGCGCCACGCCGAGCACGGCGAGGTGGCCTTCCTGCTCGAGCCCAACCTCAAGGAGGGCCGCGGCGGCCTGCGGGACGTGCACGCCCTGGCCTGGGCGGCGGAAGCGGACGACGTGCTCGCCGGCGGCGACGCCGAGGCGCTGCACGAGGCCTACGACGTGCTGCTGGACGCCAGGGTGGAGCTGCATCGGGCGACGGGCGCGCGCAGTGACGTCCTCGCCCTGCAGGACCAGGACGCTGTGGCCGACCGGCTGCGGCTCCGCGACGCCGACGCGCTCATGGCCGACGTGAGCGCGGCGGCCCGGACCATCTCCTGGATCAGCGACGAGACGTGGCACCGTGTCCGGGTCGGGCAGGGCGCGTTCGGCAGCTGGGACGGCCGGGAGCGGGCCGTGGCGCCGGGCATCAGCGAGCGCCTGGGCGAGGTGCGGCTCGACGACGAGGCGGATCCGACCCGTGACCCCACGCTCCTCCTGCGCGTGGCGACGGCAGCCGCCCGCACCGGGCTGCGCATCGAGCGGGCCTCGCTCGACCGCCTGGCCGAGGAGACGGCGCCGTGGCCCGATCCGTGGCCCGCCGGGGCCAGCGACGAGCTGGTCGCGCTGCTCCTGGAGGGCCACGCTGCCATCCCTGCGCTCGAGTCCCTCGACCGCAGGGATCTCATCAGCCGCGTGCTGCCCGAGTGGGAACCCGTCCGGTCCCGACCGCAGCGCAACGCCTACCACCGCTTCACCGTGGACCGTCATCTGTGGGAGGCGGCGGCCAACGCGGCCGGGCTGGCGCACCGCGTCCACCGCCCGGACCTGCTCGTGCTGGGCGGGTTGCTGCATGACCTGGGCAAGGGCTACCCGGGCGACCACTCGGTGGTCGGCGTGGATCTCGTCGAGCGCATCGGCCATCGCATGGGCCTGGCGCCGGAGGACGTCGAGGTCCTCCAGACCCTCGTGCGCCTGCACCTCCTGCTGCCCGACGTCGCCACCCGGCGCGACCTGAGCGACGACGCCACCATCACCGGTGTCGCCGACGCCGTCGGCAGCCAACTCGTGCTGGAGCTGCTGGCCGCGCTCACCGAGGCCGACTCGATGGCGACCGGCCCGTCGGCGTGGGGTTCGTGGAAGGCCGAGCTCGTCGAGGAGCTGGTGGACCGGGTGGCCCACGTGCTCGGCGGCGGAGAGCTCAGCGAAGCCACATGGTCGCTGTTCCCCTCGGGGCTGGTGACGCTGATCATGGCCGAGCGCCGCACCGCCGTGCTGGCCGACGGCGACCGTGTGACCACCGTGGCGCCCGACCGGCCCGGTCTCTTCAGCCGCGTGGCCGGCGTCCTGTCGATCCACGGGCTCGACGTGCTCGGTGCACAGGCCCACTCGGACGAGCAGGGCATGGCGGCCAACGAGTTCCGCGTCGCGCCTCCGCGCGACGGCGTCATCGACTGGACGCGGGTGGCCGGCGATCTGGAGCGGGCCATCGCCGGCCAGCTCGCCATCGAGGCCCGCCTGGCGGAGCGGGCCCGCACGTACCGTCGCCGGCGCGCCCTGGCGGCCGCCGCAGTCCGCACGTCCGTCCGCATCGACAACGACGCGTCCTCGAACGCCACGGTGATCGAGGTCCGCGCGCCGGACCGGGTCGGTCTCCTTTACCGCATCACCAAGTCCATCGCCGACCTCGGCCTGGACATCCGCCATGCCCGGGTCCAGACGCTGGGGCCCGAGGTGATCGACACGTTCTACGTTCGGTACGCCGACGGCAAGGTCACTGACGACGACCACCTGGCCGAGCTGGAACGGGCTCTGATGCACGCCGGCGACCCCGCCTCGCCGTGAGCGTGCACGCACCGATGCGGTGAGTGCGGGCTCGGTAGGGTGCCGACGTGGCCGTGGAGGAGGGAGCTTTCGACGCCGACCCCGCCGCCGCCATCGACTTCACCCGGGATCTGATCCGCTGGAGCGAGTCGCTCGCCGGGATCGCCCGCACGGGCCTGGGCTTCACCGAGAGCCTCTACGAGCGGGAGCGCTACGAAGAGGTCCTCAAGGTGGCCGCCGACATCAAGGCCGCGGCCGACGACGCTCTCGAGGTGCGCCGCGAGCAGGACCACTTCGTCCAGGAGTGGTTGGAGTCGGTCGGTGAGGGAGTTCCCGGGTACGTCACGCCGAAGGTGGCCGTCGGCGCCATCGTCGGCAACGAGAAGGGGGAGCTGCTGCTCGTGCAGCGGGCGGACTCCGGGATCTGGCTCTACCCGACCGGCTGGGCCGACATCGGCTACTCGCCGGCCGAGGTCGCGCTCAAGGAGGTGCGGGAGGAGACCGGGGTGGAGTGCGAGCCCGTGCAGCTCCTCGCCGTGATCGACGGCCTGCGGATGGGCTTCACCCGCTTCGGCATGTACATGGTGCTGTTCCACTGCCGAGCCATCGGCGGTGAGCTGCAGGCCCATCCGCTGGAGACGAGCGGCGTGGGCTGGTTCGGTCCGGACGAACTGCCTGCGGCGACGGGCGGCGCGGGCTGGTGGGGGCCGATGGCCTTCGCGGCGATCCGCGGCGAGCACATGACGGCCACGTTCGACCCACCCCGCCCGGACGTGTGGCGGGGCGAGGCCTGACGCTCAGCTGCTGCCCTGGTCCCGCAGGAAGCGCTCGATGTCCTCGACCATCTGCTCGGCGTTGGTCTCCGGATCGAGCGCGGCCTCGTCTTCCACGCCGTCGTCGGTGAGATCGCCGTCCTCAAGGTCGTCCCCGTCGCGTTCGAGTCGGCGCACATAGGCCGCGAGGTCCTCGTCCTGCTCGAGGTAGCCGTCGATGCTGGCCTCGTACTCGGCGACGGCCGCGGCGAGCGCGTGACCCGGGCACGGCGTACCCACCACGCGGCACGCCCCTTCGCCGAGGGCCAGCGCCGCCTTCGGCGACGGGACCTGCGCGGCGTAAGCGGGGACGGCCGCCCACAGCGACAGTGACTTCACGCCCAGGCCCTGGCAGGTGTCGTGCAGGACGCCGACGATGCCGGTCGGTCCTTCGTACTGGCTGCGTTGGAGGTCGAAGCGGTCGATGAGGGCCTGGTCAGTGGCGGTGCCGATGAGGGAGACCGGTCGGCGGTGGGCCACGTCGGCCAGCAGCGCGCCCAGCGTGACCACGACGTCCACGCCGCACTCCTCGGCGATGCCCGCCACCTGGTGGGTGAAGGTCCGCCAGCGCAGTTGGGGCTCGATGCCGAGCACAAGGACGACGTCGCCTCCCGGGGTCGACGCCGCGAACGCCTCGTTGGCGGGCCAGGAGATGCGTCGGGTGTGCCCGTCGGCCAGGCGCACCTGCGGCCGGGTGGCCTGGAAGTCGTAGTACTCCTCGGGATCGATGCTCGCCATGGGCTCGGCCCGCCACTGCTCGATCAGGTGGCGGACGGCGAGGGTGGCGGCATCACCGGCGTCGTTCCAGCCGGCGAACGCCGCGATCAACGTGGGCTCGGTCAGCGCGGGTCGCCGGCTCCAGACCACGTGCTCCATCGCTCGCGACGCTATCGGTCGTGCCCCTATCAGTTGTGCTGGCGCCCGGATACGTTCTGGCGATGCTGCTCACTTCGCTCCGCGCCGAGCCGTCCGAGTTCGCCACACGGACCGGGTGGGAAGCCAAGCCGGAAGGGCTGTGCCAGGGCGAGGTCTGCGTCCCGGCGCCCGGCGCCATCGGGGACGACGGGATGCTCGACGTCGAGGTCATCGCCGAGCGCCTCCGGATGCCGCTCGTCCACGACACCGATCACGGCCTCTGGGCGCTCGGGCCCCCCGCGGAGGGACCGGCCCTGGCCAGCGCGGCGGCGGCCGATCCCGTCCTCGAGGATCGCGACGGGAACCCGTTCCGCCTGTCGTCGCTGCACGGCCGCAAGGTGCTCCTCGTCGCCTGGGCCAGTTGGTGAGGATGCCGTGACTCGCTGCCCGTGTGGCAACGGTTGCATGCCGAGCTGCAGGCTCGAGGCCTGACGGTCGTCACGGTCGCCCTCGACATCGACCCCGCTGACGCCCGGCCGTTCATCGACGTCGCCGAGCCGACGCACCCCTCGCTGATCGACACCGCGCACGCGACCGACGATCTGTTCGGGTTCACCAACGTGCCCATGGCGGTGTGGATCGACGAGTCGGGCACGATCGTCCGGCCCGCGGAGCACGCCTCGGTGCATCGCAGTCCGCTGCGGGACATGGAGATCCCCGAAGGCCTGCCCGACCGGCTCGACCAGATGTTCCGTGAGGTGCGCAAGCTGGCGGACCAGTCGGACGAGTACCGCGCCGCGATCCTCGACTGGGTCGAGCACGGGCCGGCGTCGGCGTTCGCGCTGTCGCCCGAGCAGGTGACGGCACGGTCCGGCGGCCGTTCCGCCGACCAGGCCCGGGCCGCGGCCTGCTTCGAGCTCGGCCAGCACCTGTGGCGCACGATCGGGGAGGAGGCTGCCATCCCGTGGTGGAAGCAGGCCCACGCCCTGTTCCCCGAGAACTGGACCTACAAGCGGCAGGCCTGGACCCTGGCCACGACCGCCGATGACGCGCCCGCGCCCGACCTCATCCAGGAGGCCGGAGACGTGTACGGCACGAGCTGGCTCGACGACGTCCTCCGCCTCGGCGGCGGCGAGCGCTACTACCCCGAGGTGACCCTGTAGGCCTCGTTGTCAGCGGGAGACCCGCGCCGCCAGATCATGGGGACCCGACGGGAGGTAGCCGCCGGCGGCCCGGATCTGGGCCCCCCAGGGCGAGAGGATGGCGAGCAGCTCGTCCAGGTCGTCGCCGAGCGCGTCCGTGATCGGACGGCACATCAGATCCGTCATCTCCTCCACGCCCTCCCGCGCCGTGCGCCCCTCCTCGGTCAGGGTGGCACCGTCGTCGGTGATGAGGCCCCGAGACAGCAGGCGTTGCTGCGCGCCGTCCAGGTCGTCCGTCGACCAGGCCCGGGTGCGCAGGTAGGAGCGGGGCGGGAGACCCCAGTAGAGCTCGGTCAGCAGCCCGATCTCGGGAGCGTCGAAGCCGGCGCCCGTCCACGCCGCGACGTGCGCGTCACCCCGGTACTCGCGCAGCAGATCGGTCAGCCGCCAGGCCACCCCCAGCGGCGGCTCGGGCATGGCCAGCGACGTGAGCCCTGAGAACAAGCGGCTTGCCCGCCGGGTGCAGCTGCTCGACGGCCCGCAGCAGCAGTTGCACGGCGCGATGGAGGCCGGCCGGTTCGTCCCCGAGGATGCGGCAGAGCTGCGCGATGGCGCCCTCGTCGCGGGCGGCGGCGATGGTGGTGGCGTCGGTGAGCGTCCAGCCGTGGGCCACGGCGGGGACGACGACCGCGGGGTTGAACACCGCGAACGCCGCCGCCACGACCGACGCCATGGACCTGCCCCATGACCGAGCCGCGGCTGGTGAAGTAGGCCGGGCCGTCCGGCAGGGCCACGCCGTTGGCCTCGCCGGGGCTCGGTCCGAAGCCCAGCTCGGCGTAGGCGGCGTGGCACTCGGGCGAGAAGTAGACCTGGGCGGCGATCGGTTCGAGCGCCGACGCCAGGCGACGGGCGGGCCCGACGAAGGGGGCGGTGGACATCGGCGGCACCCTACGACGGTCCGGTCGATCGTGGCCGCTCCGGCCCGCGGCGGCGCTACCGTCGTCCGACGTGCCGGAGCCCGCGATCGAGATCGTCCAAGACGTCACGCCCGAGCTGGTCGAGGCCATGGCCGGACTGTTGCCGCAGCTCTCCCGCTCGGCGCCGGCGCCGACGGCGGAGGAGCTGGCCGAGATCGTCGACGGCGACGCCACCAGCCTGCTCGTGGCCCTGCTCGACGGCCGCATCGTGGGCAGCCTCACGCTGGTGGTGTTCCGCATCCCGACCGGTGTGCGGGCCTGGATCGAGGACGTCGTGGTCGATGCATCGGCCCGCGGCGCGGGAGTGGGTGAGGCCCTGAACCGCGCCGCGCTGGCCGAGGCCCAGCGCCGGGGCGCCCGCACCGTCGACCTGACGTCTCGCCCCTCTCGGGAGGCGGCCAACCGTCTGTACCAGCGCCTCGGGTTCGTCGCCCCGGGAGACCAACGTCTACCGCTGGGGCTGAACGCGACTCCGTCAGGGCGCGAGCTGGTCCTCGGCGGCCTGGCGGACCTGCCAGTCACGATCGGCGGACGCCCGGGACAGTGCCTCGTCGACCTCGGGCCCGTCGAAGGGCGCCAGGGCGATGACGGCGCGGCGCCGGACGGTCGGCCTTGTCCCCAGTGGCGGCAAGGATGGCCGGAAGGCCCGGCAGGATCGCCGATGGCCCCGAGCGCCGCCACGGCCGCTTCGCGCACGAGGGCGTCGTCGTGCCCGGCGGCGAGGGCGCACAGGCGGGCCACCACCGCCGCCCCGTCCGGATCGTCGAGGCGCCCCTGCTCGCCGCAGGCGAAGGCCACCACCTCGACCACCGTGGGGTCGTCGTCGTCGAGCGCGGCGAGGAGGGACACGGCGCGGTCGCCGGCGGCCAGCTCGGCGGCCCGGCGCCGCACGCTCGCGGCTGGGGTCGGTGAGCGCGGCCTGCAGCAACGTGCTGTCGAGCCGACCCATGCGCCGGAGCGCTCCGAGCGCGGTCGCCCGCACGGCGGGCTCCTCGTCGGCCAGCGCGTCCAGGGCACGGCCGACGTCCCCTTGGTGCCCGGCCAGCGCCGCGCTCCGCCGACGCTCCGCTGCGCCGGCCGCCCCTGGCGACCCGGCGCCGGGGTTCACGACAGGCCGGCGAGGAGCGTGAGGGCGGCGACGACGAGCACGGCCACCACCATCGCCAGCAGCGCACCGAGGATGACGCCCATGACCCCCAGCCCGGTGAACGCGAAGAGGCGCTTCCAGATGGGGGTGCGCCGGTACAGCATCGTCGGCTCCTCGACCACGACGATGGTGTCCAGCGGCTGACCACGCCGGCGGGCGCGTGCCGCCACCCGCTTCGGTCTGGAAGGCTTCACCCGGTCGACGAGCAGCAGGGCCACGATCGACGCGGCGGCGAGTGCCAGCGCCCACGTGGTCACGAAAGTGGTGGTCGTGGAGGAGATCGCGACGAGCGCAGACACGATGGGCGACAGCGTACTGCCGCCCCCCGGCGGTGCCTGGGCGCCTCCGCGCGTCGCCAGCGTCGGGACCGAGCTGCCTCCTCCCACCCCCTTTCCTCCGCCCGCGCCGGCGGCCGCGCTGCCGCCTCCCGATCACCCGCTGCCGGCGTCCCCGCGTCCGCGCTCGCCCCGGGCGCGGGCCTGGGGGATCCCGTTGGCCGTGGTCGGCGGCCTGCTCCTCGCCTTCGTCGCCGTCGCCACCTGGCTGCCGAGCGATCGCTACGGCGTCGCGCCCGGCGAGGCCCAGGCCGTCGCCCCGAGGCTGGAGCCTCAACGCCGAGACGTTCGAGTCCGACGGCGAGGTGCTGTTCGTCACCGTGAGCGTCCCGAAGCTCAGCGTCCTCGGCCGGCTCGTGGGCTCGATCGACCCCGATGTCAGCGTCAAGACCGCCCGCGAGCTGTTCGGCGATCAGACCCGGGAGGAGAACCGGGCCGAGAACCTCAAGTTGATGGGCTACTCCAAGGAGATCGCCGCCTACATCGCCCTCAAGCGGCTCGGGTACGACGTCGGCCTGGCCGGTGGCGGACCGGTCATCGAATCGCTGTGCCTGGAGTACGAGGACGAGGCAGATCCGTCGAGCGCCTGCGTGCGCCCGGCGCCGGCCGACGAGGTGTTGAACCCCGGCGACGCCATCGTCGCCGTGGACGGTGAGCCGGTTGTCCTGGCCGACGACATCGGTCCCCTCCTCGAGGGGAAGTCGCCGGGCGACGAGGTGACGCTGACCATCTATCCGAAGGGCGCGCGAGGAGTCCGAAGAGGTCCCCGTCACGCTGACCAGTTCGACGGACGGCCGGACGATCATCGGCTTCGTCCCCATCGACGGCGCCGTCCACGACGACATCCGCTACGAGCTGCCCGTCACGACGACGATCTCGTCGGATCAGATCGGCGGCCCATCGGCCGGCCTGGCCTTCACGCTGACCCTGCTCGACGAGCTCACGCCGGGCGATCTCACCGGTGGCAGCCGCATCGCCGCCACCGGCTCGATCAACCTCGACGGGTCGGTCGGGAACATCGGCGGGCTGCGCCAGAAGACCGTCGCCGTCAAGGATGCGGGCGCCGACTACTTCCTGGTGCCGGCCGAGCAGGTCGAGGAGGCCGAACAGGAGGCGGAGGGCAGCTCGCTCCGCGTCATCGGCGTCCACACCGTGGACGAGGCCCTGACCGTGCTCGGCGAGCTGGGCGGCGACCTCAGCGGCATCCCCGCCCCACCGGCCGCCTGATACCTACGCTGGAGACGATGGCTTCGATCCCCCCTCCGGACCCGTCGTCACCCGGCGGCGTCGCCGGTGCGTCGTTCCCGACCGCCCGCAAGGGGTTCGATCCCGCCGCCGTCCGCGCCTTCCTCAGCCAGGTCTCCCAGGAGATGGGCCGGCTCCAGCACGAGCGGGACCGGCTGACGAGGGATCTCGACGACGCCCGGCAGCAGGCGCGGGCCGCCGCCCCCGAGCACATGGACGAGGCCACGGTGGCCGCCAAGCTGGGGGAGGAGGCGGCGCGGGTGCTGTCGACCGCCCACGAGGCCTCGGCGCAGATCCGCGCCAAGGCCGAGGAAGCGTCCGCCCGCCTGCTCCGGGATGCCGAGCTCGAGGCCGCCCGTGAGCGCGGCGACGCCGAGGTCGAGGCCGCACACCGCCGGCAGGACGCGGAGGCGGCCGCTGAAGCCGAGATCGAGGCGGCCAAGGCAGAAGGGCGGGCGATGATCTCCGAGGCCCGCGAGCTGCGGGAGCGGATCTTCGCCGACCTCACCCGCCGGCGCGACCTCGCGCAGGCGCAGATCGAGACCCTCCAGACCGGCAACCGCCAGGTGATGCACGCGCTGCGCGGAGCCCGGCTCGAGCTGGACGCCATCCTCACCGGCCTCGAGGCCGAGACCGCCGAGGACATGGAGGACGACGGCCTCGACTCCCTCGACCTGCCCGGGCGCGGTGCCGACGCGGGCGGGCCGGAGACGGCCGTGCTCGTGCTCGGGGAGATGGATCTCCCGGCCGCGATCGTCGAACGCCACCTGGAGTCCGTGCCGTCGCCGCCCGAGGACGTGGAGGAGGATGACGTCGAGGAGGATGACGTCGAGGAGGCCGGCGAGGACGACGAGCCTGGCGAGGACGACGAGCCTGGTGAGGACGACGAGGTCGCGGACGAGCCGATCACCGACGAGATACCGGCCGTGGACGCGGACGACCCCGACGCGGCGACTGCTTCGGTCGAGGACCTGTTCGCCCGCCTGCGAGCTTCCAGCTCGGAGGTCGTGGCCCGCGAAGTGCTGGAGCCCGAAGGCGGGGGCGATGCCGACGAGAGCCTGACCGACACCGAGGCGCCCGGCTCCGAAGTCTCGGAGGTCGAGCGACGATGAGGCGGAGGCGGGACCGGAGGCCGAGGCCCTGGCCCGCCGCCAGGAGGCGCTGGATCCGGTCCGGGTGGCGCTCGCCCGCCAGCTCAAGCGGGTCCTGGCTGACGAGCAGAACGAGGTGCTGGACCGGCTCCGGCAGCGGTCGGCCTCGCTGGCCGCCGACGACGTGCTCGGTCCCGCCGCCACGCACCCGGGCCGATACCGGGAGGCCGCGGAGGACCACCTCTGGGCGGCTGCCGTCGCTGGTGCCAACGCGCTGTCCGACCTCGACGGCGAGGAGCTCCATGCCGCCCTCGAGGCCCGCTCGGTCCTGGACCGCAGCCTCGACACGCTGGAGGCCGAGCTGGTCACGCCCCTGCGGGCCCGGCTGGTCGAGAACCTGGAGGCGGCGGGCGACGGCTCCGAGGCGGCGACAACGGTCCGGGCCACCTACCGGGAGTGGAAGGGTCGCATCGACGAGCTCGGGGCGGACCTCGTGCGCACCGCGCACGGCCGCGCCGCCTACGCCGTCCTCGCCCCAGGAACCCCGGTGTGCTGGGTGATCGACCCGGAGGGGTCGGGCTGCGCCGACGCCGAGGACAACGTCCTGGCTGGTGCCGTGCCCGCCGGCGAGCCCTTCCCGACCGGGCACCGGTACGCCCCCGCTTACCGCGGGTGCCGATGCCTCCTCGTCGTCGCCCCTAGCTAGCCTGCCGCCTCGTGCGGATCCCCTCCGATCTGCCGGCCCGCCGCCCACCCCAGCGTCGCCGGCAACGAGTGTCGAACAAGGCCCGCATCGCCCTCGTCGTTCTCGCCGTCCTGCTGCTGGTGCTGTTCCTGTCGGCGCGGGGGATCGCCGGCTTCTACACCGACTACCTGTGGTTCGATTCGCTGGGCAAGCGCAGCGTCTTCACCCGGGTGCTGCGGGCCAAGCTCGGGCTGGGGCTGGCGTTCACCCTCGGGTTCGCGCTGCTGTCGACGCTGAACCTCACGCTGGCCGACCGCGTCAATCCGCCGCCGATGCCGGAAGGCGCCGACGAGGCAATCGTGGAGCGGTACCGCGAGATCGTCGGCCGACGTGTCTGGCTGGTCCGCATCGGCATCTCCCTGCTGCTGGGCTTCATCGCCGGCGCGCCGGCGTCGAGCCAGTGGAAGGAGTGGCTGCTCTTCAACAACGCCGTCAGCTTCGGCGTGACGGACCCGCAGTTCGGCCAGGACGTCAGCCTCTACGTGTTCCGGCTGCCGTTCCTCACCTTCGTCGTCGACTGGCTGTTCGCGGCGTTCGTGATCATCCTGATCATCACCGTCGTCGCCTACTACCTCAATGGCGGCATCCGGTTGCAGGTGCAACATCGCCGGGTCAGCTCGCAGGTGAAGCTGCACATCTCGATGCTCCTGGCCGTGCTGGCCCTGCTCAAGGCGGTCGGCTACTGGCTGGCCCGGTACGAGCTGACGGCGTCCACCCGGGGTGCCGTGAAGGGCGCGACCTACACCGACGTCAACGCCCAGCTCCCCGCCCTCGAGCTGCTGGCCATCATCTCGCTCCTGGCCGCCGCGCTCCTGATCATCAACGTGTGGCAGCGCGGGTGGCGGCTGCCCGTCATCGCGGTCGGGCTGTGGGTCCTCGTCGCCATCGTCGCCGGCACGGCGTACCCAGCGTTCGTGCAGCGGTTCCAGGTGCAACCAGCCGAGTCGCGCCGGGAAGAGCCGTACATCGAGCGCAACATCGAGTTCACCCGCAAGGCGTTCAACCTGGCCGACGTCGACATCCAGTCCTATCCCGTGGGGCCGCTCAGCGACGCCGCCGTCACCGCCGACCAGGCCGCCATCGCCGACTCCCGCCTGGTCGACCCCAACATCGTCACGTCGACCTTCCAGCGTCAGCAGGAGCTCGCCGGCTACTACGTGTTCCGGGACCTCGACGTCGACCGCTACATGATCGACGGCCGCATGCAGCAGGTGGTGCTGGCCGCCCGCGAGCTCAACCGGGCCGACGTGCCGGTCACGACCTGGGAGGGCAAGCACCTCGCCTACACGCACGGCTACGGCGTGGCCCTGGCGCCGGCCAGCGAGGTGCGGGGCAACGGCAGCCCCAACTACCTGTCCACGGGTGAGGGCGGCTCCGGTCCCCTCCTGACCGAGCCCGAGATCTACTTCGGCGAGGGACTCGACAGCTACTCCGTGGTGGCCACCGAGCGGGCCGAGATCTCGCTGAACGACCAGACCTCGTCGTACTCGGGTGACGGCGGCGTGAAGATGAGCTCGGGGCTGCGGCGGGCGGCGTTCGCGCTGCGTTTCGGCGAGTACAACCTGCTCGGCTCGGGCCTCATCAACAAGGACAGCCGGATCCTCTACATCCGGGACGTTCGGGAGCGGGCCCAGACGCTTGCGCCGTTCCTCGACTTCGACGCCGATCCCTACCCCGTCATCACGAACGGGCGGATGGTCTGGGTGCTCGACGGCTACACGACGAGCTCGCGCTATCCGTACTCCGAGAACGCCGACAACGAGGAGCTGTCGGCCGAGAGCGGACTGCGCCACACGTACAACTACGTGCGCAACTCGGTGAAGGCCACGGTGGACGCCTATGACGGCACCGTCACCTTCTACGTGACCGATCCCACCGATCCGGTCATCAACGCCTGGGCCAAGGCCTTCCCCGACCTGTTCACGCCGGACGACGAGGTGCCGGTCGAGCTGGCGCAGCACTTCCGGTATCCCGAGGACCTGTTCCGGGTGCAGACCAACATGTACGGCCGGTACCACGTGAACGACCCCGACCAGTTCTTCCAGCGGGACCAGTTCTGGAGCGTCGCCCAGGAGCCACCGCAGACGGTCGAGCCCGGGTCGGGTCAGGTCACGACGTCCAGCACGGCCAACGGCATCACGACCACGAGCACGCGGTCGGCCCGCTTCAACCCGTACTACACGCTCCTGCATCCGCCCGACGGCGAGGAGCCGGAGTTCTCCCTCGTACGGCCGTTCGTCCCCTTCTCGGAGAACGACGAGCGCAAGAACCTCATCGCGCTCATGGCGGTGTCCAGCGAGCCAGAGACCTACGGCCAACTCCGTGTGCTCAACATCGAGTCGGACGAGCAAGTGGACGGACCCGCGCTCATCGACTCCGAGATCAAACGGAAGTACGCCGCCGCCTTCACCCTCGAGAGCCAGACCGGTTCGAAGGTCCGGCTGGGCACGCTGCAAGCCATCCCGATAGGGGACTCGGTGCTGTGGGTCCGCCCGTGGTATGTGCAAGCGCAACAGACGCCGATCCCGCAGCTCAACTACGTCGTAGTTGCGTTCGGTGATCAGGTGGTGCGCGCCCGAACGCTGGAGGCCGCGCTGAAGCTGGCCTTCCCTGATTCGGAACTCGACCTGAGCACGACCGTCGGGCCTCTCACCCCCGTCGCCGGGGGCGAGGACGGTGTGGATGACGAGGCGCCGGCGACGGACAACGGGACTGAGGAGCCCACCGAACCGTCCGGCCCGGACGGCACGGAGACGGTCGAGGACCTGCTAGCCCAGGCCAACGTCCTCTTCGCCGAGGCGAACGAGGCGCTGGCGGCCGCGGACCTGGCGACGTATCAGGACAAGATCAACGAGGCGTTCGAGCTCGTCGCCCGAGCCGAGGAGCTGTCGGGGGTGAACGGCGCGACCGAGGAGACGTCGCCCGACTCCTCGCCGGACACCACCGCCAGCACGTAGCTCGGCCGGTCCGCGCCGCTCAGCCCGCGGCGCGGCGGGACCGGTTGACCAGTTCCGCCAAGCGCGGCCAGGTCCTGCCGGAAGGCGATCTCGTGGCGGGCGAGATCGTTGGCGATGCGGATCTGGTTGGATCGCAACTCCTCGACCAGCGCGTCCTGGCCCTGTCCGTCACCGGTGGACGACCGCTGCGCGAGCTCCTCGAAGCGCTGCTCTTGCGCCGCGAGCTGGCTCGCCATCTGCTTGTGACCGGCCTCGAGCTCGTTGCCGATCTCGGTGAGCTGGTTGCTGAACTGCGCGGTCAGCTCCTCCAGCCGCAGGCTCACCAGCTCGTGGTCGCCGCGCTGCCGCTCGTCCAACCCGTCTACCCGACCGGCCAGCGTGTGGATCATCTCGCTGAGGTCGGCGAGGGAGGTCCCAGGGGTCGGCGCGTCGAACGATGACTCGCCGGGAGGGGCGGGCACAGCCGGCTGCGCCTTCGTCCCGAGGTCGGCGACCTGCTGCTGGAGCTGGGCGAGGGCCTCGTTGGTGCGGCGACGGAAGCTCATGGGCGCGAGGGTTGTCACCAGGACGACCCAGCGGTACCGTACTCACTCCAACTCGCCGCGGGGTGGAGCAGTCTGGTAGCTCGTCGGGCTCATAACCCGAAGGTCGTAGGTTCAAATCCTACCCCCGCCACCAAGAAACACCAGCTCAGAGGCCCTTCCTGGATCAACAGGGAGGGCCTCTTGCTATCTCGACGTACCCCGGGCGATCCGCCGCCGCCTGTGCTGGCCCGGTCATAGTGGACATGTTGGCTCCGGTAGGTGGGTGACGCTTCACGATCCGCCGCCGCCGATCCGCCGCCGCCCACTCCGGTCCGCTCAATCCGGTGTGCGAGCCCGGTTGGGTTCGCCCAGGACGGTGACGCCGTCTTGTTGCGCGGCGACCTCGCCGCCCGGCAGTTCGTCGCGCGTTCTGGCATCGCGACGGTGTCGTCATCGCGCCCTGAACGTCAACGTCTGGGACATCGTCGAGGACCTCAAGGCGGTCGTCGCCTCCGGCCAGGAGGTCGACCTCGATCGCCTCGCCGATCCTGTCGTCGGGCTTGGCGACCTTGTCTGACGAGGCGCCGTTACTGACACCTCGGCTCAATCCGGAGAGATGTCTCCTTGCGGACGGCGATCAGGCGGTGCCTCAAAGGTCCAGTCGGGTCGCTTGTACCAGAACGTCTCGTCGTAGGTCGCTTGTCCGTTGGCGAGGTCGACCAGCTTGGGGATCGGCAGCTTGCGGGGCCGTGGGCAGCGGCCGAGCTCGATGTGCTCGGCGAACTCCTCGGGGAAGGCGCGCAGCACGCTGCTGACCATTGCTTGCTCCTCGACGGCGAGGTAGCACCGGTTGCCGTCGGTGACCCGTTCGAGCCAGTGGCTGATCCGGCCCAGGTCGTCGTCACTGCCCGCACCGGTGGCCAGCCGCTCGAGGTGCCCGGTGATCGCACCCGAGCCGATCTTGCATGGCGGGCATTGGCCGCACGACTCGATGTAGAGGAAGCGGGACAGCTGGTAGGCGACGTCGACCAGGCAGGCGGTGTCGTCGTAGACGATGAAGCCGGCGGCTCCCATACCGCTGCCGATGGCGGTGAAGCCTTCGTAGCTCAGCGGAGTGTCGAGGTCCGCCGCCGTGACGACCGGGTTGGCGACCCCGGAGAACACGGCCTTGACCTGGCGGCCGGGCGCGGCGCCGCTGCCGACGGCGTCGATGACCGCCCGCAGCGTTGTGCCGAGCTCGACCTCGCCCACGTCGGGCGCGACCACGTCGCCGACGACGGTGGCCACGATGGTGCCGGGCGACTCGGCGGTGCCCATCGATCGGAACCAGGTAGGCCCCCGGGCGAGGATGTGGGGCACGTTGGACAGGGTCTCGACGTTGTTGACCAGCGTGGGGTTCGGGCCCGCCCGAGACCCGGAGCGAGGTGTCGCTTCCCATCCGAGCTGGGGGTCGGTGGCGAACAGCCCGTGCTCGTAGGGCGGGAACCAACGGGGGAGCGGCGGCTTGCCCTCGATCACCTCGAGCATCGCCTTCTCCTCGCCGAACAGGTATTCGTCGGGACCCGCGACGATCGTGACCGTGCAGTCCGGGCAGATGCCTGCCGCCTGGAACTCCTGCACCGCTCGGGTGATCGCCGCGTGCTCACGCTCGAAGCTGCGCTTGAGGCAGATGAACGCTTCGTCGGCCCCGACGGCGAAGGCGGCGATGATGACGCCTTCGACGAGCTGGTACGGGTTGGCTCGCAGCAAGGCTCGGTCCTTGAACGTGCCCGGCTCGCCCTCCGCGCCGTTGCACACCACGTACCGCCGGGTCCCGGCTTGGGACGCGATGCTCCGCCACTTCCGCCCGGTGGGGAACCCGCCTCCCCCACGGCCCCGCAATCCCGAGGTGGTGACGGCCTCGACGGTGGCGCCGGCGCCGATCGTCTGGGCGCGTTGGATCCCGAGGCCGCCCGTCTCGGTTGCCAGATAGGCGTCGAGCGACGTGATCGGCTCACTGGGAAGGAGGAAGGTCGGCATCAGCGCAGTGTCCTATCCGAATGTGGCATCTGAGGCTCGGCGAGGGACCTCGGCGATGGGCGCGGGGAGGTCTGGCGGGGCGTTGCGAATCGCGAGTATCGCTCGTCGGCTCTGCTCGGCCGAGCCCCGCAGCGTGCTGCCGAGCTGCTCGACGGGCCGCACCGACCCGGCAAGACGCTCGCGGTTCTGACGGCAACGTCTACGAACTCGCCGCCGCCGCGACCCTTTTGCGTGGGTGGACGCCAACGGCCTGCTGGACCGGTCCATGATCGAGCGGGTGTGCGCCGAGTCAGCCACCTCGCCTGCGCACGTCGCTTCGGACACCGGCAGGCGTCGATCGCCGCGGTCGTTGCGGCACTCGCCTATCGGAGGGGCAATCGCGTGGTATGGGAAAGACGATCTCGAGGAGGAGGAGCCGAATCATGTACATCGAGGCACATCAGGATCCGTTGTCGGCGAAGATGTCGTTGTCTGGTAGCAGAATCAGCGGGACGCGTGGGGTGATCTGCCGAACTACACGCCTGCGGTCGCGTCTCGGCCGGACGTTGCCCAAACTTGGAATTCGCTCAGCGACGCTCGCAGAGGGCACATGGAGCGTAGGCGGTTCGAGCTCGTCACCATCGCCGCCGCTCGCCCGTGCCGCTCGCCAGGATCGACGAGGTCGAGGGCGAGCTCCGCGAGATCGTCGACATGTTGCGGCGCCCGGACCGTTACCGGCGACGCTCAATCAGATCCTGACCGAATGGACTTGTTCACGGGATCCGAGGGCGTGATCGTGGTCGCGGCGACGAATCGCCCTGAGATCCTCGGACCCGGCGCTGCTGCGGCCGGGTCGCTTCAACCGGGGAGCTTCGTCAACCCGCCGGATGCATAGGGCAGGCAGGCGATCCTGCGCATCCGTTCCCGCAGCGTGAAGCTGGCTCCGGAGGTCGACCTCGAGAAGCTCGCCGCCAATACTCTGGGATGACCGGCGGACCTCCGCAACCTCGTGAACGAGAACGCTCATCCTGAGACTGCCGCCGCGACGCGCAGCCGCCCGAGAAGGCTCATTTGGGCGCCCGCAACGTACGCGTCCCCGAACGTCAGGCTGACGTGAGGGGCTCCGTGCCGGCGACCGCGTCCGCGGCGCTGTAGCCCCCGGTGTGTCGGCCGGCCGAACCCGTCGCAGGCGAGCCGTGGGTGCGACCCGATTCCGAACCGGCGATGTACCAACGATGTACCACGCCAACGGAAACAGAGGGGAACAGCAGGGAACAGGGGAGACTTGACCGGGCACCCTGACCAGGGGAAAACTGGCGTCTACCGGGAAGAACGCCTCGATCTGGTTGCGTGCTCATAACCCGAAGGTCGTAGGTTCAAATCCTACCCCCGCCACCACGAAAGTCCTGGTCACGGCCTATTCCGGACCAGGGCTTCGTCGTTGCTGGGCCGGCCGATGTACCACGATGTACCATGGTTGTGCGCGAATGCCCTGGTGATCTACGACCATCCGTCGGATTACTTGGCGCGCAACTCACGCTCGATGAAGGGCCGCAGACCCGCGCCAAGCGACTGGATACCTGCGCCCACTCGTTGATGATTTGTCAGTGCCAGTCGGTCTTCGTGATGTAGCTAGAGAGCGGATAGTCGAGGCGGTCGGGGGCACGAATGACGGATGAGGATTGACCGAAAGCTCATTGGCAACTGCCTCGGCGAGGTATTGAAGACCTCCGTCGTCTTTGAAATTAGGCCAGTCAGCCACCTCGTCGCTCACTACAGCAGCCGGCCTTGGCCGTGATCAGTTGGGTGGCTGGTGGCCGCTGAGCGTTCTAGCTCTGGCCATGCAGTGACGAGCGCGTTGTACCGCTTGGCTGCGTGGTGAGGTTGGCGCGACAGTGATCCCTGGCACCACCGGCACAACCGGCCCGTGCGGTCCGACATCGCTGAGAAGCCCGGCGCAGAACGCCCCCGAAGCACCGTCTACTCTGTCGCTGGCATGACTTCGCAGTCTTCGTCGGGCCAGGATGCGGGGCGGCTGGCACCGGCACCCGAGATGTATGCGCCGCTACTGCACGGCGAGGAATCCGCCGGCGCGGCGTTGGCTGCGAGCGAACAGATGCTTTTCAGCTTGATGCACTCACTGACCAACGCCGTGTTCTGGAAGGACCGCGACTCGTGCTATCTGGGGTGCAACCACGTGTTCTCGTCCTTCGCCGGATTCGACTCGTCGATCCTGCTCGGCAAGTCCGATCGCGACATGCCGTGGGCAGATGATCCGGAGTTCAACTCCGAGTGGTTCATCGATTGGGATCGCGCGGTGCTCGACAGCGGCGAGCCGAAGTTCGGAATTCTCGAGCGGCTTCGCCGCGCTGATGGCGAGGAGCGTTGGATCGAGACGAACAAGGTGCCCTTGCGTGGGATCGACGGCGATGTGATCGGCGTTCTCGGGACGTTCAAGGACGTCACCGACCGACATCAGGCCGAAGATGAATTGCAGCGCACCCTAGGGGACCTTGATGAACGAGTGCGCCTGCGCACGAACGATCTGCTGCGGTCCAACGAGACACTTCGGCGCGAGGTCGAGTTCCGTATCCGTCTGCAGTCCGAGGAGCGCGAGCAGCGGGCGTACGCGGAAGCATTGCGTGACACCGCTGCGGCAATGTCAAAAACGTTTGACATCGATGCGGTGACCGAGCACACCCTCGAAGGCGTCGAGCGGCTGATCTCGAACGACCTCGCGGCGATCGTGCTCGCCGATGCATCCGGTCGATGCGAACTCACCCTGCACCGCGGCGGCTTCGGCTACCTTCCGGAGAGCACCGGCGTCGTCGATCGTGACATCGAATCCCTCACCGTCATCGAGCGTGTCAAGCACCGCGAGGGGCCTGTCATCGTCGACCAACCGGGTCACGCGTTCGGCCCGGCGGGGTCAACGGTCGGGGCACGCATGCAGGTCGCCGACCGGTTGATCGGCTACTTGGTGGTCGAGAGCGCCACCCCCGGCTTCTTCACGGTCGATCACGCTGACCGGCTCGGGGCGATCGCTGACCAGGCCGGCGCCGCACTGTCCAACTCGCAACTGGCTCGCCGGGTCTCCGAGCTGGCCGCGACCGAGGAACGCCAACGCCTTGCTCGCGATCTGCACGATGCGGTGAATCAGACGTTGTGGACCGCGGCGCTCACCGCTGAGTCCCTGCTCAACGACATCGACCCGGATTCGGAGTTGTTCCATCGCGCCGACCGTCTGCGGCAGCTCAATCGTGGCGCACTGGCGGAGATGCGCTCACTGCTCCTCGAGCTACGGCCCTATGAGCTGGCCGACGTCGACCTCGCTCAACTCATCACCCATCTGCTCGACGCCCTCGAGTGCCGGCGCACGCTCGACGTCACCGCCGCTCTCGATCCGGTTCGTCTCGACCCGGACGTCCACGTCGCGTTCTACCGGATCGCACAGGAGTCGCTCGGCAACGTGGCCCAGCATGCGAATTCCCGGTCGCTGGCGGTCCGCCTCGTTGCCGGACCGCCCGTGGAACTGTGCATCGCCGACGACGGTGCCGGGTTCGATCCTGACCAGGTAGCGGGCGGCCATCTCGGACTCAGGATCATGAGCGAACGCGCGCAGGCCGTCGGAGCGGTGTTCTCGGTGAACAGCGCTCCAGGCCAGGGCACCTCGATCCGAGTGCGGTTCGATCCGTGACCCGAACCACCGTGATCGTCGTCGACGACCATGACCTCCTGCGCGAAGGCGTGAGCGCCTGTCTCGCCCGGTTCGACGACCTCGAGGTGATCGGCGAGGCCGGTTCGGGCGAAGCTGCATTGACGGTCGTCGCCGACCTCCAGCCCGACGTCGTGGTGATGGACCTCGTGATGCCCGGGATCGGAGGTGTCGAGGCGATCCGGCAGCTGCGAGCCACCCACGACGCCCTGGGAATCGTCGCATTGTCGTCCTTTTCCGATGCAGAGCGCGTCCGCGAAGTGATCGACGCCGGCGCCAACGGCTACCTCGTGAAGTCGGTCGACGCAGAATCGCTCGCTCTCGCGGTGCGCAGCGCCGCCGCCGGACACGGCATCTACTCCCCGCAGGTCACACGATCACTCCTCGATCGCGCCGATGCCGCCAATCGGTCTCCGTTGACGTCGCGCGAGCGGGAACTCGCGCGGCTCATGGCCGAGGGCAAGACGAATGCCGAGATCGCCAACGCGCTCCACCTGAGTGTTTTCACCGTCAAGAACCACGTGAGCAGCATCCTGATGAAGCTGCAGGTGCGCACCCGTACCGAAGCGACCGCCCTGCTGCTCCGATCACGGGACTGACGTCGGGCGTCCGGGCGATCGCGCGCTGGCGTAGTTCTTTCAGCCCCCCTCCTACGAACCGCCGTGCGTCGCTCGCGCGGCCCTTTCGGTGCCCGAGCGCGACCACTACCGTGATGGACGGGGGAGGGGTTCCGTGTCTGAGGTCGTCACCGAAGATGTTCCCCGACTGAGGCTCGGTGCCTTCCGACTCACGCCGACACAGATTCGGCGGGTTCGGAAACTGCCGCTGATCCTGGTCGGGCTGGTCATCACATTGGCCGTCGTGTGGGTCCTGTTCCTCGCGGACCGGACGTGGACCGCCGACACGTCGGCGGGAGCTGCGATCGACGAGCCGGGACAATTCGTCGTCACGCTGCTCGACGGGCTGACGTTCGCCGGCCTCCTGTTCGTCGTCGCGTCCGGCTTCACCCTCATCTTCGGGCTGATGCGCACGGTCAACATGGCTCACGGCGCGTTCTTCCTCCTCGCCGCCTACGTCGCGATCGACCTGCAGCAGACGATGGTCGGCAAGACCAGGAACATCGAACCGGGCGACGTCTCGATGCTCCAGTGGATCGTTCCGCTCCTGGTCGGAGCGCTCGTGGTCGCCGTGTTGGGTGTGGTGATGCAGCAGCTGTTCCTGCGCTGGAACCAGGGACAGGATCTCCGCCAAGCCATCATCACGATCGCGGTGACGGTCATTCTCGCCGATCAGATGCTGTACCAGTACGGCGGTCTCGCCAAGAAGATGGTGTGGCCCGGCGATGTCGTGCACTTCACCACCATCTTCGGTCAGCGCTACGCATCGAGCCGACTGTTCATGCTCGCCATCTCCGTCGTCGTCGGCATCGTGCTGTGGCTCTGGCTCAACCGAACCCGAATGGGCATGGTCATCCGTGCCGGCGTCGACGACAAGGACATGGTCCGAGCACTGGGCATCAATGTCGCCGTCGTGTTCGGCATCACGTTCTTCGTCGGCGCCTTCCTCGCCGGAATGGGCGGCTCGATGGGGGCGTCCTTCGCCGGAGTGGCGCTCGGGACGGACGGGCAGTGGCTCCTGAACTCCCTGATCGTGGTGATCATCGGGGGCCTCGGCTCGGTCAAGGGTGCCGTTGCCGGGTCGCTGCTCTACGGCATGGTCACGGCCTTCTCGCCCGCCTATCTGCCGTCCGACTACACCTTCTATTCGATCATCTTCACCTTCGTGATCCTTGCCGTGGTGCTCGCGGTACGGCCGAATGGCCTGTTCGGGCGGAGGGAGTGAGCGACGTGGACGACGCACCGACCACGTCCCACTCACGCCGATCGGTGTCGGCGCGCAGCGCAGCCGTGGCTGTGGCCTGCGCGTTCCTGGTGCTGCTCCCCGCGTTCGGGTCGGACTTCTTCGTCGACTTCGTCATGACCCGAGCGCTCATGCTCGGCCTCGCCGCTTCGACCATCGTCTTCCTCTCCGGGTATGGCGGCATGACATCTCTCGCGCAGTGGCTCATCTTCGGGGTCGCGGGATTCGCCGTCGGCAACATCGTCGCCGAGAGCGGACGAGGCATGAAGTTGGGCTGGGCGCCGTGGACCGCGGTGCCGATCGCACTCACCGTCGCCACGGTGCTCGCCTTGGTCCTCGGGTTGCTCTCCGCACGATCGACCGGCATCTACTTCTTGATGCTGACGCTCACGTACGCCGTGATCGGCTTCTACTTCTTCGGTCAGGTCACCACGTTCTCCGGCTTCGGCGGCATGACGGGAATCGATGCTCCCGCGTTCTTCCTCGACCAGCCGAAGCGTCTGTACTACGCCGCGCTGGTCCTCTCGGTGCTCGCCTACGCGGGATTCCGTGCGATCGCCCGCACGCCGTTCGGGATGGCGCTGCAGGGTGTCCGGGACGACCCGGTCCGGATGGCGTCACTCGGGTTCAACGTCCAGCTCCACCGCACGCTCGCGTTCACCCTAGCGGGGTTCGTGGCCGGAGCTGCCGGTGTGCTCAACATCTGGTGGAACGGACAGATCGACCCGACCTCGATCGGCATCGGCCCGTCGCTCGACCTGTTCATCATCGCCGTGATCGGCGGCATCATGCACCTCGAAGGCGCCTGGCTCGGAGCGTTCGTGTTCGTCGGTGCCAACATCTACCTCCGCGACATCCCGCTCGTCGGTCGCCTCGGCGGAGTTTTCGAGGACCGCCTGCTGGCCGCGGAACGCTTCAACACCGTCATCGGCGTGCTGCTCCTCGTGATCATGTTGGTCTCCCCCGATGGCCTCGCCGGCATCATCGTTCGAGCCCGCAACGCTCTCTCGCACTCGGTCGGCCGCGGATCAAGGGACGGGTCGACGCTCGACACTCCACCGACACAGGTCGCGACGCCACCGGGCTCGTCGACCGTGTCACCTGGCCAACCACCGGTCGGACCATGACTCCGTATTCGGCGATCTCAACAATGCAACACACCAACCACAGGGGGATCAACTCATGAAATCCACGAGAACACGGAGGGCATTCGGCGCCCTCTTCGCATTGTCGCTCGTTCGCGGCCTGCCTGCGGCAGCGATGACGACTCGTCCGACAGTGGGACCGTCGCAGACAGCAGCGCTGACACCACGGCAGCGACGACCGCCGAGGTCACCGAGGAGACGACCGACACCGCTGC
>CAVYKN010000021.1:0-100933 GCA_963769115.1 uncultured Acidimicrobiales bacterium
CGACGGACGGGACCGTGATCCTCGCGGGCGAGAAGACGTTCGACGTGCGGGACTTCGGCATGGAGCCGCCCCGCATCCTGCTGTTGAAGGTGGAACCACACGTCTCCGTCAAGGTGGCCATCACGGCTGAGAAGGAGGGCTGAGATGCACGAGTTGGGGCTGTGCGCGTCGATCGTCGACGCCGTCGAGCAGCGGGCCGGGGGGCGCCCGGTGGCCAGGGTGCGCATCCGGGTCGGCCGGCTGCACCACGTCCATCCGGAGGCCTTCGACCAGTCGTTCGCCATCGCCGCGATGGGCTCGGTGGCCGAGGCCGCCACGGCTGAGCTGGTGCTGCTGCCGGTCTCTGTGCGCTGCTCGTCGTGTGGGGCCACGAGTGGCGGTGACGAGCTGCCGTCGGCGTGCCCGGAGTGCTCGGGCGTGGACCTGGAGATCGTCGGTGGTGACGAGCTGATCCTGGAGTCACTCGAGTACCGCGAGCCCCTGCCGGTGGACGGGTAGGCGACGCCATGTGCCTCGGCATCCCCGGTCAGGTCGTCAAGCTGTCGGACGAGCACGAGCATCTCGCGCGCGTCGACGTCAACGGCGTCGGGAGGACGATCAACATCGGTCTGCTCGAGGACGAGGGGGTGCAGTGCGGCGACTGGGTGCTGATCCACGTCGGCTTCGCCATGTCGAAGATCGATGAGCAGGAGGCCCGGCTCGCGCTCGCCTCGCTCCAGATGCTCGGCGAGGTCTACACCGACGAGGTCGAGGCCCTGTTCCGGGCACCGTCGTCGGAGGAGCCGGTCCGGGGAGCGCAGCCGGCATGAGGTTCGTCGACGAGTACCGGGACCCCGCGGCGGCCCGCCGGCTGGTCGCCCACATCACCGAGCAGGCCGGCGACGACCACTTCAAGTTCATGGAGGTGTGCGGCGGGCACACCCACACCATCTACCGCCACGGCATCGAGCACGTCCTGCCGACCAACGTCGAGCTGGTCCACGGACCCGGCTGCCCGGTGTGCGTCATCCCGATGGGACGGGTCGACGACGCCATCGCGGTGGCCGAGAAGCCGGGCGTGCTCTTCACGTCCTTCGGCGACATGATGCGGGTGCCCGGCGGCCACGGCAACCTCCTGGAGGCCAAGGCGCGGGGCGCAGACGTTCGCTTCGTCTACTCGCCCCTCGATGCCCTCGAGCTGGCCAAGCAGAACCCGGGCCGGGATGTCGTGTTCTTCGCCGTCGGCTTCGAGACCACGGCCCCGTCGACCGCCGTCACGCTGCTGCGGGCACGCGAGCTGGGCGTCACCAACTTCAAGGTCTTCTGCAACCACGTGACGATCGTGCCGCCGATCAAGGCCATCCTCGACTCGCCTGACCTGCGCCTCGACGGCTTCCTGGGCCCGGGTCACGTCTCCACGGTCGTCGGCAACCGGCCCTACCGCTTCGTGCCCGAGCAGTACGGCAAGCCGCTGGTGACGGCCGGCTTCGAGCCGCTCGACATCCTGCAGGCCATCGCCATGCTCCTGGCCCAGATCCGCCAGGGACGGTGCGAGGTCGAGAACCAGTACACCCGGGTCGTACGGGACGAGGGCAACCCGCGGGCGCTCCAGGTGCTCGCCGAGGTGTTCGAACTGCGTCCGCACTTCGAATGGCGAGGCCTGGGCTTCATCTCGCAGAGCGCCCTGAAGCTGCGGCCCGAGTTCGCCGCCTTCGACGCCGAGCTGGCTCATGAGGTCCCCGGGGTCCGGGTGGCCGATCCCAAGGCCTGCCAGTGCGGTGAGGTCCTGAAGGGCGTGATCAAGCCCTGGGAGTGCAAGGTGTTCGGCACAGCCTGCACCCCCGAGACGCCGATCGGGACCTGCATGGTGTCGTCCGAGGGTGCCTGCGCGGCCTACTACAACTTCGGACGGCTCCATCGGGACGTGGCGGTCAGCCTCGGTCGCTCGTCGTAGCAGGGCTGAAGGCCGGCCGCTGAGGCCGGGGCGCGGGTTGCCGCGGCCGTCCGCTGCCCGTACCATGTATCGGTCCTGTGCGCTGGTGCTCCGGCGTGACCAGTTCGCCAGAGTTCGTTCGTTTCGTCCCGCTCGAAGAAGTCGGTAGAGGTAGCGCGTGCCCACAATCCAGCAGCTGGTCCGCAAGGGTCGCAGCACCAAGACGACCAAGTCGAAGACGCCGGCCCTCAAGGGGTCGCCGCAGCGCCGTGGCGTCTGCACCCGCGTCTACACGACGACCCCGAAGAAGCCGAACTCGGCCCTGCGCAAGGTGGCCCGTGTGCGCCTGACCAGCGGCATCGAGGTCACGGCCTACATCCCGGGCGAGGGGCACAACCTGCAGGAGCACTCCATCGTGCTCGTCCGCGGAGGTCGTGTCCGCGACCTGCCGGGCGTGCGCTACAAGGTCATCCGGGGTTCGCTGGACGCCGCCGGCGTCAAGAACCGCCGGCAGGCCCGCAGCCGGTACGGCGCCAAGAGGGAGAAGTGATCTCCGATGCCTCGTAAGGGCCCCGCCCCCCGCCGTGAGCTCAACCCGGACCCGGTCTACCGGTCCGTGCTCGTCACCCAGCTCGTCAACAAGATCCTGCTGAGGGGCAAGCGCTCCCTGGCCGAGAGCATCGTGTACGACGCCATGAAGATCGTCGAGGAGCGCACAGGCAGCGAGCCGCTCTCGACGGTCAAGCGGGCGGTCGAGAACGTGAAGCCCGCTCTCGAGGTCAAGAGCCGTCGCGTCGGTGGCGCCACGTACCAGGTCCCGGTGGAGGTCCGCCCCCGGCGCGCCAACACCCTGGCCATCCGCTGGATCATCGGGTTCGCCCGGGCCCGGCGGGAGAAGACGATGGCGGAGCGTCTCGCCTCCGAGCTGCTCGACGCCGCCAACGGCCTCGGCGCCTCGGTCAAGCGCCGCGACGACATGCAGAAGATGGCCGAGTCCAACAAGGCCTTCGCCCACTACCGCTGGTAGGCAAGGGTGCAGGTCGGCTGACCTGCGGCGTTGGGTCGGTCTGGTCGCGGTTCGCAGTCCGCACCGGCTGGCTACGCGCACCGATCTGCCGCTCGGTCATGACCCGGCACGAGCCTCGGGAGGATGTCGGGCGCCGGTGGGGCTTCTGGGCCTCACGGGATCGGATCCGCTGCGAGGATGACGGCCGTGCGCCGCTACGAGGGGGTCGTCTACGACAGCATCCGGTGGGACGGCTTCGAGCTTCGCCCTGGCGACATCATCATCAGCACGCCGCCGAAGTGCGGGACGACGTGGACGCAGATGATCTGCGCGCTGCTCGTCCTGCAGGAACCGAAGTTGCCGCTCCCGTTGGACAGGCTCTCGCCGTGGATCGACATGGTGACCCGCGCCCGCACGGAGGTGTTCGCGGACCTGGCGGCCCAGACGCATCGCCGGTTCATCAAGACCCACACGCCGCTCGACGGGATACCCAACGATCCGACGGTCACGTACATCTGCGTGGGGCGTGACCCGCGCGACGTGGCGCTGTCGATGGACCATCACATCGACAACATGGACGTCGGCGCGTTTCTCAACGCCCGCGAGAAGGCGGCGGCGATCGACGGCATCGAGCTCGGGCCGTTGCGGCGACCGCCGCCGCGCCCCGACGGCGAGCGGGACCGCTTCTGGCGGTGGGTCGACGACGAGACGCCGTCGACGCAGGTCGGGTCGTCGCTGCGGCGCACCGTCGAGCACCTGCAGACGTTCCGGGACGCCGCCGACGATCTCGACGTCGTGTATTTGCACTACGACGGCCTGATGGCGGACCTGGAGGGGCGGATGCGGGAGCTGGCGGCGCGCCTCGGCATCGAGGTCGACGAGGACCGGTGGCCCGGCTTGGTGCAGGCGGCGACGTTCGAGTCGATGCGCAGCAAGGCCGACACGATCGTCCCTGGCGGTGGTCGGGAGCATTGGATCGATCCCGCCGCGTTCTTCAGCCGCGGCACGAGCGGCCAGTGGCGCGATCTCCTCGACGACGCCGACCTCGCCCGGTACGCCGTGCGGGTGCGGGCGCTCGCGTCCGACGACCTCGTCGAGTGGTTGCACCGCGAGCCGATCGACTGAGATCCCGCTCGGCGGTTGACCCGCACCGCCGAAGCTGATCGTCAGCGCCTACCGCCGCCCCATGAACTGCCGATCGGGCGCGGTCACTCGGTGATGCGGAGCGGGCACTCTGGCGCGGTGCCGTCCTCCGGGCTGTGGTCCTAGCTCCGAGAGCGAACCTCCGGTCGTCTCTCGACATCGGGAGGAGGTTGGCCCTACGGTCGTTGGCAGTCCAAGCGGAGGATGTGGTAGCAGATGCGCAGTCTGCCGAGCCGGTTCAGTGACTGGGTCGTAGTTCATCCGGTCTTGTGGGGCGTGGGCTCGGGAGTCGTGCTGGTGCTACTCGGCTTTGCTCTCAACCTGGCACCGATCGTGGTCATTGCTGCCGGAGCCGCCATCGCCGTGCTGAACATCCTTCATGCGAAGAGACGGGGCTACTGCCCACTTCCGGCAGAGCCGGGTTCTCACCCGGGACGAGCGGAGACCGAGTAACCGTTCCGGGAATGCAGCGACGACTGACCCATATCTGCCGATAGGCGCGCCACTCAACGATGTGGATCGGCGGGTTGCCGCCGCGGCGCCGTCGCAGAGCAGGCGTTAGGAGGCAGGTGAGGCGGCGGCCAGGACTCTGGCGACGACCGCCTCCACCGAGACCGACCCGCGGGCCGACAGCTTCAGGTCGGAGCTCGGACAGGTACCTCGACGGACACCCACGCAAGGCTCCGCCCTCTGGCGTCACGTCCGAATCAGGTGTCCACCGAGCAGGCCAGGGCCAGTGACGGTTGGCGGCGTCAGGGAGTCCAGTCCGGCGGGATGATCAGGATCATCCAGAGGTGCCCGTCGGGATCGGCGACCTGCGCGGCGAAGGCTCCCCATTCCCGCTGCGAGGGCTCGGAGACGGTGGTCCCGCCGGCAGCCAGGGCGGTCTCGTAGCACGCCCGCACCGCGTCCTCGTCAGGGGCATAGAAGGAGAGTACGCATTCGTTTGCGCCTGGCGCTGCGACGCGGTCCTCGCCGGCGACCCAGCCGAACCCGCCGGTAGGGATCATCATCAGGCTCACGTTCGACGCAAGGCGGAGCTGGAGCGGCTCGGGGACGCCGTCGTCGGCGAGCGGACCGAAGGCCTCGAGCCCGAGCCCGTCGCGGTAGAACACAAAGGAGCGGCTCCTGTCGGCTGTGGCCAGACTGATCGTGTAGTCCATGCGAGTGACGACGTCCGCCGGAGGCGGAACTGATCGGGGGAGACGTCTGCTCTGCCCCAACCGGTCTCTCGTTGAGCGTGCGCTCGCGGGAGCGGCGTGCGAGCGTGGATTGTTGTGAGCGGAGCCCGACTGATCCTCACGTGCGGGTTGCCTGGGGCGGGTAAGACCACACTGGCAAGGCAGCTAGCCGCGGACCGAAGCGCCGTGCGCCTCACGAAGGATGAATGGCTCTGGGCCCTCGGTGCCAGCCCGTGGGACACGCAGATCAATGACAAGGTCGAACGCGAACTCTGGCGCATCGCCCAAGAGATCCTCAGCCTCGGCGTGAGCGTCGTCGTCGATTTCGGGCTGTGGGCGCGGGTCGAACGGGATGAGATGCGAACCGTGGCTCGCCGCCTTGGCGTCGGCGTCGAATTGCATTACCTCGACGCGCCCATCGACGAACTCTGGCGGCGCATCGAGACCCGGAACTTGGAGCCACCCTGGGACAGCGAGCCGATCCTCCTCGCCCACCTCGTCGAATGGGCCTCGACTTTCCAGGAGCCCGACGCTGCGGAACGGGCCTTGTTTGATCCTCCGCCAGACCCGAACTGAGCCCAACAGAGCACGCCAGAACTGCCGATCTGCGCCTTCGCCGTCGGTCGGGAGGGCCTGTCGGATGCGCTCGGCGACGTCGGCCGATTCCGTCCTCGACCGGCTGCCAGTCGGCTTGCTTCGCCAGGAGATCCTTATGCTCGACGCGCGGCTCGAGCCGGCCGGGAGTGTCGCTGAACGGGCAGCGGCGCGCCCGCGCGAGTCACTCGTGCGGCGTTGATGCGCCGGCGTTCGGGGGAGGCCAGGACGCGGAGGCGGTCGACGCCGGCAACTCATGGGCCCGCTGACCACCGCCGCTGAGACGGAGAACGGCCGCGACGAGCCAGTACACGGCGGTCACCACTGGGAGAACGAACATCGCTATCGCGATCAGCACGATCGCCCACACCGGGGCGTGGTCCCGCCGGGAGAGGCGCACGATCGCTGCGATCGCTCCACCGATCCACAACACGAGGACCGCGAAGTAGAAGAAGCTCCAGTAGATCTGAGACACGATCCGCCCTCCTGTCCCCCGCCGCACGGACCCGCGGGCACGTTACGAACCCCCTAGATACCACAAGGACGACACGGTGGCGATTCGCTCGAGTCGGGCTGGCCCACCGTGACGCGCCGACGATGGCGAGAGGCCGCCTAGTGTCGAGACCAGACCCCTCGACCCAATGGAAACGGGTGCCAGTTGGCCGGCCAGAGTCTCGAGATGCTGCAAGTGAGGAAGGGCTTCGTCCTCGTCGCCCGAGTGGTCAGCTACCTCATCTACTTCTATCTCATCGTCGTAGAGATCATCCTGCTCATCGGCTTCTTCTTGCTTCTGTTCGGCGCCAACCCGTCGGCTGGGTTCACGCAATGGGCATACCGCAACCTCGACCGGGTCATGGCGCCGTTCCGAGGCATCTTCACGCCGATTCAGATCGGCACGACGAGCGACGACGTCGCCGCGGTCTTCGACACTTCCGTTCTGTTTGCGATGATCGTGTACGGCATCCTCGCGATGCTGCTGGGGGCCTTGACGAGGTGGGTGTCCCAGCGGTTGCGATATCTCGACGCCGCTGAAGCCGAGGCCGAGCGTCGCGAACGGCAGGAGCGGATGGCGGCCGATGAGCAGGCGTCGCGGGTGGCACCCACCACGACGGCCACAACGACCGATCCACCGATGTCGGGCGCGCCGAGCGCCTGACCGGCCGGTGCTCGTCAGAATGCGCCGCCCCCTCGGGATTCTCGATCGAACCGCGGACCCACTTCCGCCACCGACCAGGCGTTCGTGTTCGACGTCTATGTCACCTTGATGATGCCGACGTACGCCATGGCGAACAGGGTCACAGCGCCGACGATCAGCACCGTTCCCAGGATGCCCAGGAGCCGTCCGGCCTTGGCCATGCCCCTGTTGTCAGGTGAGCGGCTGCCGGCGTCGATCGCGGCCAGCTCCCTGCTCCCCATCCACCACACGAACGGGCCGAAGACGCCGGAAGCGGCGATGGCCAGGATGCCCAGGACGAGAACCGCTGTGGCCCTGCTCTTCTCCGGGTAGGCCCCCGGCCCGGGAGCGACGTGTGGTGGGACCGTCACAGCCCCGGAGCGTACGTCCGATCTCCGCGCTGGTTCTGGTCGCTCAGCGGTAGCCTGGTCGGTCGTCCATCGGCGATCGTCGGACGGCCTGGCACCCTCCGGCAGTCCGGTACCCACCAACGCCGCAGGCCATCGATCAGGTTGGCTGACCTGGTCGGTAGCATGGACGACCGGTCACACGCGTGCTCGCCCGCGGTTGGCCTCTGCCCCCACGAGATCCCCCCACGAACTGACGAACGAAGCGACGCGAACCCATGGCCAAGCGTGAATTCCCCCTCGACCGGACCCGCAACATCGGGATCATGGCGCACATCGACGCGGGCAAGACGACCACGACCGAGCGCATCCTCTACTACACGGGCAAGACCTACAAGATCGGTGAGGTGCACGAGGGCGCGGCCGTCATGGACCACATGGTCCAGGAGCAGGAGCGCGGCATCACCATCACGTCGGCCGCCACCACCGCGGTCTGGAACGACCACCGCATCAACATCATCGACACCCCGGGCCACGTCGACTTCACCATCGAGGTCGAGCGGTCGCTGCGGGTGCTCGACGGCGCCGTCGCCGTGTTCGACTCGGTCGCCGGCGTCGAGCCCCAGACCGAGACCGTCTGGCGCCAGGCCAACCGCTACCAGGTCCCGCGCATCTGCTTCGTCAACAAGATGGACCGCATCGGGGCCGACTTCTTCCGGACCGTCGAGATGATCGAGAACCGGCTGGACTCCGTGCCGGCCGTCATCCAGCTCCCGATCGGATCCGAGGCCAGCTTCGAAGGCGTGATCGACCTCGTCACCATGCGGGCGCTCGTCTGGGACGAGACGTCGGACAAGGGCGAGCGCTTCGACATCGTCGACATCCCGGCCGAGTACGAGGCCCAGGCCGAGGAGTGGCGGGCCAAGCTGCTCGACATCGTGGCCAGCGAGGACGAGGTCCTCATGGAGAAGTACCTCGGCGACGAGGAGCTGACCGAGGAGGACATCAAGCTCGGCCTGCGCAAGGGCACGCTGGCGTTCAGCTTCGTCCCCGTGCTGTGCGGCTCGGCGTTCAAGAACAAGGGCGTGCAGCCGATGCTGGACGCCGTCGTCGACTACCTCCCGAGCCCGCTCGACATCCCGCCTGCCGAAGGCACCGACCTCAAGGGCGAGAACATCGTCGAGCGCAAGGCCGACGAGAACCAGCCCTTCTCGGCCCTCGCCTTCAAGATCGTGGCCGACCCGTTCGGCAAGCTGACCTACTTCCGCGTCTACTCGGGCCGCATCGGCAAGGGCGACGAGCTCTACAACTCGACCAAGGACCGCAAGGAGCGCCTCGGGCGCATCCTCCTCATGCACGCCAACCAGCGCGAGGACCTCGACGAAGCGATGGCGGGGGACATCGTCGCGGGGCTGGGCTTCAAGTTCACCACCACTGGCGACACGCTGTGCGAGAAGGCGAACGCGGTCGTGCTCGAGCGCATGGAGTTCCCCGAGCCTGTGATCCACGTGGCCATCGAGCCCAGGACCAAGGCCGATCAGGAAAAGCTCGGCAAGGCTCTCTACTCCCTCTCCGACGAGGACCCGACGTTCCGGGTCCGGACCGATGAGGAGACGGGGCAGACGGTCATCTCCGGCATGGGCGAACTGCACCTCGAGGTGCTGGTCGACCGGATGCTGCGCGAGTTCAACGTGGACGCCACGGTCGGCAAGCCGCAGGTGGCCTACCGGGAGACCATCACCAACCCCGTCCACACCGTCGAGTACCGCCACATCAAGCAGACGGGCGGCACCGGCCAGTTCGCCGTGGTCAAGGTGAACCTGGAGCCGACCGGTTCCGGCGGCGGCTACGAGTTCGTCGACAAGATCACCGGTGGTCGCGTCCCCCGTGAGTACATCCCGGCCGTGGACCAGGGCATCCAGTCGGCGCTGGCCTCGGGCGTGCTGGCGGGCTACCCGACCGTGGACATCCGGGTCACGCTGGTCGACGGCCAGTACCACGACGTCGACTCCAGCGAGCTGGCCTTCAAGACTGCCGGCTCGATGGTGTTCAAGAAGGCCGCCGAGATGGCCCGGCCGGTCCTGCTCGAGCCGATCATGT
This sequence comes from uncultured Acidimicrobiales bacterium, assembly GCA_963769115.1. Lineage (GTDB taxonomy): Bacteria > Actinomycetota > Acidimicrobiia > Acidimicrobiales > Ilumatobacteraceae > DASTFY01. Next base: position 9,458 of record CAVYKN010000021.1, read on the forward strand.
CCGTCGAGTGCGTGACGCCCGAGGACTACCTGGGCGACGTCGTCGGTGATCTCTCCAGCCGCCGCGGCCGCATCGAAGGCATGGAGGCCCGCGGAAACGTGCAGGTCGTCCGGGCCCAGGTGCCGCTGTCGGAGATGTTCGGGTACAGTACCGACCTCCGTTCGCGGACCCAGGGCCGCGCCACCTACACCATGCAGTTCCACTCGTACCAGCAGGTCCCGGAGAGCATCGCCTCCGAGATCATCAAGCGGGTACGGGGCGAGTAGCCGGTCCCCGACCTCCGTCGAGATCGATCAACAGCGTCCTTTGACAACCCACGAACCACCAAGAGGGATGACAGAGCCATGAGCAAGGCGAAGTTTGAGCGTACGAAGCCGCATGTGAATATTGGGACGATGGGTCATATTGATCATGGGAAGACGACGTTGACGGCGGCGATTACGAAGACGTTGGCGGATCGTGGGTTGGCGGATTATACGCCGTTTGATCAGATTGATAAGGCTCCGGAGGAGAAGGCGCGGGGGATTACGATTTCGATTGCGCATGTGGAGTATGAGACTGCGAATCGTCATTATGCGCATGTGGATATGCCGGGTCATGCTGATTACATCAAGAACATGATTACGGGGGCGGCGCAGGTGGATGGGGCGATTTTGGTGGTGGCGGCGACGGATGGTCCGATGCCTCAGACCCGGGAGCATGTGTTGTTGGCTCGTCAGGTGGGGGTGCCGTACATCGTGGTGGCGTTGAACAAGGCTGACGCGGTGGACGACGACGAGCTGTTGGAGTTGGTGGAGCTCGAGGTGCGGGAGTTGTTGAACGAGTACGAGTTCCCGGGGGATGACGCGCCGGTGGTGCGGGTGTCGGCGTTGAAGGCGTTGGAGGGGGATGAGGATTGGCAGGCGAAGATCTTGGAGTTGATGGAGGCGGTTGATGCTTCGGTGCCCGAGCCGGTGCGGGAGTTGGACAAGCCGTTCTTGATGCCGGTGGAGGATGTGTTCACGATCACTGGTCGGGGGACGGTGGTGACCGGGAAGGTGGAGCAGGGGATCGTCAACACTGGTGACGAGGTGGAGATCGTCGGGTTGCGGGATACCCAGAAGACGGTGTGTACGGGGGTGGAGATGTTCCGCAAGATCTTGGATCAGGGTCAGGCGGGTGACAACATCGGTGCTCTGTTGCGGGGGACGAAGAAGGAGGATGTGGAGCGGGGTCAGGTGTTGTGCAAGCCGGGGTCGATCACGCCGCACACGAATTTCGAGGCGCAGGTGTATGTGTTGAACAAGGATGAGGGTGGCCGGCATAAGCCGTTCTTCAATAATTATCGGCCGCAGTTCTATTTCCGGACGACGGATGTGACGGGGACGATTGCGTTGCCGGAGGGGACGGAGATGGTGATGCCGGGGGACAATGTGGCTATGACGGTCGAGTTGGGGAAGCCGATCGCTATGGATGAGGGTCTCCGGTTCGCGATCCGTGAGGGTGGCCGCACCGTGGGCGCCGGCCGAGTCGTCAAGATCATCAAGTGAAAGGCTGAGACGTGGCTCAGAGCATTCGTATCCGTCTCAAGGCCTTCGACCATGAGATCATCGACACCTCGACCAAGAAGATCGTCGAGACGGTGCTGCGCACCCAGGCGAAGGTCCGGGGTCCCATCCCGCTGCCGACCGACAAGCACCGCTTCACCGTCATCCGCTCGCCCCACAAGGACAAGGACTCCCGCGAGCACTTCGAGATGCGGGTCCACAAGCGGCTGATCGACATCGTCGACCCCACGCCCAAGACCATCGACAGCCTGCAGCGCATCGAGCTGCCCGCCGGCGTCGACATCGAGATCAAGATCCAGTCGGCATAGCGCCCGCGCCCAGCTCTTCTCCCGGCTGCCGTCAGGCGGCCAGCACCGCCATGGCCGAGCCCATGAGATCCTCGAAGTTGGTGCGGTAGAACCGCTCCCGCAGGTCGTCGGGCGCGTCACCGAGCGACGCCTCGAACCGCTCGATGGGGCGACGGCCACCCTCGACGTGGGGGTAGTCCGAGGAGAACAGGCACACCTCGGGGCCGGTCTGCTCGATGATCCAGCCGACGTCCTCCGTCGGATACGGGGTGAAGCGGATCTGACGCCTGACGTACTCGCTCGGGCGTAGCGACAGCGCCCGCAGCCGGTCCTCGTGGCGGGCGAAGGCCTCGAAGGCGGCTTCCATCTGCCGCATCCACGACGGCACCCAGATCGCCCCCTGCTCGATCACCCCGAGGCGGAGGTCCGGGAAGCGCTCCAGGACGCCGTCGAAGATCATCGTGGCCAGCGTCTGGGCCGGCGGGACCGGGATCGCCATGTAGTCGACGGAGCGGAAGTTCTCCTCGCCGCCGTGGAAGTCCGGCGGGATCGGGAGCCCGTTGCGGAAGTACGCCGGGTCGATGAGGTCGCCGGTCCCACCGACGTGGAACACGACCGGAAGGCCGGCCTCCTGCGCCTGGGCCCAGACCGGATCGAGGCCGATGTGGCTGGGCGAGTGGTCGGGCGGGCAGCCCGAGGCCACGAGCAGGGCGGCCGCGCCCATGGCGATGGCCTCGCCGGCCAGCGCGGGAGCCCGGTCCAGATCGGCGAGGGGCACGTAGCAGGTCGGCAGCAGGCGGGCGTCCACCGAGCAGAACTCGACCATCCCCCGGTTGTGGGCCCGCGCCACTCCCTCGGTGAGCTCGCTGTCGCCGCTGTGCTCCCAGTCCCGCAGCCGCCGGTTGTGGAACGTGTTGAAGACGAGCTGGCTCGAGAAGCCGAGCAGGTCGAGCGCTCGGGGCCGGTCGTCGGCGAGGAACCCGCCGGTGGCGGCGAAGTTCTTGCGGCTCATGATCTCCTCGGCCTCGACGGCCTGGTACTCCTCGGAGCCGTGGCGTTCGGTCAGCCGGTCGAAGGCGGCGACGAGGTCTCGCTGCTGCTCGGCCGGGTCGCCGGTCTGGCGCAGCTCGTTCCCGCCCGGGTAGCGCAGTGGTGCGATGCGGTCGCGGACGGCGGGGTCGGCGTGATCCCGCAGCCAGGTCGGCGTCTCCATGATGTGGGCGTCGGCGTCGTGCACCACCCGCCCCGTCGAGTTGTACGGCACGGCTCCAGTTTGGCCCCGCCGCCGACCCCGTGCTCGCCGCGCCGGCCTCAGGTCACGAGCGGGAAGCGGTCGTCGTCGAGCGGGCCGCCTTCGGCGAGATCCCGCTGTTCGAACGGGGGAGAGTGCAGCCACGGGCGCAGCGCGAAGGTGGCGTCGTCGCCCAGCCACCGCAGGCTCACCACCCGCCGCGGCGTCGACAGCCCCTCGGTGCCCGGCGCGTCGTGCAGGGTCCGGAAGTGGAAGGCGATGACGTCGCCCGGCTCCACCGCGGTCACGAGGATCCGGTGGCGGTCCAGCTCGGCGTCCACGTCAGGGACGAGGTCGAAGCGGTCGTCGGCCCCGCTGTAGGGGACGTGGTCGACGAAGCGTCGGGGGACGAACCAGCGCCCCCAGCGGTGGGAGCCGGCCACGAACCGCACGCCGCACGACGCCGGGACGGGATCGAGCGGGATCCAGAAGCTGACGTTCTGGTCGCCGTCGACGCAGTAATAGGGCTGGTCGTGGTGCCACGGCGTGACCTCGCGGGTGCCCGGCTCCTTGACCAGCACGTGCTCGTGGAAGAAGCGGGAGGTTTCCGAGCCCATGAGCTGCCGGGCCACGCCGGCCAGGCCGGAGTCGAACGCCACCTGCCGGAACCCGTCGATCCGGTCCCAGTTGCAGTAGTCGCCGAAGTACTGCCCGGGCTGGCCTTCGGGGGTGTACCGCTGGGCGTGCTCACCCGGCTCGGCCAGGTTCCGCTCGACCGCCGCGGCCAGCATCTCCAACCAGCGTTCGTCGAGCAACCCGCGCAGGACGACGACCCCGTCGTCGGCGTAGGCGGTCCGCTGCGCCGCGGTCACCTCCATGGTCGGGAACCTAGCCATGCCAGACTGCGCCGCCGTGGTGCTGGAGCGCTTCCCCGGTGTCGGCCATGACGGCTGGGCCCGCTTCGACGGGCCGGCGGGCACCCAGATGGTGGACTCGGCCATCGAGGCGATGGCGACGTTCTCGGCCCGCGGGGAGAACGGCTGTGGCGGTGGCTTCTTCGCGGCATCGGCGGCCTGCGACGAGGTGCAGGCCACGGCCCGCACCACCGTGGGTGAGCTGTTGGGGGCGCCCGCCGAGTCGATCTGGTTCGGGCCGAACATGACGACGATGACTCTGGCCTTCACCCGCGCGCTGGCGCGTGACTGGGCCCCGGGAGACCGGATCGTCTGCACCCAGCTCGATCACGACGCCGACGTCACCTCGTGGCAGCTGGCCGCGGCGGACCGCGGCGCGGAGGTGGTGGTCGCACCGATGGACGCCCGCACCGGCCGACTCCCGACGGAGTCGGTGCTGGAGCTGCTCGACGAGCGCGTGCGTTGGGTGGCGGTGGCGGGCGCGTCGAACCTGCTCGGGTCCATGCCGGACCTGCCGGCCATCGCCCGCGGCGCCCACGCCGCCGGCGCGCGGCTCTTCGTCGACGCCGTGGCCCTGGCCGTGCACCGTTCGATCGACGTGACGGCCATCGGGTGCGACGCGCTCGTGACCTCCGCCTACAAGTGGTACGGCCCTCACGCCGCGGCGATGTACGTCGAGCCCGGGCTGCTGGGCGGCATGCGGCCGTACAAGCTGACGGCCTCCGGGGACGAGGGACCGTCGAGGCTGGAAACGGGCATGCCGAACTACGAGGCGCTGGCCGGCGTGACGGCCGCCGCCCGCTACCTCCTCGACGAAGGCATGGATCGCATCGCAGCCGACGAGCGCGCCGTGTTCGATCCACTGCTGGATGGTCTGTTGGGCATCCCCGGCGTGACCGTGTGGGGGCCGCACGACCTCACCGATCGTGCGCCGACCGTGGCGTTCACGGTCGACGGGCAGGCGCCGGCGGAGGTGGCCAGGGCGCTGGCCGCGGAGAGGATCGCGGTGTGGAGCGGCCACAACTACGCGCTCGGGCCGGTGGAGGCGCTCGGCCTGGCGGAGGCCGGTGGCGTCGTGCGGGCCGGCGTCGTCCGCTACATCACCGACGATGATGTCGACCGGCTGTTGGCCGCAGTCGACCGCCTGGCTCGCTCGGCCGGGTCGGCCGGCTGATCACGGGTCGAGCGACCGGGCGGCGAGCGCTGCGAACGCGGCCATGGCCTCGACGGTGCGAGCCCCCGGGCAGGCCGACAGCTCCCGACCGTCGATGTGCGACACCGGCTGCACGTCGCGGGTGGAACTGGTGACGAAGGCCTCGTCGACGTCGGCCAGCATCATGATCGGTGCATCTGCAACCATCACATCGGCGACGTCGATGACCAGGTCGCGCGTGATGCCGGCCAGGCACCCTGTCGCCAGCGACGGCGTGGTCAGGTGGCCGTTCAGGACGTAGAAGATGTTCGTACCGGTGCCCTCGCAGGTCCGGCCACGGGTGTCCGTGAAGATCGCCTCGTCGCCGCCCTGCTCCCTGGCCGCCCGCAGCGCCACGACGTTGTCGGCGTAGCTGGTCGTCTTGAGTCCGGCCGTGGCGCCCCGCTCGTTGCGGGCCCACGGCACGGTGACGAGGCGGGTCGCCGGCGGCCACGGCGTGGTGGCGGTGTGGGTGACGACGAGCGTGGGCGGGTCCTCGCCGCGCGCCGATCCGAGCGGGCCCGCGCCGCTGGTCACCGTGATGCGCAGGCGACCGGTCGGTGCCGCCGACACGGCCAGCACCTCGTCCACCGCCTTCCGGAGGATGTCCTCGGACGGCAGCGTGAGGCCCAGTCCGGCGGCCGAGTGCTCCAGCCGGCGGAGGTGGCGGGTGAGCGCGAACGGCTGGCCGTCGACGGTCTTGAGCGTCTCGAACACCCCGTCGCCGACCAGGAAGCCGTGGTCCAGGGGTGACACCGCGGGCGCGTCCCGGACCTCACCGTCGATCCAGACCGCGGTCCCGCCGTTCACGGCCGGCAGCGTACGGTCCGCGTAAGTCACGCGCCGGCAGGCGTCAGCACCCCGGACGCCACCCGCAGCAGGCGGGACGCCTTGAGCTCGGTCTCGGCCCACTCGCCGGCCGGCGTCGAGTCCCAGGTGATGCCGCCGCCCGTGCCGAGATGGGCCTCGCCGTCCTCGAACCAGAAGGTGCGGATGGCCACATTGAGCTCGCCCCGCCGCCGATCGGCATCGACCCAGCCGACCGCGCCGCAGTAGACCCCGCGAGGCACGGGCTCCAGCCGCCGCAGGTGCTCCACGGCCGAGATCTTCGGTGCGCCGGTCACCGAACCCGGGGGGAAGGTGGCGTCCATCAGCTCGCCCCAGCCGACCCCGGGCCGCAACCGGCCCTCGACGGTGCTCACGAGGTGCACGAGCCCCGGATGGTGCTCGAGCGACAGCAGGCTGGGCACCCGGACCGTCCCGTAGCGGCTCACCCGCCCGATGTCGTTGCGGACGAGGTCGACGATCATCACGTTCTCGGCCCGGTCCTTGGGCAGCAGCTCCTCCGCCGTAGGGGCGGTGCCCTTGATGGGGCTCGAGCAGACGAGTTCGCCGTCGCGGCCGAGGAAGAGCTCGGGCGACGCCGACGCCACGTGCACGCCGTGGCCGGGCAGGTGCACCGCGGCCGCGTAGGGCGCCGGGTTGCCGGCGGCCAGGGCGGCGGCCAGGGCGCCCACCTCGGCCCGGGGCGGGAGCGGGGCGGAGAGGCGGCGGGTCAGGTTGACCTGGTAGACGTCGCCGCGGCCGATGGCGGCGCGGATGGCTTCGACCCCGGCCGCGAAGCCGGTCTCGTCGAGACTGGTCCGCCAGGCCTGCCGGGCGATCCCGGGCCACGGTGGTCCCGGCCACGGGCGAGCCGGACCGACATCGTCGAAGCGAGCGAGCACGGGCGGGGCGTCGAAGGGCGCGACGACGGCCCAGAAGCCCCGGCCGTCCAGCGCCGCCAGGTCGCTCGTCACGTCCACCAGGCCCGTGGCCAGGCGATCGCCGACAACGGCGAAGGCCGTACCGGGATCGACGGGCACGTCCGTCGAGCCTAGGGCCGCGGGCTTGACCCCGGCGTTGGCGGCCGCCACGCTCCCGGCGATGCGAGATCTCGACGTGCACCTCGGGGGCCAACGTCCGTTCGGCCTCGGCTACTGGCCGCTCTCCGAGGACGATCCCGGGGTCGAGCTGCCTCGGGAGTCCGTGCGGCTCGTGAGTCCGGACGGCGCGTTGGTGCGGGGCCTGCTGTGGCTCCCGCCCGGCGGGCGCCCGTGGAAGACGGCCGTGATCCTGTCCCACCCGCGAGGCGACTTCAGCGTCCACTACGCCTGCCCCCTGCTGGCCGCCGCCGGGTACGCGGTGCTCGGCTTCGGCACCCGCTACATGGGGAACGACATCGACTGCTTGCACGAGGCGTGCATCGTCGACGTGAGGACGGCCCACGACGAGATGGTCCGCCGCGGGGCCGAGGCCGTCGTGCTCCTCGGTAACTCCGGCGGCGGTTCCCTGATGGCCATGGCCCAGGCGGAGCTGGGCATCGGTGACGGCTGGGTGGGCATGGCGGCGCACCCGGGCGAGGGCGTGTTCATGCTGCAGGTCATCGATCCGTCCGTGGCCGACGAGGACGACCCGTTCAGCCGGATCCCCGAACTCGACATGTATGACCCCGAGAACGGCTGGCGCCCCTGGCCGCAGCCGTGCTCGTACGACCCCGACTGGCTGGCTCGCTACCGCGAGGCTCAGGTGGCGCGGGTGGCCCGCATCGACGCCGTGGCCAAGGCGGCGCTGGCCGACAGCGAGGACGCTCGCCAGCGGTTGGCCAGCGTCGATCGCGATGCCGATCCCCGGGGCTGGCGGGACCTGCGGGCCCGGACCGTCGCCATGCGCTACCTGACGATCTACCGCACGCTGGCCGATCCGGCCTACCTCGACCTGACCATCGATCCGGACGAGCGTCCGCTCGGGAGCCTGTTCGCCTTCCCGGATCCGCTCGACGCCAACTACGGCCGCGGCGGGCTGGCCCGGACCATGACCGCCAGGGGATGGCTGTCCACGTGGTCGGGCCTGTCGAGCGCCGCCAAGCTGGCCGACACCATGCCCCAGGTCACCGTGCCCACCCTGCTCGTGCACCCCACGGCCGACACGGAGATCCGGGTCCGCCAGGCCGAGGAGATCCTGACCAACGCCGGCGCCGAGGACGTGACCTACATCGAGATGAAGGGTGCTCCCCACTACCTCGAGGGCCACCGCCCCGCCGCCATGGCCCACGTCGCCGACTGGCTGGCGGCGCGGTACCCGTAGCGGGCTACCCGGCGGCGGCGAAGGCGTCGATCATCGCTCCCACGTCGCCGAGCGGGTAGAGGATCGGGCAGGTGCAGCCGGCAGCCACGTACTCGGCCACGCGGGTGCGGGCGTCGTCGGGCGTGCCGGACGCGGTGAGCATCTGGACGATCTCGTCGGGCACCAGCTTCGACGCCGCCTCTACCTGCTCGTGCGTGGCGGGCCACGTCAGCACCTCGCCGACAGCGTCGAGCAGCGACTGCGGCACGCCCGACGCCTTCATGATGTGGGGCTGCTGACCGAGGTACTGGGTGACCATCAACCGCGCCATGTCCAGTGCGGTGGCGCGGTCCTCGTGCACCGAGCAGACGACGAGCTGCGGGCGGTCGAGGTCGTCCACCGACCGGCCGGCGCGCGCCGCCCCCGCGGCCAGGTGCTCCATCGCCCTCGCGTTGTAGTCGGGGGACACGAGGTAGTTGAGAACGACACCATCGGCGATCTCGCCGGTCAGCTCCATCATCTGCATCCCGGTCGCGCCGATGTAGATGGGGACGTCCTTCGCCCGCCGCTCCTGGTACACGTAGTCGAGCTCGACACCGTCGAGGTGGACGTAGGCGCCGTGCATCGTGACGGTCTCGTTGTGGAGGAGCGCCCGCACCGCGGTCACCACCTCCCGCATGACGGTGAGCGGCCGGGCGCGCTCGATGCCGACCTTGCCGGCCAGCGGATCCCACCAGGCGCCGAGGCCGAGGAGGATGCGGCCCGGCGCCAGGTCGTCCAGCGTGGCGAAGGTGGCCGCCAACCGGGCCGGGTTGCGGCTCCAGCAGTCGGCCACGCCCGAGCCGACCTTGATCCGCTCCGTCACCGACGCGAACGCCGCCATGGGCACCGTGGCCTCCCGCACGAGGCGGCTCTCCGCCTGCCAGACGGCCTCGAAGCCCCGGGCCTCCGCGTACCGGGCGTGCTCCATCCCCTCCCGGATCGGGTGGGCGTCCTGCAGGTAGAGCGCGGCACGTCGCTGACGTCATCGGTCGGCATCCTCCCGTCCGGGCGCGTCACAGGCGGGCGTGCAGGCGGGTGGCCTGCTCGGCCGCCCGGGCCCGGATCTCGTCGAGGTCGACCCTGGTCGGCCGGCCTTCGTCCAGCAGGACCTCGCCGTCCACCTCGACCCGCACGGCCCGCACACCCGGCGTGAAGGCGAGGTGCCATGGCGAGTCGACGTGGTCGTAGTTCCAGGTGACCACGTCGCCAGCCACCTCGGGGAAGAACCTCTGTCCGGCCTCCAGCCACTCCCAGGGCAGGTCAGGCGTGGCCAGCACGTCGTCCTCGCGCAGCCGGACGTACGCCAGCCGGACCTCCTCCAGCATGTCGGCGCCGATGCCGTCCGTGCCCAGCACGACCGGGTTGCCCCGGGCCGCGGGCCGGGCGTAGCCCACCGCGTTGTTCATGTTGGACCGGGGGTTGTGGGCGATCGTGCCCGCGAGCGGGCGGTCGAGGTGGACGCAGTGGACGAGCAGCCAGTCGTCGCCGGCCAGACCCTCCAGGCGGGCCCCCGCGTCGGCGTCGATCTCGCCCTCGGCCACGTGGACGTGGACGCCGACCCCCAGGTCGCCGGCCAGACTCGCCGCCGCCTCCAGCGTCTCGTCGCTGCAGGTGAAGGCGGCGTGGATCCCCACCCGCCCGCGCCCACCCGTGCGCAGGAAGCGCTCGTTCTCGGCCAGCCCCCGCCGCGCGCCGCTCGTCATGGCGGCCGGCGGCCAGTCGCCGGCGCGCAAGTGGCCGCCGTCGTCCCAGCGGTCGGTCACGCCGTAGGCGACGTCGACCCGGACACCCACCTCCGCGCAGGCGTCGGCGATGACCGAGAGCGAGCCGTCGATGGCGCTCGGCGACTCGTGGTGGTCGACGATGGCCGTGGTGCCGGCCATGAGCGCCTCGGTGGCCCCGAGGAGCGCCGACCAGCGCAGCATCTCCAGGTCGAGCGCGGCATCCAGCCGCCACCAGACCTGCTGCAGGATCTCCAGGAAAGCCGCCGGTTGCTGCGGTGGCGCCGGCATGCCGCGGGCCAGCGCCGAGTAGAGGTGGTGGTGGCCGCACACCAGGCCCGGCGTGACGGCGCCCAAGCGTCAGTCCCCGTCAGTCCTGGTCGGCGGAGCGCTTGGGCTTCATCGGGAGCTGCGAGCGCCACACCCCATCGGCGGCGTGGAGCGCAGCGGCGACCGCCGGCGCCGTGGGCACGAGGCCGATCTCCCCGACGCCCTTGATGCCGTAGGGCGCTCGGGGCTGCGGGCACTCGACGAGCCGCACCCGCATGGGCGGCACGTCCTTGGCCCGCAGGATGCCGAGCGAGCGGAGCGTCATGTTCGTCGGATGCCCGGTCTCGGCATCGGCCGGGAAGTCCTCGGTGAGCGCGTAGCCCAGCCCCATGTGGACCGACCCCTCGACCTGGCCTTCGCACAGCAGCGGGTTCACCGCCCGGCCCACGTCGTGGACGGCCACCACCTCCTCGATGGCCTGGGTCTCGGGATCCATCACCACGAGCTGGGCGGCGTAGCCGAAGGCCGAGTGGATCACCGGCTGCTCGACCTCACCGAGGTGGTGCGTCCAGTCGACGCGGTACTCACCCTCGTAGTCGACGCCGACGCGGCAGCCGTCGGCCTTCGCCGCCCGGCAGGCGTCGGCCACCGCGCCAGCTCCCATGAGGGTGCCGCGGGAGCCCGTCGTCTGCCCGGCGCCGAGCTCGCGCGTGGTGTCGGTGATGACCCGCACCTTCCCCGGCTCGATCCCCAACTCCGTCACCGCCACCTGCAGCGCGACCGTGTGGACCCCCTGACCCATCTCCGTCCAGCAGTGGCGCACCTCGACCGTTCCATCCTCGACGAAGCGGACCACAGCGCGGATGTGCTCCTTGAACCCGTTGCCCAGCCCGCTGTTCTTCAGGCCGAGCCCGAGGCCGACAGCCCGCCCGGATGACGCGGCACGGTCGTAGTCCGGCCGGATCTCGTCCAGGCAGCGCTCGGCGCCGAGGCAGCCGTCGTCCATCACCTGGCCCGGTCCCCAGACCTGGCCGGGCCGGATGACGTTGCGCTTGCGGATCTCCCAGCCTGAGATGCCGACGCGCTCGGCCAACCGGTCCAGGCAGCCCTCCATCGCGAACTGGGCCTGGTTGGCACCGAAGCCGCGGAACGCCCCGCAGATCGGGTTGTTCGTGCGGACGGCCACGGAGCGCACGTCGATGGTGGGCACGTGGTACGGGCCGCTGGCGTGTCCGGCCGCCCGCTCCAGCACCTTCATGCCCACGGAGGCGTAGGCGCCCGAGTCGCCGATCATCCGGGCGTGGACCGCGGTCAGCCGGCCCTCGGCATCGCACCCAACGCGGTACGCCATCTCGATCGGATGGCGCTTGGGGTGCATGCGCAGGCTCTCCTCGCGGGAGAGGACGCACTTCACCGGGCGCTGCAGCAACCATGCGGCGAGCCCCGCGTGGGCCTGGTTGGCCATGTCCTCCTTGCCGCCGAAGGCGCCGCCGTTCGACACCAGCTCGACGGTGATCCGCTGGGGCTCGACGCCGAGCACCGAGGCGATCTGGTTGCGGTCGTCCCAGACGCCTTGGCCGCCCGAGTAGACGTGCATGGTCTGCTGCGCGGAGTCCGGCACGGCCAGCGTCGCCTCGGGTTCGAGGAAGGCGTGCTCGATGCGCTGGGTCCGGAAGGTCTCCTCGACGACGTGCGCGCTGGCGCTCAGCGCGGCGTCGGCGTCTCCCCGCCGGTACTCGGACACGGAGAGCGTGTTGGAGTCCGTTCCCCACACCGCCGGGTCGGGATCGTCGAGCGCGGCCTTCGGATCGGTGAACGGCTGCTGCACGCCGTAGTCCACCGTGACCAGCTCGGCCGCCGCCCGGGCCTGCTGGCGGGTCTCGGCCACGACGATGGCCAGCACGTCACCGGTATAGGACGTGCGGCCGCCCTCGGGGATCATGATCGGCCAGTCCGTGTGGATGATCCCCACCCGCAGCTGCCCCGGGATGTCGGCCGCGGTGTACACGGCGACCACCCCGGGCGCCTTCCGCGCCGATTCGATATCGATTCGGTGGATATCGGCGCGGGAGTGGTCGGTCAGGTGGAGGGCGGCATGGAGCATCCCGGGCACCCGGATGTCGTCCACGTAGCCCCGGTCCCCGAGCGTCAGCTCGCCCGCCTCGTACCGGGCCCCGCTGGTCCCGACACCGCCCGGCAGCGACGCCTCCAGCTCCTTGCCGGCGGCGACCGCCTCGATGGCGTCCAGCACCTTGACGTAGCCGGTGCAGCGGCAGAGGTGGGCGCCGAGGTGGCGGGCCATGTCGCCCCGCGTGAGGTCCGCGCCCTTCTTGTCGATCTGCGCCTTCGCCCGCACGACGATGCCGGGGATGCAGAAGCCGCACTGCAGCCCCCCGCAGGCGGCGAACGCGTCGGCGAACCGCTGCCGCTCCCCGGCGTCGAACCCTTCGAGCGTGACGACCGAGCGCCCCTCCACCTTGGCCAGCGACGTCTGGCACGCGACCACGGCCCGTCCCTCGACCAGCACCGTGCAGCAGCCGCACTGACCCGACGGCGAGCAGCCGTCCTTGGGCGAGGTGATGTCCAGCTCCTCCCGCAGCGCGGCCAGCAGGTGCGGGTGGTCCGAACGCACCGAAACGGGCGTGCCGTTGACGGTGAAGCCGACCGTTCCCGTCTCGACGGCGGTCACGATTCGACCCCCCGCTGCGCGGTGATGCGGCCGTACAGCTCCGGCCGGCGGTAGCGGTCGAAGTCGAACAGCGTGCCCGTGTAGCGGCGGCACCAGTCCAAGTCGCAGCGGGCCGTCACCAGCTCGTCGCCGGTGGTCACCGCCTGGGCGACGATCTGGCCGCTGGGGGCGATGATGCACGACTGGGCGAGCGAGTCCACCCCCTCCTCGACGCCGCCCTTGGCCACGCCGACCACCCACGTCCCGTTCTGGTAGGCGCCGGACTGCATGACCAGCGCGTTGTGGAAGCCCTGCAGGATGTCCTGGCTGGGGTCGGGCGCGTAGTGGATCGGCGTGTTGTACCCGCAGAGGATGAGTTCCACTCCCTGGAGCCCCATCACCCGGTAGGTCTCGGGCCAGCGCCTGTCATTGCAGATCATCATCCCCACCCGCCCGCCGAAGGCCGGCCACACGCCGGGCTCGTCCGGCCCGGGCTCGAAGTAGTGGCGCTCGGCGTGCTGGAACGGCCGATCGGGCTCGTGGTGCTCGTGGCCAGGGATGTGGACCTTGCGGTAGCGGGCCGCGACCCGGCCGTCCCTCTCCACCAGGACCTGCGTGTTGTACCGATGGCCATCGGGGGTGAGCTCGGCGTAGCCCAGGCAGAAACCGATCCCGAGGCGGACGGCCTCGTCGAACAGCGGTTGGGTGTCGGGCCCCGGCATGGACCGCTCGTAGTACTCGTCGACCGCGGTGAGGTCCTCGACGAACCAGCGGGGGAAGAAGGTGGTGAGCGCCAGCTCGGGGTACACCACGAGCTCGCAGCCGGACGCCGACGCCTGGTGGAGCAGGTCGACGAGCCGCTCGACCACGTCCTTGCGGGTGTGGTCCCGCTGCACCGGGCCCATCTGGGCGGCGCCGATCGCCACGGTGCGGCTCATGGCGGCCCGCCTCGGTCGCCCGGAGCCGGCGAGCCGTCCAGCGCCCCACCGGCCAGGTCGAGCAGCACGTGCAGCAGCACGTCGACGCCCGCGCCGAGCTGCTCCGGGTCGGTGTGCTCGGCCGGGTTGTGGCTGATGCCCTTCTCGCTGGGGACGAACACCATGCCGGTCGGGCACACCCGGGCCAGCATCTGGGCGTCGTGGCCGGCGCCCGAGGGCATGCGGCGCACGGAGTGGCCGAGCCGCTGCGCCGTCGCCTCGACCAGGTCGATCACCCTGCCGTCGAACTCCACCGGCTCGAAGCGGGCCAGGCTCCGGGCGGAGACGGTGACCCCCTCGGCGGCGGCCAGCGCATCGGCCCGCTCGGCCAGCCGCCGCTCGGCGTCCTGCAGTGCCGACTCGTCGGTGTTGCGCAGGTCGACCGTGAGCGTGGCCGCCGCCGGCACCACGTTGACCAGGTCCGGGTGCACCCGGAAGCGGCCCACCGTGCCGACCTGGTGGCCGCCCAGCTCGAGCGCGAGGTGGCGCACCTCGGCGGTCAGGGCGGCGGCCACGAAACCCGGGTCGTGGCGGTGGTCCATGGGCGTGGTGCCGGCGTGGTTGGACTGGCCGGTGATGGTCAGCTCCTGCCACGAGATGCCCTGCACGCCCGGTGACGGCCCCGATCGTGATGCCCTCGACCTCCAGCACCGGGCCCTGTTCGATGTGGAGCTCGACGAAGGCGTGCGGGGTCAGGCTCGGGCAGGGCAGGGGCCCGGCGTACCCGATCCGCTCCAGCTCGTCGCCCAGCCGGCTGCCGTCGATGCCCTGCACGTCGAGGGCCTCTTCGAGGGCCATGCCCCCCACGAACACCAGCGACCCCAACATGTCGGGGGCGTAGCGGGAGCCCTCCTCGTCCGTGAAGAAGGCGACCGCCAGCGGCCGCGCCGGCTCCACGCCCGCCTGCTTGAGCGTCTCGATCACCTCGAGCCCGGCCAGCACGCCGTAGTTGCCGTCGTACCGCCCACCCGTGCGGACGGTGTCGATGTGCGAGCCGGTCATGACGGGGGCGCCCTCGCCCACGTCCCACAGTCCGACCACGTTGCCGATGGCGTCGACGGAGACGGCGAGGTCCAGGTCCTCCATCCAGGCGACGACCAGGTCCCGACCCCGCCGGTCCTCGTCGGTGAGGGCCAGCCGGCAGCACCCGCCGTCGCCCGTGTCGCCGACCGCGGCCAGCTCCTCCAGCCGGCCCACCAGGCGGGCGTGATCGGCTCGGAGGCCGGTATGGAGGCCGGTGCTGGGCACGGCGGCGGGAACAGCCATCGCTGCGAGCGTGGCCCGGCCTGTACGTTTCGTCAAGGAGACGGCATGACTGACTGGCATGACTGACTGGCATGACTGACTTGGGCGTGAACCGAGCGGTCGACGACGAACCGGCCCATCCCGCCGCGGTGTCCTTGCCGCTGCCGGCCTGGATGCTGGCCGAGCTGGCGACCGTCCAGCCGCTGGCCGACGACCACGCCCGCATGGGTCTCGTCCTCGGCCTGGCCCGCAGCAACGTCGAGCAGGCCACCGGTGGCCCCTTCGCCGCTGCGCTCTTCAGCCGTGAGGACGGCCATCTGCTGGCGGCGGGCGTCAACCTGGTCCTCGCCACGCGCGCGCCGGTCGCCCACGCCGAGATCGTGGCCATCGCGCTGGCCGGTGCCCGCCTCGGCACCCACGCCATCGGTGAGCAGCGGTCGGTCGAGCTGGTCACCTCGTGCCAGCCGTGCGCCATGTGCCTCGGTGCCATGCCCTGGGCGGGGGTCACGCGCCTCGTGTGCGGGGCACGGGACGAGGACGCCCGGTCCATCGGTTTCGACGAGGGCGACAAGCCTGCGGGCTGGGCGGATCGGCTGACCGAGCGGGGCATCGAGGTTGTGCTCGACGTGCGCCGGGACGAGGTGGTCGGGGTGCTGCAGGCCTACGCGCAGGCCGGCGGACCGATCTACAACGGAGCCGCACAGGACGGCGACGCCGGTCCCTCCGCCGGGAGGCCGTGAGGGGTGCACGAGCTGCAGCGGCGGGGCCAGCGGGTGCGCCTCCACGAGACGCCGGCGACGCTGGAAGACGCTCTCTCCCTCCTCGACGCGCACGGACCCGCGGCGCGTCCCGTCGCCGGCGGCACGGACCTGCTCGTCGAGCTGGACCGCGGTGTCCGGCCGGGGGTCGAGGTCCTGGTCGACCTGACCCGCATCCAGGGCCTGAACGGCATCGACCTCGATCCGGACCGCGGCCGGCTGGTGCTGGGTGGCCTGGTGACCCACAACCAGGTGGTGGCGTCGGACCTGGTGGTGTCCCGGGCGCTGCCGCTGGCCCAGGCCTGCGTGGAGATCGGTTCGCCGGCGCTGCGCAACCGGGCGACCGTGGCCGGCAACCTCGTGACGGCCAGCCCTGCCAATGACACGGTGTCCGCGCTCTGGGCGCTCGACGCGCAGGTCCGGCTGCGGTCGAGCGGCGGGGAGCGCACCGTCCCCGTCAGGGGGTTCTTCACCGGGTTGCGCACGACGGTGCTCGAGCCCGGCGAGCTGCTGGTGGCCATCGAGGTGCCGGCGCTCGGGGAGGGCGAGCGTGGCGTCTTCGTCAAGCTGGGCCAGCGGCGGGCACAGGCCATCTCCATCGTCCACCTGGCCGCGGTGCTCGGACTGGACGGCGAGGGGCCCACGGCCACGGTGCGGTCCGCCAGCCTGGCCCTCGGCAGCGTGGCACCCACGGTGGTCAGCGCCACCGCGGCCGAGGAGCACCTCGCCGGTCGACCGCTGGACGAGGCCACGATCGCCGAGGCCGCCCGCCTCGCTGCCGACGGCGTCACGCCCATCGACGACGTGCGGGCCACCGCCGTCTACCGGTCGGAGGAGATCGCGGTCATGGTCAGCCGGGCCCTGGCCGCGCTGCGCGACGGGCGGGAGCGGGAGCGCTGGCCCGCCCGGCCCGTCTTCCTGTGGGGTCCGTCGCGGGCCGCATCCGCGCCGGTGCCGGCGGCCAGCCACGACGACGCGACGCCCGTCAGTTGCACCATCAACGGTCGGGCGGTGAGCGCGGCCGGGGCGGCCGGGGTCACGCTCCTCGACTGGCTGCGGGACGAGCTCGACCTGACGGGGACCAAGGAGGGCTGCGCCGAGGGGGAGTGTGGTGCCTGCACGGTGCACCTCGACGGTGCGGCCGTGCTGTCGTGCCTGGTGCCGGCGGCCCGGGCCCACGGCGCCGAGATCACCACCATCGAGGGTCTGGCTCCCGAGGGCATGGACGGGCAGGACGGCCAGGAGACGCGGCTGGCCCCGTTGCAGCAGGCCTTCGTCGACCAGTTCGCGGTGCAGTGCGGCTTCTGCATCCCGGGCTTCCTCATGTCCGGCGACCGGCTGCTCCAGGAGTGCCCGGCGCCGACCAGGGACGACGCCGCGCTCGGCCTGTCGGGCAACCTCTGCCGCTGCACGGGCTACTACCGCTTCTACGAGGCCGTCGAACAGGCCGCCGGGAGATGACGGCGCAATTGGACGGCGCGGTCGGTCGCTCGGTCGTGCGGCACGACGCCGCGGGCAAGGTCACCGGCGACGCGGACTACCCCGGCGACCTCCGTCCCGGTCAGGTGCTCCACGCCCGGGTCGTGTTCTCGGGCCGCCCCCACGCCCGGATGGTGGCCATGGACTCCAGCGCGGCGCGCGCCGCACCGGGAGTCGTCGCCGTCTTCACCGCCGCCGACGTGCCCGTCAACGAGTACGGCCTCACGATGTTCGACCAGCCCGTCCTGCTCGGGGTCGAGACCACGGGCCGCTCCCGGGTGGCCGCCGACGTCAGCCGGTGGGAAGGCGACCGGATCGCCGTCGTGGTGGCCGAGAGCCTGGACGACGCCGACCAGGCGGCGGAGCAGCTCCAGGTGGAGTGGGAGGACCTGCCGGTCGTCGGCGACATCGACTCCGGCCTCACCGACGAGGTCCTGGTCCGCCCCGATCTCCATCCGGAGTCGAACCGCTACATCACCTACCGGCTCCGCAAGGGCGACATGGCCGCGGGGTGGGAGGAGGCGGACGTGGTGGTCGAGGGCACGTACGAGGTGCCGTTCCAGGAGCACGCCTACCTCCAGCCGGAGGCCGGCCTGAGCTGGATCGACGAGGAGGGGCGGATCACCGTCGCCATCGCCGGCCAGTGGACCCACGAGGACCAGGAGCAGATCGCGCACGCCTTGGACGTGCCGGCCGAGCAGGTGCGCGTCGTGTACCCGGCCGTCGGTGGCGCGTTCGGCGGGCGGGAGGACATGTCGCTGCAGATCGTGCTGGCGCTGGCCTCGTGGCGGCTGGCCGAGCAGGGCGAGCGGCGCCCGGTGCGGTGCCAGTGGTCCCGCGAAGAGTCCATGGTCGGCCACCACAAGCGCCACCGCGGTCGCATCTCCGCCCGCTGGGGAGCGACGGCGGACGGGAATGTCGTGGCCGCCGAAGCCACCTGCCTCCTCGACGCCGGCGCCTACAACTGCACCACCAACAAGGTGCTCGGCAACCTCCACCTCTGCGTCACCGGCCCGTACGAGATCGCCAACGTCTCCGTCGACAGCCATGCCGTCCTGACCAACGCCGTGCCCGGCGGCGCGTTCCGCGGCTTCGGCGCCCCGCAGGGGGCGTTCGTGGCGGAGATGCAGATGAACAAGCTGGCCGAACGCCTCGGTCAGGATCCGGTGGAGCTGCGGCGGCGCAACGTCCTCCGCGACGGCTCGCTGGGCCCCACCGGCACCGAGATGCCGCCCGGAGTCAGCCTGCCCGTGGTCATCGACCGGTGCGCGGCGGCGGCCCGCTGGACCGAACCTCTCCGGCCTGCGCCGGAGCTGGCGCCCTTCGGTTCACTGCCCGCCGCTCCCGGGGCCCTCCGGCGCGGGCGCGGGTTCGCGTGCGGGTTCAAGAACGTCGGCTTCTCGTTCGGCTTCCCCGAGCGCTGCGAGGCCCGGATCGTGCTCCACGGCGCCGAGGACGACGCCGATGAGGGCGCGACGGCGGGGGAGCGCATCCACCGGGTCGAGCTCTTCCACGCCGGCGCCGAGGTCGGCCAGGGGGCGCACACCGCGTTCGTGCAGATGGCGGCCGAGGCGGTCGGGGTGGACGTCGAACACGTGCAGGCCGTCTTCTCGGACACGGCCGTGACCGGCGATTCCGGCTCCGCCTCCGCCTCCCGGCTGACGTTCATGTCCGGGAACGCCATCCTCGGAGCGGCCGAGGAGGCCGAGAAGCGCTGGCGGGCCGGCGACCGCCCCGCGGTGGGCCAGTTCCGCTACGTCCCGCCGCCCACGGAGCCCCTCGACGACGTGGACAGCTTCGTCACACCCAACTTCGCCTACACCTACGGTGCCCAGGCCATCGAGCTGACCGTCGACATCGAGACCGGGCACATCGTCGTGGACGACGCCGTGTGCGCCGTGGACGCCGGCCGGGCCATCAACCCCGACCTGGTGGCAGCACAGATCGAGGGCGGGGTGGTGCAGGCCCACGGGTACACGGTCACGGAGGACCTCCAGGTCCGCGACGGCCGCATCGTCAACCCCCGCCTGTCCACCTATCTCATGCCCGGCATCCTGGACATCCCCCGCCGGGTGGTCCCGGTCATCGTCGAGGAGCCGGACCCCCGGGGCCCCTGGGGGGCCCGCGGGGTGGCCGAGGTGCCGATGATCCCCTACGCCCCCGCCGTGGTCGCCGCGCTCCACGACGCCACCGGGGTGTGGTTCGATGCCTTCCCGCTGACGCCGGACCGGGTGGTCGCCCGGCTGCGGGCCCACGGCGTGCGCTGAAGGGCCGCTTGGCGTCGGCTTGCGGAGCCGATAGCATCTCCTCTTCGTGCACCCGGGGCCTTCCCGGGTCACGAGGTCCGACAAGACGACGTCCGGATGCGCCCGCCTCACGGGAAAGACGAGGGGGTGGGGACCAGCCGGCACAACCGATGCAGGCGCTCCGCCGGCCCAGCCGTGCGGAGCGTTCGCATGATCCAGGTCAGCAGCACGTAACAGAAACGACGGCGCCGGTTCGCCTGCGCCCGGACACAGAGGGATCGCCATGGCCACGAGAGCCATCGTGGGTGAAAAGGTAGGGATGACCCAGGTCTGGGACGACGACAACCGCGTCGTGCCCGTGACCGTCCTCAAGGTCTCCCCTGCCCGCATCGTCCAGGTCAAGACCACCGAACGGGACGGCTACAGCGCCTTGCAGGTCACCTATGGCCACCGCGAGGCGAAGAAGCTGACCAAGCCGGAGGCCGGGCATTTCGCCAAGGCCGACGTCGCGCCGGGTGTGCGGCTGGTCGAGCTGCGCCTGGACGACATCGACGGCTACAGCGTCGGCGACGAGCTGAAGGCCGATGTCCTCTCCAAGGGCGAGCGCGTCGACGTCACCGCCGTCAGCCGGGGCAAGGGCTGGGCCGGCGTCATGAAGCGCCACAACTTCAAGGGCCAGGGCGCCAGCCACGGCAACCACAAGCACCACCGGGCGCCGGGCTCGATCGGGGCCTGCGCCTTCCCGGGCCGGGTGTTCAAGGGCACCCGCATGGCCGGCCGCATGGGCAACGAGCAGGTCACCACCCTCAATCTCGAGGTGGTGTCGGCCGATCCCGAGCGGGAGCTCGTGCTGGTCAAGGGCTCCATCCCGGGTCCCCGTGGGGGCGTGGTGATCGTCCGCGACGCCGTCAAGGCTCCGAAGAAGGGCGGTCGGTGATGGCCAGCGTGAAGGTCCTGACCGTGGCCGGCAAGGCCAAGGGGAGCGTCGAGCTCGATGACGGCGTGTTCGGCATCCAGCCCAACGTCCCTGTGATGCACCAGGTGGTGACGGCCCAGCTGGCCGCCCGCCGGGCAGGCACGCACAGCACGCTGACCCGGGCCGAGGCCCGGGGCGGCGGTCGCAAGCCGTTCAAGCAGAAGGGCACGGGCAACGCCCGCGCGGGCTCGATCCGCTCCCCGCACTGGGTGGGTGGCGGCGTGGCGCACGGCCCCAAGCCCCGCAGCTACGCCCAGCGCACCCCGAAGAAGATGGTGCGCCTGGCCCTCCACTCCGCACTCTCGGACCGGGCGTCGGAGGGCAAGGTGCTGGTGGTGGACAGCTGGGGCTGGGAGACGCCCCGCACCAAGGACGCCGTCGCGGCGCTGGAGGCGCTGAAGCTCGACGGCCGAGTGCTCCTGGTGCTGCAGCGCTCCGAGGTGGCGGTGGCCCGCAGCTTCCGCAACCTGCGCCACGTGCAGGTCCTGGAGGTCGGTGAGCTCAACGCCTACGACGTCCTGTGCAACGACGTGGTGGTCTTCTCGAAGGCGACGCTGCCCGTGGCCGAGCCCATCGGCAAGACGGCCCGCCGCGAGGCGGCCGCCGAGGAGAGCCAGGTCGCCGAGGAGACCCCGGTCGCCGAGGAGGCCCCCGCCGAAGAGCCCGTCGAGGACGCGGCGCCGGCCGAAGACGTCGAGGCCGAGACCGTCGAGGTCGAGGACACAGCACCGGCCGAGGACACCGAGGCCGACGCCGAGGACAACGAGGCTGATGAGGTGCCGGTGACCGACGAGGAGGAGACGTCGTGAAGGACCCCCGCGACATCATCATCGCCCCGGTCGTCAGCGAGAAGAGCTACGCCCTGATCGAGGCCAACGCCTACACGTTCGTCGTCGACAAGCGGGCTTCCAAGCCGGAGATCCACGACGCCGTCGAGGCCATCTGGGGCGTCAGCGTCCTCAAGGTCAACACCCTGAACCGCAAGGGGAAGACCCAGCGCACCCGCCGTTCCAACAAGCGGGGCAGCCGGGCCGACACCAAGCGGGCCATCGTCACCGTCGCCGCCGGCGACCGCATCGAGCTGTTCGAGAGCTGAGGGACGAGCCATGGCCATTCGCACACGCAAGCCCACCAGCGCCGGCCGGCGCTTCCAGAGCGTCTCGGACTTCGCCGAGATCACCAAGGACCGGCCCGAGAAGTCGCTGCTGGCCCCCCGCTCCGGCACCGGCGGTCGCAACGCCGAGGGCCGCACGACGTCCCGCCACAAGGGCGGCGGACACAAGCGGCAGTACCGCGTGGTCGACTTCAAGCGCACGAAGGACGGCGTCGGCGCCAAGGTCGCCGCCATCGAGTACGACCCGAACCGCACCTGCCGCATCGCCCTCCTCCACTACGAGGACGGCGACAAGGCGTACATCCTCGCTCCCCGCAACGTGAAGGTGGGCGACCGCCTCATGAGCGGGCAGGGCTCGGACATCCGGCCCGGCAACGCGCTGCCCCTGCGGTACATCCCCGTCGGCACCGTGGTCCACAACGTCGAGCTGCGGCCCGGTCAGGGCGGCAAGATGGCCCGCTCGGCCGGCTCCAGCGTGCAGCTCGTGGCGAAGGAGGGCGCCTACGCCTCCCTCCGCCTCCCCAGCACGGAGATGCGCCGGGTGCTCATCGACTGCCGGGCGACCGTGGGCGAGGTCGGCAACGCCGAGCACGAGCTCATCAAGGTGGGCAAGGCCGGCCGCAACCGGTGGAAGGGCGTTCGCCCCCAGACCCGCGGCGTGGCCATGAACCCCGTCGACCACCCGCATGGTGGCGGCGAGGGCAAGACGTCCGGCGGCCGTCACCCGGTCTCGCCGGCCGGCAAGCCCGAGGGCCGCACCCGCAACAAGAAGAAGCCGTCCCAGCAGCTGATCATCCGCCGTCGCCGTACGGGCAAGGGCCGGAGGTAACCCACCATGCCGCGCAGCCTGAAGAAGGGCCCCTTCGTCGACGAGCACCTGCTCAAGAAGGTCGACGCCATGAACACCGCCGGGGAGCGCAAGGTCATCAAGACCTGGTCCCGCCGGTCCACGATCATCCCGGAGATGGTCGGCCACACCGTGGCCGTCCACGACGGACGCAAGCACGTGCCGGTCTTCGTCACGGAGTCCATGGTCGGTCACAAGCTCGGTGAGTTCGCCCCGACGCGGACCTTCCGCTTCCACGCCGGCCAGGAGAAGAACGCAAAGGGACGTCGATGAGCGAGCGCAGCGAGCGAATGGCCGAGCGGCCGAGAGCGGGGAACGGTGACCGGGCCCAAGACCAACGAGGGCGCCACGGTGATCGGCGAGCGCGTCGGCACCAGGGCGACCGCCAAGTTCATCCGCGGCTCGGCGACGAAGGCCCGCCAAGTGCTGGACCTCGTCCGGGGCCTGGACGTGCAGCGCGCCGACGACGTCCTGCGCTTCACCGAGCGCGAGATGGCCGCGACCATCCGCAAGGTGCTGGCGTCGGCCGTGGCCAACGCCGAGCACAACGACAGCCAGGGCCGTGACGAGCTCTACGTGGCGGCCTGCTTCGCCGACGAGGGCCCGACGCTGCGCCGGTTCCGTCCCCGGGCGCGTGGCCGGGCGACCCGCATCCGCAAGCGGACCTGCCACATCACGGTGATCGTGGCCCGCATGTCCGAGGAGGAGCTCGAGCGCAAGCGGCGCCGCGAGGAGGCTGCGCAGCCGACCGGTCGCCGTGGCGGCCGCGCCGGGGTCGCTCCCGCCGCCTCCCGCCGGGCCCGCGTGGCCAAGAGCCGGCAGGCCGCCGCCGAGGCAGCGACCGCCGAGCCCACGGACGTCGACGAGACCGTGAACGAGACGGTGGAGGACACCGAGGCGATCGAGACCGTCGAGGAGGGCGACGCTGCTGACGAGGACGCTCCCTACGGTCGTGGCAGCCACGGCGCTCTCGACGACGACAGCCAGCCCAAGGGCTACGACATCAAGGGCAACGCCAGCTCGATGCTGTACCACGTGCCCGGGAGCCGCTCGTACAACCAGACCAAGGCCGAGGTCTGGTTCGCCACGGAGGACGACGCGGAGGCGGCCGGCTTCTCGAAGCCGCCGAGCCAGCGCCACGACGACGAAGAGACCGAGACAGAGGAAGACGCCTGATGGGTCAGAAGGTCAATCCCTACGGCTTCCGGCTGGGTGTCACGACGGACTGGAAGTCGCGCTGGTTCTCCGAGCGTGACTACAAGGACTACCTCACCCAGGACTGGAAGATCCGCCGCTACCTGATGCGCGAGCTGGAGACGGCCGCGGTCAGCCGTGTCGACATCGAGCGCACGCGCGACCGCGTGCGGGTGGACGTGCACACGGCCCGGCCGGGCATCGTCATCGGCCGCCGCGGCGCCAAGGCCGACGAGCTGCGGGCCGAGCTGGCCACGATCACCGGCAACAACCGCGTGCAGCTCAACATCCAGGAGATCAAGTCACCCGAGCTCGACGCCGCCCTCATCGCGCAGGGCGTGGCCGACCAGCTCGCCAACCGCATCGCGTTCCGCCGGGCCATGAAGCGGGCGGTGCAGAACGCGCAGAAGGCCGGCGCGCTCGGCATCCGCGTCCAGTGCTCGGGGCGCCTCGGTGGCTCGGAGATGAGCCGCACCGAGTGGTACCGCGAGGGTCGGGTGCCGCTGCACACGCTGCGGGCCGACATCGACTACGGCTTCCGCGAGGCCCGCACGACCTCGGGCCGCATCGGCGTCAAGGTCTGGATCTACAAGGGCGACATCCTCCCCTACAAGACCCAGGTCGACGACAAGATCTCGCGCGAGGCGGCCATGGCCGTCGGCGAGACCTCCGGTGAGGGGCAGCCCCGCCGGGTCGTTTCCTCGGGCACCCGCCGCAAGGCCGACGAGGTCGAAGCACCGGCGGAGGAGGCGGCGACGCTCATCAAGGAAGCCGACCCCGAGCTGGAGAAGCTCCTCGACGAGGAAGAGGAGATCGCCCGCCGCACCCGACAGAGCCACGAGGCCCCCCACTTCCGGGCCGACGAGGACTGAGTCGCCATGTTGATGCCCCGCAAGGTCAAGCACCGCAAGCAGGCCCGTGGCCGCCTCAAGGGCGTGTCCAAGGGCGGCACCAACCTGGCGTTCGGTGAGTACGGCATCCAGGCCCTGGAGCCGGGCTGGATCACCGCCCGCCAGATCGAGGCCGCCCGCATCGCCATGACCCGCCGCACCCGCCGGGGCGGCAAGGTCTGGATCAACATCTTCCCGGACCGGCCGGTCACACAGAAGCCCGCGGAGACCCGCATGGGGTCGGGCAAGGGCAACCCCGAGCACTGGGTCGCCGTCGTGCGCCCGGGCCGGATCCTGTTCGAGCTGTCGTACCCCAACCAGACCGTGGCCCGCGAGGCGCTCGACCGCGCCATCCAGAAGCTGCCGATCAGGGCGCGGATCATCACCCGTGAGGAGGTGTTCTGATGCCCAAGCCCGGGGGCGACCTCGCCGAGCTCGAGCTGTCACAGCTGCTCGAGGAGCTGGCGATCGCCAAGGACACCCACTTCAAGCTGCGGCTGCGCAACGCCACGGGCCAGCTCGACAACACCGCCGAGCTGAACCGCGTGCGCAAGCAGATCGCCCGCATCAACACCCACATCCGCCAGCGCGAGATCGCGGCGGCGGAGGCCGTGTCGAGAACAGGGGAGGCCAGTTGATGGCTGAGGAAGAGACCTCCGAAGCGCGCACCGCCCGCAAGGTCCGCGACGGCATCGTCGTGTCCAACAAGATGGACAAGACGGCCGTGGTGACCGTCGTCGAGCGGGTGCGCCACGCCAAGTACGCCAAGTTCGTCAACCGCACGAAGAGGCTCTACGTGCAGGACGACGCCAACGACGTCAACATCGGCGACCGCGTGCGGATCATGGAGACCCGCCCGACCTCCAAGCTGAAGCGCTGGCGGGTCGTCGAGGTCCTGGAAAGGGCCAAGTGAGCCCATGATCCAGCAGGAATCCCGCCTCCGCGTCGCCGACAACAGCGGCGCCAAGGAGGTCCTCGTCATCAAGGTGTTGGGCGGCACCCGCCGCCGCTACGCCTCGATCGGGGACATCTTCATCGCCACGGTCAAGGACGCCATCCCCGGCGCGGCCGTGAAGAAGGGCGACGTCGTGAAGTGCGTCGTCGTCCGCACCAAGAAGGAGAAGCGCCGTCCCGACGGCAGCTACATCCGCTTCGACGACAACGCGGCCGTCCTCATCAAGGACGACCAGACCCCCCGCGGGACCCGCATCTTCGGGCCGGTCGGCCGCGAGCTTCGCGACCGCCGGTTCATGCGGATCATCTCGCTGGCTCCGGAGGTGCTCTGAGGTGCGAGCGCAGCGAGCAACTCAGGACGACGGCGCGAGCGCTAGCTCGCCCGGCGTCGATGGGTTTGGGGCGCGAGCCCCAAGGAGGTACTGAGATGAAGCTCAAGAAGGGCGACCCGGTGGTCGTGCTCTCGGGCAAGGACAAGGGCAAGGAAGGCACCATCCTCCGCGTCCTGCCCAAGGAGGACAAGGTCATCGTCGAGGGCGTCAACCTGGCCAAGAAGCACCAGCGCCCGGTCCGGGCGACGATGCAGGCCGGCATCATCGACAAGGACATGCCGCTCCACGTCTCGAACGTGGCCTACCTCCACAAGGGCAAGCCCACGAGGCTCGGCTACCGGGTGGAGTCCGACGGCACCAAGGTGCGCGTCGCCCGGCGGACCGGTGAGGTGATCTCATGAGCACGGCGACCGAGACGCGGGAGCTGCCGCGCCTGAAGCAGCGCTACCGGGACGAGGTGCGGGCCAGGCTCGTCGAAGAGCTCGGCCTGGACAACGTCATGCAGGCGCCCCGCTTCGAGAAGATCGTCATCAACATGGGCGTCGGCAAGGCCACCGGCCAGCCGTCGCTGATCGAGGGCGCGGTCAAGGACCTCACCGCCATCAGCGGGCAGAAGCCGATCGTCACGAAGGCCCGGAACTCGATCGCCGGCTTCAAGCTGCGCGAGGGCCAGTCCATCGGCGTGAAGGTGACGCTGCGGGGCGACCGGATGTGGGAGTTCCTGGACCGCCTCATCAGCGTCGCCATCCCCCGCATCCGGGACTTCCGCGGTCTGCCGGCCACGGCCTGGGACGGTCGGGGCAACTACACGTTCGGCGTCAACGAGCAGGTGATCTTCCCGGAGATCGACTACGACCGCGTCGATCAGGTCCGTGGCATGGACATCACGATCGTGACGTCGGCCACGACCAACGACACCGGCAAGGCGTTGCTCGACGCCTACGGCTTCCCGTTCAAGCGGGACGTCGAGGAGACAGCCGCAGACGAGCCCAAGCGCCGGCGCGGTCCGGCCCGGGGCAGAGGCCGTGGCGGCCGGCCGGCGAAGAGGAATTGAGAGGACGCTCGAGATGGCGAAGAAGGCACTGATCAACAAGCAGCAGGGCAAGCCCAAGTTCAAGGTCCGCGGCTACACGCGTTGTCGCCGCTGCGGTCGGGCGCGCGCCGTCTACCGCAAGTTCGGGCTGTGCCGCATCTGTCTGCGGGAGCTCGCCCACGCCGGCGAGATCCCCGGCCTG
The DNA here is from genome assembly GCA_963769115.1 of uncultured Acidimicrobiales bacterium. Classification (GTDB taxonomy): domain Bacteria; phylum Actinomycetota; class Acidimicrobiia; order Acidimicrobiales; family Ilumatobacteraceae; genus DASTFY01. Next base: position 36,682 of record CAVYKN010000021.1, read on the forward strand.
ACGAAGTCGAGCTGGTGAGGAGCAAGTCGAGATGATGACCGATCCGATCGCCGACATGCTCACCCGCATCCGCAACGCCAACGTGGCGATGCACGACGAAGTGCGCATGCCGGCCTCGAAGCAGAAGGTGGCCCTGGCCACCATCCTCCAGCAGGAGGGCTACATCAGCGGCTACGCCCTGGCGCCGTCCACCACGGGCGTGGGCGATGTGCTGACCATCAGCATGAAGTACTCGCCGGACCGCGACCGCAGCATCAGCGGCCTGCGCCGGGTGTCCAAGCCCGGCCTGCGCCAGTACGTCAAGGCTGACAAGGTGCCGCGCGTGCTGGGCGGCCTGGGCGTCGCTGTGCTCTCGACCAGCCAGGGTCTCATGACCGACCGCGAGGCGCGCCATCGCCGCGTGGGCGGCGAGATCCTGTGCTTCGTCTGGTGAGGAGGGACTGACATGAGCGAGCGAAGCGAGCGCATGAGCACGGTTCCGTTTTCGCCGCGCAGCGGCGAACGGCTCACTGGTGCGCCCAGTAGTCCTCCGGCCCGGATGTCCGACCTGACCGAGGAGGGACACCAGTGAGCCGCATCGGCAAGGCACCCATCACCGTCCCCAGCGGGGTCGACGTGACGATCGCCGACCGCACGGTCACGGTGAAGGGCCCCGGTGGCACCCTGTCGCGGGTCATCCCCGGCGCCATCTCCGTCCGCCAGGACGAGGGCACCATCGTGGTCGAGCGGCCCGACGACGCCCGTGACAACCGGAGCCTCCACGGTCTGACCCGCACGCTGGTCAACAACATGGTCGTGGGCGTCACGACCGGCTTCACGCAAGGAGCTGGAGATCGTGGGCGTGGGCTACCGCGCCGAGGCCCAGGGCCCGGCGACCCTCCGTCTGGCGCTCGGGTACAGCCATCCCATCGTCGTCGACGCCCCCGAGGGCGTCACCTTCGAGGTCCCCCAGGCCACCCGCATCCTCGTCAAGGGCATCGACAAGGAGAAGGTGGGCCAGGTGGCGGCCGACATCCGCTCGCTGCGCAAGCCCGAGCCCTACAAGGGCAAGGGCGTCCGCTACGCCGGCGAGCGCATCCTCCGCAAGGCCGGCAAGGCCGGGAAGAAGTGACCATGACCATCGCTGCGCAACGACGGCAGTCCCGGGTCCGGCGCCACAACCGGGTCCGCAAGTCCATCACGGGGACGGCGGCACGCCCGCGCCTCGCCGTGTTCCGTTCCAACAAGCACCTCGTCATGCAGGTCATCGACGACGAGACCGGCCGCACCCTGGCCGCGGCGTCCACGCACGAGGCCGCCGTGAAGGCCGATGGCGGCACCGGCACGCTGGCCGGCGCGTCCCGGGTGGGCAAGCTGGTCGCCGAGCGGGCCAAGGACGCCGGCGTCGACAAGGTCGTGTTCGACCGGGGTGGGTTCCTCTACCACGGTCGCATCGCCGCGGCGGCCGACGCCGCCCGGGAAGCCGGACTGGAGTTCTGATGGCTGTCAATGACGCGGCGGGCCTGCGCGAGTCGCGGGTCATCGCCATCAACCGTGTGGCCAAGGTCGTCAAGGGCGGCCGCCGCTTCTCGTTCACGGCGCTCGTCGTCGTCGGGGACGGCGCGGGCCGGGTCGGCCTGGGTTACGGCAAGGCCAAGGAAGTGCCGCTGGCCATCCAGAAGGGCACCGAGGAAGCCAAGAAGAACCTGTTCGACGTGCCGCTGGCCGGGTCGACCATCACCCATCCCGTCCTCGGCCGGCTCGGTGCCGGTCGGGTGATGCTGAAGCCCGCGGCGCCCGGTACCGGCGTGATCGCCGGTGGCGCCGCCCGAGCCATCCTCGAGGAGGCCGGCATCCATGACGTGCTGGCCAAGTCCCTGGGCTCGTCGAACGCCATCAACGTCGCCCGCGCCACCATCGAAGGCCTGCGCTCGCTGCAGCGGCCCGACGTGGTCGCCGCCCGCCGGGGGATCCCGGCCGACGACTTCGTGCCCAAGGGCCTGCTGAAGGCCTACACCGAGACGCGCCGGGCGCAGGCTGCGCCCGCCGAAGCGGAGGGCTGAGCCCGATGGCAGCTGACGGAGGCACCGCCATGCTGAAGGTCACGCAGGTGCGGTCCCAGATCGGCACCAAGCCCAAGACCCGCGGGACGCTCCGCGCCCTGGGCCTGCGCCGCCTCGGCGACTCGAACGTCCTGCCCGATCGCCCCGAGATCAGGGGCATGCTCCACCGCGTCCCCCACCTGGTGACGGTGGAGCCGGTGGAAGAGGAGAAGGCGCCGGCCGCGAAGAAGCGCCGGCGAGTCCAGAAGGAAGAGGACTGACATGCGAGTCGACGATCTCAAGCCCGCGCCCGGGTCGACGCGCGCCCGCCGGCGGGTGGGCCGTGGCACCGGCGGTCACGGCGGCAAGACCGCCGGTCGTGGCACCAAGGGCCAGAAGGCCCGGAACACCGTCCCTCGTGGCTTCGAGGGTGGCCAGATGCCGCTCAAGCAGCGGGTCCCGAAGCTGAAGGGCTTCAACAACCCGTTCCGGATCGAGTACCAGGGCATCAACCTCGACGTGATCGACGCCAGCGGTATGGACGACGTCACCCCGGAGAGCCTCCACGCCCACGGCCTGACCCACAAGGGCGCCCTCATCAAGGTTCTCGGACGGGGCGAGATCACCCGCAAGGTGCGGGTGCAGGCCCACGCGTTCTCCCGTTCGGCTGAGCAGGCCATCACGGCCGCGGGCGGTACGGTTTCCGTCCTGCCCCTGCCGTACGTGTCCGGCCGGCCGCCGGCCAAGGGCAACCAGTTCACCAACCGCTGAGCCCTGCTGTCCCGTCCCGGACCCGGCAGTCCCGAGGAGCCATGGCGTGTTCGCCAACCTGAAGAACGTCCTGAAGATCCCGGACCTGCGGAACAAGGTGCTGTTCACCCTCGGGATGGTCGCCCTGTACCGCCTGGGGGCCAACCTCCCCGTACCCGGGATCGACCTCGGTCAGGTGGCCCAGCTCCAGGAGCAGGCCGAGACCCAGGGCGCCATCGGGTTCCTCAACCTGTTCTCGGGCGGCGCGCTGAGCTCGTTCGCGGTGTTCGCGCTCGGGATCATGCCGTACATCACCGCGTCGATCATCATGCAGGTGCTCGGCGTCGCCATCCCCAAGCTGCAGGAGTGGCAGGAGCAGGGCGCGGTCGGCCAGCGCAAGATCACGCAGTGGACGCGCTACCTGGCCCTGGCCATCGCCACGCTCCAGGCCACCGGCCTCACGTTCATCTTCGGCCGCGGCTACGGCGGCTCGCTGCTGGGCCAGAACGGCCCGAACGTGCAGCTCCTGCCGGACGGCACGTCCAACTGGCGCTACCTGATGATCATCATGACCCTCGTGGGGGGCACCGCCATCCTCATGTGGATGGGCGAGCTCATCACCCAGCGGGGCATCGGCAACGGCATGTCGATCCTGATCTTCTGCTCGGTGGTCAGCCAGCTCCCCTACGCCTACTACGCGGTCCTGGAGCAGAAGGAGATCATCTTCTTCCTGTTCCTGGTGGCGGTCAGCCTGCTGGTGCTGGTGGCCATCATCTACGTCGAGCTCGGCCAGCGCCGCATCCCCGTCCAGTTCGCCAAGCGGGTGGTCGGCCGGCGCATGTACGGCGGCCAGAGCACCTACATCCCGCTGAAGGTCAACCAGTCGGGCGTCATCCCGATCATCTTCGCCAGCTCGCTGCTGCTGCTGCCGGTGCTCATCACCAACCTGCTCGGTGACTCGACCTCGGGCTGGCGCCAGTCGCTCACCGAGTTCATCGACAAGTGGGTCGTCAACCAGACCAACCCGGTCCACCTGTTGATCTACGGCGCGATGATCGTGGGCTTCGCCTACTTCTACAACGCCATCGCCTTCGACCCCGCCAAGCAGGCCGACCAGCTGCGCAAGCAGGGCGGCTTCATCCCCGGTATCCGGCCGGGCCCGCAGACCGAGCGCTACCTGTCGAAGACCCTCAACCGGCTGACGCTCCCGGGCGCCATCTTCCTCGCCGTCATCGCCCTGCTGCCGTCCGTGGTGCTGGCGCTCGGCAACGTGCAGAGCTTCCCCTTCGGCGGCACGTCCGTGCTGATCGCCGTCGGTGTGGCCCTCGAGACGATGAAGCAGATCGACAGCCAGCTCATGTTGCGCAACTACGAGGGCTTCCTGAAGTGACGCGGGCCGGCCGTCGGCGTGGACGGGCCGACCACCAGTGATCCCCGGCGTGCGGATGGTGGTGGCGGGCCGCCAGGGTGCCGGGAAGGGGACGCAGTGCGTCCGCCTGTCCCGGCACTACGTCGTCCCCCACATCTCCACCGGTGACATGTTGCGCGCCGCCGTGAAGGAGGGCACCGAGCTCGGCCGGCGCGCCGACAGCATCATGAAGGCGGGCGGGCTGGTGCCCGACGACGTCATGATCGGCATCGTCGACGAGCGCCTGCGGGGAGCGGACGCCCGGACGCGCGGCTACCTGCTGGACGGCTTCCCCCGGACGGTGGCGCAGGCCGAGGCCATGGAGAAGATCGCGGTCGACAACGCGCTCGACCTGGCCATAGACCTCGACGTGCCCCGGGAGATGGTGCTGCAGCGCCTCTCGGGCCGTCGGCTGTGCCGGGACTGCGGCACCAACTACACGTCCACCGGCTACGAGCGGCGGCCGTGGCTGTGCGATGTCTGCGGCGGCGACATCATCCATCGTGAGGACGACACCGAGGAGGCGATCAACCGCCGCCTGGACGACTACGAGAGCCAGACCCGTCCGCTCATCGACTTCTACGAATCGCGGGGGCTGCTCGTCACGGTGAGCGGCGTGGGAACGCCGGACGAGGTCCTCATCCGCCTCATCTCCGCCATCGAGGGCCGCCGCCGCGGCCCCGGCGCCGGCCCCATCGTCGGCGGCTGACCCGCCGCCGGCCCGCGCCGGTCAGGCGGGGAGCTGGGACTCGATGGCGCCGACGAGGGTGGGATCCTCGGGGGTGACCATGGGGGAGAAGCGGGCCACGACCTCGCCCTCGGGTGAGACGAGGAACTTCTCGAAGTTCCAGCGGATGTCCCCCGTGTGACCCTCGCCGTCGGCGACCTCGGTGAGCTCGGTGTAGATCGGGTGGCGGTCGTCGCCGTTGACGTCGATCTTCTCCATGAGCGGGAACGTCACGCCGTAGGTGACCGAGCAGAAGGTCTCGATCTCCTCGGCCGTGCCCGGCTCCTGGCCGCCGAACTGGTTGCACGGGAACCCGACCACCGAGAAGCCCCGGTCCTCGTAGGTCGACTGGAGCTGCTCGAGGCCCGTGTACTGCGGGGTCAGGCCGCACTTCGAGGCCACGTTCACGAGGAGCAGGGCCTTGCCGTGGAAGTCGGCGAGGCTCGTCGGCTCGCCCTGCAGCGTGTTGATCGGGTGCTCGGAGATCGTCATGCGCGCATCATGGCCGACCGCGACCCGCGCCGGCGAAACGGCGGCCGGTCGGTCCTACGCCGCGGTGGACATCGGCGGCATCACCCCGAGGGCGGCCAACGCGTCCAGTTCGTCCTCGAAGATGTGGCGGTTCGCCTCGTACAGCCGGCGGGCCTGCTCCTTGCAGGTCTGGAGCTGGTCACGATCGAGGCGCTCGCCGGTGAGGGTGTTGCACCACATGGTCGGGATACATGGCGAGTCCTCCTTCCGGGCTCTGTCATGGCTGCTGCGTCCTGACTGCTTCCTGAACTCTCTCCCCACTCAGAGCGGTCGAGCTCTGCAGGGGATACGTGACCGGTGGCTCAGCGGATTGGTCAGGCCCGTTCGGCCGGTCGAACCCGACCACGGAGCGGGACTTGGCACTCCCCCGCCTCGGCGGTAGCATTGCCCCTCGGCCCAGTTCGTCCCTCCTGCCTCTGACCAGCACCGGCGTGGTGGGTTGGCGTGGGCCTATGTGACGCGTACAAGGAGTCAGCTCTGCCGAAGCCCAAGGAAGATGCGATCGTGCTCGAGGGCACGGTCGTCGAGCCCCTCCCAAACGCGATGTTCAGGGTGGAGCTCGAGAACGGCCACAAAGTTCTGGCCCACATCTCCGGGAAGATGCGCATGCATTACATCCGGATCCTTCCTGGTGACAAGGTCCAAGTCGAGTTGACGCCATACGACCTCAACCGGGGTCGCATCACGTATCGCTACAAGTGAGGCCCAGAAGTCCGATGAAGGTTCGTCCCAGCGTCAAGAAGATGTGCGAGAAGTGCAAGGTGATCCGCCGTCATGGTCGGGTCATGGTCATCTGCGAGAACCCGCGCCACAAGCAGCGGCAGGGTTGAGAGTTCGAGGAAGGGACCGGAGGTAGGTAACTGCATGGCTCGGATCGCCGGCGTCGACATCCCGCGGGAGAAGCGGGTTGAGGTCGCGCTCACCTACGTGTACGGCATCGGCCGCACGTCCGCGCACAAGGTGCTCGAGGCGGCGGGCGTCAACCCCGACACCCGGGTGCGCAACCTGACCGAGGACGAGGTGGCCCGCATCCGCTCGCACATCGACCAGACCCTCCGGGTCGAGGGCGATCTGCGGCGTGACGTCGCCCAGGACATCAAGCGCAAGATCGAGATCGGCTGCTACCAGGGCGTGCGCCACCGCAAGGGCCTCCCGGTGCACGGCCAGCGGACGCACACCAACGCCCGCACCCGGAAGGGGCCGCGCAAGACCGTGGCCAACAAGAAGAAGGCAGTGAGGAAGTAGTCGATGGCCAAGCCCAAGCCCGGTGGACGCCGGCCCCGCAAGCGCGAGCGCAAGAACGTCGCCTTCGGGATCGCCCACATCAAGAGCTCGTTCAACAACACGATCGTCAACATCACCGACACCGAGGGCAACACCATCGCCTGGGCGTCGGCCGGCAACGTCGGCTTCAAGGGCTCACGCAAGTCCACGCCCTTCGCCGCCCAGCTGGCGGCCGAGAAGGTGGCCAAGGCCGCCATGGAGCACGGTGTGCGCCGCGTCGAGGTCCACATGAAGGGCCCGGGCTCGGGTCGCGACACGGCCATGCGCTCGCTGCAGAACACCGGCCTCGAGGTCACCGCCATCAAGGACGTGACCCCGGTGCCCCACAACGGGTGCCGCCCGCCCAAGCGGCGGAGGGTCTGACATGGCCCGCTACACCGGCCCGAAGGTCAAGCTCACGCGCCGCCTCGGCACCAACATCTTCGAGAACGACAAGGGTCGCAAGGCGCTGGAGCGCCGCCCGTACCCGCCCGGGGCGCACGGCCGCACCCGCCGCCGCACCAGCGGCAGCGAGTACCTGGTGCAGCTCCAGGAGAAGCAGAAGGCCAAGTACATCTACGGCGTCCTCGAGCGCCAGTTCCGCCGGGCCTACGAGGAGGCCACCCGCCTTCCCGGTGTCACCGGCGAGAACCTGCTCCGGCTGCTCGAGCTGCGCCTCGACAACGTCGTCTACCGCGCCGGTTGGGCCGCCACCCGTCCCCAGGCCCGGCAGTTCGTCAACCACGGCCTCATCAACGTCGACGGCAAGCGGGTCAACATCCCCAGCTTCCGCGTCCGGCCCGGCCAGGTCGTCTCCCTCGGCAAGAAGGCGATGGAGATGATCGTGATCCGCCACAACCTCGACGTGCTCGACCGGTCCGTGGTCGGCTGGCTGGAGGTGAGCGACGGCGGCAGCAAGGTCACCGTGCGCGACGTCCCCCAGCGGGCGCACATCGATGTTCCCGTCCGCGAGCAGCTCATCGTCGAGCTGTACTCGAAGTAACGCCCACCCACCACGCGCCCAAGAAGCCAAACGCGAGGACTTCCCGCATGCTCGTCATCCAACGCCCCACCGTCGAAGCCGCCGGCGAGGTCGAAGGCAACCGTCAGCAGTTCACCGTCGGGCCGCTCGAGCCCGGTTTCGGCTACACCATCGGCAACTCCCTGCGCCGGACGTTGCTGTCGTCGATCCCCGGTGCTGCCATCACGATGGTGCGCTTCGACGACGCCCTCCACGAGTTCGACACCATCGCCGGTGTGGCCGAGGACGTCACCGATGTCATCCTCAACCTGAAGGACATCGTGCTCACGTCGACCTCGGACGAGCCAGTGGTCATCCGCCTCGACATCCGGGGGCCGGCCGACGTGGCCGCCGGTGACATCAAGCTCCCGCCGGAGATCGAGATCCTCAACCGGGACGCCCACATCGCCACCGTCAACGCCAAGGGCCGCCTCGCCGTGGACCTGACCGTGGAGCGGGGCCGGGGCTACCTCAGCTCGGACCGCGAGGCGCAGAACCGCACGATCGGTGTCATCCCGATCGACGCCATCTTCTCGCCCGTCCGCCGCGTGACCTTCACCGTCGAGCCGACCCGCGTCGAGCAGTCCACGAACTACGACCGGCTGCAGCTCGACATCGAGACCGACGGCTCCATCACGCCCAAGGAGGCACTGGCCTCGGCCGGCGCCACGCTGCGCTCGCTCGTCGACCTGGTGGCCAACCTGTCCGACGATCCCCAGGGCCTGGAGCTGGGCGAGGTGGCCTCCGTGGCCGCCGGCTCGCCGGACCTGGAGCTGGCCATCGAGGACCTCGACCTGTCCGAGCGGCCCCGCAACTGCCTGAAGCGGGCCCAGATCAACACCATCGGCGAGCTGCTCACCAAGACCGAGGACGACCTGCTCAACATCACCAACTTCGGGCAGAAGAGCCTCGACGAGGTCAAGGTCAAGCTCGACGAGCGCGGCCTGTCGCTGCGGGGCTGAGGAGCGCACCATGCCCACCCCCCGTCGCTCACGTCGCTTCGGCGGCAACGCCGCCCACCAGCGCCTCATGATGGCCAACCTCGCCGCGTCCCTGTTCGCCGCCGAGGCCATCGTCACCACAGAGGCCAAGGCCAAGGCGCTGCGGCCCGTGGCCGAGAAGCTCATCACGAAGGCCAAGAAGGCCCAGGACGACGATCCGCTCCGGGTGCACCGCATCCGGCAGCTCCAGTCCTTCCTGGGCGATCGGGAGATGACGGCCAAGCTGGTCGACCAGGTGGCGCCGCGCTACCTCGAGCGGCCGGGCGGCTACACCCGCATCCTGAAGCTGGGACCCCGCCAGGGCGACAACGCCCCCATGGCCCGCATCGAGCTGGTCTGAGTCTTCGTCGCCATCCTGCGCTGCGCTTCGGCTGGCTCCTACTCGCTTCGCTCGGCAATGCGTCAAGCGACGTCGCCGTGCGCCGGGCAAGCCGGACGCACGGGGTGAAGTGAAGTGGGCAGGCTCCGGCTGCTCGTGGCCTATGACGGCTCGGGCTTCCACGGGTTCGCCCTGAACGACGGGGTGGCGACGGTCGCCGGCGCGCTCACCGAGGCCATCGGCACCGTGCTCGGCCATCCTGTGGTGCTCACCGCCGCCGGCCGCACGGACACCGGCGTGCACGCCTGGGGCCAGGTCGTCAGCCTCGACGTGCCGGACGAGCAGCAGGAAGACCCGCTGGACCTGGACGCGCTGCGCCGCAGCGTCAACGCGCTGTGCGGACCGGCGGTGGTGGTGCGCTCGGCCGAGTGGGCGGCGCCCGACTTCGACGCCCGGTTCTCGGCCCGCTGGCGGCGCTACCACTACACGGTGCTCAACGACCCCGTGCCCGACCCGTTCCTGGCCGGCACGACGTGGCACGTCGACCGGCCGCTGGACCTGCGGCTCATGCGCCTGGCCTGCGATCCCTTCGTCGGGGAGCACGACTTCTCCTCGTTCTGCCGCCGGCCCAAGCGGCCGGAGGGCGAGCCCCCGGCGACGCTCGTGCGGCGGGTCATGTCGGCCCGCTGGGACGACGTGGGGGACGTGCCCGGCCGCCTGCTGCGCTTCGAGATCGTGGCCAACGCCTTCTGCCACCAGATGGTCCGGTCGATCGTCGGCACGCTGGTGGAGGTGGGGCTGGGCCGGCGGTCGGCGGGCTCGATCCTCGACACGTTGCGGGCCCGGGACCGGGCCACCGCCGGCCAGCTCGCGCCGCCCGACGGTCTTTGCCTGTGGGAGGTCGGCTACTGATCTGCACGGGGCGAGATCGTCGCCCCTGCTGTTTGCTGCCGCTGTTTGCTGCGGCCCAGATCGGCCCGTATCCTTACTCGGTTCCCCTGAAGGAAGTCCTGATGCGCACGTACTCGCCCAAAGCCAGTGAGATCACGCGGTCCTGGCACGTCATCGACGCCGAGGGCCTGGTCCTCGGTCGCCTGTGCACGGAGACCGCCCGCCTGCTGCGGGGCAAGCACAAGCCGGTCTTCGCTCCCCACCTGGACACCGGGGACCACGTCATCATCGTCAACGCCAGCAAGGTCGTGCTCACTGCCGGCAAGGCCGAGCGCGAGAACGTCTACCGCTACTCCGGCTACCCCGGCGGCCTCAAGCAGGAGAGCTACGCCGACCTGCTGGCCCGCAAGCCCGAGGAGGCCATCCGGCGCTCGGTGCGGGGGATGCTGCCGAAGGGCCCACTCGGCCGGCAGATGTTGAAGAAGCTCAAGGTGTACGGCGGACCCGAGCACCCGCACTCCGCGCAGGGTCCTGTGCCGCGGGAGCTGCCCCAGGCCATCGCCCGCCGGGCCGGACAGAAGCGCGCGGCGCGCTGAGCGCTGGAGAGGATCGAACGTGACCAAGCCCCTCACGCAGACCACCGGACGCCGGAAGGGAGCCGTCGCCCGCGTGCGCCTGCGTCCCGGCACCGGCGCCATCACCGTGAACCGCCGTCCCTTCGAGGACTACTTCCCTGTCGCCACCCACCGGATGCTCTCGTCGGAGGCGCTGCGGGTCACGAGCACCGAAGAGGTCTACGACATCGACGCCACTCTCGACGGTGGCGGCATCAGCGGCCAGGCCGGCGCCCTGCGCCTGGGCATCGCCCGTGCGCTGTGCGACCTGGATCCCGAGATGCGGGCCGGCCTCAAGCGGGCCGGTCTCCTCACCCGTGACCCGCGGGAGAAGGAGAGCAAGAAGGCCGGCCTCAAGAAGGCCCGCAAGGCGCCGCAGTACTCCAAGCGCTGATGCACCCCCCCGGAAGCGGAGCTTCCGGCGGGGACCCCGCAGCTCCCGCCGGCCAATGTGCGCTGCGCCCCCAGTCGCGGCCGCGCAGCCGCGCTGAGCCCCGGCCCGCCCGGAGTCATCGAGGTGGCGCTGCGCTTCGGCACGGACGGGGTACGCGGCGTCGCCAACGCCGAGCTGACGCCTGAGCTGGCGCTGGTCCTCGGCCGCGCCGCAGCACGGGTCCTCGCCGCCGACCGGGCCGTCATCGGACGTGATCCCCGCCGTTCGGGGCCGATGATCGAAGGAGCGCTGGCGGCAGGGTTCGCGTCCGCAGGCTGCACCGTCGACCTCGTCGGCGTGGTGCCGACGCCGGCCGTGGCCCACCTGTCCGAGACGGGCGGCGGCATCGGCGCGGTCATCTCCGCGTCGCACAACAACTTCGCCGACAACGGCATCAAGCTGTTCGCGCCGGGTGGCCGCAAGCTGCCCGACGACGTCGAAGAGGCCATCGAGACCGAGCTCGAGCGCGAGCTGGCCGGCGATGTCGGCGCCCGGCCCAGCGGCACCGGTGTCGGGGTGATCCGGCCGGACAACGAGGGTGCCCGCGTCTACGTGGACCACCTGGTCAGCTTGTTCCCGGACCCGGGGACCCTGACCGGTCTCGACATCGCGCTCGACTGCGCCAACGGGGCCACCAGTGCGATCGCGCCGGAGGTGTTCGATCGGCTCGGGGCGCGGGTGGTCGTCCGCGCGGCTGCTCCTGATGGTTCCAACATCAACGATCGCTGCGGCGCCACGCACCCGGAGCCGCTGGCCGACGCCGTCCGCGACGGCGCGTTCGAGCTCGGCCTGGCCTTCGACGGCGACGGCGACCGCCTGATCGCGGTCGACCACACCGGGGCCATCGTCGACGGCGACCACATCATCGCCATCTGCGCGCTCGACCTCGAACGGCGCGGGCAGCTCCGCGATCACACCGTCGTCGTGACGGTCATGACGAACCTCGGCTTCCGGCTGGCCATGGAGAAGGCCGGCATCCAGGTCGTGGAGACCGCGGTGGGCGACCGGTACGTGCTGGAGGCGCTGGAGGCCGGTCGCTACTCGATGGGGGGCGAGCAGAGCGGGCACGTGGTGTTCCCCGACCTCGCCACGACGGGTGACGGCATCCTCACCGGGCTCGTCCTCGCCGACGTGGTGCAACGGTCCGGTCGGACGCTGGCCGAGCTGGCTGCGGAGGCCATGACCCGCCTGCCCCAGGTCCTCGTGAACGTCCGCGTCAACTCGAACCCCTTGGCCCTCATGGACGCCGTGGCCAGGGAGATCGCTGCCGCCGAGGAGCGGCTGGGGCACGAAGGCCGCGTCCTCGTGCGCCCGAGCGGGACGGAGCCCCTGGTGCGGGTGATGGTCGAGGCGGCCAGCCACGACGAGGCCGACGCCGTGGCCAACGAGCTGGCCGCCGCCCTGACCGCCGCGTCGGTGGGGGCCGGCCGAAAGTAGCCTGACCGGCCATGTGCGGGATCGTCGCCATCCTCAGCCGGCCTGCGGAGCGACTGACTCCCACCGACGCCGCCGTGCTGGAGGCGCTGGACAGCGCCCTGGCCGCCAGCTCGGACGACGGCAGCCCGGTGGCGGCGGTGCTCGACGCCGTGGCCGGCCACGCGACCATCGCCGACGAGCTGCTCCGGGGCGTGCCCGGCGTGCTCGCCCTGGCCGACCGGCCGGCGCTGGTCCTGGCCGTCGAGGCCCGGCTCGACCAGCTCGACGCGTTCGTGGCCACCAGGGAGGCCCTCGTCGAGGAGGGCGAGGGGACGTCCGACCCGCTCGGGACCGCCGACATCGAGGAGACGAACGCCGCCCTGGTCAGGGCCAAGGACGTGCTGTGGGCGCTGCGGCGGGACCGCCTCCGCACGGCCGCCGCGGTATCGGCCCTCGCCGGTCGTGACGGCCGGACCACCGCACTGGCCGGCTTCTACGCCGTGCAGCTCGCACTGTCCGCCATCGACCGGCTCGAGGTCCGCGGGCGCGACTCCGCGGGCCTCCACCTGTTCGTCTGGGACCACGGGCTCGACCTCGACGATCCGGAGCTGTCGGCCCGTCTCGCCGCCCGCGGGGAGGACCCGCTCTACCCGTCCGGCGCGGTGCGGGTCGCCGGTGCCGCCCTGTCGTTCGTGTACAAGGCGGCGGCCGAGATCGGCGAGCTGGGCGACAACACGGCCGCGCTGCGGGCAGCCATCCGCGACGACGGACTGCTCCACCTCGCCCTCGCTGCGCCCGGCGCGCGGTTGGCCGTGCTCGGCCACACCCGCTGGGCCAGCGTGGGCATCATCTCCGAGCCCAACGCCCATCCCGTCAACAGCGACGAGGACACTGGCGACGGCACGGTCGACACCGATGGTCCCTACGTCGTGGCGGCCCTCAACGGCGACGTCGACAACCATGCGGACCTTCGGGCGCGGGCCGCGCTCGCCATCCCGTCGCCGATCACCACGGACGCCAAGGTCATCCCCGCGCTCGTGTCCCGGGAGGCGCGGCGCGCGGGCCTGGTGGAGGCGTTCCGTCGGACGGTCAGCACGTTCGACGGCTCGGTCGCCATCGCGGCGGCCAGCGCCGACGAGCCCGGTCAGGTGCTGCTGGCGCTCCGGGGGAGCGGGCAGGGCGTGTACATCGGCCTCGCCGACGACGTGACGATCGTGGCCAGCGAGCCGTACGGGCTGGTGGAGGTCACCGACCGCTACGTCCGCATGGACGGCGAGACACCGGCCCACCCCGACCAGCCGTTGAGCAACGGCCAGGTCGTGACGCTCACGGCCGCCGCGGCCGGCGAGGTCGACGGGGTCGTGCGGCTGGCCTACGACGGCACGCCGCTGCCGGTCCGTCCCGATGAGATCGTGCAGGCCGAGGTGACGACGCGCGACATCGACCGCGGCGATGCCCCCCACTTCCTGCTGAAGGAGATCAGGGAGGCGCCGCTGAGCTTCGCCAAGACCTTGCGTGGCCACATCGTCGAGCAGGACGGTGATCTGCGGGTGGCCCTGGGCGATCAGGTCCTGCCGCCGTCCGTGCGGACGAGGCTGGAGAGCGGCGACCATCCGGCGGGTCCTGTGCATCGGCCAGGGCACGGCCGCGGTGGCCTCGCAGTCCGTCGCCGCGCTGCTGGCCCGCCTGTCGCACGACCAGCTCGACATCGACCCCATCACCGCCACGGAGCTGTCCGGCTTCCACCTGCGGCCCCGGATGGACGACACCCTCGTCATCGCCGTCAGCCAGAGCGGGACCACGACGGACACCAACCGCACTGTGGACCTGGCCCGGGCCAGGGGCGCGGCCGTGATCGGCATCGTCAACCGCCGGCAGAGCGACCTCACGGACAAGGCCGACGGCGTGCTCTACACGTCCGACGGACGCGACGTGGAGATGAGCGTCGCCTCCACGAAGGCCTTCTACTCGCAGGTCGCCGCAGGTGCGCTGCTGGCCTGCGCCATCACCGAGGTGGCCGGGTGCGGCAGCGACGACGAGCGGCACACGCTCCTCGCCGGTCTCCGCGAGCTGCCCGCGGCGCTGCACCGCGTGCTCGCGCTGCAGCCCGAGATCGCGGAGGTGGCCCGCCGGCTGGCCCCGTCCCGCCGCTACTGGGCCGTGGTGGGGAACGGGCCCAACACGGTGGCCGCCGAGGAGATCCGGATCAAGCTCAGCGAGCTCTGCTACAAGTCGATCGCCTGCGACGTCACCGAGGACAAGAAGCACATCGACCTCTCGTCGGAGCCGCTGATCCTGGTGTGCGCGGCCGGGCTGGTCGGGTCGACGGCGGACGACGTGGCCAAGGAGGTCGCGATCTTCCGTGCCCACAAGGCGGCGCCGGTCGTCATCGCCACCGAAGGCGAGGAGCGCTTCCGCGCCGCGCCGGCGGTCATCACCGTTCCCCGTGTCGAGCCCGAGCTGGCGTTCGTGCTGGCGGCCATGGTCGGCCACCTGTTCGGGTACGAGGCCGCGCTCGCCATCGACGCGCTGGCCCGGCCGTTGCGCGAGGCGCGCGAGGTGATCGAGCTCGCGGTCGGGACGGGAGCGCCGGAGCACGACGAGCTGCTCGACGGGTTGCGCGAGTCGCTCATCCCGCTGGCCCAGCGCTTCTCGGACGGGCTCCGCAGCGGCGCCTACGACGGCAACCTGGAGGCGTCCACGGCGGTGGCGCTGGTCGGCCGGCTGCGGGACATCGCCAGCGAGGCGCCCCTCGAGTCCTACCAGCGGGAGTCCGGGCGGCTGGCCACCCCGGCGGGCCTCGTCGACGACCTGACCACCTCGCTGAGCCGGGCCATCGAGGAGCTGACGCGGCCGGTCGACGCCATCAAGCACCAGGCCAAGACCGTGACCGTCGGGATCTCCCGGTCGGACGAGGCGCTGCTCGATCGAGAGCTCGTGCAGGCCGTCCTGGCCGCCGGTGCGCCCCGCGAGCGGCTGGGGTACACGACGCTGCGCTCGCTGGCCGCGCTCGATCCGGCGGTGGAGTCCGTGGTCGGGTTCACGCGGTACGCCATCGAAGGGGACCCAGCGGACGGCACGGCCACCATCGAGATCGTCGACCGCGGCGGCGTGTCGCTGAGCGTGCCGTCGCGCGTCGACCGCAACCCGCAGCTCCAGGGCACGAAGCGCCGGGTGGCGATGGAGCGCGAGCTGCTCGTCGCCCGCGGCCGCAGCGACGGCCGGACGGTGCTGATGGTGCCCGAGGTGAAGGGTTCGCAGTGCACCGGCATCACCCTCGTGCACGCAGTCTTCGCCGAGCGGCTGCCCGCGCCGGTGGCCCGGGCCGTGCTGCAGGGATGGGACCGCCGGTACGACCGGCTCGTCGACTGGGTGACGGAGACCGAGGGCGGGTTCCGGGACGACCTGCTGGCCGAGATCCCGGTGATCGACCTCCTGACGGTGCCGGTCAGCGACCTGGCCGAGCTGTGGCGTCCGAGCTGACGCCGGCGGGGGAGGCGTCGAGCGGCCCGTGATCGGCGTGGGTCTCGACCTGGTCGACATCGAGCGGTTCCGGGCCGTGCTGGTCCGCCAGCCGGCGCTGCGCGAGCGGCTCTTCACCGGCGACGAGCTGGCCCTGGCGGACGCCCGCCGGGACCCGGTGCCCGCGCTGGCGGTGCGCTTCGCCGCCAAGGAGGCCGTGATGAAGGCGCTCGGCGTGGGCCTCGGCGCGTTCGGCTTCCACGACGTCGAGGTGCTGAAGCTCGACTCCGGCGCGCCCGAGCTGCGGATCACGGGTGCCGCCGCGGTCCTGGCCGGCGAGCGCGGCGTCACCGGCTGGCACATCTCGCTCAGCCACTCGGTGACGACGGCGGGAGCGGTGGTCAGCGCGCTCTGACGGGTTCTACCCTGGGGCGATGTCCTTCGTCGCCGAACCGACCGTCCCGCTCAGCCCGGGCGAGGTGGTCAAGGCGATGCGGGCGGCCCACGAAGAGGGGCTCCTGCGGGACGTGGCCGCCCGCAAGGCCCAGCTGCGCCAGCTCCGGCGGCTCCTGGTCGAGAACGAGGAGCGGCTGCTCGGCGCGCTGGCCGCCGACCTCGGCAAGCCCGCGATCGAGGGCTACGCGGCGGACGTCGGCTTCACCGTGCGCGAGATCAGCGAGATCCTGGACCACCTCGACCGCTGGGTGAAGCCCCGCCCGGTCCACGTGCCGATGGTGGCCCGGCCCGGGAAGGCCTGGATCGTCCCGGAGCCGCTCGGGGTGGTGCTGGTGATCGCCCCCTGGAACTACCCGATCCAGCTCCTGCTGGCCCCGCCGCGGCGGCGCTGGCGGCCGGCAACCCGGTCGTGCTCAAGCCCTCCGAGATCAGCGGGCACACGGCGACCGCGCTGGCCGAGCTCGTGCCCCGCTACCTGGACGAGCGGGTGGTCGGCGGTGGTGACCGGCGGCGTCGAGCGAGACGACCGCGCTGCTGGCCGAGCGCTTCGACCACATCTTCTACACCGGCAACGGTCGGGTCGGCCGCGTCGTCATGACCGCGGCCGCGCAGCACCTCACGCCGGTCACCCTGGAGCTCGGCGGCAAGAGCCCGGCCGTCGTCGCCGCCGACGCCAACCTGGCCGTGGCGGCCCGTCGCATCGCCTGGGCCAAGTTCCTCAACGCCGGTCAGACCTGCGTCGCGCCGGACTACGTGCTCGTCGACCGATCGGTCGGAGCCGCGCCTGGTGGAGCTCCTGCGCGACGCGGTCGCGGACATGTACGGGGCCGATCCGCAGGCCAGCCGCGACTTCGCCCGCATCGTCAACGACCACCACTTCTCCCGCCTCGTCGGCCTGCTCGACGCCGGCGGCTACGGCACGGTCGCCTGCGGCGGTGGGCACGATCGGGCCACGCGCTACGTCGCGCCCACGGTGCTGCCGGGGTCGATTCCGGCGCCGCGGTGATGGGCGAGGAGATCTTCGGCCCGATCCTCCCGGTGCTGGCGGTCGACGACGTCGACGAGGCCATCGCCTTCATCAACGAGCGGGACAAGCCGCTCGCCCTCTACGTCTTCGGCGGGGACG
Source organism: uncultured Acidimicrobiales bacterium (assembly GCA_963769115.1). Taxonomy (GTDB): domain Bacteria; phylum Actinomycetota; class Acidimicrobiia; order Acidimicrobiales; family Ilumatobacteraceae; genus DASTFY01. The sequence continues at coordinate 54,121 of CAVYKN010000021.1, forward strand.
CCGCCACGACGAAGGTGGTCGAGCGCACCTCGGCCGGCGGCGTGTGCATCAACCACGCCGTGCTGCACGTGGCCGTGCCCGACCTGCCCTTCGGCGGGGTGGGCGAGAGCGGCATGGGCGCGTACCACGGCCAGGCCGGGTTCGACCGCTTCAGCCACCTGAAGTCGGTGCTGGCCAAGCCGACCCGCCCCGACCCGCCGGTCCTCTATCCCCCGTACAGCCGCATCAAGCGCTGGCTCATCCGCCGCGCCGTGTGAGGCCGCGGCTGCCGTGATCCCGGTCGTCACGCCCGCCGAGATGGGCGAGATCGACGCTGCCGCCCCCGAACCGGTGGAGGAGCTGATCGAGCGGGCCGGCGCGGCGGTGGCGCGGGCCGCCGTCGCCATGCTGGGCGGCACGTACGGGCGGCGGGTGGTGGTCATCGCCGGCAAGGGCAACAACGGCAACGACGGCCGGGCCGCGGCGCCGGCGGCTGGCGCGCCGGGGCGTCGCCGGTCGCGGTGGTCGAGGCGGCCGAGGTCCCGGCGCCGGATCGACGGCGCCGACCTGGTCATCGACGCCGCCTACGGCACCGGGTTCCGCGGGACCTGGGACGGCGCCGGACACCGGCGACGCGAAGGTGCTGGCGGTCGACATCCCGAGCGGGGTCGACGGGTTGACCGGCGCGGCCGGCGACGGCGTGCTCCACGCCGACCGCACCGTCACGTTCGCGGCGATGAAGCCGGGCCTGCTGCTCCCGCCGGGATCGGTCTACGCCGGCGAGATCGAGGTGGCCGACATCGGCCTCGATGTCAGCCGCGCCCGTGCCCATCTGGTGACCGCGGGCCGACGTGGCCGCTGGCTGGCTGCCGCGGGCCGCCGACACCCACAAGTGGCACGCCGCGGTGGCCGTCGTGGCCGGCTCGCCCGGCATGTCGGGCGCGGCCCGCCTGGTCACGGCGGCGGCGCATGCGGACCGGCGCCGGCTACGTGCGCCTCTCGACCCGGGCGGGCAGCACGACCCCGGCGTGCCGACCGAGGCGGTGACCCGGTCGCTGCCCCCGGCCTCGTGGGCGGCGACGGTGACGAAGGACCTCGACCGGTTCAAGGCGCTGGTCGTCGGGCCCGGGCTGGGCCGCAGCGACGCCACCACCGCCGAGGTGCGCGAGCTGGTGGCCGAGGCGCAGGTGCCGGTCGTGGTCGACGGCGACGGGCTGTTCGCGCTGGCCTGGTCGGCCGACGGCGCCGCGGCGCTCCTGCGGGACCGGCCGGGGCCGACCGGTGCTGACGCCCCACGACGGCGAGTTCGCGCTGCTGGCCGGGCGCAAGCCGGGCGCGGACCGCCTCGCCGCGGCGCGGGAGCTGGCCGCGGCGACCGGTGCGGTCGTGCTGCTGAAGGGCCCGGCGACCGTCGTGGCCGAGCCCGGCCGGCGCCGTGCTGCGTCGTCGACCGCAGGCGACGAGCGGCTGGCCACGGCAGGCACCGGGGACGTGCTGTCCGGGATCATCGGCGCCCTGCTCGCGCAGCAGGTGCCCGGCGTTCGAGGCGGCCGCGGCCGGCGCGCTGGCTGCACGGGCGCGCCGCGGCGAGCGGGCCCGGCCGGGGGCTGGTCGCCGTCGGACCTGCCCGGGCTGCTGCCGGGCGTCGCTGGAGTCCCTGTGACGGTGCCGCTGGCCGATCCCCGGCGCCAGGCCTGGGTGGAGGTGGACCTGGGCGCCATCGCCGCCAACGTCGGCGTGCTGGCCGAGACCGTGGCCCCGGCGGCGCTCTGGGCGGTCGTCAAGGCCGACGGCTACGGCCACGGCGCCGCTCCCGTGGCCCGGGCCGCGCTGGAGGCCGGCGCCGAGGGCCTGTGCGTGGCGCTCGTCCAGGAGGGGGTCGGCGCTGCGCCAGGCCGGCATCCTGGCCCCGGTCCTCGTGCTGTCCGAGCAGCCCGAGGACCAGCTCGACGAGCTCGTCCGCTGGCGGCTCACGGCGACCGCGTACTCGCTCGGCTACCTGGAGGCGCTGGCCGACGAGGCCCGGGAGGCCGGCGGGCGCCGACGGTGCGGGTCCACCTCAAGGTCGACACCGGCATGCACCGGGTCGGGCGCCGCGGCCGGACGAGCTCGTCGCCGCTCGTCCAGGCGCTGCTGGCCCGGCCGGAGCTGCGCTGGGAGGGCTGTGGACGCACCTGGCCCGGGCCGACGAGACGCGGGTGTCGACCACCGTCACCCAGCTCGCCCGGCTCGACGCCGCCATCGGCGTGCTGCAGGCCGGCCGGGCTACCCGCCGCCGCTCGTCCACGCCGCCAACTCCGCCGGCGCGCTGGCGCGGGGACCGGCGGCCCGCCGCGACCTGGTGCGGGCCGGCATCGCCGTCTACGGCATCGCGCCCGGCCCCGAGGTGGCGGCCGAGTGCGCCGAGCTGCGGCCGGCGCTGTCGCTGCGGGCCCGCGTCAGCCACGTGCAGCGGGTGCCGCCGGGGGAGGGCATCTCGTACGGGCACCGCACTCGTGCTCGACCGCGAGGCAACCATCGCCACGCTGCCGCTCGGCTACGCCGACGGCGTGCCCCGCCGGCTGGGGGACCGGCGGCGGCGAGGTGCTGCTCGGCGGACGGCGCCGGCCGATCGCGGGGGCCGTCACCATGGACCAGCTCATGGTCGACTGCGGCGACGACTTCGTCGCGCCCGGCGACGAGGCGGTGCTCATCGGTGTGCAGGGCGGCGAGGAGATCACGGCCAGCGAGTGGGCGGAGCGGCTCGGGACCATCGCCTACGAGGTGGTCACGGGGCTCAGCCCGCGGCTGCCCCGCCGCTACGAGGGCGAGGAGCCCGAGCCGGCCTGAGCGCCGGACGCTCCCTGCCTGCTCATTAGCATCGTCCGGCGTGCCCGACGCCCTGGAGCTGCTCGCCGCCGAGGCGTCGACGTGCACGCGGTGCCGGCTCAGCGAGGGCCGCACGCAGGTGGTCTTCGGCATGGGCGACCCGGCGGCCAACCTGATGTTCATCGGCGAGGGCCCGGGCGAGCAGGAGGACCGCCAGGGCCTGCCGTTCGTGGGCCGCAGCGGCCAGCTCCTCGACCGGCTCCTGCGCGAGGAGCTCGGCATCACCCGCGACCGCGTCTACATCGCCAACGTCGTGAAGTGCCGGCCGCCCGGCAACCGCGATCCGAAGCCCGACGAGATCGACGCCTGCCGCCCGTACCTGCAGCAGCAGCTCGACCTCATCCGACCGGCGGCCGTCGTCACGCTCGGGCGGTTCGCGGCCCAGTGGCTGCTCGGGACCACCGAGGGCATCACCCGCCTGCGGGGCCGCAGCTACCCGTTCGCCCACGGCGTGCTGATCCCGACGCTGCACCCGGCGGCCGCGCTGCGGGGCGGGGCGGAGCCGCTGGGGCAGATGCGCTCCGACTTCGTGCGGGCCAAGTTCGCGCTGGCCGATCGCGGGCGTGGCGCTGTGATCACCCTGCGCACCACGTCGGTCGACGAGACGAAGGCGCGTGGCCGGCGTCCCTGGCGTCGCTGGCGCGCCCCGGCGACCTCATCGTGCTGGCGGGCGAGATGGGCGCCGGGAAGACCGCGTTCGCGCAGGGGTTCGCGGCCGGCCTCGGCGTGCTGGATCCGGTCACCAGCCCGACGTTCACCCTCGTCCACGCCTACGAGGGGCGGCTGCGGGTGTACCACGCCGACCTCTACCGGCTGGAGCGCATGGCCGAGCTGGCCGACCTCGCGCTCGGAGAGCTGCTGGACGATGATGACGCCGTGGTGCTCGTGGAGTGGGGCGACGTGGTCTCGGCGGCGCTCGGGGCCGACCTCATGACCGTGCGCCTCGAGTGGGTGGGCACGGACGAGCCGGACGCCCGCCTGGTCTCGATCACCGCCGCCGGCGACGGCTGGACCGCCCGGTGGCCGCGCGTCCAGTCGGCGCTGGCGGCCTGGGTGGCAGGCTGATCGCGTCATGTTGAGCTCCTCATGTTGATTCTGGGCATCGAGACGGCCACCGAGCAGGTGAGCTGCGCCATCGGTGGGCACGAAGGCGTGCTCGGCCTGTTCGAGGTGGCCCGCGGGCGCCGCCACGCCGAGCTGCTGGCGCCCGCCATCGAGTTCCTGTGCCGGCAGGCCGACGTCACGCTGGACGAGATCGGCGCCATCGCCGTCGATACCGGCCCCGGGCTCTTCACGGGCATGCGGGTGGGCATCGCCACGGCCAAGGCGATGGCCCATGCCCTGCGCGTGCCGGTGATCCCCATGACGAGCCTCGACCTACTGGCCCTGCCGCTGCGCCACGCCGACCGGCTCATCGGCGCGGTGATCGACGCCCGCCGCGGCGAGGTGTACCACGCGTTCTACCGGCAGGTCCCCGGCGGGGTGCAGCGGGTCGAAGGCCCGGCCGTCGGTCCGGTGGACGACCTGGTGGCCGACCTGCTGGCCACCGGCGAGGACGCGTTGCTCGTCGGTGACGGCGCCCTGCGCTACCGGGAGCGGATCTGTGCCGGTGCCCGCCGCGTGGAGTTCGCCGAACAGTGGCTGGCCCATCCCAGCGCGGCGCCGCTGGTGCAGCTCGCGCACGCCAAGGCGCTGCGGGAGGAATGGGTCCAGCCGTCGGAGGTCCAGCCGCTGTACCTGCGCCATCCGGACGCGGAGATCAACTGGGCGACCCGGGAGTCGGCGCGGTGAAGATCCTGCCCGAGCGGACCGGCCTGCCCGACGAGCCGCACAGTGCGGTGACCGTCCGCATCAGCCCCATGCGGCGGCGCCACATCCGCAGCATCCTGAAGATCGAGCAGGTCGTCTACCCGCGGCCGTGGGCGGCGAGCGTCTTCGCCAGCGAGATCGACCAGGTGCCGCGGGCGCGGCGGTACTACGTCGCCCACATGGGCCGCCGCCTGGTCGGCTACGGCGGACTGCTGGTGGCGCCCGACTCGGCACACATCACCAACATCGCCGTCGACCCCGACTGCCGCCGCCAGGGCATCGGCCTCGCGGCTGCTGCTGGCCCTGGCCCGCGACGCCGTCACCCGGGGCTCACCGGCGCTCACGCTCGAGGTGCGCGTCGGCAACGAGGGCGCGCAGGCGCTGTACCGGCGCTTCGGCTTCGCGCCGGCCGGGATGCGCAAGCGGTACTACGAAGGCACCGACGACGCCATCGTCATGTGGGCCCACGACATCGGCGAGCCCGCGTACCTCGCCCGCCTCGAGCGGATCGAGCGGGCCATCGACGGTTCGACCGAATGGGAGCTGACGTGACGACGTCCGACGAGCCCGTCGACATCTCGTTGCGGGTCGCGCCGCTCCGCCCGGTCGACGCGTCGACGCTCGTGCTCGGCATCGAGACGTCGTGCGACGAGACCGCGGCGGCGATCGTCATGGGCGGCCGCGACGTCGTCTCGTCCGTGGTGTCCAGCCAGGTCGATCTGCACGCCGCGTACGGCGGGGTGGTGCCGGAGATCGCCAGCCGCGCCCACCTCGAGCTGCTGAACCCGGTGGTGGCGGCGGCCGTCGTGGAGGCGGGCGTCGCCGAGAGCCGCATCGACGCCGTCGGCTGCACCGTCGGGCCCGGGCTGATCGGCGCGCTGCTGGTCGGGGTGGCCGGCGCCAAGGCGCTGGCCATGACCTGGGGCGTGCCGTTCGTGGGCGTCAACCACCTCGAGGCCCACCTCTACGCCGCGTTCCTCGAGGAGCCCGAGCTGGAGACGCCCTTCGTGGCGCTGCTGGTGTCGGGCGGGCACACGATGCTCATCGAGATGGTCGACCACGGCGTGTACCGCCTGCTCGGCCAGACCATCGACGACGCGGCCGGCGAGGCCTTCGACAAGGTCGCCCGCTTCCTGGGCCTCGGCTACCCGGGCGGGCCGGCCATCGACCGGGTGGCGATCCACGGCGACCCCGACGGCGATCGCCTTCCCGCGGGCGATGCTGCACGACGGCCTGGACTTCAGCTTCAGCGGCCTGAAGACCGCGGTGGTGAACCACGTGCGCGCGCATCCGGAGAGCTCGACGGAGCACGTCGCCGCCAGCTTCCAGCAGGCCGTGGTCGACGTCCTCGTCCACAAGGCCCTGAAGGCGGCGCGAGGCGGTCGGCGCGAAGGGCCTGGTGCTCGGCGGGGGTGTCGCCGCGAACTCGTTGTTGCGGACGCAACTGCTCGACGCGTGCGAGAAGGACGGGTTGCGTTGCCTGCTCCCCAGCCCGGCGATGTGCACGGACAACGCGGCCATGATCGCCGCCACCGCGCTGGTACCGGCTGCAGTCGGACGGCCCGAGCCCGCTGGAGACGGGCGCGGTGCCGAACCTCCACCTCCCGCTGGCGCTGTGACCGCACACCGCGTCCTGCCGCCGCTGCGCGATCGGGCCGCTCACGGTCGATCCGCCGGTCGTGCTGGCGCCGATGGCCGGGGTGACCAACGCGCCCTTCCGCCGGCTCTGCCGCCGCTACGGCGGCGGGCTGTACGTGAGCGAGATGATCACGGCCCGGGCGCTGGTCGAGGGCAACCCCAAGACGATGCGGATGATCGCGTTCGCGCCCGACGAGCAGCCCCGCAGCCTGCAGCTCTACGGCACCGATCCGGCGGTGCTCGGCGAGGCCGTCCGCCGGCTGGCCGGCGAGGACCGGGTCGACCACATCGACCTCAACTTCGGTTGTCCCGGCACCCAAGGTGACGCGGCGCGGTGGCGGAGCGGCGCTGCCCGTCAAGCGGGCGCTGCTCCGCGGCCATCGTGCGGGCCTGCGTGGGTGCGGCGCGAGCCGTACGGCGTGCCCGTCACGATGAAGTTCCGCATGGGCGTGCGACGACGACGTGCTGACCTCCCTCGACGCCGGCCGCATCGGCGAGGAGGAGGGCGTGGCCGCGGTGGCGCTCCACGCCCGCACCGCCGAGCAGCTCTACTCCGGCGCGGCGCGAGTGGGACGCCATCGCCGAGCTCAAGGCGGCGGTGACGACGATCCCGGTCCTCGGCAACGGCGACATCTGGGAGGCCGCCGACGCGCTGGCGATGGTGGCGCAGACCGGGTGCGACGGCGTCGTGGTCGGTCGCGGCTGCCTCGGCCGGCCGTGGCTGTTCGGCGAGCTGGAGGCGGCGTTCGCCGGGCGCGAGCCCGCGCCGGCCCCTCGGCTCGGCGAGGTCGTCGATCGTGATGGCGCGAGCACGCCCGCCTCCTGGCCGACTGGCTCGGCGAGGACGGCGGCGCTGCGGGACTTCCGCAAGCACACCGGCTGGTACCTGACCGGCTACCCGGTGGGTCCCGCCGTCCGGCGGCGGCTGGCCGCGGTGAGCAGCCTCGGCGAACTGGACGACCTGCTGGCGACGCTCGACCCCTCCCTCGAGGTGGTGCCGGGAGGGCTGCGGGCCCATCGGGGCCACACCAACGGGCCCCGACCGGTCCACCTCCCGCACCGCTGGCTCGACGACCCCGACGACCTCACGCCCCTGCCGAGCGAGGCCGAGGCCCTGGTCTCGGGAGGGTGACGTCGGCCGCTTGCAGGCTGGTCCTGGCCTCGGGCTCGCCGCGGCGCCACCAGCTCCTGCGGTCCATCGGTGTCGAGTTCACGGCCATGGCGCCCGACATCGACGAGACGCCGGCGGAGGGTGAGGAGCCGGTCGCGCTACGTCGAGCGGCTGGCCCGCGAGAAGGCGGCGGCCGTGCAGGCCGGGATCGGCGATGTGGTGCTGGCGGCGGACACGACGGTCGCCCTCGGGCCGCAGATCTTCGGCAAGCCCATCGACGCCGACGACGCACGTCGGATGCTGCGGGCGCTGTCCGGTCGTGCCCACGACGTCCACACCGCAGTGGCCGTGCGCGCCGCCGGCCGCGTCTCGTCCGCTGTCGCGAGGACCCGCGTGACGATGGTCGAGCTCACCGAGGACGACATCGGTTGGTACGTGGCCACGGGCGAGCCGCTCGACAAGGCGGGCGCGTACGCCCTGCAGGAGGCCGGCGGGCTGTTCGTGGCGTCCGTCGAGGGCAGTGCCAGCAACGTGATCGGCCTTCCCCTGGCCGTGGTGAGCGACCTGCTCACCCAGGCCGGTTTCCCGCTGTCGCGCTTCCGGACGCGCGGCATCGGAGCCGTGACGCCGCGACGTCAGGGCAGGGCGGGGAAGTCCACGGTGGTGAAGAACCACAGCGCGGACGTCAGCCACAGCACGGCGAGCGCGGCGAACAGTGAGCCGCCGACGACGGGCAATGGCCCAGCGCGGGAGGCGCGGCGTCCGGAGCGCGAGCAGCTTGGTCGTGATGGCGCCGTAGAACACGCAGCCGGCGATGCCGTGGACGAGCTGGCGCGCCCCCGTGGTCTCGAAGCCCAGCGACCAGAGGCAGTGGTACGCGACCGGCAGCGAGATCAGGAACGCCACGGTGCCGGACCAGCGGTGGGCGAACGGCACCCACCGCGGGGTGGTGCGCAGGCCGGGCAGGCGGCCGTACATCGCCAGCGCGGAGACCACCTGGAGAAGGGCGAGCGCGAAGACGACCGTCGCCAGCCACGACTTCATGGCGCCGAGCGACGGGAACCCGAGGTCCAGGATGCGCTCTCCTGTGGCGTCGTGGACCCGGCCGTAGGTCCCGAGAGCGAGCGCCACCGCGCCGCCGGCCAGCGCCGGGGGGATGAGCGCGGCAGCCGAGCGGGGGGTGGAGGGGGACTCGGGCATGGCGGCCGCGGTGGCGTTCACGACGGTCGTTACGCACGACGGACCGATGCGGTTCGTGTGGCACATGGCTCACCGGTCGTCGGGAACCGGTCCGCCACACCCGCCCGTACGGTCGGCCATGAAGCTCACTGGATCGCTCGTCGTGATCGTCGGTGCCGGCCTGTTCACGGCCGGCGCCCTCGTGCTGAACGACGGCTCCTCGCCGGCGTCCTCCGCCGCGCCGGTCGGCCGCCGGCCGCGGGTGAAGCCACCGGCGCCGTGGGCGCCGCGACCCAGATCGAGATCAGCGGTTTCGCCTTCGCCAGCGCGCCGGTGGCCCCGGGCGCGACGGTCGTCGCCGCCAACCGCGACGCCGAGCCGCACACCGTGACCGCCATCGACGGCGCGTTCGACAGCGGCCAGATCGCCACGGGCAACGCCGTGTCCTTCGCCGCCCCGTCGGCACCTGGCACCTACGAGTTCGTCTGCACCATCCACCCCTCGATGAGCGGCCAGCTCGTCGTGGCCTGACCCCCGCCCGAACCACGACCCCAAGGAGCACCCGTGTCCAAGACCCGAATCCTCGCCTCGCTGGCCGCTGCGGCCGGCCTCACCATGGCCGCCTGTGGCAGCGACGACCCCAGCCCCTCTGCCGGTTCGCCGGCCCCGCCCCCGGCGTCCGCCGTCGCCTCCTCCGCACCTGCGGTCGTGGAAGGCGAGACCGTGTCCGTGAAGGCCGCGACGTCCCCGCTCGGCCAGATCCTCGTCGACCCCGAAGGTCGGACCCTCTACGCGTTCACCAACGACACCCAGGCCGAGAGCACCTGCACCGGCACCTGCGCCGAGGCGTGGCCGCCGCTGCGCGTCGCCGCGAGCTGGACCGTGGCGCCCGGCCTCGACGCCGGCGTCTTCAGCACGGTCACCCGCGACGACGGCACCCTGCAGCTGACGGCCGGGCAGTTCCCGCTGTACTACTTCTCCGGCGACGCCCGCCCGGGCGACGTGAACGGCCAGGGCAGCGGCAACGTGTGGTTCGTCGTGGACCCAGCGGCAAAGGTCGTGACGGCGCCCGGCGCGACAGCCGCCGCCGCGCCCGCCCCCGCCGCGGCACCGGCCACGCCCGCCGTTCCCGCCGCGCCGGCGATCGTGGCCCGGGCGACGGAGTCCCCGCTCGGCGTCATCGTCGTCGACGGCTCCGGCCGCACGCTCTACGGCTTCACCAAGGACGACGACGGCACGCCGACCTGCGTCGACGCCTGCGCCGAGGCCTGGCCGCCGGCGATCGTCGAGGGCGAGCCCGCGGTCGAGGGCCTCGACCAGGCGCTCTTCTCGACCGTCGACCGGCCCGACGGCACCAAGCAGCTGAAGATGGGCAAGTGGCCGCTCTACACCTTCAGCGGCGACGCCGGCCCCGGCGAGGTCAACGGCCAGGGCAGCGGCGGCAGCTGGTTCGTGGTCGCCCGCGACGGCACGCTCATCAAGTAGCGCCTCCCACCACCCCCAGCACCGCCCCACCCCTCACCCCTCCCCCCACACGGAGGCCGCCCCCAAGCGGGGCGGCCTCCGTGGTCGTTAGCACTCCCGACCTGCGGTTGCTAACGCCCGGCGCGATCGCGTAGCATTAGCACTCGCCCAGCCAGAGTGCTAATGCCGTGCTATTGCCAATGGAGGCCCGCACCAATGAACCTGAAGCCGCTCGATGACCGCATCGTCGTCAAGGCGAACGAGGCCGAGGAGCGCACCGCGTCCGGTCTCGTCATCCCCGACACCGCCAAGGAGAAGCCCCAGCAGGGCAGCGTCCTGGCCGTCGGCCCCGGCCGCCGCTCCGAGCAGTCGGGCGAGCTGATCCCCCTCGACGTGAAGGTCGGCGACACCGTCGTGTACTCCAAGTACGGCGGCACCGAGATCACGGTCGAGGGCGAGGATCTGCTCATCCTCTCCAGCCGTGACGTCCTCGCCATCGTGAGCAAGTGAGCGGCTGACCACATGTCGAAGCTGCTGAAGTTCGACGAAGACGCCCGCCGCGCCCTCGAGGCCGGGGTGAACAAGCTGGCCGACACGGTCAAGGTCACCCTGGGCCCCAAGGGCCGCAACGTGGTGCTCGACAAGAAGTGGGGCGCCCCGACCATCACCAACGACGGCGTGTCCATCGCCAAGGAGGTGGAGCTGGAGGACCCGTTCGAGAACATGGGTGCCCAGCTCGTGAAGGAGGTCGCCACCAAGACCAACGACGTGGCGGGTGATGGCACCACGACGGCCACCGTCCTGGCCCAGGCCCTCGTCCACAGCGGCCTCCGCAACGTGACGGCCGGCGCCAGCCCGACCGGGCTCAAGCGAGGCATCGAGAAGGCCGTCGCCGCCGCCGTGGAGGCCATCAAGGATCAGGCCAAGGAGGTGGACGACAAGGCGGAGATCGCCCAGGTCGCTTCCATCTCGGCCGCCGACCCGGCCATCGGCGAAGTCATCGCCAACGCCATCGACAAGGTCGGCAAGGACGGCGTGGTGACGGTCGAGGAGTCCAACACGTTCGGCATGGAGCTCGAGTTCACCGAGGGCATGCAGTTCGACAAGGGCTACCTGTCGCCGTACTTCGTGACCGATCCGGAACGGCAGGAGGCCGTGCTGGACAACCCGTACGTGCTGCTGCACTCGGCCAAGGTCACGACGGTGCAGACCCTCCTCCCGCTGCTGGAGAAGGTCATGCAGGGCGGCCGCCCGCTGCTGATCGTCGCCGAGGACGTCGAGGGCGAGGCCTTGGCCACGCTCGTCGTCAACAAGATCCGGGGCACGTTCAACTCGGCCTCGGTCAAGGCGCCCGGCTTCGGCGATCGCCGCAAGGCGACGCTGCAGGACATGGCCGTCCTGACCGGCGGCCAGGTCATCAGCGAAGAGGTCGGCCTCAAGCTGGAGAACGCCACGCTGGACCTTCTGGGCAGCGCCAAGCGGGTGATCATCACCAAGGACAACACCACCATCGTCGACGGCGGTGGCGAGTCGTCCGACGTGCAGGGCCGCATCAACCAGATCAAGGCCGAGATCGAGAACACCGACTCGGACTGGGACCGGGAGAAGCTGCAGGAGCGGCTGGCCAAGCTGTCCGGCGGCGTCGCGGTCATCAAGGTCGGCGCCGCGACCGAGGTGGAGCTCAAGGAGAAGAAGCACCGCATCGAGGACGCGTTGTCGGCCACCCGGGCCGCCATCGAGGAGGGTGTGGTCGCCGGCGGCGGCACCGCCCTCATCCGCAGCCGTGACGCGGTGGCAGCGGTGGTGAGCAGCCTCAGCGGTGACGAGGCCACCGGGGCCCAGACCGTGTGGTCGGCGCTGGACGCTCCCACCCGGCTCATCGCCGAGAACGCCGGCCTGTCCGGCGTCCGTGCTGGTGCGTCAGGTGGAGGCCGAGAGCGGCTCGATCGGGCTCAACGCCCTGTCCGGCGAGCTCGAGGACCTGGTGAAGGCCGGCGTCATCGATCCCGCCAAGGTCACCCGGGCCGCACTGCAGAACGCGGCGTCGATCGCCGCCCTCGTCCTGACCACCGAGTGCCTCGTGGCCGACAAGCCGGAGAAGGCCGGTCCGCCGGCCATGCCGGGCGGCGGAGGCATGGGTGGCATGGGCGGCATGGGGATGATGTGATCCCCACGCTGATCCGACGCTGATCAGAGGGACGGGCCCGGCCGCTGGACGGTCGGGCCCGTTTCGCGTGCAGACTGGCCCCGTGCGGGGCATCCCCTTCTCGATCCACCAGATCGCCGAGTACGCGCTCGGGCTGGGGCTCATCGCCCAGGCTGTGCAGGGCAGCCAGGCCATCGCACCGGTGCTGCTCGGGGCCGCCATCCTCGTCTCGGCGGCCGTCACGGAGGGACCGGTGGCCGGCTGGAAGGCCGTGTCCCGTCCGGTCCACCGCGTGGTCGACATCACGCTGGCTGTCGTGGCGTTGGTCCTGGCGTTCCTGCCGTGGACCAAGGCCGATCTGGCCAGCCGCGCCGTGTTGGTGGTCACCGCGGCACTGCTCGGGCTGCTCATCCTGCGCAGCGACTACACGCCCAAGGTCGTGCGCGAGCCGCGCAACCGGGGTGACGTGGCCGAGGACTTCGGACGTTCCGCGGGACGGATGGTCGGCCGGAGCGTCAAGGCCTACCGGGACCGGCGAACCGGGCCACCTGGCTGAGCCGGCCTTAGCATGGCGCCCATGGAGACGCCTGTTCCCGACCCCGCGAAGCTGCTCGGCTACTGGGAGGAGTGGGAGCGAGGGGACACACCGCCCGGCCGGGTGATGGCCAACCTGAAGACCGCGGGGATGCCCGAGCTGCTGCGCCAGCTGGCAGGGGCGGACCGGCCGGCGGGGTGAGCACCGGCGACCGCGGGCGGCGGGCAGGTCATCCCCCGCCCAGAGGGATGGCGGCCGGGCGGTCCGGCGCCGTGGACGGCGCCCCGCGACGGCGGCCCGTTCGCGCTGGACTCCGTGGTCGCGGCCGTCGCCGCCAGGACGCGGCTCGCGCGATCCGGCCCGTCCCGACCCGGACGACGCACCGCTGTTCCCGAACGCCCGACCGTCCGCCGTGCTGCTCGCGCTGCACGACGGCCCGCGGGGCGCGGAGGTGGTGCTCACCCGCCGCTCGCGCGACCTGCGCCGCCACCGCGGCGAGATCAGCTTCCCCGGGGGCCGCCTCGACGACGGGGAGACGCCCGAGGAGGGAGCCCTGCGGGAGGCCCACGAGGAGGTGGCGCTCGATCCGGGTGCCGTCGAGCTGGTCGGCCGCCTGTCCACGCTGGCCACCGTGGTCAGCCTCAGCCACATCGTGCCCGTGGTCGGCCGGTTGCAGGGCCGTCCCGAGCTGCGCCCGGCGGCGGCCGAGGTGGAGCGCATCCTGCACGTGCCCCTCGTCGAGCTCACCGAGCCCGACGTGTTCAGGGAGGAGCACTGGGGCGAGGGTGCGCTGGAGCGGTCGATCTACTTCTTCGAGCTGGTCGACGAGACCATCTGGGGTGCGACGGCCCGCATCCTGGTCGAGCTCCTCTCGGTCGCGCTCGGCGTCATGCCATGAGGCCGGCAATGACGCCTCCGGTGCTCGAGCAGGGGCCCTTCACGCTGCGCCTGCCGCGGGCGGAAGACGTGTCGTGGATCTTCCACGCCTGCCAGGACCCGGAGATCCAGCGCTACACGATGGTCCCGGTCCCGTACCGCCCGGCCGATGCCGTGACCTGGGTGACGGACGCCGCGTACCCGGTGCGCGACCGGCGTCGCTCTCGACCTGATCGTGGCGAAGACCGAGACCGGCGAGCTGGTCGGGGCCGCCACCCTCCAGCTGGCGGACGGTGACGGCAGGGCCGAGCTCGGCTACTGGGTCGATCGCGACGCGCGACGCGAGGGAGTGGCGACGGCGGCGGTCGCGGCGCTCGAGCGCCACGGCGCCGACGAGCTCGGCATCCGGACGGCGCGGCTGCGCATCGCCGTCGACAACGTGGCGTCACGACAGTTGGCGCTCGCGCTCGGCTACGAGCTGGCCGGACCAGACGACGATCTCTGCAAGGGGCTGGAGACGGTCTCCTACGTCAAGTCGCTGGCCAGCTCCTGAAGGAGCTGCCAACCGGCCTCCACGTGCCGGCGCTGCGTGAGCCGTCCGCCCACGGAGAAGCGCAGGAAGGATCGCCCGTCGACCGACGACCGGGTGAACAACGCCCGCCCGGTGGCGTTGGCGGCCTCGATGAGCGCGTCGGTGGCCTCGTTCCCGGCCTCGAGGGCCAGGCACACCAGGTTCAGCGGGTGAGGGGCGACGAGCACGAAGCGGTCATCCGCCTCCACCCAGCCGGCCAGCTCCTGGCTCCAGGCCACGTGGTCGGCGATCATGGCCTGGATCGGCGCCACGCCGTCGGTGCGCAGGGTGAACCACAGCTTGAGCGATCGGAACCGCCGGCCGAGCGGGATCTGCCAGTCGCGGTAGTCGATCACCGCGCCCGCCTCGCCGGCCGCCGTGCGCAGGTACTCGGGCAGGATCGACAAAGCGGCCAGAAGGGCCGACCGGTCGGCCACCCAGAACAGGTCGCAGTCGAAGTTGACGCCCATCCACTTGTGCGGGTTGGTGCAGTAGGAGTCGACGGCGTCCAGCCCGTCGTTGACCCACCGCAGCTCGGGCCGCAGCGCGGCGATCCCGCTCATGGCCGCGTCGACGTGGAGCCAGAGCCCTTCGCGCCGGGTGATGGCGGCCAGCGCGGGCACGGGGTCGAACGCGGTCGTCGAAGTCGTGCCCGCCGTCGCGCAGACGAAGAACGGCCGCCGGCCCGCGGCCCGGTCCTCGGCGATGGCGGCCTCCAAGGCCTCTGGTCGCATGGCGAACCGCTCGTCGTGGGCGACGATCCTGAGGTTCTCGCTGCCGATGCCGGCCACCCGGATCCCCTTCTCGATCGACGAGTGGGCCTGGGACGTCGCGTACGCGACCAGATCGCCCGGCGCGCCGGAGCGGTTGCCGGCGCCGCCGGTCGTCCGCTCCCGGGCGGCCAGGATGGCGCACAGCGTGGCCTCGGAGGCCGAGCCCTGGATCACCCCGCCGCCGACGCCGCGTCGAGCGGAACCGGTCCGGCAGGCCGAGCAGGTCCACCATCCAGTCCATCATCAGCGTCTCGAGCTCGGTGCAGGCCGGGCTCGTCGCCCACGACATGCCGTTGACGCCCGAGCCCGGCCGCCGCGAGATCGCCCAGGATCGCCGGGTAGCTGGTGTTGGCCGGGAAGTAGGCGAAGAAGCTCGGATGCTGCCACTGGGTGAGGCCGGGCACGATCACCCGCTCGAGGTCGGCCAGCACGGCATCGAACGGCTCCGGCTCGGTCGGCGGGTGCGGGGGGAGCTGGCTGCGCACCCATCCGGGCTCGAACGGCGAGGCGACCGGATGCCGCTCGATGCCCTCCAGGTAGTCGGTGATCCAGTCGACCAGCGCGTAGCCCTGCTTGCGGAACTCCTCGGGCGTCATGCCGCCGAGCGTAACGAAGCGCTCCGAACCCGCCGGAGGGCGGACAGCGCGACGCACGGGCGCCGCGATGCCGGTCACCACCAGCGTGGCCCCGAGGCCGACCAGCCCGAGCACCAGCGGCGCGACGAGGGCGCCGGCCACCTCGGCCCCCACCACGGCGGCGTCGAACAGCCCGAAGACGCGGGCCACGAGGTGTTCCGGGGTGAGCTCGCGGATGCGGGTGATCATCATCACCTCGAACAGCGCGGCGGCCGCTCCGGTCACGACCAGCAGGGCGACCACGACGCCGGCCCTCGCCACCGGCGCGACCAGGACCAGTGGCCCGCCGGCCATGGCCAGGCTGACCGCCGCCGACCAGGTGGTGCGCCATGCCGCCAGGCCCGCGCCGAGCACGGCCCCGCCGCCGAGCGCGGCGACCAGCAGGCCGGTCCCGGTCGAATCGCCGCCGAGCTGATCGGTCGCCATGGGGACCACGAGCACCGACACGGCCCCGCCCATGAGCGAGACGACGACGACGCTCAGCAGGCTGGCCCGCACGGCCGGCCGGTCGGCGACCAGCCGGACGCCTTGGGCGAGCCCGTCCACCAGGCCCTCGGAGTCGTCCGGCGACGTCTCGGCGCGGCCCAGACGGCGGGGGATGAAGACCGTGGCCACCGCCAGCACCACGGCGTTGACCAGCAGCACGACCGTCGCGGAGGTGGTCAGCAGCAGCGCGCCGCCGATGGCCGGTGCGGCCAGGTAGCCCCCGGTCTCGACCGTGCTGACGATCGCGGTGGGCCGGGCGAGGTCGCCGCCGCGGGTGAGGTGCGGTAGGGAGGCCAGGGCGGCCGGGAAGCACGGCGTGCCGCAGGCGGTGAAGGCGAAGGACAGCAGGATCAGGGTGGCGATCGCCGGCTGGAAGGCGACGGCGGCGGCGAGAACCACGGCCAGCAGGCTGCGGCTCAGGAGTGAGGCCAGGAACAGCGCTCGGCGATCGACCCGATCGGCGAGCGCCCCGGCGACCGGTGAGACGAGCAGGTAGGGCAGGAGCCGGGCGGCGGCCGCCAGGCCGACCCAGGCGACGGAGTCCGTGCGCTCGTGGACGACGACGAGGATCGCCACGGTGCTCATCGACTGGCCGATGGCGGACAGCCCGAAGCCGACGGTGAAGCGGGCGAGCGTGTCGCCCGCTCCTGCGGTCACCGTCCGCAAGTGCGTCGCTGTGGTCTGCCCCTCCACGACGGACCAGAGGGCACCTGCTCTGGCGCGGATACCTCAGGTGACGGATGACCTCGTCAGCTTCCGGGCCAGCCGCACGAGGCGCAGGGTGCTGTCGTCGGCGTCGTCGGGCGGCGCGTCGAGCGGGAACCAGCGCAGGTCGGGCGACTCCTCGCTCGGGCGCTCGACCGCACCGGGCGGGGCGACCGCCAACCAGCGCACGTCGAGGTGGCGGTTGGGACGGCCCTTCGGGCACTCGAGCGGATGGATGTCGACGTCGACCGGTCCCGGCTGCAGCACCAGCCCGTCGATGCCACTCTCCTCGACCGCCTCCCGCCAGGCTGTCGCGGCGAGGTCCACGTCACCGTCCTCGCAGTGCCCGCCCAGCTGCAACCAACGTCGGATCTTCGGATGGAACGTGAACAGGGCCTGCCGGCGATCGGCGTCGACGACGAGCACGCTCCCGGTCAGGTGACCGGTCGGGCAGCTCCGCCACATGGCGTCTTCGTGGGTGGCCAGGTGCTCGAGGATCTGGCGGCGCAGCCCGTCCTGGGTGGGGTCGGGCGCGGGCCAGCCCTCGAGGAGCGCTGTGGCGCGGGCGTGGAGAGCGGCGGGCACGGCGGGCACGGCGGCGCAGCCTACGAGCGGGGTACCGTCCGCCGCGTGGCCCAGCACACCCAGGCAGACATCGATCCCGCCCGGTTCGTCACCCGGTTCGCCTCGCCCCGCGGCTTCCGCCAGGCCTACGTCCACGAGGGCATGGGCGGCGTGCCGCTCGTCTGCGTCCACGGCTGGCCGGAGACGAAGCGGATCTTCTGGCGGGTGATCGAGCCGCTCGCCGACGCCGGCTTCGAGGTGATCGTCCCCGACCTGCGGGGCTTCGGCGACAGCGAGCGTGGGGCCGACGGCTTCCACGACGTCCCCGCCCACAGCCGCGACCTCCACGCGCTCGTGCACGACGCACCTCGGCCACGACGAGCGTCGTGCTGGTCGGCGGTGACCTCGGCGGGCCGGTGGTCCAGGACCTCGCGCTGCGGCTCCCGGACTGGGTCGACCGGATGGTGCTGTTCAACTCGCCGCTGCCCTACGACAAGGAGCGGATGGCCGGGCTGCGCACCCGGCCGGCCGCCGAGGCGGCCGACTACTTCATCCGCCAGGGCACCGACGCCGACGCGCTGGCCGCCGAGCTGGCCACGCCGGAGCAGCGCCGCCGCTACATCGCGACCTTCTACACGAGCCGCTTCTGGGCGCACCCGGGCGCGTTCGCACGAAGCGGTCGACTTCCACACCGAGCCGTTCGCCGACGGCGCCAAGCTGCGGGCCAGCTTCGGCGGCTACGAGAGCGTCTTCGACGCGGCGGCGCGCAGCGAGCCGCCGATGCTGGCGCGCAACGCCTGACGCCGACCCTGATCCTCTTCGGGCCGTGCGACCACGTCCTCTACCCGGACTTCGACCGCATGGCCGCCGTGGTCTTCGACGACCACGTCGGGCCGTTCCTGCTGCGCGACTGCGGCCACTTCGTGCCGTGGGAGGCGCCGCACGCGCTGGTCAGCGGGGTACGGATGATGGCCGCCGACCTGCTCGCCGCACGCCGTTCCGGCCCGCTGTCAAGGTCTTGATTTCGCGGGCCGAGGGTGCAGGCTCGGAGCACCAAGCAGTCGCCGGAAACCTCGGTTCCGGCCGGTTTGGAGGAGGTACGACCCGTGGTCACAGGCGTGAGCACCGAAGGGGAACTCCACCGGGCTGAAGCCGCGGCGACGCCGATGTGTCGCCGGCCACCGCTCACACCGGGTGCTCCCAACCTCGACCGGCACTGCACCGGATCAAGAGCACCTCCTGGACGCGATGGGTGGATCGACGATGCTGCGACGTCGCGGCACCTCATGACAAGCCCAATCGATGGCCTCGATCCGGCCGGGTGCGAGCTCGGGTCGAGGTCATCGACGTTTTCAGGGCGCCTGGCGGCTCGGCTCCTCTGGTGGCCGGCCCACAGCACCCGCCCGAAGATCACGGCTGATCCGGCGGCCATGATCCCGAACAGCGCCAGCTGCGCCCAGCCGCCGCGGTCGCCGGCCTCGGACGGCTCGTCGACCGCTGTTCGGCGCCGGGATCACCGAGCGGTCGCCCTGGTCGACGGGCAAGGTCGTGGTCGACTGCGCCGTCGCCGGCGCCGACCGGCGCCACGAGCCAGGGCGGCAGCCAGCGAGAGCGCGACGATGGCGCGACGGACCACCCGATCCACCGTAGACCTCGTTACCATCGCTCCATGGCTGAGGTCGAGATCGGCATGGGCAAGTCGGGCCGGCGGGCCTACGGGTTCGACGACATCGCCATCGTCCCGAGCCGGCGCACCCGCGACCCCGAGGACGTCGACATCTCCTGGGAGATCGACGCCTTCCGCTTCGAGCTGCCGCTCATGGCGCTCGGCCATGGACGGCGTCGTCTCGCCGGCCACCGCCATCGAGATCGGCCGGCTCGGCGGCGTCGGCGTGCTCAACCTCGAGGGCCTCTGGACCCGCTACGAGGACCCCGAGCCGCTGCTCGAGGAGATCGCCGAGCTCGACGCCGAGAAGGCCACCCGGCGGATGCAGGAGATCTACCAGCGAGCCGATCAAGCCCGAGCTGGTCACCGCGCGCATCCGCGAGATCCGGGACGCCGGCGTGGTGTCGTGCGCGTCGCGTCACGCCGCAGCGCACCGAGCAGCTGCTCGCCGGCCATCGTCGCAGGCCGAGCTCGACCTGCTCGTCATCCAGGGCACGGTCGTGTCGGCCGAGCACGTGTCCAAGACCGTCGAGCCGCTCAACCTCAAGCGTTCATCCGCGAGCTCGACATCCCGGTGATCGTCGGCGGCTGCGCCAGCTACCAGGCCGCCCTGCACCTCATGCGCACCGGCGCCGCCGGCGTGCTCGTCGGCGTCGGGCCCGGGCCACGCCTGCACCACCCGCGGCGTGCTCGGCATCGGCGTGCCCCAGGCCACCGCCATCGCCGACGCCCGGGCGGCCCGCATGCGCCACCTCGACGAGACCGGCGTCTACGTGCCACGTCATCGCCGACGGCGGCATGGCCACCGGCGGCGACATCGCCAAGGCCATCGTCTGCGGCGCCGACGCGGTGATGATCGGCTCGCCGCTGGCCGCCGCCGCCGAGGCGCCCGGCCGGGGCTACCACTGGGGCATGGCCACCTTCCACCCCACGCTGCCCCGCGGCGCCCGGGTGCGCACGCCAGGTCCGCGGCACGCTCGAGGAGATCCTCGTCGGCCCGGCCCACGAGAACGACGGCCGCATGAACCTCTTCGGCGCCCTGCGCACCTCGATGGCCACGTGCGGCTACGAGACGGTCAAGGAGTTCCAGAAGGCCGAGGTCATGGTCGCCCCGGCGCTGCAGACCGAGGGCAAGGCCCTCCAGCGGGCGCAGGGCGTCGGCATGGGCCACTGACGCGGTCGGAGCCCGAGCTTCGACACCGTCCTCGTCGTCGACTTCGGCGCCCAGTACGCGCAGCTGATCGCCCGCCGGGTCCGCGAGGCGCACGTCTACAGCGAGATCGTCCCGCACACGATCACCGCCGCCGAGGTCGCCGCGCCGGCGCCCGGCGGGCGTCATCTTCAGCGGCGGCCCGAAGTCGGTGCACGTCGACGGGCGCGCCCGTCATCGACCCCGGCGTCTACGAGCTCGGCGTGCCGGTGCTCGGCATCTGCTACGGCGCCCAGCTCATCGCCCAGCAGCTCGGCGGCGAGGTCGCCCGCACCGGGCGGGGCGAGTACGGCCGCACCGAGCTGGACGCCGCACGCGGCGACGGCCGGCGTCGGCTGCTCGACGGCGAGCAGACCGGTGTGGATGAGCCACTTCGACTCCATCGTCCGGGCGCCCGACGGGCTTCGCGGTCACCGCGTCGCACGCCCGACGCGCCGGTGGCGGTGCTCGAGCACGCCGACCGGCGGATCTACGGCGTGCAGTTCCACCCCGAGGTCGTCGCACACGCCGCACGGCCAGGAGATGCTGCAAGCACTTCCTCTACGACGTGTGCGGGTGCCGGCCGACGTGGACGATGGCGTCGATCATCGAGACGCGGTCGACGCCGTCCGCGCGCCAGGTCGGCGACGGCCGGGTGATCTGCGGGCTGTCCGGCGGCGTCGACTCGGCGGTCGCCGCCGCGCTCGTGCACAAGGCCATCGGGCCCCAGCTCACCTGCGTCTTCGTCGACACCGGCCTGATGCGGCAGGGCGAGGGCGAGCAGGTCGTCGAGACCTTCCGGCGGCACCAGGGCATCGAGCTGGTCCACGTCGACGCCGGCCGACCGCTTCTTCGAGCGGCTCGCGGGCGTCACCGATCCCGAGGAGAAGCGCAAGGCCATCGGCGAGCTGTTCATCCGCATCTTCGAGGAGAACGCCGGCGGCCTCGACGGACGCCGGGTTCCTCGTGCAGGGCACGCTCTACCCCGACGTCATCGAGTCGGGCACGGCCGGACGCGGCCAACATCAAGAGCCACCACAACGTCGGCGGCCTGCCCGACGACATGGACTTCGAGCTCGTCGAGCCGCTGCGCAGCCTGTTCAAGGACGAGGTGCGCCGCGTCGGCGACGGAGCTCGGCCTGCCCGACGAGATCGTGTGGCGCCAGCCCTTCCCCGGGCCCGGGGCTCGGCGTGCGCATCATCGGCGAGGTCACGCCCGAGAGGGTCGGCGATCCTGCAGCAGGCCGACGCCATCGTGCGCGAGGAGATCCGCGCCGCCGGCCTCGAGCGGGAGATCTGGCAGGCGTTCGCGGTGCTGCCCGACATCCGCTCGGTCGGCGTGATGGGCGACGAGCGCACCTACGCCCACCCGATCATCATCCGGGCCGTCACGAGCGAGGACGCCATGACCGCCGACTGGGCCCGGCTGCCCTACGACCTGCTCGAGCGCATGTCGAGCCGCATCATCAACGAGGTCGCGGGCGTCAACCGGGTGGCCTACGACATCACGTCGAAGCCGCCCGGCACCATCGAGTGGGAGTGAACGTCGAGCCCGGCCACGAGGTGCGGGTCCCAGCCTGGCTGGCGGCGAACATCGCCGGAGCGACAGCGCCGTTCACGTTCACGCTGATCGCCGGCGGCCGCTCCAACATGACCTTCACCGTGACCGATGCCGGTCGGGGATAGGTTCGTGCTGCGCCGACCCCCGCTCGGTCACCTCCTGCCCAGCGCCCACGACGTCGCCCGCGAGCACCGGCTCATGGACGCGCTGGCCGGCACCGACGCGGTGCCGGTGCCGAGGATGGTCGGGCTGTGCCAGGACCCGGCGGGGTCAACGGGCGTGACTTTCTACGTGATGGAGCACCTCGACGGCGTCGTGGTGCGTGACGGGCCGACACTCGGAACCGGACGATCGAGCCTGCGGCCCGGGGGACGATGAGCCGCTCGGGCTCGTCGCCACGCTCTGACTCGCTCCACCGTGTTCGACGTCGACGAGGTCGGCCTCGGCGACCTCGCCAGGCGGGACGGCTACGTCGAGCGCCGAGCTGAAGCGGTGGTCCGGCCAGTGGGAGCAGTCCAAGACGAGGGAGCTGCCTGCGATCGACCGGGTCCGCGACGCCCGCTACGCCGACCGCATGCCGGTCCAGGAGCGGGCCGCCATCGCCCACGGCGACTACCGCCTCTCGAACTGCATGATGGACCCCGCTCGGGCCGGTGCGCGGCGTGCTCGACCTGGAACGTTGCACCCTGGGCGACCCGATGGCCGACGTGGGACTGGCTGCTCGCCTACTGGTACGACCCGCGAGGGCGGCGGCGGTCACGGCGGCCGGCACAACGACCCCACCGGCGCCGGGGGATTCCCGTCCTACGACGAGCTGCTCGAGCGGTACGCCGCCCGGACCGGCTTCGACCTCTCGGGCATCGAGTACTACGTGGCGTTCTCCTCGTGGCGGCTGGCCGTCATCAGCGAGGGCGTCTACGCCCGCTACCTCCACGGCGCCATGGCCGACGACGGCCTCGACCTGGGCACGTTCCGGCAGGCCACCGAGGAGCTGGCCGAGGGTGCCCTCGCCGCCGTGCGCCGGCTCGGCCGCTGAGCCACGCGACGAGCGCCGGGTACCAGTCCTCGGGGGCCGTTCCGAGCTCTGGATCAGCCCGAGGCTGCGGGCCATGACCGGATCGGTGGGCGCGTAGACGCCCGCGACGGACGCGGACGACTCGACCGTGGTCATGCTCGTGGCCGAGGGCATCGGCGAGGGCCTTGACCGGGGCCGAGCCCGTCAGCGGTGAAGCCGTGCAGGATGAGCAGCAGGTGCAGGTCGCGCAGGGCCAGTTCGCCATGCTGGTGCAGCAGCGACAGGCACACCCGGCGAAGGTGCCGCCCGAAGAGCGGGCGGGCATCGGTCGCCACCGGCGGTAGCGGCGCCTGATCGGGGCGCGGCGGGCGCCGAGCCCAGCCCGTCCGGGATCGCCGGCCAGAGGAGGTCGTGGACCGCCAGCGCCTCGCGGTCCGCCGCCTGCTTCCGTCGCATCCAATCGACCGACTCCCGGTCGAGCGCATCCAACGCGTCGACGGCGCGCTGCCGGCGGGCTTCGAGCATGTGCCGATCGATCCACGGCATGCCGATCGCCCACCGGGCGGGGGCATACGGATCGTCCTTGAGCCAGCGTGGCGTCGGTGGCAGGGCGCCGTGGGCCCGCGCGGTGGCCGGGCCGTCGAGCACGCGCACGAGGCACGAGGCGGGTCCGGGTGATAGGTGGCGCCCATGTCGCGCTCCCCGCAACGAGGATCCGAGCAGGGGCGCCATCCCGTGACACCGACCACGTGTCGCGCAAGGCGACCGATCAGCAGCGTCACACAGGGGTGTGCCACCGTTCCCCGCCGAGCCCTCACGCGGCTCTCCGCGCCGCCGCCTGCGCCACCGACCGCACGCTCCCACCCCAGACCGTACCGCTTCGCTCGGCCAGCGAATCGACGTCGAATCGCCGGCAGAGGGGCTCGAGGGCGGGGTGCGGTCGGTGGTGGGTGCGGTGGGTGGCGGCGAGCGTTGGCCGAGGGTTGGCCGAGGGTTGAGGGAGTGGCCCGGGCCGTCGGGTGGCGACGGCCGCGGGCGACGGCCGATGGCGGCGGCTGGGGGCGACGGCGGCCCTGACGGGGTCAGCCGGCGTCGCCGGCGAGTTGCCTGGCGGTGCGGTAGTCGGCCTTGCCGTTCGGGGCGCGTGGCACATCCGGGACGAACACGACGGTCTTCGGCGCCTTGTAGCCGGCGAGCTGCGCTTGACGGTGGCGATGACCGTGTCGCGCGTCGCCGTCGATCCGTGAGCGCGACGCGACGGCGGTCACCGCCTGACCGAACTTCTCGTCCTCGATCCCGATCACGAGGCAGTCCTGGATGCCGGGCACCCGCTTGACGGCTTCCTCGACCTCCTCCGGATAGATCTTCTCGCCCCCGCTGTTGATCACCTGGCTCCCACGCCCGAGCAGGATGATCGAGCCGTCGGCGTCGACCTTGGCGAAATCGCCAGGGAACGAATAGCGCACACCGTCGATGACCCGGAAGGTCCTGGCCGACTTCTCGGGGTCCTTGAAGTAGCCGAGCGGCACGTTCCCGCCTGCCGCCACCATCCCGACCTCGTCCGATCCCGGCGTGACCTCGCGGTCGTCGTCGGTGAACACTTTGGTCGTCGGGTTCTGCTGGAACTTGGCGGTCTGTGCCGAGACGCCCTTCATCGTCACCTGGGAACCCATCTGGCCCTCCGACGCACCCATCGCGTCGATGAGCATCGCCTGCTCGACCCGATCGACGAGCGCCTGCTTGACCTCGGTGGTCCACATCACGCCGGAGGACAGGAAGAGCACGATCGATGACGTGTCGTACGGCTCGCCGTCCGGCTTGCCCTCGTCGATCGCCTTGATGATCGGCTTGGCGAGCGTGTCGCCGACGATGGTGACGGCGGTGGCCCGGTGGCGCTCGACGGCCGCCAGCAGTTCGTGGGCATCGAGGCTCCGGCTGGTGAGCGTGACGATGTGGCCGCCGGCGAGCAGCGGGATCATGCATCCGCCCCACGCTCCCGTGCCGTGCATGAGCGGCGCGCACGGGATCGACACGACCTGCGTGCCGGCTCCGACGACGCCGGCGACCATCGACGCGATCGAGGGACGCATCGTCGGGCGGTGCGAGGCCGATCAGCGGCAGCCCGCCGACCACCTGGGCCCTGGTGAGTTCGCCGATCGAGTACATGACGCCCTTCGGCATGCCGGTCGTGCCGCCGGTGTAGAGCATGTAGATGTCGTCCTCGGAGCGAACGATGCGCGGCATCGGATCGTGCGACGCGACGACCGCTTCGTACTCCTGAGCGTTCGGCACGCTGCCGGTCGAGCTGTCGTCCACCTCGATGAGGAGCTTGAGCTTGGGGAGCCGCCCGACGA
Source organism: uncultured Acidimicrobiales bacterium (assembly GCA_963769115.1). GTDB lineage: Bacteria > Actinomycetota > Acidimicrobiia > Acidimicrobiales > Ilumatobacteraceae > DASTFY01. The sequence goes on from CAVYKN010000021.1 coordinate 79,245, forward strand.
CGTTGGCGACGCGATCGCCGAGCGAGGAGTGGAACACCAGCGCCTCGGCATCGGAGTTGTCGAGCAGGTACCACAGTTCTTCGTCGAGGTAGCGGTAGTTGACGTTGACCGGGACGCCGCGGAGCTTGAACGTGGCGTACTGCGATTCGACGTACTCGTTGCCGTTGTAGAGATAGAGGGCGACCTTGGAGTCCGGCCCGAGCCCGGCCTCGGTCAGTGCCTGTGCCACCCGGGCGGCCCGGTCGTCGAACTCGTGACCACGTCGCGTCGTGTCGCCGTTGGTGACCGCCGGAACGTCGGGGATCTCGTCAGCGATCGACTCCCAGATGGTGGCGAAGTGCATCTCCATCGGCGGGCATGATCGCGGTGGCTGATTCGAAGGGGGCCGCGCCCGGCTGGCGGTCGGCACGCGACCTGGCGGGCTGGGCGATCCCGCCGGACATCCTCGCCCAAGCCGAGGGGGAGACGCCGTGGGCGTTCCAACCAGATCACTTCCGGGTGGGGGCACGGACCACGACGCTCGAAACGCCGTCCTCCAGTTTCGAGCGTGAGGTCCTGCCTCCGGGCGGCTCCGTGCTCGATGTCGGCTGCGGAGGCGGACGGGCCGGGGGCTCGCCCTCACCCCGCCGGCAGGTGTGATCATCGGCGTGGACAAGCGCACGACGATGCTGGACCAGCTCGAAGCGACCGCCCGAGGGGAGCGTCATATCGGGACCGTCACCTACCTGGGCCGCTGGCCGGAGGTGGCCGACCAGGTGCCGGTGGCTGACGTGGCGGTCTGCCACCACGTGGCGTACAACGTCGGTGACATCGTGCCGTTCCTCGTGGCGCTCACTGCGCATGCCCGCCTGGCGGTCGTGCTGGAGCTCACGGATCGCCACCCCCCAAACCGTGTGGAGCGACGCCTGGCGCCACTTCTGGGGCATCGAGCGACCGCGGGGTCCCCATCGCCCGAGGACCTCGTCGCCATCGTGCGAAGACGTGGTTGGGGGCCCGAGGTGTGGCGGCAGAGACGATCGGGCGCCGACGAGGGGGTCCACGGCGCCACGACGCCGATCGCGCCGTGCGCTCGCTGCGCCGGCAGCTCTCTGCCTCCCCGCCGACCGGACCGACGAGGTGGGCGACCTACCTAACGACGAACACCCCGTGGCATGGCTGGACAGACGTCGTCACAGCTCCGCTGGCCTGGCTCGTCGGAGGGTCACGCATCGTGACCGTCCACACCGCTCGGCCACGCCGGCGGTGGCACGGATCGGTGAGGAGCACGCCCTACGAGCGCTGCCAGGTCCGCGAACAGCCCTTGCCGCGTAGGGTCAGCGCCGGAGCTCGGTTGGGGGGCCACAGCACGCACGGGACGAGATCAGGAGACACCCATGGTTCGACGATTCGCTGATCGCCCTCGGGGTGACGGCGCTGGCCGGTGCCGGTGGTCTTCGGTCCGTCCCGGATGGCGGGCGCTATCGGCGCCTCGGTTCGTCTCGAGGGGACGTTCGGCGGCAGGGCCCCGTGTCGCCCGAAACCCGCGTCGCCGTCCAGGTCCAGCTCCGGCTCCGGGATCAGGCCGGCGCCGACACGCTGGCCCTCTCGGTGTCGACGCCGGGCAGCCCCGAGTACCGGCGGTACCTCAGCGCGGAGGAGTTCCGGGACCGGTTCTCGCCCACCGAAGCCACCGTCGCCAAGGTGTCGGCGTGGTTGACCAGCCAGGGGCTCACGGTCACGTCCGTCCCCGCCAACCACTTCTAGGTCGCCGCCGAGGGGACGGCAGCCCAGGTCGAGGCCGCCTTCGCCGTCGGTCTGGCCACCGTCGAGGTCAACGGCGGACACGGCGCGTCAACACCGCTGAACCTGCCGTCCCGGCGGAACTGTCGCGGCAGTCGATGGCGTGACCGGGCTCACAGAGGCATTCGCCCACCCGACCCGCGTGGGTGGCGCCGACGAAGGCGCCGCACCCTCGGAGACCCCGACCCCGACCCCGGCGCCGCCGCGCCCGGCGTCCGCAAGGCCCGCCCGTGCTCGAAGTGGTGGGGCGAGGACGACGCCACGGGCCTGCCCCGCTACGGGAGCGGCTACCCGGATCCGCTGGCGTGGGCGCCCTGTGGGTGGAACCCAGCGGAGCTCCGGCGGGCGTACGAGACCGCGGTCCGGTCGCCAAGGGCATCGACGGTCGGGCGTCCGGGTCGCCGTCGTCGGCGCCTACCTGTCACCCACGCTCTACGCCGACGCATCGACCTACGCCCGGCGCAACGATCCCGCTCACCCCCTGCCGAGACTCCGGCTCGTCGAGCAGGCGTTCCTGCCCGAACAGCTCCAGACGCAGTGCGACATCGGCGGTTGGTACGGCGAGCAGACGCTCGACGTCGAGGCCGTCCACGCCATGGCCCCGGGGGCGAGGATCGTGGCCGTCGGCGCCAGGAGCTGCAGCGACCCCGACCTCCTCCAGGCCATCACCGCCGTGGTCGACGGTGACCAGGCGGAGATCGTCTCGAACTCCTACGGCTTCAAGGGCGAGCTGGTGCCGGAGGCACTCGGTGCGTGCGGCGCTCAGGGTCCACACACAGGCGGCGCTCCAGGGGATCGGCTTCATCTACTCCTCGGGTGACGATGGCGACTGGAGCAACGACGGCTCGTTCAGCGGGCCGCTGCCGTCCGCCAGCTTCCACGCCTCGTCGCCGCTGGCCACCGCCGTCGGCGGCACGAGCCTGGGCGTGGCCGCCGACGGCACCGTCGCCCTCGAACGGGGCTGGACCACCGGAACCAGCACGTTCGACCCCGCGACGAGGACGTTCGTCCCTGGCGGCAAGGGCACCTTCATGTACGGCGCAGGCGGGGGACCGAGCCGGCTGTTCGACCAGCCCAGCTACCAGCAGGGTGTCGTCCCGAACGGGATGGCCGGCTCCCTGGGCGCTCCCCGGCGGCGCGTGTCCCCGACGTCGGCATGGTCGGGGACCCGAACACGGGCATGCTGGTCGGCCAGACCCAGACCTTCCCCGAGGGCGTCAGCTACGACGAGTACCGGATCGGCGGGACCAGCCTGTCGGCGCCGCTGTTCGCCGGCATGATGGCGCTGGCCGACCAGCACGCCGGGGCTCGGCACGGCTTCGCCAACCCCTGGATCTACTCGCTGGCGGGAGTGACGCCTGCCGTGACATCGGGCCCGGTCAGAGGACGGCGGTGGTGCGGCGCAACTTCGTCAACGGCGTGGACAGCTCCGGCGGGTACACGCAGCCCACCGTGCGGACCGTCGACGCTGACCTGCAGTCGCTGCGCACGCTGCCCGGGTACGACACCTTGACAGGGCTGGGCGCGCCGGGCGGGCGAGGTTCGTCGAGGCCGGGTGACCCGCTCAGCCCGATCAGCCTGTCCGATCAGTCAGAGGTACACACCCCGCCCTAGGATGGCCCCACCATGACGGTCGTCCCAGAGAACCCGGCCGTGCCGAACGCTGCTGGCCGACGGGCTCAACCCGGATCAGCTCGAGGCCGTCATGCACACCGAGGGCCGCTGCTCGTCGTGGCCGGCGCCGGGCTCGGGCAAGACCCGGGTGCTCACCCACCGCATCGCCCACCTGATCGGCGAGCACGGCGTCAGCCCGTTCGAGATCCTGGCCATCACCTTCACCAACAAGGCCGCCGACGAGATGAGCACCGGGTCGGCGGCGCTGGTCGGCCCGGTGGCCCAGAAGATGTGGGTGTCGACGTTCCACTCGGCCTGCGTGCGCATCCTGCGGCGCGACGGCCGCGGCTCGGGCTACCCGTCGTCGTTCACGATCTACGACCAGGCCGACGCCGCGCGGCTCACCGGCTACGTCCTCCGCGACCTGGACCTCGACCCCAAGCAGTTCCCGCCCGGGCGTGCACGCCGCCGATCAGCGCGGCCAAGAACGAGCTGGTCTTCGGCGCCGACGTACGCGCGACCGGGCCGCCAAGATCTTCGAGCGCAAGATCGCCGAGGTCTACCGGAGTACCAGGCCCGGCTGCGAGAGGCCGGCGCCATGGACTTCGACGACCTGCTCACGGTCACCGTGCGCGCTGTTCCGGAGCACCCCGACGTGCTCGAGCCACTACCAGCGAGCGCTTCCAGCACGTGCTGGTCGACGAGTACCAGGACACCAACCGGGCCCAGAACGAGCTGGTCCTCGCTGCTCGGCGCCGGGCACCGCAACGTCTGCGTCGTCGGCGACCGCGACCAGTCGCATCTACCGGTTCCGGGGCGCCGACATCCGCAACATCCTCGAGTTCGAGAAGGCGTTCCCCGACGCCACCGTGATCGTGCTCGAGCAGAACTACCGGTCGACGCAGACGATCCTCGACGCCGCCAACGCCGTCATCGCCAACAACCTCGGCCGCAAGCCCAAGGACGCTGTGGACCGACCAGGGCGGCGGCGAGCCGCATCGTCCGCTACCACGCCGAGGACGAGGGCGACGAGGCCGCGTGGGTGGCGCGCGAGATCGGCCGACCTGCACGACGGGACGGGCACCGCTGGGGCGACATGGCGTCTTCTACCGGACCAACGCCCAGAGCCGGGTGCGTCGAGGAGGAGCTGATGCGCGCGCGGCATCCCGTACAAGGTCGTCGGCGGCACCCGGTTCTACGACCGCCGGGAGGTCAAGGACGCGCTCGCCTACCTGCGGGCCGTCGTCAACCCGGCCGACGAGGTGAGCGTCAAGCGGGTCCTCAACGTGCCCAAGCGGGGCGTCGGCGACACCACCGTCGGCCGGCTCGACGCCTGGGCCGACCGCCGACGGCGTCACCGTTCGTCGACGCGCTGCGCCGGGCCGAGGAGGCCGGCGTGACCGGCCCGGCGCTGCGCGGGCATCGCCGCGCTTCCTCGAGCTGCTCGACGAGCTCGCCGACGCTCGTGCCGACAGGGCCCGGCCGCCGTGCTCGAGGCCGCGCTCGACGCAGCGGCTACCTGGCCGAGCTCGAGGCCGAGCACACCGTCGAGGCCGCGGGCCGGCTCGAGAACCTGGCCGAGCTGGTCGGCGTCGGCCACGCGAGTTCGACCGACGTCGACGAGTTCCTCGAGCAGGTCAGCCTGGTGGCCGACACCGACGAGCTCGACGGCGACGACAGCCGCGGTCGTGCTGATGACGCTGCACACGGCCAAGGGCCTCGAGTACCCGGTGGTGTTCCTCGTCGGCCTCGAGGACGGCGTCTTCCCCCACCTGCGCTCGCTCGGCGAGCCCGACGAGCTCGAGGAGGAGCGCCGCCTCGCCTACGTCGGCATCACCCGGGCCCGCGAGCGCCTCTACCTCACCCACGCCTGGAGCCGCACGCTGTTCGGCTCGACGCAGTACAACCCGCCCAGCCGCTTCCTCGACGAGATCCCGGCCGAGCTGGTCGAGGCCATCGGCGACCGCGGCCGGCGGCGCCGGCCGGCGGCGCACGGGCCAGCTACCGCGGGCGCGAGCGCTGGCGGCCGGAGTGACGACGACCCGGCTTGGGTCGAGCACCGGGAGCGGGTGGTCGAGGCGGCGCTGCGGCCGGGCAGGGCCGCGGCGGCCCGCCGCGCCGACCGGGGCCGAGACGCTGGGCCTGCGCCTCGGCGACGACGTGCGCCACGGCAAGTTCGGCGAGGGCGTCATCGTCGACATCGCCGGGCAGGGCGAGAAGGCCGAGGCCCTGGTGCGCTTCCCGCGGCTCGGCGAGAAGACCTTCCTCCTGGCCTGGACGCCGCTCGAGAAGGTCTGAGCCCGTCCTGGGCGTTTCCTGAGGACGGCTGCGCGGGCGAAGATGGGGTGTGCTCGCCCGCGCCCGCCTCGCCTTCGACCGTGAGCTGACCCTCGGCGTCCTGGCCGGACGGCTGGGAGCGGTGTACGGCGGGCGGACCATGGTCGACGAGGAGGGGTGGGTCGTCACGTTCCGCGAGGCCGCTGACCTGGTCGAGCGCTGGTCCGGCGCCATCGAGGCGCAGGTGGAGCCGGGGGCCCGCGTCGTCCTGGCCGTGCCCAACGGCTACCGCCAGCTGCTGGCCACCCTGGCGGTGGCGCGGGCCGGCGGCGTGGCCGTGCCGGTCAACGCCCAGATGCGCCCGAGCGAGATCGACCACGTCGTGGACGACGCCGGCGCCACGCTCGTCGTCCGCGACACGGCCGAGCTCGACCGGGCGCGCCGGCGCACACTGACGCCCCCGGCCGCCGTCGCCGGCCCCGACGACCTGGCCGCCCTCTTCTACACGTCGGGGACGACGGGCCATCCGAAGGGCGTGCAGCTCAGCCACCGGGCACTGATCGGCGCCTCCCGGCTGGGGGCCCTGAACGTGCTGGCCGGCCCCGACGGCCGTGTCGGCCCTGCCCATCGCCCACATCATGGGCTTCTCGGCCGGGCTGGGGTTCGCCGTGGCCGGCGTCCCGGTCGCCGCCCTCCGGCGGTTCGACGCGACCGCGGTGCTCGACCTCATCGAGGAGCGGCGGGCCCGGGTCTTCATCGGTGTGCCGGCCATGTACCGCCTGCTCGTGGAGGCCGGCGCCGACCGGGCGGGATCTTCGCAGCGTCCGTCTCTGGCTCTCCGGGGCCGACGTGATGCCGCCCGAGCTGGCCGAGGAGTTCCAGGCCATGGGGTCCTCGGTCGACCTGCCCGGCATCGGCCCGGTCGGGCGCGCCGCGTTCGTGGAGGGCTACGGCCTGGCCGAATCGGCGGGCGCGGTGGCGATGAAGGCCCATGTTCCGTTCCCCGGCCTGGCCGCGCTCGGCGGCGACGCCGTGGGCGTGCCGCTCCCCGGTGTGCGGTTCCGCATCCGGGACGGGGAGCTGGAGCTGAAGGCGCCCGGCGTCACGAGCGGCTACTGGGGCGATGCGGCGGCCTCGGCGGCCGCGTTGACCGACGACGGGTGGCTGCGCACGGGTGACCGCGCCGCGCCCGGCCTGTTCGGCACGGTCCGCTTCCAGGGCCGGTCGAAGGACGTGATCAAGGTGGGCGGCTACTCGGTCTACGCCGTGGAGGTGGAGGCGGCGCTGGCCAAGCACCCGGCCATCGCCGAGGCCGCCGTGGTGGCGTTGCCCGACGCCCGGCTGGGCGAGGTGCCGGCCGCGGCCGTCCGCCTGGCTCCCGGGTCGAAGGCGGCTCGCGCCGCCCGCGACGCCGACGAGCTCCTCGCCGCGGCCGCCGCCGACCTGGCGCCCTACAAGCGCCCCCGCCGCCTCGTGATCGTGGACGAGCTCCCCCGCACCGGTTCCGGCAAGGTCCAGAAGGACCGTCTGCGGCCCCTGTTCCCGAGCCCGGACGACTGACGCCGGCGGCTAGTCGGTCGGCTGCAGGTCGAGGGTGAGCGTGCCGTCGTCGTCGATGAGCACGACCACCCGCTCGGCGTCCGGCAGCTCGCCGGGCGTGAACGTCACGCCCGTGCAGTCCACGAGCTCCTTGGTCTCCCGGTCCAGCGAGACGAGGCAGTCGGGCGCGTTCGCCGGCCGGCTGCAGCGAGAAGACCCGCCAGCCCTCGAAGTCGGTGGCGCCGTCGTGGACGAGACCGACCGGCCGCTCCCCGGCGGGGCCGCTCAGGTTGGGGAAGAGGATGGGCCCGTTGGCCTCGACCGAGTCGGCCAGGCGGTCGACGCGGCCGACCTCGAAGACGTCGGCGCCGATGCGGCGGTCGGCGTCGTCGGCGTTGCGGGTGACGACGACGGCGATGAGCCACAGGAAGCCGAACAGCAGCGCCAGCACGGCGAGACCGGCCAGGACCGGCACGACGGCGCGCGCCACGGGTGAGCGGAGGCGGGGTTCGGCCACGGGCGTCCAGTGTGCCCGCTGAGGGTTGGAGCAGCACAGCAGGGGCGCGTAGGGTCCGCGTTCCGTGAACCGGCCCTATCGCGTGGTCGTCGCCAAGCCCGGTCTCGACGGCCACGACCGTGGGGCGAAGACGATCACGCGCGCTCTGCGCGACGCCGGGTTCGAGGTCATCTACACGGGCCTGCACCAGACGCCCGAGCAGATCGCGGAGACGGCGCTGCAGGAGGACGTGGACGCCGTCGGGCTGTCGCTGCTGTCGGGCGCCCACCTCACCCTGTTCCCCCGGGTGATGGAGGAGCTGAAGGCGCGGGACCTGGGCGACATCGTCGTGTTCGGCGGCGGCGTGATCCCCGCTGCGGACATCGCCACGCTGAAGGACCAGGGCGTGGCCGCGGTGTTCACCCCCGGCTCGTCCCTGCGGGAGATCTGCCGGTGGCTCGAAGAGACCCTTGACGCGAAGGAGAAGGAGTAGGCGTGGACCTGTTCGAGTACCAGGGCAAGCAGTACTTCTCCCGCTTCGGCATCCCGGTGTCGCCGGGTGGCGTGGCGGTCACCGTCGACGAGGCCGTGGACGATCGCCGACTCGGTCGGCTACCCGGTCGTCGTCAAGGCGCAGGTCCAGGTGGGCGGTCGGGGCAAGGCCGGCGGCATCAAGCTGGCCAACGACGCCGCCGAGGCCCGTCAGCACGCGGCCGCCATCCTCGGCATGGACATCAAGGGCCACGTGGTCCAGCGGGTGTGGGTGGAGAAGGCCTCGGACATCGCGGAGGAGTACTACGCGTCGTTCACGCTCGACCGCTCGGCCAAGCAGCACCTCCTGATGCTGTCCGCCCAGGGAGGCGTGGAGATCGAGGAGGTGGCCGCCCGGGATCCCGACGCCATCGTCAAGCTCCACGTCGATCCGGTGGACGGCCTCTCGCAAGAGGCGGCGCGCGGCGCGGCCGAGGCGGCCCGGATCAACCCGGCGGCGCTCGACGGCGTGGCCGAGATCCTCGTGCTCCTCTACCGCTGCTTCACCGAGGGTGACTGCGACCTGGCCGAGATCAACCCGCTCATCCTCAAGCCGGCGGGCGAGGTCCACGCCCTCGACGCCAAGGTCAGCCTGGACGGGAACGCCGAGTTCCGCCATCCGGAGTGGGAGGAGTTCAAGGCGACCGAGGAGCTCGACGACCGCGAGCGCCTCGCCCGGGACAAGGACCTCCAGTACATCGGGCTCGAGGGCACCGTGGGGATCATCGCCAACGGCGCCGGCCTGGCCATGAGCACGCTCGACGTGGTCAACCAGGTCGGCGGCCAGGCGGCCAACTTCCTCGACATCGGCGGCGGGGCCAACGCGGACGTGATGGCGGCGGCGTTGGAGGTCATCAACTTCGACGAGTCCGTGCGCTCGATCTTCATCAACATCTTCGGTGGGATCACGCGAGGGGAGGAGGTGGCCAAGGGCATCGTGGAGGCACTCGGACGGGTGGACCTGCGGGCCCCGATGGTCATCCGCCTGGACGGGACCAACGCCGACGAGGGGCGCCGCATCCTCGCCGACGCCGGGATCGCGCCCGATCGCCTCATCACCGAGCCGACCATGCTGTCCGCCGCCGAGTCCGCCGTCGCCCTGGCCGGCGCGGCCGACGCCACCGCCTGAGGAGCCTGCCATGGCCATCTTCGTCGACCAGGACACCAAGGTGCTCGTGCAGGGGCTGACCGGGGGCCAGGGCCGCTTCCACGGCCTGCGCAACCGGGACTACGGCACGAACGTCGTGGCCGGGGTGACCCCCGGCAAGGGAGGGCAGGAAGTCGAGGGCATCCCGATCTTCGACACCGTCGCCGACGCGGTCAGCGCCACCGGCGCCGATGCCTCCTTCGTGGCCGTCCCGCCCAAGGCCGCGCCGGCCGCCATCCTCGAGGCGGCGACCGCGGGCATCGCCTTCGTGGTGTGCATCACCGAGGGCATCCCGGCCCAGGACGAAGCCCGGGTCTTCAACCAGTTGCGACGGGACCACCCCGATACCCGGCTGCTCGGCCCCAACTGCCCGGGCATCATCAGCCCCGGCAAGTGCAACATCGGCATCACCGCGGGCGAGATCGCGCAGGTCCCGACCACGGCCGGCCCGAACGTGGGCATCGTGTCCCGCTCGGGCACGCTCACCTACCAGGCCCTCTACGAGCTGAAGCAGAAGGGGATCGGCGTGTCGACCTGCGTCGGGATCGGCGGCGATCCCGTCCCCGGCACGTCGTTCGTCGACTGCCTGGCCGAGTTCGAGAAGGACGGCGAGACCCACGCCATCATGCTGATCGGCGAGATCGGCGGATCGGCCGAGGAGGAGGCGGCGGAGTTCATCACCGCCTCCGTCACCAAGCCGATGAGCGCCTACATCGCCGGGGTGACCGCGCCCGCGGGCAAGAAGATGGGCCACGCCGGCGCCATCGTGTCGGGCGGCAAGGGGACGGCGCAGGGGAAGATGGATGCGCTGCGCGCCGCCGGCGTGCGGATCGGGCTCAACCCGACCGAGGCCGGCGAGCTGATGGCCGCGATCGTCGCCGGGGACTGAAGCCGGCGACGCGCCCGTTCAGCCCTGCTGTGCCACCGGGGGAGGAGGAGGCGGCGGCGGGGGAGGCGGGGGCGGCGGCATGGCGGTGGTCGCCTTCGGCGGTCGGTCGGCTCCGGGAACGGCCAGCTGGTGGGAGCCCCTGCCGAGCAGGGCCATGGTCGAGCCCGTGCCCATCGCCAGCGCGCCGAGGAGCATGAGGATCCCCCCGACCTTCAGCGACGCCTCGCCCTTGTCCATGATCAGGTAGGACAGCATGATCGCGGCGGCGACGATGCCCCAGGTGAAGCGGATCTGGCGCCAGGTGAAGGTGAGGACGGGCTCGGGGAGCTTGGACCCCGCCTGCTCCACGATGCCGGCGATGAGCATGGCGCCCCCGAGGATGGCCGGGATGGAGGCCAGCGGGAAGGTCCCGTTGCCCCACGCCGACACCCGGAAGCCACCGACGCCCCAGAAGCTGAAGAACGAGAAGACGAACGTGATGGCCCCACCGATCACCATCACCAGCTCGGCGACCGAGATGTGCTTCCTCATACCCGGGAAACGGTAGCCCAGGGGTCCCTGACCACCGGGGGACCCCGGGTACCATCGGTCCGATGGGTCTGGCGGTGCTGGCGTCAGGGAGCGGCACCCTGCTGGAGGCCATCCTCGCCGACGGGCTGCACCCGCTGGTCGTGGTCAGCGATCGGTCCTGCCGTGCCCTCGACGTGGCCACCGCAGCCGGCGTCCCCGCCCGTTTGGTCGAGCGGCGGGAGTTCGGCCCCGACTTCGACCGGGCGGCCTTCACCGACGAGGTGGTGCGGGCCCTCAAGGACGCCGGCACGGGCCTGGTGGCCATGGCCGGGTTCATGACCGTCCTCGGCCCGGGGGCGTTCGCGGCGTTCCCGGAGCGCATCCTCAACACCCACCCGTCGCTCCTCCCCGCCTTCCCGGGCGCGCACGCCGTGCGGGACGCGCTGGCCTTCGGGGTCAAGGTCACCGGGTGCACGGTCCACGTGGCCACCGAGACGGTCGACCACGGCCCGATCCTCGCCCAGGAGGCCGTCCCCGTCCTGCCCGGCGACGACGAGGCCACGCTGCACGAGCGCATCAAGGCCGTCGAGCGCCGCCTGTACCCGCGGATCATCGCCGAGGCCGTGGCCGCGTGAGCGAGGCACTGGCGTGAGCACCGCGCTGCTGTCGGTCTACGACAAGGCCGGCATCGTCGAGCTGGCCAGCGGCCTGCACGAGCTGGGGTGGCGGCTGGTGTCGAGCGGCGGGACGGCGCGTGTGCTGGCCGACGCCGGCCTGCCGGTCACCGACGTCGCCGACCTGACCGGGTTCCCGGCCATCCTCGGCCACCGCGTGGTCACGCTCCACCCCGCCGTCCACGCCGGGCTGCTCGCCGACCTCGACCAGCCCGAGCACCGCTCCGAGCTCGAAGAGCTGGGCATCGAGCCCATCGGTCTGCTCGTCGTGAACCTGTACCCGTTCTCGTCGGATCCGGGCATCGAGCTGATCGACGTCGGTGGCCCGGCCATGATCCGGGCCGCGGCCAAGAACCACGCCCACGTCGGGGTGGTGATGGACCCGGGCCAGTACGAGCCGGTGCTGTCGGAGCTGAGGACGGCGGGCTCGCTGTCGGCGCCGACACGGCGCGCCCTGGCACAGGCCGCCTTCGCCCGCACCGCGGCGTACGACGCGGCCATCGCGGCCTGGCTGGCCGGCTCGGACGATGCCGCGGTCGACGCCGAGCCGCTGCCCGACTCGCTCGACCTGCGCATGGAGCGGGTCCAGGAGCTGCGCTACGGCGAGAACCCGCACCAGCAGGCCGCCCGCTACCGCCAGGCCGGCGGGCGGAGCTGGTGGGACGACGCCGTCCAGCACGGCGGCAAGGAGCTGTCCTACCTGAACCTGTACGACACGGAGGCCGCCTGGCGCCTGGTCCAGCGCTTCGACGAGCCGGCCGTGGTCATCGTCAAGCACGCCAACCCGTGCGGGGTGGCGGTGGCGGGAGAGATCACCAGCGCCTACGTGGCCGCCAACGCCTGCGACCCGGTCTCGGCCTTCGGGGGCATCGTCGCCTGCCAACCGGCCGGTGCCGGCGGACCTGGCCGAGGCGCTGGCGCCGGTCTTCACCGAGGTGGTGGTGGCGCCCGTCGTTCGACCCCGCGGCGCTGGAGGTCCTGGCGGGGAAGAAGAACCTGCGGGTGCTCTCCGCGCCGGCGCCGTACGGCTCGGGGCTCGACGTTCGGGGCATCGACGGCGGGCTGCTGGTGCAGCAGGCCGACACCGTCTCGCTCGACCGCGCCGCCTGGCGGGTGGTCACCAAGGCTGCAGCCGGACGAGGACCTCTGGCGTGAGCTGGCCTTCGCCTGGCAGGTGTGCGCGGCCGTGAGCTCGAACGCCATCGTGCTCACCCGGGACCGCCAGGCCGTGGGCATCGGCGCCGGCCAGCAGAACCGGCTCGACTCGGCCGGCATCGCGGTCACGAAGGCGGCTGGCCGGGCGGAGGGCGGTTGCTGCGCCAGCGACGCCTTCTTCCCGTTCCGGGACGGGCTCGACGCCGTCGCCGCGGCCGGCGTGCGGGCCGTGATCCAGCCCGGGGGCAGCGTGCGCGACGAGGAGGTCGTCGCCGCCGCCGACGAGCACGGCATCGCCATGGTGTTCACCGGGGAGCGCCACTTCCGGCACTGAGTCTTCGTCGCCCGCCCGATCGCAGGGGCGGGCTCCTACTCGCTTCGCTCGGCCGGCGAATCGACGTCGAATCGCCGGTTCTCGCGCTGACCGTCAGGGGCCGGACGCAACGGGAGGGCGGCGCAGGTAGCCTGGCTGGGCCCCATGACCCGGATCGCCGACCTCCTCGCGTCCGGCCGGACGTTCTCCTTCGAGTTCTTCCCGCCGAAGACCGATGGGGCCCAGCTCAGCCTGGGCCGGACCATCGCCGAGCTCGAGCCGCTCGGCCCGAGCTTCGTCTCGGTGACCTACGGCGCCGGCGGGAGCACCCGCCAGCGGACCCACGAGGTCGTCACCTGGGTCAGGCGGGAGACGGCGATCACGCCCATGGCCCACCTCACCTGCGCCGGTCATCGCCGCCCCGAGGTCGCCCAGATCCTCGAGGCCTACCGGGAGGCGGGGATCGACAACATCCTCGCCCTCGGCGGCGACCAGCCCGCCGACGAGGCCGACCGCCGCCCGAGCGACTACCGGTACGCGGCCGAGCTGGTCGAGGACGTGCGGGCCGCGGGCCCGTTCAGCATCGGCGTGGCCGCCCACCCCGAGGGCCACCCCCGCTCACCGAGCCGGGCCGAGGACCGCCGCCAGCTGGCGGCCAAGCTGGCCCTGGCCGACTTCGCCATCACCCAGTTCTTCTTCGAGCGCGACCACTACCTGCGCCTCGTGGACGAGGTGGCGGCGCTCGGCGTGACGAAGCCGATCCTGCCCGGGATCATGCCCGTCACCAACAAGGGCCAGGTGGTGCGCATGGCCGAGCTGTCGGGCACGGCCTTCCCGGCCTGGCTGGCCGAGCGGCTGGACGCCGTCGAGGAGCCGGAGGAGGTCCGCCGCGTCGGCGTGGAGGTGGCCACCGAGCTGTGCCGCGAGCTGCTGGACGCCGGCGCTCCTGGCCTGCACTTCTACACGCTCAACCGCTCGTCGGCGACCCGCGAGATCTACGCCAACCTGGGACTTCCCGTCGCTGCTGCGTGATCCAGTGCCGCTCTCGGCACGCGGCAGCAGTGAGTGCCGCAGTCAGTTCAGCATGGGCCCGTAGGATCCGAACGGCCCTGCGGCCCACGACCGACGTGACTCTCACCGCCCCCTCCCCGACGCGCGCCAGCGCGTACACCCAGCCCGTCCCGTACCTCCCGGGTCTGGACGGCCTGCGCGCCCTGGCCGTGATCGCGGTGATCGTCTACCACGGCAACCCGAGCTGGCTGCGGGGCGGCTTCCTCGGGGTCGAGGTGTTCTTCGTGATCAGCGGCTACCTGATCACGATGCTCCTGCTCAGCGAGCACCGGCGCTCGGGCTCCGTGGGGCTCAAGCACTTCTGGTTCCGACGCGCCCGCCGCCTGCTGCCGGCGGTGTTCGCCCTCCTGTTCGTGGTCAGCGTCGTCAGCGTCCTCTTCGTGCGCGACGAGCTCGCTCGCCTCAAGGGCGACCTCATCGCCTCCCTGACCTACACGATGAACTGGCACCTCATCGTCGGGGAGACGTCCTACTTCGACCAGTTCGACCGGCCCGCCGCTCCTCCGCCACCTGTGGTCGCTGGCCGTCGAGGAGCAGTTCTACCTGCTGTGGCCGCTGCTCCTGGTCGGCCTGCTGGCGCTGTTCCGCAAGCGCCCGGACCGGCTGTTCGGCGCCATGCTCGGCCTGGCCCTCCTCTCGGCCGTGCTCATGGCGCTCCTCTACCGGCCGATCGACCCGTCCCGCAGCTACTACGGCACCGACACCCGCATCGGCGGTCTGCTGCTCGGCTGCTGCCTGGCCGTCATCTGGCACCCGCGCCAGCTGGAGGCCGGCGTGCCCCCGGTACGTCCCCGCTCGGTGTCCATCGCCGGCCTGGCCGGCGTCGTGGTCCTGGCGGCGCTGTGCGTCTTCTCGACCGAGCGCGGCGCCTTCCTCTACCGCGGCGGGTTCCTGCTGGTCGACGTGGCCTCCGTGGCCGTGATCGCCGCCATCGCGCACCCGAGCGCCCGCTTCAACCGGCGCCTCGGCATCCCCCTCCTCGTGTACCTGGGGGTGCGGTCCTACAGCATCTACCTCTGGCACTGGCCGGTGTTCGCCCTGACCCGCCCCGGCGTGGACATCGACGCCGGGCCGGTGCCCGTCTTCATCCTGCGCGTGGCCATCACGCTGGTGCTGGCCGATCTGTCCTTCCGCCTGATCGAGGCGCCCATCCGCAGCGGCGCCATCGGCCGGTGGACCGCCAGTTGGCGGGCCAGCCAGGGGGAGGAGCGGTCACGGCGCTCACGGCGGGCCTTCCTCGTCGGTGCGCTCGGCGTGACCTCGCTCGTCCTCCTGACCGGGGCCATCGTGCGGGCCGAGCCGTCGGCCCCCAGCGACATCGAGGAGAGCCTGCGGGCCGGTGAGGACTTCGTGGCCAGCCAGACGACGATCGGCCTCGACCCTGGCACCGGTACGGGCAGCACGGTCACGCCGTCCGAAGGGGCGCTCGGCACGGTGGCGTCGGTGCCCGGCCGTGGGGACCCTCCCGCCGGTCGAGACGACGACCACCGTCGTGCTGCCCCCCATCCCGGTCATCGCCATCGGCGACTCGGTCATGCTCGGCGCGGCGTCGAAGCTGTCGGAAGCGCTCGGCCCGGGCACCTACGTCGACGCCAAGGTCTCCCGCCAGTACAAGGTGGCCATCGACATCGTGCGGGCGCTGAAGGACCAGGGACGGCTGGGTCAGGGCGTCGTGCTGCACCTCGGCAACAACGGGCCGATGTCGGCCGAGACCTTCCGGGCCGTGATGGACCAGCTCGTCGACGTGCCGCGGGTGGTGGTGGTCAACGTGCGCGTCACCCGCGCGTGGGAGCCCGAGGTCAACCGCGTGCTCTCCGAGCAGGTGCCCACCTACCCGAACGCCCGCCTGCTCGACTGGTGGGGCGAGAGCGCCATGCACGGCGACTGGTTCGCCGATGACAAGACACACCTCAACGCAGTGGGCGCCAACGCGTACGCCCTCCTCGTGGCCGCGGCGATGGGCGACGTGGCCAAGCAGCCGGCGCCGACGACCACTGTCGCCACGGTGCCGCCGGCCACCACAGCCCCGGCGACGGCGGCTCCCACGACGGCCGCGCCGACGACGACCGCCGCCCCGCTCCCGGCGCCCGCTCCCGGAGGGTGACGCTGCGGCCGTAGCCCGCCTACGCTCGCCGTCATGAGCGAACCCGCCCGAGTCGCCGTCACCGGAGCCGCCGGCCAGATCGGTTACAGCCTCCTGTTCCGCATCGCGTCCGGGGCGATGCTCGGCCCCGATCAGCCGGTCATCCTGCAACTGCTGGAGATCACGCCCGCGCTCAAGGCGCTCGAGGGCGTGGCCATGGAGCTCGACGACTGCGCGTTCCCGCTGCTGGCCGGCGTCGTGCGCACGGATGACCCGGAGGTCGCGTTCGGCGACGTCGACTACGCCCTGCTCGTCGGGGCCATGCCCAGGAAGGCCGGGATGGAGCGCAGCGACCTGCTGTCGGCCAACGGCGGGATCTTCCGGCCGCAGGGAAAGGCGCTCAACGACGCCGCCAAGCGCGACGTCAAGGTGCTGGTCGTCGGCAACCCGGCCAACACCAACGCGCTCATCGCCCAGTCGAACGCGCCGGACCTCGACCCCAAGCGCTTCACCGCCATGACCCGCCTCGACCACAACCGGGCGGTGTCGCTGCTGGCGGCCAAGCTCGGCGTGCCGGTCACCGACGTCACCCGCATGGCCATCTGGGGCAACCACTCGACGACGCAGTACCCCAACCTCTTCCACTGCCAGGTCGGAGGCAAGAGCGCCTACGAGCTCGTCGGCGACCACGAGTGGGTGGACGGGACGTTCATCCCGACGGTGGCCAAGCGCGGCGCCGCCATCATCGAAGCCCGGGGTGCGTCCTCGGCGGCCTCCGCCGCCAACGCGGCCATCGACCACATGCGGACGTGGGCAGCCGGGACCGCGGAGGGCGACTGGGTCTCGATGGCCGTGACGTCCGACGGCAGCTACGGCGTGCCCGAAGGGCTCATCTCGTCGTTCCCCTGCACCTGTGCGGGCGGCGAGTACCAGATCGTCCAGGGTCTGGAGATCGACGACTACTCGCGCGCCAAGATCGACGCCAGCGCGGCCGAGCTGGCCGAAGAGCGCGATGCCGTCCGGGAGCTCGACCTGCTCTAGGAGCCCTCGCCCGCCGCGTCGGGCGCGGACGTCGCGACCCGGCAGGCCAGGGCCATCATGTCGTCCACGCCCCGCTTGAGCTCGTCGTCGCTGATGCGGGTGGACTCCTCGCCCTCGATGACGTCGCTCACGGTGAGGATCGTCAGCGCCTCCACGCCCCGGATGGCGGCGATCGTGTACAGGATCGCTGCCTCCATCTCCACGCCGAGGTGGCCCCGCTCGCGCCACCGCCGGAAGCGGTCGGGATCGGGGTCGTAGAACACCGCGCTCGACACGATCGGCCCCACATGGACCGTGGTGCCGCGCTCGCGCGTGAGACGCACCGCGTCCTCCACCAGGCTCCACGTCGCCGTCGGGGCGTGGGGCTCGCCGTTGGTGTACGTGAAGACCGTGCGGTCCTCGGGGGTGGCGGCGACGGCGACGACCGTGTCCGCCATCTGCATGCCCGGCTGGAGACCCCCGCACGTGCCCACCCGGACCAGACGCCGGGCGCCGAGCTGGATGAGCTCCTCGAAGGCGATGGCCGCACTCGGACACCCCATGCCCGTCGACTGCACGGAGAGCGGGCGGCCCTCGAAGGTGCCGGTGAAGCCGAGCATCCCCCGCTCCTCGTTGACGCAGCGGGCATCCGCGAGGAAGGTCTCTGCGATGTAGGCGGCCCGGCGCGGGTCCCCGGGACAGAGCACGGCCGGCGCGTAGTCGCCGGGCTCGGCCCGGAGGTGGATCGGCATGGCCCGACGGTAGCGACCCGCAGGCGCTACTTGAGGAAGCGGCTCGTCGTGTTGTCGGCCAGGACCTTGCCCGCGGTCTGGCAGGTGGGGCAGTAGTGGACGGTGTAGCTCGAGTACTCGACCTCCCGGATCGTGTCCCCGCAGACCGGGCAGGCCTCGCCCGTGCGCTTGTGGACACCGCCGGGACGATCGGCGGACGAGCTCATGTCCTCCCGGGTGCGCTCGTAGGCCAGGCCCTCGTCGACGGCGGCGTGGATGGCGTCCACGACCCGCTGGGCGCCGTCCACACCGAGCTTGCCGGTGCCGGCGAACGGGGAGAGCTTGGCCCGGTGGCACACCTCGTTGGCCAGCCGCCGGCCCAGCCCGGCGATGCAGTGCTGGTCGCGCAGGAAGCCGTGGAGGCGCATCGGGTGCTCGGCGAACAGCGCGGCCAGCTGGTCCGGGGTCACGTCCATCGCCTCCGGTCCGAGCGAGCCGAGCGGGGGACCGGTGAAGAGGGAGTCCAGCTCCATGCACCAGACCCCGGCCTTGCGTTCGGTCCCGGCCTCGGTGAGGAGCAGCGCGCGCCCGTCCTCGAAGCGCCAGCGGGCCTGGCCGCCGCGAGGTTTGGCGGACTGCTTCTCGTCCTCCTTCAGCCGCCCACCCTGCATCAGGTGCACGACGAAGGTCAGCGGCGCGAACTCGAGCAGCAGGTACTTGCCCCGCCGGCCGATCTGTTGCAGGGGATGGCCGACCGCCTGCTCGGGAGGCGGGAGCGCCGTCTTGAGCGCGGTGAACGTGAGCGGCTGGAAGCGGGCCAGGCGGCTGCCGGCGTAGGCCTCCGTCAGCCGTTCGGCGTGCGCTTGGACCTCGGGCAGCTCGGGCACGGCCGCCTCTAGCGGTAGTCCGTCTCGGGACGCACGGCGTTGAAGACCCCGTCGAGGGCCCGGAACACGGGCTGGCTGTCGAGGAGCTTCTGCTGATCGCCGGTGAGGCGGATGCGCCCGCCGATGAACGCCTCCTGCGCGTTGAGCGTGCCGTTGGCGACGGCCACAGCCGTCTCCCAGTCCTGCACGAAGCGCACGTCCTCGGGCTCCGCCGGCCCGGCACCGAAGTGCGCCGCCCCGTCGTCGACCTGGAGGTGGTAGGTGACCTCACCCTCGGGCCCGTCCGTGACGACCTGCGTGACGCCCAGCCGGGCACCGGCCGACGCCTCCTGCATCGTCGCGCTGGCGGCAACCTCGGCGGTCAGGGCCTCGATCCACTCCAGGCTCAGGTACCGGAACACGGCGGACAGTCTGCCTGCCGCGCGTAGTGTCGGCCGCCGTGGTCGTGATCGGGAGCGGGACCAAGGTGTTCACGGCCGGGGTCGTGAGCGGCGAGCTCCGGGTCCTGGAGTCGCCGGCGGACGTCATCGAGCTCATGGACTCGGGCGCGCAGGGCGTCGTCGCGCTCGTGCACGACGCGGGCGCCACGTTCCTGGCGCCGATCTTCCACGAGCTGACCGGAGTGCTGTGCACCGGCGGGACGCCCCGCAGCCACATCGGCATCGTGAGCCGCGAGTTCCAGGTGCCGTGCCTGATGGCCTGCAGCTTCCCGGACGGCGAGCCGGCGTCGGGTCGGCTCGTCGAGGTCGACTGCTCGTCGGCCGTCGGAGAACCCGGAGTCCTTCGTGGTTGATCCTGCAACCATCGCCGCCCGCCGCGCCCACGTCGACGACCTCATCGGCTACCACACGCCGATCTCACGTGCGCTCACCGACGAGCGGACGTCGCTCGAGTCCCGCCTCATCCCCGTGTCGGCCTACGTCATCACGGCCTGCGTCGAGACCTACCTGCGCTACCCGGAGATGATGGCGGCCATCGACGCCCGGCTCCCGGCGGAGGAGATCGGCCGGCGGTCGCGCCGCCCGGGATGCCGGGTGAACACCGTGTCGCTGTGGTCCATCGCCAACTTCTGGCTGCTGGGCCGCAAGGTCATGCGCATGGTCGACCCGTCCACGGTCGACGACATCGATGCCGCCCATACCGTGCTCGACTTCTGGGAGCGGGCCGCACGCGGGTTCCGGGGCGACGGCACCCGCCAGGCGTGGGACACCGGGGCCGCGCCCGTCTACGACGACTCGATCGTGGCGCAGCTCGTGGCCGGCGCGGCGCCGGTCGACGGCGACGAGCGGGCCGCGGTCAAGCGGTTCAACGCCACGCTGATCGCCTACCTCTTCCTGCTGTACTTCGACACCAGGGTGGGGGCCGGCGACACCGGCCCGTACCCCCTTCCCGACGGCCGGGTCCTGCTCGTGCGGGACTACTACCAGCTCGCCCGCAGCGACTTCTGGTGGTCCGAGGTGGCCGACGCCGTGCCGTTCTCGAACCTCACCGCGGCGCTGGTGCTGGACGGCGTCACCATCGACCGTGTGACCGACTTCGGCACCAGCTACACCACGCCCGAGGACTACCTGGACCACCTCGTGGCCTTCGGCCTGTTCACGACCGACGGGGCGCCGGCGGGCGAGCTGCGCCCGGTCCCGCCGGACGCCATGGACGAGATCATCGCTGCGGTGCGCCCGGCCCAGTCCGCCCTCTACCGCGCTGTAGCGGCCATGGACCGGCACGAGAAGATCCGCTGCGGCGCGTACGTCTACTTCTCGTTCCTGCGCCCGTTCGCGGCCGAGGCGGGCATGGCCGGCGACTTCGACTGGACCGCACCACGGGACATCCCCGGTCCGCTCTACGAGCTGGTGTCGGCCATGGAGGGGGACAACGCCGGGGTGGCCGACGAAGGGCCGTACTACGAGCCCCTCTCGTGACATGGAGCGCGGCCGATGAGGGACCGCACGCCACGAACGCGGTGGAGGAGTGGACGTTCACCTTCTGGGCGGGGGACGGAGCGCTCGGCGCCATCGTCCTGCTCCGCCTCCTACCCGTGGCGCGGCGCTGCTGGTACTGGTCCGCACTGACCCGTCGGGATGCCCCGCTCCTGCACCTCGTGGACTGGGACGTGCCCCTTCCCCGGCCCGGCGCCGGGCTGGCCGTGCGCTCGGCGGGGCTCTGGGCCGACCACATCTGCGAGTCGCCGTTCCAGCAGTGGACCGTGGCCAACGAGGCGTACGCGGTGGCCCTCGACGACCCCGAGGACGCGCTGGGCCGGGCCTACGGGGTCGCGACGCCGATCGCCCTCGACGTGGAGTGGTACGCGGCCGGGCCGGCGTCGGCCGTCCCAGGCGGCTACGAGCAGCGCGGCGAGGTGCACGGCGTGATCGAGCTCGGCGACGGCCCCCTGGAGCTGGACGGGCTGCCCGCCCACCGCACGCACCGGTGGGGGGACGACCTCACGATGCCGTCCGCCGCCCCCGCGGTCGCCCACCTCGGCCTGCGGGCGCCCGCCCGCCTGCCCGACGGCTCGGTGGCCGATCTGGTGCTGACCGCCGACGGTTGGCGGGCCCGTGTGCCACGCTCCACCGCATGAGGATCGGGGTGTGAGCGGGTCGGGGACCGTCGAGAGCATCACGCTGGCCGAGCTGGTGCTCCATCGCGGCGAGATCGTCCACGAGGAGTACGCCCCGTCCGCTGGTCCGGACACGACGTTGATCTCGTGGTCGACGGCCAAGAGCGTCACGCAGGCGCTCGTCGGCATCGCCGTGCGCGACGGCCTCCTGGAGCTGGACGCGCCGGCGCCCGTGCCCGAGTGGGCGGACGACGAGCGCTCGGCCATCACCCTCCGGCAGCTCCTCCACATGAGCTCGGGGCTGCGCTTCGTCGAGGACTACGTCGACGACTCGATCTCCCACTGCATCGACATGCTGTTCGGCACCGGGCAGGCCGATGTCGCGGGCTACGCCGCCGCGCTGCCGCTGGACCATC